>NZ_CPYD01000004.1 GCF_001112925.1 Yersinia nurmii
GCGAAAGGACCTTCGGCTGCCAATGTTGTTGCCCTGTAAAGACAGGCAATAACGGCTAATTATCAGATTAGAAACCCCTGTTTTCTATCCGATAAGAATTGTCAAAAGAAAACCCGCCTTGTGCGAGAGACCAAGTTTGAAGATCCTTAGATCGATCTATAAATTACGGTACTATTACGGCTCCTATGACTAGGAGCCGTTTTTCATGCAATTTTTCAGGCTATTGAGCGACTATCCCTTCTACGACATTCTTCGTAAAAATTTTTCCACTGAATAGATATATCACTGCCGGTTGAAGCACATTAGACTTCGTAGGCGTAATCTCAAAGAGAAGAGAGCAAACAGTGACGTGGGAATTCATATAAAGAAACGCCCTCGTCAATCAAGACTGAGGGCGGTTAGGGCACCATAGGTTTATATTCGAAGAGACCGTGCCATTCCACTTAATGGCGCTGAACGGATTGGATAAGCGAAATAGTTAGATCAATTGTTGGCCAGTGAGCGATTCAAGAATTTTTAACGGTGACTGCTCTGGGTGTTTCATACCTTTTACCGGTAATAGGAAGGTCTGTTCCAGCATATATTGGCCTCCCATTGCGGCATGTGGTGTTTGATCTGAAAAACAAATCCAACTGCTACCTGGCGGAAATTCGATCGCAACTTGTTGGCCATTTTGCTGATAATCTGCGTCAGATTTCATTTTATCGTGTAGCTGCAACATTAAATGGTCGTAATGGCTGCGTCGGAGTTTGGTGATACCAACTTTATGTTGTAACCAGCAGCTAATAGGTGAGTAGCGATCGAGTTTTGGCAGATAACGGCTCGCCAACTGCTGGAAATCTTCACCTACTCGCCAGGAGCGATTTTCACCATGGGGGTTAATATTGGTGAAAATACGAATAATCCGCTCACCGTAATTAGGCCTTGAGGGGAAAGCATCAACGTGTAAACGGCTATCATCTTTTCGCCAAGACGTTTTGTCCCGCCATGCGGTGACTGGATGAAGCCTCAGGCTGTTAGTTGGGCTGCGTAGGGCATGGGTATATTCAGGTAATAATTGCCCTAATAGACTAACGCAGTGTTGATAATAGCGCTCAAGCAACTGGCGAGTTAACTCGATTTTACTTTCATCCGTAACACCGGTAAGTACACCTTCCTGAGGTTTGAAACTGATGTTTTTGCGTTTTATATCGACCAGCGCTGGATTCAGTAATTGCTTCTCTTGTGAGCTTAAAGGGAAAGCCAGATTCGGTAAAAAAAGGACTTTTCCCTGTTCTAAGGCTTCGATTGCATCGGGAGTGACATGCTCATTCTTGCCCCAATGTTGGTAAGGGAGAGTGAGAATCATCGGATCTGGGGCGATAGAGTTAGAATTCATCAGATATCCGGCCTAGATTATTTTAGTCAGTGGTAAATAATATAACTTTTTTTTAATAATTAATTGCACTTTTGTGGCAAATTGCGAATAAACAGAAGATTCCGGTTAGTGGCAGAGTAAGTAATGAAGTGGCATTTATGCAGAGTATCCCATTAGGTGATTATTGTTTTGAATATTATGAGAACAATGATGCTTAATGAGCTAAGCATCATTCTCCTAGATTAGATCGTTATAGAGAGGGGGGGAGAGGGGATAGCGATAGACGGTGTATCACCTTCCTCTAGCTAAGAAACGTAGAAAATTGAATCAATGTATTTGAATATTAATCAGTTAACTGAACGGTGATGGCTCTAATAAAAAATTGACATACAAAAAGCCATGATAATCAAGGCTTTTTGTATCAAGTACACATCATCGGATTAGACTGGCACAATTCGCGAGTCAGCAATCGGGGATACTTGCTTTTTTGAGTAGGCCAGATCGTAAACATCGTAGAAATCGATTTCGCCTTTATTTTCTATGATGCGTTTAATCTTATTTTTAAAGTCATCATTGATATTTTTATTTTCAAGTAATTTAGCCACTGCTTCTGGAGACAGAGCGCGGCTGAAAAACCATTCGCCGTTATAGCAAACGCGGAGATCGAGTACACCAATGTCTTCAAATTTAAATATCGGCTTTATTTCCATCAATAAAATTGCTGACATGATGACAAAAAATGCAGTAAAACCAATAACGTAATAAGTGCCAAAATAAGGTGTTAATAGCATCAGAATTAGAACAAAAAAATATGAAACCAGCATTGCCAAGCACAAATATGGATGTTTATGAATGAACTCAATATTAAAGTCAAGACGACCATTTCGGTTTTCTTTTTTATTGATTTTCTCAATGTCTTCAATGAGTATTTCTTTTATTATATCCATCGCGATGACCTTGTAATTGCAGATGAGTTGCATAGAGATTATTATCTATTGCTATAGATTAGCACGAGAAATGCGTCCTCAAGTATATCAGTTTGATGAATTACCTGTCCTAACTGTTATAGGTGGTTTCTGCGTTTCGTGAGTTTTTGAACACTGTTATCACCTGCTGGTGACGACATCATTCTCTGCTTTACTGAGCTATAACTCAGTAGAGCAGAGAACCTGATGAGATTGAACACTCTACTTGTTTTATCAAGCACGAGGTGACTATTTGACGTTAGAACGTGAGCACAATTTTACCAAAATGAGTGCTAGCTTCCATTAATTCGTGTGCGGCGGCGGCCTCCTTGATAGGGAAAGTCGCAAAAATCTGTGGTTTTAGCTGCCCTTTCTCTATCAATGGCCAAATTTTTAGTTGTAACTCTTCTGCAATTAATGCTTTTTCTGCCACGGTTCGTGAACGTAGCGTCGAGCCAGTATGTGTCAGGCGTTTTAATAGCATCGGCATCAAGTTCAGATCTTTAGCTGGACCATTTTGCGTACCTATTTGTACAATTCTGCCATTCATCGCAGCGGCTTCATAATTGCGTGCTACATAGTCACCAGCGATGAGATCGACAATAACGTCGGCACCTTTGCCTTCAGTGGCTAATTTTGTTTCAGCCACAAAATCCTGAGTGTGGTAGTTAATCGCCACATCAGCGCCCAGTTCCAGGCAAGCTTCTCGCTTATCTTCCGATCCGACGGTGACAATTATTTTTGCTGCGCCAAACGCTTTGCTTAGCATGGTTGAGGTTGTACCAATGCCTGAGGAACCACCGTGTATCAGCACGGTTTCGCCTGCTTTTAAGCCGCCACGTTGAAATAAATTAGTCCAGACGGTGAAAAAGGTTTCGGGTAACGCCGCAGCCTCAACCATTGATAAACCTTTCGGAACCGGGAGGGCGTTTGTTTCGTGTATCACACAATATTCAGCATAACCACCGCCTGCGATCAGGCCACAAACTTTGTCGCCTATCTTGAACCGAGTTGTTTTTTGTCCCAAGGCTACAACTTCACCTGAAATTTCTAACCCCGGAATGTCTGATGCGCCCGGTGGCGGGGCATAATGGCCGCGACGTTGCAGAACATCGGGCCGGTTAACGCCAGCAGCCGCAACTTTGACTAAAATTTGCCCTTCATCTGGAGTAGGGATAGGGCGTTTCCCTGCCATTAAGACGGAAGGTGGACCAAATTGGGTTATTTCTATCGCAACCATGCGATTATCGGAGGTTATTGAAGACATATCATTCCTCTTTAGTTGTGGCGAATTCATTGAGTAGCCAATGAGTTCTGATTCACAGAAAAGGTTAATAGTTTAATAAAACCCTCTGAGTGCTGACCATATTAGCCTCATTGTGACAATAATCCACTCGTAGAGTGCAAGTCAGATACGGAAAGTAAGGTACGATAGAAAGAAATAAATAAAAAAGGCGCCCAATAGGTTGGGCGCATAAAAGTGCTAAAAATTAATGACTTCAGGACTAAGAGATACTTCGGATCATTTTGATTGTATGGGTAAACCCATCGACCGTTATATAGGTATTAATCCTAAACCTTGCGCCATAAAAAAGCCGGTTTAAGTTCCTTAATTAGTTGAACTGCCAGCAGACTTGGTAATGATAGTTTTCCGCATTAAGTAGGAAATCATTATTGACACTGGGACTCCAAGAATCGTCCCCACCAACGCCCATGTGGTAACCATCAATGTTTAACCAAGTCCCTTTTTCATGTTTCAGCAGATGTTGATGAGATGTTTCCATCAATTGTTGCAAGCCGTAGCGACTAATCCCGAAATGGAAGCTACCTGTTAGTTGTAAATTGCCATAGCTTAAGCTGCGGGTGTTACAACGCAGGCCATTCTCACTAGGGAACGTATAGGGAGTGTGAAGCGATTCAAGAGGCAAAGTCCAATGGCTGAAAGTCGCAGATAGTTGGCGATCGGGATAATTTTCATGTGGACCCAACCCAAGCCATCTGACTTGTGATTCGACCAGATTCAATTGGCACCTCATGCCTATCCGGGCTGGAGGGGGGGAGCCTGAGGCCCGTGTCACATTGACTTCAATTTTCATCTGATTTCGGTCATTAAAATGATAGACCCAGCGGCTTTTTAATAAACTTCCTTGAGAGGCGGTATACTCATATTCTGCGGTTATCAATACGCCATTAGACACTGCGCTGGCATGTATTGAGATACAACGGCGATCAAGTTGATACATTCCGGCCTGTTTCCAGCGCTCAACCCAGGCATTTGGATCAATCCGCGTCGCTTCGCTGATACCAATATCATTATCTAAAGGAGCGCGAATAAACTGATCCTGAAGCGGAGTAAGTAAAAGCGGTTTTTCATTAATTAACCACTGTTCTAATAAACCACTTTGTCGGTCGAATAACCAACGCTGATGATTATTTTCAACAATCCAATATTGCTCATTAGATGCAAGTTGAGGATGTCCAATCAGGGAGATATTTTGCTTCGATGCGGTGGTTGATGCTTGGGTCAATGAAGGTAGAGTGGTAGGTAATTTCCATTGGTGCCACGCTGACTTGTGGTCTTCTTTAGACCACTGGGTAGCGGTTGGTTGTCTAATCTCAACGTGTAGCCACAATTCGCCTTGTAACTTTAGGGTCGCTGGTAATAAATCTAAGTGTAGCTTTTGGTTTCGCTCAGGGGCGATATCAATAGGAATATTTCCATGTTGAATTATTTCGCCATCCAGTTCTAGTCGCCAGTATAAATGTTCATTGTCAGTATGGCGGAATAGAAATTCACTGGTTACTTCCACTGTGAGTGGGGTGGTGCTGACAAGCCTAAATTGAAAGAACTGCTGTGCTCGCTGTGCTTCATAAAGGCTAGGATGGGGTGTTCTATCAGGGAAAAGCAATCCGTTTATACAAAATTGGCGGTCGTTAGGAGTATCACCGAAATCGCCACCGTAGGCCCAGTAGGCTTTCCCGTTTTCATCATGGCGAGCCAGGCTTTGATCAACCCAATCCCAAACGAATCCCCCTTGTAAGCGTGGATGCTGCCGGAAGGCCTGCCAGTAACGATCAAAGCCACCAAAACTATTCCCCATTGCATGTGCATATTCACACAGGATTAATGGCCGGGACTCTTCAGGTAGGCCAATCCATTTTTTTATCGACCACTTAGGCACGGTATCAAAAGGTTGGTCTTGATCCACTCTGGCATACATCGGACAGAGAATATCAGTAGCAGCAGTATTGGCTCCGCCACCTTCATATTGAACAGGACGGGTTGGATCGTTGGTTTTGATCCAGCGATACAGGGCATCGTGAGTTGCGCCATGACCTGATTCATTACCAAGGGACCAGATGATAATGCAGGTATGGTTACGGTCTCGTTGTACCATTCGAGTGACGCGTTCACTGAATGCATTGAACCAGCGTGGATCGTCAGCCAATCGGCTCATCGGCTGCATCCCGTGAGTTTCAATATTAGCTTCATCGACCACATAAAGGCCCAGTTGGTCGCATAAACGATACCACCGCGGGTGATTTGGGTAATGAGAGCAGCGAACGGCATTGAAATTATGCTGTTTCATTAACTGAATATCCTGACGCATAGAGGCTTCATCTATTGTGTGGCCTGTCAGCGGATGATGCTCATGGCGATTGACTCCGCGGATAAGTAAGGGTTTGCCGTTTAGCTTGAGGAGTCCTTTATCAATTTCGATTTTCCTAAAACCTATGTCATAAGCTTCCGCCTCGATGATTTCTTGATCCAAAGACTTGAGAGCAACAACAACGCGATAAAGTGTGGGTTGTTCAGCGCTCCATAAGTGGGGCGAATCCACCGGTAGTATCAATTCGACACGTTCTGGATAGTTACCTCTCTCATCAACTGTTTTGCTCCCCATACTCTGTACTTGCTGCCCAATCAGAACATCATTCAGCCAAAGCTGAGCCTCTATCAAATAATTGTCGGCAATATGAGGTTGCAATAGAGGCGCATTGATCGCCGCCAATACTGAGAGTTCTGCGGAGCGGAAATCCGGTGCCAGTAGCGTCTTAACTTGGATATCAGACAGATGGATATCGGGTTTATGCAGCAACGTTACATCGCGGAAAATTCCGCTCATACGCCACATATCCTGATCCTCAAGATAGCTGCCATCACTCCAGCGCAATACCAGCACGGCAATACGGTTAGTTCCGGCTTGAAGATAGGGACTAATATCGAATTCAGCAGGCAGGCGGCTGTCTTGCGAATATCCAACCCAGTTGCCGTTGCACCACAGGTGAAACGCTGAGTTGACACCGTCGAAAATGATGCGGGTTTGACCGGATGCTGGCCAGCAGGGATTAAGTATGAATTCCGTTGAATAACAGCCGGTGGGATTCAAATCAGGTACATGGGGTGGATTAACAGGTATCGGATATTGGACGTTAGTATAAATAGGCGTGTCAAAACCAAATAACTGCCAATTTGAAGGTACAGGTAAAAGAGTTGATTCAGGTAAGTCCTGAGTAATCCAATTACTGGGAATGGCTTCGGGGCGATCAAAATAACTGAAATGCCAATATCCATTTAAAGAATGCAGACTTGGCGAATCGGTATCATTACGAGCCTGAGTAACATCACGCCAGCTGCGAAAGGGGGGATGAGCATCCAGTCGATTATATTGAGTGATACCAGGATTCTCCCAGTCACGTCGAGACAATATATTTACCAGTGATTTCTCACGATGACCTTGTCTTATCATCTCTGCATTCATTTTCAGCCTTCTTTTACCGTTTGATTATCGGAGCTCGCATTCAGCGGATAGACGACACTCAATCCCCTATATAGCCACAATAAATGTTATGCGCTCACATTTATTGTTTTGCTTACCTTGAAGGGGAAATAATCGCTTGTAAATGGGTAAAAAATGAATAAGCGAGTGAGATCGCATTTATTTTAGGTTATGCAAAAAATCGTGAATTTTTTTCCGAGAAGGCTCGATAAATTGATTTATCGCTGATGATATGTGAGCGAGTAACACGTAATGTTTATTTCGAGCTACAAGGTGCCCAGACGATTCGCTATTTGTACCAATTGTTCCGCAAGCTCTTGTGGTGTCGCTCGCGACATGATTGGAACGTTATTTACTGGTGCGGTCGTTTGACGAAGCACAAGTTCGGGGCTTAAAAGCAGAGCGTTTGGCTGGGTGTCATGGTTAGTGCGAAGTCGCGCGACCAGTTGTTGCAGGCTTTTCTCGCCTAGCTGACGAAAATCTTGTCTGACGGTCGTTAAAGGGGGATGAAAATAGGCACTATCGTCGGTGTCGTCGTATCCAACGATAGAAACATCTTTTGGGATGCTAAGACCTTGTTCCTGAAGGGCGCGTAAAACCCCCAAAGCCATTTGGTCGCTGGCAACCAAAATAGCGGTAAAAGAGGTGCCGCTTTGTAAAAGGGATTTTGCGCAAAGATAGCCACTGTGTGCACTCCAATCTCCGTAGAACACTTTCTGAGGCTTTAAGCCGCTCAGGGCTAACGTGGTTAACCAGCCTTGATAGCGTAGTTGGGAAGAAATTGTGTCTTTAGGGCCTGCGATCAGAACTATCTTCTGATGTCCTAACGCCAATAAATGTTCAGCACCTTGTCTGGCGCCCTGAAACGGGTCAAAAACGACGCTATGAGCCGTTGATTGCGGATCAACATCCAGAAATATAACGGGAACTTTGGTGCATTGATGGGTTATTTCTGCACTTTGCTGCTGAGTTAATGGCGCATTGATTAATATCCCCTCAACCCGCTGAGCCAGGAGTTCATTCACAGCGCGCTGGCAGGCCTGCTCGTCAAAATGGTCAATCATGGCGATGACAACGCTAAAACCTAATTGGCGGGCTTTTATCTTTATTGCTGAGGCAATCTGCGATGGCGCATGTAAAGATAAATTGGTTGTGACTAACCCAAGCGTACAGCTGTTCTTTCCTGCTAGCTGTTGGGCAACGCGATTTGGTACATAGTGCAGTGCTATCATTGCCTGTTCTATTTTAGCTCTGGTTTTGTCTGAGACATTCGGAGCCTGATTTAATACGCGAGAAACGGTCTGATAGGATACACCCGCGTAATGTGCGACATCATCGAGCGTTACGGATTTGGTTTTCATAAACAGTTTCTCAGCAACAGAACTTGCTGAACATAATAGCAAAATTGTGGCATGAATTTTTTATGGAAGCAGTAAAAGGTTAAAATCGCCTGCCAGAAGCCAGAAGCCAGAAGCCAGAAGCCAGAAGCCAGAAGCCAGAAGCCAGAAGCCAGAAGCCAGGTTTTATTTTGTCGGGTCACTGAGCTTTATAGAGAAAACTCATTTAGAAAATTATACGCAACGAAATTGGCGTAGGGGCTGAAACTCGCAGATTTAACACAATTTTATAGTTAAGCTGATTTAAGTCATTGCGTTGATAGCTAAAAACGTGAGTTAGAGTGAAAAGCATTTGGGCCAATGCCGCGTAATAAGACGTGGCAGTATTGAATGAAATGGTGTGCGCAGCAGGCTATGGCTGGGGAAAGTGAATAAAAAACGGCTTCTTTGCCTTAATTTTAGGCATGTGAATCACAATATTCGGTTCCTGTAATAAAAAGAGTTGCTATTAAAAGCCCATCATGAGTTAATGCGTCTCGGCCTGTGGTACAGACCTATTTATGCACGACATCTTGAGTAAAGTAGTTCATATTTAAAGCGTTATCGTTGATAGCTCTTCACTGACGAATTTCCTTCATAGTGCCTCCATAAGTAACGACTGATAACCGGCTATAACACGCCCATGGTGGCAAAAATTTTTTAATTAAGGAAATAAACATGTCTAACATGATGAAAGGTCAAGTAAAGTGGTTCAACGAGTCTAAAGGCTTCGGTTTCATCACTCCAGCTGACGGCAGCAAAGACGTGTTCGTACACTTCTCTGCAATCCAAGATCAAGGCTTCAAGACCCTGGCTGAAGGCCAGAACGTACAGTTCTCTATCGAGAACGGTGCTAAAGGTCCGTCTGCAGCAAACGTAACTGCAATCTAATCGGCCTCTCGCTGATTAATTGAAAAAACCCGCTCAGGCGGGTTTTTTGTTATCTGTAATATGCTATGACCTAACCTACACGTTCCGTTCTTCCTCCAGATAATCGATCCTCGAAAGCTACCAGCCAGTGCATCCTTATTTAAAATACTACCTATTGGTAATTGCTGTTGGATGCCACTATGGTATGCGTAAACCTTATCATTCTCACTCTATTATGTACTACACTAGCTGCATTGGTTAAATATAGGGTAAGACTATGAAAGTTAACGATCTGGTGACAGTTAAAACCGACGGCGGCCCGAGACGTGAAGGCGTGGTTCTTGAGGTTGAGGAATTCAGTGAGGGCGTTATGTATCTGGTTTCACTGAAGGATTATCCCGATGGAGTTTGGTTCTTTAACGAAATTGATAGCAAAGACGGGACTTTCGTGGAACCACGTTGAATTGATTAAGCCTATAGACAAGAAACCGGAGATGGGGATTCCCTGTCTCCGGTTTTTTACATCAATTTTAGCCTGCTATCTGCTAACGCATTGAACATTCAGTAATCGGCATGAGTAACTCGCTTAAAATGTTTCCCAGTTTTCCGTATCCAGTTCTGGCTTTTTAGCATTGAAATTATTGTTTGCTTTTGCGTTACCTGTGGGCTGTACACCCGTATTTTTACCTTTGCTATTTAATTGGAAAACAGCCACTGCGTGAGTCAGCATTGATGCCTGCTGCTCTAGTGATGCCGCCGCCGCTGACGCTTCCTGCACTAAAGAGGCATTTTGCTGCGTGACATTATCCATTTCAGAAACTGCCTGAGCTACCTGACTAATGCCCCGACTTTGTTCATCGGAAGCAGAGGCAATTTCACCCATAATATCCGTAACATGAGTGACCGCAGTTACGATCTCTTTCATCGCTTTTCCTGCATCAGAAACCAAAATCGAACCGTCGCCGACCAGATCAACGGAAGCCTCAATCAGAGATTCGATTTCTTTGGCCGCGTCCGCACTACGTTGAGCCAAGTGACGAACTTCACTGGCGACAACTGCAAATCCACGTCCTTGCTCCCCTGCTCGGGCTGCTTCGACCGCCGCGTTTAGCGCCAGAATATTAGTTTGGAATGCTATGCTATTGATAACGTTGGTGATATCTGCAATTTTCATTGAGCTAAGAGATATTTTATCCATCGTGCTCACGACATCGCTGACAATATCGCCACCTTCACGAGCTTTGCTGGAGGCATTGGCTGCCAGTTGGCTGGCATGATGAGCGTTTTCAGAGTTTTGTTTTACCGTGGCGGTTAGCTGTTCCATACTGGCGGCAGTTTGTTCCAGAGATGCGGCCTGTTGCTCTGTCCGCGCCGATAGGTCAGTATTTCCAGACGCTATTTCACTGGTCCCTTGATAGATAGAATCTGCGCTATTTCTGACGGATTCAACGGTTCTGGATAATGATTCCTGCATCTGCTGGATATTGCTGCCTAGAACACCAATTTCGTTTTTGCCGAATGGAATAGTCGGTTGAGTTAGATCGCCATCCGCAATCCGTTGGATGCGGGTGACCAGCACATTCATGGGCTTAATAATCACTTTACTAATGACTAAAAAAGTCACTAAAGTCAGAAGTACGGTGAAAATGAAGGCTCCGCCCATTAATATATAACCTAACCGTGTTTCTTGTTTAGCCGATTGATTTATCAGATCGGCTTGCTCTGCACGGTAATTAATCGCAGCGAGTAAAGGTTCGCTATAGGCCATATCTAACTGTTTCAGCTTTTCCGCTTCGAGAGAAATAACTTCCTCAAAGTGCCCCTGTTGTGAGGCATCCAACATCGGCATCATCCCTTCGCTGCGATATTGTTCGTAGGCTTTCTTAAGCGGTATATCCAAAGCTAACTCATTTTTATCTTTACCTGGGCGATTGAAGTAACGATCAAACATCTTTTGCGAATCAGCCAGACGATTTTCCGCCGCTTTTAAACTGGATTGATAACTTTCCGTGTCGCCAATGCGTGCGGCAGAAGCGGCCTGAATCAATATTAAGCGGGCCGCTCGGAGATAATCTGAGCTGTTGGATAACCCCAGGCGAATGTCCACTTCTTTAGTTGCGTGCTCAAGAGACTGATTACTTTGCTTTAAGAAGTAGCTAGATGTGCCAATGGCCACGGCAAACAATGCCAGTATGCCAACCAAAATTGCCACAAACAGAGTAACCAGGCGGATATTATTAATAAACATGACTTTTGCCTGCGAAGGCGTAGCTGTATCTATTAATTGCTGTGTACTTCCACTATTCATTATTATTTCCGTCTTAAAGGCGATCGAAGGGAGAGGTAGTAACCGGACAGAACTTTATTCACATTGGTAATTAACTACATAAACTGCATAGAGTACTTTTAAAACCTATCGGCCATTGCCCCGAAATGCTTAGGGTTATATATGCGACAGAGATCGCAAAACTGATTAAATACGTTCATAAAACTAAAGAATAGAACCTATAAGGCCGATAAAGCTGCAAATTTATCAAGGGATTTATCAGCAAAACTGAATTGGCTTAACGTAGCATAGTGGTAATATGCTGTTTTTCATCTTCCTCTCATTCTGGTTGAGTGGTCTGTGCAAAGTTCGGTAGCTGATGCAATAGCACCCTGTGAATGAAAAAACGGCTGGTGGCGATGAGATTATGCTTGAGTAAGGGAACATCAGATCTAAAATCCAGATGACCTGATGACCTGACTGAAATTTTCATGCAGATTGAATTACAGGGTTCGGTTGGGATAATCACAATTATCTTTTCGAAGAATACGATATGCGAGTGATGCAATATCTGATTCAGGACTTGGACGTTTGTTAATCTCTCAGAGTTAGATTAAGAAGTAGCTGAAACGAGTAAGCTTGCGCCCAGTGAACTAAAGACATCTTAGTTCACTGCCCGGATAGCGAAAATCAGGCGTGCTGTGCATTACGGAAACTCATACATCGGCTTAATTGAACGCCAGAAGATTATTTTTTTCTTGAGTAATAAACTCAATGATAAGAATATCTTCCTTTTTTGAGAGAAATACACTTAATTATCAACGTAAATGAAGTATTTAATTATATTTCCTAATGAATAATTGTCGTTTATGATTTGTTGAATAAACCACGCTTTACATACTTATTCCCTGAATCTATAATCATGCAAAATTTCAGTGGAGAGAATTAATGGACACCCAAAGTTGTAGTCAAATAAGCAAGGCAAGCTGACTCATCTCCTACTGATTTGTTGCTTGCCGAACATGGCGGGCAGCACCCTCAAGTTTTATTCTGAACTGTGCATACCCTGGTAAATTATAAATAATCGATGGTCTTTTTCATCGAGTGAGTTTATTTGGATTTTATTATGGTATTCAACGGTCACTCTCTATTTCCTCCTGGTTTTAAGTTCAGTTAATTGCTGAGTATTCTCTTAGCACAATTACCTGTGTGCTAAATAGCACATGATTACTCTTCCATTAATAATATGGATAGAATCATGTCATTGACTCCGTTTGTCTTAAATATATTACTCGCTACGACTTTGGGCGCATTAATTGGCGCAGAGCGTCAATGGCGTCAGCGTATGGCGGGATTACGCACTTATGCTTTGGTAGCGACAGGTGCTGCGATATTTGTTCTTAGTTCTGCCGTAACATCTCCGGATAGTCCTGGGCGAATTGCCGCACAAATTGTTTCTGGGATCGGTTTTTTGGGGGCCGGGGTTATTATGCGCGACGGCATGAATATTCGCGGGTTGAACACGGCTGCGACGCTATGGTGTTCCGCTGCGGTGGGCGTTCTGTGTGGACTGGGGCTTGAATGGCATGCGGTATGCGCGACCGCGATTATTTTGAGCGCTAATATATTACTACGCGAAGCTGCTCATCGAATTAATCTACAGCCCCAAAGACAGGCCCTCGATCTGGAAGTTCGTTATCGCATTCAGGTAACCTGTGGTACTGAAGATGAAATATTGGTGAGAACGCTAATATTGCAGGCATTAAATGGAATGGCACTTCGTTTGCAATCTTTATGTAGTTCAGATATTTCTCGTCCAGGTCAATTAGAAGTGTGTGCCGAAATAATGGCAACGCCAGCGGCACAAAAAGAAATAGAAGGTATTGTTTGTCGCGTCAGTTTGGAACGAAGCGTCAGTGCGGTTCATTGGCGAGTAGCGTCAGAATTGCCCATGTGAAAATTTACTGTTTTCTGGCAAAACTATTAACCATAAATAATAAACCATTCTCACCCAAGTGGTAGTAAGGAGTCGTTATGGACGAGCACCCCGGAGTTAAATTAATTGAGCGTTGTTAATTTCGATCTAAATTAATCTGGTTGGCAACGCAATAAATAAATCTCGACGTCAGTTTATTCTCAAAATAATTGGGAGGATAAACCTTGCGTGATGAGTATGAAATAAAAAGAGATGCGTTATGACCAAGTTAATGAAAACAGGGCAAGCGGAAAATTATCGCCGTGAAAAAAACAAACCTTTTGTCGTTGCACAAGAGGCCAAAAATAGTCTGGATTTAACCTTATCCAAATTGAATGCCAATTTAAATGGTTTAACCGAAGAGGATGCGCTGGAGCGCCTTGAGCAATATGGCGCAAACGAAGTTGCTCACGATAAAGCGCCGCATGCGTTGATACAGCTGGTTGCTGCTTTTAATAATCCGTTTATTTTTGTCCTAATGGTACTGGCGGCGATCAGTTTCTTCACTGATTACTGGCTGCCGATGAAACAAGGGGAAGAAACCGATCTTACCGGCGTAAGTATTATTGTGATTATGGTACTGCTGAGCGGATTTTTGCGATTCTGGCAAGAATACCGGACCAATAAAGCAGCGGAAGCCTTGAAATCGATGGTAAGAACTACCGCAACGGTAATGCGTCGTGAAAAACACAGCGTGCAGCCGGTTAAAAGGGAGGTGTCGATTAAAGAATTGGTTCCGGGGGATATTATTTATTTGTCTGCCGGAGATATGGTTCCTGCCGATCTCAGATTGGTTTCTTCAAGGGATCTGTTTATCAGTCAGGCAATTTTGACTGGCGAAGCAATTCCTATCGAAAAATACGATGCATTAAGCTGCGTAAGCCAAAAATCAACTACCTCGGAGGCCTGTAGCGAAAGCGAGCTGCTGGAATTATCTAACGTTTGTTTGATGGGAACCAATGTGGCGAGTGGAACGGCGACCGCGGTAGTCGTGGCTACCGCAGGACACACCTATTTTGGTTCGCTGGCGAAATCTATCGTAGGATCGCGTTCTCAAACTGCATTTGACCGTGGCGTCAACAGCGTTAGCTGGTTGTTGATCCGATTTATGCTGGTTATGGTTCCCATTGTTTTACTGATTAATGGTTTTACCAAAGGTGATTGGACGGAAGCGGCATTATTTGCGTTAGCGGTTGCCGTGGGTTTAACGCCAGAAATGTTACCCATGATTGTCAGCTCTAACTTGGCAAAAGGCGCAATCGCCATGGCCAAAAGAAAAGTGGTGGTTAAGCGATTAAATGCTATACAAAACTTCGGTGCTATGGATGTGTTGTGCACGGATAAAACCGGCACATTGACTCAGGATCGTATCATTCTGGAGCATCATTTAGATGCGAAAGGCTGTAACGATACCCGTGTCCTGCAATTGGCCTGGCTCAATAGCTATCATCAAAGTGGTATGCGGAATCTGATGGATCAGGCGGTTATCAGTTTTAGCCGCGGTAAATCAGTTATCGATCCTTTACGTAGTTACAATAAAGTCGATGAATTACCTTTCGATTTTGTGCGTCGCCGCTTGTCCATTGTGGTGAAAGATAAGGATCAGCGGCAGCAGTTGATCTGCAAAGGTGCGGTGGAAGAAATGCTCCAAATCTGTAGCCATATTCGCGATGGCGATCAGATTTTGCCGATGAATGATACCCGTCGGCAGGCATTGCTGACTCTAGCCAGCCAATACAATCAGGATGGTTTCCGGGTTCTGCTGCTAGCAACTCGGGATATGGGATCGCAGGTCAGCGATGTTCCTCTCAGTATTCACGATGAAAAAGCGCTGATTGTCGAAGGGGTGTTGACATTCCTCGATCCGCCAAAGGAAAGTGCGGCGGCGGCCATTGCGGCACTGCGTGAAAATGGCGTAGCGATAAAAGTTTTAACCGGCGATAACCCGATTATCACCAGCAAAATTTGTCGTGATGTTGGTTTGGAGCCGGGAGAACCACTCGGTGGCAGCGATATTGAGTTGATGGATGACGAAACGCTGGCGCGTGAGGTAGAGCTGCGCACGGTATTCACCAAACTAACGCCATTACAAAAATCTCGCGTATTGAAAATGTTGCAGGCCAACGGGCATACGGTCGGTTTCCTCGGCGATGGTATTAATGATGCGCCGGCGTTGCGCGACGCCGACGTGGGAATATCGGTTGATACCGCAACAGATATAGCGAAAGAATCCGCTGATATCATTTTGCTAGAGAAAAATCTGATGGTGCTGGAGGAGGGGGTAATCAAAGGGCGCGAAACCTTTGGTAATATCATCAAATACCTAAACATGACCGCCAGTTCCAACTTTGGCAATGTGTTTTCCGTGTTGGTTGCTAGCGCTTTTATTCCATTTTTGCCGATGCTGGCAATTCATTTGCTGCTGCAAAATCTGATGTACGATATTTCCCAGCTCTCGTTGCCTTGGGATAAAATGGATAAAGAATTTTTGCGCAAACCGCGTAAGTGGGATGCGAAAAACATTGGCCGCTTTATGCTATGGATTGGTCCAACCTCGTCTATTTTTGATATTACTACCTACGCATTAATGTGGTTTGTCTTTGCCGCTAATAGCGTAGAGCATCAGGCGTTATTCCAGTCTGGCTGGTTTATTGAGGGGCTGCTATCGCAAACATTGGTTGTGCATATGTTGCGCACGCAAAAAATTCCGTTTATCCAAAGTACCGCTGCGCTACCCGTTTTATTGATGACCGGATTGGTTATGGCGATTGGTATTTATATTCCGTTCTCACCTCTTGGCGCGCTGGTCGGCCTGCAGCCGCTGCCGTGGCAATATTTCCCGTGGTTAGCCGGTACGTTGGTTAGTTATTGCGTGGTTGCGCAATTAATGAAGCGATTCTATATCCGTCGTTTTGGAGAGTGGCTGTAAATTAAAGATTCTGATTAAACGGCGTCGTACACCTATTCACCTATTCACCTATTCACCTATTCACCGGGGCCTTCTGGCCCCGGCTTTATTGTTTATTCGTTACTTACGCGAATAACCAACTTACCAAAGTTCTTACCTTGCAGCAGACCCATAAAGGCCTGTGGCGCATTCTCCAATCCATCAACTAAATCTTCGCGGAATTTGATCTTGCCCTGTTCGAGCCAGTCGTTCATCTGTTTGATAAATTCACCGTAGTGATGAGAATAATCATCAAAAATGATGAACCCCTGCATTCTGATGCGTTTACGTAAAATCAGACCTTGCAATAACGGTAGGCGATCCGGACCGTCAGGTAATGCGGTGGCGTTATATTGTGAAATCATTCCGCAAACAGGAATACGTGCGCGGGTGTTTAGCAGAGGTAAGACCGCATCGAATACGGCACCGCCGACGTTTTCGTAGTAAATATCTATACCGTCAGAGCAGGCCTTAGACAATTGCTGAGGAAAATCAGTGGCTTGATGGTCAATACAGACGTCAAATCCCAGTTCTTCTACCACATAGCGACATTTTTCTGCGCCACCGGCAATGCCAACTACACGGCACCCTTTAATTTTCCCGATTTGTCCAACAACCGAACCTACCGCGCCGCTGGCGGCGGCAACGACCAGTGTTTCACCTTCTTTTGGCTGTCCTATATCCAGTAATCCCATATAGGCGGTAAATCCAGGCATGCCCAAAACACCTAGTGAGCGAGAAGGATGAGACAGTGATGGGCCAAGGTTTTTCACATTGCGGCCGTCAGAAACCGCGTAATCCTGCCATCCGTTAGCGGACAATACCCAATCACCGACTTTAAAATCCGGATGTTGTGAGGCTTCAACCCGGGAAACCGTGCCGCCGACCATCACGTCGTCAACGGCAACCGGAGGGGCATAAGATGGAGCATCGCTCATGCGACCACGCATATAAGGATCAAGAGATAAATAGCGGGTTCTTAGCAAAATCTCTCCTGCCGCCGGTTGAGGAATATCTTTGATCTCTAAGCGAAAATTATCCGCTGTCGGTGCGCCTTTCGGTCTGGAAGCTAGCACAATACGACGGTTATGGATTTTATCTTGAGGCATGTTGAGTTCCTTGCTCGTCTTACAGGTCTGAATGAGGTTTGGCTTGCGCAAACCTCGTTAGGTGCTGCAAAAAGAATAATGGATATTGCGCAAAATGCCTCAGTGAGGCGTGCTGCGACGAAGGGGTTATAGCGGAACGATAAGGACATCAACGCGGCTGGCGTTGATTAATCGAGTAGCTGAGCAGTAGATTTTATTCATCATGCTGGCGTGATGATGGCCACAAATAACCAAATCTATTTGCCGTTTATGACTGACGTAAGTCAGGCTATCCGCTAATTCGCCGTGGAGAACGGCCATTTCAGCAATGGGATAATTGGCGTTGGCCTGTAACTCGGCCATAAATAAGTGGGCTTCTTCCTGTAACAGATTACGCAGATCGCCCAGCATCGGCGCTGCAAAATTATTATACATTTCCGGTTCGGTGGTTAGCGTGACCAAAGAAATTTTACCGTTATGTGGACGAACAATTGAAACAGCCTTGTCGACTAGCTGCTGACTGTCCGGCGAAAGTGAAACAGCAACCAGTACATTTTGATATTTCATTATTCTCTCCACTAAACAACATCATAGCTAAAGAGTAGGGGATAGGCAGGCTTGAGGATGGGATCTGCTTCACAGTTAATCTTTTTGTTAAATTCATAGCATAAAATAGCGTCAATCGTATATAACGTGACCCGATAAACGGGTTTGCTGTATGAATTTCACCCAAAACAGGATTATACCTTTGCAAAAAGTACGGGTATGTACCACATTTAATGCATTATCTCCGAGCACAGTAGAACGATGACACAAATTGAAATATTTTGTTACGTCCGTTGTGGCTTTCATGACCTGTTTTGCGCCTTTTTAACCGATTATTGATGGCTGGTTAATATTTGAACGCTTACCAAATGGCAGCTAAAAGTTTTTAAATGCCACGATTACTCGGCTAAAAATATAGTTTACTAAGGTTACTTATAGTTTTGCCGAACATTTAATTTACTTAATAGCGATTAATTCTAGGATTTCCGCCTCATGGCAGATTTTTGCTCCGTTATTTTGGTTTGGTGATGTTTTTGTTCGAATTGATCTAAAAAAGCTAAGAATTAGGCTTATATGATTGGATTTTAAGATGGTTTCTGACTTGAGCTTGTTTTTTAAGCGCCAAATTGATTAAAAAATAAGCTAGCTACACCATATTTAAGAAAATTATATTTTATTTTTGTGACTCGTGTCACATTACATTTAAAATAAATCACTACCCACGTTGTATGTGCCGACGATTCGGGAGTAGAGTTGGCCCTCTTTAGGAATATTCCTAATATTTGTAAGAAAAGTTTCATGAACGTGACGCAATAATAGAACGGTCGAAAAATACTGTAGCCCAAGCGTCTGACATGAGATTACGTAACGAAATGGTTTTTTTTTCTGTGATACCAGTAGTCTTTTAATTACTTTTAGTTCTATACGTTTTAATAAACGGTATAACGGGAAGGATCCCAGGTCATGGGTGATAAACACCTTCACCCAACTTATGTTTTAAAACATAATCTGTCGGGATGTATAATAAGATGAGTACGTCTGAATTACTCAAACATATTTATGATATTAATTTGTCATATTTGCTTTTAGCACAGCGTTTAATTAATGATGAAAAAGCATCTGCCATGTTTCGTTTAGGTATTACGGATACTATGGCCGACGCATTATCTCAATTAACGTTGCCTCAAATGGTTAAATTGGCCGAAACGAATCAATTAGTTTGCCATTTTCGCTTTAACGATCACAACACTATTCATCATCTGACGAAAGAATCTCGCGTGGATGATTTGCAGCAAATCCATACTGGGATTTTATTGTCAAGCCACTTACTGCATGAGTTATCGTTGAAAGACGGTAGTGCGTCTAAAAAAAGAGCATGACGATGGTTGAGAAAAGTATTGTTCAGGAAGCCAAGGATATTCATCTCGCAATGGAGCTGATTACCTTAGGTGCGCGTTTGCAAATGCTCGAAAGTGAAACTCAGCTCAGCCGTGGCCGTCTGATTAAACTTTACAAAGAGCTCCGGGGGAGTCCGCCGCCGAAGGGAATGTTGCCATTCTCGACAGATTGGTTCATGACCTGGGAACAAAATATTCATTCATCGATGTTTTATAACGCCTACAGTTTCTTACTGAAAAGTGGGCAATGTACCGGTGTTGAAGCGGTTATTAAAGCTTATCGGCTCTATTTGGAACAGTGTCCGGATCGTGTGGAAGAGCCGCCGTTACTGGCTTTGACCCGTGCCTGGACCTTAGTGAGATTCGTTGATAGCGGCATGTTGCAGCTTTCTGGCTGCAGCTGCTGTGGGGGGACTTTTATCACCCACGCCCATCAACCGCGTAACAGTTTTGTCTGTAGTCTTTGCCAGCCACCTTCCCGCGCAGTAAAAAAACGTAAACTTTCTCCGCAACCTGCCGATATAACTACACAACTGCTGGATGAGCAGGTTAGACGCGCAGTTTAAGTGAGATTTGATTGTTAGATTTTTGTCAGGCAGGCCCGGTATGGATACTTGGTTTGTCTGATACTAGCGACTTTCGATGGATCTTAAACTCCGCAAGACACCTCACCTTCCACCCACACACTTTGCTAAGGATGTCACGTGTTAGTTATTTTGGGTTATATCGTGGTACTAGGTGCGGTACTCGGTGGCTACATGATGGTAGGGGGGCACCTTGGTGCGCTCTATCAGCCGTCGGAATTTTTAATTATCGCTGGTGCCGGTATTGGGGCATTTATTGTTGGTAACAACGGTAAAGCGATAAAAGCCACATTGCGCGCAATGCCGAAGCTATTGCGCAGATCTAAATATAACAAAGTGCTATATATGGATTTAATGGCATTGTTGTATCGGTTATTAGCTAAATCGCGTCAGCAGGGAATGTTGTCACTCGAAAATGATATTGAAGATCCCCAGCAAAGTGAAATTTTCTCTAATTATCCTCGTATTCTCGCCGATAAAATATTAGTCGAGTTTATTACCGACTATTTGCGTTTAATAGTCAGCGGAAATATGAATGCCTTCGAAATTGAAGCGCTGATGGAAGAAGAAATAGAGACCTTCGAACAGGAAAGCGAAGTCCCCGCAGGTAGCCTGGCCATGGTGGGCGATTCATTACCCGCTTTCGGTATTGTGGCCGCGGTGATGGGGGTTGTTCATGCCCTGGCTTCTGCCGACAGACCTGCGGCTGAACTTGGCGCGTTAATTGCTCATGCAATGGTTGGGACTTTCCTCGGTATTTTACTGGCTTACGGTTTTGTTTCTCCGCTGGCAACCCTATTGCGTCAGCAAAGTGCTGAAACTACCAAAATGATGCAGTGCATCAAGGTGACGTTGCTTTCCAGTCTGAACGGCTATGCGCCGCAAATCGCCGTAGAGTTTGGCCGCAAAACCCTTTACACCACAGAGCGCCCGTCATTTATCGAGCTCGAAGAACATGTGCGTAGAGTGAAAGCTCCTGCACCTCAAGCGACAGAAGAGGACGCATGAAGCATCAGAATCACCCCGTTATTCTGGTTAAGAGGCGTAAAGGCAAACATGGGGGAGGCCATCACGGCGGCTCATGGAAGATTGCTTATGCTGACTTTATGACAGCGATGATGGCTTTCTTTTTGGTGATGTGGTTGCTGTCGGTTTCCAGCCCTCAAGAGCTGACGCAGATTGCAGAATATTTCCGTACGCCGTTGAAAGTGGCTTTAACCAGCGGCGATAAAAGCAGTTCCAGTACCAGTCCGATACCTGGCGGTGGCGACGATCCCACCCAACAACAGGGCGAAGTGAGGAAAGAAAGTAAATCGGCTGAAGCTCGGCAGGAAGAAAATCGGTTGAATAAACTGCGGGAGAAACTGGACGAACTGATTGAGTCCGATCCTCGCCTGAAAGCGCTACGTCCACACCTACTGATTAACATGATGGATGAAGGTTTACGCATTCAGATTATTGATAGTCAAAATCGGCCTATGTTCCAGATGGGCAGCGCGCAGGTTGAACCGTACATGCGCGATATTCTGCGGGCGATTGCGCCAATTTTGAATGATATTCCGAATAAAATCAGTCTGTCAGGCCATACTGATGATTTACCTTATGCCAGCGGTGAACGTGGCTATAGTAACTGGGAGCTCTCTGCCGATCGTGCTAATGCTTCACGGCGCGAATTGCTGACCGGCGGGTTGGCGGAAGGGAAGGTGCTGCGGGTGGTGGGCATGGCGTCAACCATGGGGTTAAAAGAGCAGAGAGCCACTGATCCAGTGAACCGACGCATCAGTATTTTGGTGTTGAACAAACAAACGCAGCAAAGCATTGAACACGAGAATCTGGATAACAAAGCGCTGGATATTGAGAAAGCTGAAGGTTTGAAACAGCTCGAATCTGGTGCACAACCTGTCGCAGGAACGGAGTCCACTGCAACGGTTGCACCGCAGACCGCACTGGCCGTCGAGCCAGCTGTTTCTGCGGTAACAACACAGTCTGCGCCGGTCGCTGAGTCGCCGGTAGTGGGGAATTCAGTGGCAGCACCCGACGCACCGGTAGTGACACCGCCGGTCGCCGCGGATGTCACTCCGCCGCCGGCAGCAGAGCCACCACAACCGAATACGGAGACGGCTACCTCAGTCGCCACTGGGCCAACAACATCGTTGCCAGCTGCACCTGAATCTCAAGTACCTGTCTCTCCGACAAGCCGCGACGCACAGTAGAGGTGACAACGTGAGCATGGATATTACCGCGTTTTATCAAACATTCTTTGATGAAGCAGACGAACTGCTGGCAGACATGGAACAGCACCTGTTATTGCTGGACCCATTAGCGCCTGATAATGAACAGCTCAATGCGATTTTTCGTGCAGCGCATTCAATCAAGGGCGGGGCCGCAACCTTCGGCTTTACCGTGTTACAAGAAACAACCCATCTGCTGGAAAACTTGTTGGATGGTGCCAGACGCAATGAAATGCGCCTGAGCACTGACATCATCAACCTGTTTTTGGAAACAAAAGACATCATGCAAGAACAGTTGGACGCCTATAAAACCTCCCAAGAACCCAATCGGGATAGCTTTGAATATATCTGTCAGGCATTGCGCCAACTGGCACTTGAAGCATTAGAACCGGCGGCTGCGGCTAACGCACCTGCGGCGGCCAGCGAGGCTAAAACCACGGCGACCCCGGCTCTGGTTCAGGGTGGAATGCGTATTTGCCTGTCTGGCCTGAAGCCACAGGAAATCCCGCTGATGCTGGAGGAACTGGGCAATCTGGGTGACGTGAAAGACACCCATCAGGGTGAAAATAGCCTAGAAGCGACGCTGATAACTTCAGTGAGTGAAGACGATATTTGTGCCGTACTGTGCTTCGTTTTGGAGCCGGAACAAATCAGTTTTGTAGAAGCACCGGCAGGAGCGGACGCGGTTATACCCGCGGCAAATGCACCTGCGGCAAGCGCGCCAGCAGTGGAAGCGGCACCTGCTACAGCGGCACCGGTAGCGGAAGCGGTAAAACCTGCTCCGGCTACCGGCGCTGAGCCAGCTAAACCGCGGCCAAAAGCCAGCGAATCAACCAGTATTCGCGTGGCGGTTGAGAAGGTTGACCAATTGATCAATCTGGTGGGTGAATTAGTGATCACCCAATCAATGTTGGCTCAGCGTTCCAGTACTCTGGATCCGGTAGCGCACGGCGATCTGCTTAACAGTATGGGGCAGTTGGAGCGTAACGCCCGGGATTTGCAAGAGTCGGTTATGTCGATTCGTATGATGCCGATGGAATATGTATTCAGCCGCTTCCCACGTTTAGTTCGCGATCTGGCTAGCAAGCTGAATAAGCAAGTAGAACTGACGTTATTGGGCAGTTCTACCGAGCTGGACAAGAGCCTGATCGAACGCATCATCGATCCGTTGACGCATTTGGTGCGTAACAGCCTGGATCACGGCGTTGAAGATCCTGAAACCCGTATCGCAGCGGGTAAATCCCCGGTCGGCAATTTGACGCTGTCGGCAGAGCATCAGGGCGGCAATATCTGTATTGAAGTGATCGATGACGGTGCCGGTCTGAATCGTCAAAAAATTCTGGCTAAAGCGATGTCACAGGGCATGGCGGTGAATGAACACATGAGCGATGAAGACGTCGGCATGTTGATTTTTGCACCGGGCTTTTCCACCGCTGAGCAGGTAACGGATGTTTCCGGCCGCGGCGTGGGCATGGACGTGGTGAAACGAAATATTCAGGAAATGGGCGGCCATGTGCAGGTCAGTTTCCAGGCAGGGAAGGGCACTTCTATTCGTATCCTGCTGCCGCTAACGCTGGCGATTCTGGACGGTATGTCGGTCAAAGTGAATGATGAAGTCTTCATTCTGCCATTGAATGCGGTGATGGAATCTTTGCAACCTCAGGCGGAGGATTTACATCCGTTGGCGGGGGGCGAGCGCGTATTGCAGGTGCGCGGTGAGTATCTTCCTTTGGTTGAGTTATACCGGGTCTTTGACGTTGCTAATGCTAAAACTGAAGCCACTCAGGGCATTGTGGTGATTCTGCAAAGTGCAGGCCGTCGTTATGCGTTGTTGGTCGATCAGTTGATTGGCCAGCATCAGGTGGTGGTGAAAAATCTGGAAAGTAACTATCGCAAAGTGCCGGGTATTTCTGCCGCGACAATTCTGGGTGACGGCAGCGTTGCTCTGATCGTTGATGTTTCTGCTCTACAGGCGTTAAACCGGGAAAAGCGTGTATCCGTTGAGGATGCCGCGTAGCCAGTCCGAATATGGACACAGGATGCCGACTAAAGTTGGCATTCCTGAATATAAGCATAACAACCTATTCACGCCGTGCGGTTAGTTGAGTTTAACCGCGCTGGCCGGGCTGAACGGCTTCGTGGAATAGATTATACATTCAACCTATTGATTGAAGGGTAGAAACATGGCAGGACTAGCAACCGTCACTAAATTGGCTGGCGAAACGGTAGGACAAGAATTCCTGATTTTTACGCTGGGTGATGAAGAGTACGGCATTGATATTCTGAAAGTGCAGGAAATTCGCGGTTACGATCAGGTCACGCGCATTGCAAACACGCCGGCGTTTATTAAAGGCGTCACCAACCTGCGCGGCGTCATTGTGCCGATTATCGATCTGCGCGTGAAGTTCGCGCAGAACAATGTGTCTTACAACGAAAATACCGTGGTGATCGTTTTGAATTTCGATCAGCGCGTGGTGGGTATCGTGGTTGACGGCGTGTCCGACGTGCTGTCATTAACCAACGAGCAAATCCGCCCGGCACCTGAGTTTGCCGTGACGCTTGCAACTGAATACCTGACGGGTCTTGGCTCGCTCGGGGAAAGAATGCTGATTTTGGTGGATATCGAAAAACTCTTGAGTAGCGAAGAAATGTCGTTAATCGACAGCGTTGCGAAAGGTTAATTAAATAGATACCAGCGGGGGAAACCCCGCTTTTCTTACAGGTGAATACCGTGTTTGCCGCTCAAAAGCTCCCCTCTGGTGCCGCAAAATAGTTGTGCCCTCAGGTAAAGTTCCCCCTGCCGCTGCCGATAACACATGTAATTGACGTACTTTTGATTTGACGTACTTATGAAGGGATAACATGTTCAAGCGTATGAAAGTGGTCACCAGTTTATTGCTGGTGTTGGTGTTATTTGGTGCCTTACAGCTTATTTCTGGCGGGCTTTTCTTTAATTCCCTCAAAAACGATAAAGAAAACTTTGCCGTTTTGCAGGTTATTCGTCAGCAACAATCTTCACTGAGCGATAGCTGGGTCAATCTGGTTCAAACCCGAAATACCCTGAACCGCGCAGGGATTCGCTATATGGCGGATGCGAACGGTACCGGTAGCGGTACGCCGTTGCCTGAGCTGTTGACCTTGGCGAAAGACACGCTGGTTAAAGCGCAAAAAAGTTACGCTGATTTCGAACAGATTCCAGTGGATAGCCGACAGAGCGCTGAAAGTACCCAACGCATGAGACAGACTTATGATGCATACGTGGGTGCGTTGGCCGAACTGATCCAGTTAATGGAAGCCGGCAAAATCAAAGAGTTCTTCGATCAGCCGACCACCAGTTTCCAAGACGCCTTTGAAAAAGATTACACCGCTTACCGTACGCTAAACGACAACCTGTATGCCTCAGCGGTAGAAGACAGTAATAAGTCATTCACCGTTGCTATGAGTATTCTGATTGCGATTCTGATCGCAGTAGTGGCAGTGATGCTGATCGTTTGGTTCGGTATCCAACACATTTTGATCAATCCGTTGAATCGTTTGATTGAACACATCAAACACATCGCTGGCGGTGATCTGACTCAGCCGATCGAAGTGCTGGGTCGTAACGAAATGGGTGTGTTGGCAGCCAGTCTGAAGAACATGCAGTCAGAGCTGATCAACACCGTGAGCGGCGTGCGTATGGGTGCCGATGCTATTTATAGCGGCGCGTCAGAAATCGCTGCGGGTAACAACGATTTGTCTGCTCGTACTGAACAGCAGGCCGCTTCTCTAGAAGAAACCGCCGCCAGCATGGAACAGCTGACCGCAACGGTGAAACAGAATGCCGAAAACGCTCGTCAGGCAAGCCAATTGGCGCTGAGTGCTTCTGAAACCGCGCAAAAAGGCGGCAAAGTGGTGGCTAACGTGGTGCAAACCATGCATGACATCGCCGGTAGTTCACAGAAGATCGCCGATATTACCAGCGTTATTGACGGTATTGCCTTCCAGACCAACATCCTGGCGTTAAACGCAGCGGTAGAAGCCGCGCGTGCCGGTGAACAAGGTCGTGGCTTTGCGGTGGTCGCGGGTGAAGTTCGTAACCTGGCACAGCGTAGTGCGCAGGCGGCAAAAGAAATTAAAGGTCTGATCGAAGACTCGGTTAACCGGGTAGACATGGGCTCCGTGCTGGTAGAAAGCGCCGGGGAAACCATGGGTGACATCGTGAATGCGGTGACCCGCGTCACTGACATCATGGGCGAAATCGCTTCCGCCTCTGATGAACAAAGTCGCGGTATTGATCAGGTCGGTCAGGCGGTGACAGAAATGGACCGCGTAACGCAACAAAACGCCTCGTTGGTTGAAGAATCTGCTTCCGCCGCTGCGGCGTTGGAAGAGCAGGCTAGTCTGCTGACCCAATCGATGTCTGTTTTCATCCTGCGGGTGGATAACGGTAATAGTAATAAAGATGTGAGAAGAACCAAGCAGCCGGTAGTGGAACAGACCGGTACTGCTAAAAAAACACTGGGAAGTGACCTGCAAGAGAATTGGGAAACTTTCTAGACCCTACAAAATATAATATTAAAAGCCGGCCTTAGAGCCGGCTGAGAAGAGGTTACGATGTTTGGCCGAATCCGGATTTCTACCAGCTTTTTCCTGTTACTGATGATGATTTGCTCTATACAGTTGATATCAAGTGGTCTGTCGTTTACTGCTTTTCGTGCAGACTACCAAAATCTCAACCGAGTGGATCTGAGTAGCCAGCAACGGGATGCATTAAGCCTGAGTTGGGTATCCTTGCTTCAGGCTCGTAATACCTTAAACCGCGCGGCTACCCGTGCGGCTCTCAACGTACCACAGGAAAAGGTCAACGAATTAATGGGCAATGCCCGCAGTTCGTTACAGAAAGCAGATCTCTACTTTAACCAATTCCTAGCTGTACCCCGTGTTGACACCAGCGCCGGTGAATTAACCGACGCGACACAAGCCAGCTATCAGAATTTACGCGCTGCGCTGCGGGAATTGATCGTGTTCCTCGAAGCCGGCAAGTTACAAGAGTTTATGGATCAACCGACCCAGAAAACTCAGGATCTGTTTGAAGCTGATTTTGTGCAATACCTACAGCATACCTCTGAAATTATTGCCGAATCTGGCCATGAAAATGGGCAGGCTTATTTACTTTCCAAATGGATTTTCGCTGGCGCAGTGGTGCTGGTGATTTCTATGGCGATATCTTGCCTGATCTGGCTGCGGACCATGTTTGTGACGCCGCTGGCGATTATGCGTGAGCATTTTGACCGTATTGCCCAAGGGGATTTAGCGGGCAATATTTTAGTTACCGGGCGTAATGAAATCAGTCAATTATTCGGCAGTTTGCGCATTATGCAGCAGTCGCTGATTAGCACGGTGAGCAAAGTGCGAGACGGCACCGAATCCATGTTGACCGGTATTCAGGAGATTTCCGCAGGTAATAACGATCTTTCTGCCCGAACGGAACAGCAGGCGGCTTCTCTGGAAGAAACCGCGGCAAGCATGGAGCAATTAACCGCAACGGTAAAACAGAATGCGGATAACGCCCGTCAGGCAACGCTATTAGCCAAGGATGCTTCGGCAACCGCCGCTAAAGGTGGCGCTCTGGCCAGCGATGTGGTCAGCACTATGCACGAAATCGCTGCGAGTTCTCATAAAATCGGCGCAATTACCAGCGTAATCGACGGCATTGCTTTCCAGACCAATATTCTGGCGCTAAACGCGGCGGTAGAAGCGGCTCGTGCCGGTGAACAAGGTCGCGGGTTTGCCGTTGTCGCCGGTGAAGTGCGGAATCTGGCTCAGCGCAGTGCGCAGGCCGCAAAAGAAATTAAAGGACTTATCGACGAATCCGTTGGTCGCGTGCGTCAGGGCTCTACTTTGGTAGAAAACTCAGGCACCACCATGGAAGAAATCGTCCGTTCTGTAACAAGAGTTACTGACATTATGGGGGAAATTGCCTCGGCCTCGGATGAGCAAAGCCGCGGTATCGAGCAGGTTTCGCTGGCGGTCACCCAGATGGATCAGGTAACACAGCAAAACGCCGCATTAGTGGAAGAGGCAGCTTCTGCAGCCAACGCATTGGAAGAGCAAGCAGGTTATCTCTCCCATGCGGTGTCAGTCTTCCGTTTGGCGCAAGATGGCTACGATGGGGATTGGCAGGAGGCTACAGGTGCAGATAAGCAACCTGTTGTTAAGGAAATCTCAGATTGTCAAACGGCGTAGCGTGTCATTTTTTTAAGGGTGAGGCCGGATGAAACCATCTCCTAAGTCAACACCCCCAGATTCTGGGTCGATATTAAACCAGATGGTACAACGGTTGCCGCTGTCGGATGTGCATTTCCGACGTATCTGCCAGCTGATTTATCAGCGGGCAGGTATCGTACTGGCCGATCACAAGCGGGAAATGGTTTATAACCGCCTAGTGAGACGCCTGCGTCTGCTGAATATTAATGATTTTGGTCAATACCTGGCGTTGCTGGAAACCGATCCGAATAGCGCAGAATGGCAAGCGTTTGTTAATGCTTTAACCACTAACCTGACGGCCTTTTTCCGCGAAGCCCATCATTTTCCGATTCTGGCTGAACATGCTCGCCAGCGACCAGGGAATTATACGGTCTGGAGTACCGCGGCTTCGACGGGAGAAGAACCTTATTCTATCGCGATGACATTGAGCGATACCTTAGGGCATCGCGCCGGTAGCTGTCAGGTTCTGGCCAGTGATATTGATACTCAGGTATTGGAAAAGGCCACCAGTGGCGTTTATCGACAGGATGAATTGCGCTCGCTTTCTGCTCAACAGATGCAGCGCTATTTCTTACGCGGAACAGGCCCTCATCAAGGCTTAGTTCGGGTTCGACCGGAACTGTCCAATATGCTGACTTTTCAGCAGCTTAATCTGTTAGCGCCGGAATGGGCGCTGCCGGGACAGTTCGATGCGATATTCTGTCGTAACGTTATGATTTATTTTGATAAAGAGACGCAGGAACGCATCTTGCGCCGCTTTGTTCCTTTGCTAAAACCCGGCGGCCTGATGTTTGCTGGCCACTCGGAGAATTTCAGTCAAATTAGTCGGGAATTCTATTTGCGCGGGCAGACCGTTTATGGACTGACCAAGGAGAGGTGATGAGTAAAATCAGAGTATTGTGCGTTGATGATTCAGCATTAATGCGCCAGTTAATGACCGAGATTATTAATAGTCACCCGGATATGGAAATGGTCGCTACGGCGCCAGATCCGCTGGTTGCCCGTGATTTGATCAAGAAATTTAATCCGCAAGTACTGACACTTGACGTTGAAATGCCACGCATGGATGGCCTGGATTTTCTTGAAAAATTGATGCGACTGCGACCTATGCCGGTAGTGATGGTGTCGTCATTAACCGGTAAGAATTCCGAAATTACTATGCGAGCGTTGGAGCTTGGGGCGATTGATTTTGTCACTAAACCTCAACTGGGTATCCGCGAAGGGATGCTGGCTTATAGCGAACTGATTGCAGAAAAAATCCGCACCGCGGCGAAAGCCCGGTTGCCACGACGAATTACGGATAATGCGCCGGTCATGCTGAGTCACGCTCCGTTGCTGAGTAGTGAAAAACTGATTGCCATTGGCGCCTCCACCGGAGGAACCGAAGCGATTCGTACCGTATTGCAGCCGTTGCCGCCGACCAGTCCGGCGTTGCTGATTACTCAGCATATGCCACCGGGATTTACCCGTTCTTTTGCCGAACGGTTGAACAAACTTTGTCAAATTACGGTAAAGGAAGCGGAAGACGGCGAACGTGTGTTACCGGGACATGCCTACATTGCACCGGGGGATCGCCATTTGGAACTGACCCGCAGCGGCGCAAACTATCAGGTACGTATTCACGATGGCCCGGCGGTGAATCGCCATCGCCCGTCGGTTGACGTACTGTTCCGTTCTGTTGCCCAGTGCGCGGGGCGTAACGCCGTCGGCGTGATTTTAACCGGTATGGGTAATGACGGTGCCGCCGGTTTGTTGGAAATGCATCGGGCTGGCGCCTATACCATTGCCCAGAACGAAGCCAGTTGCGTGGTGTTTGGTATGCCACGTGAAGCCATCGGCATGGGTGGCGTCAATGAAGTACTGGATCTGAACCAGGTAAGCCAGCGTATGTTGGCGCAGATAAGCAGTGGTCAAGCCTTACGTATCTAGGGATCGGCTTCAGATTTTAATATTCCGGTGTAAATCGGCTTTTGTTTTCAATAGCTCAGCGGTGAGCAACAAACCTTAGGAGTAAGTATGGCGGACAAAAATCTCAGATTCTTAGTGGTAGACGATTTTTCGACCATGCGTCGTATTGTCAGAAACCTGCTAAAAGAGCTGGGCTTTAACAATGTGGACGAAGCTGAAGACGGCGTTGACGCATTGAACAAATTACGCGCAGGCGGTTTTGATTTTGTGGTTTCTGACTGGAACATGCCAAACATGGACGGCCTGCAATTGTTGCAAACCATTCGTGCGGATGGCGCGCTCGCAGCTTTACCGGTACTTATGGTGACGGCAGAAGCCAAAAAAGAAAATATTATCGCGGCTGCGCAAGCGGGTGCCAGCGGTTATGTAGTGAAGCCTTTTACTGCAGCGACCTTGGAAGAAAAACTCAATAAGATCTTTGAAAAATTGGGCATGTAAGGAGTCGAGATGAATAACCATCCAATGCCCGCAACTGATGCGGCATCAGCCAGTGATATAATCAGCCGGATTGGTAATCTGACACGTATGCTGCGTGACAGCCTGCGTGAGCTGGGGCTTGATCAGGCGATAGCTCAGGCGGCGGAAGCGATTCCAGATGCACGCGATCGTCTCGACTATGTGGTTCACATGACGGCACAGGCGGCGGAACGTGCGCTGAACTGTGTTGAGGCGGCTCAACCACGCCAAAACGAGCTGGAGTCATCGGCTAAAGCGCTTAAAGTTCGCTGGGATGAATGGTTTGCTAATCCGATCGAATTGTCTGATGCACGTTCACTGGTCACTGATACTCGCGAATATCTGGATTTGGTACCGGAACACACCTCTTTCACCAACGCACAGCTGTTGGAGATTATGATGGCGCAGGATTTCCAAGATCTTACCGGTCAGGTGATCAAGCGCATGATGGATGTGGTGCAGGAAATTGAGAAACAGTTATTAATGGTGCTGATGGAAAATATTCCGGAACAAACGGCAAAACCTCAACCAGTCAATAGTTTACTTAATGGCCCTCAGCTGGATAAAAACGGTGCAGGGGTAATTGCAAACCAGGATCAGGTTGATGATTTGCTGGATAGCCTAGGTTTCTAAGCTGACGGTGAACGTTTAAATGCAGATGAGGAAATTCTCCTCATCTGCAATTTACTGCCTGGCAATCATTTTTACTGGTTATCCAACTGAAAAATAGCGCTTCACTCGTTGTCACAGATTTATAGTACGTCCCTCACTTCTTCCTGCCAGCATTTGGCTAACAACACTGCATTTTCCGCATTGACTCGTCCGTAGCCGTACCATTTACTGTGGCCATTTTCACCGTACTTGCCGTTTTCTTGATCTATTTTATCGCAGGAATCACGGATGATATCTCTGACCTCAAGGTAGGTGAGCGATGGATTGACGGACAGAATCAGGGCGGCCACACCAGCGGCACCAGGGCAGGAACTGGAGGTGCCGCCGAACTTATTGGTGTAATTACCAAAGATATCCCCGGTTAGCGTCATACCAGTATTATACCCTTCCTGATTACGTACATCGGTGGTCCAGATGCCGGAGGTGAGTGGGGCGGGGTGGAATTGCTCAGGATAGGCGAAATCCCCGCTGGGGAAGGTACACCACAGCGCTTTGCCATAGTCGCTGTAGGCGCAGCGGGTACTGCGGTCATTACAGGCACCAACGGCTATGACTTTGTCATTGCTGGCGTAACCGTCATTATCGACCGATTCATTACCGTTGCCTGCGGCAAAGAAAACCACGCATCCTTTCCCGTTACGCCCTTTTTCTACCGCATAGTCAATGGCTAGACGCGTGAGCGCGGGTAATTCGATTTCTCTATCATGATATTCATCGTCAGGATCAAACCAAATACCGTCAGCGGGACCCCAACTGCAAGAAATGATATCCGCGCCTTTATCCGCAGCCCAAACAAAAGAGAGAGCTTCCCCCATGGAGCCTAATCCATCGGCCAGACGAATAGGCATCAGATTTGCCGCCGGTGCTACGCCGGATGCGCCATACAAACCATCGGCGCAGGCCACGCCGGCGCAGGCGGTTCCATGTCGGTCACTTTTATCCGGCAAAGGATTTTCATTCTCGTAACCAATTTCATAGTTATGGGGATGGACGACTTTCCCCGGCCGCATAAATTCAGGGTGCTGGATATCAAAGCCATCATCAATAATGGCAATGGTGATACCCGCGCCGCGAGTTATTTCGTGGGCGGCTTCAACGTTAGCGCTGGCGTCGACATCCGTTTCTGTCCTGACGGTGGTTTTCTTTAAATGCCATTGATTGGGGTGAATCGCTTTAGGCATTTTATGGTGAATTAATTCAGGATGACAATTTTCCACTTCTTCACAATTCAGTATGTTCTCGGTGATAGTAAATATATCATCGCCAGTATCTTCTATTGCTGAAATAAAATAGGCGTTTTTAAGGAATGAAATTTCATTTTTTATAATAAGATTGTATTTATTGATAATATCTTCACATTGGTTTTTTTTAATATCATCCTTGAATTTGATAAAGATATTTTCTGTATAAATGATGGGCTCGGCAGTTTGTTCATTCCTAAAGCCGAAACCGGCAAATCTGACATCCCGATCGGTGGAAAGCTTTTCTCTCAATTCATTGATAACATTCCCTTCCCCTTCAATCTGAACCACGGTGACGTTTACATTGCTGATATTAAACAATAAATTGTAATGTAAAGGTTCATCTTTAATGATTTTATCCATTGTGTCGGAAAATTCTTTCCCAGCTTTCATTCTTACAACAAGTAAATCGCTGGATTTAACCAGAGGTAACATTTTCCTATGGTTATCTTTAATGTCATAAGTAACGTCAAATCTTTTCATTTCAAATCCTTTTTGATTGAATTGGTTATCGGTTTATTACACTAATAGTGAATGTTAGTTATTCTTGGTTAATGGCTCTGATATGGTTAATAATTGCCCACTTCTGTTTGTTTATATCATCTAGAACCTGTCTTTTACATAAACGGTTAGCTAATTACTATCAGGAGTTTATGCCGGGATATTAATTATCATTAGTTCGGCTAAGCGTTGTTTTTAATAAAGAGAGAGTAATAAAACCGAATGCGGCGTTGAGTTTTCAACCGCCTATATCTCCCTGCGGCTTAAAAAATATGCATTGAGCAAGGGGAGGCCCGCCGTCTTATCAGAGAAATAACCGCCTAATTGCTGCTTTGTTCCGTCCATCACCCTGGAAAATTTTTGTCATGCTACCGGCAATTGTTTTTCCTTTAATTTTTTATTCTTAACAGGAACGCCCAAGCTGAACAGGGACACTGACTGTGGCTGAAGATAGCGATCTGGAAAAGAGCGAGGAACCCACAGCCCATAAGCTGGAGAAGGCTCGCGAAAAAGGCCAGATTCCGCGCTCACGCGAACTGACCTCGATGCTGATGCTCGGGGCCGGTTTGTCGATCCTATGGGTTTTTGGCGAGTCTATCGGGCGGCAACTGGCGGCGATGATCGCGCAGGGATTACAGTTTGACCACAGCGTGATTGGTGATGAAAAGCATATGCTACGACAGATTGGCATGTTGCTGATGCAAACCGTGACGGCGCTGTTACCGGTATTTATTGGATTGGTATTGGTCGCGCTGTCGGTTCCTATGTTGCTGGGCGGTATCTCATTTAGCGCCGAATCCTTTAAGTTCGATTTAAAACGCATGAATCCGCTTTCTGGCTTGAAGCGTATGTTCTCTTCGCAAGTGTTGGCCGAGCTGCTGAAAGCGATTCTTAAAGCCTCGTTAGTCGGCTGGGTCACCGGCATGTTTTTGTGGCACTACTGGCCTGATATGCTGCGGCTGATAGCGGCTCCGCCCCTTGCCGCACTAGGTGATGCCCTACGTTTGATTTTGTTCTGCGGTTTTATCGTGGTGTTGGGCTTAACGCCTATGGTGAGTTTTGATGTGTTTTATCAAATTATGAGTCATATCAAAAAGCTCCGCATGACCAAGCAGGAAATACGCGACGAATTCAAGGATCAGGAAGGGGATCCACACGTTAAAGGACGTATTCGCCAACAGCAGCGCGCGATGGCGCGTCGTCGCATGATGGCCGATGTACCGCAGGCGGATGTGATTGTGACCAACCCGACGCACTACGCGGTGGCTTTGCAGTATAACGAGAACAAGATGAGTGCGCCGAGAGTGTTAGCCAAAGGCGCAGGAGAAATAGCATTACGAATTCGTGAGTTAGGTGCTGAACATCGCATCCCGATGTTAGAGGCGCCGCCGCTGGCTCGTGCTCTGTATCGTCATAGTGAGATCGGTCAGCATATCCCTGCCACCCTGTACGCCGCGGTAGCAGAGGTTCTTGCCTGGGTTTATCAGCTTAAACGCTGGAAGCTGGAAGGTGGGCTGATTCCTAAAAAACCTGAAAATCTGCCGGTGCCGGATGCACTGGATTTTGCTGGAGAGAGTGAGACTAATGGCTAACTTGGCCGCCCTGCTTCGTTTACCGGGCAATTTTAAAGACACGCAGTGGCAGGTACTTGCCGGTCCAATCCTGATTTTGATGATTTTGTCGATGATGGTTTTACCATTGCCGCCGTTCATTCTGGACCTGCTGTTTACCTTCAATATTGCGCTGTCCATCATGGTATTGCTGGTTGCGATGTTTACTCAGCGCACGCTGGAGTTTGCCGCTTTCCCAACTATCCTGCTGTTTTCTACCTTATTACGCTTATCTCTTAACGTTGCCTCGACCCGAATCATCCTGATGGACGGTCATACCGGTGCAGCTGCGGCGGGGCGGGTGGTAGAAGCTTTCGGCCACTTCCTGGTGGGCGGTAACTTCGCCATCGGTATCGTCGTATTTATTATTCTGGTGGTGATTAACTTTATGGTTATCACCAAGGGTGCGGGGCGTATTGCCGAAGTGGGCGCACGTTTTGTACTGGACGGAATGCCCGGTAAGCAGATGGCTATCGATGCCGATCTTAACGCCGGTTTGATTGGCGAAGAAGAAGCAAAAAAACGACGTTCTGAAGTCACGCAGGAAGCCGATTTCTACGGCTCAATGGACGGTGCCAGTAAGTTCGTTCGTGGTGATGCCGTAGCCGGTTTGCTTATCATGGTGATTAACGTAGTCGGCGGTTTATTGGTTGGGGTGATGCAGCATGATATGGCCGTGGGCCACGCGGCTGAAACCTATACCTTGCTAACCATCGGTGACGGTCTGGTTGCGCAGATTCCGGCCTTGGTTATCTCTACTGCCGCCGGTGTTATCGTAACCCGTGTCAGTACCGATCAGGACGTGGGCCAGCAAATGGTCACCCAACTGTTCAATAACCCGCGAGTGATGGTGCTGAGCGCCAGCGTGCTGGGGTTACTGGGCATGGTGCCGGGAATGCCGAATTTTGTGTTCCTGTTGTTCACCGCGGCTTTACTGGCTTTGGCCTGGCGTTTAAAAGGCAAACAGACCAGTCAGCCTGCAGTGGCAGAACAGCCGGTGGTGCAGGATCAACAGCAAGCTGCCGAAGCGACTTGGTCAGACGTGCAACTGGAGGATCCGCTGGGCATGGAAGTGGGCTATCGCCTGATCCCTATGGTGGATTTCCAGCAAAACGGCGAATTATTGGGGCGTATCCGCAGTATTCGTAAGAAATTTGCGCAGGAAATGGGCTATTTGCCGCCGGTGGTACATATTCGGGATAATCTCGAATTACCGCCTGCCAGCTACCGTATCCTGATGAAAGGGGTGGAAATCGGCAGCGGCGAAGCCCATCCGGGACGCTGGCTGGCTATTAACCCCGGCAATGCCGTGGGAACATTACCCGGTGAAGCGACACAGGATCCGGCCTTTGGGCTGGCTGCGGTCTGGATTGAGAGTGCTTTGCGTGAACAGGCACAGATTCAGGGCTTTACCGTGGTTGAGGCCAGCACCGTGGTGGCGACTCACTTAAACCATTTGATCAGTCAATATGCTAGTGAGTTATTCGGTCGTCAGGAAACGCAGCAGTTACTGGAACGTGTGTCGCAAGAAATGCCTAAGCTGACGGAAGATTTCATTCCGGGTGTGGTGTCTCTGACCATTTTCCACAAAGTGTTGCAGAATTTGCTGTCCGAGCGAGTGTCGATTCGCGATATGCGAACCATTATTGAAACGCTGGCGGAACATGCGCCGAACCAAACCGATCCGTACGAGCTGACGGCGGTAGTGCGTGTGGCGCTGGGACGCTCGATCGCACAGCAGTGGTTCCCTGGTACCGGAGAAATACAAGTTATCGGCCTGGATGCGGCGTTGGAGCGTTTGTTGTTGCAAGCCTTGCAGGGCGGCGGTGGTTTGGAGCCGGGGCTGGCGGATCGTTTGCTGGAGCAGTCGAAACAGGCGTTGCAGCGTCAGGAAATGTTGGGCGCACCGCCGGTATTGCTAGTTAACCATGCGTTGCGTGCGTTGCTGGCTCGCTTCCTGCGTCGCAGTCTGCCGCAAATGGTGGTGCTGTCCAATCTGGAGATTGGCGACAATCGTCAAATTCGCATGACATCCACCATTGGAGCCGCCTAATGAAGTTTCATGCTTTGATTTTAGCCGCGTTAGTGTCGGTGTCGTGGGGCGCATATAGTGCTTCCGGCAGTTGGGTTGCCGATGATATTGGTGTGACACAGACTTTACGCGGCGTGCCGACGTCATCGCCGGTATTGCGCCCGACCACGCCTTATGTCACTGCGGATCATCGCATTGTGTCGGTTAGCTGGCGGATACAGTTGCTTTCCGCCGCTCCCAACGGTTTGCAAATGAAGCTTTGTTCTCCCTCTCGCTGTATTGATTTGAACGGCGGTAGCGGTATCAGCCGTGGTCTGGCGGGGGAGTCTGCAACAAGTCCATTGACTTTTGTCTATATGATTCAAGGGCAGGGGCGAGTGAATCCACCGTTACAGGTGATGAGTAATCAGGTGATAGTGAATTATCAATAGAATTCCCTTTTTAAGGGAAACAGATTCTGATTGCCCATACCTTTCAATTGAGCCGCTTTTTAGCGGCTCAAAATTTATGGTATTGATTCTTTTTTATCTGATTCACCTCAGAGTGATAAAAGGTAAATACAACGGGAGCCGACGGTTAAAGCTTCGTCGTTTGGTTTTTCCTCACTTTCTTACTGTGTCTTCACATCTAATAAGTTAGACGAAAATTACGTTCAGATCAGGTTTCGCAGGCCCAGCAGTTTACGGTCACCTTATTCACCGTGAAGGCATCTGAGCAGGGGGGCGCGAAAGTGGGGTTCTGCGAACTTCCCTCGCGTACTCTTCTTTCGGCAAGCCAGCGCGAGATTCGCCTGCTGGCTTTAGCCATCCTATCCTAGCCCAGCGGTGCAAGGCACGCTGACGGCTGTTCCTCTTGGTCTCATCCCTGCTCGCGCCTACTTGCCTTGATTCGGTTGGGGGAAAGGAGAGGTATTCCCCCATCAAAGATCAACCTAAATTTGATCCGACAACCAATTTTTAACTGGCTTTTAATGTTGTCCAGACGAGTTATCTGACCCCTGCTGCAATAAAAATCCCTATGCGAGAGAGACTCAGATTGGCACGTTACTTAGCGGTACGTGCAAAGGCACGAAAGGAAGAAAGTAAAAGAGAAATATTAATTTTATGAAGAATAATGGCGTGAAAAACCAGAGGAAATAAGAAAGGAAAAGATTCACCTTTAACGGTGATGCGCTGCGAACGCTACCACCGTCAGATAATCAGCTCAAAAATCAACCGCAGGTTGAAGTTTAAACGCCGATTTTACGTCCCAGCAGACTAGCGCCGCGGGACTGGCCATCCGGGCCATACAGAGACTGACCGTGGCGCGTATTCAATACCGCCAGCGCCTCATCATTGTGCGCGATGTGCTGATTCAGCAAAAAACCGTTGTGCAGATTGGTATAACGCATCTTTTCGGCTTTTTTCAGGATTCGCTCCCAGCGCTCGGCCAGCGTAGGAACTTGCTGATAAGGGGCTTTGATTTTGGCCGCAGTCTCTGCCGCCAGACGGTTTTGATCCAGATAATCCAGAGTCGCTAATAACGAACTTTTTTGCTCGGTTATCCCTTGCAGAACCACGCCGTGAATTCGCCCGTCGCACAGTAATCGCTGCTCCTCAGCGATAACCACGGACAGCGTATCTAAACATTCCAGCTGTTGATCCAGATTGGTCTGTAATCTTTCCACCGCCACTTATCCTTACATAATTAACTATTTTTAAGATAATCCGCAGCGTCTTTTAACAGGGCATCGGCAATTTTACCGGTGTCCATGGTCAGTTGGCCGGAGCGAATAGCCTGTTTCAAACTTTCTACACGTTCTACATTAATATCCTGACTGCCCGGTTGCATCAGCTTGGCCTGCGCGTCGCTGAGTTTAACCTGCGTGCCGCTAACATGCGCTTTAGCCTGAGTAGACTTACGCATTTGCTGCGCCGCCTCGCTGGTTTCGCGCGGTTGTACCGGGCTGACCGGCAACAGTGGCTGTGTGCGATCGATGCTCATGGTGTTACTCCCTTCATGGCGGGATTTAGATTAGTGACCCGCAAACTGGTGGCGGGATTTACGCTAATTCACCCGCGAATAACTGCTTGTTAATGGTTATCGGCAACGATGATAAAAACTTTAATCACTATAACATAATGCGAATAACGCCATCGTCACCCAAGGTGCCACTGACGATTTGACCCGACGCCATACGTACCCGAACGTTATCTTGTAGGGCGGCGTTGTTCATCGCTTTGCCTTCGCTATTGATATTAAAGCCTTCTCCCTGCGCGACAACCTGAACCACCTGACCGGCCTTGATCACCCATGAGCGCCTGAGCATGGCCTTAGTCAGCGGTTGTCCGGCATTAATATGACGCAAACTGATCGTACCCTTAGCAAATCGCGCCTCGTTTAACGCGCCTTGCGGCAAGGTGTCTAATCGTCCTTCCTGATAAGTCATGTCTTTTTCTGTCAGCTTCTCACCGGCAGAGATCTGGCGACTGGCAACCAGATATTTCCCCGTGACCTGCACCTGCGTCTGCATAAAACGCCGTTGCTGACCGCAGCGCACCGACAAACTGACGTTACCCCAAGGGCGCGCGTTGGCCGGTAGCGAGATTTCGGGATTTTCACACTGCGGCCATTGTGCCTGCGGCGTTTTTATTTTCACTTCAACCTGTCGGGTATCCGAGGGGAATTGGTTGTGAAAGAACTGGTCAATCTGTTCAGCCAGATCCGTTGCCTGCGCGGTTCCTGCACACAGCCACGCCAAGCCCAACCCGATGACACCGCCTGCTTTCATGGAATCCCCTGACGTCTTGAGGCCGCTTTTAACGGCCCGATAGATTGACTGCTTCCCCACTAGTGTACCTGTAGCTGAAAAGGGTTAAGGGGATAAATAGCGACGCATTTTGCCCTTATTCAAACGATAGGCTTTCCCTAACGCCGTTTATGCTGTCGACTCCAAATTCTAACCTCGCGGGGGGGCTATGCTCGACAAACTGGACGGTGCTCTGCGCTTTCAACAAGAGGCGCTAAATCTTCGCGCTCAGCGGCAGGAAATTTTGTCTGCCAATATTGCCAACGCCGATACGCCGGGCTTTCAGGCTCGCGATATCGATTTCTCCAGCCAACTGCAAAAAGTGATGGAGCAAGGGCGTGTTAACGGCAGCGGGATGTCACTCAGTTTGACCGCAGCCCGTCATATTCCGGCTCAAAATATTCAGCCGCCGGATCTGGATCTGCTGTTCCGAGTTCCAGACCAACCCTCGATGGACGGCAACACGGTAGATATGGACCGTGAACGTACCAATTTCGCCGATAATAGCCTGAAATATCAAACCGATCTGACCATTCTTGGCAGCCAGATCAAAGGGATGATGTCAGTGTTACAACAAGGATAAGGCGTATGTCTTTACTGAATATATTTGATATCGCCGGCTCTGCGTTGTCTGCGCAATCCCAGCGGATGAACGTGAGCGCCAGTAACATGGCCAACGCCGATAGCGTAACCGGGCCGGATGGTCAGCCTTATCGCGCTAAGCAGGTGGTGTTTCAGGTTGCCAATCAAGGTGCTCAGGAAACCGGCGGCGTTCGTGTCGCGCAGATCGTAGAAGACACGGCTCCGGATCGTTTGGTGTATCAGCCCGGTAATCCGTTGGCGGATGCCAAAGGCTATGTGCGTATGCCGAACGTGGATGTGGTGGGGGAGATGGTGAACACCATTTCTGCTTCCCGAAGCTATCAGGCCAACGTGGAAGTGCTGAATACCACTAAATCCATGATGCTCAAAACGCTGACTTTGGGCCAATAATCGGAGCCGACAATGGCAATTAATACCTCAATGAATGACAGCTTGGACAACACCATTCCCAATACCGCTGCCAAGCTTCAGCAAAAACAGACTCTCGGCGGTGCTGGTAGCAGCGAAGAAATGCAAAACAGCTTCCTGACGCTGTTGGTTGCCCAGTTGAAAAACCAGGACCCAACTAATCCACTACAAAACAATGAATTGACCACTCAGCTGGCGCAAATCAGTACGGTTCAAGGTATTGAGAAGTTGAATACGACCTTGGGTTCGATATCAGGTCAGATTGATAACGGTCAATCGTTACAGGCGAGTGCGCTCATTGGCCATGGCGTGATGGTGCCGGGCAACAGTATTCTGGCCGGTTCGAAGGACGACATCGTGAGCACGACGCCGTTCGGTATGGAGCTGGTGCGCGGGGCCGACAAAGTGACCGCCACTATCAGCGATGCCAACGGTAACGTAGTCAAAACGATTGAATTCCCTGGTGGTTTAGAGGCAGGCGTTCATGTCTTTACCTGGGATGGCAAGCTGGAAGACGGCAGCAACGCACCGGATGGCGCTTACAGCGTCAGTATCGCCGCCAGCAGCGGTGTGGAGTCACTGAACCCAACGGCCCTGAGCTTTGGTGTGGTCAATGGTGTAACCAAGGGCGCTCAGGGGACCAAGCTGGATCTCGGCCCGCGTGGCACCGTGACGATGGATGAAGTTCGCCAAATTCTGTAAGTCCGCTGCTTCGTGCACGGAAAGCATTTTGATAAAGCAGTGGGCCAGACAAGAGTTTGGTTCTCTCATTTACCCGGCGTTTTGATGTTGTATCAACGCCTTGAATCCTAACGGAGAGTAACATGGGTTTTTCTCAAGCAGTCAGCGGTTTAAACGCAGCGTCTAGTAACTTGGATGTGATCGGTAACAACATTGCCAACTCGGCTACCTCTGGTTTTAAATCAGGTTCCGTATCTTTCGCCGATATGTTTGCCGGTTCTCAAACCGGTATGGGCGTAAAAGTCGCCGGTATCACTCAGGACTTCAACGACGGTACCCCAACCACCACTAACCGCCGTTTAGATCTGGCTATCAGCCAAAACGGTTTCTTCCGTATGCAAGACAGCAGCGGCGGTATTTTCTACGCGCGTAACGGCCAGTTCAAACTGGATGAAAACCGTAACATCGTTAATCAGCAGGGCCTGCACCTGACCGGTTATCCGGCCACAGGTACACCGCCAACGGTTCAGCAGGGCGCTCAGCCGGTTCCGCTGACGATTCCACAGGGCATGATCAGCGCGAAAGCGACCACTTCCGGCAATATGGTCGCTAACCTGAATTCATCTCACAAGCCAATCACCGAAACTTTCGATCCGGCGAAACCTGACACTTATAGCTTCGTTAACAACATCACCACCTTCGATAGTCTGGGTAATAGCCACGATGTCAGCGTGTTCTTTGTGAAAACCAAAGACAACACTTGGGACGTATACACCCAGGACACCAGCGTGGCCGGTTCTAAAGCCGATAAGCAAGGCACCATGAACTTCGATACTAACGGTCTGCTGACCGACACCACCGATGGTGCAGGTGCTCCAAGCGCAACGCCATTCACCCTGAATGTGCCGATGGCCGCATTGAATGGTGCACCAGCGCAGACGTTTACGCTGAATCTGGCCGGTGCCAAGCAGCAGAATACCGGTACTGACAGCATCTCAGCCCAGAACCAAACCGGCTATGCGGCAGGTGAATTCACTGGCTTCCAGATCGAAAAAGACGGTTCCGTGATCGGTACTTACTCTAACCAACAGAAACAGTTGCTGGGCCAGATCGTACTGACTAACTTTGCTAACCCGGAAGGTTTGTCTTCTCAGGGCGATAACGTTTGGAAAGAAACGGCGTCTTCCGGTAACGCCATTTTGGGTACGGCAGGCGGTGGTGGTTTCGGTACGCTGACCAGCGGTGCGTTGGAGTCTTCCAACGTGGATCTGAGTAAAGAATTGGTGAATATGATCGTTGCTCAGCGCAACTACCAGTCCAACGCTCAGACCATCAAAACCCAGGATCAGATCTTACAAACTCTGGTCAACCTGCGCTAATCGCGCTAACGGGATAGCAGCATGGATCACGCAATATATACCGCGATGGGTGCCGCCCGGCAGACGCTGGAGCAGCAGGCCGTTACTGCAAACAATCTGGCAAATGCCTCAACGCCGGGCTTCCGCGCGCAGTTATCTGCATTGCGGGCAGTACCGATTGACGGGCCGAGCATGGCGACGCGTACGTTGGTGGCGGCATCTACGCCCGGTGCGGATATGAGTCAGGGGCCAATGAACTACAGCGGTCGCCCGCTGGATGTGGCGCTGCAGCAAGACGGCTTTATGGCTGTGCAGTTGCCAGATGGCACCGAGGGTTATACCCGCAACGGTAACATTCAAGTTTCTGCCGACGGTCAGATGACGGTGCAGGGTTATCCGCTGATGGGGGATAACGGTCCGATTGACGTACCGCCGCAAGCGGAAGTCACTATCGCGGCTGACGGTACCATCTCGGCGTTGAACGCGGGCGATCCGCCGAACACCATTGCTCAGATTGGCCGGTTAAAACTGGTTCAGGCACAGGGCAGTGAGCTGACGCGCGGCGATGACGGATTGTTCCATCTGACGCCGGCTACGCAACAACAGCGTGGCGCTACGTTGCCGAACGATCCGCTGGTCAAAGTGATGCCCGGCGTGATTGAAGGCAGCAACGTTAAACCGGTGGAAACTATGGTGGATATGATCGCCAACGCCCGCCGTTTTGAGATGCAGATGAAAGTCATTCACAGCGTGGATGAGAACGAACAGCGCGCTAACCAGCTGTTAGCTATGAGTTAAGCGCCTAGGCGCAGAGGAGTACACTGATGATCCGCTCATTATGGATTGCCAAAACCGGTTTGGATGCCCAGCAAACTAACATGGACGTCATTGCCAACAACCTGGCAAACGTTAGCACCAATGGCTTTAAGCGTCAGCGCGCCGTGTTTGAAGATTTGCTGTATCAAACCATGCGTCAGCCGGGGGCTCAGTCCTCGGAGCAGACTACCTTGCCGTCCGGTCTGCAAATCGGTACTGGTGTTCGTCCGGTGGCCACTGAGCGTCTGCACAGCCAGGGCAACTTGTCCAAGACTGATAACAGTAAAGATATCGCCATCAAAGGGCAGGGATTCTTCCAGGTGCAACTGCCTGACGGCACCAACGCCTATACCCGTGACGGTTCATTCCAGATGGATCAGAACGGTCAACTGGTAACGGCCGGGGGTTTTCAGGTGCAACCGGCCATCACGATTCCTGCCAATGCCTTGAGCATCACGGTAGGGCGTGACGGTATCGTTAGCGTGACTCAGCAGGGGCAAACCGCCGCTCAGCAGGTCGGGCAACTGACGTTGACAACCTTTATCAACGACACAGGTCTGGAAAGCGTAGGCGAAAACTTGTATCAGGAAACCGCCAGCTCCGGCGCACCGAATGAAAGTACGCCAGGCTTGAACGGCGCAGGCTTGCTGTATCAGGGCTATGTTGAAACCTCTAACGTCAACGTGGCGGAAGAGCTGGTCAACATGATCCAGACCCAACGTGCCTATGAAATCAACAGTAAAGCGGTAACAACTTCTGATCAGATGCTTCAAAAACTGACTCAGATCTAAGATAGCTTTCGGGGGGCAGGATTGCCCCCTGACTGCGTTAGGCCGATTGGAATTTTGGGGTTCAAGGCAGCTTACCCCCTTGGTTACAGGTAATAAAAACAGAGATGGATACTTCGCCGTTCAGAAAATTAAGTGGATTGAGATGGGTCTGTGCGCCAACAATGGCGGTGCTGCTGCTCAATGGCTGTGCGTATATTCCGCATAAACCACTGGTGGATGGCACCACCTCTGCGCAACCCGCGCCAGCGAGTGCGCCTTTGCCGAATGGCTCAATCTTTCAGGCTGTTCAGCCAATGAATTATGGTTATCAGCCGCTATTTGAAGACCGTCGCCCACGCAATATCGGCGACACGCTGACCATTACCTTGCAGGAAAACGTCAGCGCCAGCAAAAGCTCTTCTGCCAACGCCAGCCGTAACGGTGCCAGCAAATTTGGCGTAGCCACTGCGCCGCGCTATCTGGAGGGTTTACTGGGCAACGCCCGTGCCGATCTGGATATTTCCGGCGATAGCACCTTTGGCGGTAAAGGCGGAGCCAATGCCAATAACACCTTTAACGGCACTATTACCGTGACCGTAGATCGGGTTCTGGCCAACGGTAATCTGCATGTCGTGGGAGAGAAGCAGATTGCGATCAATCAGGGAACCGAATTTATCCGTTTCTCCGGGGTCGTCAATCCACGCACCATCAGCGGCAGCAACACCGTTACCTCAACTCAGGTGGCGGACGCACGTATCGAATACGTGGGTAATGGCTATATCAATGAAGCGCAAACCATGGGCTGGTTGCAGCGGTTCTTCCTTAATGTTTCGCCGTTCTAAGAGGCCTATTAATGCGTAAACAATCTCTCATCCCGCTTTTTGTCGCACTGTTGTCATTGGTGTGGCTGCCGGCATCGGCAGAGCGAATTCGTGATTTGGTTACCGTTCAGGGCGTGCGGGATAACGCCCTGATTGGCTACGGACTGGTTGTGGGGCTGGATGGCTCCGGTGACCAGACCATGCAGACTCCCTTTACCACTCAAAGCCTGAGCAACATGTTGTCCCAGTTAGGGATTACTGTGCCGCCGGGTACCAATATGCAGCTGAAAAACGTGGCGGCGGTGATGGTTACCGCTAAATTGCCTGCGTTTTCTCGTACCGGACAAACCATCGATGTGGTGGTTTCCTCCATGGGTAACGCCAAAAGTATTCGCGGTGGGACTTTGCTGATGACGCCGCTGAAAGGCGTGGATAATCAGGTTTATGCGTTGGCGCAGGGCAACGTTTTGGTCGGAGGCGCTGGGGCGTCTTCAGGCGGCAGCAGCGTAACTGTTAACCAGTTGACCGGTGGTCGAATCAGCAATGGCGCGACTATCGAACGAGAATTACCGACTACTTTTGGCAGCAGCGGCGTGCTTAACCTTCAGTTAAATAATGAAGATTTTACGCTGGCGCAGCAGATAAGCGATGCGATCAACCGTTCGCGTGGCTTCGGTTCCGCCACCGCGATTGACGCCCGTACCATTCAGGTTCTGGTGCCAAGCGGCAGCAGCTCACAGGTGCGTTTCCTGGCGGATATCCAGAATATTCCCGTTAATGTCGATCCAGGCGATGCCAAGGTCATTATCAATTCCCGCACTGGCTCGGTGGTGATGAACCGTAACGTGGTGCTGGATTCTTGTGCGGTGGCGCAGGGCAATCTGTCGGTTGTGGTGGACAAACAAAATACCGTCAGCCAGCCGGATACGCCGTTCGGCGGTGGTCAGACCGTCGTCACGCCAAATACCCAGATATCGGTACGTCAGGAAGGGGGCGCGTTGCAAAAAGTGAATGCCAGCCCGAATCTGAACAATGTTATTCGCGCGTTGAATTCTCTGGGTGCAACGCCAATCGACCTGATGTCTATTTTGCAAGCGATGGAAAGCGCCGGCTGTCTGCGGGCTAAATTGGAAATTATCTGATGAGCGATTTGATGGCAATGTCTGGGGCGGCATACGACGCTCAATCCCTGAACGCCTTAAAGCGTGATGTGGCAAAAGACCCGCAGGGTAACCTGAAACAGGTGGCTCAGCAGGTTGAAGGGATGTTTGTGCAGATGATGCTGAAAAGTATGCGTTCCGCCATGCCGGAAGATGGCCCGCTGAGCAGCGATCAAACGCGATTATATACCTCTATGTATGACCAGCAGATTGCGCAGGAAATGTCGGTGAAAGGTCTCGGTCTGGCCGACATGATGGTGAAGCAGCTTTCCGGTAGCCAGTCGCCAAGTGAAACGGCCGGTACTGTGCCGATGGCGCTGGATAAAGAAGTGATGCAAACCCTGCCGGCACAGGCGCTGGCGCAGATGATGCGTCGGGCAATTCCCACGCCTCCGCCGGAAGGTGCCAGCCCGCTGTCACTCAATAACAATAACTTCGTTTCCCGTCTGTCGATCCCGGCCAAAGTGGCCAGTCAGCAGAGTGGCATTCCTCATCAACTGATTGTGGCGCAGGCGGCGCTGGAATCAGGTTGGGGGCGCCGCGAAATCCCGACGGCGGAAGGCAAATCCAGCTACAACCTGTTTGGTATTAAAGCAGGTAGCAGTTGGGAAGGGCCGGTTAGTGAAATCACAACCACGGAGTACGAGCAAGGAGTGGCGAAGAAAACCAAGGCCAGCTTCCGCGTTTACGGTTCTTACGTCGAAGCGATTAGCGACTACGTTAAATTACTGACCAAAAATCCTCGCTATGCGGAAGTGGCGGCGGCGAATACGCCAGAGCAGGCGGCACACGCCCTGCAGCGAGCGGGTTACGCTACCGATCCACAATACGCACAGAAATTGGTGGGCGTTATTCAGCAAATGAAGAGCGCAGGGAATCAGGCCGTAAAAGCCTATACCCATGATTTAAGCCAAATTTTCTAACGGAAGGCCGCAAACCGACCGTGTAAAACCCTGACCGCCCTGTGATTTATCCCCGGGCGGTTTTTTTTAGCAGGAACATCGCCGTAATCCATCGGAATAATGGGTATTTTTTGCCAAATTTACTCAAGTTATCCGATCTTTGGCCGATAAATATTACAGGCTGCGCGGGGACTTGTACCCCTCAGACAGTAACCTTATTCATCACCGCAGGTGGCACAGACTAACGATCGCCTGCCGTAAAAGGATTTCTTTATGTCCAACAATCTGATTAATACCGCGATGAGTGGTCTGAGCGCGGCGCAATACGCCCTGAGCACCGTGGGTAATAACATTACCAACTTCCAGGTCGCCGGGTATAACCGCCAGAATGCTATTTTTGCGCAAGCGGGCGGCACGTTGTCTCCAGCGGGTTTCCTCGGTAACGGTGTTAACGTGACCGGCGTAAATCGCGAGTACAACTCCTTTATTAATAATCAGTTACGTTCAGCCCAAACTCAAAGCGCCGGTCTGACAACTTATTACAATCAGATCTCGCAGATTGATAACTTGTTGGCGGATAAAAATAACAGCCTGTCCGTTACCATGCAGGATTTCTTCAGTAATCTAAAAGGTCTGGAAACCCTTCCCAACGATGACGCGACGCGTAAAACTGTGTTGGGTAAAGCCGAAGGGTTGGTAAACCAATTCAAGAATGCGGATAAATATCTGCAAGACATGAATAACGGTGTTAACCAGAAAATTAGCGACAGCGTTACCCAGATTAATAACTATTCTGAGCAAATCGCCAAACTTAACGACCAGATCACCCGTTTACGCGGCAGCAGCGGCAGTGAGCCAAATGCTTTGCTCGATCAGCGCGATCAGTTGGTGAGCGAACTGAACACCATTATTCCGGTCACCGTGACCCAGCAAGACGGCGACGCTTATAACGTGTCCTTCGCCGGTGGTTTATCGCTGGTGCAGGGTTCGAATTCTTATAATATGCGTGCAATCCCATCTAGCGCTGACGGCACTCGGATGACCATCGGTTACGACCGCGGTCTGGGTGGTGTGGCTGAGCTGGACGAATCCCGCATTACCTCCGGCTCTTTGGGCGGTACGCTGAAATTCCGCAGTGAAGCATTGGATAGCGCTCGCAACCAATTAGGGCAGTTGGCGTTGGTGATGGCCGATAGCTTTAACCAGCAGCACGAAAAAGGCTTTGATATCAACGGCGATCCAGGCGAGAAGTTCTTCAGCTTTGCTCAGCCAAACAGCGTCAGCAATTCCAAAAACACCGGTACCGGTCATCTGGATGTGAGCTACAGCAACACCAGCGAAGTGCAGGCCAGTGATTACAGCATGGAATTCGACGGCACCAACTGGCAGGTTACGCGTCTATCAGACAACAGTAAAATTACGCCTAAAACCGAAGTTGACGGCAGCCTGAGCTTTGACGGCCTGAATGTTTCTGTCGGTGCAGGCGTAGCGGCGAACGATAAGTTCACCATCAAACCGGTGGCCAATACTATTTCTAACCTGGATGTGGCAATCAAGGATTCCTCTAAAATTGCCGCTGCGGGCGTGGACCCAACCGGTGTGGACGGGGGGAAAGGCGATAATAACAATGCTAAGGCGTTACTGGAGCTGCAAAATAAGCAATTGGTCAACGGCAAAGCGACATTGTCCGGTGCTTACGCCGGTTTGGTCAGTAATGTGGGTAACCAAACTAGCACGGCGAAAGTGAACAGTACCGCGCAGTTCAATATCGTGAAGCAGCTTGATGAGCAGCAGCAGTCCATTTCCGGGGTAAACCTGGATGAAGAGTACGGCAATCTACAGCGTTTCCAGCAATATTACCTGGCCAATGCGCAGGTTATCCAAGTGGCTTCGACTTTGTTTAATTCCTTGCTGGAAATTCGTTAAACCGAACCCTGCGGGGATAAATACTCAATCACTGTTCTGCGAAACGGCTTGCAGAACAGACGCTAAAAGGAACTGACATCGTGCGCCTTAGTACCAGCATGCTGTATCAGCAAAATATGCGCGGCATCACTGATGCCCAATCTCTGTGGTTGCAGTCTGGCCAACAGATTTCGACCGGCAAACGAGTGATTAACCCCTCGGATGATCCCATGGCTGCCTCACAGGTGATCATGCTGTCTCAGGCTCAATCGGAGAATGCGCAATTTGCCTTAGGCCGCAGCTATGCGCGCCAGACTTCATCTTTGGAAACCAATTTTCTGGCGCAGTCAACCAGCACCGTGCAGCAAATGCAAGCGTTGGTGATCAGTGCTAGCAAAGACTCCCTGAGTGATGATGACCGGGCTTCTTACGCGACTCAGTTGCAGGGCCTGAAGGATCAATTGTTAAATCAGGCTAACTCCACGGATGGCAACGGCAACTACATGTTTGGCGGTTTTAAGAATGACAAACCTCCTTTCGTTGCCGATCCGGTGACCGGCGCGGTAACCTATAACGGTGGTGATGAGCCTAAGACTCAACAGGTTGATTCTTTCCGTAACATGACCGTGGGCCACACCGGTTCCAGTGTGTTTATGAGTCTGACAGCCAATGCGCGTCCGGAGCCAACCGATCCGGCTACCGGTACGACGCCAGCGTCAGAAAGCAATATTTTCAATACCATCGATACCGTATTGAACGCGCTGAAAATGCCAATGAATGGTGCATCGGAAGCAGATAAACAGCTCTCAGCGGATGCGATGGATAAAGGGATTCGCGGGTTAGACAACTCGTTGAATAATATCCTGTCCGTTCAGGCTGAAATTGGTACTCAATTGCAGGAATTGGACAGTCTGGATAGCCTGGGCGACGACCGTACTCTGATAAACAAACAACAGCTTAGCGATTTACAGGATGTAGATTGGAACGCCGCGATTTCATCCTACGTTATGCAACAAGCCGCATTACAGGCTTCGTATAAAGCTTTCAGCGATATGCAAGGCATGTCCCTGTTCCAGCTTAACCGTTAATAACCTGCGTTCTTACCCGCTGACTAGCTCGGCGGGTCCCCTTTTAAGTGTACTTAAACCGGGTGCACTTTTCGGTATGTCATCTTTTCCCACTAAGGTTTGGGGTGACATACCACCTTTTTATTATTAAAACCCCAATCTTTAGCCTCGTTTCAGGTTAACGTCCAGCCGTAATGGATTACCAAATCACTCCGTTATAGCAGAGTGATGATTGCTCGAACTGCCAGTAATCCGTGACGCAAAATGATGGGGACTCAGAGAAAGAGGGCGCTAACTTCAGGCCATCCCGCCAACAACACCGGCCAGACGATCGAAGAACTCACCGAACAGATGCTCGCAATAGGGAGCAAGACTCGGCATTAACAAGCCAAGAACCAGCATACCTATGGTTAAAGTGAGGGGGAAACCGATCACGAATACCGAAAGCTGTGGCGTCATGCGGTTTAACATGCCCAGCGCCATGTTTAGCGTGAGCAGAATCGTGATCAGGGGCAACGCGAGCATAAGTCCACTGATAAAGATCAGAGAACCGATCTCGGTTAAGGCGCGGAACCCGCCGCCGTTTAGAGGCGCAAACTGAATGGGCAGCGTGTGGAAGCTGTCGGACAACATAGAAATCAGCCATAAATGGCCGTTGAGGGACAAGAATAGCAGCATTGCGATTAGGTTCAGCAATCGCGCCAGCACGGGCATATTGGGGCCACCGGAGGGATCGAAAAAAGTAGCGAAAGACAGCCCCATTTGTAACCCGATGATTTCCCCCGCTAAACGAATAGCTGCAAAGGCGAACTGCATGGTCAGGCCAATAGCGACGCCGATGATCACTTGTTGAATGGCGACCCAAATAGCTCCGGCGGAAAAAATTGGAATATTAATGACCGGCAGGGACGGTGCAATCAGAAAGGTAATCATTACCCCTAGGCCGACTTTGACCTTACGGTTGATCGATTTTTCATTCAGAACCGGTGCGGTGCTGATCAGCGCCAATACGCGGACCAGCGGCCAGAAATATTGGCTGACTAAATGACTAAGCTGGCTGGTATCAAAAGAAAGCATGTTTAGCCGATCAGCGTAGGCAAGCTGGTGAACAGATTACGCATGTAATCCAGAATCAAATTCAGCATCCACGGCCCAGCGATCACCAAAGTGGCGAAGACCGCCAGAATTTTTGGAATGAAAGACAGGGTCATTTCGTTAATCTGCGTGGCGGCCTGTAGCAGGCTGACCAACAGACCGCTGACCAACGCAGCCAGCAACAGCGGCGCGGCCAGTGCTAGGGCGATTTTCATCGCTTCAGTGCCAAGCGCCATTACCGATTCAGGAGTCATAGCCTACCTTTGTATAAAATGAGCTGGATGAGACAATTTCAGGCTAACTGTAGAAACTTTGCGCCAGTGAACCTAGCAGCAATTGCCAGCCATCCACCAGAACAAACAACATCAGCTTAAAGGGTAGCGAGATCGTCGCCGGTGGCACCATCATCATACCGAGGGCCATTAATACGCTAGCGACTACCAAATCGATAATCAGGAACGGAATAAATACGGTAAAACCGATCTGGAAGGCGGTTTTCAGCTCGCTGGTGACGTAGGCCGGTAGCAAAATACGCATGGGTACCGCTTCCGGGCCTTCAAACGCAGGCAGATTGGCTAAACGGGCATACAGTGCCAAATCGGTTTCCCGGGTTTGTCGCAGCATAAATTCCCGCAGCGGCTGCGAGCCTTTATCTATGGCGATGTCCATGCTGATCTTATCCTGGCTAAACGGCAGATAAGCATCCTGATAAACCTTGTCGAACACCGGAGACATGATAAAGAAGGTCAAAAACAGTGCCAGACCTAACAAAACCTGATTCGGCGGAGCCGAGGGCGTGCCGAGGGCGTTACGTAACAAACCCAGCACAATAATGATTCGGGTAAAACTGGTCATCATCAGCAACGCCGCCGGTAGGAAGCTCAGCGACGTGATCAGGACTAAGGTTTGTACCGGTAGCGACCAACTTTGCCCGCCGTTGGCGAGAGGCTGGCTGATAATGCCGGGTAATTGCGCAAACACCGCCGGTGAGAACAACAGGGCGGTGAAAGTGAATAGGGTGGTAAGCAGACGGCGCATCCGCACCGTTAAGGCAAAAGTGGCCTTGAATTCAGGGCGCTGAGACGTCATGCCGATTTTTCCGGGTGTTTCAGGATTTTTTGCAGTAGCTGACGAAAATCAGCCGGTTTGGTGGTATCTGGTTCGACGGTAGGGTCTACCGGAGGGCGTTCCATCGTGTGCAGCTGAGTGACCTGCTGCGAAGTGACGCCCAGCACTAACCAGGTGTTATCTACTTCCACAATGACTACGCGCTCACGTTGGCCAACCTGACAGCTAGCGCGCACATTCAGCAATTTGTTATTACGCGCCTGTGGAGCAAAGCCCAGCCGTTTTACCAGCCAGGCACCGCACAGAATCAGTAAAATAACGCCGCCGAGAACGCTACCAACCTGCGTTAATACCGCACCAGCCGGAAGGGCCGGTGCCGCAGGAACGGTAGTCTGGCTACTCACGCCAGGGTGAGAATTGGCGAAACCGGTGACCGGCGTTTGTGCTTCACTCATTAGCGGCTTAAACGGCGCATACGCTCAGATGGTGTAATGATGTCGGTAATACGTACGCCGTATTTATCCGCCACTACCACCACTTCACCTTGTGCTATCAGGTAACCGTTAATCAGGATATCCAGTGGCTCACCGGCCAGACCATCCAGAGAAACCACGGAACCTTGCGATAGGCGCAGCAATTCTTTGATGGTCATTTTGGTGCGGCCTAGCTCCACGGACAGTTTTACCGGAATATCCAGAATCAGATCGATTTCCTGCAAATTGCCAAGTGCGTCCGGTGCCTCCAGCGATTTGAATACGCCTTCGGTTGTTGCCGTTGGTTTTTCTGTCGCTTGCTGCTCGTTAAACGCATCAGCCCACAGATCATCCACGGATTCCTTTCCATCGCCAGACGGCAGCTTAGGGTCACTCATTGGGCTGTTCCTCATTTAGAGCATTCAAAATAGGGTTAATCAGATGTTCAACACGAAGGGCGTATTGCCCGTTCAGAGTACCGTACTGGCTGGTTAGCACCGGTACGCCATCAACGTGGGCGATCAGCCGGTCTGGCTTATCTATCGGCAATACATCGCCCGGTTTCAGTTTTAAAATCTGAGACAATCGCAGCGAGATCTCAGCAAAATTGGCCACCAGCTCCAGCTCGGAGTGTTGAACCTGTTTTACTAACGTTTCGCGCCAGTGGGTGTCTTCCTGACGTGAGTTTTCCAGCGGCGGATTGGTCAACAGCTCGCGCAGCGGTTCGATCATGGCGAAAGGAATACAGATATTGAATTCGCCGCTTAGCGCGCCGATTTCCACGTGGAATGGCGTGGTGACCACGATGTCATTCGGCGAGGTAGTGATGTTGGTAAACTTCACCTGAATCTCGGAACGGACATATTCCACGTCGATCTTGTAAATAGCGGCCCAGGCGTCGCGGTAGGCGTCCAACGCCAAACGCAGCATGCGGGTAATCACCCGTTGTTCAGTATGGGTAAATTCGCGGCCTTCCACTTTAGTCGGGAAACGGCCATCACCGCCGAACAGGTTATCGACGGCGATAAATACCAAACTTGGCTCAAATACAAATAGCGCAGTGCCGCGCAGCGGTTTGAGATGCACCAAGTTCAGGTTGGTTGGCACCGGCAGGTTACGGGCGAATTCATGGTAAGGCTGGATTTTAATCGGGCCTACCGTGATGTCCGGGCTACGACGGAGCAGGTTGAACAACCCCATGCGGAACTGACGGGCAAAACGCTCGTTAATGATCTCCAGCGCGTGCAGACGCTCACGCACCACGCGGCGCTGGGTTGTCGGATCGTAAGGCTTAACGTCACTGTCACTGCCGACTATGGCAACCGGCTCATCGTTTCCGCTGTCGCCGTTTAACAGTGCGTCAATCTCTGCTTGTGAAAGTATGCTGTCGCCCATAATGATTATCGCAGTATGAATGCGGTAAACAGCACGTCGCTGATTACCTGATTAGGTTGACCTTTAACCATTGGCGGGCTGAGGACGGTTTTGATTTGCGCCACTAACCGCTGTTTGCCTTCTTCGTTAGCCAAACTTTCGGCAGTCTGGCGAGACAGTAACAGCAGCAGACGGCTGCGAACTTCCGGTAAATAGTCGTTCAGCGCGCGACGGGAATTCTCGTCCGGCAGGCGCAGAGTCAAACCGATGTACAGCACGCGATCCAGGTTGTTGTCCGGCGTGATCAGATTAACGGTAAAGGTGTCGAGCGGCATAAATACCGGAGCCACAGGGACAGGTTTAACGTTCGCAGGCTTGCTGTTGTGCAGTACCCACCAGCTATAGCCGCCACCCGCAGCAGAAGCCACGGCAATCAGTACCAGCAGAATCACCCAGATTGAACTTTTACGCTTGGCCGGGAAGGTGTTATCAGACATGGGGAAGACAAATTCCTGTTTCGTGTATCTGCATAATAACGCGGGTATGACTCGTTGACAGATATCGCCACCTTGGCAACTTCTGACAACCTACCCGCGTTAAACGAATAATGGTGATGATTATCCCGCGTATCATCGCCGGCAATAGGCAGAATAGGTGGGAAAAAACGGCCTACCTCGCCCGTTTGTTCAATTTTAGGCGAAAATATCAACACCGCCGTTGCCGGATGCTAAAGATTGCAGCGCGGCTGGTGTCACCAACGGCGTCAGAGAATCAGCCGACTCACCGGTTTCGCCATAAGCAGGCTGGCCATTAGCCGCATAGTTTTGCTGATTTTGTTGATGCTGCTGTTGCTGAGCTTGCTGCCACTGAGACGATCCTTCGCTACTGACACTGCTCTGGCCTAATTGAATCCCACTCTCAGCCAAAGCATGACGCAGCCCCGGCAGCGCGGCTTCCAGCGCGGCGCGAACCTGACCGTGAGCTGAGGCGAAGTGCAACTGCGCCTGATTATCTTCGATCTTCAGACTGATTTGCAGCGCACCCAATTCCTGCGGATGCAAACGCAGTTCGGCATTTTGCTGGCCGTTGCGGCTAAACATTAATACCTGCTGGCCTAACGCCTGCTGCCATTCCTGACTGCCCAACTGAGCGGTCAAATGGCCGGCAACCGGGGCGGAAGCAAGACCGCCTGTGGGGGCCGTCATGATTGGGCTGGAGACCGGAGGTAATGAAGGCGTGATAGCGCTGGTTAACAAGGCTTTATCGCCGCTATTGATTGCTTCTGTCGGGGCGATTAACGCACTCAACGCAGCGGTTTTATTGGCAGCCATGGCGCTATTGTCTTGTGTCTGACCGGTAGGGCGGTTCTGACGCAGTTCTACCTTCTCGGTTTTGGTTTTCACCTCGGTCAATAGGTCATTAGCGGCGTTACCACCTTCTTTTTTACCGTTACTTAGAGTGGTGCCCAGCAGCGCGCTCAGCTCTTTATCCTGACCGGTTAAGCCCAGCACACTGCCCAGAGCTTCGCCTTTACCTGCGGCGCTACCTTTGGAGCCAGCATTCAGATTATCCTGTGCGGTTAGCCCTGATTTCAGGCCGTTGCCGTTTGCCAGTGTGGTTGCTACCTGATGGGGTAACATCGCCAGCAAAGTATGCAATGGGTTCAGGTCGGGTTTATCGGTCTGAATTTCCAGTTTTTGATCGTCTTCTGGTGTTACTTTCTTGCCATGAGACTCGCCTGTCTGACCTGCGGCAGTTAATCCCGCTGGCAGCGTCGCGGTGATATCACCCAATGCGGCCAGCAACTGGTTAAGTTTGCTACTGCCCTGACTGGTTTTATCACCTTCGACGTCGGCAATGTTACCGGTGACGGCGGCTAAAGAGGATTTCAGCGCTTTGGCATCGGCAGCATCCAGCTTCTGAGCCAATTGGCTCAATTGACCACCTAGTAGGTCGGCAAAATCCGCGGGTAAACCGGCATCGCTGAATAACGCGGCGATAGAAGAAGACGCTGTACCCTCAGTTTCGGTTGGTGTCGCAACACCGGGCAGTACAGACAGATTCATGAATTCAGGCTCCTTTGTGAGCTGCGCTGGGCAAACTCATCCATCAATTTTTGATCCATACGGTTTTCATGGTGACGCTGGGTGGTTTCCGCCCGTTCCTGCAAGGTTTCGAACGCGTTGAGGCGTTGTTGTTTCTCTTGCCAGTGCTTGACGGCTAAATCGACGCGCTGATTCCATTGCAGTAGCTGCTGCCGGTGCTGATCGATTGCCAGTTCCAACGTCTGAATAAACTGCTGATAATTCTGCCAGGTTGAGGAGGCCATCCCATCGCATAAGGTATCGTTCAGCTTGACCCGATATTCATCCTGATAGTTAAGCAACATATTCAGTTGCTGCTCGGCTTGCAGGTACGATTGACGCACCTGTCCCAACTGTGTACTGGCCTTTTCGACGGCCTTCTGCGCAAGGTCGCGCAGGGTAACGAGAGGTGATTGACTTTTCATCGTATTCCTCATCTATTACGGAATGAAGATTGGCGTCAGTGAGCTGACGGCCAATCAGCCGGGAAACAGCGCCTTGAGATGCTGACAGGCATCCTCATAGCTACTTCGCTCAAACATTCCTTGCTGCAAGAAGGTTTCCATCTGGGGGTAAAGCAAGATTGCGCGATCGAGCAGCGGATCGCTGCCTGCCGCGTAGGCGCCGACGCTGACCAAATCGCGGTTGCGTTGGTAGCTCGCCAGTAACTGTTTGAACTGACGAACTTTGCTGTAGTGATCCTCATCAATCAGCGCTGTCATGGCTCGGCTGATAGAGGCTTCGATATCAATAGCCGGATAATGACCGGATTCGGCCAAACGGCGGGACAGCACCACGTGGCCATCCAAAATAGCGCGGGCGGAGTCGGCAATCGGATCTTGCTGATCGTCGCCCTCGGTCAATACGGTATAAAAAGCGGTGATAGAACCGCCGCCGCTGACGCCGTTACCGGCTCGTTCGACCAACGCCGGGAGTTTGGCGAAGACGGAAGGCGGGTAGCCTTTGGTGGCCGGCGGCTCGCCAATGGCCAACGCGATTTCACGCTGTGCCATGGCGTAACGAGTCAGGGAGTCCATAATCAGCAACACATGCTGACCGCGATCGCGGAAGTCTTCGGCGATACGAGTCGCGTAAGCGGCGCCCTGCATACGTAATAAAGGAGAAACGTCGGCCGGTGCGGCAATGACGACCGAACGTGCGCGACCTTCTGCCCCAAGAATATTTTCAATAAAATCTTTTACTTCACGACCACGTTCACCGATTAGCCCGACCACAATGACGTCCGCTTGGGTATAGCGGGCCATCATACCAAGCAACACGCTTTTACCGACGCCGGAACCGGCAAACAGACCCATACGCTGACCGCGACCCACGGTGAGCAGGGCGTTGATAGTACGCACGCCCACGTCCAGAACCTGTTCGATAGCGGTACGTTGCAACGGATTAACCGGCGGCGTGATTAACGGTGCGCGATAACCGGTCTCTGGTGCGGGTAAACCGTCCAGCGGCTTGGCGCTGCCATCCAGTACGCGTCCGAGCAACTCAGGGCCGAGAGGCAGTTGTTTACTAGCGGAAGCGCCATTGGCGGTAATGCGTGCATAGACGCGCGCGCCGGGCACAATGCCTTCCACTTCTTCCAACGGCATCAAAAACAGGCGCTGGCCGTTAAAACCAACCACTTCGCTTTCGACTTCCTGCACTTCACCGCCGTCGTGTCGTTCAATCAGGCAGGTTGCGCCCAAGGGCAATTGTAAACCAGTGGCCTCCAAAACCAGACCGGTGGCACGGGTTAAACGACCATAGCGCCGAACCGTAGGCGATTGAACGATTCGCTCTTCCAGTTTATCCAGTGTAGTCAGCCAGCGGCCAAGACGGGCGGTCATTACAAATCTCCCGGTGCGGCCAGGCGGCACAGCTCATGCCAACGGGTTGCGACGCTGGCATCCAGATCGCCTTCTTCTGCGCTGACTTTACAACCACCGGCGTGAATTTGGCTGTCGGCCAGCAAACGCCAACCATGCAGGCTTAGGGTGGCGCCTAAGCGTTGCTCCACCATCGCCAAATCGTCTGGATTGACGCGCAACTGCGGTTTGCCGTTAAACATAGGTTCTTGCTGAATCAGTTGTTGGATCTGACCCAGCAGTGCGGTGCCGTCACAAATAGCCGGTTGCCCCAAAATCTGTTTCGCCGCCGTCAGCGCCAATTGCATCAAACGAGAAGCGATGACACTGTCGAGGGAATCGAGCGTATTTTGGAAATCTGCGACCAACGCCTGCCAGTGAGCGGTCATCGGCTCTTGCAGTTTCTGCGCTTCCAGCAAACCTTGTTCACGCCCTTCCAGCAGCCCGGTTTGATAGCCCTGATCCAAGCCTTCCTGCAAACCTTTGGCGAAACCTTGCTGGCGACCCTGTTGCTCCGCCTGCTGTTGCAAACTTTGCAGCACTTGCTGCTGGTCGGGTTCCTGTGGTTCGCCTTCTTCGTCGGTAAACTCGGTCATAGCGACTTCCGGCTGGGTAGCCGGAGCGTCATCAAACTGACTGGCGAAATCCTTGGGAGACCACGGCTGCCAGGGCAGGGCATTCAGCTGATCAGACATAGATGTCCTCGCCGCCGCCAATGACTATCTCTCCGCTTTCCGCCAAGCGACGGACGATAAGCAGGATCGCTTTCTGCTCGCTTTCTACCAGAGACATACGCACTGGCCCACGAGTGGCTAGATCGTCGCGCAGAATCTCGGCAGCACGCAGAGACATGTTGCTGAGGAAACGTTCGCGCAGAGCCTGATCCGACCCTTTCAATGCCACCAACAGGGACTCGGAGTCGATCTCTTGTAGCAAACGCTGAATGCTGCGGTCGTCGACACCAACCAGATTTTCGAACAGGAACATCTCGTCGATAATCTTTTGTGCCAGTTCGCCATCGTATTCGCGCATGGCGTCCATAACCGCTTCTTCCTGCTGGGTTTTCATCAGGTTGATAATCTCGGCCGCGGTGCGGATACCGCCCATTTTGCTGCGTTTGAGATTCTGGCCATCCAACAGGTTGTTCAGCACTTCGGTCAATTCCGCCAACGCCGCCGGTTGAACCCCACCGAAGGTGGCGATACGCAGCATGACATCGTTGCGCAGACGTTCGTCGAACAGCGCCAGAATATCGGCAGCCTGACCGCGTTTCAGGTGAACCAAAATGGTGGCGATGATCTGCGGGTGCTCGTCCCGAATCAAATCCGCCGCCATCTGTGGTTCCATAAAGTTGAGGGTTTCCATACCGCTGGTGGTCTCGCGAGATTCCAGAATATCTTCCAGCAGGCTGGAGGCACGTTCTTCCCCCAAGGCTTTCACCAATACGCCGCGCAGGTATTCGCTGGCGTTGACGCTTAACGCCGCATATTGCTCTGCGTCGTCTTCAAATTCGACTAACACGTCAATTAATTGCTGATGAGAAACCTGACGCATACTCGCCATGGTCGTACTCAGTTGCTGCACCTCCCGCGACGAGAGGTGTTTGAACACTTCTGCGGCGTGGTCTTCGCCCAGCGTCATCAGCATGATGGCGCTCTTTTCAGTTCCGGTCAGGCTCATTGGTCTGTACTCATCCATTGACGAATTACCAGCGCGACAACGCGTGGATCTTTATCAGCAAGTTCGCGGATACGCTGGGCTTGAACTTCAGCGCTTACACGCTGTTGTGATTTCTTACGCAGGGCCAGCTCTTCTTTGCTCTGTTTGACGGTTTCAGCGGTTTGTGCCGTCTGCGCTGCGGTATTGGCCGCAGTAATCGCTGGATTCACTTCCTGTTTCTTAGCGATAAACGGACGTACCAGTTTGCGCCACAGAATCCAGGCAACCAGCAGAATCAACAGATAACGACCGGCACTCATCAACTGCTCGAAGAAGGATTGTTGTTTCCAGAACGGCAGGGCGCTGCTGGTTTCTTCGGTTGCGGTAAACGGTGTATTGACCACGTTTAGCGTATCGCCACGAGCGGTGGAGAAGCCCATGGCTTCACGGGTTAGTGCCTCAATTTGTGCCAGCTGATCTTTGCTCAGCGCGATCGGCTTACCGGTTTTCTTATCGGTCTCCAGATAGTTAACCACCACAGCGACGGACAGGCGCTGCACCATGCCAGCTTGCTGCTGGGTGTGGCGAATCGTCCGGTCAACTTCATAGTTAGTGGTTTCATCCCGACGACTGCTGCCCGGAGCGCTATTGCGGTTGCCAGTGCCGGCGGCGGTGCTGCGGTTAGCCGCAGTGGCTGCGGCGGTATTCGCGGCTGCACCGGTAGCCCCCGGCGCTGCGCCGGCTGGCGGAGTTTCAATTGGTGCAACCGGTGTGGCCGAAGGCTGATTGGATAAAGCGCCCGGAACGCCGCCGATTGGCGTGCCGCCAACCTGTTCGCTTTGGCTGAGTTGCTGTGACCGTACCGCCCCCTGTTCAGGACGTTGGTTCGGTTTGTATTCTTCGTCCGTTTGCTCGCGGGTCGCAAAATCAACCTGTGCGGTGACCTGAGCGTGGACATTTCCGTTACCGACCATCGGAGCCAAAATAGACTCAATGCGGCGTTGGAAGCGGGCTTCGACCTCATTGGTAAATTTCAGCTGAGCGGCGTTCAAATCGCGACCGGCGCTGTCTGATTGCGTCAACAGACGGCCCGTTTGGTCAACGACGGTGACGTTACCCGGAGGTAGACCGGCAACGCTGCTAGAGACCATATAAACGATGGCGTTAATTTGACCATCATCCAATGCGCGCCCCGGCTGTAAAGCCAGAGTGACAGAAGCAGAAGGGGATTTTTGTTCACGAACAAACAGCGAAGGCTTCGGCAATGCCAAATGAACGCGTACGTTCATGACCGGGCCGAGGGTTTCGATAGTGCGGGATAATTCTCCCTCTAACGCCCGTTGATAGTTGATTTGTTCACTGAACTGGCTGATGCCGAATTTTTCCTGATCCAGCAGTTCAAAGCCAACGGCACCGCCTTTCGGCAGCCCTTGCTGCGCCAGACGTAGACGGGTTTCATGCACCTTGTCTGCCGGAATCAGCAGCGCACCGCCGTTTTCGGCAAAGCGATAAGGAATATTGAGCTGAGTCAGTTGAGTGACAATAGCGCCGCCATCGCGATCGCTCAAATTGCTGTAAAGGACGCGATAATCCGGGCTTTTTGCCCATAACATTAAGGCGACAACGATCGACACTGCGGCAGCAGCGGCGATAAGTAACGGAATTTTTGGATTGGCGCGCAGGCGATTCAACAGCCCGCTAAAGCCATTCTCACGGTTCTCTACGCCAGTTATCGAGGCATTCATACGCATTCCTTGCCAGGCTGGACAACGTTGACGTTAGTATTTGTGTAAGTAGTGTATCGAAACAAAACAGACTCCCTGGTACGTAAGCGACAAAGCAGCAATCGCCGGTCTCCCCTTTTATGGGCATGCCATTATTTGTCGGATTAAGGGAATTTGATGAGTCAATAAGGCGGTGTTTTTGTATCTAATTAGCCGGTTTAGCTAAAAAATGATGTGTTAGGGTGTCAGCCTGAAAATACCAATCTGTGCCGGGCATAAAGAATATCCGTCCTGAGCACGCGCTTTTTACTGAGGTTTTTATGTCCATTCAAGGTATTGAAGGTGTTTTGCAACAAATGCAGGTCAGCGCATTACAGGCGGCAGGAACGGCCAACGTGCTGCCGGCTGAGCCGGGTTTTGCCAGCGAACTGAAGGCCGCACTGGGTAAAATCAGTGAAGTGCAACAAACGGCTCGCACTCAGGCACAGAATTTTGAGCTGGGTAAACCGGGCATTGGTTTAAATGATGTGATGGTCGATATGCAAAAATCCTCGATCTCCATGCAAATGGGAATTCAGGTACGTAATAAGTTGGTTTCGGCCTATCAGGAAGTGATGAATATGGGCGTTTGATGACAACGCGGCTATTCAGATGATGCTTGCCATCAAAATAAGGCTGAGAGCAGAAAAATTATTTTCATGGACATGATGGTCTAAGGCCATTAACCATCAAGGATGAGTTTATGAATAAGAATAAAAGAATTGCTATGTTTGCGATCATAGGTGGCGTTGGTTATCGGGCAGGGTTCGTAATTAAAAACACGATGGGATTATAATTTCTAATTGTTAGTGGCTTCCCACTTGGCATAAAAATTACTGGTAGCCCCAAACGAAAGAGCTACCCTAGTTAATTATTATTTTTCTATTTATAACTCTTAGTAAAACTCTGGTTTCCTAGAGCCACTGAAGTTCTTTTCCATGCATTACTCTACATTGTCATAGGGTTAATGTTTAGAATTATAGTGGCCTATCCGAAGTAATCCTACTGTCAGCCTCCTGACAGGTCATATAACCATGTTCTACCACCTGATCATAACGGTTTAAGGCAACGAAGAACGGTGAGGTATAGCCATCTTTTCGTAACGTATAATTAAGACAACTGCCTCGTATCTTACTGGTTATCATCATACTATCCGGTGGTCCTCCGGCATTCATCACTGATTGTTTAGTGGCTCCGGTAGTGAAAACCGTCGCCCGGACAACGGGCAGAGAATCATATTTAAAGAAGCCTATGCCGCAGGCGCTTAATATCGGAATGGCCAGTAATGGTATGTAGCGCATAAATCAAATATCCTTAATTTAAATTTCGATTAACCTTTCATTTAACTGACTTCATTAATCAATCCGTCAATTAATCGACGGAGGTCAAGAGGCAAAAATTAAATAAGTCGTCAGGTAAGCCTTATATTGCAAGGCGTCTCTATTGTATGTGTTGGTATCTATTATTTATGTGTTTGTTCATTTCAATTAATGTTAAATAAGAATGACTCATTAACGTGAAAGGAACAGCTATAGTCGAATTCTATATTCGACATGATTTAATTGATTTTGTTTGTGCATCCTTTAATCACATTCATTTTGGTGATAATGGGTGGGGTCTAGGATATTTTCATGCCACAGTGAAAACTCACTATTTGTTATCAACACAATTGTTGTATTAATCAATGCTGTGTTTACATACAAATCTTGGAATAAAAAGGATGAATCCATGAGTATGAAATTAAGCAGTAAAATCTTTGCTTTTGCTCCGGTATTGTTGGTTGCAGCCTGTACCACGACGCCATTACCACCAGCGCCTCAGGCTTTGCTGGGCATAGATCGCGGCATAGCAGGCATAGATAACTGTGCGGTAGGGTGTCCAACGGGAAGTCAGAGTGATGAGACTCTGGTTCGAAATAGTTATACATTGAATAATAATCCCGGTACTAAATTTGCTAACTGGGTTGCCTACAAGATTACAAAATCTACTCAGGCTAGCAGCCGACCGCGTAACTGGAAAACCGATCCGGATTTACCTGCCAGCGATACTCTAAGCCCAGATGATTATAAAAATGCGAATCAAGTGCTGAAAGTCGATCGGGGACATCAAGCTCCGCTAGCCAGTCTGGCCGCCGTCTCTGACTGGCAGAGCCTTAATTATTTGTCCAATATTACACCGCAAAAGGCCGCGTTAAATCAGGGGGCATGGGCGAGACTGGAAGATCAGGAACGGAAACTGGCGAACAGAGCAGATATTAGCGCGGTTTACACCGTCACTGGGCCGCTGTATGAACGTTCTATGGAAAAACTGCCTAATGCGAAAAAATCGCACCAAATTCCAAGCGGTTACTGGAAAATTATTTTCATCAATAACAGCCCGGCAGTCAATCATTACGCCACTTTTATCCTGGATCAGGATACGCCCGCCACGGCCAATTTTTGTGATTTTCAGGCCACGGTCAGTGATGTTGAGCGCCGTGCTGGTTTAACTCTGTGGTCGGACTTACCGACAGAGATTCAGGCCGGGTTGAAAAAAACGCCCGGCGTATTATCAGAGCAAATGGGATGCCCGCCAACCAAAGCATAAAATGTAATTGCGCAGCCTGAAAAATAAATAAACCCGGGAGATATATTCCGGGTTTTATCTATCGCAGAGTCATCGATGGCTTAACTCTATATTTTCACTCAGATAAAACCTATACTAAAACCACTTTATCACTGATGGTTAGTCTATTGATGAGATTATTTCACAGGATTAAAGGGCGTATATCCCCCACTTTTTGTCTGGCCGTAATGGTCGCTATTAACGGTTACCTAATATTAGGGCCGGTCCTTTCCCGTACCTTAAGTTATGTTCCCCAAACCTTGGGTAGCATAGGTACATGGAAAGAAACGTTGTCCATGTTAGGGCTATTGGAGATTCCCCGTTTTGTCATTGGCCTTAGCCTTATTCTGATGGCGATAGGTTTAGCGCTTAAAGCTCGTACCGCTTGGGTCTTCACTCTGTTTTTGCTGCTGGCAATGACATTGCTGAATTTTATGAACGGTAATACTGATGTGCATATTACCGGTTTGTCCGTCGCTATTATTCTTGGATTACTGATTTATTGGCGGCAGTTCGATCATCAAAGTCTGGCCAGTAGCAGCTTATTTGCTATCGTCAGTATTTCTTCACTGCTGTTGTACGCGGTGATTGGCACGCTTTATTTAGGTGCTGAATTTTCGCCTACGGTGGAGGATCTACCGACGGCGTTCTATTTCGCTATAGTGGCGATGTCAACGGTAGGATTTGGCGATATTGTTCCGGCGACCACGCATGCTCGCATGTTTACGCTTTCGATTATTATTATGGGTATTACGGTATTCGCAGCATCGATTACAGCCATTGTCGGGCCGATGATTAGCCATAATATCCAGCGAATCGTTAAAGGCAGGATCTCTCACGTGATACGTAAAAATCATTTTATTATTGTCGGTACAACCCCATTGGCACTGAATGTATATCAAGGTCTGCGGGATCGTGGCGAACTGGTTACCCTGGTAGTGGCTACCGGAACAACGGCGGAGTTACCGAAAGGCGCAGACGTGGTGACTGGCGATCCATCATCCGTTGCGACGTTGAAAGTCGCCGGTGCAGATAAGGCGAAATATATTATTACCCTGTGTAATAGCGATGCCGAGAATGTCTTTACCCTTTTGGCAGCGAAAGAAGTGGCAGGGCCAGAGACGAAAACAATTTCGTTAGTCAATGAAAGCCAGAATCAGCCGAAAATTAAACGAGTTAATCCCGATATGGTCTTCTCTCTGCAGCTATTGGGGAGTGAACTGTTAGTCAGAACACTCAGCGGTGAAACTATTAATAATGAGCTGATCACTGAAATGTTCTTTGGTAGCTGCGTGAAGGCAAATTGATTTTTCAGACAGCACTGGCGATATTCCATTATTGCCAATAGCTTTTATCCCACGCCGGTAACTTCCATTCCGGCGTGGCACTATTTTAGCAACGATATCTTTAATCGCCGTAATCTCTATCCATCGCGTTGATAGTCAGATCTCTCGGTATCACGGGGTGCTAACCTTACGTAGTAGGGTGGTAATATCGATGAGATCGACTTGATCGGGCTGAAGATAGGTTTTTGCGTAGTCTTGCCAGATTCCCGATTCGATAAACAAGACAAACAATTGTCGATCAAGATGGTTGTCGTTAACCATATTCGCCATGATAGTTAATGACTCGGACAGCTTTTTACCTGATTTATAAGGGCGATCTGCCGCAGTCAGCGCTTCAAATACGTCAGCAATGGCCATCATGCGCATGGTCAGACTCATCTGCTGGGCATTCAGTTGATTAGGATAACCTTTCCCATCCATTCTTTCGTGATGTCCCCCGGCAATGGTTGGTACGTTTGACATGGTACGAGGGAAGGGGAGCTTTTTCAGCATGATGATCGTCTGAATGATGTGTTCATTGATTTTATAACGGTCTTCTTCCGTCAGCGTCCCGCGTCTAATACTCAGGTTATACACTTCACCATGGTTATACAGATGAGTCGGTGGCTGCACTTTGAAATCATAGTATTCTGGATGTTTGATTTTATCGTCCCGATAAATAATATGTTCCTCTTTGTCCGCCAAGAGTGGCTCCTGAGCCGGTAAGGGTTTTTGTGGGGTGCGGTTTTTCCTAGACATCTCTTCATTGCCTAGGCCGGTTCTATCATCGAGCGTCCGTGTCCAGCGGTATTGAGCAATATCATGAATACGCTTAACGGCTTCATCGGATAATCCCTCCTGACCAATATTGGTCTGGGCAATGAAATAGTAATCCTCATCCAGTTTCCGTAATTCCTGATTTATCTGCGACCAATCGGGTTCTTGCTCAGGTTGGGCGAGGCATTGGCGTAAAAAGTCGATTTCTTTCTCTCGTTTTAATACTTCAAAGCGCATACGAATTTCATGAATCCGGTTATAAATGGTTTCCAGTTTGGTGGCTTTATCAACAACAAATTCGGGAGTGGTAATTTTCCCGCAGTCATGTAACCAGCATGCAGTATTCAGTTCTTCCCATTCATCATTACTCAAAGTGAAATCGGCAAAGGGGCCTTCTTTCATTTCAACGGCAGCCTTCGCCAGCATTTCGGTAATAACCGGAACCCGTTGACAATGTCCGCCGGTATAAGCGCTTTTGGCATCAATAGCGCCTGCAATCAGCTTGATAAAGGAATCTAGCAGGCTTTTTTGCTCCTGCAGTAAATGCTGTGCTTCGACAGAAATGGACAGGCTACCGACCAGTGCATTAACCAACTGTATCCGTGAATACTTTCTTTCATGATTCATCGACTCATCATCAAAGAGTAATAAGAATCCGAATAACTCATCGTCATGTCCTCGTATCGGGGCAATAATAAAATGCAGAGGGAGCTGGTCGGCCAAAACCTCATGCAGGGCAGGCCACAAATTATCTTTATTCACTATTCCCGATGAGGTTCTGCCCCACATCACTGAGTTAAACGGGGTGAAATAGCTATCGCTAATGGCCAGTTTAGGCATGTTGCTAACGTCAATGGCCTGGTTTTTCCATTGAAAGGCGATAGGGCGGAATGCAGGATTTTTGTCATCATTCAGGAAAATAATACCACCAGACATACTGGCAATCTGTGTGGTTTCCAATAATAACCCCTCCATTTGCGCCGCGAAGTTGTGGCCAGCGGCGAGTATATTTCCCATCGAAATAAATTGATTGAGCGTCAATTTCATCTTCTTCATTGATGCATGTAATTCGTCAATTTCCTGAATAATTGACGGTTCACTTTCCCGTTCATCAAAATGTAAATGGCTAATGGCATCGGCATCCTGACGTAGGCGTATTAAGGGGTGGGATATTCTTAGAGAAAAGAACCAAATGATTGGTAGGGATAATAACAGGAGAGCACAGGCAATTAGGGTTGAGTTATTACGAATCTGGTTAGCATTAGCGGTAAGATACGACGATGGTGTAGCAATAATTAATTGATAACCATTCTCATTTATCGGAATGATGCTGCCATACCATTCTTGCTGTTCGCTGGTAAATATATGGCTTTGGCTGGCTGCCTCCGTAGATGATGTTTTGAGGCCTAATAATGACATTAATACTGGGCTAAGAGTTTTGCGATCTCCCTTTGAATTTAAACTCGCGATAGCATCATTTTTTGCATCAATAATGACGGCCTGACTGCCAATAGGTAAATTTTGCTGTTGTAAGAACTCACTCAGTGAAGCGAGTGATATATCCATCCCCACGACCGAGCTTCTATTTAACGCTCTTTTGCTAAAGGTTATTCCCGGTTCTTTTGTAGCTTGATAGATATAAACCGGCGAGATCGTGACCCCGTTATTCTGCAATGCCGAGGTAAACCAAGTGCGTAATCGCGGATCGAAAGGATCCATTTCTACCCGCCGGTTAGAAATTATTTGTTGCTGCGCATCAAGGAAAATATAGTCTTTTATCGGTGATTTTCCGGCTATTTGGCTGCGCTGTATTATCCATTCGGTATTGGGAGGAGCACCTAATATAGGCCGATTAGTATTACTGGCTCGTCTTAGAAGAAAGAAATCACCGTTGTCATGACCACTATAAATGGCACTGGCATATTTATTTAAATTTAAAATTTCGCTGAGCCGTTCAACCGAGAGCGTTTGTTGTTCAAAGGCGGTGTTTTCGGTTATAGCTAAGCTAGCTAACATATTGACTGACATAGACATAGAGTGAGTAATGCTATTCAGTTCTGCGGCAATGGCTTTCCCTGTTTTTTGATATTGTTCCAGAGTGCTGCTTTCGGTCAGTTTGGTGAGCTGGTGGTGATTGAACAAAATAATGACGGCGCCAATGATCAGAATTAGCAGCGTAAATAAGGATGCGATCTGGATATGCAAAGGGTAACGGTTTTTAAGACTCAGAGTCATTCGTAACATAGGTACCCGCGTGCAGATTACCCCCGATTGCTTTTATAATAGTTGCTATTACAAAAACCGTATTTCAACAGGTATGGTTGTCATCATTAATCTGTTGATTTTAAACTCTTTTATTTATTTTTTCGAAGATAAAAAATGCGGATTGGTAATGCGCTAACGCGTCGATATTCAATTAAGAATAACATTAAATTTTTTAAAATAGCTTGCCCGCCGCCTGCCGCTATAACAGGTTAGGAATAGGACGGTTTAAAATCACTATTGTATTGCGATTCTGTTTCCAACGAGCCTGATGTCAGCCGGTGGTGGCCGCGTATGGCTGTTGGTGCAAAGCCAAAACGTTTACGGAATCGCTCTGCAAAGCGTGATGAACTCTCATAGCCGACGCGGTTGGCAATTAATGATATCGGCCAGTCGGTTGCTTGTAACAGCGTTAATGCGCTGGTCATGCGGACATCAATCATTAAATTGCGTAATACTACGTTCTCGGCAGAAAGTTTCCGTCGTAATACCACTTCGCTCATAGACATTCGCTCTGCGACCTCGGCAACCGTCCATATTTTATGAGGGTCGGTTGCCAGACAGCAGCGTACTTTTTCTGTCAGCGTTTCTGCATCCTTTATTAAGAATTTAACGCCACGCTGGGCCAGCCAAAGTAATAGCTCCACCATGCGATGGCGAATGATGGGCTTCGGAATATCATTGTTATCAGCTAATACCTTAAAAGTGTTGGTGAAAGCATTGATAAATTCCGGTGCAGGATTGCGCACCGGCATGACAGCCGGTATTACGGACAGGTCATTGGTTTTGGGATTATGGGCAAATGTATTGATTAACTGAGGATCAATACTCAGCGTATGGCTGAAGAAAACCCCATCTGCAGATAATCCGTTGATAATATCTATAGTTTGACCACCGCTGATAGCGACCATCTCGCCGGGCAGGATTATACATTCCTGGTTTGCCCAGCGAATAACCTTATGGCCGTGGTTAACCATAATCAGCAGTGGGTGTTGTATATAAATCGAGGTGAGTGCAAGCTCAGTATGTTGAATAACATGCGTTGAACTGCCAATCCCCGAACATAGATTAATTGTACGTTCCATCGATATTCATTTCACAGTCTTTACCTGAGAATATCTTTACGCGTTGCGCACCAGACTAGCAACTTATTTTAATACAAATTTAGTGCGTAGTGCTATTTCGTCGAGAAAAAAAACTGGTTTGTTGGCACACACAAATAGCCATGTAAACAGGGCAAACACACCGATAAAATCACGCTCATCCAGAGTAATAAAAAATATTACTTGCAATGTTAATGATTTCATTCGAATGTAAAATGAGAATATCTATCTTGTTGTTATGTTGATAAAACCATCACTATTGTGTTTCACCTAATAACACTGCATGGTCTGGGAACTGACCATAAGTATTATTTACCACTTGTTGTCGGGTTGATTGTCCGACCAGTTCGCTTAATTCATTTAGGCGTAGCTGTAATAAACGCTTAATTTCAGTTTCATTATCTAAAATAGTTTTTAATTTCTTTCTTAATATCTCTTGCAGTGAAAGAGATGAGCAAGAAGAAATGGTCACGTTGGCGGTACTTTCAACAGCTTTCAGATAAGTCATTTCCAGATCAACCAGCGCATCCCAATTTCCCTCAATGGCAAAGGCAAGCATTTGTTCACTGAGGGTCAGGATATGTTGATATTCGGATAGAAGGTGCTGGTGACGTTCCATTAAATGGGGTCCTAATTGGGTTGATAATTGGGGCCGATCTGCCGCCAGGCATCAGCAATATTTTCAAGCAAGGCTTCGACTTCGACAATAGCCTGCTCGTCATTATGCAAATTGGCATGCAGTAAGCGACGTGACATATAGTCATACAACGCTGACAGATTTTCTGCCAGTTCGCCGCCTTTTTCCATATCAAGCCCAGTACGCAGGCCGTTATCAATGATATTGATAGCTTTGGAAATAGCTAATCCCTTTGCGGCAATCTCCCCCTGATTCATCAAAATACGTGCGCGAACCAGGGCGCTTTGCGCCCCGTCGAACAGCATCACGATCAACTGGTGGGGGCTGGCGCTCATGACTCCGCTTTCCAATCCAACCTGTGCGTAAGCCTGGCTCCCTGACCGGTTGTACATGTTTCCTATCCTTTGTTATTTAAATTGTGCCAACAGCATGTTGCCTGTGTTTTTGAACGAGGTAACCAATTTATCTAGCTGACCGAACTGGATCTTGTAGCGTTCAATAGTGGCATTGATATTGGCTGTTGTTGAAATAACCTGTTTATCCAGATTTTTCAATGAACGGTTGATCCCGTCAGTTGCACTTTTCAGGGTACCTTTCGAGGTATCAAGGGCACCGTTCAGCAGTTTATCCATTTGGGTTGCAAACCCAGTAGTTTCACCGTCTCCGGCAAAGAACTGGTTAACGCTGCCTGGTTTTTCTTTCAGCGCTTTATCCAGTTTATCGTTATCGATTTTCAGCTTCCCATTAAGATCCTGAGTGATCCCCAGGCTGGCTAAGGTTTTGACATCGCCACCTTGAGCAGAAGATAACTGGGATTTCAGTTGGGTCTGAATATTACGCAGCGTATTGTCGCCGACCAATTCACCGTTGCCAGACGACTGCTCTTGACCTGCTTCAACCGCGGTATACTTGGTCAGTGAGCTAAAAGTGGTTTGCAGTGAGTTATAGGCATCGACAAAAGCCTGAATCGCCTCTTTGGTCGCTTTTGGATCGCGCACCACGGTCAGAATTTCTGGTGTATCAGTTTTCGTAAGGCTCTTCAATGTGAGCGTCACACCAGCAGGTGCATCGGTAATCACATTACTTTGACGAGTGATATCAATGCCATTGACTTTCAATTTGGCATCCGCTGCTGCAACGGTTTGTTTCATGCCATCGGCGCTGGTGCTTCCCGGCGTATAGTTCAGGATTTTACCTAAATCATCATCGCCAGTCACGCTAACGGTCATTTCCGACTTGGTGCCGGTTTCTTTTGAGGTCAGCGAAAGGTAATAGGTATCGTCATCCCCCTTCATAATACTGGCGGTAACGCTGCCTTCCTGCTTGTTGATAGCATCGCGGATATCAGTCAGGGAGGTTTTATCTTTTGCCAATGTAACTTCCATCGGCTTTTCTTGGCCAGGCTGAGTAATAGTAATGGTTCTTGTTTCATTACTATTGCCCAAATTATCTTTTGGGTTAGGCATTTTGCCGGATAGCAAGGATTGCGCCTGAGCCAATTGCGAAATTTCAATATTGTAGCTACCTGCGCTAGCAGCACTGTCGGTTGTTGCACTAAATGCATCATTTTTACTGCTGACGGACGTGCCGTTTATTGTGTCTGCTTTTTTCAGGGCAGCCGCTGCAGTTTCCACTTTTGCCAGTGCGTTTTGCAGCACGCCAAATGCAGATAGCTTTCCTTTAAAGCTAGTTTGTTGCTGAGTCAGAGGGGTTAGACGCTTTTGTTCTGCTGCAGACAAACCGTCTAAAAGTTCACTTAAGTTCATTCCTGAACCGCTACCTAATGAGCTGATACTTGCCATGTCTAATCCTTAATATTCAAGTGTCGTGATAGCGTTATCGGCCAGGAGTAAAAAAAGTTTACACATAAAATATAAATAGTGATGGATGGAATAGCGGGGCATTAAGTACAGCTATTTGCGCTATTGAACTGAATGACTAGTATTTCGGGTGCATATTTATGCATTAAGGCAGAGTGATTTCAATTGCGGATTAAAGATCTCGGCGCAGGTGCCGATAGCCTTTGGTGATGGCGACGATAACTCAGTCAAATCGCCAATAATACTCATCAGCTACATTGAAGGAATATCACTATGGCGGTAATTAATACCAATAGCCTGTCTTTGATGACACAAAACAATCTGAACAAATCCCAGTCTTCTTTGGGCACCGCCATTGAGCGTCTGTCTTCTGGTCTGCGTATCAACAGCGCGAAGGACGATGCAGCGGGTCAGGCGATCGCCAACCGTTTCACTTCTAACATCAACGGTCTGACTCAGGCTGCGCGTAACGCTAACGACGGTATTTCACTGTCTCAGACTGCGGAAGGTGCGTTGGGCGAAATCAACAACAACCTACAGCGCGTACGTGACCTGACCGTTCAGGCGCAAAGCAGCTCTAACTCTGCATCCGATATCGATTCCATCCAGTCTGAAGTTAACCAGCGTATGGAAGAAATCAACCGCGTCACCAAGCAAACCGATTTCAACGGCATCAAAGTATTGGATAACCGTACTGCGACCGATTCCAACTACGATTTCCAGGTGGGTTCTAAAGACGGCGAGAAAATCAGCATCGCTATCGGTTCAAGCGCAGGCTGGAACTTAGCAGCAGCGGGCGCTGGCGGCGTGTCTGGCGATACTGTAAACACTTACGCATTCAAAACTACTACCGCGTTGGGTACTGCCCAAGCGGATGTAACGACGAAAAAAACCGACTTTGATACCAAAACGGCTGACGCTGCGGCGAAGAACAGCGCTTATCTGGCTGCGAAAGCAATCTCTGATGCATCTGCTGCTCCCGGTGATATTGCTACAACCACCGCAGCTAAAACTGCATTTGATACCGCTACTACCGCTGTCGGTACGGCTAATACTGCATTGACTGCCTCTAACACAGCCTTCAAAACGGCTTTGGATACTTCAACCGCAGCTGGTGAAGCGGTTAACGGCAATGCGCGTACCGTTGCTGCAAAAGGTTTTGACGTATTGAAAGGTAATGTGGATTCAGCTGGTCTGGCAGTCGGCACGACTCCATTGGCTGATATCGATAAAGCCCTGAAAGCGGTTGATACTCAGCGCAGCGTGTTGGGTGCGTCTCAGAACCGTTTTGAGTCAACCATCACTAACCTGAACAACACCGTCAACAACCTGACTTCTGCACGTAGCCGTATTCAGGATGCCGATTACTCTACCGAAGTGTCCAACATGAGCCGTGCGCAGATCCTGCAACAGGCGGGGACTTCTGTATTGGCACAGGCTAACCAGGTTCCACAAACTGTCTTGTCTCTGCTGCGTTAATTTCCAGTCGAGTAAGGTATCGAGCCTCCGCATTGCGGGGGCTTTTTTGTGTCTGTTATTTATTGGTTTTTTTAATAAAAATACGCGATTTAATTAAAGCTATGAATGCAGGTGCCGATAAATAAGGGGACGGTGATTGAAGCCGTAGGCAATGAGCCTAAACCTTAGCCGAAACATATTTAAAGGAAATAATACTATGGCGGTAATTAACACTAACAGCCTGTCTCTGCTGACTCAGAACAACCTGAACAAATCCCAGTCTACTTTGGGCACCGCCATTGAGCGTCTGTCTTCTGGTCTGCGTATCAACAGCGCGAAGGACGATGCAGCGGGTCAGGCGATTGCTAACCGTTTCACTTCTAACATCAACGGTCTGACTCAGGCTGCGCGTAACGCGAACGACGGTATTTCACTGTCTCAGACCGCGGAAGGCGCGTTGGGCGAAATCAACAACAACCTGCAGCGCGTACGTGACCTGACCGTTCAGGCGCAAAGCAGCTCTAACTCTGCGTCTGATATCGATTCCATCCAGTCTGAAGTTAACCAGCGTATGGAAGAAATCAACCGCGTCACCAAGCAAACCGATTTCAACGGCATCAAAGTGTTGGATAACCGTACTGCGACCGATACTGGTTATGATTTCCAGGTGGGTTCTAAAGACGGCGAGAAAATCAGCATCGCTATCGGTTCAAGCGCCGGCTGGAACTTGGCTGCGGCGAAAGCAGATGGCACTTCATCTGATTCAGTGAATACCTATGCTTTCACTAAAACTACAGACGCTTCAGCAGCACAAACTGCATATGATGCAGCGAAGAAAACCTCTGATGCATCTGGCCTCGCTGCGGATATCACTATAACAGCTACAGCGAAAACCGATCTTGACGCTAAAATGAAGCTGGCAGCGGACGCAGGCGAAGCGGTTAACGGCAACGTGCGTACCGTAGCGGCGAAAGGCTTCGACGTACTGAAAGGCACCGTTGGTGCAGATAGCAAAGCTCCGGGCACCACACCATTGGCTGACATTGATAAAGCCCTGAAAGCGGTTGATACTCAGCGCAGTACTTTGGGTGCGTCTCAGAACCGTTTTGAGTCAACCATCACTAACCTGAACAACACCGTCAACAACCTGACTTCTGCACGTAGCCGTATTCAGGATGCCGATTACTCTACCGAAGTGTCCAACATGAGCCGTGCGCAGATCCTGCAACAGGCGGGGACTTCCGTATTGGCACAGGCTAACCAGGTTCCACAAACTGTCTTGTCTCTGCTGCGTTAATTTCCAGTCGAGTAAGGTACCGAGCCTCCGCATCGCGGGGGCTTTTTTGTTTTAGGCGTTTGAATAAAAATCTGTATGAAGGGTAAAGATTCATTAAAGATATCAATGTTAGTGCCGATAAATAAGGGGACGGTGATTGAAGCCGTAGGCAATGAGCCTAAACCTTAGCCGAAACATATTTAAAGGAAATAATACTATGGCGGTAATTAACACTAACAGCCTGTCTCTGCTGACTCAGAACAACCTGAACAAATCCCAGTCTACTTTGGGCACCGCCATTGAGCGTCTGTCTTCTGGTCTGCGTATCAACAGCGCGAAGGACGATGCAGCGGGTCAGGCGATTGCCAACCGTTTCACTTCTAACATCAACGGCCTGACTCAGGCTGCGCGTAACGCGAACGACGGTATTTCACTGTCTCAGACTGCGGAAGGCGCGTTGGGCGAAATCAACAACAACCTGCAGCGCGTACGTGACCTGACCGTTCAGGCGCAAAGCAGCTCTAACTCTGCGTCTGATATCGATTCCATCCAGTCTGAAGTTAACCAGCGTATGGAAGAAATCAACCGCGTCACCAAGCAAACCGATTTCAACGGCATCAAAGTATTGGATAACCGTACTGCGACCGATTCCAACTACGATTTCCAGGTGGGTTCTAAAGACGGCGAGAAAATCAGCATCGCTATCGGTTCAAGCGCAGGCTGGAACTTAGCAGCAGCGGGCGCTGGCGGCGTGTCTGGCGATACTGTAAACACCTACGAATTCAAAACCACGAAAGCCGTTAGCGATCAACAAGTGATTGTTGATGCTAAAAACACGGATTACCTGGCGAAGAAAGCCATCTCTGATGCCGATGCCACTAAACTGCCTGATACCACTGCAGCTAAAGCTGCATTGGATACAGAAACTGCCAAAATGCCAGCTTTGATGAAAACTGCGACTGACGCAGGCGAAGCGGTTAACGGCAACGTGCGTACCGTAGCAGCGAAAGGCTTCGACGTACTGAAAGGCACCGTTACCGGCGGCGCTGCTGGCGTTGCAGATGGTGGTAGTCCATTGGCTGCTATCGATAAAGCCCTGAAAGCGGTTGATACTCAGCGCAGCGTGTTGGGTGCGTCTCAAAACCGTTTTGAGTCAACCATCACTAACCTGAACAACACCGTCAACAACCTGACTTCTGCACGTAGCCGTATTCAGGATGCCGATTACTCTACCGAAGTGTCCAACATGAGCCGTGCGCAGATCCTGCAACAGGCGGGGACTTCTGTATTGGCACAGGCTAACCAGGTTCCACAAACTGTCTTGTCTCTGCTGCGTTAATTTCCAGTCGAGTAAGGTATCGAGCCTCCGCATTGCGGGGGCTTTTTTGTGTCTGTTATTTATTGTTTTTTTTAATAAAAACACGCGATTTAATTAAAGCTATGAATGCAGATGCCGATAAATAAGGGGACGGTGATTGAAGCCGTAGGCAAGAAGCCTAAACATTAGCCGAAACATATTTAAGGAATAATACCATGGCGGTAATTAACACTAATAGCCTGTCTCTGATGACACAAAATAACCTGAACAAATCCCAGTCTTCTTTGGGCACCGCCATTGAGCGTTTGTCTTCTGGTCTGCGTATTAACAGTGCCAAGGATGACGCTGCGGGTCAGGCTATCGCCAACCGTTTTACTTCTAACATCAACGGTCTGACTCAGGCTGCGCGTAACGCGAACGACGGTATTTCACTGTCTCAGACCGCGGAAGGCGCGTTGGGCGAAATCAACAACAACCTACAGCGCGTACGTGACCTGACCGTTCAGGCGCAAAGCAGCTCTAACTCTGCGTCTGATATCGATTCCATCCAGTCTGAAGTTAACCAGCGTATGGAAGAAATCAACCGCGTCACCAAGCAAACCGATTTCAACGGCATCAAAGTATTGGATAACCGTACTGCGACCGATTCCAACTACGATTTCCAGGTGGGTTCTAAAGACGGCGAGAAAATCAGCATCGCTATCGGTTCAAGCGCAGGCTGGAACTTAGCAGCAGCGGGCGCTGGCGGCGTGTCTGGCGATACCGTCAATACTTACGCATTTACTAAGAAAGCTGCGGTTGATACAGCACAAACTGATTACGACGCGAAGAAAAAAATCTCTGATGCCGATGCCACTAAACTGCCTGATACCACCGCAGCTAAAGCGGTTCTCGATACCAAAATGAAAGAAGCGACTGACGCAGGCGAAGCGGTTAACGGCAACGTGCGTACCGTAGCGGCGAAAGGCTTCGACGTACTGAAAGGCACCGTTACCGGTGGCGCTACCGGTACTGCAGATGCGGGTGGTCCTTTGGCTGCTATCGATAAAGCCCTGAAAGCGGTTGATACCCAGCGCAGTACTTTGGGTGCGTCTCAGAACCGTTTTGAGTCAACCATTACTAACCTGAACAACACCGTCAACAACCTGACTTCTGCACGTAGCCGTATTCAGGATGCCGACTACTCTACCGAAGTGTCCAACATGAGCCGTGCGCAGATCCTGCAACAGGCGGGGACTTCCGTATTGGCACAGGCTAACCAGGTTCCGCAGACCGTCTTGTCACTGCTGCGTTAATTTGGTCAGGGTTTAATTATGCAAAGGCGGCTCTAAGCCGCCTTTTGTCATAGGGTAGCATCCCCATAAGGGTATTAGCCTATGATACATGCAAGCATTCCAGCAACGGGAAGGGGTATTAAGTGAAAGAACTTCAGGTCATTCAGCCAGATTATGTGGCTAACTTTAGCTGTGTAGGCTCTGCCTGCCGCGACCATTGCTGTAAACGCTGGAGTATTACACTCGATAAAGATACTTATCGAAAATATGCGAAAAGCCAGAATGCGGATATCAGACGTATCGCTGTAACCAATATTATTGTGAGTAAAAAAAGTCAGGAAAATTGGGCTTCCATAAAGTTGAATGAAGAACAAAATTGTCCTTATTTAGATGAAGAGCGTCTGTGTAATGTGCATAAACGTCTGGGGGGGAGAGCATTAAGCGTCACTTGTGCTACCTATCCGCGTATGGAGCATATATATAAAAAGCAAAAATTAAATACGTTAACCATTTCCTGTCCGGAAGCTGCGCGCCAAGTATTGCTGAATCCTAATGCATTAAATATGCAGGCGACGACTATTACTCAAACGGGAAATTTCAAAGCCTCTGATCTGAATATGGAAAATCAGTTGGTTAATCTGTTCTGCGCCAATTTAATTATGCCGGAGCAAAGCCGTATCGAAGAAAATCTTTACGCCATCACATCATTCTTGTTGTATTACCAAAAATTAAGCGGTGATGTAGAAAGTAAGTTACCCGCAATGGAAACCGCCTTTGGTGATTTGGTCAATAAATTACAGAATGGTGACATTGCAGGATATCTTAGTAACATTCCATTTAATCAGGGACTTCAGTGGCAGCTATTAATGCGGTTGCAGAAGTTTACTACTGATGCACCACACGCGCGCGGCCGCGAAACGTTATTTGGTTATTTGGGCCATTTAATCAACCACTTGGTGGTCGATTTTGATAATGAGCAGTTGGAAGAACGGATGAAACAGTTGGGTAACGTATGGAATGAGCAGGCGATGCCTTTCCTGAACCAGCGTCCTTATCTGTTGCGTAACTATTTCCTATACCGTTTACACCACGACCAGTTTGCAATGAAAGGCGATCAGCCTCTGCTAAAGAGCCTGTATCTTCTGGTGGTCGATTATTTCTTCATCAAGTCGTTGATCAGCGCTCATTTGATTAAAGTTGGCGATCTGACCGAAGAACATGTTATCGATATTTTCTACTCCTATCACACTTTCCGCCAGCATAGCGCCAAGGCCACCGCCGATTTTATCCATGAAATCGATCAAGTCAAAGTGAACGACGATTTATCTCTTTTGCAACTGCTGGTGTAGTCAAACGTGCTGTGGCGCAGGTTTAAACTGGCCTGCGCCAACTATTTTATACAGAAATGCTTTGTCACTCCCGAACTAAAAAAGCGCATAAGGCAAATAGCCGCCCTTTTCTATGTCTATTCCGGCGATTGTCTGCGTGACCTGACAGGATAATGGTACGACTCTCTTACCCGTAGGTGCCTGTCATAGTGAGCGATCTATATACCGCCGAAGGCGTGATGGATAAAAATTCCCTCTGGCAACGCTACGTTCCTCTGGTTCGCCACGAGGCACTGCGTTTGCAGGTTCGCCTGCCTGCCAGTGTAGAACTGGATGACCTGCTGCAAGCCGGTGGTATTGGGCTGCTGAACGCCGTCGAACGCTACGATGCGCTACAGGGGACTGCCTTTACCACCTATGCCGTGCAACGTATTCGCGGTGCAATGCTGGATGAGCTGCGTAGCCGCGATTGGGCACCACGCAGCGTTCGCCGCAATGCGCGCGAAGTGGCACAGGCTATGCGTCAGGTTGAACAAAAAGTCGGGCGACCGGCGACGGAACAAGAGGTTGCCCAGATTCTGGATATCAATCTGGATGAATACCGCCAAATCTTATTGGATACCAATAATAGCCAGCTGTTCTCCTACGATGAGTGGCGGGAGGAGCACGGCGAAAGCGTTGAACCCGTATTGGAAGGGCATGATGATGCCAATCCGTTGCAGCACCTGTTGGAAGGGAATCTCCGTCAGCGCGTCATTGAAGCGATCGAGGCATTGCCTGAACGCGAGAAAATGGTGCTGACGCTGTATTACCAGGAAGAGCTGAACCTGAAGGAAATCGGCGCAGTGCTAGAGGTGGGGGAATCCCGCGTCAGCCAGCTTCATAGCCAGGCGATTAAACGCTTACGTGCCCGCCTGAATAACGACTCTTAATTCACATTCGCTCAATTTTATTTTTTGCTTTAGCCTAATTTATGCAGGTCTTCTTATGTCTGGACTTACCTTAAAGAAAAGGCCCCTGAGCCGCTATCTAAAAGATTATAAACACACTCAAACCCACTGCTCCCACTGTAATAAACAATTGGAACGTATGGCGTTGGTTTTCCGTGGGCAAATTATTAATAAAGAAGCCATTGCCGGAATGGATCAGCCGATTGACGATCAGGTCTGGGTTAATTTACAAAATGAGTTGACGGCGCTGTGCCGCTTTTGCAGTGAGATATATTGTAATAGTTCGCCGGGTTATTTTGACATTATGGCATTCAAACAATATTTATTTGAACAAACTGAGATGAGTCACAGTACCGTTAGGGAATATGTGGTGCGTCTGCGTCGTTTGGATGAAATGCTGGTGGCAAGTAATTATCCGGCAGAGAAATTTGCCAGTGAGACCATGCATCAGCGAATTATCGACGATCTGCCAAATGCGGCACATAATAATTATCGCATTGCATTGCGCAAATACGATCAATATTTGGCCTGGCAAAAAAATTACTAAATTTTATTCAGTTCTTGATTAACGCCCGACGGGAGAATATTGCCTCGTCGGGCGTTTTGCATTTGTATACTCTAATAATCGATTTAGCCTTCACTAAAGTCAGTGATTAATCATCTGACATCTGATAAATCTATAGAATCGTTCTATTTCATTCCTTTGGAGGATCTGTGACTCTTCAACAAAAACTGGCGCAATTTCCGCGTCTGGATCTGGTTGGGCATACCACGCCCTTAGAAAAACTTTCCCGCTTGTCTGATTATTTAGGCCGTGAAATTTACATCAAACGAGACGATGTCACGCCGGTTGCTCTGGGGGGAAATAAACTGCGTAAACTGGAGTTTTTGGCTGCGGAAGCCTTACGGCTGGGTGCGGATACGCTGGTCACGGCGGGGGCTATTCAATCTAACCACGTTAGGCAAACTGCCGCCGTTGCAGCCAAACTAGGCTTGCATTGCGTGGCACTGTTGGAAAACCCGATGGGAACGCAGGCAGAAAACTATCTGAGCAACGGTAACCGCCTGCTATTGGACCTGTTTAATGCGGAAGTAGTGATGTGTGACGCTTTGGTCGACCCCAATGCGCAATTGGCCGAGCTGGCTACCCGATTGGAGGCGCAGGGATTCCGTCCTTATGTGGTGCCGGTGGGCGGATCTAATGCTTTGGGAGCCTTGGGTTACATTCAGTGTTCGCTGGAGATAGCCGCGCAGTCGCAGGGCAAAGTTAATTTCAGCTCAGTCGTAGTGGCATCCGGTAGTGCAGGAACTCATGCCGGTCTGGCGGTGGGTTTACAACAGTTATTGCCGGAAGTGGAATTGATTGGTGTGACCGTTTCACGCAAAGCCGAAGAGCAGCGGCCAAAAGTGGCACAAATTCAGCGAGACCTGGCTCTTTCCCTCGGTATTTCTACCGTTGCGGATATCAATTTGTGGGATGAATACTTCGGCCCGCAGTACGGTATTCCTAATGATGAAGGCACGGCGGCTGTGCAGTTATTGGCGCAGCAGGAAGGGGTGTTACTGGACCCGGTTTATACCGGTAAAGCCATGGCTGGGCTGATCGACGGACTGGCACAACAGCGCTTCTGTGATAACGGACCAATATTATTTATCCATACAGGTGGCGCGCCGGCATTGTTTGCCTATCATCCTCATATATGAGGATCGATATTATTTATTCCATTTTCAACTATAGTTATCAGGTTATATTCCTTTATTTGATTCATAAGACTGATAACGTAGCGATATCAAAACGATAAACATGACAATCGGGGTATCTATGGGCTTTTCAATTGTACGTCGTCGAGTGGTTCTGGGCATGATGGCGGTGGCACTGGCTACGGGTTTGAACGTCAAATCCTATGCGGCAGGCGATCTGTTGGATCAGGTTAAGCAACGTGGAACTCTCATTGTCGGGCTGGAAGGAACTTATCCGCCGTTTAGCTTCCAAGGTGAAGACGGCAAGCTGACCGGTTTCGAAGTGGATTTCGCAAATGCATTGGCGGAACACATGGGTGTGAAGGCGAAAATACAGCCTACCAAATGGGACGGCATGCTGGCATCGCTGGAGTCCAAACGTATTGATGTCGCTATCAATCAGGTAACCATTTCCGAAGATCGTAAGAAAAAATACGATTTCTCAACGCCTTATACGATTTCTGGTATTCAGGTTCTGGTTAAAAAAGGCAACGAAGGCAAATTCAACAAGCCGGAAGATTTGCAGGGCAAGAAGGTCGGAGTCGGTTTGGGCAGTAACTATGAGCAATGGCTGCGAACCAATCTGAAAGGCGTTGATATTCGTACTTATGATGATGACCCAACTAAATATCAGGATCTGCGTATTGGTCGTACCGATGCCATTCTGGTTGACCGTTTAGCCGCGCTGGATCTGGTGAAGAAAACCGGTGATACCTTGGTTGCTGCGGGGCCGGCTTTTGCCCGCCAGGAATCTGGCGTAGCGCTGCGAAAAAATAATCCGGAGCTGTTAGCGGCGATCAATCAGGCAATTGCTGAAATGCAGAAAGATGGCACTTTGGCGAAGATTTCAGAGAAATATTTTGGTGCGGACGTAACTAAATAATGCAAGAAAGCATTCAACTGGTGCTGGATTCAGCACCATTTTTACTGAAAGGTGCCTGGTTAACCCTCCAGCTCAGTCTGGGGGGAATGTTTCTGGGATTAGCGCTGGGCTTTATGCTGGCTATGATGCGTTTGTCCCATTTTTTACCTTTTTCACTGTTTTCTCGTTTCTACGTTTCAATATTTCGCGGCACGCCGTTGATCGCCCAGTTGTTTATGATTTATTACGGTTTACCGCAATTCAATATTGAACTGGACCCGATGCCGGCTGCACTGCTCGGTTTATCTCTAAATACCGCCGCTTATACCTCGGAAACGCTTAGGGCTGCTATTTCTTCGATTGAGAAAGGGCAGTGGGAAGCCGCGGCCAGTATCGGTATGACGCGCTGGCAGACCCTCTATCGGGTTATTCTGCCGCAGGCCGGGCGCACGGCGCTCCCGCCGTTGGGCAACAGTTTTATCGGGCTGGTAAAAGATACTTCACTGGCGGCAACGATTCAGGTGCCGGAACTGTTCCGGCAGGCACAGTTAGTGACTTCGCGTACATTGGAAGTCTTTACCATGTATCTGGCCGCCTCGTTGATTTACTGGATTATGGCTACGTTGCTGTCGGCGCTGCAGAATCGATTAGAAGCACATGTTAATCGTCAGGATCAGGAGTAACGATGAGTACCATTGAAGTGAAGAAATTGACCAAGCAGTTTAACGGTCAACAGGTACTGCATGGCATCGATCTACAGGTCAATACCGGCGAAGTGGTGGCGATTATTGGGCCGAGTGGCTCAGGTAAAACAACCTTGTTACGTAGCATTAATCTGTTGGAAATTCCTGATTCTGGCACTATTCGCGTTGGTGATATTCAGATTGACGGTTCTAAACCTATTAGTAAGCAGCAAAAGCAGGTGCGAGCGCTGCGTCAGCAGGTGGGTTTTGTGTTCCAGAACTTCAATTTATTCCCTCATCGTTCAGTGCTGGAAAATATTATTGAAGGACCGGTGATTGTGAAAGGGGAAAAGCGCGAATCCGCAGAGAAAAGGGCGCGCGCGTTGCTGGCAAAAGTAGGGTTGAGCGGCAAGGAGAATGCCTATCCGCGCCGTCTTTCTGGCGGTCAGCAGCAGAGAGTTGCGATAGCAAGGGCTTTGGCGATGCAGCCTGAAGTGATTTTATTCGATGAGCCGACTTCGGCGCTGGATCCTGAGCTGGTGGGCGAGGTGCTCAACACCATTCGAGCTTTGGCGGAAGAACGACGCACTATGGTGATCGTGACTCACGAAATGAGTTTTGCTCGCGATGTAGCTGACAGGGCGATCTTTATGGATCACGGGCAGATCGTCGAGCAGGGGATAGCGAAGGCATTGTTTGCAAATCCGCAGCATGAGCGCACGAAGCAGTTCTTAGATAAGTTTCTAAATAACAGATGATACCCAGGGGGCGCGTTTCAAAATCCCAATACCCCGTATATCTTCATTCGCCATGAAGGCTTCCGAGCAGGGTTGGCAGTCGCCCTAACCCTGCACCCACGCTTGGCATCTACAAACTTCCCTTATGTTCTCCTCGCCTTGTGAGCAGAGCGAGATTCGCCTGCGGGCTTGCTCAGAATTCCAGCTTGGCCCTGCGGCTCATGGCGCGCCGAGGAGCCTCAATTCGGTTGAGGTTGTAGAGGCAAGATATTCACTCATCGAATATCGACCGAAACTCGATCCGATTTCAGACTAACCTTAGATTTCGAACCTAAAAAACAAAAAGGCTCCTAAGAGCCTTTCCGTCATACAGACACCAACCATCAAACGATCAGCCGATAGTCATCAAACTGGCGTTGCCACCGGCAGCGGCGGTATTCACACTGAGTGAATGCTCCACTAGCAGACGTTCCAGCAGGATATTGGTTTCACCGCGCGCGAAGCCCTGTACTGACACAATTGCGCCGTCCCGCTGCGCCACTTGCTCGCACAGGGTACGTAGCTGATCGGCATCACCGTGGTAAATCACTGCGTCAAATACCGCCTTCTCACTCTGCCAGTCCGGCGTTAAGGTTAGTCGACTCTGTACGGCTGCAGGCAAGCGACGGAACAATTCCTTCTGAATACCGCTGTCTGGCCAGAGTACCTGACTGCCAACCGACAGCACTGCCGCCAGCTGAATCAAAGCGTCTTGCTCATTATCCGCCAGACACAACACCCGCTCACGCGGCAGTAGCGCATAGGTATTGCGCTCACCGGTTGGCCCCGGTAGTAGACGAATAGTTCCGCCCTGAGCCAGATCACCGTAGCGTTCAGCCAGGCTAACTAGCTCGCTTTGCTTCTGTTCGTTGGCCCAGCTAACTAGGGCGCGATGAGCGGTCAGCAGGGATTCACGTGCGGTGACGTCCTGCGGATGCTCACTGTCCTGACGCGCCAAGGTTGACGTTACCGCGTCTTCCGGACGACTACACAGCAGACGATACAAATACAGTGGCCCACCGGCTTTCGGCCCTGTGCCGGATAGCCCTTCTCCGCCGAATGGTTGCACCCCAACTACCGCACCGACCATATTACGGTTGACGTAAAGGTTGCCGACTTTGGCGCGATCGGTGACGCGAGCAATGGTTTCATCAATTCGGGTATGAATACCCAGCGTTAAGCCATAACCGGAAGCGTTGATTTGATCCACCAACGCGGTCAGGTTCTGTCGCTGGAAACGCACGACATGCAGTACCGGACCAAAGACTTCCTTTTGCAACTCGTCAAAGCTATCCAATTCGATCAGCGTCGGTTTGATAAAGGTGCCGCGTTGCCACTCTTTCTCATCCTGAGTATTCGCCTGCGCGGCCTGATAGACTTTGCGACCTTTGGCACGCATCGCCTGAATATGGCGCTCAATACCGGCTTTGGCTTCTGCATCGATAACCGGGCCGATGTCCGTAGACAGACGCTCAGGATTTCCCATACGACATTCCGCCATAGCGCCACGCAGCATTTGCAGCGTGTGCTCAGCCACGTCTTCCTGAATACACAGAATACGCAGGGCAGAGCAGCGTTGGCCCGCGCTGTCAAAGGCGGAAGCAACCACGTCGGTAACCACCTGTTCGGTCAGGGCGGATGAATCCACGATCATTGCGTTCAAACCGCCGGTTTCTGCGATTAACGGGGTTGGACGACCCTGAGGGTCGAGGCGACCGGCAATGCTACGTTGCAGAATGCTGGCAACTTCAGTAGAGCCAGTGAACATCACGCCGCGCACTCGCGCATCATTGACCAGCAAGGCACCAACGCTGTCACCCTGACCAGGCAACAGCTGCAATACGCCCTGCGGAATACCTGCATCCAGTAGAATACGCACCGCCTGAGCAGCGATCAGCGGGGTTTGTTCCGCCGGTTTTGCCAGCACGCTGTTACCTGCGGCGAGGGCTGCGGCAACCTGTCCGGTAAAAATGGCCAGCGGGAAGTTCCACGGACTGATACAAACCACCGGGCCAAGCGGGCGATGGCTGTCATTCGAGAAATCATCCCGAACCATTCCGGCGTAATAATGCAGGAAATCTACCGCTTCGCGTACCTCTGCAATGGCGTTGCTGAAGGTTTTACCGGCTTCGCGCACCAGAACGCCCATCAGGCTTTGCATTTGAGCTTCCATCAACTCGGCGGCGCGTACCAAAATGGCGGCGCGTTCTGTCGGCGGTGTGGCAAACCAGATTGGGCCAGCGGCTGCGGCAGCATCCAACGCGCGACTGACTTCATCGGCGCTGGCTTCACGTACATAACCCACCACATCACTCGGTTCTGCCGGGTTAATGACCGGTTGTTCTACGCCGCTCTGATCCCGTTCGGCATCAATAATCGGTTCTGCGCACCAAGGCTGGGTGGCGCTGCTTAATAGAGCACTGGAGAGTGAGGCCAGACGATGTTCATTAGCCAGATCCAAACCGCTGGAGTTGGCGCGGTCACTGCCGTATAAATCACGAGGCAATGGAATACGTGGATGAGGCAAACCTAACTGACCTTCAGTGGCGGCCAACGCCTCTACAGCGGCAACCGGATCGGCGACTAGCTCATCTAATGGTAGCGTTGCATCGGCAATACGGTTTACAAACGAGGTATTAGCGCCATTTTCCAGCAGACGACGAACCAAATAAGCCAGCAGCGTTTCGTGGGTGCCTACCGGTGCATAAATGCGGCACGGGCGATTGAGCTTGCCATCGGCCACTTTTCCTACCACTTGTTCGTACAGCGGCTCGCCCATGCCGTGCAGGCATTGGAATTCATATTGACCTGGATAATAGTTATTGCCCGCCAAATGATAGATGGCAGATAAAGTATGGGCGTTATGGGTAGCGAACTGAGGGTAAATCAGGTTTGGTACAGCCAGCAGTTTACGGGCGCAGGCGAGATAAGACACATCGGTATACACCTTACGGGTATACACCGGATAGCCTTCCAGACCCTCAACCTGTGCGCGCTTAATTTCACTATCCCAGTAAGCGCCTTTCACCAAACGAATCATTAGGCGACGACGGCTACGCTGTGCCATATCAATCACTGCATCAATGGTGAACGGACAGCGTTTTTGATAAGCCTGAATGACAAAACCGATACCGTTCCAACCGGCTAACTGCGGCTCGAAACACAGTTTTTCCAGCAGATCGAGGGAGATCTCCAGACGATCCGCCTCTTCGGCGTCGATATTGATACCAATATCATACTGGCGAGCCTGTAGCGTCAGGGACAATAGGCGAGGGTATAACTCATCCATCACACGCTCGTATTGAGCGCGGCTATAGCGCGGGTGTAGGGCAGAGAGTTTGATGGAAATACCCGGCCCTTCATAAATCCCGCGGCCATTAGAGGCTTTGCCGATAGCGTGAATCGCCTGCTGATAGGAAATCAGATAAGCCTGCGCATCGGCTTCGGTCAGCGCCGCTTCACCCAACATATCGTAAGAATAACGGAAACCTTTATCTTCCAGCTTACGCGCGTTGGCCAGCGCTTCTGCAATGGTTTCACCGGTGACGAATTGCTCGCCCATCAGGCGCATCGCCATATCCACGCCTTTGCGGATCAAAGGCTCACCACCTTTACCGATAATACGGTTCAGAGAGCTGGAGAGTTTGGCTTCATTATGCGTGGAGACCAGACGGCCGGTGAACAGCAAACCCCAGGTTGCTGCGTTAACAAACAGCGATGGGCTGCGGCCCAAATGGGAATGCCAGTTACCGTTGCTAATTTTATCGCGGATCAGCGCATCGCGAGTGGGTTTATCTGGAATACGCAGCAGCGCTTCCGCCAGACACATTAGCGCCACGCCTTCCTGAGAAGAAAGAGAGAATTCCTGCAACAGACCTTGCACCATACCGGCGCGGCCATTGGCACTTTTCTGGTTGCGCAACTTTTCGGCAATACCGTAGGCCAGTTTGTGAGTCGCATCGGCCAGATCGGCGGGCAAACGCGCCTGTTCCAGCAACATTGGAATGGCTTCGGTTTCCGGGCGGCGATAGGCGGCGGTGATGGCGGCACGGGTGACGGACTGCGGCAATATATGTTCTGCAAAATCAAGGAATGGTTGGTGGGCTGTTTCCACCGATTGCGGCATAATGTCGTCCGTTTCAGCAGGGGAAGCCGCGGCTAACGCTGGAATTTCTGGCATATCAGCGCCATTTTCTAGGCGTTCCAGATAGTTAAATATGGCCTGCTTAATCAGCCAGTGCGGGGTGCGATCAATTTGTTGTGCTGCCGTTTTAATACGATCGCGTGTCGCCTCATCGAGTTTCACGCCCATTGTTGTGCTGCCCATGCCGTCTGGCTCCTGTCCTGAATAAAGGGAGTTATGTTTTTTATGAGTCACAATATCCAGCATGTTGCAACTTTGTGCAACCGTGTTAAATCAGGGCGATTAACGAACTGTGAAATTAGTCGGATTTTTAACATTCTTTCTGGGCGTAGTGATTGCTTTGTTTTCATTGGGAGGGCGTTAACATTACGAAATACAGGGTTTTTGTGGGTTTTGCTTAGGGTGCAACTCACTTTGGAGTGCAAGGTGAAACCGGGAACTATTGTAAATGTGATGCAGGGTAAATTTTATGTAAATTTTTTGTTGAAAGAGTTGTTGCTAAAGAAGAGAGTCCACTAGGATAGTCTGCTCGACAAATTAGTTTCGATGATAAATCATCTCAGGTGCAACCAAATGCCACGTTCCGGCATTCGCCCTGAACTAGACATAACGCCATCGCTGGCGGGGTGTTTTTAAACTGATGCATTAATGAAAAACGGAAGTATTAAAACGTATAAAACGCACTATGGAGACGTTGCATGATGATGAACACACCAATGTTGGTGACATTTCTCGTTTATATATTTGGCATGATAATTATTGGCCTGATGGCCTACCGGGCGACGAATAACTTTGACGATTACATTTTAGGTGGCCGCAGCTTAGGCAGCGTAGTGACTGCACTTTCTGCCGGTGCCTCTGATATGAGCGGCTGGCTGCTGATGGGGTTACCCGGCGCGATTTTTCTGTCCGGTATTTCCGAAAGCTGGATCGCTATCGGCCTGACTTTGGGCGCCTATCTAAACTGGAAACTGGTCGCAGGCCGTTTGCGCGTGCAAACCGAGGCCAACAATAATGCGTTAACGCTGCCGGATTATTTCACTAGCCGTTTTGAAGATAAAAGTAAACTGCTGCGGGTGATTTCTGCCGTAGTGATATTGGTGTTCTTCACTATTTACTGTGCGTCTGGGATTGTGGCCGGTGCGCTGTTGTTTGAAAGTACCTTTGGCATGAGTTACAGCACCGCGCTGTGGGCCGGTGCCGCCGCAACCATCGCCTATACCTTTATCGGCGGCTTCCTCGCCGTGAGCTGGACCGATACCGTTCAGGCCACCCTGATGATTTTTGCTCTGATATTGACACCAATTATTGTCATTCTGGCCGTGGGCGGCATCGATACCTCGATTATGGTGATTAAAGCCAAAGACGCCGCCAATCTGGATATGTTGAAAGGGCTGAATATTGTCGCAATCCTGTCGCTGTTGGGCTGGGGTCTGGGCTACTTTGGTCAACCGCATATTCTGGCTCGTTTTATGGCGGCAGATTCCCATCACACCATCCGTAAGGCGCGTCGTATCAGCATGACCTGGATGATTTTGTGTCTGGCTGGCACCATTGCCGTGGGTTTCTTCGGTATTGCTTATTTCCAGCAAAACCCGGAGCTGGCGGGGCGTGTTTCCGAAAACGGCGAACGTATCTTTATCGAACTGGCGATGTTGCTGTTTAATCCGTGGATTGCCGGTATTCTGCTGTCCGCTATTCTGGCTGCGGTCATGAGTACCTTAAGCTGCCAGTTGCTGGTGTGTTCCAGTGCGATTACAGAAGATCTGTACAAAGCCTTCCTGCGTAAAAATGCCAGCCAGAAAGAACTGGTATGGGTTGGTCGCATGATGGTGCTGTTGGTTGCGGTTATCGCTATTGCTATCGCCGCCGATCCGGAAAACAAAGTTTTGGGTCTGGTGAGTAACGCCTGGGCAGGTTTCGGTGCGGCTTTCGGCCCCGTGGTATTGATTTCCGTACTGTGGTCACGCATGACTCGTAACGGTGCTCTGGCCGGTATGCTGGTTGGTGCAGGAACGGTGATTATCTGGAATAAGTTCGCGTGGTTTGGATTATACGAAATCATTCCGGGCTTTATTTTCGCCAGTATCGCGATTGTGATTGTCAGCCTGTTAGGCCGTGAACCTTCGAAAATTGTGACCGATCGTTTCCATAAAGCCGAAGCAGAATTCAAAACCATTTAAGACTTTCTATCCGCTCGCTGTCCGTTCAGGCAGGCAGTGAGCGCCTTCCTTATTTATCTCACCGCCTTGACACAATATTTTCCCAACCAATCCGTAGTTATAAATTCGTATCTCGAAAATAATCAGACATATTAATTGGCAACAATCCGAAAGAGCTTCTTGAGTTTTCCGATAGCAGAATGATAATCACTATCGTTTTAAGTTTTACTTTTTTTATCGATGGATTGATAATCAACATCGTTCGTGAGTTTTACCTTTCTTTACTTAAATTGACGTTACCCACCATCAGGGGTGTTAAGCATGTTCGTCCCATTTCTTATTATGTTTCGCGAAGGTCTTGAAGCTGCGCTGATTGTCAGCCTGATTGCCAGCTACCTGAAACGCACCCAGCGTGGTCAATGGATGGGCGCCGTCTGGGCTGGCGTTATTGTTGCTGCAGCGCTCTGCCTTGGGCTGGGTATCTTTATTAATGAAACTACCGGTGAATTTCCGCAGAAACAGCAAGAACTGTTTGAAGGTATAGTGGCGGTGATTGCCGTTTGCATATTGACCTATATGGTGTTCTGGATGCGCAAAGTATCCAAATCGGTCAAGGTTCATTTGGAAGGAGCTATCGATCACGCCCTGAACTCGGGTCGTCGTCAGAGCTGGGCGTTGGTGGCAATGGTATTTTTTGCCGTGGCGCGTGAAGGTCTGGAGTCGGTATTCTTTTTATTAGCCGCTTTCCAGCAGGATGTCGGCATTGCTGCACCTATTGGCGCTATTTTAGGATTAACCTGCGCCATTCTTGTCGGTATGGCAATCTACTGGGGCGGCGTGAAATTGCATCTGGCCAAATTCTTTAAATGGACCAGTCTGTTTATCCTCTTTGTTGCTGCCGGCTTGGCTGCCGGAGCCATTCGCGCATTCCATGAAGCGGGACTCTGGAACCATTTTCAGGATATCGCCTTCGATCTGACGAATGTGCTGTCAACGCATACCCTACTGGGCACCTTCCTAGAAGGTATATTGGGCTATCAGGAAGCACCGAGCGTCAGTGAAGTCGCCGTTTACTTTATCTATCTGATCCCAGCATTGATTTTCTTTTTCCTTCCGCAGCGCGAACTGACTGCATCCGACGCTCGAGCGGCGAATAAAACCAACCATTAATCTTATTTTTAGGTCAGGGAGTCATGACATGTCTAATCGGTTCTTCCGTCGTACCGCACTGCACGCCGCGTTGTTGGCGTTGCCCGCATTCGCTATTAGCGCCGGTGCGCAGGCTGCTGATGCTAAAGTTCCACAAATAAAAATCACCGTTAATGATAAACAGTGTGAGCCCATGGCGCTGACCATTCCGGCGGGAAAAACTCAGTTTGTGGTACACAATGCCAGCCAAAAAGGGCTGGAGTGGGAAATTCTGAAAGGCGTGATGGTGGTTGAAGAGCGTGAAAACATCGCACCGGGCTTTACGCAAAAAATGACGGCTAATCTGGAACCCGGTGAATACGACATGACCTGCGGGCTGTTGAGCAATCCGAAAGGCAAACTGATTGTCACCGCTACCGAAGGCGCCGTGGCGACGAAACCTGACGCTATGGCGTTAGTCGGGCCGATTGCGGAATACAAAGTGTATGTCACGCAAGAAGTTAATCAGTTGGTGATTCAAACTAAAGCCTTTACCGATGCGGTGAAAAAAGGTGATTTAGCGCTGGCACGCCAGCTGTATGCACCAACTCGTCAGCATTACGAGCGGATTGAACCTATTGCTGAGTTGTTCTCCGATCTGGACGGCAGCATTGACGCTCGCGAGGATGATTTCGAGCAGAAAGCCGCCGATCCTAACTTCAGCGGTTTCCATCGTCTGGAAAAAATCCTGTTCGGGGATAACACCACTAAAGGGGCGGATAAATTCGCCGAGCGTTTGTATCAGGATACATTAGAGCTGCAAAAACGAATCAAAGATCTGACCTTTACGCCGGGTAAAGTGGTGGGCGGTGCGGCAGGGCTGATTGAAGAAGTCGCGGCCAGTAAAATTAGCGGTGAAGAAGATCGCTATAGCCGTACCGATTTGTGGGATTTCCAGGCAAACGTAGACGGTGCGCAAAAGATAGTGAATTTGCTGCGTCCATTGCTGGAAAAAGCCGATAAACCACTGTTGCAAAAAATTGATGCCAATTTCAAAACCGTTGATACATTGCTGGCTAAATATCGCACCAAAGACGGCTTCGAATCCTACGAAAAACTGACTGATGCTGATCGGAATGCCATGAAAGGCCCTATTACCGCATTGGCGGAAGATTTGGCACAGCTGCGCGGCGTGTTAGGTCTGGATTGAGGTGGTTAACATGGTAATGAAAACCGGCCCATTAAATGGGCCGTCTCAGCCATCAGATGGTGCGGAATCGCCATCGCGCAGACGCCTGTTATTAGGCATGGGCGTGATGAGCGGCGCATTGGCACTGGGGGCGAATAAAGTGGCTCAGGCGGCAACGGCAGGTTCTGATGTTACCGCTGAAAAGAAAGATGAACGTTGGCAAAAACAACCGTTTTACGGCGCGCATCAAGCGGGAATTTTAACGCCGCAGCAAGCAGCAATGATGCTGGTCGCCTTTGACGTTTTAGCCACGACGCCTGCGGATCTGACGCGTTTATTTAAGTTGTTGACCCAAAGAATTGCTTTTCTCACCAGCGGTGGGCGTGCGCCGGAAATTGATCCCAAGCTGCCGCCGCTGGACTCGGGAATTATGGGGCCAGAAATTTATCCCGACAATTTGACTCTCACCCTGTCGGTCGGTAACTCATTGTTCGATGAACGTTTTGGTCTGCAGGCCAAAAAACCGCTGCATTTACAGAAAATGATCCGTTTTCCTAATGATTCATTAGATGCCAGTCTGTGTCACGGTGATATTCTGCTGCAAATCTGCGCGAATACTAACGAAACGGTGATTCACGCGCTGCGCGATATTATCAAGCATACGCCGGATCTACTTAGCGTGCGTTGGAAACGTGAAGGCTTCATTTCTGCCCATTCGGCGCGCAGTAAAGGTAAGGAAACGCCGATCAATCTGCTGGGCTTCAAAGACGGCACGGCAAACCCCAAAACCAATGATGTACCTTTAATCAGCCGGGTGGTTTGGGTGCCTGACAATGTGGGAGAGCCAGCTTGGGCGGTGGGCGGCAGCTATCAGGCTGCGCGTATTATCCGCTTTAAGGTGGAGTTTTGGGATCGAACTCCTTTGCAGGAGCAACAAACGATCTTTGGCCGAGATAAACACAGCGGGGCACCTTTGGGTATGGTTCATGAACACGATGAGCCGGATTACACCAAAGATCCAGACGGTAAAGTTATTCCACTGGATGCGCATATTCGCTTGGCGAATCCGCGTACCGTTGAAACTCAGGAAAACCTGATGCTACGCCGTGGCTACAGTTATTCATTGGGTGTATCGAACTCCGGTCAGTTGGATATGGGGCTGCTGTTTATCTGTTATCAGTCCAATCTGGAAAAAGCCTTTCTGGCGGTGCAAAAGCGGTTAAACGGCGAAGCGCTGGAAGAGTACGTCAAACCTATTGGCGGGGGGTATTTCTTTAGCCTGCCGGGCGTACCCGATGCGAATCATTATCTGGCTCAGGGGTTGTTGGAATCCTAATTATTGCCGGTTATTGAGTGTCTAAATAGCTGCGGTATCTGAAGATATTGCAGCTATTTTTTTTGATCGGAATTAACGTCTTGTGATAACAACCCAACCTAAAGGTTTATAAACGACTGGATTAATCAGCATGGATTAAATTTTTTTAATGGCTGTGAGTGATAAAAAACAACAATACATTCATTGAATTATTTAAAAAACATCATTTACTTTCTGCTCCATAATCAACCGCCTAGGTTTATCTTTTTATATTTATTTCGGAATAACTCTATATGTATCATTTGCATGAGTTATTTATAAATGGAATGCGTTGTGATATGACTAAATAAAACAGGTGTTTTACATGGTTTTTACGTTATGTAAATATTTAACACTATCAAAATACAACCTTACATAATAGAACATTGTTAATATTTCAAATTACTTTAATTTAGAATGGCAATTGCGAGAGTAAATATTTAGATATCATTACACTAAACTTATCAATCATATTATATAGAGGTGTTTATGAAACAAATGACTAAAGAAAAATCTCACTTAGTTTCTGGTGCAAACGGTATTACGATCAATAATTCTACGGTTACAATTGCATTTAATCCGTACAACAACGGTATGCCACCTTCAGTGTCAACGCCTGTCCCTCCAATTGATAATCCTGGAGTTATGCCAACACTGGATCCTATTCCTGTTGGTACGCAGCCTTTTCAGCAGGGAACCCTCATGCCAACACCGATGAGTCTTCAGTTTTATCAAAGACCTTACTGAGTCAAACTTGATGAGATTGTGATTTTAATTATCGATTGGCATTGCGCCTAAGCTGATATTCACTGAGCTTACTTTTATCATTAATAACGGAGTTAGCTACGGTGCATTTATGACCGTGGCTATTTCTATAACTGATTTTTTTTGTTAATGAACGCTGTGCGGATGATTATTATATGGTTAGATTCTTTAGATCATAGCGAGTACGACATTCACTGATGAGCGCTATATTTTGGGGGGCTTCTATGCTGTTCTCGAGGTGAATTCCATTATTACAAACGTAGTAAATGATATAGAAACATTATCAACTCTATAGAGCATAACGTTATGACCAGAGAAAGTATATTTCGGAAAGAAGTATTGGATAATCAGAAAGCAAGATGGAACGGTAAGGCACTTTTAATCAAAGGTGTCTCACCTTGGATCGTTTTAACCGTATCCATTGCTATTATTCTTATGCTTATTGCGTTACTTACTTTGGGTGAATATACGAGAAGAATTAATATTACCGGAGAGGTTATTACCGAATCTCACGCTATAAATCTGTTTTCCCCTCAACAGGGATTTATTACCCAATCCTTGGTTAGTGTTGGACAGAGCGTAAAAAAAGGGCAGCAGATTTATCAAATTGATATTAGCAGGGTAACAGATTCCGGTAATGTGAGTGGTAAAAATATGGCATCCATAGAAAAACAAATTATTGAGCTAGATAATCTTGTTCAACGAGTAAAAGAAAATAAGTTGTCAATTGCGATGAATCTGGAACAGCAGATAGCGCAAAATTCACATGCTTATCAGGAGTCGCTTAAACTCATCGAAGCCTCTAAGAAAGGCATGGCTGAGATGCAGCGTACCTTAGATAACTATCAGGAGTATCAAAGAAAAGGGCTTATTAGCAAAGACCAGTTGGCTAATCAGCGAGCAATATTTTATCAGCAGCAAAATGCCTATCAAAGTCTATATCGTCAAAGTATGCAGGAAAATACTCAGCTAACGACCCTTAGAACAGAAAAGAATATTCGCTTGGCTGATTTTGATAATCAGATTTCCCAGTATCAGTATCAGCGCATCGATCTTCAGCGGCAGCTCACTTTGGCCGAATCAAGCGGTGTGTTGGTTATAAATGCGCCCATCGACGGAAAAATAGAGTCATTGAGCGTAACGCCGGGGCAAATGGTTAATCTCGGCGACAGTTTGGCTCAGTTAACCCCAAAGGAAAGGAAGCAATATCGCTTGGTATTGTGGATACCTACTAGTAGCGCCCCCTATGTTATGGCCGGAGACAGAATCAATATCCGTTATGACGCTTTTCCATTTGAAAAGTTTGGCCAGTTTTCCGGACATATTATTTCTATTTCAGCCGTTCCTGCATCTTCTCAAGAAATGTCTACTTATAACAATATTCCCAAAGATTCGAATCGTAATATAGGAACGGCCTACTACAAGACGCTCGTCGCAATGGATGACCAGTCGCTTTTATATCAGGGACGACAATTGAAACTCTCCAATGGTTTAACGGCGCAGGCAACCATATTTATGGAGAAAAGACCATTGTATAAATGGATGTTTTCGCCGTTCTATGACATGAAAAAAAGCGTAGGTGGACCGATTCATGGATAAATTAACGGTGAAGGATCTTTTTAATCGCCTAGATTTTAATTTTCGTCGCCGGGTGCCCAGAATAATACAGGCAGAGGCGGCTGAATGCGGCCTTGCTTGCCTGGCTATGGTATGCGGATTTCACGGATTTCATGTGGATTTGTTTAATTTACGCAAGCAATACGGAATATCTCTCCAAGGGGCGACCTTAGCTCACCTAGTTGATATTGCAACTGCGCTTAAGCTTAAAACACGAGCGCTATCGTTGGATATAGAGGAAATTGATCAGCTTAAAACTCCTTGTATCTTGCATTGGGATCTTAATCATTTTGTCGTATTGGTTACGGTCAGCGCAACTTCGGTAGTTATTCACGATCCGGCAACAGGAAGGAGAGTGATATCAAAAACCGAGTTTTCCAAACATTTTACCGGCGTAGCGTTAGAACTGTGGCCAGCCAGCAACTTCAGCCAAAAAACACAAAAGAGTCGTTTAAAACTGGCTGATCTAATAAAGAATATTCGGGGACTAAGAGGGTTACTGATTAAGATTTTTTGCCTGTCTCTGTTGATTGAATCTATTAATCTATTGATACCAGTTGGTACGCAGCTGGTTATCGACCATGTCATAAACGCTGAAGATTATAATTTATTGGCATTAATCTGTATGGGGTTGGTCTTTTTTACGCTGTTCCGCACCTTCACCAGCGCATTCAGATCCTGGTTTTCTATAGTGTTAGATTCGCTGGTGGATGTGCAGTGGAAGGCTGGTTTGTTTGATCATTTGATGACTTTACCGCTATCGTTCTTTGAAAAGCGCAACTTGGGTGATATTCAATCGCGTTTTGATTCATTAGCAACACTGAGAGTGACGCTGACAACCAGCATAGTTAGCGCGATTATTGACGGGATTATGGCCGTCGGATTACTCATTATGATGATTCTCTACGGCGGCTGGCTGGTCTGGGTCGCCCTAGGATTCACTTCAATCTATATTCTGCTGCGTTTGTTAACTTATTATTATTTTCGCCAGGCGTCGGAAGAACAAATTATTAAAGATGCGAAGGCAAAAACGCACTTTATGGAAACTTTCTACGGCGTGTCCACGATTAAGGCTCTCGGCCTAACGGGCATTCGTGCTCAAAATTGGCTCAATCTCAGCATTGATGCTGTAAATGCAACTATTCATATCACTAAACTTAATATGTTGTTTGGTGGAGTGAACTCACTGATCGGCATGTTAGAACAGATTATTATTCTATGGATCGGCGCTTCTATGGTAATGGATGGGAATATGACGTTGGGTATGTATTTCGCCTTCAATACTTTCCGCGGACAATTTGCTGAGCGGGCATCAAATTTGATCAATCTGGCGTTTAGCTTGACCATGTTAACGTTGCACAGCGAGCGCATTTCGGACATCGCTTTGTCCGAGGGAGAGGTATTTAAGCCTACTCGGACCTTTATCAAGCGCGGTGAACCCGCGGAGTTGAAAATTCGTAATTTGTCCTTTCAATACGATTCATTTTCCAGACCGTTATTCTCAGAACTGACGCTAACAATTGCCGCAGGCGAAAGTGTAGCCTTGGTTGGACCATCAGGGATTGGAAAAACAACGCTGATGAACATTATTTCCGGACTGTTGGTTCCCACTAAAGGGGAGGTTTTGATCAATGGGATGGAGATAAACGCGTTAGGGCTGAATAACTATCGGGATTGTATCGCCTGCGTCTTACAGGAGGACAAATTATTTTCCGGTTCTATCGCTGAGAATATTGCCAGTTTTGATAAAAATATCGACCTAGAATGGGTGATTGCCTGCGCTCGTTATGCCAATATCAATGACGATATCGACAGCATGCCTATGGGCTACGAAAGTATTATCAGCGAACTGGGAGGGAGTTTGTCAGGAGGGCAAAAGCAGCGCCTACTCATTGCCAGAGCGTTGTACCGCCGACCAAGCATTCTATTTTTGGACGAAGCTACCAGCCATCTCGATCTCATTAACGAGGCAGCGATTAACTCGAGTATCGCTTCGCTGAATATTACCCGAATAATGATTGCCCATAGGCCGTCGACGATTGCGTCGGCACAGCGTGTCATCCATCTGGATCAACGCTCTTCTGTCGCTTTATAGCGCCGGTTGGCAGAAAAGGAGGGCGCCGCAAAGAGTATGCGATGCCCATTTGTTGTTAACTATTTAGTTTTGCTGTGATTTTTGCGACATGTTCACCCTGGAAGCGGGCAATGGCTAACTCTTCATTACTTGGCTGACGTGAACCGTCTCCGCCAGCGATAGTGGTTGCGCCATATGGCGTACCGCCGCGAGTGTGCGAGACATCAAACAGCTCTGGCGCCCCGTAGCCGATTGGCACAATAATAAAACCGTGGTGAGCCAAGGTCGTCCAGGTCGATGTGATCGTGTGTTCTTGCCCTCCGCCGGTACCGGTTGAGGCAAAAACGCTGGCAACTTTGCCATATAACGCGCCGGATGCCCATAAACCCCCAGTTTGGTCAAGGAATGTGCGCATTTGTCCCGCCATGTTACCGAAACGGGTAGGCGTACCGAAGATGATTCCGTCGTAGTCCGCTAATTCCTGCGGCGTGGCGACCGGTGCCGACTGATTGATTTTCCCGCCCGCCTTGGCGAAGGCTTCTGCAGGCATAGTTTCCGGTACGCGTTTTACCATCACTTCCACGCCATCAACTCTGCGAACCCCTTCTGCGATGGCTTCTGCCAGCGTTTCGATATGTCCATACATAGAGTAATAAAGCACTAAAATTTTCGCCATCTCGCCGTTCTCCAATTTTCGATAGGATGATGTTGATGAAGGGATAATAGTGAGCACATAAGACTCTTATTAAACATACTCCAATAAGGCGCAGGCGCAACTGCATAGACAGGCGTATATTTAGCTTTAAATGTGATGATGCTTAAAATGTAGGATGATTTAAGGTTTACGTAATTTATTTTGTAGTCGCTTCTGCTGCCAACGGTCCATCCAATTACCCAGGACAAAAATATTGATTGCCTGGATGGACAAGGAGATACCGAACCCTAATACTACCCACCCGATCCAGTAATACTGAGGCGAGGTGAACCAGTTAATCACAAACAGAAACAAGCAGAGTATTAGCGAACGAAACAATCTACGAAAGAAGTTCATTTCTTTTTCAACAGCCAGACGCGCATTTTCAACGCGCTGATCGATAGGGTCAGTCGCCTCCTTATTTTCTGCTGTCGTTTCACCTTGTTCATTCACTAAACACAGCTCATTCACCTTCAATTCCATAACTGCGGCAATAGCGCTTAATGTTTCAAGGCTCGCTTGTTCGCCATTTTCAATACGTTGTATGGTACGAACGCTTAGGGCGGCCATTTCGGCCAACTGTTCTTGTGACCAACCGCGTGCCAGTCTTAGATCTCGAATCCGATAAATAGCCATATCTTTCTTCCTGATAATAAGTTGTGTCCTCTCAACATAGAACGATGTGTAAGATGCCACCACGACAGGTACCTGACACTAAGATGACAGCAATAGGACATCAACCTGACAGCGTAATTATCCGTTGAATACTCACATAACGACACTTGTTTTTGCCTATGACGGTGACACAGATCTCACCTTGTTATTGCTCTCCGTACCGCATTTATATATCGGCTATGCTTGGCGCTAAGGTTTAATTAAATAGGATATTTATGGGCTCAATATTGTGCCGCGACGCAGATGGGTGCCTCACGATAGTGCAAGTTGTTGCAAATGGATGGTTGATTAAGCGCTTCTTTATTGATGGGGAAGTCTGGGGACCTATTGAGGTTAATAGCGCGGATGAAATGGTGATTTTAGGCGTGAAATTTTCAGAACGAGGTTGGTTAAGTATTAAGGGAACAATTCATACAGACCCTCAGGTATTACGTCGACAATTATCGTGTAGGTGATCATATTTATATCGCCTGACTTTAACCAGCTTGTTATTGTAGTTTCAATTTGCGTTAGAAGAAAAAATCAATAGCGAGTGATGATCTGGGGGAATAAAGCTCAGCGGATTACGATTGAGTTTATTTACACAAATAACATAATAATCTTTGATTAAGAGAGAAAAAAAGCGTGGCTCTGGCTGACCCAATACCACGCTTTTTTATCACCATTTAAATGCTCTGGCTTGTCGCCCAATCATTCCAAGGGGCTATTTATTTTCATACAAACGGGTTCTGCGTTTTTTCAGGAGACTGTAAGACACAGCCAGAATAACAAACCACAGCGGCGTCACAATTAGCGCCTGACGGGTATCTTCCTGCAAAGTCAGTAACACTAATACAAAGGCAAAGAACGCCATACAAACCCAGGACATAAAAATACCTGCAGGCATTTTATAAATGGATTTTTTGTGCAGGGCAGGGCGACGTTTGCGATATACCAGATAAGAACACAGAATGATGGTCCAAACGAACATAAATAGAATCGCAGATACGGTGGTGACCAACGTAAATACGGTCATGACGTTAGGAATCAGGTAAATAAGAACGACTCCGCCTAATAGGCAAATACATGAAAAGGTTAAGCCGGAAGCCGGAACCGAACGGCGTGATAACACCCCAAATTGTTTAGGTGCGTCGCCTTCTTTAGCCAAACCAAACAGCATACGGCTGGTGGAGAATACGCCGCTGTTGGCGGAAGATGCCGCAGAGGTAAGCACGACAAAGTTAATCACGCTAGCCGCCGCGGGCAGGCCGACTAGAACAAACAGCTCAACGAATGGACTTTTATCAGCCACCACGGAACTCCACGGGGTCACCGACATAATCATGATCAAAGAAAATACATAGAACATGATAATCCGAATCGGGATAGAGTTAATTGCGCGAGGTAAGACGACTTCTGGATCTTTGGTTTCTGCGGCAGTGGTGCCAACTAGCTCAATTCCCACGAAAGCAAATACGGCAATCTGGAAACCAGCGAAGAAACCGCTAATTCCTTTCGGGAACATGCCGCCATCATTCCACAGGTGGTTGAACGAGGCCACTGTGCCTGACGGAGATTGGTAGCTCATTAATACCATGGTTAAACCGGCAAAAATCAAAGCGACGATAGCCACAATCTTAATCATGGCAAACCAGAACTCCATTTCCCCGAACATTTTTACCGTCGCAAGATTCAGAGATAGCAGTAATAGAACCACTAACAATGAAGCGATCCACTGTGAGAAGCCGGGGAACCAAAATTGCGCATAGGCAGTAATTGCTACCACATCGGCTATGCCAGTTATTACCCAACAAAACCAATAGGTCCAACCGGTAAAGAATCCAGCCCACGGACCGAGAAGGTCGGCGGCAAAATCGCTGAAAGATTTATATTTCAGATTGGATAATAGCAATTCTCCCATGGCGCGCATGACGAAAAACAGCATGAAGCCGATGATCATGTAGACGAAAATGATTGATGGGCCAGCTAGACTGATGGTTTTCCCCGATCCCATAAACAGCCCGGTGCCGATAGCACCACCGATGGCAATTAACTGAATATGGCGGTTGGAAAGGTTTCTCTGGAGATGTTCTTCCGGTTCTTGTTCCGATTTTATTGCTATCTTGGATTGGTCTACCATCTTTCCCATTCCCTCTTCCTGTGTTGTGATGTTTTTTTGAGCTCTAAATTGGCTCTTTGGGTTATTTACTCTGTCTGTTGAACTCTGTCATTTGGGGCATGCATTAATGAAGATAGATTAAATTTAATATAACAATAACATTTTTTATACAATATTCTCCATGTTGCCTGATGGCTACTGTTTAAATTTCACTCAGTGATATTTGTTAACTGCATCACAATAATTAGAATTACACCATGTTCCCTGACAACTAACAATAATCGCCTGTGTTACTCGCTTAATTAATGAGTTGTCGCCATGTCGCCATATAGAACATATGACAGGGAAAAATCGGATGAAGTGTTTGACACCCAGACCCAACAGGAGAATAATTCTCGCGTTGGGTCGTTAGCTCAGTTGGTAGAGCAGTTGACTCTTAATCAATTGGTCGGCGGTTCGAACCCGCCACGACCCACCAACAAAGCCAAAAACATCAATGAATTACAAAATCCTCATTTGAAGCCAGCCAAAACAGTGGCGACAAATTGGCGGCAGAAATTTTGGGCGACACAGCTATTCTGGCATTAAAAAACCCGCGCAAGAGCAGATTATATTTTATGATTCAAATATAATTAAAAATTGAGCGTTGATTGCCCTTGAATAGGGAAATTTAACGGGGCTTTTTTCATCTTACCGAGAGTCATAATAGAACGAATAAAAGTTTCCATAGTGATGAAAGTGTGTCCGCAATTAATATTGGCGCACTGATTATATCTTACTTTAGTTTCTGTAGATATTTCTCTACTGGATCGGCTGTGTGCCGAACAACCAAAAATGGGGCAATGTATAAAGCTTATATTACAGCTATTTTTGAGAAAGAGATTAGAAGTCTATTTTCGAAAGACTCTGATTGAAAGATTACTAAGACGCAAGCCACCTATATTCTAGCTATTGTCAGTGTCCCTGCTTTAGTTCCACATACTTTTTGAGCTTTTCGGTTTCCAAGCCATTTGCTGGCATCAGAATGTTAAGGGCGTTATGGGACTGCTCACTGTTATATTCAGCCAGCGTTTCGTGCTCTTCCGTGTTGTATTCAGCGTTACAAATAGGCGAAAACCAATATTTCTGTCCAGTACGTCCTGTTAAAACGTTCGATAAACGCGTTCTGGATGGGATACATACAAAAGGTGTAGAATCCTGAAAGATAGACATTTACTTATGGATGAGTAGTATTATGGATTCACTGTTTTATGCCATTGTTGAAGCAATGATCGGGTTTGTTGTGAATGTATTTTTAAGTTTATTTAAAATTTTTTCTGACCTTATTGATACCATTTATTCATCAACTAATGGGAACAAATGGCGGCGTATATTAATTACGCTATGTACGTTTTTTTCATTGCTGGGAATAGCGATTATTCTGGCAGTTTTATACCATTGAATATCAGATTAGGTAAGTTTTCCCCTGCCGTTCATTAATGCTTCCAATTTCAAATCTGGTGATAAAACCAGCTAAATGCAGTTGTGATAATCCCAATCAATACAACATTGGTCAGACAAGGCTTTTCGCTCTGAAATGAAGTTTTTCACTTCTTCCTTGGTTCAACTGCAGATTTAACGAGAAAGCATGGTTAATGTATACAGAAGTTATACTTCATCATTGCAAATGGTTATTATTCTTATTTGTGTTTTAAACGGTTATCCGCGTTCAATCAAAGAAGATTAAACGCAACCGATTTTGTTTAAATTATGGGTTAATAAGTTTGAGTCACGGGGGAGAGAATGACTCAGACAGGTAAAAAATATGCATTCATAGGGGGTTAAATGGGCAATAGCATAAATTTAATTCCAGGTCGAATTCTAACCAATTTAGACTAAATGCTTTGATGTATAAGATAAAAAATTGATGATAAACACAATAAAAAGGCGAGGGATAGAATGATGCAGATGAAAGTTACAGAAAACGACTGACGGTATAGTTTACGGATTAATAAAGACGTCATGGTTGGAATCTCAACGTTACTGCAGTGTGAATTTAATCCATACGGTATTGTTTCTTTATGTGATTAATCCATATCTACATTATCAATGATTATAGAATAGTTACCTTTCTCACATTAAGCTTTTTCTGCCGATTTGAATTGATTTCATCCTCTCTGTGAATTTGCTCACATATCTTCATCTTTTACAAAAATAACAAACTACGCAAAGCCTTCACTCTTTATCAAACTAAGCCATACTGAGAGGCGACTTTATTTAACTGCGGAGCTATCCTCTTTATGAAGAACCCGACGCTTATTCAATTTTTCCATTGGTATTCCCCCGGCGGAGGTCAACTTTGGCAAGAGGTTCGTGATAAAGCCTCGCAACTGAGAGATATAGGAATAACTGTAGTCTGGCTTCCGCCTGCCTATAAGGGTGCGTCTGGCGGTTATTCCGTGGGCTATGACACATACGATTTATTTGATTTAGGGGAGTTTGAGCAAAAAGGGAATCGTGCGACAAAATATGGTGATAGAGAGGCATTACAGGCTGCAGTTGATCGTCTGCAAGAATGCGAGATTCAGGTTCTTTATGATGTTGTATTTAATCATAAAATGGGGGCGGACGAAAAAGAACCTGTAAGAGTATCGAATGTAGAAGAAAATAACCGTAATCACATTGCTGATGAAGTTATAGACGCACAAGCTTATACACGCTTTACGTTTCCCGCCCGCGCAGGCCAGTATTCTCAATTTATTTGGGATCAGACTTGTTTTAGTGGGATAGATTCTATTGAAGACCCGTCGGCTAACGGCATATTTAAGATTATTAATGATTATGGTAATGATGGTTGGAGCGATCAGGTCGATGATGAATTAGGTAATTTCGATTACCTGATGGGGGCTAATATAGAGTTTCGTAACCCCGCCGTAAAGGAGGAATTAAAGTACTGGGGACGTTGGCTATTAGACTCGTTACCTTGTGATGGTTTCCGTCTAGATGCGGTTAAACATATTCCTGCATGGTTTTATAAAGAGTGGATAGATCATGTACGTGAGCATGCTCAGAATGACCTTTTGGTTATTGCAGAATACTGGTCGCCTGATATTGGCAAACTTCAGAAATATCTCGAGCAGGTGGAAGGTAAACTGATGTTGTTTGATGTGGCGTTACAACATAAGTTTCATCAAGCTTCAAAGTCCGGTGATGGTTTCGATCTCGCTCAAATATTTTCCAATACGTTGGTGGATACCAATCCTATGAATGCGGTCACGCTGGTGGCTAATCACGACACTCAACCGCTTCAGTCCCTCGAGTCCCCTGTCGAACCCTGGTTTAAACCTCTGGCATATGCATTAATTTTATTAAGGGAACAGGGGGTTCCTTGCGTTTTTTACCCTGATCTTTATGGTGCAAACTATCAGGATGAAGGTGACGATGGTGAGGAGTATCAAATAGAGATGCCGATAATCGCAGAATTGGAGCGGCTTATTCAGGCGAGGCAGAAATTTGCTCACGGCGCGCAGTCGGAATATTTTGATGATAATAACTGTATTGCGTTTGTGCGTTCAGGTAATGAACACCAGCCTGGCTGTGTTGTTATCATGACTAACGGTGCTGATGCTGAGAAAAATATCTTTTTAGGTGAAGATTTTAAACATCATCGATTCGGCGATTTTTTAGGTAATCGACAAGATATCGTGGTTATTGATGAGCAGGGGCATGGGGTGTTTGGCGTTAATGGGGGCAGTGTGAGCCTGTGGGTACTGGAAGAGTTCCTGTGAGCTCAGAGGTGTCACATATGCAGTTAAGTTTGTTAGTAGCTGACTAATAATTAAGTAAATTTAATGTTTATGTTTTTCTAATCCCTTATATTTTGGCCTTTTGTGCTGAAAATTTACTATTTTTAGCGCTTCATACCTTATACCCATTTATGGTTAGCTTCAGAAACTGAAAGGTTATAAGGTAATAGCATCGCTTATTTGTGTGATGAATCGATGAGTTAACAAAGGGAGTAACAAATGCGATTTGAAAACAAAGTGGTCGTTATTACCGGTGGTGGAAATGGAATGGGCGAAGCTGCCGCTCGTCGTTTCTCTTCTGAAGGTGCAATTGTGGTACTAGCTGACTGGAATCAGGAAGCGGCTGAATTAGTTGCGCGCTCTTTGCCAAAAGGTAAAGCATTAGCATATCCGATCGATGTGTCTGACCATGTTGCCGTTAAAAAGATGATGGACAGTATTGCTGAAAAATTCGGTAGAATTGATGTCTTACTGAATAATGCGGGTGTTCATGTTGCGGGTAGCGTTTTGGAAACAACCGTGGAAGATTGGCGCCGTATTGCCGGAGTGGATATTGACGGGGTTGTGTTCTGTTCTAAATTTGCGCTTCCTTATTTATTGAAAACCAAAGGAAGTATTGTTAATACGGCATCTGTCTCAGGCCTAGGCGGTGATTGGGGGGCGGCGTATTATTGTGCTGCCAAAGGTGCTGTCGTCAATCTGACTCGTGCAATGGCATTAGATCACGGTGGTGATGGCGTCCGTATCAACTCGGTATGTCCGAGTTTAGTAAAAACAAATATGACCAACGGTTGGCCACAAGAAATCCGTGATAAGTTCAACGAACGTATTGCATTAGGCCGTGCAGCTGAGCCAGAAGAAGTGGCTGCGGTGATGGCGTTCCTTGCCAGCGATGACGCCAGCTTCATCAACGGAGCAAACATTCCTGTTGATGGCGGTGCGACTGCATCAGACGGCCAGCCAAAAATTGTCTGATTAAGCGTTCGCGCGTTTACTCTGTTTACATAATCTGAGCTGAGTCCAAATGTATGGCGATTCAGCTCTGATGGCTTTCCTTTCAACAATAAATTTCTCTCTCCTTCTCTCCATCTGCCTAAGCCTAAGCCTAAGCCCAAACCCAAACCTTAGCCTTTATTTACTATTTTCTCTGTTTTTAACTTATTTTTTAGGTGTTTCCAGCGTGATTCTGGTTTTTACTGCTAATCTCTTTAATCATTGATTCAAAAAACATCGTTAAAATTGAGAAATTACAATAACAAGAATCAATTACTTCTTAAAAATAGGGGGAGTGGCATGACTCTTAGTATTAAATATTGCATTTTATTTACTTGCGTAGATTTAATTACTATCAAATAGTATTTTTATTAGCCTCATATTCTTATATTGTTTTTGAATAATATATAACAATTAACTCCTAGCAATCCCCTACGTAAGTTAACAGCTACATGATGAGCCAAGGTGTTCCACTATGATTTTTGTCATTCTATGGTTTGCTATTGCTGGATTAAGTGAGTTTTTAGTCTGGGGGCGCCCTTTACTTATGGTGCTGCTATCACTGATATTCTTAGTTATAGGGGGACTGTGGATTCATAGGGTTAGAAAGATACAGGTTAATATTTTGTTACCATCAGAAGAGAAAACGAAGCGTATCAGTAATGTAAATCTGATTTTTTCCGTTGGCATTCTGGCTATTCATGCGATTACGCTGTTATTGTTTGGCTAATTTAATCGATGTTTTGTTTAATTTCTGTTCGAACCTGTCTTTTAAGCCATTTATTTCTGTTTATACAGGTTCTTTTGAATATGACTAATTATGCCAATAGCTCCAGCCGAGTATGAGCATCCATGCAGCGAAACCCCAGCAGATTACTGCTGCGCTCAGTGCTAGAGAAAGGCGCAGGTGGTCGAGAAAGAAATACAGGGAAACTAAGTAGATAAGATACGGAATTATCGCCCATATTCCGAAGATGATAGTGAGGCGTAGAGCTTCGATAGAGCGCTCGCTATCAACAATATAATGTGCGATTAGAGCAAAGGTTGGGAACAGTGGAATTAACCCGGCAATATAGTAGTTTCGCGTTTTGGATAACAGGGCAATAAGAATCACGACTACTGCGCCTAACAATGCTTTGAGTAACAGACTCATATAAGACTCATACCAATAGATGGAATCAGCAGGGTAACGGTTTACTTGTTGATAATTATATAAATTGTAACTAACAGACCCAATGGGGATTTGGGTCTGTATCAGACGCGCGGGATGCTATTGACGGAAGGCGTGTTTGATTTGCGCAATGGTATTTTCGAACACTTCTGCCTGGGTTTTGTCTTCTATCAGAGGTAAGGATCTTTCCATCTTCAGAATAACTTTACCTGCGTCTGCCTGGCCAATTGCCTTGAGCATCAATGTCAGCGTGGTTTTCAGGCATGTAACTTCGTGAGCTAAAGTCTCAAGATCGGCGGCAGTAGTGAAGTCTGTGTTACTCATAGTGTCTCCTAATGGACATTGTTGCCGCGTGGCTTATCCTCATATTGGCGTGCCATTGAGGTTAAAAGCAGCATTTTTTTACAGTTACCACATTATATCACAGCGTTATGAATAACTCTGCGCATGGTAATTATTTGTTAGGATACGCACAGATACTGAATACTCACTACGGGATTCGGATAATTCTCAACTGAGTGTCAAAATGAATTTTTATGCTAAATAACTAAGAACTTGTGCGTTCACTTAATTAAGTTCATAAAGTTTACAGTTAGCCATATGTTTAAATAATGCCAATAGAAGACTAATTCATGTTTTTAATGTGGTAATCCTGTAACTGTGGCAGAGTTGGCTCGCTAGGAATTATTCTTATATGATGAATGTTTGTTCAGAAAGTAATTATTCATAACAGTATCAGATGGTTGCCTTTTTTTAATTAGAAAAATAACTTGTTGTAAACTATTTATTGCACTAATAATTAGTTATTTGAGTAGATTGTGTTGTAAAATTCATCACTTATTTTGGGATGTATTTTCCTTTCGTTGAACGCGCCCTTTAATAGGGCTACTTGCCAAACTATTGGCGTATGAAAAGCGATCGCGATAAAAATAAATCAGACCAAAAATAGAGATGTAAAATTGCAATTATTCTGTATTCATTCTTTGGCTGAAAACAAGTAATATCACTGCCGTAAACAAAGAGTGATTAGGTTACTCCCTTATTTTTTTGGAGAATTTTCTTTGATTAGCGTTCTTCTTGTTGATGACCACGAACTGGTGCGCGCAGGGATACGACGCATTCTGGAAGATATCAGGGGTATCAAAGTTTCGGGTGAAGCGCAGTGTGGCGAGGATGCGGTAAAATGGTGTCGCAATAATACTGTTGATATTGTTTTGATGGATATGAATATGCCTGGTATTGGTGGGCTGGAAGCCACGCGGAAAATTCTACGTTTCTCCCCAGATATCAAAGTCATCATGTTAACCATTCATACGGAGAATCCCTTACCGGCCAAGGTGATGCAGGCTGGCGCGGGGGGGTATCTGAGCAAAGGCGCTGCGCCGCAAGATGTGATCAATGCGATTCGAGCTGTTCATTCGGGCCAGCGTTATATCGCTTCTGATATCGCGCAACAGATGGCATTGAGTCAGCTGGAGCCGCAGGTTGATACACCATTTGCCTGTCTTTCCGAGCGTGAACTGCAAATCATGCTAATGATAACGAAAGGTCAAAAGGTAAATGAAATCTCGGAGCAACTTCATCTCAGTCCTAAAACAGTAAATAGCTATCGTTACCGGATGTTTAGTAAACTAAATATAAGTGGCGATGTTGAATTGACCCATTTGGCGATTCGCCACGGTCTGTTTAACGCGGAGACATTGTCGAATAGTGACTGAATGCTTTGATGCAAAAGAGTTTTTAAAAACAGTAACCAGCCAGCCTGGCGTCTACCGTATGTATGATGCCAAGGGCACGGTTATCTATGTTGGTAAAGCGAAAGATTTGAAAAAGCGGCTTACCAGCTATTTCCGCCCACAGGTTAATAGCCGCAAAACCGAAACATTAGTTAAGAACATCGCCCAAATTGATGTCACTGTTACGCATACAGAAACTGAGGCGCTGTTGCTTGAACATAATTACATCAAGCTTTACCAACCTAGATATAATGTTTTGCTGCGGGATGATAAATCTTACCCACTTATTTTTCTCAGCGCAGATAGTCATCCTCGCCTTGCTACGCATCGCGGAGCCAAACATGAGAAGGGTGAATATTTTGGTCCTTTCCCAAACTCCCATGCTGTGCGCGAAACGCTAGCTTTGTTACAAAAGCTTTTTCCAATTCGACAGTGTGAAAACAGCGTTTACCGTAATCGCTCCCGTCCTTGCTTACAGTACCAGATTGGTCGTTGCCTAGGACCCTGTGTGAGTGGGTTAGTTAGCGATGAGGAATATCAACGTCAGGTTGATTACGTTAGGCTATTTCTTTCCGGTAAAGATCAACAAGTGCTGACTCAATTGATTTCTCGCATGGAAAATGCCAGCCAACAGCTGCATTTTGAAGAGGCGGCTCGCATTCGGGATCAAATCCAAGCTGTTCGACGAGTCACAGAAAAACAGTTTGTTTCTGGGAACAGCGAAGATCTGGATGTGATTGGTGTCGCCTTTGACTCGGGGTTAGCATGTGTGCACGTTCTGTTTATCCGGCAAGGTAAAGTACTGGGAAGCCGTAGTTACTTTCCTAAAGTGCCGAATGGTACTGAGCTGAGTGAGGTCGTTCAGACTTTCGTTGGTCAGTTTTATTTACAGGGCAGTCAGGCGCGAACCTTACCTGGCGAGATTTTGCTTGATTTTGCATTGGCAGAAAAAAATTTACTGGCTGAATCCTTAAGCGAACTTGCGGGACGAAAAATTCAGATTCAAAGCCGACCTCGAGGTGATAGAGCGCGTTATCTTAAACTAGCGCGGACCAATGCGGCGACTGCGTTAGTCACCAAGCTATCGCAACAGTCAACTATCCACCAGCGAATGAAAGCATTGGCGGAAACGTTGAAGTTGAATGAGATAAACCGCATGGAGTGTTTTGACATTAGCCATACCATGGGGGAGCAGACGGTTGCTTCATGCGTTGTTTTCGATGCGAATGGGCCGGTGAAGTCAGAGTATCGGCGCTACAATATTACTGGAATTACTCCGGGTGATGATTACGCGGCAATGAATCAGGTGTTAAAGCGTCGCTACGGCAAAGCAATAGATGAGCAAAAAGTTCCCGATGTTATTTTTATCGATGGCGGAAAAGGTCAGTTGGCTCAAGCTATTGAGGTTTTTTCCGAACTGGATGTGTCTTGGAACAAGCAAAAACCTTTATTAATAGGTGTTGCTAAAGGGAGTGACCGTAAGGCTGGATTGGAAACGCTCTTTTTTGCCGCTGAAGGCGAGGGGGTATCGCTACCTTCTGATTCGCCAGCGTTGCATTTGATCCAACATATTCGTGATGAATCGCATAATCATGCAATTACGGGTCACCGACAGAGAAGATCAAAAGTAAAAAATACCAGTGCATTAGAGCTGATTGAAGGTGTTGGTCCGAAACGGCGGCAAATACTGTTGAAGTATATGGGCGGACTTCAACCGTTACTTAACGCCAGCATTGAGGAAATTGCAAAAGTGCCAAGTATTTCACAAGCATTGGCAGAAAAAATCTACAATGCATTGAAACACTGAACGTAATATTGCACCATACTCATAATATCCATACTCGCCATATAGCTATAGAAGCATTATGCAATTGAATATACCGACTTGGCTTACCCTGTTTCGTGTTGCACTTATCCCATTCTTTGTTCTGGCATTTTACCTGCCGTTCGTTTGGGCCCCGGTCTTGTGTGCTGGCATTTTTGTATTCGCAGCTGCAACCGATTGGTTTGATGGGTTTTTAGCTCGCCGCTGGAAGCAAACTACCCGTTTTGGTGCGTTTCTTGATCCAGTCGCGGATAAAGTGATGGTTGCCGTAGCATTGGTGCTGGTTGCTGAATATTATCACCAGTGGTGGATTACTTTACCGGCAGCCACCATGATCGCTCGCGAGATCATCATTTCCTCTCTACGCGAGTGGATGGCAGAAATCGGCAAGCGTAGCAGCGTTGCGGTATCTTGGATTGGTAAAGTCAAAACGACGGCGCAAATGATGTCATTGGTTGGTTTATTATGGCGTCCAACGGCTTACGTAGAGCTGGCTAGTTTTGTCCTACTTTATATCGCTGCGGTGCTGACTTTCTGGTCAATGTTCCAATATTTAAGCGCAGCCTGGAAAGATTTGCTCGAACCTTGATCGAAGTGCCGTAAAAATCAGCAAACGGACGTTTTAGGTTGATAATTTTATTGACTCATTGCGTCAGGTAAGTAGAATGCATCGCATCAGACGGCAGCAGCGAAACGCCGAAAGATAGCAAAAAAATCAGTAAGTTCTGATGTTGCGGGAATAGCTCAGTTGGTAGAGCACGACCTTGCCAAGGTCGGGGTCGCGAGTTCGAGTCTCGTTTCCCGCTCCAAATTTGGCAGGTATTGCAGAAATGCGAGCCTCAGCAGTAAGGCAATGAAGAATACGGCGCGTTGGCAGAGTGGCCATGCTACGGATTGCAAATCCGTCTACCTCGGTTCGACTCCGGGACGCGCCTCCAATTTTCCTGAGCCCGGGTGGTGAAATCGGTAGACACAAGGGATTTAAAATCCCTCGGCTTATGGCTGTGCGGGTTCAAGTCCCGCCCCGGGCACCATGGAAAAATATATAAGTAAAACAAAGCAGTATGAGTATGTCGTTAACCGCCGAGAGGCGGTTTTTTTGTTTCTAAGATTCCATTTCATAATATACCTTCATAATATTATTCCCGCTCTACTGATCCCCCACTGCTGGAACTATTGCTATTTTCCCATCATATCGCGCGGTCTGAGCTGTGTTTTTGTGCCCTGAAATTGCTTGTTTGTCGTAAAGAGAACCACTTAAGTCAGATATGCCTTAGCTTTCAGATCATGGAAAGTGAAGTCAAAATCTAACTTGTCGTCAGGTTATGGGTGCATTCCACTTCGGGCGTATCCAGCGTGATTTTGACCGAGGCGGTGCAGGTAATATTGGGCGCAGTCACGGTGACGCTTTCACTGGCATTGACCTCGGCGGTTTTAATGCCAGCGACCCGCAGTTCGCCGGTTTCCGATTCATAGTGAAGGGTTGGGACATCGGGGAACAACAGGTAAATCCCATCCGCCGAGGCCGACGGCAGCGGGAACTCATCAGAGAAAATGCCCGGCAGCACAAAAGCGGTATCCAGCTCACCGCCGAGCGAGAAAATTAATACTTGTTCGCGAACCGAAGGCGCCCACCACGAACGGGATTGACCGGCGCGAGCCGTCAGCCAGTTTAACCAGCCGGTGACGTTATCCCCGGTGGCGACGCGGCAAAAGGCTTTTTCTAAATCCACCTTATGCCCCGTACCAATACGAATTAGGTTGCGCAGCAGGCGCAGGGTTTCGGAGTGTTGGGTTTGTGTTGTCAGAGCGACAAGAATGCCGCTCAGCAGATTGAACGGCAATATAACGCTGCTCAAAGGGTAAAGACTGCGCCAGCGTGGAATGGATGCTGCCACCATCGATAAACATTTTCAGGCTGTCCCGGGAGGGGTGTAACAGCGGCAGGCTGTCAGTCAGCGCGGCGCGGAGTAATTGGGGGGCTTTAACATGATGCTGTTCCTGACAGTGTTTAATCGCTTCCACTTGCAGCCCACAGGACACCAGTACGTTTTCCCGTTGGAGAATGTCGCCGCTTAAATCCCCGTTAACCGCTGGAGTGCTGACCGTCGGGCGGCCAGCGTAGATAATCGCCGGGACTGGCGAACGCGGGGTGGTGGTGCAACCGGATAACATCAGCAGGCAAAGCAGCCAGTGGAGGCGTTCACCTTTGGCGAACCCTCCGCTGTGCTCGATAAGCGGGAAATACTGGGTTACGTCGAATGCACCGTATGGCCCGCCTATCAGCTTTGACGGGCTAGCGCGCAGCTTCCGGGCCGCGGTGCATCACAGCTCGCCGATGTATGTGAAACACAATATTCTGGCAAGTACCTTTATTCCACATTCAATGCTCAGTCAGCAGGCGTTTAGCCGCTATGCGCTGGATTATCTGGTATTCGGCATGCGTTTTTAGAGGTGTACCGTAACCAACTGGGCGCATCACTGCGCCCCGACCTCCAGCCCGGGCAAGTACACCCGCCGTGGATTAGAAAAAGATTGCTATTGGTTTGTGCAGAACTGAAAAAAGAAGGGCTAACACTAAAAGCGGCTGCGCTTAGGCTAGGTTATCTAACAAGTGAGCAATTTGATGAGTGGATCCGAGTCCGACCGGAAGAGATGGTCGGAATTATGAAATAATTATTGCGTCATCTGTGGTCTTAATGCCGGATTAGCTTCCGGAATTTTTCCGCCTGTTAAAATTTTTCGGAATAAGTTTCGGGGTACTTTGGCAATATTCCCTGTAGGGTTTCCCGAGTTCTTGCTGTAATCCTTTCTCTTCGAAATAAATACCAATCAGAATGTAAACTGTCATACCTGATGCAAAGAGTAAACGGCTGCTGGTCATATTGGGCGTAGCCCAAAAGGCGAGTAATAATCCTGACATCATTGGATGACGACATAAAGAATAAAAGAAATTAAGCTTGAAGGGGAGTTGAGTATAAGACTTTCGTTGCCATTGCATCCATGATTGGCGTAAGCCGAAAAGATCTGTATGGCTGATTAAGAAGGTTGAAATTACAGTTAATAGCCATCCTAGGCTCTCCAAAATAAGCAGTAATAGTGCGAGCGGTGAACTATCATCTAACATCCATATTTTCCCTGGCAATGGTTGCCAACAAAAAGAGATCAAAATTAATAGAATACCAGAAGATAGAACGTAGGTTGAACGCTCTACGGCTGGGGAAATATTGGCTCTGGTTTTGTATGTTTTATGAGCCATAAAAGAGTGCTGAACCGAAAATAACAGTAATAGCCCAATATTGATGCTGATGTGCTGAAGAGTAAAATGTTCGCTGGGTACAGCCATGGCTGTAAACTTCCAGCCAAACAATAAGCTGATAATAAAAACGAAACTTAACATCCCGATGATGTAACAACTTATTCCGTATACTAATATGATGAATCTTTTCATAGTGCCTCACGATTCAATAATTACCAGTAAGACAGTATAGAGGCTATTTTTCGACAACTACTTTAGTAGCTCTATAATAATAAGCACGGTGTGTATTTTTGATGACACTAGAGAAAATCAAGATTTATCTGCCTCAATATATATTTGATTTGCGACTTTTCCCAAACGCGATGAAACCAGTGTTGCCTGATTTTTTTTCGCTCATCCATCCAGCTTCATTTAGTAATAACTCCAGTGAGTTCATAGCCGCAGGCGAGCGTTCATATCTGATTAATTCCGTTTGCTGCTTATATTTTTGATTGATAACTCCTGTTTTTAGGCAATACGAAACCCAGCGAGTAAAACGCCATATATTATCACTTTGGTTAATTAATAATATTCAGTGTGCAGTCATCATTACTGACAAATGGCGGCAACGAACGAGTAAACTCAATTAAGTCATTCAACGCTTCAACGATAGATTCTCTCTCTGCCTGGCTTAATTCTGAAAACTGCATATTCACATGGCAATTTTTTAACCCAGCATGAAAACAGATTGTTTTACGCAAATGCACAGGCGCTTTATCAAAAGCTTCTTGAGTAACATTTTTTCTATGGCGTAAATACTTCTCTTTAAATTCAGTAATTCGGGCAATGCCCGTCATTCTTAATTTTTCAGCTTCTGTTAATTGCAGCATATTCCCCAATCAATACCCGAATAGACGGCGTAATCTTGGTGTCTTCTTTGCAGAGGACAATTCTTGTAAAAGCGCCTTTTGATTACTTTCCGGCTTCCAGCGCTGGCCGTTCTTCAACTCCAGCATACCGTGGCCGAAATGGCGCAGGCTTACTGGGCTTTGCTGTTTTAACAATGGGGCAATAGAAATAATCATAAAGACACCTCAACTCAATCCGGCGATAGCACTCAATCCGCTAATAACATCAACGGTTGAAGCGAGCGCGGGGGGGAGTGAATGCGTGACTGTACTGTCAGGCCGATAAGAGATTGATGGCGAATCGCAGTATTGACCGTATCCAGCAGTGACGATTTACGGGAAGCAGTCTTATGATCGCCTTGAACAGCAGCGGCGGCAATCAAGCCAACTGCAGCGGTAGCATGTAGCGCATAAGTTGGGATGTTGCCGCGTTTGCTGCCAGCTCGACTAAGTTGTGCTTTAAAGCAAACTGGCGGCAAGCGTTATCAAAGTGCGGATGTTTGGACACTGAAAAATCAAACATGGCTTACTTCCTCACATATGCCGACAATTAGTTGGCAAATTTGAATATCGAACATTATTGGTTTGCCGCTTCTTTAGTGAGAGCGATCATATTTACGAGCACCTTTTCCATTTTGCGAACTTTCTGGCGGATAGGTAGACGGCCGTCTTTCACCATGCCACCGCAGGTTTTATAAGGGATTCCGCTCAATTTTGAGAACTCGGGCAGGGATAAATAAGGCGAGGTTACTTTGATTGCAAGGTTTTGATTCATAGGCATCCTGTTTGATGGTGGTTAATATAGGTGTTGGTGGGTATTTGCCATCAATTCACGAATTAAACTATGCATATGCGAGTATCTAAGGTTTTTTTGCGAGCGTGCATGATAAAAAACTAAGTGGCGAGATTTCAGCAGTAGAAAGAATGATGCAAGCCTATGGTTTTAAAGTACAAAGAGAATTAGCGGCTTATCTGGGGGCCGGAACGGGAACAATCAGCACTTGGATCAAACGTGATTATTTTCCAGGCAAAGAGATTGTGCTCTGTGCTTTAGAAACCGGTGTTTCGTTGCACTGGCTTACAACTGGTGAGGGTGAACCTCGGGAACCGGTTAAATCTACCGCATGTGAAACTGTAAAATCTATTGCTCATAAAAACCTTGAAGATGGTTTACTAATAGATGTATCCCCAATATTGCTAGATTTAGCGTTGTTGCCTGTACAGATTGTTGAGCCTGAACTAGTATCCTTCCCGAATGAGAAAAGCTATTTTCTTATCGAACGCTAATTTAAAAATGTTGCTGACGGTCTTTGGTTGATTGAAAAGGCTGGTGTGACCTCTATTAGTGATATTACTCGTTTACCGGGTGAGATATGGCGTATCAATGAAGTTGATTGGCTTATTTCGGAAGTGAGTATTCTAGCCAAAGTTGTTGGCGAAATTACGGATCATTGACTGCTGGAATTAATATTGTTCGCGGAATAATGGAGTGGTAATTAAATGAAACTATTAGTTAATACAATAATTGGTATTGTATTTTTATCTCTGCCTACGATTTCTATTGCAAAAAACTACCCCTGTTCCGGTAAAAAAGGCGGGGTATCCCATTGTGAAAATGGGAAATTTGTCTGTAAAGATGGCTCTATCAGTAAATCAAAGAAAATCTGTAAGCGTTAGTTTTTAATCAGATGTTTGTTGTGCTACATATCAAACATTGACTACTGTTTTTATATACAGTAAATAGGCCCAAGGGATTATTCTTGAGGGCTTATTTATGGCAGTGCGAAAGTTACCCAACGGGAAGTGGGTCTGTGATTTTTACTCAGATGGCCGTGACAGTAAGCGGGTTAGGAAAACCTTTGTTACTCGCGGCGAGGCGTTGCGCTTTGAGCGTGAGCAATTAGCGCAACGTGGTGATCTGGATATTGACTACACACCGGCAGAGACTGCCGCGCAGAGGTTAAAAACATTGGTCGGTCAGTGGTATGAACTCCACGGGCGCTCTTTGAGTGACGGCGAAGCAAGATTAAATAAACTCAATATCCTGTGTGATAATTTGGGAGATCCTGCTGTTGCTGATTTTGACCGGGAAGTGTTCGCCAAATACCGCAAGCAGCGCTTAGCCGGTGAATTTAGCCCTAAACCAAAGCACGGAATTGTGAAGCCGCCAAAAGAGGCAACGGTAAACCGCGAACATGCCTACCTACGAGCGGTATTTAATGAGTTAAAAAGGCTAGGGCATTGGAATCATGCGAATCCATTGGATGGCGTTAGGCTATTTCGTGAAAGCGAAAACGAGTTAACTTTCCTTTATGAAGACGATATTAAGCGTCTGCTGCATGAGTGTGACAATTCTAGTAATAAAGATCTCGGTATCATTGTTCGTATCTGTCTGGCTACTGGTGCGCGTTGGAGTGAAGCGGAGCAACTAAGACAAGCTCAGGTGATGCCAAATAAAATTACTTATATCAACACCAAGAGTAAAAAGAACCGTACAGTCCCTATTTCTGCGGAACTGCATAAACTGATTCCCAAGATGAAAGGGCGCTTATTCGCTAATGCCTACGATGCATTTGGTCAAGCTATCGACCGGGCTAAACTGGTGCTACCTACCGGCCAGTTAACCCACGTTCTACGCCATACATTCGCCAGTCATTTTATGATGAACGGCGGCAATATATTGGTACTGCAACAAATCCTCGGGCACTCCACTATCCAAATGACCATGCGCTACAGCCACTTTGCACCGGATCATTTAGAGGCGGCAGTGAGTTTGAATCCATATGATCGTATTTTAAAAAATTAATAATGTGAGAATGTAATGATGAATAAATTAGTTGGCGATTTTTGTAATAACTGCGTCCAAAGAGAGAATCATTATGTCGTTAGAATATCTAGTCCTCGTAGGTAATGCTGACTGTGTTCTCTAGCAAGATACGATAAATCTGACAGTCAGCTAAGAGCGAACATTGCCTTAGCTGGGGGAAGCCCTAAAATTGAGTGACACAATTTGCAGGAATACTTATAGCATCCCTAATCTGTAGCGTAGGCAAAACTGTACCGGTCTTAGTCCTTCTTATACCGCTGGTCTTTACATAAATCACCATGCCGTATATGTTTATCAAGCCAATAGCCTTCATATGATCGTAAAATGTTTAGGTAGTAGTTCAATTTCCTAGACCTTCAGAATTTTACCGAGCAGCGGCCAACTTAGCGCCGTTGCGTGCAGGGATGACCCGCTATGATCGAATCAATTAGTCTCTCCAACATCGCCACCTACCGCCCTGACAAATCAGAAATTATTAATCTAAAAAAGATCAACTTCATTTATGGAGCAAATGGAGCGGGGAAGACCACAATCAGTCGGCTTATTGAAAAACCTAGCCTCTCAGTAGACTCTAGTATTACTTGGCTCAGAAATATGCCAGTGCCAGCAATGGTCTATAACAACGACTTCATCACTGCCAACTTCTCAGAATCCAAAGAATTTCAGGGAGTATTTACACTCGGCAAGGCTGAGAAAATTCAGCTCGACCGCCTCAAAGACCTTAAAGATGAAAGAAAGCGCCATGAACAGTTGAGGGCCAAGTTAATCATCTCTCTTGATGGTGAGGATGGAAAACCAGGAAAGCAAGCTGAGTTGGTTTCTTTAGAAGCAAAGTTAGTTGGCCGATGCTGGGAACAGAAAGTAAAGCATGACGAGTATTTCAAGGGTGCATTTACTGGGTTAAGGAATAATAAGGAAGCATTCAAAGCAAGGGTCCTTCAAGAACATGAGAATAACAAATTCACCTCAGTTGATTTGGTTGATCTCAAGGCTAGAGCGGCGGTTTTATATGGCGACCAACCCTCGAGAATAGATCCTGTTCCAACCTTGGATTTATCACGGCTGATAGCATTCGAGAAAAGTTCGATTCTGGTTAAAAAGGTGGTAGGTAAAGACGATGTCAATATATCCGCGATTATTCAGCGGTTAGGTAATAGCGACTGGGTTCGGCAGGGTATGAAATTTCTGGAGCATACGGATGAACAATGTCCGTTCTGTCAGCAGGCTCTGCCCCACGACTTCGATAAGGAACTTTCTGACTACTTCGATGAGACTTTTGAGGCAGATTCGAAGGCGGTCTCCACACTGCGTAATAATTACTTCCAAATTGCTGAGGATCTTTTGGCTCAGGCACATGTTTTGTTAGCTTTGGATTGCACTGAACTGGACAAGGAAAAACTCAATCCTAAGATTCAAGCGCTGGATGCTGTTGTTCTTGTCAATAAAGGGCGGATGGACAATAAAGTTACCACTCCAAGCACTGAGGTATTTCTTGAGGGTCTGGAGGATATTCAGGCAGATATTACTGATATTGTTAATGCGGCGAACGTAAAAATAAACGCACAAAATAGCCTAGTAGCAAGCTTCACTGCTGAGCAGCGCAGGCTCACCGGTGAAGTGTGGAAATATATTGTCGATGTCGAGCTAAAGAATACCTTGATTGATTACACTTCTGAGAAGGATAAGTTACAAAAATCCATTTCGGGTATCACATTGAGCCGGGATAAGGCCACGGAAAGTATTAATGCTACTGACGTCGATATCGATAAGATTGAGGTGGAACTTACTAGTGTAAAACCTACAGTAATTGCTATAAATAAAATTTTGAAGAATTTTGGCTTTCTCAGCTTTTCTCTAGATCCTGCATGTGTAGATAACTCCTATAGAATTATCCGAGCGGATGGGAGGGATGCCAAGAAAACATTGAGCGAGGGCGAGAAGACCTTCGTAACGTTCCTTTATTTCTACCACCTGCTGAGAGGAAGTATTACGACGTCCGGTATCACCACCGATCGGATCGTGGTCATCGATGACCCTGTTTCTAGTCTTGATAGTGATGTGTTGTTTATCGTTAGTAGCTTGATCAAAGAGCTCTTCGCTGAGGTTAGAAAGAGTGGTAGCCATCTTAAACAAGTTGTGGTGCTTACCCATAATGTGCATTTCCATAAAGAGGTCTCGTACGATCAGCGCCGGAAGACCAATACATCTCTTGCAGACGAGACATTTTGGATTGTCCGAAAACCTGATGAGTATTCGGTAATTGAGTTCCATTCAAGTAATCCAATCAGGAATTCTTATCAACTACTCTGGGCGGAGCTGAAAAAAACACCGGTGCCAGTCCTTACGTTGCAGAACACCATGCGACGGATTTTGGAGAACTATTTCAAGATTTTGGGTGGTGTCGATACGTACCATCTGGTAGACAAGTTTGAAGGTATTGAAAAGATACAATGCCAGTCTTTGATGAGTTGGGTGAATGATGGATCGCATTACGCTCCGGATGAGCTCTATGTGGCCATTAGTGACAATATGGCAGCAAGCTATCTGAAAATTTTCTTCAAGATATTCAAAGCGGCACAACATGATGCACATTACAGAATGATGATGGGCGATTCATATGTTGATCTAGATCCTGAGGGGACCTCAGAGCTGCCGGCAATGACAGATGTTGACGAAGAGGGGGACGGTGTACTTGATGATGCCGATGTAGTAGAGGCATCAGCCCCAGTACCGACTGTACTCAAGTCTGAGATTAAGCAGCCCAGATTCGATCAGGATATGCCGTTTTGAAGCCTTCCTCTTACGAGCGCATCCATGAGAAAATCCATCGACTAGGTCAGGTTCTATTCTAAGTATCCGAACGAGCAAGCGAAATGAATACTCTCCTTTAAATAATATACCTGTATTAGCAACGTCTGCTTCTGGCGCGGAGCCGAACGTCAGATTTGATTACATCTTGAACAGCAAGGGCGTCAGATTAAGAACGAGTTAGTACATCTGATTCTTTCTGAGTATTAAATTTAGTTTGATTACTGTGACTACCACTCCCACAACAACCCAAACTAACCAGCCATCGTGTTTGGTAACTTACTGATTTTACGTAAGTGATTGATTTCCATAATGCTGTGAGAGTTTTTAAAATCCCTCGGCTTATGGCTGTGCGGGTTCAAGTCTCGCACCGGACACTATGGAAAATTATATAAGTAAAACAAAGCAGTATGAGTATGTCGTTAACCGCCGAGAGGCGGTTTTTTTGAGTCTGAACGCGGCCTCCTAACATCCATTCTTAATGTCCATTTCCCTATTATTAGGACAATAAGTAATTAGAGTTTTCCAGCTGTTTTCGATATTCTGTCGGTGGTAAATTCCCCAGATTTTCGTGAGTCCGTTCATGGTTAAAATCTTGCTGCCAAAGCCAGGCTATTTCTCTCACCTAAATCATCGAATCAAATAAAAATCCATTTATTTAACCCTTGTATGATAGATTCTGACCGTATGCAGTATTGTAATCGTCCACTATCTCTAAAAAAATTCGCTAGCAGTCATTAGTCTTATTCCTTTCTTAGTTAAACCAGTGATAAAGTCTGCATCCATATATAAAGAATCTCTGTAGGTCTGGTTCAAGTCTATATCCGAATAGGGTATTTAATGAAACTGATATATCTACAGTGGAGTAAAGTACGTCTGCATCGGATTCATCTATATTGAGCAGTTGTTTTGCTAGGCCACGATACACAAATCTCACCGGGCCGACATAATCCTCATGATACTGAAGAGAATAACCATTCTCAATAGTGTTATTAAAACCATGAGCTCGCATCAACCCGCCAGTTGGACCAATTTCAATTAGTCCAAGGCCAGCCACAGTTATGGCGTGTGGAGTGGTCAACGATAATACCGCATTCCGCCATCATTGCTTCTAGGTCACGCAAACTGAGCGAATATGCATGATACCAGTGAACACATTGGGCGATAATATCAACAAGGATAATGAAGTCGTTTGAAGGCATTTCAGGTCAGAGACATGCTCAGGTAACGTCGTAAAAAAATAGCATGTTACCCGGCGATGGTTTAATGCGACAGAGCCCTCCCTATTGTTGATTCCCCCTTTTGCAGCTTGCTTACTCAAGTTTAACCAGTATGTGCCGATAACTTCTTATTTATACGAAGTACCCTACAAACCAGAATGATCTAACCTAAAAACCTTATGAAAAATTTTGCGGAGTCGTAAAGTGGGATTTTGGAGTGTAACAGGAAAAATTGTTAAAGGAGTTGCTACTGCATTAGATGCCCAAGCAAATAAGCTACAGGCCATTAAAATGCGCTTGGAAAGCAAGGACAGTGCGGAATTGAAACGCATGATCAAATCAGAGGGATTCTTCAGTTCAGCGAGCGATTGTGAAAAAAGCATGGCTATGAAGATTCTAAGAGAACGTGGTGATATATAAAGGAGATTAAAATGGCAGGTACAATAAACCTTTCTCATACATGCCCTAATTGCAAACAGACTACTGCAAATACGGCTAGTGAGTTGCAAAGTCTCTTCGGGTTTAGAACAATCCCCGCAGGCGCAACGAATCAAAGCTGGTGCCGGAAATGCCGATCAAGTAAAAAATAGCTGTAGCTCTTACTAAGGGCTAGCGTTGACTTTAGCTAGCTCTTTTACAGAACTAAACGAAATTTAAGTTGCCAGTCAATATTGTGGCAGAAACGGATATTACTATTATCATGCAATACTAAGATTCGCCCTTATCTTTCTATTTAGCAAGACTCAAACAGTATTCAAGTTTTGATTTTAGAGAACTATGCCTATTTTTATCAAAAAACCTCAGCCTCTTGATATTTTAGAATTACGCTCAGTCATTGAGCGATTCATACATCAATCGTGATGTATGAATCGCCACGGGTTCAACCGACACCTCAGAGTTATTTAAGATGGCTTAAAGAGCGGTAAGCATTATCCCGAAGAGTCTAACATTGCAGTGGTAAAACAGGTTGTTGATCGCGGTCATTCTCTTTCCAGCGTGGCTGTACGGCTTGATATCAACCCCCACAGCCTTTTATGCCTAGATTAAATGGCTGGTCTGTTCGTTTGCCTTACCGGATTTTGGATGTTCACCCGCGTGGATTTTATGGTTATCGCAAGATCCATCTCGACTTGCGTGATACCGGGCAACAGTACGGTGTGGACAGAGTCTGGAGACGAATGAGAAGTGTAGGGAAAAACTCAGGTAGAATACCGAAGCCCACGGGCACTATAGTAGCCACTATACCAGCACGAATTTCAGACAGTTTCTGTGGAGATATCAAATAAAGCAAAGCCGTGGCCAATTTTGCTTGACCATTACATGTGGATGTCAGCAGTATGCAAGCACAGGCATGAGATGATAATTCCAAGAGGGTAATAGATAATGTCATCAGCCAACTCAACAATTAAAAAAATCTTAGTCGATTTTCTATATTATCTTTCTTATATGGCGGCAAATGCCGTTGCTCTGATCGCAATAGTATTGATGGTTGCATCATTTTTCTATTTTGAACATTGGTATATCGCCATATTAGCTTGCTTGGGTATTTTTACGAGTTACCATTTTATATTGTATTTATTCCCGCAAAGGCCAGATTAATAACGATATCGTAATATGCCCAAAATTGAGATCCCCAATCCACTCGATATCGCTGTCGGTTAGCGCCCTAGAACTGGTGGTGTTCATTTTTTGTAAAAAATTTCATCCAGTTTCTAGGGGATAAAATCGTCACATGACGGGAGAATAATAAATGACTCTTCATAGGAATATAGGCGATGAAGATTGATTTATTACAGATGATAAATACAGTTCAATCATGACTACTGATGATGTTGCAACGTTACACCTAATTTATTCAGAGAGATTAGAGGAGTTGAAGTATCCAAGACGTCGAGTACTACCCTATGAGATGGTTTTAACGCTGCGCCAACAACTTCTTCATTCAGATATGGGCCATACACGTTGGTTGTATCGAAGAAGGTACACCACGTTCAACGCCGCCCAACCAGTTAAATTGCCTGACGAGTATCAGTAGCCGGGCCATAACTATAATTGAGGCCCATACACCCCAGATCCAGTGCCGACACTTCGAGTCTGGATTGACCGAGATAACGTTTTTGCATCCACGGCACGGCCTGTAGCTACTGATTAAAAGGGGGGACTTCAATCTGGTTTACAGCAAGGAGGACCTGGTTAAAAGCGATAAGGTCGGCAAGTCTATCGGGATGGATGCTGCTTACCTCAATGACGAGAATTTTTCCTGTCCACAGTTTCGTGGTGACAAAGAGTTTGTTACGTGCAATGCCGCTCTGTTTCAGCGCATTACTGACCTGAGTTTCATTATAATAAGATGCTGCAGTATCAATCAGGCGATATCCCGTTTCGATGGCATCAGATATCTAGAATATACCAAAAACCTAACAGGAGAATTTCAATACCGTCGTTCAGTTTTACTGTTTGCAGACGCTATCCTTCAGTTGTTGTGTAGGAGAAGCATAACGCAGAGTGATTTGTTTGATTAGAGTAGGTAAGTGACTCGGGTTTATTTGCTGGATTCATTAAGGCTGATTCAACTCTGCCTATACCTGGTTCGGGTTTTATATAGCGCGTAAGGCAGATGAAACGAGACATGCGCTGCTATCAACGATGTCGCGGGCGTGAGTGAAGGTTAAGGCTTGATTTTTTCTATATGGATACTGGGAATATAAGTAAAAGATTTTCCTAATGTCCCCCCACTAACAAACCTCACCAAACTTAAGCCAAACAGTGTTCAAATCCTGCAATCTGTTACAGCCTCAAGAATTACAGGTATAATCCTAGAAATTATTCAACTGGTTTAGAAACGAAGATGACAAAACTCACCTTACAAGAGCAGATGCTCAAAGCTGGATTAGTCACCAGCAAAAAAATGGCCAAAGTCCAAAAAATGGCTAAAAAATCGCGGGTACAAGCCCGTGAGGCAAGAGAGGCTGTGGAAGAAAATAAAAAAGCACAGCTTGAGCGCGATAAGCAGCTAAGCGAACAACAGAAACAAGCGGCTTTATCTAAAGAGCATAAAGCTCAGGTGAAACAGCTCATTGAAATGAATAGAATCAATATATCAAAAGGCAATATTGATTTTAACTTCACAGATAATAACTTAATTAAAAAGATAGCTGTGGATAAGCTGACTCAATCTCAGTTGATCAGTGGTCGTTTGGCTATTGCTCGTTTGGTTGCTGATAACAGTGATGAGAGGGAATATGCGATTATTCCTGCGAGCGTAGCCGATAAAATTGCGCAGCGAGATGCGAGCAGTATTGTATTAAATAGCGCGCTGAGTCAGGAAGAGCAGGACGAAGAAGATCCCTATGCTGATTTTAAAGTCCCAGACGATCTGATGTGGTAATAGATGCTTTGACGATCCCGACATATGAAAAGTCCTAAAGGGCTTTTCATTAAGGTTTCATGTTCAATCCGATCATCTGTACTTTAGCGCCATACTCAGTGCCTTCGCGGTGGCATCATTATAGATATTTTCGCTATCAGAACGGGCTAGTATGACGAGCTTTGATCAACTTTTGGCTGATGGGATGGACGAAATGCAACTCACTCGCGTGCAGCATCAGTCGCGCTGTCTGTTCGGCGCCGGGTAACAGAAGGCCGCCATACAGGTCACAGCCCAAAATAGGGTGGCCCAACAGCTGACAGTGAATGCGGAGCTGATGAGTTCGCCCGGTTTCCGGCATTAGCTGAACCCGCGTCAATGGCAGCAACGTCCCATCTTCCAGCTTGCGATAAAAACGCTCAACGACCCGATAATGGGAACGAGCAGGTTTACCGTGGGTTGAGCAAATCGACATCAGCGGAAACAGCGCCGGATCTTTGGCAATCGCCGCGTCTATCACCCCGTCGTCGTCGTCCAGATGTCCGCAAAGCAGCGCGCTGTAAACTTTGGTCACTGTGCGCTGGCTAAACTGCTGGCAGAGGTCGGCATTGATAGCCTTATTGCGGGCAATAACCATCAGCCCGGAAGTCCCAAAATCAAGGCGATGAACCAGGGTACAACCGGGGAATATTTGTACCAACCGATGATGTACCGAGTCGAGATTTTGCGGATTTTTTCCCGAGAGGCTGAGCAGCCCGGAGGGTTTATTAATCAGCGCTAGGTGATCGTCCTGATAGAGATACTCGATCTTGTCATGGCACGGCGGGGCAATAAAGGTATCGATAATCTTAGACATCAGGAGACTCGGATAGATTGTGTGAGCGGATAATAACACGCTTAGTTTTAACGGGCGTTGCTATCAGCGGAGTCTTTGAACATTGCATCGACATCTATGCTCAGTATGGAGATAAAAACGTTTATCCCGTGTTGATCGGATTTGATGGAAAGGTGTTCTGTAACTACCACCTCAAAAGCGGGTAGTCTGATGTTATGATAAAAAAGTTGTATTATTGACTAATCTTATTGCGAGTAATGGTCGGATTTGTATGATGGAGAATATCTGGACAGTCAGGTATGTGGGTTGGCAACCAAACGTTGGTTGCGATTTTCTGTTCAGTAAGAGGCACCAGTGCGGTCATCGTATAATGGCTATTACCTCAGCCTTCCAAGCTGATGATGCGGGTTCGATTCCCGCTGACCGCTCCAAATTTTAGCTACAACTGAGGAAACGATGAATAAATCACTGGCTATGTTGGTTTTATCATTGGGTTTTGTTGCCGCTTATGCTGACGCGGCAACAACTAAAAATCGGCTGCAATCGCCGACTCCAGGCGTTGTATGCGACAAATACGTTTGTGCCGATGCCAAAAATGGCATATCAGTTCCGCTGACAGAGCGGTATTTAGGTAAAAAGAAAAGTCAGCGGTTAGTCTCTCAGGGGGATTTCGATCGCACGCAATTTACCTTTGTAAACGGTATATTCTGTGACGTGAAAGAAAGATTATGCCGTAAAGATCGTTATTACGGTGTCGACGGAAAACATAGTGGTGCCATTGACGAACAGACAACTGAATTGTTGTTTGGCCAGAATAGATAGCGGGAATCTTGTATTCCTATTGGTGCATTAACACTCTAAATCTTAAGGTTCACTTCGGTGGCGGTATTTTTAACCACTATCGATGAAGGCAGCGAGCATTCCCATGGAGTTTTGCCCGTAGAACGCTCATATTGAATTTCATCTTTACGTATATCTTCCTTTCATGAATAAATCACTGCTAACGCATTGAAATAAAATAGAATATTTATCGATATACGATGATGTTCTATGTGGGGTAAATAAATATAACGAATTATTTTAATGTCTATATCACTAAGGTTTAACTGGACTCTCAGATAAAAGTAATTATAAAAATCACTTTATTTAAAATTTGTTTATAAAATATGATTTTTGAATTTGATATGTTTATCCAGCCAATTTGATAAGGAGATTGTTATGTCTGGATTTGTGGATTTCAAACTGGCTCACTCAGGAGCACCAGTTACAATTAGTAAAACGGCTATTTTATATGTCGAGGAAAACACACGCGAGGCTAATATCACCAACTTGCATTGTGTTGGTAGTATCACTCATGTCGTTAGCGAAACATACTCTGAAGCCCGTAAGAAACTACCTAAATTTGTCGAAACAAAACGCAGTGATAATGGAACGCCAAAAGTCGCATTACACGACTGGAATATTTCATATATAGAGAGAAGCAGTAGCGGTGCTGCAATAGTATATTTTACAGAGCAAGGAGTTAGTGTTCCTGTAGTCGAATCGTATGAGAATTTTATTAAAATGTTCCATGCAATTTGATATTAAATAATATGAAGAAAGTGGGCTTGGCATCCCACTTACCATTAACTAATCTTAGTTAATTACTGTTAAATCATGCATACATTAATGATTTGATTTCATTAGTGTATGCATGGCTACCAATGATACCTTATAGGTAGCCATGCTCTTAAACTGTGAGTCATTACTCGTTAAACTAAGGGCGGCGAAGGGGTTTACGATGTGCTGATGTTTTTACTTAAATTACTTCGCTTAAATAAGCGCTGGAGGAGAGCGGAAGTTATTCTAAGAATTTTGTAAGTAGTGCTGTTGTGACTAATATAGTGAACAGAGATTTTCTTTTTATTATTAATTCGATAAAATTTACCTCGTGAAGATTGTAATTCTAAGTCGTCGCTTATTATCACAGTTTTCTTCTTCAATCGACTAAATAGCTGGTGGATATTATTATTACTGATGGTTGTTTCTTTTTCTGGCCAGATTGATGAAAGTAAGTTATCTCGATCTATTTTTTCACCGTTGATTGCATTGTTAATCAAAGCCATAAATAAATAAAATTCTTTATTTGTCAATTCTACGCTACCTTTCCAGCTGTAAACCACTTTGTCGTCAATTTCCACAAAATATATCATCGTCGCTCCATAATAAAAGTCAGCCATATGCAAATATATCGCAGTAAGAATAGTTTTGTAAGGTTACTTTTGATTTCAAACTAATTATATTGACTAGGCTCATGTTTTTATTAAAAATAATCAAATCTCTGATTGTTATAATTTCTATTTATGATTTTTATTTGCTTACATAGTTAGTGATATTGGCTTATTTTGTATTAAATCTGACTGTTATCAACTGCAGTTCAATTAATAAATGTTCAAGGTGGATATTTATATTTATTAGATTTGAATAAATACAAATAGAGCAAGGTTATCATCATGTGACTTACCTGAGCTATTTCCAAGCTCAACTTATATCTGATTCTAATTGTAGGAAAACAAGTTATTTTTCTTTTGTATATTTATAAATGACTTACATATTTATTTAAATGATTAGCTTGTTGGCTAAATCACTTACATTAAATATAAAACCACTATTAAGTATCAGTGGTGAACGGTTTGATTTTAAAATAGCACCCATTGATTAATCCATGCATGTACAGCGGCGTTGCCACGGGAATAAGATGATAATAAGAAGTAAATCGATAAATTTAGTTGGCGCAGTAATACTATTTGTTGTGTCAATTTTCTTGATTTCTTACTAAAACATTAAGGCTTCTCAGTTGAGCTATATAAAATAAATATTTCTGCTTTTCTATTGCAGGATAAGCTCTAGCGCTAAGAATTATAATCAGAACTAAAGGAAATAAACTTTTAACGATAACACCTTAATTTTAAAATGGAGTCTGAAATGGAAAAAGAAGAAAATAGCATACTCATCTTCGATCAAGATCCTGGATATGTATGGGACAATAAAAATGAATGCTTCGGCGCAGCAGAAGAGACCTATAATAAGCTTAGTTATGATCCTTCTAAGTCGGTAGATAAACTCACCTGGACCCCGACCCGATTGGCGAAAACCGTATTTAATACTTATGAGGATAATGACGATTTTGACGTGCTCTGTTATTTCACCGATTGGGCGCAATATGACGCAAGAATACTCAATAAGGATATTCGTGATACCGGCGGAAGAAGCGCGGATATATTACGGCTTAAAACACCTAATGGTAAGCCCTTTAAGCGACTGATCTATAGCTTTGGTGGATTAATCGGTGACACACAATACTCAGCTGATGGAAATGCCGGTGTTGCAGTTAGGTTGGGGGTTGCTAACGATACTAATGATGCTATCGCCAACCACAAAGGAAAGGCGATTCCCGTCGATCCCGATGGCGCAGTGCTCGCGAGCATAAACTGCGGATTTACGCAGTGGGCGGCGGGGGAAGCTCACGAACGTTATCATGAGGCGGAGGCCAAGGGGCTCTTGGGTGGGTTCAGACAGCTTCATGAAGCTGATAAGGATCTAGAATTCTCCCTCAGTATTGGCGGTTGGTCAATGAGCGGTTTATTTAGCGAGATTGCCAAGAGTACGACATTGCGGGCCAATTTCGTTGAGGGTATCAAGGATTTCTTTCAACGATTCCCGATGTTCAGTCATCTCGATATTGACTGGGAGTATCCAGGGTCTGCTGGAGCGGGTAATCCCTTTGACCCCACTGACGGCGTTAATTTTGCCACTTTGATTCAAGAAATTACTAATGCAAAAATCTCGAATCTGAAAGGGATCAGCATCGCATCCTCTGCGGACCCGGCAAAAATTGATGCAGCAAATATTCCGGACCTAATGGCTGCGGGGGTTACCGGTATTAACCTAATGACCTATGATTTTTTCAGCCTGGGTGATGGTAAATTGTCTCATCATACAAATCTTCACCGAGATTCCAACGACACCTATTCAAAGTATTCGATTGATGATGCAGTAACTCATTTAATTGATAAGAATAACGTTAATCCTAAAGCCATTTTTATTGGCTATGCGGGCTATACGCGAAATGCAAAGAATGCCACGATAACAACAAGTACACCGTCAGAAGAGGCCTTAGAGGGCACCTATACTGATGCCAACCAAACGCTAGGCAGCTTTGAGCATTCCGTCCTCGAGTGGACAGATATTATTTGCCACTATATGGACTTTGAAAAAGGGGAAGGACGCAATGGCTATAAACTTGTACACGATAAAGTTGCGAAAGCAGATTATCTGTACAGTGAAGCGACTAAAGTGTTTATTTCTCTGGATACGCCGCGCTCGGTTAGAGATAAAGGAAGATATGTAAAAGATAGAGGCCTGGGGGGATTATTCATATGGTCAGGCGATCAGGATAACGGGATGTTGACCAATGCTGCGCATGAAGGGTTGGGGCGACGAATCAAAAATAACGTTATTGACATGACGCCATTTTATCTTGATTCCGATGAAGAACTACCTATCTATACAGAACCGGCTGAGCCACAGTGCGAAGCATGTAATATCAAATAAATACTCTCTGATAATTAATACTATTAACGAATTATAAGTGATTCGTAATAGCCTGTTACATTCAAAATAAGATGGAATAATGAAATGGATAAATATAATAATTATTCTAATGCGATAAAAAGTAAATCGAGCATCTCTCCTTTACTTGCTGCTGCAGCAAGAATTGAACCAGAAGTAACAGTACTATCAAGTACAGCTAAAAGTAATCGTTCTCAATATAGCCAGTCTTTGGCAGAGACTTTACTAGGGTTAGGTTATAGCTCTATTTTTGATATTGCTAAGGTTTCCAGACAGCGTTTTATTAAACGGCACGATGAGTCTTTATTAGGGAATGGGGCGGTTATTTTTGATAAGGCCGTTAGCATGGCTAATCAGGTCTTACAAAAATATCGCCAGAATCGACATGAAAAGAATAATAGCCCATTAGTACCAGGAACGTTTTCATCGGCCAATGCATCTAACGAATCACAGACGAATAAGCTACCTGAGTACAATCAACTATTCCCTGAGCCTTGGGATGACTTCTGTCGCCCCGGCGCTATAGAGGCACTGGATAGTCCAGCGAGTTATTTGTTGGACCTGTATAAGTTTATTCAAAGCGTGGAGTTAGATGGTTCAAATCAGGCAAGAAAATTAGAAACACGTCGAGCCGATATTCCTAAATTATCTTTGGATAATGATGCACTGAATAAAGAAGTAACGGCGTTATCGATTATCAATGATGTCCTGTCAGGTAGCGCTAGGGAATATATTGACCAGTCTGGCCATGCAGATAAAGAGGTTAATCAAATCCTAGGGGATACGCATTTCCCTTTTACACTGCCTTATAGCTTGCCTACTCAACAGATAAATAAAGGACTCGGTGCTAGTAATATTGAGCTAGGAACGGTCATTCAACGTGTTGATCCTCAGTTTTCTTGGGATGCGACTCAAGAAAAATACAATCAGGTTTTATTGGCATACACCCAATTAAGCAGTGAGCAAATTGCTTTGCTAAGTTCGCCTGACGTATTTACCCAAAATTTTGTTACCCAGGCTGAACTCTCCGTTGGCTATTTGAGCGGCAGTACCACGGAAATTTTGGCGGAAACAGATCTTTCTCGCCACGGATATATTGTTGAAGGTGCGGACAATATAACAGGGCCTACTCAGTTAGTTGAGCACAGTGACGCTCCTTATGACGTAATTGAGGTGACATGTAGCAATCAGGCTAAAGAAACGATTACCATTAAATTACGTGGTGAGAATATTATTACTTATCAGCGTACCAAAGCTCGTATGGTGCCTTTTGATAATTCTTCTCCTTTTAGTCGCCAATTGAAACTGACTTTTGTTGCTGAAGATAATCCTACCGTAGGCAACCTAGACAAAGGCCCGTATTTCGCCAATATGGATATTTATGCCGCCGAATGGGTGAAAAAAAATATCAGTGGCGAAGCAATGGAAAGTCGACCTTTCCTAACCATGACTTACCGCATCGCCATTGCTAAAGAAGGGGCTTCAAGGGAGGAATTACTGCCTGAAGCTGATGCGTTCTTCATCAATAATTTTGGCTTGAGTGCAGAAGACAGCAGCCAGTTAGTCAAACTCGTTGCTTTTGGCAATCAAACCGGTTCAAAAGCTGAAGAGATTGAAAATTTATTGAGCTGTGGGGAAAATTTACCTACTGTTTCACCTAATGTCATCTTTGCTAATCCTATTTTTAGCAGTTATTTCAATAATGAGCCATTCCCAGCCCCTTACCATTTTGGTGGCGTTTATATTAATGCCCATCAACGAAATGCAATGGCGATCATTAGGGCGGAGGACGGCAGAGAAATTCAGTCACTCTCCAACTTTCGATTGGAGCGGTTAAATCGTTTCATTCGCTTACAACGCTGGCTGGATTTGCCCTCTCATCAACTGGACCTGCTATTAACATCGGCAATGCAGGCAGATGTTGATAATTCACAACAGGAAATTACTGAGCGGGTGCTGAAGTCCCTCGGTTTATTCAGACACTTAAATTTACAGTATAAAATCACGCCGGAAATATTTTCTTCTTGGTTATATCAATTAACGCCTTTCGCCATTAGCGGTGAAATTTCGTTCTTTGATCGCATATTTAATCGTGAAAAACTATTTGACCAACCCTTTGTTTTAGATGGTGGCAGCTTTACCTATCTGGATGCTAAAGGCTCTGATGCTAAATCAGTGAAACAATTGTGTGCCGGTTTGAATATATCGGCGGTCACTTTCCAGTTTATTGCCCCTTTGGTAGAAAGTGCATTAGGATTGGAGGCTGGGAAGCTGGTTCGTAGTTTTGAGGTTGTGTCTAGCCTTTATCGTCTGGTTAGTATTCCGCAAACTTTCGGTTTATCAACGGAAGATGGATTGATTTTAATGAATATCCTGACCGATGATATGGGATATTTAGCGAAACAACCTACACTTGACGATAAACAAACACAGGATAAAAATTTCCTTAGTATTATTTTAAAACTGGAAGACCTAAGCGTTTGGCTAACTAAGAATAAATTAACGCCGGCTAGCTTGGCATTACTTTTAGGTGTTACCCGATTAGCGGTGGTGCCGACCAATAATATGGTGACGTTCTTTAAAGGTATTGCGAACGGTTTATCAGATAATGTGTGTCTGACAACGGATGATTTTCAGCGCCAAGAGTTAGAAGGAACTGACTGGTGGGCCATTCTATTAACGAATCAAGTCATTGATAAGAATGGACTCGTGCTTGATATTCATCCAGTCTGGGGCAAGTCGGATGAAGAAATGCTCATGGAAAAAATAAAAAGTATTGATGTAAGTAACGACAACAATATCATGAGTATTATCGTGCAAATTTTGATTCAAGCCAAAAACGCTCAAGAGAATCTGTTATCACAAACTATTTCCGCTGAGTATGGAGTAGAGCGCAGTTTGGTGCCGCTTCAATTACGTTGGTTAGGTAGTAATGTTTATAGCGTTTTGAATCAGGTATTAAATAACACGCCTACAGATATAGCCAGTATAGATCCGGCGTTAAGTGAATTGACATATAGCCTATTAATTTATACCCAGTTGATAAATTCGTTAAAGCTCAATAAAGAATTTATATTCCTGCGTCTGACGCAACCAGACTGGCTTGGTTTAACACAATCAAGATTATCAACTCAGCTATCCCTAAGTGAAATATATCTAATTACCTGTTATCAGGAGTGGGTGGCTAATGCAGATAAAAATGAAGATAGTATTCACGAATATCTTACATTCGCAAATATAAAGGAAATGGAAGATGAAAACCCTTCCGTTGATAATAGTGAGAAATGTTCAGAGCTGTTGGCGGAAATATTAGCTTGGGATTCCGGTGAAATATTGAAAGCGGCCTCCTTACTTGGGTTAAATCCACCTCAGGTGAAGAATGTTTTCGAAATCGATTGGATTAGACGATTACAGAAATTATCAGAGAAAACGATGATTTCAACCGACTATTTATGGCAAATGGGCGATTTAAGGGAGAATTCTGAGTTTTCTCTGAAGGAAGGAATTGGTGAAGCAGTCATGGCCGCGTTAAAGGCACAAGGAGATAGCGATAATGTCTAATTCTATTGAAGCAAAACTACAAGAAGATCTACGCGATGCCTTGGTTGATTATTATCTGGGACAAATTGTTCCCAATAGCAAAGATTTTATCAATCTGAGGAGCACCATTAAGAACGTTGATGATTTATATGATCATTTGTTACTGGATACGCAAGTGTCGGCTAAGGTCATTACTTCACGCTTGTCTCTGGTGACGCAGTCAGTACAGCAATATATCAATCGAATTGCACTTAATCTTGAACCTGGTTTGTCGATTAACCAACAGGAAGCCACCGACTGGGAAGAGTTTGCCAATCGTTATGGATATTGGGCCGCTAACCAGCAACTGAGAATGTTCCCGGAAATTTATGTTGATCCTACTTTACGTCTGACTAAGACAGAGTTCTTCTTTCAATTAGAAAGTGCCTTGAATCAAGGTAAATTAACCGATGATGTCGCGCAAAAAGCCGTATTAGGTTATCTGAATAATTTTGAGGAAGTCAGTAATCTGGAAATTATTGCCGGTTATCAGGACGGCATCGATATTGAGAACGATAAAACCTATTTCGTTGCCCGAACTCGAATGCAGCCCTACCGTTATTTCTGGCGTTCTCTAGATGCCAGTCAGCGTAATAGCAATTCCCAAGAATTGTATCCAACGGCATGGAGTGAATGGAAGGCGATATCCGTACCATTGGAAAATGTTGCTAACGGGATTGTTCGGCCCATTATGATGGACAACCGCCTTTATATTAGTTGGTTTGAGGTGGCGGAAGAAAAGGATACGGATGAAAACGGCAATATTATTGTATCGGGACGTTATCGGACTAAAATTCGACTGGCTCACTTAGGGTTTGACGGTATTTGGAGTTCGGGCACAACGTTAAGAGAAGAAGTGCTGGCTTACCAGATGGAAGAAATGATCGCTGTGGTAGATCGCATGGAAGATGAGCCTCGTCTAGCACTGGTTGCATTTAAAGAAATGAGTGAAAATTGGGACGTCGTATTTAGCTATATCTGCGATAGTATGCTGATTGAATCCAGTAATTTACCGACTACCACTCATCCGCCAAAACCAGAAGACGGTGATAAAGGATTGTCTGATCTGGATGATTACGGTGCTAATCTGGTTTGGTTCTATTTACATGAGACAGCCAATGGAGGCAAAGCGGAGTACAAGCAGTTAATTCTCTATCCGGTTATTATTAACCGGGATTGGCCAATTGAATTGGATAAAACTCATCAGGAAGGCTTTGGCACTGTCGATGATTTTACGCTGAATTCTAATTATACTGGCGATGAATTAAGCCTGTATTTGCAATCTTCATCCACCTATAAATATGACTTTTCTAAAAGTAAAAATATTATTTATGGCATTTGGAAGGAAGATGCAAATAATAATCGTTGCTGGCTTAACTATAAACTTTTAACGCCAGAAGATTACGATCCGCAAATTAATACTACGTTGGTAATGTGTGACAAAGGTGACGTCAATATCATTACTGGATTCAGTTTGCCTAATGGTGGTGTTGATGCAGGCGGAAAAATAAAAGTTACTCTCCGGGTTGGTAAAAAACTCCGGGATAAATTCCAGATTAAACAATTTAGCCAAACTCAGTATTTGCAGTTCCCCGAGGCGTCCAGTGCTGACGTTTGGTATATCGGAAAGCAGATTAGGTTAAATACGCTGTTTGCTAAAGAACTTATAGGTAAGGCCAGCCGAAGTCTGGATTTGGTTTTAAGTTGGGAAACGCAGAATAGTCGTTTAGAAGAAGCTATTTTAGGTGGCGCGGCTGAACTTATCGATTTAGATGGTGCAAACGGCATTTATTTCTGGGAGCTATTTTTCCATATGCCATTTATGGTGTCCTGGCGCTTTAATGTGGAACAGCGTTATGAAGATGCGAACCGTTGGATTAAATATTTGTTTAATCCGTTTGAATGCGACGATGAACCGGCATTATTGCTAGGCAAACCGGCGTATTGGAATAGTCGTCCGTTAGTGGATGAACCATTTACAGGTTATAGCTTAACGCAACCTAGCGATCCCGATGCTATTGCTGCCAGCGATCCTATTCATTACCGTAAAGCAGTCTTTAATTTCCTGACCAAAAATATTATTGATCAAGGGGACATGGAATATCGCAAATTGCAGCCGTCGGCCAGAACGCTGGCGCGTCTGAGTTATTCAACGGCCAGTTCATTATTAGGGCGTCGCCCTGACGTGCAGCTGACTAGTTTCTGGCAACCGCTCACTCTTGAGGATGCGTCCTATAAAACGGACAGTGAAATTCGTGCTATTGAAATGCAAAGTCAGCCATTAACGTTTGAGCCTGTCGTGCATGACCAAACCATGAGTGCCGTGGATAATGATATCTTTATGTATCCAATGAATAACGAATTGAGGGGTTTGTGGGATCGGATTGAAAACCGTATTTACAATTTGCGCCATAACCTGACGTTGGATGGAAAAGAAATCAATATGGATCTTTATGATTCAAGTATTTCTCCACGCGGTTTGATGAAGCAACGTTATCAGCGGGTCGTTACCGCTAGAAACGCCAGTAAGATGAACTTCAAGGTCCCTAACTATCGTTTTGAGCCGATGTTAAACCGGTCAAAATCGGGCGTTGAGACTCTTATTCAATTCGGCAGTACTTTATTGAGCCTGTTAGAACGCAAAGATAGTTTGAGTTTTGACGCTTACCAAATGATTCAGAGCGGCGACCTTTATCGCTTCTCGATTGATTTGCAGCAGCAGGATATTGATATTAATAAAGCCAGTCTGGAAGCACTACAGGTTAGCAAACAGTCTGCTCAGGATCGTTATGATCACTTTAAAGAACTGTATGACGAGAATATCTCTTCGACGGAACAAAAAGTTATTGAGTTACAGTCACAGGCTGCCAATGCGTTGTTGATGGCTCAGGGAATGAGAACGGCTGCCGCCGCTTTAGATGTGATTCCGAATATCTATGGTTTGGCCGTTGGCGGCTCTCACTGGGGCGCACCGCTGAATGCTGCGGCTGAAATTATTATGATTAAGTATCAGGCGGACAGCAGTAAATCTGAAAGCTTGAGTGTTTCTGAATCCTATCGTCGTCGTCGTCAGGAATGGGAGTTGCAGTATAAACAGGCTGAATGGGAAGTTAATTCTGTTGAGCAGCAGATCAATTTGCAGAATATGCAAATTAAAGCAGCTAATAAACGTCTGGAACAGGTTGAAGCTCAACAACAGCAGGCAATGGCTCTACTGGCTTATTTCTCCGAACGCTTTACAAACGAAAGTTTATATACCTGGCTGATTAGTCAACTCTCCAGTTTATATTTACAAGCTTACGATGCGGTGCTTTCACTTTGTTTATCTGCAGAAGCTTCTTTGCTATATGAGCTGAATTTGGGCGAGCAGAGTTTCGTCGGTGGTGGCGGTTGGAACGATCTGTATCAAGGATTGATGGCCGGTGAAACACTGAAATTGGCGTTAATGAGAATGGAGCGGGTTTATGTTGAGCAAAATTCTCGTCGTCAGGAAATTACCAAAACGATCTCGTTGAAAGCACTGCTCGGTGAAAGCTGGCCTGCGGAGCTGAATAAGCTAAAACAAAAAACGCCAATTAACTTTAATCTGGAAGAACAGATTTTTGTTGAGGACTATCAAGAGCTGTATCAGCGCAGAATTAAATCGGTTTCGGTAAGTTTGCCGATGTTAGTTGGGCCTTATGAAGACGTGTGTGCGCAGTTGACTCAGACCTCCAGTAGTTATAGCACCCAGGCAGACCTCAAGACGGTAGAAAATATGCTGACTAAAAGAACGTTTGCCGATACGCCGCACTTGGTTCGTAGTATTCAACCCAATCAGCAGATCTCTTTATCGACTGGGGTGAATGATAGCGGGCTGTTTATGCTTAATTTTGATGATGAGCGTTTCCTGCCATTTGAAGGTTCTGGCGTTGATTCAAGCTGGCGTTTGCAATTCACCAATTTGAAACAGAATTTGGATAGCCTCAACGATGTCATCCTACATGTGAAGTATACAGCCGCGATTGGCTCATCAACTTTCAGTCAGGGCGTAAGGAAAATATTGGCCAATATAAACAACGATGAATAATTGCTGTTTTTGATCAGCTATTTATTTTTTCAATCATATTTATCTCACTTGGCTCCTTTTTAATCAAAGGAGCCAACAAAAATAGTGGAGTTCGGTTATGGTCAATAAATATACTTACACCTCATCTAAAGCAATGTCTGATATTAGTGATGTTATTGGTGAACCTTTAGCTGCATGGAATAGTCAGGTCGGTGGGCGGGTATTTAATGTTATATTTGATAGTAAGGTTTATACCAATACCTATTGGGTTGAACGCTGGCAGGTTCCTGGCATTGGTAGTTCTGATGGTAACCCTCACAATGCCTGGAAATTTGTACGGGCGGCAACGGTAGACGAAATAAATAAAATAGGGAACCCAACCACAGCAGATGTTAAACCGACGGAAAATATTCCTTCACCGATATTGGTCGAAGATAAATATACCGAGGAAACTTATTCTCGCCCTGACGTAAATTATAAAGAAGACGGCTCGCAAGGGAATCTTTCTTACACTGCAACCCGAGTTTGCGCCCCGATGTACAATCATTATGTTGGTGATAAAACAAAACCGAAGCTGTCGGCTTATATTACCGACTGGTGCCAATATGATGCTCGTCTAGACGGCGGTGGTAGTAAAGAAGAAGAACGTGGACGTGGTTTTGATTTAGCGACGCTGATGCAAAATCCCGCGACCTATGATCGACTGATTTTCAGTTTCCTCGGTATTTGCGGTGATATCGGGGATAAAAGTAAAAAAGTGCAGGAAGTCTGGGACGGATGGAATGCTCAGGCGTCGAGTTTAGGTTTACCTCAGATCAGTAAGGGGCATATTGTTCCGTTGGACCCCTATGGCGATTTAGGCACCGCTCGTAACGTCGGGTTACCGCTGGAAAGCGCCGATACCAGTATTGAATCTGGCACATTTTTACCTTATTACCAGCAAAACCGTGCTGCGGGCTTATTGGGCGGATTGCGTGAACTACAAAAGAAAGCTCATGCGATGGGCCATAAACTCGATCTGGCCTTCAGTATTGGGGGGTGGAGTTTATCCAGCTATTTCTCTGCTTTAGCGGAGAACCCGGATGAGCGCCGCGTTTTTGTTGCCAGCGTGGTTGATTTCTTTGAACGTTTCCCAATGTTCAGTTGCGTTGATATCGACTGGGAGTATCCCGGTGGCGGTGGCGAGGCGGGAAATATTAGCAGTGATAAAGATGGTGAAAACTATGTATTGCTGATTAAAGAGCTTCGTAGCGCATTGGATAGCCGTTTTGGGTACAGTAACAGAAAAGAGATCTCAATCGCCTGTAGCGGCGTCAAAGCCAAATTAAAGAAATCCAATATTGATCAGTTGGTTGCTAATGGTCTGGATAATATTTATCTGATGAGCTACGACTTCTTTGGCACCATCTGGGCCGATTATATTGGTCATCATACAAACCTGTATTCACCCAAAGACCCTGGCGAACAAGAGTTATTTGATTTATCGGCCGAAGCAGCGATTGATTATTTGCATAATGAACTCGCTATTCCGATGGAAAAAATTCATTTGGGGTACGCTAACTATGGGCGCTCAGCGGTAGGTGGGGATCTGACAACGCGTCAGTATACCAAAGATGGCCCAGCGTTAGGCACGATGGAAAATGGTGCTCCGGAATTCTTCGATATCGTTAGAAACTATATGGATGTCGAGCACAGCTTAAGTACGGGTAAAAATGGTTTTGTGTTGATGACTGACACTAATGCCGATGCTGATTTTCTGTTTAGCGAGGCTAAAGGCCACTTTATTTCATTAGATACGCCTAGAACGGTAAAACAAAAAGGTGAATATGCCGCGAAAAATAAATTAGGCGGCGTATTTTCCTGGTCTGGCGATCAGGATTGCGGGTTATTAGCCAATGCGGCCAGAGAGGGACTGGGTTACGTTACCCAGTCAAATCAGGAAACTATTGATATGGGGCCGCTGTATAATCCAGGCAAAGAGATTTACTTAAAATCAATTTCTGAAATTAAGAGCAAATAAGCGTTTTACAGCGCCAACTGTTATTTAATCGCGATTGATTTCTATTAATTATCTAGCCTATTAATTTAAATTAATTGAAAAATAAGATAGCGGAACGTGGCGGGTTGTTTTATTGCTTATTTAAAATGGCGTTATTTATAACCTGTCACGGTCTGGCAATATTCGGCTATTGATTAATAGCTGACAGGAGTCTTTATGCAAAATTCACAGGAAATGGCTATTACGACCCTTTCATTGCCGAAGGGCGGAGGGGCAATTAATGGGATGGGCGAATCATTTGGTCACGCAGGGCCTGATGGAATGGTGACCTTTTCCATGCCATTACCCTTATCAGCAGGTCGTGGCGTAGCCCCAGCGCTTTCGTTGAGTTATAGCAGCGGTGCAGGGAATAGCCCTTTTGGTATGGGATGGCAATGTAGTGCGATGAGTATTAGCCGTCGTACTCAAAAAGGGGTTCCCCAATATAACGAAGATGACGAGTTTCTTAGCCCTTCCGGGGAAGTGATGGCCATTGCTTTAAATGATAGCGGTTTTGAAGATGTCAGAACCGCTAGCCGTTTACAAGGTATCCCATTGCCTTTCAGCTATAAGGTCACTCGCTACCAGCCGCGCCTTATTCAAGACTTTATCAAAATAGAATATTGGCAACCCGTCAAACAAACGGAGGGAACGCCATTCTGGGTAATCTATTCTCCCGATGGACAAACGCATATTCTGGGGAAAAACCCCCATAGTCGGGTGGCTAATGCTGAAAATCCATCGCAGATTGCTAGCTGGTTGTTGGAAGAAACGGTTACGCCTACCGGCGAGCATATTTATTATCAATATAGCGGTGAGAATCAAGTCAATTGTACTGATGTGGAAAAAGCGCTTCACCCACAGGACAGTGCCCAGCGTTATTTATCGCGGATTGACTACGGTAATATTTCCCCTCAAGCCAGTTTATTTGTTTTGGATGACGAACTGCCTAATCTCACCCAGTGGTTATTCCATTTAGTATTTGATTACGGTGAGCGAGATATCTCTATTAATAAAGTTCCTGCTTTCGAGGAAGGAACCGTCGGTTGGTTAGCACGGCCAGATATGTTTAGCCGCTACGAATATGGATTTGAAATTCGAACTCGTCGCTTATGCCAGCAAGTATTGATGTTCCATCGGCTGGAGGCCTTGAATGATCGAGATGTGACTGACGAAATTCCCGTTTTGGTGCATCGACTCACGTTGGATTACGACCTGAATAACAGTGTCAGCACGTTGGTCGCTGCCCGTCAGGTGGCGCATGAAACTGACGGCAACCCAATCACTCAGCCACCGTTGGAGTTTGACTATCAGCGTTTTGACACAGGGAGTATTCCTGGCTGGCAGGAAATGCCGCAGCTTGAGGCTTTTAACGGCTATCAGCCATACCAAATGATTGATCTCTATGGTGAAGGTACTCCCGGCATTCTGTATCAGGAAACGCCGGGTGCTTGGTGGTACAAATCGCCGCAGCGCCAAATTGGGGGCGATTCTAATGCCGTGACCTATGGGGCAATGAAAGCGTTGCCTAAAATCCCTCGTTTGCAAGAGGGGGCGACGCTGATGGATATCAACGGTGACGGTCGTTTGGATTGGGTCATCACTTCCGCGGGAGTACGAGGTTTTCATAGCATTCATTCGACAGGTGAATGGACACATTTCACGCCATTGAACACCTTACCCACCGAGTATTTTCACCCGAAGGCACAATTAGCAGATCTGGTTGGCGCGGGATTATCTGATTTGGTGCTTATCGGGCCTAAAAGCGTGCGGTTATATGCCAATCAGCAGGGGAACTGGGCTCCGGCACAGGATGTCACGCAGGCGGAAAACGTCAGCTTACCGGTCATTGGCGTCGACTCCCGTCAATTAGTCGCTTTTGCCGATATGTTAGGGTCGGGTCAGCAGCATCTGGTCGAAATCACGGCAGATAGTGTGAAATGCTGGCCAAATATGGGACACGGTCGCTTTGGCCAACCTTTGACGTTGGAAGGATTTAGTCAGCCACAAACCAGTTTCAACCCCGATCGGGTGTTTCTGGCTGATATTGATGGTTCTGGCACTAACGACATTATTTATGCTCATTCGGAATGTCTAGAGATCTACCTGAACGAAAGCGGCAATCGCTTTAGTAAACCAATCTCTTTATTGCTGCCAGACGGTGTGAATTTTGATAATACATGCCAACTTCAAGCGGCTGATATTCAAGGATTAGGTATAGCCAGTTTAGTGATGACGGTGCCGCATATGTCACCCACACATTGGCGCTGCGATCTGGCGTTGAATAAACCTTGGTTATTGAATGTGATGAACAATAATCGGGGGGCGGAAACCTGCTTGTTTTACCGCAGTTCGGCTCAGTTCTGGCTGGATGAAAAACAGTTGGCCGAGTCGGCGGGGCAGCAACCCGAATGTCGTTTGCCATTTCCTATGCATTTACACTGGCGTAGCGAGATTTTTGATGAGATTACAGGTAACCGTCTCACTCAAGAGCAAGAATATGCCCATGGCTCTTGGGATGGTCAAGAGCGAGAGTTTCGTGGTTTTGGCCGGTTGATTCAGCGTGATACCGATGGTTTTGCGCAGGGAACGGTTGACATTCCTACTCATCCGTCCCGAACGGTTAGCTGGTATGCTACGGGGATTCCTGAGATTGACACCACGTTATCCGCAGAGTTTTGGGGCGGAGACGATCAGGCTTTCAGCCCTTTCTCACCTCGGTTTACTCGTTGGGAAAACGATTCAGAGGCGGGTTCCGATGTTGCTTTTATACCTTCAGAGCATGATGCCTTTTGGCTGAATCGCGCGATGAAAGGCCAACTCTTGCGCAGCGAACTGTATGGCGACGATGGCACAGCTGAAGCCGAGATTCCTTATTCTGTCACAGAAATGCGTAATCAGGTGCGGGCGTTGCCCACAACCGACACCACAGTACCTTCGGCATGGTGTTCCACCATTGAAACCCGAAGTTATCAATACCAACGCGTGGCCGCTGATCCCCAATGTAGCCAGCAAGTAGTTATAAAAGCGGATCGCTATGGTTCGCCATTATTAAGTGTGGCAATCAATTACCCGCGACGTAAAAAACCGGAAAATTCGCCCTATCCTGATGATTTACCAGAAACGCTGTTTGATAGCAGCTACGACACTCAGCAGCAGCAACTGTATCTGACCAAACAGCAGCAAAATTATTTTCATCTGACCCATGACGATAACTGGCTGTTAGGGCTGCCAAATGGGCAACGAAACGATGGCTATCAATATGATCAGGAACGTGCTCCGGCTAACGGATTTACGCTAGAAACTCTCATCGGGTCCAATAGTCTGATCGGCTCGAACCAGCCGTTTACTTATTTGGGCCAAAGTCGGGTGGTTTATCAGGGCGGCGTGGATGAACAGCCTTCGTTGCAGGCGCTGGTGGCCTACGGTGAAACCGCTATTCTGGACGAGAAAACCCTACTGGCCTTTGTCGGTGTGCTGGACAGCAAAACGCGCGATGAATTGCTGTTCTCCGCCGGTTATCAGTTGGCTCCACGCTTGTTTGGGGTTGCATCAGAGCCTGATGTTTGGGTTGCCCGTCAAGGTTATAGCGAATTCGGTGACTCTTCGCAATTTTGGCGTCCTCTCAGCCAGCGTAGTACGTTGCTAACAGGGAAAACTACGTTGAAGTGGGATAAGCATTATTGCGTAGTGATAGAAACCCAGGATGCGGCTCAATTAGTGACACAGGCGCGCTACGATTACCGATTCCTTACCCCATATAGCCTGACTGATGCCAATGATAACCAGCACTACGTGGCTTTGAATCCGTTTGGGGAGGTGATTGCCAGCCGGTTTTGGGGAACGGAAGCGGGTAAAGACGTAGGATACAGCACTCCCCAAGCTAAGCCTTTTGTGGTACCTGCCACCATTGAGGAAGCTCTTGCGTTAAGCCCCGGAATTCCGGTGGCTCACTGCGCCATTTTTGAGCCTGAAAGCTGGATGCAAAAACTGACGCAGCACGATGTTTCCGACCGAATGGCGGATAACGGCACTCTTTGGAATGCATTGCGGCAGGCGCGTTTTGTCACCGAAGAGGGTTATGTCTGCGCGCTGGGGCGGCGGCGCTGGATGGCGCGCCAAGGGTTATCGGTGCTGATGTTGACGCTATTGGCCGAGATTCCGCGCACGCCACCGCATTCCCTCACTATTACTACCGATCGCTACGATAGCGATGACCAACAACAATTACGGCAACGTATTCTATTCAGTGATGGTTTTGGCCGCCTTCTACAAAGCGCTCAACGTGTCGAAGCCGGGGAGAGCTGGCAACGTAGCGAAGACTCCTCGCTGGTGGTAAATGTTTCCGGCACACCAGCCTTAGTGGTGACGGATAACCGTTGGGTGGTTTCCGGACGCACGGAATACGACGGAAAAGGGCAGGGAATTCGGGTTTACCAACCCTATTTTCTTGATGATTGGCGTTATCTCAGCGATGACAGCGCACGTACTGACCTGTTTGCCGACACGCATATTTACGATCCGTTAGGGCGAGAATATCAGGTCATTACCGCGAAAGGTTATCGCCGTGAACGCTTGTATACCCCGTGGTTTGTAGTGAATCAGGATGAGAACGATACGGCAGCAAGTCTGGCGATTTAGTTCCCATAAGAAAATCCGCCCGACATCGTAGTAGGGCGGATAAAAAGAAGAAAATATGGTGTTGAAAACCATTCCCTATCAAAAGGATAACCGAGATGAACCAGTCTGATTCTGCTCTCCATCAGGGCACGCCGGGGGTCAGCGTGCTGGATAACCGTGGCCACGTTATACGAGAGTTACGATATTATCGCCATCCAGATACCCCGCAGGAAATTGCTGAGCGTATAGCTTTTCATCAATTTGATCGTTATGGGTTTATTTCTCAAAGTCTCGATCCGCGTCTGGCGGAAAGACGAAAGATGGATAGTTCGGTTAAGCCGAATTTATCTTACTTTACGACCCTTAGCGGCGAAGTTTTGCGCACAGATGGCGTTGATGCAGGCACAATCTTTTCCCTGAATGATATTGCCGCTCGCCCTGCCATCAGCATTTCCGCCACCGGCGTGTCACATACCTGGCAATATGAAGGTGCAAATCGGTCGGGGCGGGTACTCAGCCGCAGTGAAAGGGAGAAAGATCGAGAAGAACGAATTATTGAGCGCTTTTACTGGGCTGGCAGTGATGTATCGCAAAAAGCGAACAATCTCGCGGGGCAATGCTTACGCCATTATAACAGTGCTGGGCTGAATCAAACTCTGAGCATTGCGCTCACAGGAACGCCTTTATCCGCGAGCTATCAGCCAATGCTGGAGAGTGCAGAGCCAGACTGGCAGGGGACGAATGAGTCGGCGTGGCTCGACTTATTGACTTCGGAAATTTTTACCACTTACAACCGAGCCGACGCCAATGGCGAAACCTTGGTACACACTGACGCCATGGGGAATACCCAGCGGTTGGCCTACGATGTGGCCGGTTTTCTTAAAAGCAGCTGGCTGAGTTTAAAGGGCGGGCAAGAGCGGATCATAGTCAAATCGCTGACCTATTCGGCCGCCGGACAAAAGCTGCAAGAAGAGCACGGTAATGGTGTGCTCACCACTTATAGCTATGAGGCGGAAACTCAGCGTTTAATCGGTATCAGGACCGAGCGTCCAGCGGGGCATTTATCGGGGGCCAAGGTGTTTCAGGATTTGCGTTATACCTACGATCCCGTCGGTAACGTGCTGCGTATTACCAATGACGCGGAAGCGACTCGTTTCTGGCGTAATCAGAAAGTCGTGCCAGAAAATACCTACATCTACGACAGTTTGTACCAATTAGTCGGTGCCTGCGGGCGCGAAATGGCAAACATTCCGCAACAGGGCAGTCAGCTTCCCACATTGTCTCCGATTGATGACAACGCATATACCAATTACATCCGCAATTATCGCTATGATTCTGCGGGTAATTTGATGCAAATCCGCCATACATCAGCCGCAACCAATAACAGTTACACCACTAATATAACCGTTTCAAAATATAGCAATCGTGCAGTATTAAGCTCGCTAACCGACGACGCGGATAAAGTGGAAGGATTCTTTGATGCAGCCGGACGTCAGAATCAATTATTGCCAGGCCAAACGTTAAGCTGGAATGCGCGTGGTGAACTGGCGAAGGTCACGCCGGTTGCGCGCGATGGGCAGGAATCTGATAGTGAAACATACCGTTATGATGCTAATAGCCAGCGCGTTAGCAAAATGGCTATTCAGCAGTCCAATAACAATACACAAACTCGGCGAGTGCTCTATCTGGCGGGTCTGGAACGAAGAACAATTCATCAGGGTAATACGTTGTTTGAAACGTTGCTGGTGGTAAAAATGGGCGAAGCAGGCCGGGCGCAGGTGCAGGTCATGCACTGGGAGCTTGGGAAACCCACTGAAGTGGCTAACGACGAGCTGCGTTACAGCTACGATAATTTGATTGGCAGCAGTGGGTTAGAAGTAGATGGAACCGGGCAATTGATCAGTCAGGAGGAATATTATCCCTATGGTGGTACCGCGGTGTGGATGGCGCGCAGCCAACGAGAAGCGAGTGATAAAGCCTATGGATATTCAGGTAAGGAACGGGATGCCACGGGGCTGTATTACTACGGTTTTCGTTACTATCAGCCGTGGGTTGGCCGCTGGCTGAGTGCCGATCCCGCGGGGACGATAGATGGGCTGAATCTATTTAGAATGGTCAGGAATAACCCGATTGTACTTCATGATCCTGATGGTTTGGCACCGAGTTTGTTTGAGCGCATCAGTTCATTTCGAAAGAAAGACACATTAACTATTTCATCCCTCAAAGGAACCGGGCCATTTTATACCCGCGCAGAAAGTGAGATTGACATTGATTTCCTGTTTTCCAGACAGGATAGGGATAAAGACTTTCCGCCTCAAAACCACAAGGGACTTTCTGCTGAAGATCGTCGAGAGGTGCTAGAAGTTTCCTCAGGTGAGAATATCACCTCCGCAAATAAGTCTGCTAAATGGTATGCGGGAATACATTGGGAAACTAAACCATTAAAAAATAATACTGATCTGGTGGTTCTTCACAACGGTGTACAGGGTGCCGCAGGGATTAATATCAATTTGAATGATATAAAACCAGGTCGCTCTGTGCTCGTGACGGCTGGGACATTAACCGGATGTACGATGATTACCGGCGTTAAGGGGAATAATTTTTATGCTTTGCATGCCGGAACTGGAACACCATCCGAAAATTGGCTAACGGGTGAACACGGAGTGACAGATAATTTCAGACTGTTGAATAAGTTAATTCCGGATGCCGGTATTGCACTGAATCCAGAAGCTGCTAATGACAGCTTATTAACGATATTGGATTATTTCGATAAGGGAACTATCGCCTACAACGGTAAGAAAGGCAGTGAAATACATAGAGACGCAGATAATATTCTAAATTACCGAACCGAAGGTTATGCAAATACCGTGGGTGTATCTTTCAGCCTATTAACAAAAGATAAAAATGGTGAGGTTTCGGCATCAACGTTATTAGAACTTGGTGAGCTAAAACCACATAAAAAACATAGAACAAGAGGCGAGTTTGGTATGACTGAACTGAAATACGAGGCCAGAAAAAATACCGCCGTTAAATTACGCTGAAGCACTAGCCTGCCTGATTTAGTCATTTATTTAATCGGGCAGGCTATTTTCATTCTCACTATGCTGTCTTTATATTTTCAAACTGCGCTATCAAAAATAGCCATAAATAATATGGATTGCCGAGCAACATTACTTTTAGTCCACAATCGTATAGTTCACATTTATTGAGCGTATTCGCCTTCATGTGCTCGGTTTTTTCATGTTTAACCAGGAGATATTTATGAACACACAGCTGTTTAGTCAAACCCCGTTGGTCACGGTGTTTGATAATCGTGGACTGAGCGTTCGCGATATCGCGTATCGCCGCCATCCTGATACACCCAACGCGACGGAAGAATGTATAACCCGTCATCAATTCGATTTTCGTGGTTTTCTAACGCAGAGTGTAGATCCACGACTAAATCAGAAAGAAGTTGCCAACTTTTCTTATCTAACTGATTTAAAAGGTCATATTATATATACACAAAGCGTTGATGCGGGTGGCACGCTAGATCTGAACGATATTGCTGGAAGATCTGTTATAGCGATGACCAATATCAGCAGAGGAGAGCGCGGTAAGGAGGACCTCAGTCTGGCCGTCACCCGAACCTTTCAGTATGAAAATGCTCCATTGCCAGGCCGCCCACTGAGTGTAACCGAGCGGGTGAACGGCGAAAACGCGCGGATTACAGAGCGTTTTGTGTATGCTGGCAATACGCCACAGGAGAAAAGTCAGAACCTCGCCGGGCAGTGCGTCAGTTATTACGATACGGCCGGTCTGGTACAGACGGACAGCGTATCATTAACGGGTAAACCGTTATCTGTTAGCCGTAAACTACTGAGAGATTCGGACGATACGAGCATCATGGCCGACTGGCAGGGGAGCGATGTTTCCGCCTGGAATAACCTGCTGGCAGCAGAAACCTATACAACTGCGACCTCCACGGATGCGACGGGTGCGGTGCTGGCAACCACTGACGCCGTGGGCAATCTGCAACGTGTAGCATTCGATATTGCGGGCCAACTGTCAGCGAGCTGGCTGACGCTAAAAGGAGGGGAGGAGCAGGTTATCGTAAAGGCGCTGACGTATTCTGCCGCTGGACAGAAGCTACGTGAGGAAGGCGGTAACGGTGTGGTAACCACTTATACTTATGAGGCGGAAACTCAGCGTTTGATAGGTATTAAAACCGAGCGCCCGAACGGTCATGCCGCTGGCGCGAAAGTGCTACAGGATTTACGTTATGAATACGATCCGGTCGGGAATGTTCTCAGCATCACTAATGACGCAGAGGAAACGCGTTTTTGGCGTAATCAAAAAGTGGTGCCTAAAAATGCCTACTGTTATGACAGCTTCTATCAATTGGTCAGCGCCAGCGGGCGCGAAGTCGCGGGGGCTGGCCAGCAAGGCAGTGCTTTACCTTCCACCCTCGTGCCTCTTCCCTCTGATGATTCGGTATATACGAACTATACCCGCACTTATACCTATGATTCTGCGGGTAATCTGATACGTATCAGACACAGTGCGCCCGCGACTAATAATAATTACACCCTAAACATCACCCTGAGTGAGCGCAGTAACCGTGGCGTAATTAGTTCGCTAACTGAAAACCCTGCTGATGTGGATGCGCTCTTTAGTGCAAGTGGAAACCCTAAGTGGCTACAACACGGGCAGAGCCTTATTTGGACACCGCGTGGCGAGTTGCAAACCGCGCTTTTAGTGGCACGCGACGGAACGGCGGATGACAGTGAAAGTTACCGTTATGACGGCAGCAGCCAACGTATTTTGAAAATCAGTTCGCAGCAAACGAGTCACAGTGCACAGGTGCAACGGGCGCTGTATTTGCCTGGATTGGAATGGCGAACTATTACTGGTGGCGTTGCGGAAGCGGAAAACTTACAGGTTGTCTGCGTCGGTGAGGCGGGGCGTGCTCAGGTGCGTGTACTACATTGGGAGAGCGGAAAACCGGATGGAATAATCAACGACCAGATACGCTGGAGCTACGATAACCTCACTTGCAGCAGTGGCCTGGAAGTGGATGCCAATGGTCTCGTCATCAGTATGGAAGAATATTATCCCTATGGCGGAACTGCCGTGTGGGCGGCACGGAGTCATATAGAAACGGCTTATAAAACCGTCCGATACTCAGGAAAAGAACGAGATGCAACCGGGCTGTATTATTACGGTTATCGATACTATCAACCTTGGGCGGCCCGTTGGCTTTCCGCCGATCCTGCGGGTACGGTTGATGGATTGAATCTGTATAGAATGGTGAGAAATAATCCACTGCGGCTTACCGATCCAGATGGAATGGCTCCATTAGATTGGCTGGATTTGGATACGACTAATGCATCTGGGGATATCGTTAAGGCCATTTACCAACAAAATCAGAGAGACGGGCCTCATAGAGGCGTTAGAGATATTTATCAACGTATGACTGAAAGTACCGGGATGATTTTACAGGAGACATTAAATAATGAGGCAGTGCTAAAAGGTATTAAACAGAAAGACAAAGAAAAAAAATCAAGAGGAATGAAATTTACCCATTCAAAATTAAAAAACTACGCCGCTCATGCGGGTGTTTTAAATACGCTGCAACCGGATGCAGTTTATAAAGATGGTTTCCTTAATCTTCCCGGAAGTTTGGGTAATAAAAATACCTTCCCTGGTGTGGAACTGATTGAGGATAAAGTGAATCCGGCATTGAGTCAGTATCATCCTGATAATCTAGGGAAAAGCCGAAAATGGAGGCCAGAAGCGAGCCTAGGGTATTACCGTGTTGCAGATACGGAAGCATTTATCTCTGGCATCCGTGGCCAATATGAATCATCGGGAACAGATCTTCATGCGGTGGTTGAAGGGCGAATTCGGGATCATCTTTTAGCAAATAATAATGTTTTACCTAAAATGGCCGGGATTGCCGGTTTACATGCAGAAGTTCAGGCGCTGAACTATATTGTTTCCAATCCAGATATTGAAGGCGGAAACGCCGAGAGACTTAACGGTAGTTATATCTTTACTCAACGGCTGGTTGGGAATGTGAATGAAGATTTCCCCGCCTGCTATAACTGCTCCGGAATTATATCAGGTTTGGAAAACGTCATGACCGGACGAGTCAATAATGATGTGAGACTAAAGCGTCGAAACTCATTTTAGGCCAGCGCGCATCGCTGAAATAGAACGTGATGTGATAAAAATCATTTTTTGTTTAGATATGAATGCGTAAGTTAGACCGTTCCCAATATTGGGGGCGGTCAACCTTTTGGTATCATGATATTTATATACTGGATTAATAACGGCTAGTCGGATGAATTCTAGATTATAAGATGTTTAATAATAATCCCGCTCTCAGATCCTGCGAATGTCTGACTCAGTCAAATGACTTTCTACGTACATCATAATTTTGTCTTAATGTTATTTAATTAATGTAAATGCCTTAGTTAAAGCTTTTATCTGAGTGAACTCCAACAGATCTTTCGGGTTAAATGATTTACTGTGGCGACTATATTAAAGGCTAAGTAATTACCAGTGATTTTATTTTAAATGAATAGCAGGGTAAATAATTCTATTGCCTTGTCAATATGACATGTTCATAAGAGTAATTAATGTAGATTGAATCTATAGATCCGGCTCTTGTAAACGAGTTAATTGATTAGTTTTTCATATAACGCTAAATTTTTCTTTTGCTATTCTATACTCCGATGAGTTCTACATCACGTTGAGAGTTGGCTATCATTAATCCACATTGATATTAACTGAGGTGACTATTTTGAATAGTAATGTTTCTATTTGTGAAAAAGATGCTGCTGGGATACATTTGTTAGAGCAAGCAATGGGATTTACTTATCAAGGTGCACTTAGAGCGGCAGCTATTTTAGGCGTGGCCGATCATTTGATCAAAGGAGCGAAGACGACAGAAGAACTCAGTAACGATATTAATGTGGACAGTCAGGAATTATATCGAGTTTTGCGCATGCTAGCATCGCGAGATATTTTTGAAGAAATGAAGGATGGTAAGTTCGCCCTAACACCGGCAGCGAGGTTTTTATGCTCAGATGGACCTGACTCCCTTAGACATGCTGTATTGATGTTGACCGATGAAACATTGTGGGGGCCTTCAGGTAATATGGTTGAAAATTTACGTGGTAAGTCTGCCTTTAAAAATATATTTGGCACATCATTCTATGAGTATTGGTCACAGGATCATGCTAATGAGGTTGGGTATAGTTTCCATACAGGGATGTCTTCGATGTCTACGGTGGAGAATAGATTTTTAATTCGTAGCTATGATTTCCCTGAAAATGTAACGGTAGTTGATATTGCTGGCGGCATGGGGGGGTTATTATTAAACGTGTTGCGAAGTAACCCAACGTTACATGGTATTTTATTTGATCGACCAGAAGTATTGGAAACGAATAGGCTTGGGGAGTTAGGTGATGATTCTCGTTGGAAGTTACAGCCTGGGAGTTTTTTTGAATCCTGTCCTACCGCTGATATTTATTTGTTGAAATACATCGTGATGGATTGGCCTGACGAACAGGCAAGAAAAATATTAAAATGTTGCCGTAAGGCAATGCGACCAGACTCTAAAATTCTTATCATGGAAGCGGTTATTCCAGAAGATAATAGTTGGCATGGTGGTAAAGAACTGGATATGTTGCTATTGGCTAGTTTTGATGGTGGCCAGTCACGAAGTGAGGAACAACTGCGAGAATTATTAGCCAGCGCAGATTTAAAATTAAATCGTGTTATCGACACCGGCTGTTATGTTTCTATAGTTGAAGCTGTTATCGGTTAAATAAATGGATTTTATTTTAGTCAGATTCAAGTCATTTTACGATATTAAATTCTTATAGTTTTATGGCCGTGATTTTGATGGCGTGGCGTTACCACGGCCAATGTGAATAAATTATACCAATATAATGCTCCTGAAATTCATTCATGTTTTATTTATATTCAGAATCACTACTACAATTGAGCTTTTACCCCACTGAAAAGTCAACTCTATTTCCATCACATTCCCGTAACCTGCTGTTACAACATTTTCGAAAAATAAACAATTCTATACCTCCTGCCTGTATTGGCATGCAGATTTTCAGGATGAAAAAGCTGGATATTCTTAGATGGTCGTGAAATTAGTATTAGCGACCTATATTATCGATTTTTGAAAGTATCTTTTGTTTGAAACCGTTAGCTTAAATAAGCTTATTTAAGATTGTTTAAGCTTATTGCGGGGTTTGGGTTTATATCTTGGTCCAATTTTTTTGCTGACTAAATCTGGACACTCTGGTGTAGTTGATTCTTTTTGAACCCAAAACCTTATTTTGGCAAGAGCTCCGTTATAAATATCTGTCTATTCATCTGATAATTCCCCCAGCTTTTATTCAGGAACATATTATGCCTTTATACCCTTTAGCGCCCAATAATCGTCAGGCTTCAATTGAATCACAGTTAATTGCAAATGCCACTACCCCGGAAGAGCGCGCCGAGGTTAAAAATCTATTTGCTCAGATAAAGATGCTGCACAATGTTCCAGAATCGCAGGTGGTGGTGCCAACAGGCCGACCAAATATAAAAAATATCTTCTTGCAGGGGCTATTAGCACAAGGGGGCATGTCGTTAACATCCGGGCGGGCTGCGCCTGGGCTGATCGCAGAACACGGAGCTAATCCTATAGCCCAAACGCTGGGGCAGGTTCGAAATTTACAGCCGGAAATTGCAACCGCTCCCATTCTTTTAACCAAAGAAATAAAGCCGCGTATGCCACGCTATGCGGTATTTTCACCTAAAACAACGCCTAAACCGCCGGTTCTGGATGACGTTAAGATTGTCAAAATGTTTGATTTTTCCTGCATGAATAACGGAGAAAACCTGACTTTTGCACAAATACTACGTCAAATCGGTAAAACTTTGAGGCAGCCAATTACCATGATGACGGTTGAAAGTAAGAATATAGATAGCTGGAATAAAGGCCAAGGATGCCCCACGGATCAGCAAATAGAGGAAGCGACCAATATTACCGCGAAGGTTGACTCTATTACTTCTCAGCTTTTAACTTTCTTGCCCGGTAGCCAGCCTTTGGCCATTGCTCAATATATTGTTGGGCCTTTGCTGGAACACGCGGCTAATGATCTTGAAGGAAAGCCTACTTCGCCAGAAGAGGAGCTAAATTTATTACAGCAAGTGACTCAGCAGGCCAAATTCAGCATAGGTGCCAGCACGCATAGCGAACAGCAACGCTTATGTACCAAGCCAATATCTGAACCGAAACTGCCACAGGTCGATCTGCCAAAATTCCATCTGAAGGATGGGGTTAACCATATTAAACTGGCGATCAATGGCAAACGTCATGATGTTCCTCTCCTTGAGCATAAAGGGAAAAGTTTCGCTGTATTGCCTAAAGGCAAAAATGGCGGAGAACGCCGCCAGCAAGTGTATTTTAGCCACCTTTCGCAGGAGTGGAAAACGACTGGCGATGGTAAATTCATTCGCTTTAGTAAATTAGACCAGCGTGTGGCACATGAACTCTCCCTTAATTCTCATCATCGCCATAAAGCTGCCGATGGCAACACCAACGTTTATAGCGTGCATAATCCTTTTCCATCGCCGCCTCAGCGATTGCAGGCCATTGAGCTTTATGGTCGATTAGTACCTTATCGCTACGATGCGGCCAGTCATGAGCAATTTGTTTACGATGCTAGGCAGCCAGAATCCGTGGGGCATAAAGTAGAATATGCGAATAAAGAATGGCACATTAAAGCGCCGGTCTCTTTGGATGTGGTACCTGAACTGTCGACGGCCATAGGGAAATATGACATTCAACCGCTGAGGTTGAATGAAGCGAAGCTTTCTGCACCAAATCATTTTGGTATTCAGCGTACCAGTAACGGAAAGCAGGTGCTTAAGATTGATGGAAAGCATTATTCAATTTCTCAGCAAGGCAAGCAGTTAGTGCTGGGGCATAGAAATAATATTCCTATAGAGCTGGCATCAGAGGGAGGGCATAAAGTAAAACTGGGATTGGCGAATACAGGAACGGCAGGCAATAAGGCATTTAATCTGGTAGACCTGCCAATAATTGGTAAACCCTTGAAGGTTAAAATGGCTCGTAAGGTTATTACCAAATCCTTACCCATGGCTAAAGCCAAAATTCAACTAACGCTTGAAGCAATGGATAAGCCCGAACTCAGAGAACAAGTGAAGTTAGCGCAAAAAGCGTATTTTGGCAGAGAGTTTCCGCTTAAACCACAGCATGAAATTATACTACGGAAGACGTTGAACCATATCAAAAGTGATTTAGAGCATATTAGCGATCGTAATTTTAGTTTCGACAGTCGGGTCGGATCGAAAAATACGGTGGCTGAGTTGTCAAAAGATCAATACCGTCAGCTGGGTAGAAATCCCAATAGCAAAATAATCAATGTAGGTCGCGACGGTTTTCACACCTATTACAAAATGATGGGAAAAAGCAAACAGGCGGTGGCTGATGTATTAATTCATGAGTTGTCTCACGGCGCGCCAAACTCACTTGATTTTGTGTATATAGGTACCCAGCAGCAGACGAAAGTTGGTAACGTTGATGTGTTCGAACTGATTAATCTCGGAAATAACAATCTCAATAGCCCAGGTGCGGGTCAGGCACCGGAAAGTGTGTATGCCGGAAGCGATCTCAAAGATTTCAATAGCATTAATACTTCGGGTTCAAAGGGGTTGAAGAATGCTGATTCCATCGCACAGTATGTTTCCTTTTTGAGTAAAGCAGAACGAAATCCCGATGCTTTTAATCAGGATTATCAGTCTCTGCTAACGGCAGCGAAAAACTCCAATGACTTCCAGCAGCGTGTAGAAGAAAGCGTGCCAGTCAGCCGCAGTCGTCGCGCGATAGAGTCGATTTATCAGCCGCCGTCTGGTCTTCTGTTAGCCATAGAAAGAAATTCAGGGCGCTATCACCTCTATCGACCACTATAGAGTTTATCCGAATAGTTAAGGTTATAATGCTGTAGTGACTTCTCGCCGGATAATACGACATACTTTCTTGTTTATTCGGCGAAACCCACAGCTAATGATCTAAAAGATGACAGTATTTATATGGCAGATAGTGAAGGTGCATTGTCGATATTCAATAATATAAATATTTGTATAGATCGATAACATTGGAAATTTGAATTTTCGGAGTGCTTAACCCCGAACGTTTGGGTTTTCGTTGTGAAGACTGAAACGAGAATAGTTCCAGTACCAGAAGACAAAACAAAGAATTAGAAATAGAAGGATTATTGGCTATGGCGAAGTTTTATTAATTGGCTGCCGAAAATACGGCAGCACGATGTTAACTGTTTAGATAAGACAAAATAGTCATATATTTAATGGTTAGGCTTCAGGCATGGCCGAAGAGTGATGCGTTGATATTTTCCACTCATTGCCGTCCCAAGCATAAGTAAAGGTATAACGTGCTGAAACTGTTGATTTATCGGAAAAGGTAAAGGTATAGGTGCCAGTATCTACGGCTTTATTGCAGCCAATACGTATGGTTCGGCTATCAATTTTTCCAACGGGTTTTTTCTCCAGAAAATGCTCAAAATAATCGATACGCTCTGCTTCTGTCAGGCGTACCTTATTCGAAACCGTGGGCAGTAATACCGCATCGCTTAAGTAATTATCTGTCACTTTCTTAGCATCGCCAGTCTGCAAAGAGTCATTCCATTTATCAAATAACCGTTCAATTTGCGCCGATTCAACCTTAGTGCAAGTGGGAGCTGTTGTAGCCAAAGCGGAACCAGAAATCAGCATCAATGAGCCGAATACGCCAAGTAACTTTTTCATATTTATTCCTTTCTTCAGTGAGTTTTTCCTCCTGTCAGAAGTAACAGTAATAATATAACTAAACAATATGGTTTTAATATAGTTACATTTATTTACTATAGTTTAGGTAACTATGTAATCTGCTTTGACGTTGTTTTCATTCTGTACATTGGGTCAGGATACGTATGTAAATTATTCAGGCGATGTGTCATCTACACCAACAACGGCGGAGGCAATCAAGAAAGATTGTTCTGGAAACATTCTAAAACCGTGGCTTAACCACTACAAGGGAGAGCGATGATGGTGGCGGAAGCGATTTTATCAGATAAGACTTTGATTATTATTAGGTTACGTGTGAGGGGACAGCTTCTCCTTTAGCAAAGAGCGATCGCCGCTAGATGAAGCTATGGATTATCAAAAGAATAGAAAAGTGCCGAAGTGGGAGCTTATAGAGCGATATCAAACCTATTCCGAACAAAAAATCGATCGGGTAGCAGGATCAGTGGCAGAGGAAAAACAAGGAATAGTATTTGAATAAATTTATTGAGATGAGATTGGCGAAATTTTACGGTAGCTTTTATCTTATCTCACTATAAATTATAGGTTTTTTTAGGTTACCGTGTTTTGGCAACCGTTCGCTAAGTTTTTAGCTGTGGATTCTATTTACAGAGGGTTGCTCATGACGTTGATAGCCTACGATAAGTCTTAAAGTAACCCTTGTTTATTCTACGTATATGTTTTTCCACATATACTGCCTGTCGCTAACCGCCATTAGCTCATTATGGAAGAGCGTACGACCATTTCAGTTGTAGGTTCGGGGTTCGAGACCTCGATGGCGGACCAAATAAATAAGCAAACTGGGTTTAAGTCGATGACGGGTTCCCCTGAGATGTCCAGTTTGCTTACTCAGATTGATTCACGGCCTATTGATGGATTATTCCAAGGCTGCTGAAACCTTGCTTCGAGTATTCATGCGGTCATCGTATAATGGCTATTACCTCAGCCTTCCAAGCTGATGATGCGGGTTCGATTCCCGCTGACCGCTCCAGTTTTAAATACCACTTCAAATTGTTCCAATAAAGTGCTCCAGTTTATGGTGCTAAAGGCCAATGCGCATATTACTTCCCAACTGAGAGTAAAAATGGGTGTTCAGGTTTATTATGTCCGGCGGCTGCGGTTTATTGATGATGAGCCGGTGCAATTGGAGGATACCTGGATGCCAGTGGCTCTATTCCCCGATTTGTCTTTACGAGATAGGGTTAATTCTAGTTTTCCTATATTGAATTAAAATGCGGAATAACCATCGCTGGATGTTAGGAACCTTTATGCCAGTCGTTCCAGATAAATAAGTGGCGAGTTTACTCAACATAAGTCCCAGAGGTCTGGCTTTACAGCTCACCACTCAGGCTATTGATGTAAACGGGGGGCATCTTGACTATTCGTTATTCATCTCGAATGTTATGAGTTTCGGACCAAATATTTCTGGCTTCGCCAATGCCATGACGATCGCCGTTCTCAGCGTTAATCGATCTCAACATGAATTTTGTGCAACCACGAACTGAAGCCCAACCTGGCCTGGTACCGCGACAGTACAGTACTGGCGGAAAAAATACGCTTCTGGGGATAAGTAAACGGGGAGATAAAAATCTTCGGCGGTTGTTGGTTCAGTGTGCAAGGGCATTTATCCAGAGGATCGATAATCAGTCTGGAAAGCTGACTGGGTCAGGATGCCGTTGGCAAGAAAACATTCCTGTGTCGTGTGCTATGTACTGGCTAACGTGGCGTACGTAATTTCGTCGCAAGAAGTTAGATAGCGTCCTCGGTCAGGATCGGCGGTGCATCGCTCTGTTGTTTTGTGCAAGCGGTCAGTAGCCACTGAATATACTCTCGCTGGCTGCCAACGATCCCGTCGAGGGTGAAAATCTCGGTCCGGTAGCCGATTTCCTCCATCTTCGGTCTGCGTAGGTTGTTACGCAGCTTTGGGTGATCGGCAAGGATAACCGACAATCGGCCACCGCCGTCTTCCACCACTTCCATCAGACGCTTCAGTCTGATAAGGGTGTGTCCGTTAAGATCATGCGCTTCATCAGCAAACAACGCGACTGACCGCTTTCCCCTTTTTATCCGCTCCTGTAGTTCACGCTCGCGCCGTTCCCCCTGCTTGGGAATCTGGAGGGTTTTGTCTTGGACCCGGACGTAGAAAAGTGCAGAAATCAGCGTTGCCAGCTTGATACTGCTTTTCTCCACTGACAGTGATCTGGCGACGGTGACCCGGTTTTCTTCCCGCAAGAGTTGCTGGGGCCGACGCAAAGTCACGGTTTTTCCGCAACCCACAACACCGCACAGGGCGATCAGCCGCCCCTCAATAATCGCCGCCCTAATGTCTTTCGTCAGTTGTTTGTACGTCTCTGTTTCATAATATCCGGCCTGAGCCAGCGGATTTGTCAGACCGTAATTAAGATATTCACCTATGTATTTTTAATACTGGTTTGATGGCCGGTTTCGCCATTTTTAATATGAATGCACTGATTAAAGGAAAAACAGATTATTAAATGAGTTTTATGCACAAATAAAGTGCGTTCAGGAACGTGGTTAATCTTTTTTCATGCTCATGTTTTTGATTTTTAAGTAAAATTATAATTGGCATTGTAATTGCTAAAACTATTTCATCTTGTATACCAGATGGGATACCAATCAATGCCTGTATTAACTGTAGCGGAATGGGTCAGTTTTTATCATAAACAGCCTGAACGACTGAGCGCAGCACTTCAGCAAATGGGTAAAGAATGGCACAGCGATGATAATGCATGGATTTATCTGGCTAATGAGCAGGAAATTGATTCGCAGGTCAATCGTCTGTTACAGGAAATCAATTCCGGCGGAAAAAAGGCTAGTGATTTTCCCTTATTTGGCGTTCCCTTTGCAATAAAAGATAATATCGACGTTGCAGGAATGCCTACCAGTGCCGCTTGTCCCGCTTTTACTTATTTCCCCGAGGAAGACGCTACCGTAGTTACCCGCCTGAAAGCAGCGGGTGCGATAGCGATTGGAAAAACGAACCTCGATCAGTTTGCGACGGGATTGGTGGGAACGCGTTCCCCCTTCGGTGCGGTTGCTAACGCTTTTAACGCCGACTATGTGAGCGGTGGTTCCAGTTCAGGTTCTGCCTCGGTGGTGGCTCGCGGTCTGGTCTGTTTTTCGTTAGGTACCGATACTGCAGGCTCTGGGCGTATTCCGGCTGGTTTCAACAATATCGTCGGGTTGAAACCCACCAAAGGCTGGCTGTCTACGCGTGGTGTCGTACCGGCCTGTCGTCTGAATGATTGCGTGTCTATTTTTGCGTTAAGCGTCGAAGATGCCTATTGCGTTGCCGAACTGGCGGGAGGTTACGATCCGTTAGACGCTTATTCGCGCAGCCATCCGAAAACTACACCCGCTTGTTTCAACCAGATTCCGCGTTTTGCCGTGCCAGATCGACTGGAGTTTTTTGGCGATTTTCAGGCGGCAGTCGCATTTGAACGTTCGTTGACACGTTTAACCGAAATGGGAGCCGAGCTCGTCGCTATTGATTTCACTGCGTTCCGGGAGTTGGCCGAACAGCTCTATCAAGGGGCCTGGGTAGCAGAGCGCACTCTGGCCATTGGGGCGATTTTTCATGAGCAACCGGAAGCCATGGACCCTCAGGTGCGCGCTATTGTCGCCCATGGCCTTAACTACAGCGCCTGTGATGCTTGGCAGGCGGAATATACCCGTGCGGAGCTGGCGTTACGCATCAATCAGCAATTGAGTCACTTTGATGCGTTGGTCGTGCCGACGTCTCCCACCATTCGCACGCTCTCTGAAATAGCCGAACAGCCGGTGCGCTACAACTCGCAGTTTGGCACTTACACCAATTTCACCAATCTGGCGGATTTAAGCGCACTAGCGTTGCCGGGATATTTTCGAGCTGATGGTCTTCCTGCCGGAATCACCTTGATTGCCCCAGCCTGGCAAGATCGGGCGCTGAGTCAGTTTGGGATTCTGTGGCAATCAACTCTTTCGCAAAAAGTGGGGGCGATAGGGAAAGTACTGGCCGCGGCAACGCCGCTTGTGGCCAGCTGTCGCCATGTTCGCCTGGCGGTCGTGGGGGCGCATCTGCGCGGTCAGCCGCTGAATTCACAATTAACCCGTCGCGCGGCCACTTTTGTCGCAGAAACTCATACCGCTGCAGATTATCGCCTTTACGCCTTAGCCAATACTCAGCCTGCCAAGCCGGGGTTGGTGCGATCCCGCCATGGCCAGCGGATTGTGGTGGAACTTTGGGATATTCCGCTGGCCCATTTCGGCGAATTTGTGGCGGAGGTTCTACCGCCTCTAGGGATAGGAACCCTCACGCTGGAAGATGGTTCCACGGTGAAAGGATTTATTTGCGAACCCACGGCTCTGAACGATGCGACAGATATCACTGCTTGGGGCGGCTGGAAAGCCTGGTTAGCCCGCCATCACCGTGCCTGAGGAGGCTATATGTTTAATTCGGTTTTAATTGCCAACCGTGGCGAAATAGCCGTTCGTGCGATTCGAACGCTAAAAAAAATGGGGATAGCCAGCGTGGCGGTGTATTCCGATGTGGATGCTAATGCCCAGCACGTTATTGATGCGGATATTGCCGTGGCACTGGGTGGGGACAAAGCCAGTGACAGCTATCTGGATATCGACAAAATCCTTGCGGCGGCCAGACAAAGTGGCGCTGAAGCGATTTTCCCCGGATATGGTTTTTTGTCTGAACGTGCCGAATTTGCTCAGGCCTGCGAAGACGCTGGCATTGTCTTTATCGGCCCCACGGCGGAACAAATGGCCAGCTTTGGCTTGAAACATCGAGCTCGCGACTTGGCCGCTGCGGTAGCCATGCCGATGACGCCCGGAACGTCATTGCTGAGAACCCTGCGGGAAGCACAAGGGGCGGCGGAGGAAATCGGATATCCGGTGATGCTAAAAACCACCGCAGGTGGCGGAGGCATCGGGCTGATGCGCTGCGATAACGAAGTGGCTCTGATAGCCGCGTGGGATAGCGTTAAGCGTATGGGGCAGCAGTTTTTCAGCGACGATGGCGTATTTATCGAGCGTTTTATCGACCGAGCTCGTCATCTGGAAGTGCAAATTTTAGGCGATGGAAAAGGCAGGGTGGTGGCATTGGGAGAACGGGATTGCTCGCTTCAGCGGCGCAATCAGAAAGTTGTTGAGGAAACTCCGGCACCGAATTTACCGCAGGCCACGCGAGAAGCGTTGTATGCCTCTGCCATTGCCTTGGGGGAGTCCGTTAATTATCGCAGTGCCGGAACCGTGGAGTTTATTTACGATGCGGCCAGCGATGCGTTTTATTTTCTGGAAGTAAATACCCGGTTGCAGGTAGAACATCCGGTGACAGAAAGCGTCACAGGGCTGGATTTGATTGAATGCATGTTGAAAATCGCGGCGGGTGACGCGCTGGATTGGGAACGCATGGTTCAGCCACCGTGCGGCGCATCCATTGAAGTCCGTTTGTATGCCGAAGACGCGCTGAAAAATTTCCAGCCAGCGCCCGGAATACTGACCGAAGTCTGTTTCCCAGAAAATGTACGTGTTGATAGCTGGGTTAGCAGCGGAAGCGAAGTCAGCGCGTTTTACGATCCCATGATCGCCAAAATTATTGTCCACGGTAAGGATCGCCAGCAAGCGCTGGAGTGGCTAGCAATTGCACTAAATGCGACACGCTTGCATGGTATTCCGACCAATCTCGATTACCTGCGGCAGATTATCGAACTCCCCGAATTTAAGGCTGGCGTGATGTGGACGCGTCTGCTGGATAGCGTGGTGTATCAGGCTCACAGCATCGAAGTGTTGGAACCGGGTACCTGGAGCAGCGTGCAGGACAGTCCGGGGCGAGTGGGGTATTGGGATATCGGCGTTCCTCCTTCTGGTCCGATGGATGATTTCGCTTTTCGTTTGGCAAATCGTATCGTCGGGAATCATCCATCAGCGGCAGGAATGGAGTTTACTCTGCAAGGCCCAACCCTGCGTTTTCATTGTGATGCCACCATCGCTTTGACCGGAGCCGACTGTCCAGCGGCGCTTGATGGTCGTGCCGTTCCCTATTGGCAGCCGCTGATCGTTAAAGCAGGGCAAATCCTGACGCTGGGGCGAGCCACTCGCGGCTGTCGTACCTATCTCGCGGTACGTTACGGCCTAGATGTACCGGTTTATCTTGGTAGCCGCTCGACGTTTGCTTTGGGGCAGTTTGGTGGTCACGCCGGGCGTACCCTGCGCGTGGCGGATGTACTGCCGATATCTCGGCTCGATCTGGCGGCCTGTACCACTCCCGCGCCTATTGCACTGCCGCAAATACCGGAGCCAGCCCTGATCCCGCAGTACGGTGACCTGTGGGAGATTGGCGTGCTGAACGGGCCTCACGGTGCGCCTGATTTATTCACTGCCGCATCGATGGAAACCTTCTTCGCCAGTGAATGGCAGGTGCACTACAACTCAAATCGTTTAGGGGTGCGGCTGGTGGGGCCTAAGCCCGAATGGGCAAGAGCTAACGGTGGCGAGGCCGGGTTACATCCGTCAAATGTCCATGATTGCGAATATGCCATCGGCTCAGTGAATTTCACCGGCGATTTTCCGGTGATTTTGACTCAGGATGGGCCCAGCCTCGGTGGTTTTGTGTGTCCGGTGACCATTGCTAAAGCCGAGCTGTGGAAAGTAGGGCAGGTTAAACCGGGCGACCGAATCCGTTTTCACGCGATGACGTTTGAGCAGGCGCAGTCTCTGGCGTTAGCACAGGACGTGGCGTTGGCTAATTTACAGGCCATTTCGGCGCCAGGCGTAACGGGAAAAGTATCACCGATTATTGAACCAATACATCTGCGAAGTACCGCGATACTGGCGGAATTACCGGAACAGAATCAATGTCCTGCGGTGATTTATCGTCAGGCCGGCGATAACTACATTTTGATTGAATACGGCGATAACCTGCTGGACTTAGCGTTGCGTTTGAGGGTTTATCTGCTGATGCAGGCAATTACCCAAAGTGAAATAACGGGTATTGAAGAGTTGTCTCCGGGGGTTCGCTCGCTCCAGGTGCGTTACGACAGTCAGCGCTTGACGCAAAGCCAACTGATGGCGCAGTTGCTGAGCGTGGAACAAACGTTGGGAGACGTAAATTCGCTAAAAATACCGTCCCGCATCGTGCATCTGCCCATGGCGTTTGAAGATAGTGCCACTCTGGCGGCGACCGAGCGTTATCAGCAAACCGTGCGTGCCGAAGCGCCGTGGTTGCCAAATAACGTTGATTTCATTCAGCGTGCCAATGGGTTATCCAGTCGGGAAAAGGTGAAGCAAATTCTGTTCGCCGCCAGCTATCTGATTCTGGGATTGGGAGATGTGTATCTCGGTGCCCCCTGCGCCGTTCCTCTTGATCCTCGCCATCGTTTACTCAGTTCCAAATATAACCCCGCACGTACCTGGACGGCAGAAGGCACCGTAGGGATTGGCGGGATGTATATGTGCATCTACGGTATAGATTCCCCCGGTGGCTATCAATTAGTTGGTCGTACGCTGCCAATTTGGAACAAATTCCTAAAAAACGAGCAATTTGGTGATGAACCTTGGCTGCTGAAATTCTTCGATCAGGTGCGATTTTATCCGGTAACGGAAGAAGAACTCACTGAGTTTCGTCGCGAGTTTCGCGAGGGGAGAGCGCAAGTACGAATTGAAGAGGTTGAATTTGATTTTGCCACTTATCGCCGATTTTTAATGGAGAACGCCGACGATATTGCGGCATTTCGTCGGCGCCAGCAGCAGGCATTCAATGGGGAAGTGGCCCATTGGCAGGCACAGGAAAGCGCCGCGGTCGAAAACGCGATGCTGGCAGAGGAAGAGGTAGCCGAAGACCCGGATGGCCATTTGGTCAGCGCCGACCTGAACGGCAATATCTGGAAAATTCTGGTGGAACCGGGGCAATGGGTGAAGCAAGGAGAGCCGTTGATTGTCGTGGAAGCCATGAAGATGGAGCTGATGGTCGCCGCGCCCTACGACGGCATGGTGATAAGAATTCACTGTCAGCAAGGGCGGGCCGTCGGGCCGGGGGATGCGTTGCTGTGGCTGGATATCGCCAGTTGAAGGTGAGCATTATTGCCAAAATCGGAGACTCCGAATGATGTCGATCGCCAAAAATCAGCCAGAGCCGGAAGGAATAGCCGAACGGGTTTACCGCTTACTGAAGCAAGAAATCTTCGATTTTCAGCTATTACCCGGCGATCGTTTTAGCGAGAACGAGGTAGCGGTGCGAATGAATGCCAGCCGGACACCGGTACGTCAGGCGCTGTATGCATTGGAACAAGAGGGCTACGTGGACGTTCAACCGCGCAGTGGATGGCAAATCAAAGCGGTGGATTTTGATTATCTGGAGGCGCTGTACGACCTGCGAATTGTGCTGGAGCTAGAGGCGGTGAAACGGTTGTGCGCTTTACCGTCGGCAGTTTGCCCGCCGCAGTTACAGCGTTTGGCTCAATTCTGGATTGATGATCCACAGACGCTGAAAGCCAAAGAGGTGGCATCTCAGGATGAGGCTTTCCATATGGCGTTATTGGATGGTGCGGGAAACCCTGAGATGGCGCGGGTTCATCGGGATATTACCGACAAGATTCGTATTGTGCGACGTCTGGATTTTACTCAGCGCTCGCGCATCAGTGCGACTTACGCCGAGCACGGTCAGATTCTGCTCGCTATTTTAAACCGCCAACGGCAAGAGGCTCAGGATCTGTTACACCGTCACATTTACGTCAGTCAGAAAGAAGTGCGTCAAATTACGCTCCATATGCTGCATCAAGCGCGGCAGGAGAAATTGGGTTAATTAATGTTCTTAGCAGACTTTTCAGGGGTGAATATTATGCAACATCGTATCTTTATTAAAGCGTTGGCGTTATCCGCATCGGTTATCAGCGTCGGGCTGGCTTTTAGCGCTCAGGCCGTCGACACCATCAAAGTGGGAATTATGCATTCCCTATCCGGCACCATGGCCATTTCCGAGACGCCACTGAAAGACGTGGCTTTAATGACCATTGACGAGATCAATGCCAAAGGCGGCGTATTGGGCAAGAAACTGGAGCCCGTCGTGGTTGATCCCGCCTCCAACTGGCCGCTGTTCGCGGAAAAAGCCCGTCAGTTGCTGACTCAAGACAAAGTGGCCGTAGTCTTTGGTGCCTGGACGTCGGTGTCACGAAAGTCAGTGCTGCCGGTATTTGAAGAACTGAACGGACTGCTGTTCTATCCGGTGCAATATGAGGGGGAGGAAATGTCGCCAAACATATTCTATACCGGCGCAGCGCCTAACCAACAGGCTATTCCCGGAGTGGAATACATGATGAGCGAAGACGGCGGTGCGGCAAAACGTTTCTTCCTATTGGGAACCGACTACGTTTATCCGCGCACGACCAACAAAATTCTACGCGCCTTCCTACATTCTAAAGGCATTCAGGACAAAGATATTGCCGAGGTGTATACCCCGTTTGGCTACAGCGACTATCAGACCATCGTTTCAGATATCAAAAAATTCTCAGCCGGTGGCAAAACTGCGGTTATTTCCACCATTAACGGCGACTCCAACGTACCTTTTTATAAAGAACTGGCTAATCAAGGGTTGAAAGCCACGGCGGTACCGGTGATGGCCTTCTCGGTTGGCGAAGAGGAACTGCGGGGGATTGATACCCGGTCTCTGGTGGGGAATCTGGCGGTGTGGAACTATTTTGAGTCGGTGGACAATCCAGCCAATAAAGCCTTTGTGACTCAATGGAAAGCCTATGCCAAGGCGCACAAATTGCCTAATGCGGACACCGCCGTGACTAACGATCCGATGGAGGCGACCTATGTGGGTCTCCATATGTGGGCGCAGGCGGTAGACAAAGCGGGCAGCACCGATGTGGATAAAGTCCGTGCGGCAATGGCTGGGCAAACGTTCAATGCGCCGTCGGGCTTTACGCTCACCATGGATGCCAGCAACCATCATCTGCACAAACCGGTCATGATCGGTGAAATCGAAAGTAACGGTCAGTTCAACGTGGTGTGGCAGACGAATAAACCCGTGCGAGCTCAGCCGTGGAGCCCGTTTATGGCCAGTAACGATAAAAAACCAGATACGCCGGTAAAAACCAGCGCCAACTGATTTTGTCACCGTCAAGGTCGCTCCTCCCACTGCGGGAGGGGGATATCCTTTCAGGGAGAAAATAACCATGACACCTGCTCACGTATTCCGATGTCTGTTTTTGGTCGTCTGGCTACTGCCCTGTTTCGCTAAAGCGGGAGACAGCGAGGATTTTGCGGCGGCGAATCGCACTCAACAGGTTAAATTACTGCAAAGTTGGGCCGTGGCACCGCAGAAGGTTCGCATTCCGTTGCTGAAGGCGCTAGTGCAGGAAAAACTGGTGGTCGATCGGCATCAGCAGCCCTTTAGCGAAACGGGTACGGTTTTGGTTCCGCTTGGTGAAGCAAAAACGCCGGTAGGGGAAACCCAAAAAATCCGTCTGACTAACCGCCTACGGGTATTGGCGGGGAGCGCGCTAGCAAGTCATCAATTGGTCAATGACCGCGTCAATGACAGGTTAAACGCGGCGCTAGCCTTACAAAGCCACGCCGATCCTGAATTATTACCGCTATTGCAACAGCGTTTGCGTCTGGAAAGCGACAGCGGTGTGCGTGATGCGCTGGAGGTGGCGTTGGCTCGGTTGCAACTAGCCAGTCCGGATGCCGCAACGCGACGTCATGCGGTAACTTTACTGGGATATTCCGGCGATCCTTCCGCACAGGCGTGGCTGACACCTTTGGCCGATAATCAGCGGGAAAGCGATCCCGAAGTGCGTGCCGCTGCCGCCGACAGCCTGATGAAAATACACTATCGGTTGATGCTAGGAGACATTCTCGGACAGGTTTTTATGGGGCTTTCGCTTGGCTCCATTCTACTGCTGGCTGCGTTGGGGTTGGCCATTACCTACGGTTTGTTGGGCGTGATTAATATGGCCCACGGCGAAATGCTCATGCTGGGAGCCTACTCGGCCTGGCTGGTGCAGGGGGGATTTCAACAATTTGCGCCCAACTGGCTGGCTTATTATCCGGTAGTGGCGCTACCCGTGGCCTTTGCGATTACCGGCAGCATTGGCATGGTGCTGGAGCGCACCATTATTCGTCATTTATACGGTCGTCCACTGGAAACTTTGTTAGCGACTTGGGGTATTAGCCTGATATTGATTCAGGCTGTACGGATGCTGTTCGGTGCTCAGAACCTCGAAGTGGCCAATCCGACCTGGCTGTCCGGTGGTATTCAGGTATTGCCGAATTTGGTTCTGCCGCTGAACCGGCTGGCAGTATTGGTTTTTGTCATGCTGGTTTTACTGTTCACCTGGCTGTTGCTGAACAAAACCCGATTGGGCATGAATGTGCGAGCGGTGACACAAAATCGCGCGATGGCGGCCTGCTGTGGCGTTCCCACTGGACGAATAGATATGCTCGCTTTTGGGCTAGGTTCAGGCATCGCGGGCTTGGGTGGCGTAGCGCTTTCGCAGTTGGGTAACGTCGGGCCGGAGCTGGGACAGGGTTATATCATTGACTCGTTTCTGGTGGTGGTGCTCGGTGGCGTGGGGCAGCTGGCTGGTAGCGTGGCAGCCGCATTCGGACTCGGGATCTTCAATAAAATTCTGGAGCCGCAGATGGGCGCGGTGTTAGGGAAAATACTGATTCTGGTGCTAATCATTCTGTTTATTCAGAAGCGTCCACAGGGACTGTTTGCCGTGAAAGGGAGGGTTATCGACTAATGAGACAGCCAATCATGTCCGCCATTGCCCGTAAAGCGCCGCGCAGTACCCGGTTACTGGGCAGTCTGATGGTTTTACTCATGGTGACACTGCCGTTTCTCGCACTGTTACCGAATACTCACCCACTGAATATCTCTACTTATACCCTGATGCTGGTGGGGAAAATTCTTTGCTACGCAATAGTGGCCATTGCGCTAGATCTGGTTTGGGGTTATGCGGGATTACTGTCCCTTGGCCACGGCATTTTCTTCGCTCTGGGGGGGTATGCCATGGGAATGTATCTGATGCGACAGGCTGCGGGTGAGGGATTACCGGCGTTTATGTCCTTTCTTTCTTGGGATCACTTACCGTGGTTTTGGTGGGGAACTCAGCATTTTGCCTGGACGATGGTGCTGATTGTTTTGGTGCCGGGATCACTGGCATGGGTTTTCGGATTCTTTGCCTTTCGCTCGAAAATCAAAGGCGTTTATTTCTCTATCATGACTCAGGCACTGACCTACGCGGGCATGCTGCTGTTTTTCCGCAATGAGACAGGCTTGGGTGGGAATAACGGTTTCACCGGGTTTACCACCTTACTCGGAATGCCAATCACCGCAACGGGCACCCGAATTGGGCTGTTTATTGCCACGGTATTTCTGTTGGTCGGCAGTTTGGGCATCGGTTTCATGTTGGCTCACAGTAAGTATGGTCGGGTATTAACGGCGGTACGTGATGCAGAGAATCGCCTGATATTTTGTGGTTACGATCCCCGAGGTTTCAAGCTGCTGGTGTGGACGCTTTCGGCAGTGCTATGTGGTCTGGCCGGTGCACTTTACGTGCCACAGGTGGGAATCATTAATCCCAGTGAAATGTCACCCACTCATTCCATTGAAGCAGCGATTTGGGTTGCCTTGGGTGGGCGCGGCACGCTGATTGGCCCGGTTATCGGCGCAGGGCTGGTCAATGGAGCTAAAAGCTATTTTACCATGGCGGTACCTGAATATTGGCAGCTATTCCTCGGTTTTATCTTTATCGCCGTCACGTTGTTTTTACCGCGCGGCGTGATGGGTTTATTCCGTAAAGGAGACAAATAATGCAACCCGGCGAACCCCTGTTTACCCGCCAGCATTTGGCCGATCGTTATCGTGAGCTGACGGACCCGATTCTACAGCTAGAAAATATTAACGTCAGTTTTGATGGTTTTAAGGCCTTAACCAATTTGACACTCAACATTGGCGTGGGGGAGTTGCGCTGTGTCATTGGTCCGAACGGCGCCGGGAAAACCACGCTTATGGATGTGATTAGCGGTAAAACCAAGCCTCAAAGCGGGCGTGCTTTTTACGATCAGTCTACCGATTTGACGAACCTTGAGCCGATAGATATTGCGCAAAAAGGTATCGGCCGCAAATTTCAGAAACCCACGGTGTTTGAGGCACTGACGGTGTTTGAAAATCTGGAAATTGCACAGAAAACCGATAAGTCGGTGTGGGCCTGCTTGCAGGCAAAACTCAGTAGCGAACAGCGGGATCGGATCGACGAAATGTTAATCACGCTGCGGCTGTCTAGGGAGCGGATGCGACTGGCTGGGTTGTTATCTCATGGTCAAAAGCAGTTTCTGGAAATCGGCATGCTGTTGGTGCAAGAACCACATTTATTGCTATTGGATGAGCCGGCCGCCGGAATGACGGATGCAGAAACCGAATATACCGCAGAGCTGTTTCGCTCCCTTGCCGGGAAGCACTCGTTGATGGTAGTGGAACACGACATGGGATTTGTGGAAACCATCGCCGATCGCGTCACCGTGCTACATCAAGGGCAGGTTCTGGCCGAAGGTTCCCTACGGGAAGTTCAGGCCAACGAGCAGGTTATAGATGTTTATCTGGGGCGCTAAGGAGAAAATATGTTGCAGGTTAACGAACTGAATCAGTATTACGGCGGCAGTCATATTTTGCGCGGCGTTTCTTTTGAGGCGCAAATCGGTGAAGTCACTTGTCTATTGGGACGCAACGGCGTGGGTAAAAGCACTTTATTGAAATGCCTGATGGGATTGCTGCCGGTTAAATCTGGCAGTATTAACTGGCAACAACGCAATATCACTCAGCGCAAACCGCACCAGCGGGTTCAGGCAGGAATTGCTTATGTGCCGCAGGGGAGGGAAATTTTCCCACGTTTAACGGTAGAGGAAAATCTGCTAATGGGGCTATCGCGATTCTCTGCCCGGGAGGCAAAGCAGGTTCCCGAAGAGATATATCGGCTGTTTCCGGTGTTGAAATCCATGCAATATCGGCGCGGAGGCGATCTTTCCGGTGGCCAGCAGCAACAACTCGCCATTGGCCGAGCGCTGGCCTGCAAACCGAAGTTGCTAATATTGGATGAACCGACGGAAGGTATTCAGCCTTCGGTGATTAAAGAAATTGGTGAGGTGATTAAACAGCTTTCATCTGAGGGCAATATGGCCATTTTACTGGTGGAGCAGTTTTATGATTTTGCCGCCGAATTGGCGGATAGTTATCTGGTTATGTCGCGGGGGTCTATTGTGCAACAGGGAATAGGCAGTGAAATGGAACGGCAGGGTGTACGCGGGCTGGTAGCGATTTAAAACGTATTCTTTATTGAATGTGAATATGTGATTCACTAAGAATTTAATCATTCCAATGATGGTGACGTAAAGTAAAGAGATTGAAGCATTTGTTCAGTTTAGTTATCTGATTAGTAAAACTATCATTTGCAGACAAAACCGGCGATGGTCGATCTCTAATACAATATCACTGAGTTTATCTTACTATTTTGAAGCTAGTGTCAAATGGCGCGTGTATCTCATACTGAGAACCAAATACAAACGTAGATGCCATTCACCTGTTTAGTGGAAATCAGATTATCGTGCGGGAAATTTTTTGTTGTGCATTATTGCAACAATGAATACCAGATTACCTGATAATCATGAGGGTGAAGTGAAGTCATCCAAAAAAGTTACAGCTATACGGATTGGGATAAAATTATATTAGCCCTACCTGAAAATTTCTTATTGATGAATAGAGGATAAAAACCGAGCGAAATATGCGTTTTTTTTCGGCTAAAATGAATTGATATCGATAAGATGGTTCGTTATTGCAACGATTAAGATGAAATGTTTAACAGTTTATTTACATGTATTATTAAATGCTACAGAAGCCGAACTTGCACAAACGAATGTACTTCTGTAACATTTTTCTTTGTTATAGATATTTTTTTCCCTGGTGTTGGCTAATATTGCCCCCTGACTACGTGTAGTCAGGTTTTTTTTATCACCCAATCACTAAGTTTCAAATTATACAGATGCAGACGCGATGCGATAGCTGTACTAAAGTGTGATCCGATACTGTACTTTTGGACAGAAAGACCACATGAAATTTAAAGGGATGCAGTTAAATTTTGGGAGAAGGAGAATGTTTTTTGGTGTAAAAAATGATGAAAAGATAATTGAGACTCTACGGGATTATATCGACAGAAAGCTAGTGAGCTACAATTCGCCCAGATATACCTACATGGTGATTGATAAAAAGAATCCCATTGATATATTCATGGTGTCAAGTTATCCAAATGAGTGGGTTGATATCTACCGAAGCCAAAACTACCAGCATATAGATCCCGTTGTTCTGACAGCATTTAAACGCACTTCACCGTTTTCGTGGGATGAAAATATTACCATCCTCTCCGATCTGAAATCATCCAAGATTTTCGCTTTGTCGAAAAAATATAACATAGTCAATGGATTCACTTTCGTGCTACACGATCACATGAATAACTTGGCCATGTTGTCGCTAATTATGGACCATAGTGATGGTAAAGAGTTAGAAACTCAGATAATCAACGATTCAGAGCGGTTGCAAATGTGTCTGATTAATATTCACGAACAGATGCTGATGCTTGGACAAAGTACGGTGCGTACTACGAATGGGAAACCTGCGGATATCACGAGTAAAGCCATTTTCTCTCCGAGAGAAAATGAGGTGCTTCACTGGGCTAGCATGGGTAAAACCTATCAGGAAATTGCGCTGATTGCGGGCATTACGCCCCGAACAGTTAAACATCACATGGGCAATGTGGTGAAAAAGTTAGGGGTGATTAACGCCCGCCAGGCCATCAGGCTGGGAGTTGAACTGGAATTGATTAAGCCAGTTCTGAAATAACGGGCAGCGAAATTGGCCATGCTCGTAGCGCTGAGTCTGGCCCCTGTAAAAATGCGTTTATCTGCGATGCCATCAATGCCTGATTGTGTAAGTCCGTTGGGAGATTGAGTAGATAAATACGCTCTTTCTCGCTGACGAATGCTTCTTTAATAACCTCGACCTGCCAGCCAGAGCGCTTAAGTATGGTCAGCATGGCGCGGCTAACGATAGTGTAAATACCCGTATGGCCGTGGTGTCGAGTATAATTAATCATGGCGAGGAAGAGTACATAGCTTATAGGATAGCGGTTACCTAAAAGCAACTTTGCACGGGTTTTATCAACAAAAAATCGACTTGATTCGATATAGTTATTGTCAGGTAAAGTAATATCGTCGAATAGAGCGTTAAAAGTATGAGTTATCATATTCGGCCGGTTCAATTCAATAAAACGCACGCTGCAAATTAGCTGGCTTCCGTATATGCCGAGTAGATAACGAGTGTTTGGGTTATCATATTCGTCAAACTCCATGTCGTTACTGCATTTTACAGCCCACTGTAGGCGATCTTTAAAGGTTTTTTTTCTCAGTCTGTAAAGATCCTCAGACCGCATATTCATCAGCTCTTCATAGCTGACATCGAAAATTTCTAACATTTAATTTCCTATTATTTAATACAGCTGGATTTCTATATAGGGTAATAAATTTTATCATCAGAAAAGCCGGTTGTCGCGATCAGGAATAGCGCTTTATCTATTTCTTGCTTATCGGTCCAATAAGGTCAATATAATAATATTTTTTATTGGCGAAGCCGCAGTTGATGAACCATCAATGCGATGCCGAAAGCCCGCGAGTTTACCTGTTTCACCGTTGATCTGCCGCCATACGTGCATTAAATCTGATGTTTATTTCATTGCCCAACGGCATGATGGTTACCCATATGGTTAAGTTTGGCATAGACAAATAGACCAAGATTGATATCAACATATTTCAGAGGCTATGGCAAAGCTTTACGGGCAGTACCATTAAGGCTTATCTGAAATATTAGATACGATTGGTTTGTCTCACGTCCATCGCAAATACAATAACATTGGTCTGCGATGAGCTAAACGTATTTTACAAGGCTAGCTGCGAATAAATTTGTTACTGAAATTTGTTGATACAATGTATCAAAATTCGTCCTGCGATAGGGAACAGCACCGCAGGTAATAAAATATTGGTCGGTATTATCGCTATTCCACTCAGACGATAGTGAGAGTATCTCTCACCTCATATCAACCGAAACTATAGCATTAGCGCACGTCATGCATAGGATAAAGGCACGACGAACAGTAATGCGGGTAAGAAATTAACTACGGAGAATATCTTGATCTGGGCAATACGTAATCCAACTGCGATCATAATAATACCGCCACAGGCTGAGAAATCAGCGAAGGCGATTTCATCCATATAGGGCATGATCCAGACGGCGAGGCCAAAAAGTAAGCTCTGAAGCAATAATTGCGGAACTGCAATAAATATCAGCGCCATTCCCAAAGAGATGGAAAAAATCATTGCTGTAAAGAAATCCATCATCGATTTTACCAAGAGTAATTGGTAATTCCCGCTTAATCCCTCGGTCAATGCACCGACAATTCCGAGCCCGCTGGCACAAAACAGCACGATCATCGCGGTAAAACTTTGCGCAAATTCCTCTGCGGGTAAGGGACTGCGCGTTTTGATCACTTTGGAAAGCATGCGCTGTAAAAATTCTGCGCCCTGTTTTACTCCACGTTCCAGATTAAACAGTTCGCCAAAAGTTGTGCCCAGAATCAATGCCAGAATAACCGCTGGCATGAATTGCACCTTTATTATCATCACAACGCCGATGGAAATAGAAGAGAGAGCAAAAATTGCGGGTAACCCTTCTCGCAAACGCGATGGAACATGTCGTGCTAAAGCGACGCCCAGTAAGCCACCTAAGATTATTGCCGCACTATTAATCCAGGGTCCTAGCATGGTATGGCACCTCGTCATTCTTAGATTCAGATTTGTTAATTCTATCGGAAGTAGGCGAGTAATGTGGGGATTGAAGTGCTACTTCGGGATAAGTAGGCAATTTTCTATCAAAATATCATTATCCGCTAGAGTGGAACACTAAAACATAAATAGCGCTAAGGTAAATTCGGTTCAAGTTGATATAGAGAGTGTTTGGTAAAAGCCGAATAGACAGTTTGTCTGTTGAGCCAGAAATTTAAGGATGAATGTATTATGAGCAATGTAGACATTGGAAGTAATGAGAAACCAGACCATTCGATTAAAAATAACCGATTCCGTGGATACAATAAATCTTGGAAACGCATCAAATTAAGTGGCATCATAATCTTCTCTTCCCTATCTGAAGCAAAAATTTTATTGCTCAATGATTTTTTCTAGTCAAAGTGACCGCATTTTAGGGATCAAATAGGTTTGGCTTAATGGCGCGGGTTTAACGACTAACATTCCATTGAAATGTGCCAGCTGTATACTGTTTCTTAATCTAAATGTGTTGATAAAAGATAAAAATCCACACAATACCAACCAGACAGATAATCCCATATCCCACTGTACTCGTCCCACTGTTATAAGCGCGACGCCCATAAGTCAGAATCTGGATGTTTTGTAACCTATTGCGCAGGTGAGTTTGTTTTTCCAGCTACCAGCATATTGCTGTAATGACTCAAATCGAATGTTATTGGAGGTCATGGTATAGCCAATAATAAGTCGCAATGGTTGTCACCACGAGAAAGATAATCCGATCGTTTGGGGAAAAAGTTTTTTTGCAATGAGTGGATTGGGTTTGGCAATTGTCCTCTGTATGGCGATTAACTGCATAGATTGTGCGGGAGAGATGCGCTTTCCTTTACATTCATCAGTTTATACGCGAAAAGACAAACGATAGTGTTGTTGGGAATAACAATTTGGTGAATAATGTGCCAGATAATCTTCCCTGATGAGATACGTGTAAATGTTACGCATTTTAGTGACCCGAATTGATTTCCTCGGGGATATGGTCTGCACCACAGCATTGATTCACGCGCTTAAACAGCATTGGCCAGAAGCTGAAATTCATGTGCTGGCCAACAAATATAATGCCCCGGTACTGGATCGTAATCCGGACGTCGCTGCGGTACATACCTATGTGTACAGTAAACAATGTGAGCGAAATCTGCGCCCAGGGAAATTAAACGCTTTAATAGATCGCTTAGCACTAATCTGGCGTTTACGTCGGTTGCGTTTTAATTTGGCGATTATCCCCAATGGCGGCGTGAGTAAAAATAGTATCCAGTTTGTCCGACAGTTAAATGTTGCCGATTGTCGTTGGCACACAGCTGAAAGCGAATTTGACGATCGTGTCGCGTCCCACGCCGCTAGCCGACAAATGAAGCATGAGTCATTATCTGGATTTACGTTGTTACCTGAGCTGGCATCCACTGATATCGATACGCTTCGGCTTTATATCTATCCGAAGCCGCAGTTACAAACTCAATGGCGTAGTTGGTTTGGTGATAAAAACAAACCCAGGATTGGATTATTTATTTCAAATAAGTCTGTCGATCGTCGCTGGAGTTGGCAGAAATGGCACGATGTAATCATTGGCCTTGAGCCCAAAACCGAGCTCTTTATTTTCCACGATCCGGCAGAAAAACCGACGGATGAAGAATTGGCTCATTTACCCGCTCGTTGCCTTTCTACCCCTTCGGTACCCGATATGATAGCCGCCATGAGTCAATTGGATTTGGTGGTTTCGGCAGATAGCGCCCCTATTCATTTAAGTGCAGCGTTACAAATTCCGGTTGTAGCATTATTTGAGAACCGACCTGAAAAATATTTACGTTGGTACCCATTGGGTGTGCCACATATTTTATTGCGGGAAGGGCGGCAGGTTGAGGATATTCAAGCTCAATCGGTTATTGAAGCGGTTAGCTGTTTATTAGATAGTAAGATTCAGCCATTGAAAGAAAGAGACTTTCATTAACCTGTTAGCATAGTTTTAATCAGGAACTCTGGCGCCTCGCATAATGCGGGGCGTTTTTTTTGTATCAGTGATTCCTAAAGTGAGATAAGCAAAGGGAAACCTTTGGACTGACTGACGATTTGTAAGGTATTACTAATACTAACAGTGTGATTAATAGTTTGTTTTTTGCCAGTATTCACTCTGACGCCTAAGCTAGAAAGGTTCAACAGTGTCTTAAACATAAACATGGAGGAGTTACGTTTGATGCGTTTATCTACGTTGGTTTTAGCGATGAGTATGGCACTCGCCGGGCAGGTTCAGGCTACAGAAATAGCGGCAAAAGGGCAGTTAAATAAACCTCAGTTGGAAGATGAAGTTAATCGGATCGGTCAAAATCCGTTCTTTACCTCGAGTAAACTGCCTTTCCAGGCACCACCGTTTAATCTTATTAAGGAAAGTGACTATGCGCCGGCGATTGAGTTTGGCATTGCCGAACGTTTGGCCGAGGTCAATGCTATTGCAAATAATCCCACACCGCCTACCTTTGAAAATACCTTTGTAGCGTTGGAGAAGTCGGGGAGAACCTTAACTCGAGTGATGAACGTATTTGGCGCGATGACATCGGCCAATTCGAGTGATGCCCTGCAAAAAATAGATGAAGAAACCTCGCCAAAGCTGGCAGCTATGGAAGATGCCATCAAGCTGAATAGCGCACTGTTTAATCGAATTAAAACTGTATATAACCAGCGAGATAAACTCGGTCTGGATGACGAATCACAGCGTTTGGTGGAAGTGACTTACAATAATTTCGTTCTGGCCGGCGCTAATTTATCTGATAAGGATAAAACCAAACTTAAAGCTTTAAATCAGGAAGCGGCTGGTCTGAGCACCCAGTTTACCAATAAACTTTTGGCTGCAACCAAAAACGGTGCGGTGGCAGTTAAAGACAAGTCCGTTTTAGTGGGGCTATCAAAGGGCGAATTAGCTGCAGCGGCGCAGGCTGCCAGCGATCGTCAATTGGATAAACAATGGCTATTGGTATTGCAAAATACCACCCAGCAGCCGGCGCTAAAAAACCTTAGCGACCGAAATACCCGAAAATCGCTGTTTGATGCATCGTGGAATCGAGCCGAGCAGGGGGATGCCAATGACACTCGCCAGATAGTCTCTCGTTTGGCGAAAATACGGGCAGAACAGGCTCAACTCCTTGGTTTCCCGAATTATGCTGCCTGGAAATTACAGAACCAGATGGCAAAAACTCCTGATACGGCACTGACTTTCATGCGTGATATCGTACCGGCTGCGACCGCGCGTGCCGAGCGGGAAGCGAAAGATATTCAAGCGGTGATCGATCGTCAGAACGGTGGATTTAAGCTGGGGCCAGAAGATTGGAAGTTCTATGCGGAACAGGTGAGAAAAGAAAAATATGATCTGGATGAATCACAAATAAAACCCTACTTTGAATTAGGCAACGTGTTGAATAACGGTGTGTTTTACGCCGCGAATCAACTGTTTGGTATTAGTTTTAAAGAAAGGAAGGATTTGCCGGTTTATCATCCAGACGTTCGGGTTTATGAGGTTATTGATAAAGACGGTCAGCCTTTGGCGTTGTTCTACACCGATTATTTCAAGCGTGATAATAAAGGTGGTGGTGCCTGGATGAGCAATTTTGTCGATCAGTCGAAATTGTTGGGTTCCAAACCGGTTATTTATAATGTTGCTAACTTTACAAAACCGGCTCCTGGGCAACCAGCATTGCTGTCATATGATGATGTCATCACACTGTTCCATGAGTTTGGGCATGCCCTGCATGGCATCTTTGCCGATCAGCGATACCCAAGCTTGTCCGGCACCGCGACGGCGCGAGATTTTGTCGAGTTTCCATCACAGTTAAACGAACATTGGGCCAGAGATCCCCAAGTGTTTGCCAACTATGCCAAACATTATAAAACCGGCGAGCCAATGCCGCAGGAGTTAGTCGATAAGATTCAGAAAGCCGATAAATTCAATAAAGGCTACAGTATGACCGAGCTGCTTTCGGCGGCCTTACTGGATATGAACTGGCATATGTTAAACGCCAGCCAGCCGGAGCAGGACGTTGATCAGTTTGAAAAAAAATCGTTACAGCGAGATAACATCGATCTGAGTTATGTCCCTCCACGTTACCGTTCTAGCTATTTCCAACATATCTGGGGTAATGGTTATGCTGCAGGTTATTACGCATATTTATGGACTGAAATGCTAGCCGATGATGCTTTTGTTGGTTTATTGGAAAGCGGTGGACTAACGCCGGAAAATGGTCAGCGCTTGCGTGATAAGATCCTATCTCGGGGTAACAGTCAGGATCTGGAAAAACTGTATATTGACTGGCGTGGTCAAGCGCCAAGTATTGAACCAATGCTAATCAATCGTGGTTTGAAGGAGCCGACTGAATAAGCCAATATTTTAAATAGCTAATTTAGGGATAAACAATCCCCTTTATAGCCAGTGAGTTATGTTCCTACTGCGGGGCAGTTTGTATCAGATTGCCCCGTTCTATCTGTGAGTACAATTAAACCGCATATTTCAGCCGTTGCGTTGGACAATGAGACGTGGATCTCATCGGTCGAATCCGTCTATTGAATGAATAACCTCATTACCTTAAGGTATACACGTTTTCGATTTATCCTCTCATATTAGTTGCCACCAAAACTACTCTCATGCTAATAGTGTGTTTGTGGATGCTACTTTTTCCTTACTATATTATTTTATAAATTCCACTTGGGTTAATACATTTGCCTGCATTTATGCTTATTCGAAGCGCATGGCGGTAAATCGGGAAAATTAACTAAAGGAATACAATTTACCTCCGATAAGTACCCCATATTATTACTCCAGGGGTTTGTTTTTAATGTTTAAAAAAATGAGAATAAGTGTTGGTTTATCTTTAATTATTTGTGTATTTAGCCTTGCGCTGCTTGGGGTGAGTGGTTTTAGCATGCAGGCTTTAACCAACAGTAAAGGTGCAACGTTTAGAATTGACCGTATTCAAGGCGATCAATTGGCGCCTTTATATTTAATCTATTCTGAGTTATTAAATACCCGTATTTACGCGCAAAATGCCGCATTACTGTTGGAAGCGAAGACAGAAGCAGGGGCCGATTTATTAAAGGCGCAGGATTATCTTAAATCATCTGAAAAAAACATGGCTGCTTTAGGAAAAATTGTGTCATTGACCGCAGAAGGGCGGCGGTTACGTAAAAATATTGATACGACGTATGCCGATTACATTAACAATGGCATCAAGCCAATGATGCAAACATTGCGTGATGGCAATGTGGCTGCTTATTACAATCTAGGACCGAATGTTGTTCCTAAAGGCGAAGCTTTTCGCAATAGTTTGTTAGAGTTCGAAACTTTTGCTAAAAACCTAGGCGAAAAAGAAATCAATGGCGTAACCGCTTCTTATCGGCAAAATATGTGGGTGATCGGCGGGACATTATTGTTGACGTTAGGCTTAATCTTTATGGCTATCAGATTCGCCAAACAGATTATTTTTTCCCCGATTAATGAAGCTCGCCAGCTGTTTGGAAAAATATCACGAGGTGATTTATCAAGTGATATTCCGTTACAGCCGGCTACCGAAATGGGAGGGTTGCTTACCGCGTTGGACGATATGCAACAATCGCTGAAAGGTATTGTTTCAGGAGTGAGAGAGTCATCCGCCGTTATTACTATTGGGACGCGGCAGATATCCGCCGGTAATCAGGATTTCTCATCCAGAACGGAAGAGCAGGCGGCTTCGATTGAACAAACCGCCGCCAGCATGGAGCAACTGACTTCTTCGGTTAAACAGAACACCGACAACACCAGACTCGTCACCGCGATGGCGGATAATATGGCAGTGCTGGCGCGCAAAAATGGAAATAATATTACCGATATAACGGCGAAAATCTCAGCGATTAACGAAAGCTCTGAGAAAATCTCCAATATTATTGGTGTGATTGACTCCATCTCTTTCCAAACCAATATTCTGGCGCTAAATGCCGCCGTTGAGGCCGCAAGAGCGGGTGAGGCAGGCAAAGGTTTCGCCGTTGTAGCCTCCGAGGTTCGTAACCTGGCGCAGCGGAGTGCAGTATCCGCAAAAGAAATAAAAGAGTTAATTGAAGACTCAGTGAACAAAATCAAAGAGGGCTCTGATATGGCCTCACAGTCAGGTGACGATATGAAAACCCTGCTGAATGAGGTTGATCAGGTTAAGAATCTGGTCGACAGTATTGCTTTTGCGTCAGACGAACAGAGTCGTGGGATTGAGCAGGTCAATATTGCGATTGTGCAACTAGAAGAAGTCGCCCAGCAAAATGCAGCATTGGTTGAAGAAGCCTCCGCTGCAACGCTATCGCTCGCTGAACAGGCAGATACTTTAGACGCTTCGATGCAGGTTTTTACCTTAACTAAAGCGCAGGAATAACCTCAGCTATTAGTTTTATTGCCGATAAATCTGACCGTCTTATGGCGGTCATGATCATTGAAATAGTCGTGCTGTTCAAAGGGGCTGTTTTAATGCGCCAACAGTAGGATGCCGATATTTTTGTGAAATTAATCTGTATTTTCTAATTGATAAACGGCAATATAAAGTCTAATAATGATTGATAACATATTGTTTATTTATTATTTCATATTTGGTATATTGTTAGCGCATTATTTATCTTCCCCTATCATGCTATTTTAATTCCTGCCAGTAACTTTAATTACATAACGGCTAAATAACTTATTTAAACTAAACTTGTCGATTGTTTCACAATTACGTTACACGGTTAATTGAACACTGTTCTTTTCGTTTTTTTAAAGTGTTAGTTTACCTGCAAGTTAACACTAGGGCGAAATGGGGTTTTATTGAGTGGCTGTCGGTGAGATGTTTTATCGTCTGACAATATACGATGGGATGAAATAAAGTCTCGTAACCTTTTTCTATCTTATCCAGGAATTCTAAAAATAGCAGGTTAAAATGAAAAGAATAAATCAGGATGTAATTTGTTCTAATAGTGAAGCGGCTGAAAGCAATGGGACCAAAACACTTTCCATGAAGTTATTCGGTGGTATTTCAAACAGGGATATCAATGCAGTACCTTTGGCTTTATTCATCGCTATTGCTGCCATTGTCGTTACGTCATCTTATTCTAATCTTTTGCCAAAAAACATGATTGGCGGCCTGGCCATTATTATGACGCTTGGCTTTATTCTGTCTCACATTGGTCGCCGGATTCCAGTACTGAAAGATATTGGTGGGCCAGCTATTCTGTGTCTGATGGTACCTTCGGTTCTAGTCTATTTTGGCGTATTTCAGACCAATACCCTAGATACTGTCCATCTGCTGATGAAAGAGGCCAATTTACTGTACTTCGTTATTGCCTGTTTGGTCGTGGGAAGCATTCTGGGAATGAATCGCGTAGTACTGATTCAGGGCATGATGCGGATGTTTATTCCATTGGTCGTGGGAACTATCGCTGCGGTGGCTTCCGGTCTACTGGTGGGAAAACTGTTCGGCTATAGTTTCTATCACACATTCTTCTTTATTATCGTACCAATTATCGGTGGTGGTATCGGTGAAGGTATATTACCGCTGTCATTAGCTTACTCGGCGATTTTGGGTGAATCTCCAGATGTGTATGTGGCGCAATTGGCTCCAGCGGCAGTTGTGGGTAATATTTTTGCCATTATTTGCGCCGGAGTATTGGCCAGAATAGGCTCTCGTCGTAAAGATCTGAATGGTGAGGGTATGCTGATTCGCAATGCAGAAGACAATGCGGTATTTACATCACAAGAAGGGCCGCAACAGGCCGACTTCCAATTGATGGGTGGCGGGCTATTAATGATTTGCGCCTTCTTTATCGTTGGCGGATTATTTGAAAAGCTGGTGCATATTCCAGGCCCAGTTTTGATGATCCTGATTGCCGTTCTATGCAAATACTGTCAGGTCATTCCGGCTAAAATGGAGCTGGGTGCTCACAGCTGCTACAAGTTTGTTTCAACCGCATTGGTTTGGCCGTTAATGATTGGCTTGGGTATGCTGTTTGTTCCGCTGGAAAGCGTTGTTGCGGTATTCTCGTTTGGTTATATCGTGGTGTGTGGCGCGGTGGTGCTTTCCATGGCAACCATTAGCTTCTTTATTGCTCCGTATCTCAATATGTATCCTGTAGAAGCATCCATTGTAACGAGCTGCCATAGTGGACTGGGCGGCACCGGCGATGTGGCCATTCTTTCTGCCTCTAACCGTATGTCATTGATGCCTTTTGCCCAAATAGCGACCCGGATTGGCGGGGCGTCAACGGTGATTGGTGCGACGTTATTATTAGGATGGATTGTCTGATTGCAGGAGTGAAAAAGCCACCGGTACTGACGGTATCCGGTGGCTTTTGCTACATAGGGGTTATTCGCAGTATTGTTGTAACGCCGGAAGTTGGTCAGGCATTAATCGGTAAAGGTATACGGGGCGCCCTGTGGCACCATAGAGAACGTGAATACTCAACACTGCTGTTTCTGACAGGAAGATGAGATATTTACGACAGGATACCCGGGATACACCAATAGCATTGGCGAGTTGTTCAGTAGAAAATTCGCTGGTCTGGTTAGCCACAATCCATTCGCAAACGGTACGTAAAGTCTGACTAGTCAATCCCTTAGGCAGTTTTTTCCGCTCACCATTATTACGACTGTCTCGGCGCAATAGTTTATCTATATCTGATTGGGCATAGTTATCGCGCTGTTCCAGCAGGCGATGCTGACGGCGATAAACCGACAGCGCCTCTTCAAATCGGGCAAACTGGAAAGGTTTTATCAGGTAATCGACCACGCCGTACTGCAAGGCTTTCTTTATGGTATTGACGTCACTGGCTGAAGAAATAACGATAACGTCGGTGTGTTCGCTAAATTCCCGCAGTGTGGGTAGCAAATCTAACCCATTATCTTGTCGCATGAAAACGTCTAAAAGTACCAAATGAATCGGCGTTTCGGACTGCATTAACCTTTCTCGCGCAGCCTGTAGCGATGACACTACACCGCAACAGGTAAATCCATTGACCTGACTTAAATAGCATTTATTCAGCTCGGCCACCATGGCGTCGTCGTCCACTATCAACACATTAATCATGATTTACCGCACTGATTTTATAAGGGATTTTAATAAAGAACTGAGTGTGACTTCCTACCTCAGACTCGAATTCAAGTGTACCATCTACGGCTTCTAGGCTTCGCTGTACCAGCGTTAATCCAATACCGCGTCCATTTCCTTTTGTCGAGAAACCTTCTTGCAGGATCTGGGATTGGCAATCAACCGTAATGCCCGGCCCATTATCACTCACCTCACAATGCAAGATATCGTCGACCAGATGAAAGCTAACGTTGATTTCTTTCTGCGGCATATCCGACATGGCATCTAACGCATTTTCAATCAAATTGCCAAGAACAGTAATGAGTGTGGCGGTGGTTTGCTCATCTGCAGTATCCGGCAGACGGCTATCTTCGCTAACCAGCAATGTAATATTCCTATCCCGCGCTCGATTGATCTTCGCCAGCAGAAAGCCTGCGATCACCGGGGATTTTATTTTAAATAGCAAAGAGCCGATCTCTTCCTGATAATTATCGGCCGTTTTCAGAATATAATCTTCTAATTGCGGATAGTGTTTCATATGCAGTAGGCCAAGAATAACATGAAGTTTATTCATAAATTCATGGGTTTGTGCCCTTAACGCATCGGCATAATTGACCATGCCGGTTAAACGTTGCATCAAATGGCTGATTTCAGTTTTATCGCGAAAAGTTGCAATAGCGCCAATTATATCGCCATTCACCACGACTGGGACGGTATTGGCCAGCAACATACTGCCGTTGAAATCTATTTCCTCATCGCGGCGTGCAATACCTGTGGTAAGCACCTGTTGGAGATTGAGACGGTCTGGCCAGTATTTGCTGGCATTATCCAACAGAAGGTTTTCCAACGGACCATTTTGCTTAAACAAGCGTTTGGCTTCGTGATTGACCAGAGTGATGCGGCAATGAGTATCAACGGCGATAACTCCTTCTTTGATCGATTGCAGCATGGCGTCACGCTGTTCAAACAAATTGGATATTTCGTAGGGTTCAAAGCCAAACATAATTCTTTTTAATGCCTTGACTAAAAACCAGGTGCCGAGGCTACCAACAAATATTCCGAATAGAATCGTCCAAGGAACGCTCCAAAGATTTTCATGAATAACTGATTGGATGTTGAGCAGCGAAATGCCGACGGCGACTACGCCAATTTGTCGATTATCTGCATCATAAACCGGGGTAAAAATACGTAGGGCTGGCACTAAGGTTCCGCGATTAATCGCGCTGTTTTCTTCTCCATGCAATGCGGGTTGCAGATCGTCTCCAATAAAATGTCGCCCGATCATTTTAGTATTAGGGTGCGAGTAACGAATGCCGTCCATATCGGTGACGACGATAAACAATAGTTCGTTGCTCTTACTGACGCTGTCAGCAAAGGATTGAATTTTATCCTTATCCTCTGAGTGACTTAATCCATTGATAACAATAGGGGATAATGCAAGAGTACGAGCGACCGCAAAGGATTTTTCTTTGAGATTGTTCTGTGCAATATGGCTGATTTGGATAAAAAACAGCGTATGTACTGCCAACAGAACCGAAATTATAACCACAGAAACCATAAGTGTTACTGAGGTGCCAAGCCGCAGCGGTTTTTTTTGCCTGCGCGCCGGTTTTACAACGTCCATGCCATGCTCCAGAGATATCCATCAGAAAAACTCTTCTAGAGTTGATTGATATTTTATGAATTAGTTCAAACTATTAGGTTAATACCCGCGAGGAAAATAAGCTGTGATGCAACACGAGATAAAGCGGGGATGAGAAAAAAAGTGAAGGATATAAACCGCGATCTGACCATTACTAGCCATCTTCCGTGACGCTCTGAATCCACTGCTGTAATAAGATTAATGATTTTTTAAGATTATATCACATGAAATATGTGATGATGAATTAATTTACTTACTTAACCAACTGATTGCTTAGATACCGTCATTTGCATTATAAAAACAGCGACTTGCCAATTTGGGACTAAAAAGTCAGGGGCGTTGAATACACTCAGCGTTTAATTACTATTACTTACCCATATTCGTCAGACTTAAATTTATTATATTTCATTAGTTTTATGGTGATAATAATATATTAAATAAATTAGGTGTGATAATTATTATATACAAATGGTATTTAGCTATGATGCGCCGCGAGATCTTTTTGAACAACAGAGACTAGATGGATGTTGATATGGTATTCCTCATTAATTGTAGTGATGCTGGATTATTCTTAATCTGGTTTTCTGAGTGTCAAAGATCGACTGAAAAGAGTAGTAGCCAACCTGAACCTGCGGTACGGCGGATGGTTGTTGGCGTTTTGTTTTATCCTCCCGCTCCTGTTTACCCCTGACCATTGGCAAAACAGTACCGCCGTCTGAAACATCTCATGGAATGACTCTGGCTGAGAAACCATTCATGTAAACATGATTTATAAAAATCCAATTCATAAAAATCAATTGGGTCTTTACGTTTCATCATAATGAAAATCTATAAGGAACCCTTTTCTACTTAATATCTGTAACCTGCCCGTAAGATAAATCACATGAAATTTTTGGAGCAATAATGACTTTTATGAAAGGACGCTTAGGGAAAATAAATTTAATTTTACTTATTGGATTATCTATTTGGTTTTACCCCACGCCCGAAACGGTAGACCCTAAAGCCTGGGGATTAATGGCTATATTTACCAGCACCGTCATTGGATTGATTATTTCTCCTTATCCTTTAGGTGCGATGGCGATATTCAGTTTGACACTATCGGTTGCGACTGGGCTAGTTGGAATTAAAGATATTCTAGCCGGTTTTGGTGAGCCGATTATCTGGATGATTGCCTGCGCCTTCTTTATTTCACGAGGGTTTATTAAAACCGGTTTTGGCCGACGAGTGGGCTATTTCTTTATCAGTAAATTTGGTCACAGTTCACTCGGACTGGCATACGGACTGGTGCTGACCGATCTGATATTCGCTCCAGCCATGCCGTCAACTTCGGCAAGAAGTGGCGGCATTGTCACGCCGATATTTCGCTCAATTTCTGAAGCATATGGCTCGACGCCAGAAAAAGGCACCGAACGGCAAATTGGCGCTTTTCTCATTCAATGCGTCTTCCAATGCAACGCGATAACTTGCGCGATGTTTTTGACGTCGATGGCTGGGAATCCGATGATTGCCAAATTAGCTAGCGAAATGGGAGTCACAATCACGTGGGGAGGATGGGCATTGGCTGCCAGTGTGCCAGGGCTAATTTCTTTGGTGATTATCCCATGGTTACTTTACCGTTTTTACCCGCCGGTATTAAAAAAGACGCCGGAAATGAGGGCAATTGCTTGTGAGAAATTAAAAGAAATGGGGGCGATGAGCCGCCACGAATGGATTGTTTTGTGCGTGTTTATTTGTTTGGTTGCTTTGTGGGTTAGCGGCGCCGAGCTGAATATCGATGCCACTTTAACGGCATTTATTGGATTAACAGCATTACTGCTGACCGGAACTTTAACCTGGGATGATGTGGTGGCAGAAAAAGAAGCCTGGCATGCCATGATCTGGTTCTCGGTATTATTAACCTTGGCCAGCCAACTAAATAAGATGGGATTAATTAAATGGTTTGGTGGAATCGCAGCCACCTGGGTGGATGGCATGAATTGGGTTCCCATGCTGGGAGTCTTATTGCTGGTTTACTACTACATCCACTATTTTATGGCGAGTGCGATTGCCCATATCAGCGCGATGTACGCCGTGTTTGTTTCTATTGCGATCTCTGCGGGCGCTCCACCCATGCTGAGCGTATTGGTCTTTGGCATTTTTAGTAATTTATATATGGCCACAACGCATTATTCCGGTGGGCCTGCACCCATCCTCTTTGGCTGTAATTATGTGCCATTGAGTACTTGGTGGAAGATTGGATTCTTGCTCAGTCTGGTCATTATTCCTATTTGGTTGATTATTGGCAGTTTATGGTGGAAAACCATCGGCTACTGGTAATCCGATAGGTTTGTTACGTTCAGGGCCGATATTGTTCAATAAAGGCCCTCAACCAGGGGAAATACGGCGCTCAGGGTATCGGCTACTCGGTTATGTGGTTTGGGGCACGATCGCCAATCTTCAGATAATTCAGGTTTCCTTCATTACTGAAACGGGTGGCATCAAGGTTAAGGGAGTATTCGCAGGGGAGGCAGTGAGATGTTGGCGCGGAAGGTGATTCGCTCGCCATAGCCGGTGGGGAGAAACGGGCCAGAAATGCGGCCAACATTTGATAGAGCCTTTTCATTCTTGTTATCCTCATGATTATCTCGGTGAATGATAGGTTAGTTACGTACTGTAATGATAACCGTTCTCAATAATAATCATAGAGCATCATTTATCCACCTTCAAACCCTAATAAGGAATCATAATGGAATGGAATGTTGCGCGTTCCTAATGATGTCTCCTTTCTCAGTTGGGACATAAAATTTACCAGAACGTCACCGACGTGCGACATCATCCTCTGGTAAACGTTCTTTTCTACGGGTTAACAATTCGGTTTTTCGCACTGTATTATCGATTAACTGATGTTATTTCAGAGTGTATCCAGCGATTTCATCTTTAGTTTTGGGGGAAAAAATACCCCTGAAATAAATGTATATAAGCGGCATCTCATGCTGAATGAGAATTGTATTGATAATCATTACCGTTATGTATAATAATGCCTTCAACATCTATTCGGTTGGAGGTAGAAGGTGTCAAATACAGAAAATTTAATTACACCTTCACCTGTAGGGGTAATAGCGGATATAGCGCAGCTCTTTGAGCAAACCTTCGCTCATTTTTCTGTAACGTTTAAAGTGAATTCCGATGATATCCCTTCCGAAAGTATGAGTTTCGATCATTGGTCAAATGACGATAATTTTCTGTCACTAATTGAAATTTATCAAAATGAGTATTATGGCAGTAATAATATAAAACCGAATCAGAAGGCACTTTATTCACTATGGGCACAATGGTATTTCGGTCTGGTGATTCCTCCAATGATGTTGTTATTAATGGAGTATCCGCAGGAAATTGACTCCGACTGCCGAAACTTTAAAGTGGCATTTCATGATAGCGGCAGACCAGATATTATTTACTATCAGCTACAATGGAGAGCTCAGAGCGCGGAAAATTTACTAGAACGCTATTATGCACTGATTAATAGCCATGTTATTCCAATAGCTAATAAAATTGAGTCCTATCAGGGTATAAACGGGCGACTACTGTGGAATAACATCGGATACCTGATGTTCTGGTATCTTGGTGAGTTTAAAAAACGCATGAAAGAAGATGTTTATCAGACTGTTATTCAAGGTCTTTTTATGACAATGACCTTGCCTGATGGCCGCGAAAATCCGCTTTATCGCACGGTGATATTACGTAATGACACCCTGCAGCGCCGTAGCTGTTGCCAGCGTAATAAGCTACCTGGCGTGGGTAATTGTCATGATTGCCCGCTCGAAATAACGTTGTAAAAAATTGTTTATTTTGAAATAACCTCTTGCTTCTGGCCGGAGGGTTTTTTGTAGTGACTATTTAACTCTCTCTTAGAGTTGTCGCCTATATAACCAATTACCATTGCTTATAATAAAAACATCGTGGAACAGTAATCTGAGCGCATCTATATATATTATAAGGATATATCATGTACAGAGTAGCCCATACTGAAACCCCTTTTTTATCGGGAAGTGGTGATATAAGTGAGGTGCTTTATTTAGGGAACTTCCTAAATAAGCAAAGTGCCGATAATTACCAGGAAGAACTCATTAATGTCACTGAAAGAATTAAGGATATATTAAAGGTTGTTGATAAACCCTTTAGCGGTATATTACCGAATGAGTTATCACCGCATATTTCAGGAATAAACCTGGATAGTCCACTGACCTCGCTGGATTCTGCGCTGGATGAATTACAACAGCTGTATATTAAAGATGCTGTTTATTTTCATCATCCTAAATATGTAGCGCATTTGAATTGCCCTGTGGTGCTACCGGCGGTGCTGGGGGAAAGTATTATTGGTGCGATTAACTCATCTTTAGATACTTGGGATCAGAGTGCCGGTGGCACACTGATTGAACAGAAAGTGCTGGATTGGACCCGAGATAAAATAGGGTTAGGTGAAGAGGGGGATGGAATTTTTACCAGTGGTGGAACTCAATCGAATTTAATGGCTATGCTGCTGGCTCGCGATCATTTTTGTCATCAGCGAGACCCCGCCCATAAAAACCAATTGCAGGGACTCCCTGCTGATTTTCACAAATTCCGGATTTTCACATCGGCGGTTAGCCACTTCAGTACGCAAAAAGCGGCCGCATTATTAGGCTTGGGTTACAACGCAGTGGTTCCTATTCCCTATGACAGTGAATTCAGAATGGATACTCATGCCCTAGAGTTAAGTATCGAACGCTGTCTGGCGCAGGGAAATATCCCTTTAGCGGTGGTGGCGACCACGGGAACCACTGATTTTGGCAGCATCGATCCTTTACCTCCTATTGCAGCATTAGCTCAGCAATATGGCCTTTGGTTGCATGTTGATGCGGCCTACGGTTGTGGCTTGTTGGTTTCTTCCCAGCATCGGCAACTGCTCGCCGGTATTGAGATGGCGAACTCGGTGACCGTGGATTACCATAAATCCTTTTTCCAGCCGGTGAGCTGTAGCGCCTTTTTTGTCAAAGATAAACAGCATTTTTCCTATTTGACCTATCACGCCGAGTATCTCAATCCGTTAAGCGCATTGCAGGAAGGAACGCCCAACTTGGTGAATAAAAGTATCCAGACCACGCGGCGATTTGATGCCCTAAAGATGTGGCTGACGTTGCGTATTATGGGCGCAAAGCAATTGGGTTTGGCTTTTGAGCGATTAATGGAGACCGCGCAGGTCGCTTATCAACTAATGCTGCCGAACCCGTATTTTGAACTGTTGCATCGACCGACGTTGAGCACGCTGGTATTCCGCTTTATACCGCCGGATTCCCGTAGTGATGGGGAAACCGATCTCACCAATGCTTATATTCGTAAGGCATTATTCCGAGAGGGAAATTCGGTCATTGCAGGAACCAAAGTCAATGGACGTCAGTATTTAAAATTTACCTTTCTGAACCCGACTACTGGGATTGAGCATTTAAATGAAATTATCAATGCCATCATGACCCACGGGCAGAACTATGCGGATAAGAATCACGTCGCCGCGCTAAACAAGGAATGATTATGTCTATGCGACCTTACGATTTTATTGCTATCGGCATTGGTCCTTTTAATCTTGGATTAGCATGTTTAACCCAACCGCTGAAGGATGTTCATAGTTTATTCATCGATCAAAATCCGGGTTTTGACTGGCATCCAGGGATGATGCTGGAAAGCGCTACTCTGCAAACGCCCTTTATGTCGGACTTGGTGACTTTAGCATCGCCAACGCACCCGTTGAGCTTTTTAAATTACATCAAACAGCAGGGCAGAATTTATTCCTTCTATATTAGGGAAAATTTCTTTCTGATGCGTAAGGAATATAACCAATATTGCCAATGGGCCGCCGCGCAATTGTCTAACCTTCGCTTTAATACTCGGGTTGAAACCCTGGAGTATGATGAGGAAAACGCGCTTTATAAGCTGCGTTGTCTGGACTCGTGCACCGGTGATTATCACGAATATCAGTGTAAAAAATTGGTGTTAGGGACTGGACCATCGCCGTGTATTCCGGAATGCTGCCGACCTTTCACCGCGGAAATGGTGACTTCTGGGAATTATCTGGATAACAAAGCGGCCTTGCAAAATAAGGCCTCTATTACCTTGTTAGGCAGCGGACAGAGTGCGGCGGAGATTTTTTACGATCTACTCAGTGATATAGATCGCTTTGGCTATCAACTCAACTGGCTCACGCGTTCCCCCCGTTTCTTCCCACTGGAATACACCAAACTAACGTTGGAAATGACATCACCGGAATACGTCGATTACTTTTATAACCTCCCGGCAGAAAAGCGCGATGAGCTAAATCTGACTCACAAACAATTGTACAAAGGCATTAATAGCGCGCTGATCAACGACATTTTCGATCTGCTATACACCAAGCGTTTGGACGGTGTCCTAAATGTGAATTTGTATACCAACAGCGAATTACAGCAGGTGGAGGAAAATTCTAATGGCAAAGGACTGAGTCTGTCTCTATTACAGCATGAGCAGAATCAGCCGTTCACTTTGGTGTCCGAAGGGGTGGTATTGGCGACCGGGTATCAATATTTGCCGCCGTCGTTTATCGAAGGCATTCGCCCGTTAATCCGTTGGGATAATAAAGGCCGCTACGACGTTCAGCGCAATTACAGTATTGATCGCCACAACAGTATTTTTGTGCAAAACGTTGAACTGCATACCCACGGTTTTGTGACGCCAGATTTGGGAATGGCCTGCTACCGTAATTCTTGTTTAATTCGCGAAATAACCGGGGTTGAACATTATCCTATTGAAGAAAGCATTGCTTTCCAGCGTTTCAGCGTTCCAGAACAGGGGGGCACACAATGATGCAGGCGACAGCGAAAATTAACCCACTGACGCCAGTGGAAAGCGGCGGATTCACACTGCGACCTTTAGATCTGATGCAGGATATTAGCTGGTTGACCAATTGGGTCAGTCGCGAATATGCCCATTACTGGGGAATGCAACATTATCGCGAGTCACAGGTACTGGCGTTTTATCAGGAATTACTCGACCGGCAGCCGGACAGTGTATTCGTTGGGATGAAACAGCAACAGCCCGCCTTTTTGCTGGAACGTTATCTCGCTAAAGACGATGTGATTGCTGAATATTATCCGGCGCTGCCGAACGATGTTGGAATGCATATTTTGGTCGCTCCGCCGGTAAATAAAGTGGCAGGTTTCACTTGGCGTGTATTTCAAAGCATTATGGCGTTTATTTTCAGTGATCCAATGGTGGCGCGTATTGTGGTGGAACCGGATGTGCGAAATGAGAAAATTCATCGCCTGAATAAGCTTGCCGGTTTTGTTTATCAGCAACGGTTAGAAATGCCTCACAAGACGGCATGGCTGGCTTTTTGCACCAGAGAACAACATCAACTTGCGCTTCAGTCTGCGCGTCAACTGGAGCGTCAATGATGATAACCCAGTCCGTCGCTGCCGTTCAGCTCCTTGGGTTAGCCGTGGCGCATTTGCAGCCTTCACTGTGGCAAAAAGTGAATCGTTTGCACTTGTGTAAAGCTATTTCCGAGTTTTCCCACGAGCGCTTATTAACGCCTCAGACATTGATGAGTCGACAGGACTGCGAGGAGTCCCTCCCTTACCAACTGGCTACGCCAGATAACCGGATTCGTTACGTTTTCCGCGCCCGTCGGTTGTCGCTGGATCACTGGCTACTGGATCCTTCGTCTTTGCAGAAAACCGTTGATGGGCGACGGGTCGATTTGGATTCGCTGCTATTTATCATTGAATTCAAAGATGAACTCGGTATTAGCGATGCGGTATTACCGACTTATCTGGAGGAGATTACCAGTACCTTATACAGCAGTGCGTATAAGCACAGTCGGGTGGGTATTAGCGCGCCTGAACTGGTAAATGCCAGCTTCCAGTTATTAGAACAGGAAATGATGGAAGGTCATCCTTCCTTTGTCGCCAATAATGGACGTATTGGTTTTAATGGGCAGGATTTCCGGCAGTTCAGTCCGGAGGCGGCTTCGGACGTTCATTTGGTCTGGCTGGCCGCGCATAAAAGCAAAGCGCATTTTGCTTGTATCGAACAGCTAGATTATCGGCAACTGATGCTGCAAGAGTTGGGCGAGGAAGCGCTGGCGGAATTTGAGCAACGGCTGATCGCCAAAAATCTCAATCCGCAGGATTATCTGCTGATGCCGGTGCACCCGTGGCAGTGGCTGAGCAAAGTGTCTTTGGTATTTGCTGCGGATATTGCCAACCAAATGCTGGTGTTCTTAGGGACGGGGAAAGATGTCTATCAGGCTCAGCAATCGATTCGGACTTTTTTCAATCGAAGCGAACCGCTACGATATTACGTAAAAATGGCGCTATCTATCCTGAACATGGGTTTTATGCGCGGATTGTCGCCTTATTATATGGCTACCACGCCCGGCATTAATGAATGGCTGTTTGAGCTGGTGGAAAAGGATGAGACGCTGCGCAGTTACGGTTTTAAAATTTTACGTGAAGTCGCCAACGTGGGTTTCCGCAACAGTTATTACGAACAGGCGGTAAGCGGGGATACGCCGTACAAAAAAATGGCCGCAGCGTTATGGCGAGAAAATCCGCTGCAATTGATTCAGCCGGGTCAGCAGGTGATGACCATGGCGGCATTGCTGCATCTGGATCAGCAGGGCAAGGCGTTTTTACCTGAGCTAATCATTGCTTCCGGATTGTCTACAGAGCAATGGATAGCTCGTTATTTACAATGTTATTTATCACCGTTATTGCACTGTTTGTATGCCTACGACCTGATGTTTATGCCCCATGGAGAAAATATCATTCTGGTGCTGGAAAACGCCGCGCCTCAGCATATCTTTATGAAAGATCTGGCAGAGGAAATTTTGGTGATGAATCCGGCCGCGGATTTACCGGAAAAGGCGCAGCGGGTCAAAGTGGATATGCCGGAGGATATGAAAACCCTGACAATTCTTTCCGATGTGTTTGACGGCGTATTTCGCTATCTGGCGGCGATCCTCGATCAGCAGGGGAATTATTCGGAAGGGCGTTTTTGGTCAGCGGTGGCGAACTGTATTTGGGAGTATCAACGGCAGCATCCTGAGCTGGCTGGGCAATTTGTACGCTATGAACTGTTTACCCCCCAAATTAAGCGTTGTTGCCTCAATCGGTTACAGTTAGCCAATAATCGCCAAATGCTGGATTTAGCCGATCCGGCACAGAGTCTGAAATTTGCCGATGATTTGATCAACCCATTAGTTACCTTTGGCATACCTGCCGTTTAGTTATCAGGGACATCAATATGACAGTGCCCCGGAGGCAATTTCCCGGGGCGTTAACTCTTTGCTGAGGGCAGGACTAGCGTGGGCGATAGCGAGGAATAACTAAGGGTTTTCCTGATTCAGGATCGGTAATAATTCGGCAACTTAGGCCGAATACGGTCTCAATACTTTCTTCAGTCACTATGGCTTCAGGCAATCCTTCGGCAAAAATTTTCCCTTCTTTTAGCATGATAAGGTGAGTGGCATAGCGTAGCGCCTGATTAATGTCGTGCAAGACCAGCACCAGCGTTTTGCCCTGCTGATGCAATTGCTGGCATAAATCCAGCATTTCGATCTGATGGGCGATATCCAGATAGGTAGTTGGCTCATCCAGTAACACTATTGGAGTATGCTGCGCCAAAGTCATGGCAAACCACGCACGCTGGCGCTGCCCACCGGATAATTCACTGACCATCTGTTGCGCTAATGGCTCCAGGTTGACTGCCTTGATAGCTGCACGAACGATATTATCGTCTGCGGCAGACCATTGACGGAAAAAGGATTGGTGGGCATAGCGGCCCCGTGAAACCAAATCGAAGACCGTCAGGGATTCGCAGACGCCAGCACCTTGGGAAAGTAGCGATAGCTGTCGGGCTAAGGCTTTAGCTTTGAAATGCTGAATATTTTGCCGATCCAGTTTGATACAGCCACTTTGCGGCGATAAACCGCGACTTAAAGCGCGCAATAGCGTCGATTTCCCACAACCATTTGGCCCAATAATTACGCTAAAAGCCCCGTTCTTAATGTTAACGCTGAGTTTATCGACGATCGTCCGCTGGCCGTAGCTTAAGGACAATAATTGAGTCGTTAAGCGTGGCTCATCGGTGTGGGACTGCGTTGTGGACAATGACTCCGAAGATAACGACGTAGAAGGGAAGTCTAACTCGTGTGGGGACGTCATTTTATTCTCCTGACTTCAGCGTACAGCAAATACATCAAATAGATACCGCCAACGGCTGCGGTGATTACGCCGACCGGAAGCCGGGAAGGCGTGGGCAGAAGCAGAGTGATAATATCTGACGCCAATAGCAGTAGCGCACCCATCAACGCAGTGTTCAGCAGCGCGATTCCTTTGGCGCGGAGCAGATGGCGGGTAATTTGCGGCGCAGATAAAGCGATGAATGCCACCGGGCCAACCACCAATACCGCTGCGGTTGCCAAAACTATGGCCAGTAACAAACTCAACAGATGTGTCAGACCTATGTTGACGCCCAATGATTGGGCAACCCCGCTCCCCAGACTCAGAAAGTTGAGCTGACGACTGAGATACACCAATCCCGGCGTTACTACGCTTAACGCTAGGCTGATAATGCATACGTCGCGCCAGTTTTTCTCCGCAAGGCTGCCGCTGAGCAATGCGGCCATCTGGTTTGCCTGTTCCAGCCGTACTTGTGAAATAGCGAAGTTGACGAAAGCCATGGAAAGCGCACCGACGGCAATACCTGAAATAACAATTTTTCCCGAATGGGATAGGTTGTTAATACTGCCAGCGTAGACCAATGCGACTGCGCAACAGGCACCGAGGAAGGCACCTACGGGGACAGGAATGACGCCCGGCCATAGCAACAGGGTTGCCACCACGCCAGCGGAGGCGCCGGCTGTAATGCCAATAATATCCGGGCTGCCTAATGCGTTACGGGTAGTGGTCTGGAAAATAGCGCCAGAAATTGCCAGTGCGGCTCCTGCACCTAATGCGACTAAAGCGCGGGGAAGCCGCAATTGCAGCAAGATAAAATGTTCAAATTGACTGCCTTGCCCAGCGAGGATATTGAGCGTTTTCCCCCATTCAAATCCGTTAGGGCTCAATACCATGGCGACAAGCAGGCATAATAATAGAGTAGGTAACATCAGTAGCAGATAACGCTGCGTAGTGGGGGCCGGAGCCAAAAATACCCAAGATCCCAACGTTAGCGTTTTGCAGGAATTAGTGGGAGGCATCGGTAAATCCTTTTTTGCGATTGGCGACCGCATAAAGCAGTGGGCCACCCACGGCGGCGGTAATCACGCCGACCATCACTTCGCCTGGAGCAATAATCACTCTGGCTATGATATCCGCAGTTAACAGTAGAATTGGCCCGACCAATAGGCTGTAGGGCTGCAGCCAGCGGAAATCACTGCCTATCATGGCACGAACCAAATGAGGTGCGGCCAGGCCGATAAAGGCGATTGGGCCTGCCAGTGCCGTTGCTGCGGCGGCCAAGATGGTCGCGCCCATTAAGGCCAATAGCCGGATTTGGGCCGTATTGGCACCCAGCGCGGTGGCGATATTCTCACCGAAAACCATGATGTTAAGAGACGGTGCAATAGCGAGAACGAGGGCTAATCCGCCGATAAAGTAGGGCAACACCGACAGCGCGGCCGTCATCGACATGCCGGACAGTGAGCCAAGCACCCAGAAGCGATAGTTCTCTAACACGGCGGGATGGAGTAGCACCACGCCTTGCACATAGGCGAACAGGCAGGCATTGATCGCCGCGCCAATCAGTACCAGGCGGGTTGGATTGCTATTACGTTTGCCGCCGCCTAACAGATAAAACAGTAGGGTTGCCAGCGCAGCGCCGATTAATGCAGGCCAAAAGCGAGGAATAGCGGCTAGCGTAGGAAAAAAGGCGAAACTGACGATGATAGCTGATGCGCCCGCGTTGACGCCCAATAAACCGGGATCGCCGAGTGGATTACGTAGTAGTCCTTGTGTAACGGATCCGGACAACGCCAGCGCTGCACCGGCCATCAGGCCAATGAAGGTTCGGGGCAATCTGGCATCTATCACCAAATCGTTATAGTTACGGTCATCGGCGCTGAAATAGTGCCAGACTGCGCTTAGCGGTAAGGGTTTGGCCCCTAACGTCAGGCTGGCAAAAATGCAGAGCAAGGTGAGCAGCAAGAGTCCGATCCAGCCCCCAATACGGCATGCTCGCTGCCGTCGATGAATTTGATGAGTCATGGCGGAGTCTCCGAAACGGCAGCCAAATGGCGCGCTTTCTCCGCGACCAGCGGCATAAAGCGTTGCAATCCCCAGTCGACGCTTAAAGGCGTGCCGTAGGACATGGCCATCACGATTGCCTGATCGGTCATCGGGATGTAGCCGCCGTGGCGCACCGCCGCAATGGCATTAAATAATGGCTGCTGTTCTACTCGCTGACGCTCCTGCTCGCTGTTGTACCAGGTGACCAGAATATCCACATCATTGAGTCGATCCGCATTTTCCAGCCCAAGATTTGCGGCGAAACTGCCTTGGGACGCGGTTAGGTTTTTAATGGAGGGAGCCAATTGCAGGCCGGTTGCAGAGAGCGTATCCACGCGAGGATCGCCCGCGATATATACCGATAGATTGGCATTATTAGCTGAAGCTTTAATGTAAGCGAAGTGCAGTTTCGTTATGCCCGGCACCGTTTTACCTGCATCGACCAAAGTGCTTTCTAATTGCTGTAGCAAAACCTGAGCCTGCGCTTCTTTACCCAAAGTTTGGCCAATCAATTCAATCTGCTGGCGAGTCGACGTTAGCCAGGGCAAGCCGGGATAAGCAACCACCGGCGCGAAGCGCGACAGCTGATCGTATAGACTTTGGCTAATACCTGACTGAGCGGCAATAATCACATCGGGCTTCAGGTTGATTAACTGTTCGATATCCAGTTCGGGATACATGTGCAGAATTGCCGGTAGAGTTTGTCCTTGCTGTTCCAGCGCCTGACGAAACCAGGGCAGATAACCTTGCTCATCGCCGCCCCAGCGATGGGATTCAATGCCAATCGGAACCTGCCCCAACGCCAGCACAATATCCTCCGAACCGGCTCCCAGGGTCACAATGCGTACCGGTGGACGCTCGATCACCGCAGTACCGAGAGCGGTCGCGACCTGCCGTGGGAAGCCTTTTTCACGGGCTGCTGTTACGCCGTCTGGCGCAGAAGTGTTATCGCAGCCGGAAAGCAAAAAAGCCAGCGCAAACAAGCCGGTTAATACAGCAACTCTTCTCCCCGTGCGATGACGGGCGAATCCGTAGGGACTTCGGGGGCTATTTATCAATAACATTTGGGTCGAAGTTTTTCCTTAGCGTTATTACAAGCAGCCACGGAGCCAAAAAATCTCGCTCCGTGGCGTTGCCAGTATTAACAATAATCAGAAGGTGTAACGCACGGTGGCATTCACATTACGCGGCTTGCCCATCAGGTATTGGCTGTACTGACCAATTTGCGAGTAATAATGCTGATTGAATAGATTATCCAGATTCACCGTCAGCGACAGCTGCTGAGTGAACTGATAGCGGCTCATCAGGCTGTAAACCGCAAAACTCTCCTGACCCACGCGCTGCACGCCGGTCGGGCTGGTTACATCGCTGTAGGTCTTGCCTTGCCAGTTAACACCGCCGCCGATAGTCAAGTCTTTCATCGACCCTGGCAGGGTATAAGTGGTGAACACTTTTAGGACTTTTTGCGGAGTGACGGGAGTGAAAGTTTGCCCGTTTGGCAGTTGCACATGATATTGGGTGTAACCGGCGAACAGGTTCCAATTTTCAGTGACTTTTCCGCTGATCTCCGCTTCAAAACCACGGGTTTTAGTCCCGTCCACGGCATAGTAAGGGCTGCTGTTATCCGGCAGGCGCGGCGCAGTGGTATCCACTACAGGCATGTTGTCCTGGCGAATTTCAAACACCGCTAACGCGTAATCGATGCTGTTATCGAAGGCGACGCCTTTCAGTCCCACTTCATAGTTTTGCCCGCTGATCGGATCCAATAATTGGTTATCGCGATTACGGCGATTTTCCGGATTAAATATTTCGGTGTAGCTGGTATAAACCGACAAATCGCTGTTGATGTCGTAAATCAGGCCGCTGTATGGTACGAACTGATTTTTATATTTGGCATTTTGCGGCGTGCCGAAGTTATCGCCTCGGGTTTCCCAGGTGGTCAAACGGCCGCCGAGAATCAATGTTAACGGATCGGTCAGAGAAAGCTGAGTCACCACATATTGCGCGGTTTGATCATTGCGTCCTTTAGAACCGTAGGCGCGCGTATTGCTCCAAATCGGTTTAGGATACTGCCAGCCCGGCTGAGTAAAATCCCCCAGACCGGGGCAAGTACTGCGGGTGCTGCAATTGGCCGGATTGTAATAGTCGTTATCAAAATTCTGGCGCTGGTGGTTCCAGCCAAAGCCAAGCTGATGCTGGCGCCCAAACAGACTGTAGTGACCGTTGACCTGAATATCATAGTTTTGCTGACGGCGAGTTCCGTCAATCAGCGACATACTTCCTGGGCGCATGCCGATATTGGTTGTACGATCCGGATAACCATCGGCCCACATCACATTTTGCAGCAGTTTGTCATTATCAAAAGTAAAGGTGCCCTTGATGTTCCAGTCGTTGTCGAACTGGTGTTGTAGGCGGGTAAACAGCGACTGGGTTCGCGTTTCGGAAGAGGTCCAGTCCGGCGCGGTGCTGGCCGAACGACCATAATGAGTTCGGCCACCGTCGCTGTAAAACAGCGGCAACCCGCCAAACATGCCTCCTTGGGTCATATTGCGTTGAGTATCGGCACCCAAGGTCAGTAGGGTGTCTGGCGTCAGATCCACGTCCAAAATACCGTAAAACGGATTGCTGCTTTGACTGTATCGATCAACGAAAGAATGGGTATCCTGATACGCCGTAACAAAACGCCCGCGGACGCTGCCATCGCTATTCAACGAACCAGAAAGATCCAGCGTAGTACGCCATTTATCCCATGAGCCAACGCCGGCAGAAACGCTGCCGCGAAAATCCTGAGTTGGGCGTTTACGTACCAGATTAATCACAGCCGATGGGTTTCCCGGCCCGGTCATTAAACCCGCCGCGCCACGTACTACTTCAATCCGATCGAACATATCGGTATCCAGCGTGTTATCGCCGTAATTAAATCGGGTATCGTAAAAAGTGGCGACGCCGTCGCGCATAATATTATTCACGCTCATACCGCGTGAGGTAAAACCGAAGCGATCGCTATCAAACTGACGCACGTTCAGGCCGGTAATATTATTGACTGCGCTTTCTACGCTGGTCAGGTTTTGATCGCGCATACGCTGTTTAGTCAGAATACTGACCGACTGTGGCGTTTCGCGAGCAGAAATATTCAGGCCGGTGGCCGTAGACATTGAAGAGGTATTATAACTGCCGCTGTCTTCCGTTACGCCAGCGTCGTTTAGCGGTGAGGCAATCACGGTCATGGTCGTTTCTTCAGCGCTGTTTTTCGGCGATGTATTCTCGTTGCCATTATAATTATCGCTGGCGGCATACGCGCTACCCAACAGCGATAAATGAGCGGCAAGAACCCATGCCACTGGTTTAACTGTGTGCGAAGATTGCAGGCGAATCTGGTTCTTGCCGTCCCTTCTTTTCATTATTATTTTCACCAAATATAAGGTTGTGCCACTGGGGGGGGCAGCGACCCGCGCCGCTGCCGTAATGAATTAACCCGCCGTTTTAAAGACATGAATCGGGTTTGCTAAGGTGCCGGCAAATTTGAGATTCTTCTCCCGATCGTCGAGATCGATCATTTGCTGGTTATTGGCCATTTGCAGGCGATTCAGACAGGTGCGAACAAAGTCGGCTTTAAACAGATCGAACTGGTTATATTTATCGGTCAGTGCCGGATGCTGGGTCTGATAGGCATAAATGCAGTCCGCGACCAATTTCCAGAATTGGTGTTCGGGCAGTCCCAGATCTTTTTGTAGAATTGGCGCGAGATAACGGAAGAAACAATCGAAAATATCCAGGAAAATATAATTAATCTTCATATCGTCCTCGATAGTGACATGCAGATCGTTAATCTCCTCGGGCAGTGTTATATCGCCGTTAAGAATAGCGATTTCTTCTCCGATATCTTTCATTAACACATGTACTGGAACGTTATTTTCCAGTACTAACATCAAATTTTCCCCGTGAGGCATGAAAACCAGATCGTAGGTGAAGAAGGCGTGCAATAACGGAGAAAGATAGGCATCAAGGTATTGTGCAATCCATTTGTCTGTGGCTAAACCAGAAGAATGAACTAATGCGGCTACGACTGAGTGACCGGTATTATCCCGGTGCAACAGAGAAGCCATGGTCATTAAACGCTGATGGTTGGCTAGCAAGGGGATTGGGCTTTCTCGCCATAGCGCTGAAAGCATTTTCTTATGCGGATTGTCTTTAATCAGCGCGGTTTCAAAATAATCATTGAAATAGCCCATTGCCGCGCGTTCCCGCAGGATGGTGAATTTTTTCTGTTGAAAGAATGGGTCTTGGGAAACCAGCGTAGCCAGCCATTCATTTACTAGCGGCGTAGTGGCCATACTGTGCGGGGAAAGCCCGCGCATAAAGCCCATATTCAAAATCGACAGCGCCGTTTTAACGTAATTCTTTTGCGGATTAGAGATATTAAAAAATGTGCGAATTGACTGTTGAGCTAGGTAGCTATCTTGCCCTTGCCCCAGATAGACAATGTCATTTCGGGCTATATCGGCGGCAAAACTAGTGGCAATTCTTTCGTACCATTGCCACGGATGTAATGGCATAAAGAAATAGTTGTTAGCGTTCAGGCCGCGAGAAGTTAACTGACGGAGGAAATCTTCTGTCTGGTAATTCCCCAGTTCCTCCTGCATTAACTGCTGATAACTGAGGCCGGTTAAACTGGCAAAAACGGTTTTATTTTTGTGTACCGCAATCCAGATAAGCTTGATCGAATGAGCACTTTCCGGCGCAAAATGAGCATAATCTGCAATATCAAATCCAATGCGACCATTATTAGCAATAAAAACCGGATGCCCTTCGCTCATCGCTGTTTCTACGCTTTGGTAGTCTGCCTGAGTTAACTGCGTCGAACTAAGATTATTCTGGTGATATTTAAATGCATGACCATAAAGAGTGCTGGAGATCTCATCTAAATATACTGGCAGCATCTTTTCGGAAATACAAAGCAGGCTATTTAATTCAATAATAAGTTGTATCGCATCCAGCGGTTGCTGTTTACCCTTTACGGTTTTGATTAACGTATCTGTTTCAATATCCAGATGATCTAACTGATAAGGGTAGGCACTGAAGTGATATTCTATTTTATTGTGATTAGATTTCTTGTGATTAGAACTAAAGCTGCCGGGACAAAAACTATAGCGACAAAGGCCGTTAGCCTGTGTTTCCAGACGGGTTGGCGTAATCAATTTCTCATGGCTGAGTTCACGCAGTATTTTCCCTACTAAATGGGTATTCGCACGAGACCAGTTCTCGCCATTAAGATGCTGGATATAGTTATCATTGAATTTCCGCGTTGAAGCCATCTCTATAGTGTCCCTATTGAAGAGTAGAATTTCAGCGAATAATAAGCCCAGACATACCTGAGGGATTAATATCCATACTCAAGGTGTTCCTATTTGTCATTTGGCTAACGTTAAAAGAAAAACGATTATTATTCCGTCCAAGGCGGGATATATATAGCATTATAAATTTTTTGATGCAAACAATTATCATTTCGATATCGATAATGGACTTTGTGGGTTTGTGTTTTACATATTATTGAATATTAAGTGTTTTATTTATTTCTCTGCTGCGTGCAAAACTGACTTGAGGACTGTTTTTGCATGTTTTCAGTGAAATCTGACCCGCCGTTTTCCAGAAATATATCCATTTAAAATGTCATGATATCAGTCTTTTTTTCTCCTCTAAAATAATAAGATTTATCGATGGAGGGAGACCTAAAAATTTCAATTTAATTGATTGAATATGGATTTGTTATTCATGTGGCTTTGGTTCTGTTATCCATTTCTATTACGGTGTATTTTATTTATATGTCTATTTTTTATTTATTATAACTGTATCGCATGACAGGTGAGTCTGGGTCGTAACTATAATGGTTTAATTTTAATCCTAGGTCGATAATGAATGGGGCGCATGCCACAAATATTAATTAACAATGATAATATTTATTCATGAAATGATTGTATATACATCTATTTAAATAAAAATAATTCAATAATTATCACGCTATAACTATATGTTTTAATTGGTGTTTAAAATTATCTTCCTAAAAAAATAAAAATAAATTCCAATATTCTTGCGTTTTATAATAACCGGCTATAATTAATTTTGTATAACTACTTAGGCAGTTATTCATCATCCTTCTTTATTTTTTTCAGTAATACTGCTGCATGGTCGCGGCAGCTGGATGCCTCTGTCTTTAATTTATAATTAGATTAATTCATTGGCTACATTCGGTTAAATGGCACTTAAGCCAAATTACTTGGAACATTATCTATGAAAGCAAGTAGTAATAAAACTGTCGATCAGTTTGATGCTGCTGTAGCGCGTAATGGCTATAATGCGGTAAATGAGTTATTACAGTATCACGCGCGTGGTGATGGCCTGACAATAAACGGCAAACCGTCTTACTCCACTGAAGACGCGGGGTTACAGATTACTCGTACAGGGCAAACCTGGAATGGCAAAAATGTTTTTGATCAGCCAGCAAAGCTGACCTATTCATTTTTAGACAGTGTTAGCAGAATTCCGAGTGGCGATAAGGGGTTTGTTAAATTCAATCCTGCGCAAATCGAAACGGCTAAGTTGTCATTACAGTCGTGGGCGGATGCCGCCAATATTGCTTTCACAGAAATCGCTTCCAGCCAGAAAGCCAATATTACCTTTGGTAATTATACGCTTTCCCGCGACGGTTCTCCGGCAGATTCCCAGGCTTATGCATATTTACCGGGTAGCGGTAGTCCGTCCGGTTCAACCTGGTATAACTACAATGTCGATAATATTCGTAGCCCAGATACCATGGAATACGGCCGCCAGACTTTAACTCATGAGATAGGACATGCGCTGGGGCTTAGCCATCCGGGTAATTATAATGCGGGCCAAGGTTATCCGTCTTATAAGGATGTCACCTACGCGGAAGACACTCGTCAGTTCAGTATTATGAGTTATTGGGGCGAGAAAAATACCGGTGGCGATAACAAAGGTCATTACGCCGCTGCGCCTCTGTTGGATGATATTTCCGCGATCCAACACTTGTACGGTGCAAATATGACCACTCGCACCGGCGATACTATTTACGGTTTCAACTCTAATACCGATCGTGATTATTACACCGCGACCGATAGCAGCAAGGCGCTGATATTCTCTGTATGGGATGCCGACGGTAACGATACTTTCGACTTCTCCGGCTATAGCAATAATCAGCGTATTAATTTGAACGAAAAATCTTTCTCTGACGTGGGCGGACTGAAAGGCAACGTATCTATTGCCGCAGGTGTAACCATCGAAAATGCCATTGGCGGCTCTGGTAATGATGTCATTGTTGGTAATGATGCGCGCAATACCTTGATGGGTGGCGATGGTGACGATGTGTTATTCGGTGGCGGCGGGGCGGACGTGCTATGGGGTGGCGCGGGTAAAGACATTTTCGTCTTTGCGGAAGTGAGCGACTCTAGGCCGGAAGCGGCCGACTGGATCATGGATTTCGAAAGTGGCATCGATAAGATCGATCTTTCAGCCTTTAATCTGGGTAAAAGTGGTGGCTTGCATTTTGTCGATAGCTTCAGCGGTAAAGCAGGTGAAGCCATGCTGACTTATGACGCTGGAAGCAACGTAAGCGATTTAGCATTAAATATTGCTGGCGACCAGTCATTCGCAGATTTCCTAGTGAAGATTGTTGGGCAACCGGCTCAGGCGACAGATTTTATTGTTTGATAGCTTAGATTCTTGAAATAAAAACAACGTCTAATGATTTTTATTAGACGTTGTTAATGACTTAAATCAGAAGCTCCGGAATAAGCTAATAGGATTTTTCTGGGAAAATAACGCGTAAATTTAATGTTTGTAATTAGGATTTATCTTTTTTAAATTCACACTGATTATTATTCCTTGTTTTTAATAATGTAGAACATATAATCAAAACGCATCTTGATGATTCGATAAATTATCTTTATGTATTAATTAGTCGGAAAATCATTGTGTATCTGAAGTATGTTTTTATGTAATGCCACGACAAAGGAGATGACATGGATTTGCATTTTTTACACGGATAAATCTTATCCGTTAATGAATGTAGATAGTCGCCGTGGTGGTGAATGTATTTAATTACAAGGAACTTAACGTTGAAAACAATCAAGAAGATATCTGACGCTCAACTTACCTCAAATAATCATATGGAAGGTTATGGTGATGTAATCAATTTATTATTAGATTCCGTTCGTGGCGATGGCGTTACCACTGCTAGTGGTAAAGCAAGTTATGATTTGGATAAAGCCGTATTGCAGTTAAATCGCGGTGGATTAAGTTGGAATGGTAAAATGAATCTAGGGCAGGATGCCGATCTAAAATATTCATTTTTAGACCACAACTCCCAAATTCCTACTGGAATTCACGGATTTATTAAATTTAATCCGGAACAGGTAATTCAAACTAAACTTGCACTCCAATCTTGGTCTGATGTTGCTAATGTTCATTTCACTGAAGTCGGCCCAACGGAAAAAGCCAATATTACATTGGGTAACTATTCGTTAACCTCTACTGGCCAGGAAGCGGGCGGCCAGGCATATACCAGCACCAGTTATTACAGTGATGGTAAAATTGCAAACGCGGGTACCTGGTATAATTACAACGTGGATAATATTCGCGAGCCAGGCACGATGGAATATGGTCGCTTAACATTGGCACATGAATTAGGCCATGCTCTGGGGCTGAGCCATCCAGCGGATTATAACGCGGGTCGAGGCAACACCTTTAAGGCTGATGCGGTTTACGGCGAAGATACTCGTCAGTTCAGTATTATGAGTTATTGGGATGAAACCCAATCTGGAGCGGATCATCAAGGGCACTACGGATTAACGCCATTGGTGGACGATATTGCAGCAATTCAACGTTTGTACGGGGCCAATATGAGCACTCGTACTGAAGATAATACTTACGGTTTTAACTCCAATACTGATCGTGATTCCTTCACTTTGGCTGATAGCAGCGATCAGAAAGTGTTCTCCGTTTGGGATGCGGGCGGCAACGATACCTTTGATTTCTCAGGCTATAGCGTTGATCAACGCATTAATCTGGAAGCGACTTCATTCTCTGACGTAGGCGGTCTAAAAGCTAACGTTTCCATTGCGGCGGGTGTCACTATCGAAAATGCGATTGGCGGTTCCGGTAATGACGTCATCATTGGTAATGAAGCAAATAATGAGTTGCGCGGCGGAGCGGGTAATGACGTTCTGTTTGGCGGCGAAGGGGCAGATAAACTGTGGGGCGGCAGCGGCAGCGATATCTTTGTTTACGGTCGCGCCACGAATTCGACTCCGGCCAACCCTGACTGGATTATGGATTTTGAAGGCGGCATCGATAAAATCGATCTGTCGGTATTCCATGCAGAAACAGGTGGCATTCATTTTGTCGATCACTTCTCCGGTTATGCGGGTGAAGCATTATTAACTTACGATCCTGACACTAATATCAGCGATTTGGCCGTGAATATTGGTGGTGCGGAAGCCATTCCAGATTTCCTGGTAAAAATTGTGGGTCAGCCAATGCAGGCGACTGACTTTATCGTCTGATAGAAAAAGTGAAATATAGCCAATGTCTGATTGATAAAATTAGGCGTTGGCTATGAATAAAAAATTAATGGCTGAGTTTATCTGTGTTGTTTTATGAGAATAAGATAAATCTACAAGTTATTTACTAATGATTTTTTGGAATATTTTTATTTGTTATAAAGAAAACATTTTCCTTACTGAGCTTTATGATTAAAAGATTTATCACGTAGGGTGGTTTCACGGCAGAGGCATAGTGATTTTAATTATTCATTAATGGATATCCAGATCGCTAAAACAGTTTGTGTTAAAGGTGCTTGCTGCCGAGCAGTGCGAAGTATCTGCGAACGGTAATGCTTTTGAATTGATGGTAATGACAAAAAAGCATTGGTTTTATCTAACCAAACTATCCGGAACATACGTGATGAAGCAAAGTAAAAATAAATTAACAGGACAGGGACAACACAATGAAAATCAGTTGGAAAGTTTCTCTGCGCAGGGTGTAATGGCGGGGGCAACTGATCGAATAGGCACATCGTTAAAGTATAATAAAGTGTCCTTTACTTCGGAAGAAGCTGTCGATGCCATTACGCGAACAGGTCACAGTTGGAATGGCATGAAACAAATTGATCAATCGGCAGAGGTAAATTATTTATTTTTGAACCCTAGGTATGGCGCTAAAACCCCTGCGGGTGACTCTGGGTTGACGAAATTTAACTCAGCGCAGATAACCGCGGCAAAACAGGCAATGCAAAGTTGGGCTGATGTAGCCAATGTGACGTTTAATGAAGCCAGCACGGTTGGTGACGCGAATATTCGTTTTGGTAATTATGAAATTTACTCCGGACAAAGCTCTAACCCTAGCTTCACAACCGGATATGCATATTTCCCTTGGGCACCATCGAGTCAGGTAGGAGTATGGATTAATAGTAATCATCAGGGGAATCAACGCCCGGATCTGTATCAATCAGGTCATCAGACCTTAAGCCATGAAATAGGTCATGCGCTTGGGTTAAGCCACCCGGGGCGCTATGATTCTCTCAAAGGTACGCCAAGTTATCGTAATACAGCTTATGCGGAAGACAGTAAGCAATACAGCACAATGAGCTACTGGAGTGAGTGGAATACTGGCGCAGATTTTAAAGGTTTCTATCCAGTTGGCCCTCAAATAGACGATATCGCGGCAGTTCAGCGCCTTTATGGCGCGAATATGAATACGCGAACTGAAGATACTGTCTATGGCTTTAACTCAAATACGAATCGAGACTCTCTGAGCTTGAACCATAACAGTGATAAGAAGGTGTTCGCAGTTTGGGACGCGGATGGTAATGATACGTTTGACTTCTCTGCTTATGCTAACAATCAGCGTATTAACCTGAATGAACAGTCATTTTCCGATGTCGGCGGTTTGGAAAAAAATGTGTCAATTGCGGCTGGCGCGGTAATCGAAAACGCGATTGGTGGTTCAGGGAATGATATTTTGATTGGTAATCATGTCAGTAACCTCTTAAAAGGCAACGCCGGTAATGATGTTATTTATGGTGCTGGTGGGGGAGATCATCTGTTCGGTGGGGCAGGTCGCGATACCTTCTTTTATGGCAATATCCAGGATTCAACGCCAGAGAACCCGGATACTATTTATGATTTTGTCAGCGGCATAGAAAAAATTGACCTGAGAGGTTTGAATATTGCTGAAAATAGCGCACGGTTGGTGAATGAGTTCAGCGGTAAAGCAGGAGAAGCGATACTGAATTTTGATGAAACAACGGGAATGAACGAGTTTGCGTTGAATCATTCCGGCGGCGGGCTTTCGGCTGATTTCACGTTGAAAATTATTGGCCAACCGATGAAGGCGGCTGATTTTCTCGTTTGATAGTTGATAATAGAATATAGTCGGCGTCTGATTGACTAAATTAGACGTCGGCGATAAAAAATAGAAAGGCTATTTTATGTTTACTCATTAATTTATCGGGTTATAGCGCGCGAGTTAACATGATTTTTTCTCAATTGTAGGGGATTTAATTATGAAAAACATAAAGAATGAAATGAGTGAAGTGTCTTGCGGAGTTGTCCACGAAATTTGTACCTTTAATAAATGCAGTCCCGATTGTATAGATAGTCGGAATGTCAATAATCACACAAGTGGATTATATAGTGGGAAATAGTTAATTCTTCTAAGCAGCACAAAGGTCTTTATGTCGACAAAGACACAAACACTACGACTTTTTATCTATATGATTATAAAATAAATTATTTACTGTCGTCAGTGAGTTAGATTTTTCAGGTATGACATTGCCCAATGGGGCTCGGTTAAATATTGCGGACGAGTTTAATTGTTTATCAACGACGGATGATGCCATGCTGGAGTAGGGTTCAGCTAGCGATATAACCCATTTCCACATAGCGAATGTTAATAATGGCGTTATGGCGGATTATTTTGCAGCATCCGTTATTGGTAAGCTTGACTTGGATACGGATTTTACTTTCTAAGTCGATTAACATCGGGAATGGTGCAGTGTACTGATATTCCTAGGTGCTATTAATACAGGAGCAGTTATGGTGAAGCGGTTATTACTTCAACCTTATCAAACATTTTTGGGTGCCACTTTGGTGTTATTAACCTCAATCAGTTCTGGAGAGATTATGGCAAGCAGCCAGGTATTACCTAAAGCCAGCGATTTAAGCGGTCAATGGCAAGTACAGTTAAATAAATCAGCAGAAAAAGCCTGCAGTATTGAATTGCAGTCCACAGCAATAAAACCCAATCTCACCTGGCATGCCAGCGGTGACGTTGCCTGCTTAGAGCAATTGCTGGGCAGTGCGCCACAGGGTTGGCGACCAACGCCGGACGGTATCACCCTGACGGATAAAACCGGTGGGGCCGTGGCATTTTTTGAGCGAACCCAAGATGGTTATGAAATGACTCTACCGGATGATGCGGGTGTAATGATATTACGCCGCATACAGGATTAATTTTCGTTACGGATAATCTGATGGCTTCACTTTGACCTAAGAGTGAAGTCAGAAAATAATTATCGCCCGCCAGAAAGCCATTAAGGGAAGGATATGGTTTCTCATCCAATTCGCAATTATGACCGGCTACGAGAGGCGCTGGGCGCATGTCGCCGGAGTTTTTACGGCGTCGGTATTTTCAGCGCTATTATTAATATACTGATGTTGGCGCCCTCTCTGTATATGTTGCAGGTTTATGACCGGGTTCTGGCCTCCGGCAATGAAATGACATTGTTGATGTTAACTATCCTGATGGTTGGCTTATGTTTTTTTATGGGCGCGCTAGAGTGGATACGGAGTTTGGTGGTAATTCGGCTCGGTACCCGATTAGATTTGCGGTTGAATAAACAGGTATTTAACGCCGCTTTTGAACGTAATTTGCGGGATGGAGATTCTAAAGCTGGGCAGGCACTGACGGATCTTACTCAATTACGCCAGTTTGTTACCGGTAATGCCCTGTTTGCTTTTTTTGATGCACCTTGGTTCCCTCTGTTTCTGGCGGTCGTATTTTTGCTGCATCCGTGGCTCGGCATGTTGGCTTTAGGCGGCGCTGTCTTTCTGATTTTCCTCACTTGGCTCAACCAACGCGTAACTCGCCGCCCTCTGGCAGAAGCGAATAAACTTTCGATGCAAGCAACTCACCAGGCTAATACCCATTTACGCAATGCGGAAGTGATTGAAGCTATGGGAATGTTGGGAAATATGCGCAATCGTTGGTTGTCCCAGCACTATGGATTTATTCGCCAGCAGAATCTTGCCAGTGAACGTTCAGCTGGCGTCAATGCTTTGTCGAAAAGTTCCCGCATCATCTTGCAATCGCTGATGTTGGGGCTGGGTGCTCTGTTGGCGGTGAAAGGCGATATAACTGCCGGAATGATGATCGCCGGTTCCATTTTGGTGGGGCGAGTGCTGAGTCCAATTGATCAACTGATTGGCGTATGGAAACAATGGGTTGCTGCTCGTCAGGCATGGCACAGGCTGCATTCGTTGCTCGATAATCACCCGCATCGTGAAGACGCAATGGCGCTGCCCGCACCGACCGGTAATTTAAGCGTCGAGCATATCAGCTTCCGCCCGGATCATAATCAAGCGCCGCGTTTGCATAATATCCATTTCTCTTTACAGGCTGGAGAAACACTGGGAATTCTTGGTGCTTCTGGCTCAGGAAAATCTACGTTAGCTCGCCTGTTGGTGGCGGTACAGTCGCCGACGCAAGGCACGGTCAGACTGGATTCGGCAGATATGAATCAGTTGGATAAAGAAATTTCTGGCGCTTATATCGGCTATCTTCCCCAAGACATTCAACTGTTCAGTGGCACTTTGGCGGAGAACATCGCCCGATTCGGCGAGCCAGATGCAGAAAAAGTGGTTGCTGCCGCTAAGCTGGCTGGCGTTCACGAACTGATACTTTCTCTGCCGCAGGGCTATGACACGGTACTTGGGGAAGGTGGCGCGGGTCTGTCGGGTGGGCAGCGTCAGCGTATTGCGCTGGCTCGTGCGGTTTACGGCGATCCTTGTCTGCTGGTGCTGGACGAACCCAATGCCAGCTTGGATATGGAAGGGGATCGCGCTCTGCTAATGGCGCTGGATGCGCTACAAAAGCGCGGTTGTACGCTGATTTTGATCACTCACCGACCGGCGTTAACGGCGCGGGCTCATAAGCTGTTGATTCTGAATCAAGGGCAGCAGCAGCGGTTCGGTCCCGCAGGGGAAGTGATGGCGGAATTGCAGCAGCTGAACGCGGCAAATCAACCTGCATTGAAACGCGAGCCGCAAACGGCGGGAATTCCGGGTTGAGTGACAATAAAAGAGAAATCAGGCATATGTCCGAAGACAATAAAAAAACGGAACAGGCATTTTTACAGGAAGTACAACACAGCGAGAATCGGGCGTTGTACTGGGGATGGGGGCTGGTATTGGCCGGATTTGGCGGCTTTATGCTATGGGCGCTTTTAGCACCATTGGATAAAGGCGTTCCGGTGACGGGCACCGTGGTCGTTTCCGGCAATCGTAAGGCCATTCAGCATCCTGAAGGCGGTATCGTCGATCGTATTATGGTTCACGATGGCGATCGGGTTGAGGCAGGAGAGGTCTTAATCACGCTAAATGCTGTGCGGGCGCGTTCTGCCAGCGATGGGCTGATGTCTCAATATCATCAGTTATTAGCCAATGAAGCGCGTCTTTTAGCCGAGCAAAAAGGCGAGTCACAGTTAGTTATGACGCCACGTTTACAGCAGAACAGTCAGCAAAAAGGTATGGTGGAAATTCTGGCTTTGCAGCAGCAATTGCTGAACAGTCGGCAGCAGGCGTTGCAAATGGAAACGGATGCGCTGAACGCCAATATTGCCGGATTACAGGCTGCGATGGGTGCACAGAAGCAGGTGAGGAGTAATAAAAACAGCCAGAGGCAGGCATTATCCCAGCAGTTGGACGGTTTGAAATCTCTGGCGGATGAAAACTATGTGCCGCGAAATAAAATGCTGGAAACCAAACAGCTTTATTCACAACTTAATGGAGAAATTGCGCAGATCGGCGGCGAAATCGCCCGTGGAGAGCGTGAAATACAGGAACAGGGTTTGAGAATTAAGCAGCGCCAGCAAGAGTATCAAAAAGAAGTAAATACTCAGTTAGCGGAGGTGCAATCTACATTAACGGAAGTGGCCAGCCAGTTGGAAAAGGCTGATTTTGATTTAGCGAATGTCCAGATGCGTTCGCCGGTGGCCGGCACCGTAGTGGAGATGAAAGTCTTCACCGAAGGTGGCGTTATTGCTGCCGGTCAATCGCTAATGGAGATCGTGCCAGATAACCAACCGCTATTTGTCGATGCGCGAGTACCGGTGGAGATGGTGGATAAAATTCACCCAGGGCTGCCGGTGGAGCTGCAATTTACCGCATTTAATCAGAGCACTACACCAAAAGTAGAAGGTTCGGTGAAGCTATTATCTGCCGACAGAGTATTGGATGAACGCACTCAGGAACCTTATTACAGTCTGCGGGTGGAGGTCAGTGACGCGGGGCGGCAAAAACTGGATGGTTTACAGATCAAGCCCGGAATGCCGGTTCAAGGTTTTGTTCGCACCGGTGAACGTTCGTTGATTAACTATTTGTTTAAACCGCTGATGGATCGCCTGCATATGGCATTAACGGAAGAGTAGGGAGCGCAGGATGCCATTAACGTTACGAATCATTTTCCTCACCTTATTAGTATTACCGGGGAGGGGAAACGCATTGGGGCTGCTGGACGCGTGGGAACTGGCGGTGCGCCACGATCCGCAATATCAGGCCGCGGGTTATGAAAGAGACGCCGGTCAGGAAGAAGAGGCGTTGGGACTGTCAGGGCTATTACCCACGGTGCAATACAGTTATGGCGCTAACAATAACTATTCCACGGTAAGCCAGACGGATAACCGAAGCAGCAGCAAAGTGAAGCGCGATTATGATAGCTATGTCTCAATGTTATCTTTACGTCAGCCGCTGATTGATTACGGTGCCTATGCACGCTATCGACAGGGGATCGCGCGTAAACTCTTTGCCGATCAACGTTTTCGCGATAAAAGTCAGGAATTGATTGTGCGTTTGTATCGCGCTTATAGCAGTGCGCTATTAGCGCAGGAAAAGAAATCTCTGTTGGAGGCGCAGCTACGCGCATATCAGGAGCAAATTCAGCTGAATCGGCGGTTGCTGGTTGCCGGGGAAGGCACTCAAACCGATATTGATGAAACCGCCGCGCGTTTGACTCTGACTCAGGTGCAGCTGATCGAGCAGCAGGATGCGCTGGATAGTCAGTTAACCGAGTTGGAAAATATGATTGGTCGTTCGGTGAATCTGGCGGAGTTGCGGCCACTTACGCTGGAAACTTTGCCGCAAAATATCAGCGATGGGCGGACATTGGCCCAATGGCGAGATTTAGCCATGCGGCATAATGCACGCTTGGCCGGGCAGCGGAATAATCTGGATGCCAAACACTATGAAATAGAAAGTAGCCGGAGTGGACATTTACCGACGTTGCAATTGGTTGCCTCATCCCGAAATTCCCGCTCTGAATCGGAATATAACTACAATCAGAAATATGATACGCAAAGCGTCGGGCTGCAGTTAAATGTGCCTATTTATGCAGGTGGCAGCGTATCTAGCGCTACCCGGCAGGCAACCGCGCAATACCAACAATCTCAGGCTGAATTAGATCAGGAAACCCGACAGGTATTGGCGGAGTTAAAGCGTCAGTTCAATTTGAGCAATAGCGGAGCAGCGAAAATCCGAGCCTGGCAAATGACGGTGGATTCGGCGCAGAAAGTTTTGATAGCAACGCGTCGCAGTGTGCTGGGGGGGGAACGAATTAATTTAGACGTGCTGCTGGCGGAGCAGCAGTTATTCAATTCCAAACGGGATCTGGCCGAAGCCAAATACGGTTGGTTGCAATCATGGCTAGAGCTACGTTATAACGCCGGTACTTTGCAAGAGAACGACATTTTGCAACTGGCAGCCTGGTTTGAGCCGGAAAAACGCTAACTGAACGGACAGCCTGTACAATAGGGAAGCGCGGCTTCCCTTTTTTACGTCCGTATTTTCCTATACAGAAATACCTTCACTGAGGCGCTTTGAAAGCGCGCAACTTATTCGTCATATTCTTGCCCTCGGTTTCATCTCCGTGGTTTAACCGTAGGTTTATTAAAAATGATGTAAGCTAGATCAATGGCATTAGATATCTTCTTGGTGGATAAAACTGATTTTTTAACCTGTATCAACATAATCAGCGTCTATTATGGTGTATTATTCTGACATCCCGATAGGTAGGGTTCTCCATCGGGCTTAACGTAGTCAGTTAATATGTCGATTGTTAGAGGAGAGGCGAGATGCACTCAGCGGCCGATTATATAACCTTAGGTTTAATTGTGCTTATTTTTGGTTTTTGCCTGTACGGTTTGTTTGGCGCACCAAAGCAAAAGTAATAATTATTCCTATTTCTCGCCCCACCCGATCTGCGTGGGGCTTTTTACTTTACCAGTACACTTCTGCCGTTCTCTATTATCTCTATCTCATCAAATTATATTTAAAAATCATAATGCTTCTCCATTTCCCTGTAATTAAATCCCCGTTTTACATGATTACTTTTAGGTTGGGTGAATTATCGTTAGCGTATTGTTGTAAAAATGCTATAGATTGAATTCGCCTAAATAATGCATTTCTACTGATAAAACGGTTTATCCACAGAAGTGGTAATGAAAGGGACTGGTCTATAGTTAATTTATTCTAATCAAACTGGTCTTGTAAGCTGATGGGCAACGTAACAGCGGCAACGACGAGCAAAAATACCACTATTCACCCTTGGTGGCTGCGGCTAACCCATTGGGTTAATGCGTTGGCTATTATTATCATGGTCACTAGCGGCTGGCGGATTTATAACGCTTCTCCGTTGTTTAATTTCTCTTATCCGGATTGGATGACGCTGGGAGGATGGTTAGCTGGTGCATTGCAATGGCATTTTGCGGCAATGTGGCTTATTTTCCTTAACGGTTTGTTTTATTTATTTATGAATACGATAACCGGAAGATTTAAAGGTAAATTCTGGCCGTTAAGCCTGCCTGCACTTTGGCAAGATATGCGAGCAGCGTTAACCGGTAAACTCAGTCATGCTGATTTGCGTCACTATAATATGGTGCAGCGATTCCTTTATCTGGTGACCGTGCTGGCTTTAATTATTCTGGTTCTATCTGGTTTAGTATTATGGAAGTCCGTTCAGTTTCCGTTATTGCGGGAATTACTCGGTGGCTATCCTACCGCCCGTTATATTCACTTCTTTGCTATGGCCTACATCGTTTTCTTCACGCTGATTCACCTTATCATGGTGATATTGGTTCCCCGAACATTATTAGCCATGATTCGTGGGCGCTAAGGGCGGTAAATATGAAACAAAAAATCAGAGTTAACCCCGCAGTGGATAGCGATGAAGTGGTAAAAGAAGTCACACGAATTCTGGCCAAAGGGGTGGATTCAGCCAGCCGTAGGCGTTTTCTCAATCAAGGGTTGACCTTGGGCGGCGCGATGCTACTGACCGGCTGTGATTTTAATAGCGACGCGCTGATCGATTCACAGTTAATGCGTATTTCTCGTTTCAACGATCGGGTACAAGGCTGGCTGTTTAATCCTAAAAATCTGGCTCCGGTCTATCCGGAATCTATGATTACTCGCCCGTTTCCTTTTAACGCCTATTACTCTCAGGATCAAATCCGTCAGGTCAATGGAGAAAGTTACAGGCTAGAAATAAGTGGTCTAGTTGATAATAAACACTCTTGGTCATTACCTGAGTTATATGCAATGGCGCAAGTCACACAGGTTACCCGACATATTTGCGTTGAAGGTTGGAGTGCTATTGGTAAATGGGGCGGCATTCCTTTTGCCCATTTTTTGCGTCTGATCGGGGCTGATTTAAAGGCTAAATACGTTGGTTTTAAGTGTGCAGATGATTATTACACCAGCATAGATATGCCTACGGCATTACACCCGCAAACTCAACTGACATTAACTTATGATGGAAAAATCCTGCCTGCCGAATATGGGTTTCCGATGAAGCTACGTATGCCCACCAAATTAGGCTACAAAAACCCAAAATATATTCAGTCCATTTTCGTTACTAATACTTACCCCGGAGGCTTTTGGGAAGATCAGGGCTATAACTGGTTTGGTGGTAGCTAGTCTGCTCTCACCCCAGCCTCTAATACTCTACCTAAACCAAAAAAGGAATATGCGATGAAAAAGCCTATTATTCTAATGCTCTGTAGCTGTATTGCGCTGGGAATGGGAGTTGCTCATGCCGAGGACACTATGAGCAACACGGCAAGTAAAGAAATGAGTATGAAAAAGGATGATATGCATAAGCAGGAGATGATGAAAAAGGACGATATGCAGAAGCAGGAAATGATGAAAAAGGACGATATGCATAAGAAGGAAATGATGAAAAAGGATGATATGCATAAGAAGGAAATGATGAAAAAGGATGATATGCATAAGAAGGAAATGATGAAAAAAGACGATATGCATAAGCAAGAAATGATGAAGAAAGATGGTATGAAAAAACCAATGCCTGAAGGTGAAATGAAGAAAGAAGGTAGCTCTTATTGATGATGAACCGGCCAGAGAAAATGCGGCCGGTATTCGCATCCGTGAAGAATCGTGAGTTACGGGGCTTTTTACTCAGGTAATCAGCCCTGAAACCTACCTTTTCAAGACCGCTTGAGGCGTAAGTGACTCAGCCAAAAGCCGGGGCGGGAGAACATCACCAGATTTCCCAGTAAAATCAGGAGCAGACCAAATACGGCATTGGTATGCCATTGATAACCTTCATAGAAGGTGGAAAGAGTGAGCGCTACAAGTGGAAATAACAGAGTACTGTAAGCGGCAGCGTTGGCTCCAATACGCCCAACTAGGCTGAAGTAAAGTGCGAAAGCGATAGCGGATCCAAAAATAGCCAGATAAAACAAGGCACCTAGATAGCGAGTGGAGAGTTCCAGAGTAAAACTACCGTGCTGCGCCCAAGCCAGAACCCCCATCAATATTGCCCCGTAGCTCATCGCATAGGTATTGGTCGACAGGACGTCCAAACCGCGTCGCTGATGACGACTGCTAATCATATTTCCTAAAGAGAAGCCGTAGGTACCCAGCAGACTCAGGCCAATTCCTTTGAGTAATTCAGGCTGCAATTGCGTCGCCATCAGATCGTGCCAGAAAAGCGCTACAATTCCTGTCAGCCCTAATATACTGGCTGGAATAAAGTTAGGATTTAAACGTTGCCGGAAAAATATGAGTCCATTAACTGCGTTGAACAGCACCGCCATAGAGAAAATAACCGACTCCAGTCCGCTGCTAATATAAGCCGCCGCTTGATAAAAACAATAAAAATTAAAGCCGAAAACGCATATTCCCTGAATGACACAAAATAGGTGATCCCGTAAGGCGATACGTCTCAATCGTCGGCTAACCAATAGGATAATCAGCATGGTCAGAGTCGCGATGACAAAGCGATAAAAAATCGATTGGGTCACAGGCACGCTGCCCTGTTGCATAGTAATGGCAATCCAGGTAGTACCCCAAATCAGAACTACGGCGCTGTACAATAAAGCATTCATTGAATATCTCATTCAGAAAATCATGAGATAGATTATGATTCTTTCACCCAATCTGCGCTTTCAGTCCTTTGCCAGCATTTGCATAATCTTGCGCATTTCTTAATAACGACGTAGTGAATATCTGGTTTGCATCACGGCAACTCAGTAAACTGTGAATTCTGTCATATAAGGAGTTGTTGCAGTGAAATCCGAGAATTATCAGGCTTTCGATACCCTGAGGGGCCATAAGGCGCAGCTGCAAAATTCTGTGCGGCTCGGCTCTGGCATTCAACTGGCGGCCTGGACCAACAGTCAGGATTGCGTCACCCTTGATAATCCGGATCACCATACTCTGAGTTTATACGTGGCCGATGGCTATGAGTGTTATCACAAAACCGCCGGTGGCTGGAAAAACGGCGGTGGTCCGGATCGGTTTTGTATTATGCCGAAAGACAGTTATTCCAGTTGGGATGTGCGTACTAATCTGTCTTTCGTCCATTTATATTGCACAGACGATCATTTGCGCTCTTTGGCAGAGCAGATTTGGGACCGTAGTCCGGCGCAGCTACAGGTTGACGAGCGAGTATTTGCAGATGATATGCAAATCACGTTGTTATATAGGCAATTTTTGCTCAACTGTGATTGGCAGGATCGAGCCAATCAGTTGACCTTGAGCAGCGCCAGTACTTTATTGTTGACCCATATGCTGCGCCATTACACACAATTGCAGTGGGCGTTACCACAGGTGAAAGGCGGCTTGGCTCCCAGCGTTTTAAAACGGGTTCAAGAATATATTGAGAGCCAATTGTCTCAGCCATTATTGCTGGCGGATCTGGCCAGACTGGCGGAACTAAGTGAGTTTCATTTTGCCCGAATGTTTAAGCAAAGCACCGGATTAGCCCCTCATCAATATGTCATGAAAGTGAGATTGGAAAGGGCGGCTTCATTACTGCGTCACGGCGCTTTGCCGCTGACAGAAATAGCTTTAGCTTGCGGTTTCAGCTCGGCCAGTCATTTTAGCCACCGTTTTAAAAGCGCCTTTGGTTATACCGCCTCGGCGCTCCGGCAAGAATCGCGCTGAGAGTATTTAAATGCAGTTAAGCTTAAGCCACGATAAGTTTTCTTGGCGAACGAGTTTCGGCCGTCAAAATATTCAGAGCACGCGTATTGCCCACTTCGGGCGTTTGCGTTAAAAAATAAGCCGGTCTGAAATCAATTGATAAACCTCAAAGTGTCCTTCTCTTGTCTTCAGCTTATTCATTGCAGCTTTACTATGGCTATGGTGGAAACCCATTGTTGCATGACCTTTTCCGAGGCCGGAGTACGGCTGAAGTGGCGGCTGTATATAACAGATAATCCTAAGCGTTCGAAGGCAAATTGACACAGCGCCTTGCATGTTTCGCTACATATTCCTTGTTCCCAATATTACGTACCGATCTAATACCCTATTTCGCCTTGATTCTGATGGATATCCATGAGAGGAGATAACACCTAATAGGCGGCCATTTTCAATGCCAATAATAGCAAAGCCACGGTTTTCATTTATTCCCACGTCAGCGAATGGTAGGCAATCCATTATTCGGCCAGTCCGACAGCGTAGGGATGCGGAATAGGGCAGTCATTTCGGCGATGGAAGGATTATCCGCCAGGCGCAGAATTTCAGACGCATCCGTCAGAACAAAAGGGCGAAATAGTAGGCGGTTAGTGAAAATGGAAGGTTATCTCATTCCCCTCAAGTCATAGCTTCTAGGTCATAATACTATGATGTACAAGAAAATTATTAACTGACAGATTAAAAAGCAAAGTCTTTTATGCCCAGAGTTTTCTTTATCATGGATTGGATATCGACGAGGGCGGATTTTGATGAAGAAGATCGCGGGTAGTGCAGATTTTCTATCTAAAGAGCGGATACACTGGGCACCATAATGATGATTAATAGGCGGGAAGGAAAGTCAGTGGACAACGAAAAAATCAAACATTTGCAAGGCGTCAGTGAGAAAGTCAGAGCGGTGATGGAGCGTGAGAATATCGATGCTCTGGTCGTCACCCAGTGCGATAACTTTTATTACCTCACCGGTTTTGCCAGTTTCTTTATGTATACCTTCCGCCATACCGGTGCGGCGGTGGCGGTATTATTTCGCGATCCCAACACGCCGTCACTGATTATCATGAATGAATTTGAAGCCGCAGGCGTAACTTTTGATATGCCTAATGTAGAGCTAAAAACTTTTCCAGTATGGGTAGACGTCGATGATCCCTTTAACCCAGAACAATCTAATAAACGGCGGGAGCGCCCGATTGACCCGCCGGTAAAGGCCGTCTTCAATTTGTTAAAAGCGGCATTGTGTGACGCTGGCGTCTTGGATAAAAAAATTGCCATCGAATTAAATGCGATGTCTCACGGCGGCAAAACTGTATTGGATAGCGTTGCGCCTGAGTTGCAGCTGGTGGATTCTACGCCGATTTTCAATGAAACGCGGGTGATTAAAAGCCCGTGGGAAATAGCCTATCTACGCAAAAGCGCTGAGATCACCGAATATGGCATGACGGAATCCAGTAAGCTAATTCGGCATGGTTGCACATCATCTGAGTTAACCGCAGCCTATAAAGCTGCCATTATGCAGCATCCGGAAACCAACCTTTCACGCTTTCATCTGATCAGTATCGGCGAGAATTTTGCCCCTAAGCTAATTGCAGAAACCACCGGTGCGCAGTATAGCGATCTGATTAAATTAGATTGTGGCGTGGACGTCGCCGGGTATGGCGCTGATATCGCCCGGACCATGGTGCTTGGGCAAGCTACGCCGTTGGCTCAGCGCATTTACGACAGCCTTCGTCTTGGGCATGAACACATGCTGAGTATGGTCGCGCCTGGCATCGCGTTAAAAGATGTATTTGATTCTACGATGAATGTCATCCGGAAATCAGGTTTGAAGCAGTATAACCGTGGTCATTTAGGTCATGGTGACGGAGTTTTCCTCGGTTTGGAAGAGGCGCCGTTTGTCAGCTCGCAGGCGACGGAAGTTTTCAAGCCCGGTATGGTTATGAGCTTGGAGACGCCTTACTACGGTCACGGAGTGGGCGCTATCATGATCGAGGATATGATATTGGTCACTGAGACAGGCATTGAGTTCTTGAGCAAATTGCCACGAGAACTGGTTTCCATTCCACTCTGATGGCCATGAAAATCTGAGTAAGATTTCAGCATGAAAATATGTGGTATGAAGCTGGCTAGCGATGATGGCTGCCAGCCTTTACGGCATCAGGTTAGGCACAGGCAGGAGAGGAAAATGCTTTATCTTAATATTTTTCTTAAACGAGTCTACGATGTTCATCCTCCTTATGAGCCAGATATTTTTCTGATAGATCGTCTGTGGCCACGTGGAATAGCTAAAGTTCGTCTGAACGGTGTTATTTGGCTTAAAGATATCGCCCCAACGAATGAACTGCGAAAACAGTTTCATCAACAAGGGGACTGGCAGGCTTTTGTAAAAGATTACACGATGCAATTAAATAGCAATGCTGCTGTATGGCGTCCGTTGCTTGAAATAGCAAAGAAACGACCATTAACTCTTCTCTACGGCAGCAAAGACGCGCAGCATAATCACGCTATCGTATTGAGAAACTATTTGCTTGCTGAATGTGTATGATTTAATGCAAAGAGGGCGAGGATATAAACAGATAATTCCGGTTGGGAGTGAAGAAGAATAAGGTTGGAATGATATCTGCCGCTTGCTCTACATAACCCACTCTGCCTTTAATTGAATTTAAGATAATTCTTATTCTGACGCGGTGGGTGATTGGTGAGCTGGCGGTTTTTATTAACTCAACGAAACCCAATGCTATACGGCTATTGTATGACCCCTCATTGAATACCATCCCCATTAGCGACAATCAAAGGGATGATACTGTTTATTAATATAAAAAACAGAACGCTAACAAATTCTGTAAATTAGCCAAGTACAGGGGTGGACTGTGGATGATATAAGTCGATATTCGGTAAGCTGTCTTTAAAAAAACAATAAACCTATTGGGCTAAATGAATTTTCTTTTCTTTTTCTACAGATATTTTCGTTCGTAATTATATCTAGGTTAATAAACTACTCATTTCTACACGCGATCTTCTTCCTCTTAAAACTAATCAATGTAATTTGTTGAATTTTAATGATTTTTTGTTGTGTTTTCAAATATTTATTCCGTCGGTTTGGCGCGACCCTTTACCCCAGGGTGTTGGGTTGGGTTAGACTATTTGGCTGCTTATTGTGCTTTTAGTGGTGGGGAGTGGTGTGAATGCGCTTAAAATATCGGTTAAGTCAGGCTATTGACCTTGCTTTTTGAATAAATTATCTTTGTAAGAAATCGATAGAAGTCTTTTCTTTAAGATACTCTAATTAACATATTGCAATCTTTTCATCTCAATTGAGTCTCACTTTTTATTGGGATAAGGATGTTGCTCGATAGTACTGTTTTATGATTAAACAAAACGTTCGCTGAAGGGTTATAAAATGAGTAAAGCGATATCAACGCTGCTGCGTCCATTTCAAAGACCCAGAATGTCTATATTGGCATTGTTTGTTTCAGGGCTAGCAGTTAATCCAGTTGTCGCAGATACACACTATGATTCATTAATTATTCAAGCAAGGGGTGGTAATACTGCGCCTATTCTAGATTTCCTACAAAAAGAGTCTTCTGCAAGAATGCTTAATAGCGGGAAGGTTGCTGACTGGCTACAAATTGCCGGTTGGGCAGGGCACGATAATGACGTTATTGCCGTTTATCAACGTTATCAATCCAGCATGCAAATACCCGCCAGAGGATTGGCTGCGGTAGCGCGCGCCTATCGTAATCAAAAACGTTGGGATCAGGCGTTAGCACTCTGGCAGGCCAGTTTGAAAGCTGAGCCTAATAACACCGAATTGATCAGTGCGATGATCATGACACAGGCTGACGCCGGTCGTGATAACGAGGCATTACAAAAAGCCATCGAGCTGGTGAATAAGTCGCCTTCTGCCCAAAGCTATCTGGCGCTTTCCTATTTGCACAGCGCGGCCAATCGTAACTACGCTGCGCTGGAGGCGGCGACCAAGGCAATGGATTTTACGCCGGTCTCCCCCGAAGTGATAAAGAACTATGTTGCCATGCTGCAAAAGAACCGTGTGGCGGCTCCCGCATTAAAAGTTGCGCAGGAAAATAGCAAATTATTCACTCCGGCGCAGATGCGGCAGCTTGAAAGAGACGCACTGGCGGAAAAAGTACGCCAGGCTAGCCTGCCGACACGCAGCGAACAAGAGCGTTTTGATCTGGCCGATCAAGCGTTGGAACAATATCTGGCGCTGTTGATCGCGTGGCAGAACAACCCCGAAACCCAGGCGGACTATCAGCAGGCGCGTATTGACCGACTGGGGGCAATGCTGGCGCGCGCGCAAATGACCCGTCTGATTAACGATTATGAAGCGATGCAGCGTGAAGGTTATACCCTGCCAGGCTACGCGCAGCGCTGGGCGGCAAGTGCCTATATTGATCGCCGTCAGCCGGAAAAAGCAGCGGCCATTCTCAGCGACATGTACTTCAAAGACGGTAAAACCGTAGCGAAGAATATGGGACTGGAAGATATTGATGCTACCTATTACGCATTGCTGGAGAGCGAGCAGTTGGATAAAGCGCAGGCCTTTGCCAGTGCGGTGAGCAATCAGGCACCTTATCAGCTGTTTATGTATAACCTGCCGGTCAGAACACCAAATGATGAATGGTTGGAGGGGCAGTTTTTACTGGCTCAATCGGAAGTTAATTCTGATGAATTACCGGCGGCTGAACGTCGTTTAACCAAACTGACCAGTACCGCTCCGGTCAATATGGATCTGCGAATTGCATTAGCCAAAGTGTATGCCACGCGTGGCTGGCCGCGCCGGGCAGAGAGAGAGCTGAAGCAGATTGAAGGCCTAGAGCCGAGCAGTATCACTCTTGAGGCGGCGCAGGCTGAAACCGCTTTGGCGTTGCAAGAATGGCGGCAGTTTGAATTATTGATTGACGATCTGGTTGCCCGCGTGCCGGAAAACGTCACCACTCAGGAGCTGGCTCGTCAACGTCAAATTCGTCATATGTCGGAGCTGCGTATTTCCGGCGGACGCACCTTGGCATCGGATAGCCCACTTAGCGGTAAAAATGATCAGGGCATTGAGGCGCTATTATATAGCCCGCCCATTGATGAAAACTGGCGCGTATTTACCGGCGGTTCTTTTGATAATAGCCATTTTGAAGAAGGCCGTGGCATCAACCGGGTGCTACGTTTAGGGGCTGAATTTACTGCTCGCAATAACTGGATAGAAGCTGAGGTCGCCAACCATAATTATGGCTATGGCAATAAAGCCGGCGGACGCTTATCCGCTTGGCATGACTTCAATGACCATTGGCGCATCGGAGGTTCTGCGGAGAAGCTGGCAAAAAACACGCCGCTTCGTGCTTTGAAAAATAATGTTAATTCGGATAGCGCAAACCTGTTTGTCCGTTGGCATGGCAGCGATCGTCAGGATGCACAGCTAAGTGTGACACCGTCACATTTCTCTGATGGTAACCATCGCTGGGAATACGCATTTAATGGTCGCCAGCGGGTGTACACCGCGCCGTACTGGTCCGTCGATCTGAATCTGGATTTGTCCAGTAGCCAAAATACCAAAGAAGACACCTTGTATTACAACCCGAAAAGGGACTTCTCTGCCGTGCCGTCGCTGACTTTCGACCACATTTTATACCGTCGCTATAAAACCGTTTGGAGCCAACAGCTTCAGCTCGGCGCTGGGACGTCTTGGGAAAAGAATTACGGAACCGGAGCCGTAACCTCCGTGGGTTATGGTCAGCGCATTCAGTGGAATGACGTAGTGGATACCGGTGTTTCTGTAACCTGGGATAAGCGCCCGTACGATGGGAAACGGGAACGTGACGTCCAGCTATCTTTTGACCTGAACTATCGCTTTTAAGGAATCCTCTCCATGCCGATATTCTCATTCTTAATCCGGCTGCTCGTGGTTGGGATAGTAACGCTGGTGCCTGCCTCTTACGCAGAGTCAGAAATACCGGAGTTTACCCCACCGGCGATGCGGACGTTGCCGCAAAGTGAAAAACCCTGGAAAACTAATGATTTTGTGGTTATCGCTTACCACGATGTGGAAGACCTAGCTGCCGATCAGCGTTACCTCAGTGTGCGTAGCAGCGCATTGAACGATCAATTTGCTTGGTTGCGGAACAATAACTATGTTCCGGTCTCCATTGAGCAGATTTTGACCGCGCGTAATGGCGGGAAACCTTTGCCGAAAAGGGCAGTTTTACTGACGTTTGATGACGGTTACAGCAGCTTTTACGAAAGGGTTTATCCGCTGCTGATCGCCTATAACTGGCCAGCATTATTAGCGCCGGTTGGCACCTGGCTGGATACGCCGGCGGATAAAAAGGTGGACTTTGGCGGATTAATGACTGACCGCAAGCGCTTCGCTACTTGGGAACAGATCCGTGAAATGTCACGATCTGGTTTAGTCGAAGTCGGTGCGCATACCTATGCTTCTCACTATGGAGCCAACGGTAACCCGCAAGGGAATACCGAACCGGCGGCGGTGAGCCGTATATTCGACCGTAAAACCAAAACCTATGAATCGGAAGCCGCTTACCGTCAACGCATGGAAAAAGACGTGGCGCTGATTACTGAGCGGGTCAAACAGGCTACGGGAAAATCGCCACGGGCTTGGGTCTGGCCGTATGGTGCGGCAGGGGGCACGGCGCTGGAAATTGTCGCCAACCACGGTTATCAACTGGCCTTTACGTTGGAGCCAGGTATTGGCAACGTGAATAATTTAATGAATATTCCGCGCATTTTGATCAGTAATAATCCTTCAATCAAAGATTTTGCGCAGTCCGTCAATAGCGTGCAGGAAAAAGAGATCATGCGCGTGGCGCACGTTGATTTGGATTATCTGTACGACCCTAATCCTGTCCAGCAAGGGAAAAATCTGGATAAACTGATTCAGCGTATTTATGACCTGCGGATAAATACCGTATTCCTACAGGCATTCTCTGATCCAAAAGGCGACGGCAATATTCGTCAAGTGTATTTCCCTAACCGTTGGATACCAATGCGTGCTGATTTGTTTAACCGGGTTTCATGGCAGCTGGCCTCTCGCGCTGGGGTGCGGGTTTATGCTTGGATGCCGGTTCTGGCTTTCGAAATGGACCCTAAACTGCCGCGTATTCAACGGATAAATATCGAAACCGGAAAGGTTGATGTCGATCCCAAAGCGTATCGTCGCCTGACGCCGTTTAATGCGGTAAACCGTCAACGTATTATTGAAGTGTATGAAGATTTGGCGCGTTATGCGCCGTTCTCCGGCATTTTATTCCACGATGACGCTCTGATGAGCGATTTCGAGGATGTTTCTCCGGATGCGATGGCGGCCTACAAAAAGGCTGGTTTCCCTGATTCCATTCAGGTTATTCGTCAGAATCCAGAAACCTTCAACCGCTGGACTCGGTTTAAGAGCCAGTATTTAACTGATTTTACCAATCAGTTAATGGCGCACACCAAAGCGATTCGTGGGCCGCAGATTAAATCTGCCCGCAATATTTACGCTATGCCGGTTATCGATCCGAAAAGCGAAGCTTGGTATGCCCAAAACCTCGATGAGTTCCTAGCGAATTATGACTGGGTGGCACCGATGGCGATGCCGTTGATGGAAGGCGTGCCAATGTCAAAATCTGACGAATGGCTGGCGAATATGGTGAAAACCGTGGCTAAACGGCCGGGGGCTTTGGATAAAACCGTCTTCGAATTGCAAGCCTTAAACTGGAAAAAAGCCGAGGGGCAGGAGGAAATCAGCGGCGCAGTGTTGGCTGATTGGATGCGCCAATTGCAGCTTAATGGCGCGCAGAACTTTGGTTACTACCCGGATAACTTCATTACCAGCGAACCCTCGCTGGAGACGATTCGTCCTGCGATCTCATCAGCCTGGTACCCACTGAAATGACCGATAGAATAATTGCTTTTATTATCTTATGTTTAGTGCTGAGTATCCCTGCGGGAATGGTGCTGATGTTCACCGGGGATGTTCTGCTCAACTTCGTGTTTTTCTACCCGTTATTTATGTCAGGAATCTGGATAACCGGTGGGGTCTACTTCTGGCTACGTCGTGAGCGACATTGGCCGTGGGGTGAAGATGTTGAACCGCCGGAACTGAAAGGTAACCCGCTGGTTTCCATTTTGATCCCATGCTTTAACGAGGGATTGAACGCACGGGAAACCATTCACGCGGCGCTGGCGCAGACCTATCAGAATATTGAAGTGATCGCCATTAACGACGGCTCCAGCGATAACACTGCCGAAGTATTGGATGAGCTGCAAAAGGAAGATAGCCGCCTGAGGGTGCTACATCTGGCTCAAAACCAAGGTAAAGCGATCGCTCTGCAAATGGGCACCGCCGCCGCGCGGAGTGAATATCTGGTGTGTATCGATGGAGATGCGTTGCTGGATAAACATGCAGTGCCGTATCTGGTCGCCCCGATGATCGAAAATCCACGAGTGGGGGCAGTGACGGGAAACCCGCGTATTCGAACCCGTTCCACATTGATAGGACGTATTCAGGTCGGGGAGTTTTCTTCCATTATCGGTCTGATTAAGCGTACTCAGCGGGTGTATGGGCAGGTCTTCACCGTTTCCGGCGTGGTTGCGGCTTTCCGCCGCCGGGCGCTGGCCGATGTGGGATACTGGAGTCCAGACATGATTACCGAAGATATCGATATCAGCTGGAAGCTACAGGTGCGGCATTGGTCGGTGTTCTTTGAACCGCGCGGTCTGTGCTGGATTCTGATGCCGGAAACCTTGCGAGGATTGTGGAAACAACGTTTACGTTGGGCGCAGGGCGGTGCAGAAGTCTTCCTCAAGAACATGTTCACGCTGTGGCGCTGGCGTAATCGTCGAATGTGGATACTGTTCCTCGAATATTCGCTTTCTATTACCTGGGCCTTTACCTACGCCATCAGCATTCTGTTGTTCTTCGTTGGTTATGTGGTGCCATTGCCGCCGGGTATTTATGTAGAAAATATATTCCCGCCGGCGTTTACCGGCATGGTGCTAGCGTTGACCTGTTTGCTCCAGTTCGCCGTTAGTCTGGTGATCGAACGCCGTTACGAGCCGAAACTGGGCATGTCGCTGTTCTGGATCATTTGGTATCCGATGGTGTACTGGATGTTGAGTTTATTTACTACGCTGGTAGCTTTCCCAAAAGTGATGCTGAAAGTGAAACGTAAGCGTGCCCGTTGGGACAGTCCGGATCGCGGTATTGGGAGAATCAAAGAATGAGTGCGCCTCTGATTCAAACCGAGCAGCGTTTGCTGCCGAGATTGATAGATATCATCATTACCGCGTTTGCCTGGTGCGGTTTTATCTATCTGTTTGTCAATGGATTGTTTGCCACTGTCCATAATGCCCCGCACGCGGGGCCAATTCCGGTGCATATCTATCTGTTGGAAGGGCTGAGTACCATTGTGATTTATTTACTGATTGCGTTATTTAACGCCTTGGTACTGATCGCATGGGCAAAATATAACCAGGTTCGTTGGCGGGTTGAGCGCCGTCAGCATCGTCCTCATTTAGAGGATCATGAATTAGCCAGCACCTTATCGGTTCAGGCTGAATTAATTGCTGAGTTAAAAGGCGGTAATAATTTTGTTCTGTATAACGATGAGGATGGACGTTTGGTGGGGGTGAAACTCGGCAACCGTCAAGTAAATTAAATATTCTGATAATGAGCATCCCTCGGTCTGGCTGGGGGATGCTTACTTTAACCCGATGCTTTACGATCGGTGATCGGTTAGGACTCTTCGTTATCATCGCCGTAATATAAGGTGCCGATGCGAATAATATCTCGCCCCTGCGTTTTGCGGTGTCGGTTGGAATCACGTAGGGAATAAATGCAGCCACAATATTCCTGCTGATAGAATTTTTCCCGCTTACTGATTTCAATCATGCGCGATGAACCGCCCATTTTTCGCCAGTTATAATCCCAATAACGAATCCCTGGATATTTATCCGCCGCGCCTTTACCACAGTCATTTATTTGCTGCATATTTTTCCAGCGGGAAATGCCCAACGAGCTAGAAATGACGTTAAAACCGTGTTCATAGGCGTACAGCGCAGTGCGTTCAAAACGCATATCGAAACACATGGTGCAGCGAATTCCTCGCTCAGGTTCCTTCTCCATCCCTTTGGCTCGTTCGAACCAGTTATCGCTATCGTAATCGGCGTCAATAAAGGGAATATTATGCTGCTCTGCGAAGCGGATATTCTCATCTTTACGGATCAAATATTCACGTTTGGGATGAATGTTCGGATTATAAAAGAAGATGGTGTACTCGATGCCTGACGCATTTAGTGCTTCCATGACTTCGCCGGAGCAAGGCGCACAGCAAGAATGGAGCAGAAGTTTACTCTGGTTATCAGGCAGAGTGAGTTTGGGACGAATAAAGTCAGGCATATTTTTAACCGTAAATTTAAGTAGTTAGCCTTAAGTGTGTCGCATTCTTTTCTTTGGGTAAATCATTTTACGTTTATTTAACGCCATTTAGGAATAGATGCAACAGCGAGGGCTGAATCGTTTACCGTTGATTTTATGATCAATAGTTGACGAATCATACTGCCGCATTCCTCCTTTTTCCTTTCGCTTATGTTAGCTTGGAACCGGGAAAAAGATGGCGAGCGTTTTCAATTTATAAAGGGGATAGCCGTGAGATTAAATGAGTTTGGACAAGCAATTGGCGATGAATTGGCCGTTTGGCAACGGGCATTGTTACCACAAAAAGAAGTGCTAAGCGGTCGTTTCTGTTATCTGGAACCCGTCAATATGGCCAAACATGAAAAACAGTTATATCAGGCTTATCACAGTATTGAGGACGGTCGCGATTGGACTTATCTCTTTAAGGAGCGTCCGGAAACAGAGGCCGAGTTTCATGACTATATGTTAAGCATGATTAACGCGACCGATGCCGTGCATTATGCCGTGATGGATACTAATGACGGCCATGTATTAGGCACCGTTGCTTTGATGCGTATTGATAATAGCAATGGCGTAATTGAGATTGGCGCGGTTAATTGGTCTCCGTTACTGAAAAGAAACTCTGCCGGAACCGAAGCCATATATCTTTTACTCAGCTACGTGTTCGATACCTTAGGTTATCGCCGTTGTGAATGGAAATGTGATTCCTGCAATGAACCTTCTCGGAATGCGGCTAAACGCTATGGTTTTAAATACGAAGGTCAATTCAGACAGGCCATAGTGGTAAAAGGGCGTAATAGAGATACCGATTGGTTCTCGATTATCGATGGTGAATGGCCGGAGGTTAAGCGAGCGATAACACAATGGTTATCAACAGAAAATTTCACCGCTGACGGAAAACAAAAGAAACGCTTACAGGATTTTCAAACGGCGATTTAAGCTATTTGCTGCCTTGGGTTATTCAGGTGATTGCGTGTTCTATGAGCAGGGAAGCTTATATGATTAATGTGCACATTGGAGCTATTGTCGGCTTCTATTATGTTGGAGACAGGCAAAGGATAAATAATGGAAATCGACCGTTTCTTAATAAGAACAAAAAACGTACAGAAAAAATAAATTATACTTTTTTACACTTGCAGCACGCGAAATGTGAGAGTGTCATTATACTGTAATCATCTGGCGGTAATTTTCACACGGTGTACAGCTTAGGCTGTTGTTTATCACTGCGAGGATCGCTAATGGTAAAGTCCTGGTTTGGGCTGTTGAGACAAAACCAAGTATTCACTTCAGAAACTCGTTGTAACGAGGGCCGGCTTACCGACCCTGAATGGTCAACCAAGATCCAAAATCCTCCCTCTGATTTTTTATGTTCATCCCTGATGAGTTCCCTCTGCATTAATCTGAACCAGACAAAACCGAATCGGGTTTATCGTTCAGGTTATTTGCATTTTTCATTGGCTCTTATTGGCTGCAAAGGAAGCCAAAAACCTAATCCGTATGTGAAACATAATCGCGCAGGCAATGACTGCTGCGGTAGGTGAAACAAACTGTAAGGTGCCACTATGGGAAGACAAAAAGCAGTGATCAAAGCTCGTCGTGAAGCGAAGCGCGTGATTAGACGTGATTCACGTAGTCATCGTCAACGTGAGGAAGAGAATGTGACATCGTTAGTTCAAATGGGCGGTGTTGAATCTATCGGTATGGCGCGAGACAGCCGCGATACCTCCGCTATCTTGGCACGAACCGAAGCTCAGGGTCATTACTTGGAAGCCATAGCCAGTAAACAGCTCATCTTTGCCACCGGCGAAGCGGGATGTGGCAAGACTTTTATTAGCGCGGCCAAAGCGGCGGAAGCGCTCATTCATAAAGAGATAGATAGGATTATTGTTACCAGACCTGTCTTACAGGCTGATGAAGATCTGGGCTTCCTGCCTGGTGATATTTCCGAGAAGTTTGCGCCTTATTTCCGTCCGGTTTATGACATTCTACTACGCCGTTTAGGATCGTCATTTATGCAATACTGCCTGCGACCGGAAATAGGGAAAGTCGAGATTGCTCCCTTTGCCTATATGCGCGGACGGACGTTTGAAAATGCGGTGGTGATTCTGGATGAAGCCCAGAACGTAACCGCCAGTCAGATGAAAATGTTTCTGACTCGACTGGGTGAAAATGTGACGGTAATCGTTAATGGTGATATTACCCAATGCGATTTACCACGCGGTGTGAAATCGGGCCTCAGTGATGCGCTGGAACGTTTCTCCGAAGATGAAATGATCGGCATTATTCGTTTCGACAAACAAGACTGTGTGCGTTCGGCATTGTGTCAACGTACATTAAATGCCTATACCTGATAATACTGTCGTGAGATTCAAAAACAGATTGATGGATGCGGAGTCAGTTTAGAATCGACGGTGGGATAGGTTGGAATAAACGCTAGCGTAATAGGCGGTACAACCGTTAGCCATTCAACAGTAGGTTGTACGACAGACTATTTTAATGTTCTACAGGCCTCCGATATCACTATCGGGGGCCTGATGCTTTTTAACCTCAGCCAGGTTTTATTGCTAAAAAAATGACTCTTGCGCCGAAATATTTTCATCGAGAATGAGATTTGTCTCTTTGAAGCGCAAGGATTCCAGCCGATAAAATATTGGCCTTATTTACATCATTCGATTTCGCTGACATGAATCCTTAGGCTTTATTACCACTGGCTACGAGAGTGAATCGGGGAAATCTGGGCGACTCACCGGTTATTTAGCCAACATGGCGTTTAAAGGGGGCCGAGGGTAAAAGTGATGAAGGGTTTGCCGCTGAATACGATGGCGTAATCAATGCGACCAGGCTGGTTCGGGTATCTGAATATTCTATTTGTGAATGAGGTTAGTTGGAAATGGCGCGGCGTTTATTTGGCGCAGGGCATTAATTCAGGTAACAGCGATTCAAGCATCGTTGGATACAAACAAAAAAGGCAAGCCAGAAGCTTGCCTTTGGTTATTTATGTCGATTCAGAATTACAGCATTATGGTCATCATATAAGCGGCGAACAGTGCCAAATGTGCCGTGCCGTTTAACACGTTGGTTCTCCCGCTGGAGAACGACACCTGACAAAGCACTAATACGCTGACCATCACCACCATATGGGGAGCTTCCAGACCAAAGGTTAATTCCTGTCCGGTTAATACTGCAATCAGGGTAACGGCGGGAACCGTCAGGGAAATAGTAGCTAATACGGAACCGAAGAATAGGTTCATTGCCCGCTGAACCTGATTAGCCAATACGGCTTTTAATGCGCCCAAACCTTCTGGTGACAGGATTAATAGGGCGATCAGGAAGCCGGTAAATTTGGCCGGCGCATTCAGTTCAGTCAATAAACTTTCCAGCGGGTTGGCGTCAAATTTGGTGACCGCAATAACGGCGATCAGGTGTACCAGCAGCCAGCAGGTATGCCATAGGCTACTGTGTGATGAAGGTTTGCCGTGGTGCGGATCGCTCGGATCATCGCTTTCATCTTCGTGTTCATAGACAAAAAGACTTTGGTGAGTCTTGGTTTGAATAACCAGGAAGACGCCGTACATGGCTGCAGAAATAACCGCTACGACCAGCGCTTGCGCGACGCTGAAATTTCCGCCGGGTAGGGTAGAAGGCAAAACCAGAACAATAATTGCTAATGGGAATATCGCCATTAGATATTGTTTTATGCCAACTAAATTAACATGTTGGGTGGCAAATTTTCGACCGCCCAAAAGCAGGGATACACCGACCAGCCCGCCAACTACAATCATAATAATGGAATATAACGTATCCCGCATTAGCGCTGGGGCTGCGTCACCCGTGGCCATCATGGCGGAAATTAAGCTCACTTCGAGTACCACGACGGAGAGGCTAAGAATCAGCGATCCGTAGGGTTCACCGAGGCGATGAGCCAGCACATCGGCATGGCGAACCACGCTGAAAGCGCTACTAAGAATGGCGACCAGAGCAATTAGGTTAATGACAATGATAGCGGTGAAGTTATTGGTATTGCCCCAGACGTTGAGAATAGCCAATGCGATAACAGGCAAAATCAGGGAATACTCATGATGGCGAGATTTAGATCGGCCAGGATCGTTTTGCGACTTCATTTGAGGTGCGCTCCTTATTATTTTATAGCTCTAAAGTGGCGTTAACTCCGTTTGACGCACATAAAGCGGCTATTTACAAAAAAATGAGACTAAGATTAACAAATAACAAGGGTTTGGCAGAGTTTCTTTACACGTTTTTTAAAAACAATGGTATTTGGTTAATTAGCTTATTAAGAATGGACATATCAGGGCGATATGTCCAAGTGGATATAGGATTTATTTTGAAACTTAACCGTCGAGATTATCCATCACATCATGGCGCTTCTGATGGTAAGCCTCTTCATTCATCCCTTCGCGCCAGTAAGGGACGGCGTAAAGCTGATCGCGTTCACAGCCTTTTTCGCGGCGTAAATAGCGGCGTAGTCGCACCACTAACTTGTCTTCACCAGCCAGCCAAAACATCACATTTTCCGTAGGTAAGGTGAAAGAACAGAATTGAGTGACGATTTCATGAGTTTTCTCAGTTCCTCCGATAACCCAATTTAGCTCAACGCCAGCAGGTTTACGTAGATCCAGCACGTCCTGCGCGCTATCTATGCGTACGATTACCTGACCTTGCGCGTGAGCAGGCAAGGTTTCTAACAGCGCGGCGATAGCGGGCAGGGAGGAAGGGTCGCCAACCAGATAATAATGCTGTGCTGGTGGTAACATCGGCTGTGGGCCGCCGGGATTGCTGATGCCGATCCAGTCATTTTTTTGAGCATGGCGGGCAAAATCTACCGCCGGACCTTGGTGATCGTGAATGGCGAATTCAATATCAATTTCACCGGAAGCAGGGCGCACCGCGCGTACCGTATAGGTGCGTACAATCGGGCGCATTTCCCCTTCCGGCCAGATAGGGCCTTTATCGGTTAACACGGGCAATGCGGGTTGGGTTTGCCCCGGCTGAGGCAAAAATACTTTCAGATGCGAAGCGGCACAGTCTGCTGGATAGTTAGCTAATGAATCACTGTGGAAAGTAATACGTCGCAGGTGCGGTGAAATATCCAGCACTTCTTTAACTTGCACCCAACGAGGTGGCGCAGGGCGTTTCGTGGCGGCGGTGGCGGCGGTGTCTGTAGTCACTCTCTCATCCTTTTTATTCTATTGGATATTCAGCTAATTTGGCTGCAGCGGAATTGATGAAGCAATTGTATCACCGAGTTATGTGAATGATAATTATTTGCATGAACTGAAAGTGCTATAGAGCGTGCGATGGCTGGATGATTTGGAATGGCTATTAAGCTCGTAATTCATCTGACTATTTATTCTGCTGTGTCAGCCGACTCTGGTAGTGCAGAATATTCAGTATCCGCTGCTGGCAGTAGAAAGAGATCAAGATGCTATCGATTATCAGAGATAAAATTAGGCGGCGGGGATAATCCCTCCGCCCTTATTGAGGATTTCAATCAAACTAGATCGTCACTATCCGGAATGAATTGAATTCGGACTTCGGTGCCGCCCTCTGGCCGCTGGCGTATTTCGCAGTGTCCACCCAGATTGTTCGCGCGATCCTGCATAATCATCAGCCCGTAGTGGTTGGGCCGCGCGCTGCTGTCGCCAATACCCAATCCATTATCCTGAACCACCATCACCACCTCATCGTTATCGCGATAAACCCGAATGGAAACTTCGGTAGCCTGAGCATGTTTATAGATATTGCTTAAAGCTTCTCGAGCGACCTGTACCAAATGAATAGATTGATGAACAGGAACCAAATCATTAGGTAACTGATAATCCAGATTAACCGGAATACCGATACGTTCGCTGAACTCGGCTGCGGTCGCTTCTAACGCGGCGCTTAGCGTAGCTTGGCTCAGTTTAAGCCGGAAGGTGGTTAACAATTCTCTTAGCTGGCGATAGGCGATGTTTAACTCTTCGCGCATTTGCTGCATCAATATCTTACTGGTTTCAGGAAGATCCCGGGTTTGCTGCTGCAGGCAACTGATCTGAATTTTTAGGCAGGAAAGGGATTGAGCAATAGAATCGTGTAACTCGCGGGCAATGGCTGAGCGTTCATTCATGAGTAGCAATTGCTGTTGATGCTTGGCCTGACTCTCAAGCGCCAGCGTGCTGGTCAACTGTTCTACCAGCATGTGGATCAGCTGGAACTGCTCATCACTCAGAGGATGATTCACGGGCTGTTTAGCCAATAATAAGCCGTATTGTTCTAGCTTATCGCTGAGACTCCAGCTCAGCGATTCCCACTGTTGATCTGGCGTCAAGGCGTTTTCCAACTCCTGACTGCTAATAATGGTTCCCTGCGCAGTATGCAGCGGATTAGCCTGACCTTCGCCCCCCTCTTTATACAGGCAAATCTGAATGTTCTTCAGCGGCGTTAATAACTTAAGCTGATTGATTATGGGCTCTAAACGATCGGCCAACGGCTGGTGGGTATGTAATTCCTGGCTGCTTTGGTAAAGAAAGGCCAGCACCTGATTTTTCTGCTGCAAATCAGCGGTTTTTTCAGCCACGCGCTGTTCCAAATCGGCATAAATCAATGAGAGTTCCTGCGACATACGATTTAATGCCAGACCGAGTGTGCCCATTTCGTCACGGTGACGAGTCAGGGAATAACGATGGCTGAAATCCCCTCGGGCAATGGCATTCGCCATGGTGATCAGCTGCAGCCATGGGCGAAGCAATCGGCGGCGTAGATAAAAGGTTGTGGCAAGTAACAGGATCAGGGTCAGCGCGATGAAAATCCATTGGATGACGGAGACCAGAACAATACGCTGTTCGGTTTTGTGATCGATAGCGAGTACCAGAGCATCCAACTGGTGAACGAAACTGGCAACCTGCTCAGCGGCGTCTTCGGGGCGTTGAGCCTGCTGTAAACGAGGTTTAAGCGTTTGGGTCCAGTACTGATTTAGCTGCTGGTATTGTTCGGTTAATCCTTCTCGTTGCAGGGATTGTTGCAAGTCAGCGCTGGTTTTATCCTGCTCTAGCGCATCGAGATAGGGTAAATCATGGCTATCCAGCGGCACCATCGAGAGCAAACGGTAGCTTTGCATGCGTAGTGATCCGGCCTTATTGATAGCGTGGGCGTTACCCTGAATACTTTGAGCCATCCACGAAGAGATACTCATGCCGGCCAGTCCCAGCAGGCCTAAGAGCAGCATTAGCAGGGCAACCTGATTAACAATCGGGATCAGGTAGCGTTTCATTCAGCGGAATTCCTTTGAGCAATAAACGCCGCTACCTTACCGTTTTTGTAGATAAAGTGTTAGTGCTAATGGCTCTTCATTCCTGCAGCGGTCATCAGCATACGGAACAGCATGGAGACGGCCAGTAGTGCTAATACGCTGCCGCACCAAATCAGCACCAGCCAGCCTAATTTTTTCCACCAAGGTACCGGTGTTGACGGCTTTGTCGAGATGGGAACCGTTTTTTTAAACATAGGATTTCCTGTTGTTCAAATGAATCCGATCGGGCTGGGTTCGCCAGCCCGAAGAAATCAGTGATAGCCCTGATCGTGATTGATTTTTCCCCGGAACACGTAGTAGCTCCAGAAGGTATAAACCAGAATAATCGGGATAATAAACAGCGCGCCGACTAGCATAAAACCGAGGCTTTGCATGGGCGCGGCGGCGGCCCAGAAAGTAATGGATGGCGGAATCAGATAAGGCCAGACGCTGATGCCCAAACCGCTGTAGCCGAGGAAAACCAGCAGCAGCGTCAGCAGGAAGGGCGCATAGTGGCCGCGATTTTTGACGCTGTGCAACAGCGCACAGGTGGCGATCAACACCAGAATAGGCACCGGAAGGAACCAGTAGAGATTAGGCAAGCTAAACCAGCGCTCGGCGATTTGTGGGTGCGCCAATGGCGTCCACAGACTAATCGCGCCGATAACCAGCAGCATGAGTAAGGTCAGCGGCGTAGCCAAGCGCAGCATGGTATATTGCAAATGGCCTTCGGTTTTCATCACCAACCAGGTACAGCCCAGCAACGCGTAAGCCACGACCAGCCCCAAGCCAGAGAACAAAGCAAAAGGCGTCAACCAGTCGAAAGGACCGCCGGTATAGGCGCGACCCGTGACTTCAAACCCGTTGATAAAGGCGCCCAGAACCACGCCTTGGGTAAAGGTAGCCAGCAATGAGCCGCCAATGAACGCTTTATCCCAGATATGCTGTTTTTCCGGCGTAGCTTTAAAGCGAAATTCGAAGGCGACACCACGGAAAATCAGCCCTAATAGCATCAACGTGAGAGGGATGGTGAGTGCGTCCAGAATAACCGCATAGGCCAAGGGGAATGCGCCAAACAGCGCTGCCCCGCCAAGAACCAGCCAGGTTTCGTTGCCATCCCAAACTGGGGCGACGCTGTTCATCATCAAATCCCGATCGCGGCTGTCTTTCACCAACGGGAAAAGCATTCCGATGCCGAGATCGAAACCATCCATCACCACATACATCATGGTGCTGAAAACAATAATAACGAACCAGATTAGTGGAAGATCCATACCCATAATTAGCTCCTGCGGCTTTCAGAATGGTTATTGTCTAGGCTATCACTGACGGCGGATAGCGGTCGTGCCGGGGTACGCTGTTGGCCGGGGCCGCCTTGTTCCGGTGAGTCACCTTCGTGTTTGACAGGGCCTTTGCGAATCAGGCGCATCATGTAGGCATAACCCACGCCGAACACCGAGCAATACACCAGCAGGAAGGCGAGTAGCGTGATGCTCATATGGATTTCGCCGTGGCCGGAAACCGCATCTTTTGTTCGCATCAACCCGTAGACTACCCAAGGCTGGCGTCCCATTTCAGTGGTAAACCATCCGGCCAGCAAAGCGATCAAACCGGACGGTCCCATCCATAAGATAAAGTTTAGGAAAGCTCGGTTTTGGTATAAACCACCGCGCCAGCGTAACCACAGGCTCCACACGCCAGCCAGAATCATCAACATCCCCAATGCCACCATAATACGGAAGGCCCAGAACACCGCGGGTACGTTAGGCCGATCTTCCGGCGGGAAAGATTTCAGCGCGGGCACCTGTTTATCCAAGCTGTGAGTCAGAATCAGGCTGCCCAAATAGGGAATTTCCAAAGCAAAATGGTTTTTTTCCTGCGCCATATCCGGTAGACCAAAAAGCACTAACGGCGTTGCCTCGCCGGGATGATTTTCCCAATGCCCTTCGATAGCGGCAATTTTAGCTGGCTGATGTTCCAGCGTATTCAAACCGTGGGCATCGCCAATCAACGCCTGAATCGGGGCGACGATCAGTGCCATCCACATCGCCATCGACAGCATTTTACGCATAGCGGAAGTATCGCGGCCACGCAGTAGATGCCAGGCGGCAGATGCCCCGACAAAGAAGGCGGAGGACAGGAAGGCGGCGGTAGACATGTGTGCCAATCGATAAGGGAATGACGGGTTAAAGATCACTTCAATCCAGTCCAGCGGCACCACCTGCCCGTTAACCACTTCAAAGCCTTGCGGCGTTTGCATCCAACTATTGGAGGCTAAAATCCAGAACGTGGACATCAGCGTGCCGAGCGCCACCATGCAGGTGGCAAAAAAGTGCAGGCCGGGGCCAACGCGATTCCAACCGAACAGCATCACACCGAGAAAACCGGCTTCGAGGAAGAAGGCGGTTAACACTTCATAAGTCAGCAAGGGGCCAGTAATACTGCCGGCAAATTCGGAGAAAAAACTCCAATTGGTGCCGAACTGGTAGGCCATAACCAAACCGGACACCACGCCCATACCGAAGTTAACCGCAAAGATTTTTGACCAGAAATGGTAAAGGTCGCGGTAGTCCTGATTTTTGGTTTTTAGCCACAGTCCTTCCAGCACCGCCAGAAAACTGGCTAAGCCGATAGTGATTGCCGGAAAAATAATATGAAACGAAACGGTGAAAGCGAACTGAATGCGGGCCAGTTCTAGTGCAGTTAACCCAAGCATAGGGACCCCTTATCAAACATGGTACTTCCTTCTATTTTTCATAGCGGTATATCGCAATTACGTTGCAGGTGATGGCTATCGCCGTGAAACAGACAGCGCCCAACCGGAAAACCCTGTCCTTGTGGAAGATTTATTCGAGGCAATTGCTGAGATCCTAAACCGGTCATGCGGCGGCTTCATCAATGACCGAGATGGTTTTTCGGGCTGGCGGGCTTGGCAGCAAGTTAACCACAGGTTAAAGTAGGTATAATAGTGACAGTTAACGCAATATTACCTATAACAGATGACTTATGACACGATATGAGCAATTAGCCAGTCAGATCCGTACCCAGATTCAGTCAAAAGTATGGCAGGCCGGGGATAAACTGCCATCGCTGCGGGAAAGCTGTAAGCAATCGGGGCTGAGTCTGATGACGGTGGTGCAGTCATACCAACTGCTGGAAAGTCAGGGCTGGATCGTGGCGCGACCGCAGTCTGGTTACTATGTGGCGTCCCGACCTACCCAGCTACCGCAGCCGCAGCGCGGTACCAAACTGCATTTGTCCGAGCAGGTCGATATCAATGCCTTTATCTTTGACGTGCTACAGGCGGGGAAAGATCCGGCGATTGTACCCTTTGGCTCTGCTTTTCCCGATCCCTGCCTGTTATTGCAACCGAGGTTATCCAAAGCGCTGGCCAGCGTAGCGCGGAAAATATCACCGCAAAGTTCGGTCACTAACCTGCCGCCGGGTAACGAAAGCCTGCGAAGGAATATTGCCCAACGCTATGCTGCCAGCGGTATGAATGTTTCGCCGGAAGAAATTGTGATTACCGCCGGTGCGATGGAGTCTCTGAGCCTGAGTTTGCAGGCGGTGACGGAGCCGGGAGACTGGGTAGTGATTGAATCGCCGGCATTTTATGGCGCATTACAGGCCATTGAGCGTTTGCGATTAAAAGCCATTGCCATTACCACCCATCCGCAGTTAGGTATCGATCTGGATTCCCTAGAGCAGGTTATCGGCCAATATCCGATTAAGGCCTGCTGGCTGATGACTCATTTCCAGAATCCGCTGGGTTCCACCATGCCGTGGAGCCATAAAGAGCGGTTGGTCAACCTGTTACAGCAGAACAATATCTCGCTAATAGAAGATGACGTGTATGGCGAGCTGTATTTTGGCGCGGAACGTCCGCTGCCCGCCAAGGCACTGGATCAGCATCGTCAGATTTTGCACTGCTCCTCCTTTTCTAAATGTCTGGCACCTGGTTTTCGGGTCGGCTGGGTGGCGGCGGGGACTCACGCTCAGCGTATTCAGCATTTACAACTGATGAGCACCGTTTCTGCCAGCGTACCCACTCAACTGGCTATTGCCGATTATCTCACTCAGGGTGGGTATGATACGCATCTGCGCCGCCTGCGGCGGGTCATGGAACAACGGTTGAACACTATCCATCAGGCGGTGGCAGAAGCTTTCCCAAAAAACGTGAAAATCAGTCATCCCGGCGGTGGTTTCTTTTTATGGGTAGAAATGGAACCGCCGTTTAGTACCAATGAACTTTATCTTCGTGCGTTAGAGCAGGGGATCAGCATTGCGCCAGGGCGGATGTTCACTACCGGTAAGCAGTTTGATCACTGTTTCCGCCTCAATGCCTCCTTCCCGTGGAGTAGCCACAGCGAGCAGGCAATTAAAACCCTCGGCCAATTGGTTTATCAGCTCAGTGCGCGTCGCTAGAGAGGAGGATTCACAGCGCGAACACACTTAACTCTTTTCCAATCACATCATGGGTGAGAATCATGCTCACCCATCGACCTGCCGCCAGACACAAATCCGACAGAACAAACGCACTAAATTGACGCATTCACTGCCCATATATAGGGCGCTAGCACGCATGCCTGTTATTATTGTGTTGCATAAATGTGATCATACAGAGCAAAAATCGAACTTCCCATTATTTGAATAATATTTCGACGCACCCCCAGTAAATACGCCATTTTTTGATGAATTAATGCACGGAGAATTGCGCATTTTGCATAATTATGCAAACTAAACTCTTGTTTTTACGCAAAAAATACATTTTATTCACATGTTGGGCTTGCTGGCATAAAAGCTGCTCTACACTTTATATCAAATGAATATGTTTCATTCTGAATTGTTAACAGGATCTACGAAAGGCGACCCAATCGACTTCGGTCGTCACCATTTTGCGAAATAACATTTTTACCTCCGCCGTGCTCACTCCATCAGTGTGAGGCGACGGCGGGAAAAGAGAGTGCCATTGGCTCGCCAGTACGCATTCACACCCCAAACGCATGCTGAGAAAGAGGTTTATATGGAACAGCCAATCCCGGTCACCCGCCAATCATTTGATGAATGGCTAGTGCCAACCTATGCACCGGCTGACTTTATCCCGGTTCGTGGAGAAGGTGCGACTCTGTGGGATCAACAAGGAAAATCTTACATCGATTTTGCCGGTGGTATTGCGGTCAATGCCTTGGGACACGGACATCCGGCGCTTAAAGCTGCCTTGCATGAACAGGCGGAAAAACTGTGGCATTTGGGTAATGGTTATACCAATGAACCGGTGCTGCGGTTAGCCAAGCAACTGATTGATGCGACGTTTGCTGAAAAAGTCTTTTTCTGTAACTCCGGGGCGGAGGCTAACGAAGCGGCGCTGAAGTTGGCGCGTAAATATGCGCTGGATACCTATGCCAACCAGCCGGGGCAAAAGGGCGAGAAAAACCAGATCGTGGCTTTTCGCAACGCGTTTCATGGCCGCACGCTATTTACCGTTTCTGCGGGTGGACAGCCAAAATATTCGCAGGATTTTGCTCCGTTGCCAGGTGGGATCAGTCACGGCATTTTTAACGATCTGGCATCGGCGGAAACGTTGATCAATCAGCAAACCTGCGCGGTGATTGTCGAGCCGATTCAGGGGGAAGGCGGCGTGGTTCCGGCGGACGCCGAATTCCTGCGTGGACTGCGTGCTTTATGCGATCGCCATAACGCTTTGCTGATTTTTGATGAAGTGCAGACCGGCGTCGGTCGTACCGGTGAACTCTATGCCTATATGCATTACGGCGTGACACCGGACGTATTAACCAGTGCCAAAGCCTTGGGGGGCGGCTTCCCAATCGCTGCAATGTTGACGACCAACCGTTTTGCCGGTGCGCTCAACGTCGGTAGCCACGGAACCACCTACGGCGGCAACCCGCTGGCCTGTGCTGTGGCGGGAACCGTTCTGCGGTTGATCAACACACCAGAAGTGCTATCCGGCGTGAAGCTGCGCCATCAGTGGTTCCAGCAGGGATTGGCAAACATTAACGCTCGTTATCCCGTGTTCTCCGAGATTCGCGGCAGCGGCCTACTGATTGGCTGCGCGTTAAAACGCGAATATGCCGGTCAATCCAAAGCCATTATTCAGGCCGCAGCCAAACACGGGTTGATTGCTCTGATTGCCGGGCCGGATGTGGTGCGGTTTGCTCCTTCTCTCATCATTTCTCAATCAGACGTCGAAGAGGGACTGGCACGCCTTGCCCGTGGGATTGAGCAGGTTTGCCAATAGGATTAACGCTGTAAAAAAGGACCTTGATTATGATGATTATTCGCCCGGTAGAACGTCGGGATCTGGCCGATATCTTGGAACTGGCTGGAAAAACTGGCGTAGGCATGACTTCTCTGCCACAAAATGAGCAACACCTCGCAGCACGCATTGAACGGGCGTTAAACACCTGGCAAGGAACTTTGGCCTTGGGCGAACAGGGTTACCTGTTCGTTTTGGAAGACACTGAGCGTCAAAAGGTGGTCGGCGTCAGCGCGATTGAGGTTGCCGTTGGCATGAATGATCCCTGGTACAACTTTCGCGTGGGGGCGCTGGTACATGCGTCGAAAACCCTCAATGTCTACAAGTCGGTGCCAACGCTCTTTTTGAGCAACGACCACACTGGCTACAGTGAGCTGTGTACTTTATTTCTCGATCCTGAATATCGTCAGGGGAAAAATGGTCCCTTCCTTTCTAAAGTGCGCTTTCTGTTTATTGCCGCTTTCCGCCAGTTATTCTCGCGCAAGCTGATCGCGGAAATGCGCGGTTTTACCGATGAACAGGGGCGCTCTCCGTTTTGGGAAAATGTCGGACGCCATTTCTTTTCTATTGAATTTGCCAAAGCGGATTATCTGAGTGGCACCGGCCAGAAAGCCTTTATTGCGGAATTGATGCCGAAACATCCGCTTTACGTGGATTTTCTGGCGGCTGAAGCACAGGCGGTTATTGGCCAGGTACATCCCCATACTGCGCCAGCGCGAGCGGTGTTGGAAACCGAAGGCCTGCAATACCAAGGGTATGTGGACATTTTTGACGGTGGCCCAACGCTGGAGGCCAATACGGATGAAATCCGCGCAGTGCGCCAAAGTACGAAACGGCAGATTTCTATTGATGATGTCATTCTGGACGGCAACGGCACCGCTTATCTGGTAGCGAATGATGATTACCATCACTTTCGTGCGCTGTTGATTCACACCGATTTGACTGATGAGGTTCTGCACCTCAACGCCGAAAGTGCGGCTGCGCTTGGCGTGGAACAGGGCGGAACGGTTCGTTTGGTCAGCTTATTTTCCCCGGAGACACGAAAATGACCCATCCTGCACTTTTTATTCAAGGGGAATGGCACACCGGCAAGGGTGAGCCTTTCGCAAAACACGATCCTATGGATCAGCAATTACTGTGGCAAGCCCGTGCAGCCGATGAGCAGGATGTCGCCAAAGCCTGTCAGGCCGCGCGAACGGCTTTCCCGGTTTGGGCGAAAACGTCGTTAGAGCAGCGAGTGGCGATTATTCAGCGTTTTGCCGTACTGCTGGAACAGCATAAACAGCAACTGGCGCGCACTATCAGCCTGGAAACCAGCAAACCTCATTGGGAAACGCTGACAGAAATTCAGGCCATGATTGGCAAGGTGAATATTTCATTGCAAGCCCATCAAATTCGTACCGGCACCAGCGAATCGCCAATGGCCGACGCACTCTCCGTGGTGCGCCATCGTCCTCACGGCGTACTGGCAGTGTTTGGCCCGTACAATTTTCCCGGACACTTACCCAATGGGCATATAGTTCCAGCATTGTTGGCCGGTAACACGCTGGTGTTTAAACCTAGCGAACTGACGCCGAAAACTGCGGAAGAAACCGTCAAACTTTGGCAGCAGGCTGGAATACCGCCGGGTGTACTGAATTTGGTTCAGGGCGGACGGGATACCGGTATCGCGCTAGCCGGACAGAATGACATCGACGGCGTGTTGTTTACCGGCAGCGCCGCTACCGGCTATCAGTTGCATCGTCAATTGGCCGGACAGCCGGAGAAAATGCTGGCGTTGGAGATGGGGGGTAACAATGCGCTGATTGTCGAACAAATTGATGATCGCGATGCAGCGGTGAATTTGGCGATCCAGTCAGGGTTCATTTCTGCCGGTCAGCGTTGTACCTGTTCGCGGCGGATTTTGGTAAAACGCGGCGCAGAAGGCGATGCTTTCCTGCAACGTTTTATCGCCGTGGCGCAGTCACTGCGGATTGGCCGTTGGGATCAGCAGCCCCAGCCATTTATGGGCGCAGTGATCTCCCCTCAGGCGGCGGATCGCATGATGGATGCGCAGGAAAGCCTGATCAAACTGGGCGGTAAAGCCTTGCTGACTATGACCAGACCAGACGCGGAGGGCGCGGTGCTGACACCGGGGATTATTGATATCACCGGAGTGAATGACGTGCCGGATGAAGAATATTTTGGCCCTTTGGTCTGCATTATTCGTTATGACAATTTCGATAGGGCGTTAGAGATTGCGAATCAGACTCGTTTTGGTCTGGCTATTGGGCTGGTTTCCCCAGATCGTCGTCAGTTTGAGCAACTGTTGCAGGAAGCGCGGGCCGGTATCGTCAACTGGAATAAACCGTTGACAGGTGCCTCCAGTGCAGCGCCGTTCGGCGGTGTGGGCGCCTCGGGCAATCATCGCCCCAGTGCGTTTTACGCGGCGGATTACTGTGCCTGGCCGATGGCATCGCTGGAAAGCGATAACCTAACGTTGCCAGCGACTTTATCACCGGGCATCTCGTTTGATGTGACCGATCCTCTATAAGCCGCGCCGGAGAAGCCCTATGGCAGGATATGAATTAAATCTCGATGGATTGGTCGGGCTGACTCATCACTATGCTGGATTATCTTTCGGTAATGAAGCCTCAACTCAGCATAAAAATAGCCTGTCCAACCCGAAACTGGCGGCTAAACAAGGCTTGCTGAAAATGAAAGCGCTGGCGGATCTAGGTTACCCGCAGGGCGTGATGCCGCCGCAGGAGCGGCCATGCTTACCCGCATTACGGCAGCTAGGTTTCAGCGGATCTGATTGGCAGGTTTTGAGTTGGGTCGTGCGGGATGCGCCCAGACTATTGTCTGCGGTAAGTTCGGCTTCTTCTATGTGGACCGCCAATGCCGCTACTGTCTCCCCCTCGGCAGATAGTGCCGACGGTCGGGTGCATTTTACCGCCGCCAATTTGAACAATAAATTCCATCGGGCAATCGAGGCGGAAACTACGAGTGCGTTATTGCAGCGTATTTTCAATCACCCTCATCACTTTGTTCATCATCAGGCACTGCCCGGCGTGGAGTTGTTTGGTGATGAAGGCGCAGCCAACCATAACCGCCTCGGCGGTGATTACGATCGACCCGCGGTGCAGGTGTTCGTATACGGCAGGCAGGGTATGGCGACCGGTTCTGCTCCGAGTCGTTATCCGGCGCGACAAACGCTTGAAGCCAGTCAGGCCGTGGCGCGATTACATCAGTTGGATACCTGTCGCACATTTTTCCTTCAGCAAAATCCAGAGGTTATCGATTGTGGAGTCTTTCATAACGATGTCATCGCCGTTAGCAATCAACAGGTTCTTTTTTACCATCAACAGGCTTTTATAGGGGGGAAATGTGCTCTGGAGCCGTTGCGTCGCCAAATGGGCGAAATGGAGTATCAGCTAGACGCAATACAAGTGCCGACGGAGCGAGTTTCAGTGGCCGATGCGGTCGCTACCTACCTATTTAACAGTCAGTTATTGCGTAAGAATAACGGGAAAATGCTTCTGGTGATCCCGCAGGAGTCGCGGGATCACGCGGGTGTTTGGCGCTATTTATCCGAGTTAGTAGCGAGCGGTGGGGCGATTGACGAAATTAAAGTTTTCGATCTGCGGGAAAGTATGCGCAACGGCGGAGGCCCGGCCTGTCTGCGGCTGCGCATCGCGCTGAACGAAACTGAACTTAAGGCCGTGAATCCTCGCGTCATGATGACTCCCGCTCTTTTTGCCACGCTCAACAATTGGGTCGATCGTCATTATCGCGATCGATTGCAGTTAAGTGATTTGGCCGATCCGCAATTACTACAGGAAGGGCGACAAGCGCTGGACGAATTGACGCAGATTCTGGATTTGGGGTCGGTGTACCACTTTCAGCAAAACTCACTTCATGGATGATAAGGAGTCATCATGTTGGATTTGTTAACCCTGACTTTATCTGAGTGTCAACCGGTGAACGACCAAGGGAGAACGGCGCAGTTTCGCTGGCATTGGCTGGGAGAAGGCATGCTGGAACTGTGCCCGCTAGGCGAATATCGGCAGGCAGTAGTCCTGTCAGCCGGTATTCACGGTAATGAAACTGCGCCAATCGAGCTGCTAAATCAATTGGTTGGCGATTTGTTTCTTGGGCGTCGCCAGTTAAATGTTCGCTTACTGATTTTATTGGGAAATCCAGCGGCGATTCGCGTCGCAAAGCGTTATCTCGAACATGATATCAATCGGATGTTTGGCGGCCGCCATCAGGGATTTCCTGACTCTATCGAGAGAGCGCGAGCTCAGGTATTGGAGCAGGCCGTTTCCCAATTTTTTAGCACTGAAAAGGTGCATCAGCGGCTGCATTATGATTTACATACGGCAATTCGTGGTTCCTATCATTCTCGATTCGGCTTATTGCCTTATCAGGGGCGTCCGTATTCATCAGAGTTATATCGCTGGCTACAGAATATCGAACTGGATGCCTTGGTTATGCATACCTCAGCCGGGGGAACCTTTTCCAATTACACCAGTGAATACTGGGAGGCAGACAGTTGTACGCTAGAGCTGGGGAAAGCGTTGCCGTTTGGAGAGAACGACTTAGCTCAATTCGCCGGAATCAATCGGGGATTGCAGGGGCTGGTTTGCGGCGAACCAGTGCCGGAAAGGGCACCGGACACGCCGATGTTATTGTATCGCGTGGTGAAATCCTTGATCAAAGCTGATGCAAACTTCTGTTTGCACGTTGCCGATGAAACCCTCAATTTCGCGCGTTTTGCCTACGGGCGATTGTTAATGGAGCAGTCCAGCGGAAATTATCGGGTCGAACATCCTTACGAATGGATATTGTTTCCTAATCCCCACGTTGCCCAAGGACTGCGCGCGGGCCTGATGCTGGTGCGCATGGATGAAACTGAGCTACCGCGACGCTAATTGCATATGAATATAAGGAAGGGAGAGCGATGAGTCAGTTGGCAATGAATACCGATTGCCATCTGACATCAGAGAGTATTAAGAAAATTAGTTAATGTATTAAATGTTAAAATTAATCACGCAAGTTAATATCACTTTTGGACAGGCAGGTGTGGCACCCTGTAATGAAAATGTCATAATAATACCCTCAAGATAAAACCCAGTGTTTAATACTGCATAAATTCTTATTGTTAGCATAATCCTTACATTAAAGAATGCGTGAGTGGCACGTTATTATTAATGGTTTTATTCACTGATTAATTAACCACGTGGTTTATAAAGTTATTATTTCTATTAATTAACGCTTTCTCGTTGTCATTGGTTTTAGGCGAATCATTCATTAATTTTTGCGTTACTTCAAAAAACAGAAATAACTTTGCGAATCTGAATGTTTGCAATAGCAGAACGCTATAGCCTCAAATTTCTCATCATGTTGACCATGTCGCGTAAAAAAGAAACAAAAAGAAACACTTGCGCACTGTTTTGGTGCGCTTGCACTCTTTTGGATATTCATGTGTGCATTAAATTCATTAATAATCAGTATATTACAAAAGTTCCGTAAAACACATTTTGTTACAATTGATAAGCTGTTTATGACGATATTTCTGCAATTTTTCCATTTTATCTTTTTTCGCTTAATGCTAATGTCTCTTGGCTTTACATTTATTTGTCACTATAAAAAATTAAAACTTAACCACTAGGCCGCTCAAATGTATTTGATGGCGATGAGTTAACTTTATATAAAATTCAAGGAAAATAATGATGAAACGCAGTGTGCTGGCCCTGGCCGTCTCCTTAAGCTTGATCCCATCTCTGTCTAACGCAGCCGAAATCTATAATAAAGATGGCAATAAACTTGACCTGTACGGTCGTGTAGCTGCGAAACATCTGTTCAGCAAAGATAAAGGAAGCGACGGTGACTTCACTTACGTTCGTTTAGGTTTTAAAGGCGAAACTCAAATTAATAGCCAACTGACCGGTTATGGTCAGTGGGAATATAACATTCAGGCTAATAACGCTGAATCTCAAGGTGATAAAGGCAATAAAACCCGTCTGGGCTTTGCCGGTCTGAAATTTGCTGAATTCGGTTCATTCGATTACGGCCGTAACTACGGCGTAGTGTATGACGCGCTGGCGTATACCGATATGTTCCCTGAGTTCGGCGGTGATTCTATGTCCTTCACCGACAACTACATGACCGGCCGTTCTACCGGTTTGGCGACTTACCGTAACAGCAATTTCTTCGGTCTGGTTGAAGGCCTGAACGTTGCCGTTCAGTACCAAGGCAAAAATGACGAAACGCTGGTTGGCGCAAACAATGGCCGTGCAATTCAGAAAGCCAACGGCGACGGTTTTGGTCTGTCCGTTGACTATCAGGATATCGGTGGTTCAGGTATCGGCGCTGCGGCATCTTACTCTTCTTCCAACCGTACTTTAGGTCAGAAAACTCTGACTAACAGCGCAACGGGTGATAAGGCTCAGGCATGGGCAACCGCGCTGAAATACGACGCTAACCAAGTTTATATCGCTGCGATGTACGGTGAAACTCGTAACATGACGCCATACGGCAGCGTGATCGCGACCAAAACCCAAAACGTAGAATTGGTAGCACAGTATCAGTTCGAAAACGGCATTCGTCCTTCTTTGGGCTACGTACAGTCTAAAGGCAAGGATCTGGTTGGCGTTGCCGGCGGCGATGCGGATCTGTTGAAATATGTTGATATCGGTGTGACTTACTACATCAACAAAAACCTGTACACCTACGTTGACTATCAAATCAACCAGTTGAACGATGACAACAAACTGGGTCTGGGTACCGACGACGTAGTCGCTGCAGCGTTGGTTTACCGTTTCTAAGTTGTCAAAGCAGTAATTATTACCCTTTTCTGTGTCGGAAATTGGTGAAAGTAAAGAAGCGGGGGCAACTCCGCTTTTTTATTGAAAAATAAAAAGGCCCCTTATGATGGGGCCTTTTTTGTTTGGTGCTTGATCGAAATGTTTAGTGGCTAATGCTTTCCTGTTGGCGCCCCCATAAAATCATGCTGCCTACCAGTTGTTTCAGTAATCCCTGTAATGTCTGGGCTTTACCTGCGCTGAATTCATAAGGCTCGGTTTCGGACATGTAATTAAGTTGAGCCAGTTCCAACTGCACCGCGTGTTGTTGCAACTGCGGTTGACCATAGTTTCGGGTGATGTATCCACCTTTAAATCTACCATTCAATATATGAGTGAAAGTCGTTTGCTGCTGACAGCAGGCAATTAAACGTTCGCTTAAACTGCTGGCGCAGCTCTGGCCGTCGTTGGTTCCCCAGTTAAGATCAGGTAGCTGGCCTTCAAACAGGCGAGGAATAACCGAAGCAATAGAATGTGCGTCTAACAGCAGTGCATAGCCAAACCGAGCTTTTAGTCGATCCAGCTCTTGCTGTAACTGCTGGTGATAAGGCTGCCAGATAGCGTCAAGATAGCGTTGGCGTTCGCTGTCAGAGGGTGTTTGTCCCGGTTTAAAACAAGGGCGGCCATCGAATAAGGTCTCAGGAAACAGACCGGTAGTTGCCGTGGTATACAGCGGTTGATCGTTGGATGGACGGTTGAGATCTATCACCATCCGTGAATAATTGCCGACCAGCAGACTGGCATCCATATCTTTAGCAAATGAATAAAGGCGTGGAATATGCCAGTCAGTATCAGATAGCGGGCGAGCCGCATCGCTAAGCCCGGCCTCAACCGCTGGCGTCAGGCGAGTTCCCGCATGGGGAATACTGATTAATAGCGGTAATTCACCGACGTGAAAGCTGATGGGATCGGCGATGTTCATGGGCGTACTTCTCCTCGATAGACCACGGTGGCAGGGAGCTGTCCGCCCAGCCAGTAAGATAATTCGGCTGGACGAGATAACGGCCAGTGTACCCAGTTGGCGAGTTTGCCGACTTCCAGAGTGCCCTGTGTTTCTTGAACGCCCAGCGCCTGCGCGCCGTGGCAGGTAATGCCAGCCAGCGCTTCTTCCGGCGTCATGCGAAATAACGTACAGGCCATGTTTAACATCAGGCGTAATGACAACACCGGAGAGGTGCCGGGGTTAGCATCGCTGGCTAACGCCATAGGCACGCGATAGTGACGGAAAAGCTCTACCGGAGGACACTGGGTTTCCCGCAGCATGTAGTAGGCTCCGGGCAGCAATACCGCGACAGTGCCCGATGCGGCCATTGCCTGTGCGTCCTGCTCAGTGGCGTATTCCAGATGATCGGCAGACAAAGCGTGATGTCGCGCTGCCAGCGTGCTGCCACCTAATGAGGAAAGCTGCTCCGCGTGGAGTTTGATTGGTAAACCCGCCGTTTTTGCCGCATGGAAAACTCGCTCCACCTGAGCGGGTGAAAACGCCAAATGTTCACAGAAAGCATCAACCGCGTCAGCCAGCCCGGTTGCGGCAACCTGCGGAATAATGGTGTTACACACCAGATCGATATAATCGTCGGCTCGATTAGCATATTCCGGCGGAAGAGCGTGGGCAGCCAGGCAGGTGGTTTTTACCTCGACCGGCAGCATTTCGCCGAGTCGGCGAGCGACCCGCAGCATTTTCAGCTCACTTTGCAAACTCAGACCGTAGCCGGATTTGATTTCCAGACAAGTAACGCCTTCGTCCAGCAGCGGTTTCATGCGAAACAGCGCTTGCTCCAGCAGTTCATCTTCGCTAGTTTGCCGGGTTGCATTCACCGTGGAAATAATTCCACCGCCTTGAGCGGCGATTTCGGCATAACTCACGCCGTTTAAGCGTTGTTCGAATTCGCTACTGCGGTCGCCGCCAAAAACGAGATGCGTATGGCAATCAATCAAGCCGGGAGTAATGATTCCACCGGGAAAAGTCATTTCCCGCGAGGCTCTCACAGCAGGCAAAGCCGCGCGTGTGCCAATCCAGATAATTTTCCCATCATGAACGGCAATGACGCCGTCGCTAATAGTGTGATAGTGGCCGCCGCGCATCGTGACGATATCGGCTCCAGACCACAAACTGTCGCAGTAAATTACAGACGCCATCTTTATCCTCCACCCCACGGGGTGACACGGTTGTATATACAATCAAAGACAACCTAGCCTATAAATCCAAGGTCAGCAACCGGCAACATGCAGCAATTTGCGCTATCACACCTTTAATTTGTTATCAGGATGTTAGGGTTCCCTGTGGTGTAAATCGACCAAATAGCTGATAGCGGGAACCGGGATACAGCAGTTGAGCGGACGTGACTACGGCTTTGCCGAACCAAGTACGGCGGCGAATCAATAAACATGGTTCATTTTCATTTAATGCCAGTAATTTACGTTCTACCGGCCCCGGCATGACCGCCTCGACAATATGCTCGCCTTCGGTCAATGGCGCGGCCTGCGTCAGATAGCTGTAGGGCGTGATGCGACTAAAATCTTGCTGCATATAATCGGGGGCGGTGAGCGGGTTGACGCAGCGATTTTCTACCTGCACCGGAATATCGTTCTCAAAATGAACAATCTGGGAGTAGAACAGCTGTTGTCCGGCCAGAATGCCCAATGCGGTAGCTTCTTCTGTCGCAGCGGGACGAGCTTCCAACAGGATAATTTTGCTGCTGTGGCGATGCCCGCGCGCGGCAATTTCATCGGCAATATTGTGCACGGCCAGCAATGCACTGTGTGCCTTGGCTTCAGCCACGAAGGTGCCTACGCCTTGCATCCGAACCAGAAAACCCTCGCTGGTCAGTTCCCGTAACGCGCGGTTAATGGTCATGCGACTGACGCCTAATTCCGCCACTAATTCACTTTCTGAGGGAACGCGCTGATGGGGCTGCCAGGCGCCCGAACGGATTTGCCGAATGATGGCCTGTTTAACCCTAAGATAAATAGGGGCAGGAGCGTCATCCATAGCGCTGGTGAGTTGTAATAGGGACTGTTGTTCAGCCACGGCGTTAACCTCGTCAAAGAAATAATAATAAGATAAGTCTACGGTTGAATTTAGCGTATGTATATGTATATACAAGTAGGCGGATTAATTTATTGACGCGACTGTGTCTCGGCGCGTTTGCGTGTCATCACAACCTTGGGATTCACTATGCCAGCATATTTTGCCAAACGCGCTTTTTTACCCGACGGATGGGCCACGGATGTTCGTTTGGAAGTCGACGCACAGGGGCATATTTCGCAAATTATTACCGGTGGTAGCGATGCTGGTTGCCTGTTGCTAGGCGGGCCAATCCTGCCCGGTATGCCTAATCTTCATTCCCACGCTTTTCAGCGCATGATGTCGGGGCTGGCTGAAATCGCCGGAGATCCGCAGGATAGCTTCTGGACATGGCGTGATTTAATGTACCGATTAGTCCAGCGGTTGACGCCTGAGCAGGTCGGTATTATTGCCCGTCAGCTGTACATTGAGATGCTAAAGGGCGGTTACACTCAAGTGGCCGAATTCCATTATTTGCACCATGATCCGGAGGGTAAACCTTATGCAGATAACGGGGAAATGACCGGGCAACTCAGTCAGGCTGCGGCACAAGCAGGGATTGGCATGACGCTGTTACCTGTGTTGTACAGCTACGCCGGATTTGGCGCTCAGCCCGCGCAGCCCGGTCAACGTCGTTTCATTCAGGATGTAGATAGTTATTTGCAACAACAGCAGAGAATTGGCCAGCAGATACAACATCAACCACTACAAAATCAGGGGCTGTGTTTTCATTCTCTGCGAGCGGTAGAGTTGGAGCAAATGCAGCAAATACTGGCCGAGTCGGATAAACAGTTGCCGGTACACATCCATATCGCTGAGCAGCAGAAAGAAGTGAATGACTGTCTGGCATGGAGCGGTCAACGACCAGTGGCTTGGTTATATAATCATTTACCGGTAGATAGCCGCTGGTGTCTGGTGCATGCCACTCATCTGGATAATGATGAATTAACCGCGCTGGCTGCCAGTCACGCAGTGGCGGGGCTTTGCCCAACCACAGAGGCCAATCTGGGCGACGGCATTTTTCCGGGGGTTGAATACATTCAGCATCATGGGCGCTGGGGAATAGGCTCCGATAGTCACGTTTCCCTCAATGTGGTGGAGGAACTGCGTTGGTTGGAGTATGGGCAACGGCTGCGGGATCAGCGGCGTAATCGCCTGACTAGTCCTGAGCAACCGGCGGTGGCTGATTTACTGTATAGCCAGGCATTATCCGGCGGTGCGCAGGCCTGCGGTACCCAAATTGGGGCATTGGCGGTGGGCTATCGAGCAGATTGGTTGGTGTTAGATGGTGACGATCCTTACATTGTCGGCACACCTTCATCATCGTTACTGAATCGCTGGCTTTTTGCCGGTGATAAATCGCAGATCCGCGATGTGTACGTAGGCGGTAAACCGGTCATTATTGGCGGTTTCCATCCGTTACAGCAGTTGAGCGCCCAGGCATTTTTGGCGGTGCTGAAAGACTGCCTGCGGGAGGCGTCTTAATGAGTCTGACATTTTTTGATTATGCCAGTTTACCCGTGAGTCGCTGGCGCAATGGTGGGGGAGAAACCCGTGAAATTGCCTGCTGGCCGGTAGGCAGCGATGATTTTGGCTGGCGAGCCAGCATTGCGACCATTGAACAAAACGGGCCGTTCTCCACCTTTCCGGAGGTTGAACGTTCGATAACCTTATTGGCGGGTGACGGAGTCAGGTTATATAGCGCAGAGGGGCAAATTGATCACGAACTCGCTCAACCTTTGCGGCCATTCTCATTTCCGGGGGATATTCCACTGGAGGCGACATTGCTCGGAGGTGTCAGTCAGGATTTTAATATCATGACGCGAAGAGGTTGCTGGCGCGCGGATGTCAGTATCATTTCTGATGCTCAGTTATTGCCCGTCAGTCGTGCCGGTGTGGTGTATGTGATTTGTGGTGATTGGCAGATTCAGTACGAGGAAAGCCGTCGGTTATCTCATCAACAGGGGTGTTGGTGGTCGCCAGCGATGAGAGGGGGGCAATTGCGTCCCCTGGCTGAGAATAGCCAGCTAATGTGGGTTAATCTATTACCTGCAGTTTAGTTTGGTAATGAACAATATATTTTTTAATCATATTCACACACCGATAAAGGGAGTGTCACTTTATCGGTCAATAATGATGATTTGTTTTATTGATATGGGGCGGTTTGTTATTTCATGTGCTTATTGGTGTCTGCTTCTATGAAAAACACCCGATAACGTTTTTCATTGCACGTTGTTTTTATATCTACATTTTTTAATGTCAGAAGATACTTTTTAATGTCTGTTTAGTGCCGATATTTTTATTTTGATTGAATAGGAAGGTGTGAGATGCTCGCTTAATAAGCTTATTAACGGATGTTGTGCTTTTTGCATTATCTTGCTGTAATGCCCATATACTTATAACTATATGTTTATGTTGATAAATTAATTAATATTAATTGAGCGGCTTGGCCGATTCATTAACTGTAATTTATTCGCTGCTAGGCGATTTCTGATCTCATTAACGACTTTCCTCATTTTTCTAATATATATAAAAACGGGTTTATTAATCATTGGTTATTTTATGGGTAATATATTTTATTGGAATTATCATCCTTTTGTTTTATGGCTAAGAAATACTTAATGGCCAGTGCGTGATAATTAATATTTGTTTTTTTATGTTCAGGTGATATGTTGATATGTAACGTTTGAATCGATGATTGGATTGTCATGGGGATTTTCTGAGATTTACTTTCGTTTTTTATTTTTCGAGAATCTCTCAAATCATTGTGAAATATAATAAGTATTCTAATTGTTTTGTAATAAAGCTGTCCGTGTCATGGTACACCAATGGAATAGTTTTAGATGTATTTTTTGACCATTAACGTCTCCTTTTACTGCACTTACCGATATTCATCTTGTGATTTTAAATCATTACCACATGGTTGGGGGGGTATACCAAACGCTTACCGTTTATTCGGTGCCATTTTTTTGTACAGCACTGAGAATGGATTGATTTATCTGGTGTTAATAGTGGCGTCGTTACCGGGGATGGACGCGATGAACTAATTGGGATGATGTAAATATTCGCCCAATTAATAAATGAACAATAGAAGGACTTTTAATCAGAGGGAATCATATGGCATCAGATGACACTGCGGCGGTATTGCTTTCTCGGCTGCGGGCTGCGGGGCTCGTGCTGTGGGAGAAAGATGGGGAGTTGCACTATCGGGCGCCCGAAGGTTCACTGACGCCAGCCGATTTAAAATCGTTACGAGCAGCCAAGTCCGTGTTGTTAACCCAGTTGTTGGCAGAACGGCATGAATTCATTCTGCTTGAAAATACCGCTGAGCGTTACCAGCCTTTTCCTCTGACAGATATGCAAGCAACTTATCTTTCAGGACGTGAAAATGTGTATGGCTACGGCGGCATTGGATGCCACATTTATCTGGAAGTCACCTATCCAGATCTCGTAGCGTCAAGAGCGGAAAACGTTTGGAATCAGCTGATTGCGCGGCATGATATGCTGCGGGTCGTGATGGAGCCAAGCGACAGCCAGCGAATTTTATCTAAGGTTCCCTTTTTTGCCATTCCCTGTGGTGATATGAGGAACCATACGGCAACGCAAGCACAAACCGGTTTGGATCGAATACGATCTGAACTCAGCCATAAAAAATACGATCCACAACAGTGGCCACTGTTTGAAATAAGAATCAGCAGAACGGCTGAATACAGCGTACTGCATCTGTCGATGGATTTATTAATGGCCGATTGGTCCAGCATTTGCCTCCTTTTAGCTGAATTTGAAGGGCAGTATGCCCAACCTGACAAGGTCTTAGTTCCGATAAATGTCACTTTCCGGGATTATTTACTAGCAGAGCGGAAGTTGCGCGGTAGCCCGAAGTATATTCGCGATCGGCAATATTGGTTGCAACGTTTGGCTGATTTCCCCTCCGCCCCTGAGTTACCGCGTGCCGATTATCTCCCTCAACCGGAGAGCGCCCGTTTCCGGCGGCGTTATCTGAGGCTTGATAATGAGGACTGGTTGGATTTAAAGCAGCATGCAACGGCACACGGGTTAACCCCGACCTCAATTGTATTAACCGCTTTCTGTGCGGTTATTGCGCGTTGGAGCCTGAATAAAAAATTTTGCCTGAGCTTAACGGTGCTCAATCGTTTGGCTACTTATCCGCAGATAGAACAGGTCGTTGGCGATTTTACATCCGTCAGCCTATTTCCCGTTGACTGGCAGTCAGATAATTCCTTTGTGCAACAGGCCAAAGCTATCAGCGCACAGCTTTTTACTCATCTGGATCATCGCCTGTTTTCAGGCGCTGAGGTATTGCGGGAGCTGGTTAGGCAGAAAGGGCGGGAGGCCGCGCTCATGCCGGTTGTATTCACCAGCGCAATTGGATTAAGGGATTATAACTCTTTGCTGAGTAGTGATGGTCGTTTGGATGGGCGCGGTATCACACAGGCGCCTCAGGTATTTATTAATTGCCAGGCGGCAGATGACGCACACGGATTACAGATTAACTGGGATATCCGCGAGGGAATATATCCTATGGGAATGACGGATGATATGTTTGACGTCTTCAGTGAGTTGTTGCTTGGGCTCGTTGATTCCGTTGGTCTCTGGCGACAAAAACATCCGCTACCGCTTCCTGCATGGCAGCGAAAAGAACGGCAAAAAGCCAATAGTACCATGATGAAAATTACCTCGAAGCTGTTGCATCAGGCCATATTTCAGCAGGCTGAACGAACGCCGGGCGCCGCAGCTGTTATCGACTCACAACAATCAGTTAGCTATGGCGAATTGACTGAACGAGCGAGGGCGGTGGCGAATCGTTTGCAACTGTTAGGATGTCGTAGCGGTGAATGCGTTGCGGTGGTGATGAATAAAGGCGCGGAACAGATTTCGGCGCTGTTAGGTATTTTTTCCGTAGGTGCTGTTTATGTCCCAATTGATGTTGGGCAACCGGAAGTGCGCCGTTTTTTCATCCTTAAAGATGCTGGATGCAGGCTGGTATTGACCACTTCAAAGATTACTATGCGTTGGCCTACAGAATTAAAACGGGTAGATATTGATCGTCTTAAATCTCAGTGTCATGACATCATAGTTCCGACTATAACGTCAGAATCGCCAGCTTATGTCATTTATACATCAGGTTCTTCGGGGCGACCCAAAGGCGTCACGGTATCTCATCGTTCGGCGCTCAACACCATATTGGATATTAACCGCAAGTTTAAAGTTTCCTCTCAAGACAGAGTGTTAGGCTTAGCTCATTTGGATTTTGATCTCTCGATTTATGATGCGCTAGGCCTGCTTTCTGTTGGGGGATCCTTGGTTTATCCGCCATCTCATTGTGCATCCGCATCCGATCCGGCTCATTGGGTTGAATTGATGCACAAACATGGCATTACGCTATGGAATACGGTTCCTGCAATGATCCAAATTCTGGAGACCTATTTAACCAGTATGCCGCCAATTCGTATGCCAGCCTGGCGTTTGGCGTTAGTTTCCGGCGATTGGGTGCGGCCTGGTTTACCTGACGCCCTGAAGGCTCGATTCCCACAGCTTCAATTGGTGGTATTGGGTGGGGCGACGGAAGCTGCGATTTGGTCAAACTATCATTGTTATCAAGGTGCTCAACCGGGGTGGCGTAGTATTCCTTACGGTTTTCCTTTGGCCAACCAGAGATTGCATGTTCTGGATGAGAACACGCATGATTGCCCGGTTTGGAGTAAAGGTGAGATTTATATCGGTGGTGACGGAGTAGCGATAGGTTATATAGGGGATGAATTCACAACATCCCAGCGCTTTATAACCCATAAGGAAACACATTCTCGGTTGTTTCGTAGCGGCGACTTTGGCCGCTATCTTCCGGGAGGCGAAATTGAATTTCTGGGGCGCGAAGACTGCCAAACCAAAATCAACGGACAGCGCATTGAACTGGGTGAAATTGAATCGGTACTGTGTCAGCACCCAGGCGTAGCGGCCGCAGGGGTGGCGATCAGCGAGTTTGAAGGTCATATTTCACTATTTGCCGCAGTAGAAACACGCCAATCCACTGTTCAGTCTGATCCGATACAGATAAACCTCAACCTTAAGCGACGAAATAGGTTGGAGTTCCGTTCTAAACATATCTCATATGAATACACTGCTTCTCAAGTTGTTGCTGCGTTAGCGTCATTGAACGAGGCTATGTTGGATTCAATGCTTTCGGCTTTATTACAGTTAGGGTTATTTGCGCTAAATGACAGGGAAAATACAGAACAATGGATAGGTGATAGTGCGATCTCACCCGATTTCTATTGGCTCATAGAACGATGGTTTGCGGTGCTATTAAGTGAAAAATGGTTACTAAAAGCTGCTGATGGTTCCGTCATGCTGACTAACCGAATAAACCAGAATGAGGGGCATCGTCGCTGGCGAGAAGCGGAATGTTTATGGAATAACGTTCTGGCCAGCTCGGAATTTCTTGGCTATCTGAAACGCTGTGCTGATAGCTTACCAGCGCTGTTGAAGGGGGCGCTGGATGCCAAAAAACTGTTGCTACCACAAGGAGATATGGCTGTCGTTCAGGCATTGTATTGCGAGAATATGATGGCGCAGTATCTCAATGATACGGTGAGTCATTTAATCGGAAATATTGCGTCAGATCGTTTATCTAATCGGCGTTTACGAATACTTGAGATCGGTGCAGGAAGTGGTTCAATGACTCAGGCAGTATTATCGATTCTTCGCAGCTATTCCGTTGATTATCGCTTCACCGACATATCCACCTTTTTCCTTTCGGAAGCACGCGCGAATTTCGGTAATTTTCCCGATATCTCATTCATCCCATTCGATATTGAACAGGATTACCGTAGTCAGGGGCTACAGCCAAATGGGTTTGATATTGTGCTAGTCGATGGCGTGCTGGGAAACATCAGTCATCAGGAGGAGGCCTTATGCCAATTGATTGAACTGGCAGCGCCGGGCGCTTGTTTAGTTCTGGTTGAATCCACGCAGGAATATCCGTGGATACTGGCTTCACAGGCTTTTATGATGAAGACTTCCGCGGATTTAACTCGTTCTAAGGCTGCTTATTTAAGCCGAAACGACTGGCTAACCCGGCTTGCTCACTACACCGATGGAGAAGTTATTTGCTTACCCGAATCGTCGCATCCGCTGTTTTCTTTGGGCCAGCATATTTTTGCCGTGCGGTTAAAAACTCAGCGTGCTTACCTTACAGTGACTCAGGTCAGGGCCTTTCTTCGGATGCGGCTTCCCGATTATATGATTCCGGAGCAGTGGCAAATAGTTGATAAACTGCCATTAACTGCCAACAGTAAACTGGATCGCAAACAATTACGTCAGTGGCAAATGGCTGCTTGGCAACATTATCAACGCCAGCCAACGACATCTGATAATGCGAATCTGTTAAATAACAAGCTGGCTGAAATGTGGAGAGATGCGCTAGGCGTGACGCAACTGACACAATCGCAGAATCTGTATGAAATGGGGGCCGATTCGCTGATTATGGCGCGGATGGCTAGACGAATGCGTGAACAGCTAAAAGGAGCGCCTTATGGTGTTGATGAGGTCCCTTTTGATGCATTGTTATATCTAATGCTAAATCAACCAACCATTGAAGCGCTGGCTGAATATATTTGGCATTATCCCAAAATGTCGGCGATGAATATTAGCCATCATCACCATGCTATGGGTGAAGAAAACGCTAAACCCTTTGGAAGTAACGGCATATTTTATCACTACGGAGGAGGTAAGACCGATGTTACCCGCATAGTCTTTCACGCGGGCTTAGGCTCAATGGATGGCTTCCAACCGTTATTGACTGAAATGGCTGAGCAATCTGTGGGAGCGGTGATCGGTATTAGCGTCGATGACGATAAGAAATATTGTGCACTAGATAGTGAAAGGTTGGTGGAACTGGTTGCAGATGATTATGCCACCTTCTTACTTGCGGCCGGATATCAACAATGCCAACTTTTGGGGTACTGTCTGGGAGGGCTTTATGCCGTTGAAGTTGCCAGACGTCTAAAAGATCGTGGCGTTAACATCCTAGACTTGGTATTAGTCAGCAGTCATCCGGTGCGCTTTGACGTCCACGATGAATTGATGATCGAAATGTTGTTTCTACCTAATCTGAGTATCTCAATAGAGCAGCTAGAATTAGGTGCCATAAATAGTAACCTATTGGTTCAGGGTTTTATGCAGGTTATTGAAGCTAATAATGGAATCATCCCCATAGATTCGCTAGGTGCTATAGGTAACGGTGGCGAATTGGATCAGGTCGGCGAACTGTTTAGAACGTTGAACACCAAAACTCAGCATCAACGATTTGAATGTTATGTTGCAGCTCAGGCACGTCACGTTGGGCAAGCTATGTCGGTCGAGAAGGCTATGGAGCTTTTCACCGTATTTCGCCAAAGTTTTCTCTCTGGGCGCTTCACGCCCACACCTTATTTGGGTGATATTCGTTTTTTGCTACCTCAGCAAGGTTATGATTTCGCGCCAGGAATTGATAGTCAGACATTAGCGTTTTGGCGTGAGATCTGTTTAGGAACAATGAAGGTAACTCATATTGAAGGAAATCACTTTAGCTGTATTGCGGCTGAAAATGTGGAGTCATTGGCCCGTTTAATTGCTTTACCATTTCAGAAGTAAACGAGGGGAATATCAGGGAAAGGGGAACGCAAGTGTAGGCATTAACCAGACCGAGTGGGTGAATAATAAGTAGGTGAATATATAACATATCGTATTCTTACGAGATTACTGATGGCTCAGAAGAGGGCAGTCGAGATGCTGGTTTTTATGTGTCAGCAATAACTGATTTATAGCTATTTGTTTGTTATTTATATCAAAAATACATCAAGAGAACATGCTCTTAAAATGCGAACCTATTTGAATTCACACTTGGATTTTAGTGAAGCTAATGAGCCAATAAACAATATGCGCTGATGTTTTCTTTGAGACGCTGAAAATTGCCATGTTTCATTTCTAGCGAATTTCGGGGAGCGATGATGAATTTTTACGTGTTTTATATTGGTCAAATGCCGGGGAATCGAATATAGAGGTCCACGATATTCAGCTTACGACGGCGCATAAAGCTCAGGATACCTGGCGGCCATTGCGCGAAGCAAGGCTTGGAGACAAGGATAAAATTTCATGTTGATGGCTACGGAACATTACAGTGGGTTGATGGTTACCGTATTCGTCTTTCCGACAGGTTTTCTAAAAGTGCTAAAAAGCTTTATTTCGTCAATGTAGGCGGATATCTTCCTGATAATCTAGCTGAATCAAATGATTTGTGTTTTTCTAGCGGACAGCGTGGCTGAGACTACAGAAAAGGCCATTGGTAAACTACGGGTTAATTCTCAGCAGCAATATAAAGTTAATCTCAAAAATGTTGATGATGGTTTGCTTCTGGATGGCGTGAACGGTTATTACATCCATCTGGAAGCATTGATTCATGGATCTGTTTTTCGGCCTGAACGGCACGGTTACAAGCTTATCGGGGAATAAACCGCTTACTCCAGGGATATCACCGGTGAATGAGGCTGTTATGCTCATAACCCACTATTCAGTGGGACAATAGCAACCTTGTTGGCGAACTGAATAAATAGTTTTTACTTGATGTACTGAAACAAAAAAATCCACGCAACCACGTGGATTTTATGATGTTTTCCATTTTTCATGCGATTCACAGAGATCGCATGAGACAACAGAAACGAATTAGACGTTAAACAAGAAGTTCATGACATCGCCATCTTTAACGATATAGTCCTTACCTTCTGAACGCATTTTGCCTGCTTCTTTCGCGCCTTGCTCACCTTTGTAGGTGATGAAATCTTCGAAAGCGATAGTCTGAGCGCGGATAAAGCCTTTCTCGAAATCGGTATGGATTTTGCCTGCGGCCTGCGGAGCAGTTGCACCGACTGGGATGGTCCATGCACGTACTTCTTTTACACCTGCGGTGAAGTAAGTTTGCAGGTTCAATAGTTCGTAACCGGCACGGATAACGCGGTTCAGACCGGGTTCTTCGATACCTAATTCGGCCATAAATTCAGCGCGATCTTCGTCTTCCATCTCGGCAATATCAGATTCAACGGCCGCACATACGGCAACCACGACGGAACCTTCAGCCGCGGCAATTGCGCGCACTTGATCCAGATACGGGTTATTTTCGAAGCCATCTTCATTAACGTTGGCGATATACATCGTTGGTTTCAATGTCAGGAAGCTTAAGTAGCGGATTGCTGCTTTGTCTTCAGCTGTCAGAGTCTTCAATGCACGCAACATCCCGGCATTTTCGAGGTGTGGCAGACATTTTTCCAATGCTTCCAGCTCAGCTTTAGCGTCTTTATCGCCGCCTTTAGCTTTTTTCTGTACACGATGAATGGCGCGCTCACAGGTGTCTAAATCGGACAGCGCCAGTTCGGTATTGATGGTCTCAATATCGTCAGCCGGATCAACTTTACCTGCAACGTGGATGATGTTGTCGTTTTCGAAACAACGAACTACGTGGCCAATCGCCTCAGTCTCGCGAATGTTGGTCAGGAACTGGTTGCCCAGGCCTTCGCCTTTGGATGCGCCCTTTACCAGTCCGGCAATATCGACGAATTCCATAGTGGTTGGCAGAATACGCTGCGGTTTAACAATTTCAGCTAATTGGTCCAGACGCGGGTCCGGCATGGGCACCACACCCGTGTTAGGTTCAATGGTACAGAACGGGAAGTTCGCTGCTTCAATACCCGCTTGTGTCAACGCGTTGAACAGGGTGGATTTACCAACGTTTGGCAGACCAACGATACCGCATTTGAATCCCATGTTTATATCACCTTAAATAACTTAAAAATCAGCTGGTTAGGTTTAACCCGCCGATGTAATCAAAATTTATGCCGTCATTATACACATAATGACGATTTATCTCGATCCTACTGTTTGACGCAGTGATTTTAACTGCGGTTTAGCCTTTGTATTTTGCGGGTATATCTTTAGCTGAGATGCAGATAGTCAGCCATAATTTGTTGTTCTTGCATATAATCTTAGTTTGTTAAATTTATCGCTTTCGGTCTGAGTGAGAGATCGACAAGGTAATGCCGTATAAAAACCTACAGCATTACCGGTTTGCTGCCGATAACCAGTGATTAAACCTGATGCCAACTTTGGCGTATTACTGTTCTGATAGGGTATTAAATATGGTGATGAGCGGCTTTAAATGGTTGTTGGTGATCTTATTTGGCACTTTGCTGGGCGTCACGATCACGCATTATTTAACCAGAGTGGATACTGAGCGGCCTTTGACCTGGTTAGAGCAAATCGATAATTATGGAAAATTAGTCGAGCGTCGCTCCGATAACAGCATTAAATATATCGGCGTGAAGAAGGTGATGACTTCGCCAGAAATGGACAGCTATTTAATGCGTTTTAGCGCATTAACCGATCGCTATGAAACTAACGGTAATAAAGTCGCTAACCAGAAAAAATCGGATGAGTGGGATAAGTTTTTCTGTACTGACGGATTAAAGAATATTGTTGGTCAATATAATAATCGTCGGGTTAAAGTGATGGTGCCAGGTGTGGTTTACAGCAAGACCGGAGCCCGTGGCAGCGCGACGGCCTGCTATATTAATTAATTATTTGTTTAACATGTTTCTGAGTGAGAGTTTTCTTAGTTTTTTGTGCAGTACGATATAATTTTCGCAGCATTGAATGATTTCTTCATATTTTTCTTCATTGATCGTGTTTTCTGCTGAAATGGCCTTTCGGCTGGACATTCGACATTTATAACACGCGGATTTTAACTTATCTTTAAGCTCATTAAATTCGGCGCTGGTTTTATATTCCCCCCAAAAGTCGAGGGAAATACAGGCCAGCCGTATGGCTTTATTAAATTCACCCACTTTCTTCGATTGAAAATCAACGTTCTTTATGCTGCGATTCTCGCAAATTCTTTTTAAGGCACGGATACTTCTTACTGTATCGTAAGTCAGTTTCAAAAACTGCTCGACCAATAAAGCAGTTTGCTCCGTCTTTTTATTATCAAACCATTTTATCGCGACTAGGGCCGCAGTGATTGCCATAATGGCACTGGAAATCGCAATGACGATATCTGAAATTGAACCCCATTCCATAGTCTCAATCCTAATAAATTAAAGTGTATTGGCGTTATTTATAATATTTATCCTTGCCCTCGGTGCTTAATATGAGGGCAAGGGAAATATTATGCGTTGGCTTTAAAAGAATGCAGGCGATTCATAGCCTTGGTCACGTCTTCTTTTAATAAAACCTCGGTACAACGAATAGCTTCATCGATGGCATCATCAATTAACGTTTGTTCGCTCGCCGGCGGTTTACCTAATACAAATCCGGTGACTTTACTTTTATCTCCCGGATGGCCAATACCGATACGCAAGCGGTAAAAATTGGGATTATTACCCAATTTGCTTTGGATATCTTTTAGACCGTTATGGCCACCGTTACCGCCACCCAGCTTTAATTTAGCCACGCCGGGCGGAATATCCAGTTCATCGTGCGCCACTAAAATTTCTTCCGGCAAAATACGATAGAAGCTGGCCATGGCAGAAACCGCTTTGCCGCTGAGATTCATAAAGGTGGAGGGAACCAGTAATCGAACATCCTGACCGGCCAAGTTTAAACGGGCAGTGTAGCCGTAGAATTTACTCTCTTCTTTCAGAGATTGATTATTACGCTCAGCCAGTAAATCTACGTACCAGGCACCGGCGTTATGGCGGGTTTGGGCATATTCAGCGCCTGGATTTGCCAGGCCAACGATCAATTTAATGCTGCTCACGTCGTTATTCGCTATTACTTAGAGATTAAAGAACCCTAGTTTACCCGTCGCCGCGTAGAATCACAAAAATAAGGGGGAGAATAAAGGTAAAACCCGCGGATAAGGTAAATACTAAGCATGGCTAATTATTCAACAATTAGGTCAAATAATCGCTCAATGTAAAGATTTATAGAAATATCTTTGCCAGATGTGATCGTCTCCGCAATACCCTTATGCTTTCCCTGACTATACTTAGTCATTAAGTACAGGTGAACAATTCACTAGGAAGAATTGTTTAAAGGAAGTGAATGCAGGAGGTGGCATATGAAACGCAAAACCGCAACAACGTTAGGTAACGTGCTGATGGGGCTGGGTCTAGTCACTATGGTTGTTGGGGTGGGTTACTCTATCCTGACCGAAGTTTCTCAACTTGGTTTACCACAGTTCTTCTCCCACGGTGCGGTCATGAGCATTTTTGTAGGTGCCTTGCTCTGGCTGGTCGGTGCGAGAATTGGCGGCCGGGAAGAGGTGGCGGATCGCTATTGGTGGGTCAAGCATTTCGATAAACGCTGCCGCCGTAATGAGCGACACTCATAATAATGACGTACTTATCGTCAGTGAAGTGTTAGGCCTGAAAATGTTACCGGAAATGCAGCTGAATAATTCAGACTGAGGGAAGGGAATTAAATGACTGCTCAAGAGTAGAAAGCCCGTTGTTGCTTGCGCTTCAACGGGTTTTTCTTTTTCTGCGTTTAACCGCAAATCACTGTCAGTGCGGCGATAAGTCAGAAACAACCTATGCCCGACTTGCAGCGCCTAAGCGCTGCAGAGAGTGATTAATGCTCAAACATTGCAGAGATGGACTCTTCGTTGCTGATTCGGCGGATGGCTTCAGCCAGCATACCGGACAGAGTCAGAGTACGAACGTTTTTCAACGCTTTGATTTCCGCAGACAGCGGAATGGTATCGCAAACAATCACTTCATCAATTACTGAATTTCTGATGTTTTCCACCGCGTTACCAGAGAAGATCGGGTGTGTCGCGTAAGCAAATACGCGTTTGGCACCACGTTCTTTCAAGGCTTCAGCAGCTTTACACAGAGTGCCACCGGTATCGATCATATCGTCAACCAGCACACAGTCACGGCCAGCAACGTCACCGATGATATGCATCACCTGGGAAACGTTAGCACGCGGACGGCGTTTGTCGATAATAGCCATATCGGTGTCGTTCAGCAGTTTAGCAATAGCCCGTGCACGAACTACACCGCCGATATCTGGTGAAACAACGATTGGGTTTTCCAGATTCTGCTGCAGCATATCTTCCAGCAGGATTGGGCTACCAAATACGTTATCAACCGGCACATCAAAGAAGCCTTGGATCTGTTCAGCATGCAGGTCCACTGTCAATACACGGTCAACCCCAACACTTGAGAGGAAATCGGCAACAACTTTGGCAGTGATAGGCACACGAGCAGAACGCACACGGCGATCCTGACGAGCGTAACCGAAGTAAGGGATAACGGCAGTAATACGTCCTGCGGAGGCGCGACGCAGGGCATCAACCATGACAACCAATTCCATCAGGTTATCGTTCGTGGGTGCGCAGGTGGACTGGATGATGAAAATATCACCACCGCGTACATTTTCGTTGATTTGCACGCTCACTTCGCCGTCGCTAAAACGACCTACAGCGGCGTCACCAAGACTGGTGTACAAACGGTTGGCAATACGTTGTGCTAGTTCCGGGGTGGCGTTACCAGCAAAAAGCTTCATATCAGGCACGAGAAGAACCTCAGGCTTGCGTCCAGAGAAGATATTGTCAGCCAGTAGTTAGGGGGGATTCATCCTACTGATTGCAATATACATACGGGTATTTAAAACCAAAACATTGTTAACCTAAAAGAGCGTTATGAGCCGGCTTTTAATTCAGTTAAGAAGGCAACGTGTTGGCTACGCAGGATAACCCCTAATGCTACGGAAAAACCTGAATTGCCACGCAAATCGCTGCTTATTTCTCAACTTTTCCAGAGCGTACAAGATGCAGTGGTGAGACGTTAACGCCACGAGCCACAAAACCCTGTAACCACTCCGGGGCAATACTTAACACCTGACGGGCCGATGACTCGGTATCAAATTCAGCAAATACACAAGCGCCGGTCCCGGTTAGGCGCGACGGGGCGTATTGTAACAGCCATGAAAGAACCTGTTCAACCTCGCGAAAACGTTTTCTTGCGATCGGTTCGCAATCATTTGCGTAAGGAGCGGCTAAAAGTGCCGCCAAGGGGCGAACTGGCGTGTTTCTGGTTAAATCCGGATCGGAAAAAATAATTGGCGTTGGGATGCTAACGCCGGGGTGTGCGACCAAATACCAGCGCTCAATGGGCTGCGCGGGCTGCAATTTTTCGCCAATTCCTTCGGCGAAGGCGGCATGACCGCGCACAAATACCGGCACGTCGGCACCCAGTTGCAGGCCGAGATCGGCTAATTCTCCATCACTCAATCCGCATTGCCACAGGTGATTTAAGGCGACTAATACCGTCGCCGCGTTGGAGGAACCTCCGCCTAAACCGCCTCCCATTGGCAGGCATTTTTCGATTGAAATATCCGCTCCGTGGGGGGTGCCAGAACCTGCTGTATGTTGCTGCAATAAACGTGCTGCTCGCACGATCAGATTGTGTTCGTTTTCCACCCCTTCTAGCGGCGTAAGTAAACAAATCTGGTTATCATTTCTCGGTATGATAGTGAGGCTGTCACCGTAATCGAGAAACTGGAATAGGGTCTGTAATTCATGGTAACCATCGGCGCGTTGGCCGGTGATATAAAGGAATAAATTCAGTTTTGCCGGAGAAGGCCAGGTGTGGATCATTTGACAGTCCAGTTATCCATTTTCAGTTTGATGCGTTGCTGATCCTGCTTCAGCTCCAGACGACTCGGTAAAACCGGGGTCACCTTGGTGTTATATTCTTGATAATCCACGGTCCACACCTGATTTCCCTGCTTATAGGCCAGTTGCTTCAGGCGATATTTATCGTCGAGGGTAAAATTGTTGGTTTCGCCGGGCAGGCCGAGAATCCATTGGCGCAGGCTATTGATAGGAATGTCCATGCCGGTGAGTTTGGCGATCATTTCTTCTGGGTTATCGCTAACGTAGCGTTTGCCCTGATTATCCGTCAGTTGAGTAACGCCCGGCTGCACGACCAGCTCCATCTCGGTGCTGCCCAGCGGATTGGTGAGCAGCAGACGGTAACGATCCGCAGAATACTGTTGCCAGAAGAAGCGGGCATAAACTTTCTGTTTATCTGAAATATAAGCGAAAGAGCCGCGGGTCTGGAACTGGCTGAGTTGCTGCAATTGTTGCTCATGCTGTTGCCACTGCGGCGAGGTGGGGCTCGTCGCCGGGCCAGTCGACGTGGTGGTAGAACAGGCGGCTAGCATCAGGCTGGCTAATGGAAGCAGGCGATAAAAAGTGACCTTGCGCATGGGCATATCAATATCAATCCTTTAAAAGCGTGGTTTTCACCAGCGAGGCATTTGGGTGCTGCAAAGTTGCAGCCAAGGTGCTCACGCTAACGGTGGTAAGGCGGAGCGTCAATATCTTGTTTATCCAGTGAGCGATTTACCCACGATATCCGTGATATTAGGACGGATAATGCGGTGTGACTTTAATTGATCTCGCGCATCAAGTAGAATGCGACTCAGACGAGAATCCATACTAAGACAAGTATTACTCTAAGCCGTTCTCATGACCCTGCTCGCATTAGGCATTAATCACAAAACTGCTCCTGTCTCGTTACGTGAACGGGTGACATTTTCACCTGACTCGATCGACCGGGCGCTTAATAGCTTGCTCCAGCAACCGCTGGTGCAGGGCGGTGTGGTGTTGTCTACGTGCAACCGCACCGAATTATACCTCAGTGTAGAACAGCAAGAAAATCTGCATGAGCAATTGGTTGACTGGCTGTGTAATTACCACCGCCTCAGCCGCGATGAGGTCATAAAAAGCCTGTACTGGCATCATGATAATGAGGCCGTCAGCCACTTAATGCGGGTAGCCAGCGGTCTGGATTCGCTGGTGTTAGGCGAGCCGCAGATTCTCGGGCAGGTTAAGAAGGCGTTTGCTGAATCCCAGCGGGGTCAATCCCTTTCCGGTGAATTGGAGCGTTTATTCCAAAAGACCTTCTCCGTAGCCAAGCGGGTGCGTACTGAAACCGATATCGGTGCCAGTGCGGTGTCGGTGGCTTTTGCCGCCTGTACGCTGGCGCGGCAGATTTTCGAATCCCTTTCTGAACTGAATGTGTTGCTGGTGGGCGCAGGTGAAACCATCGAATTGGTGGCGCGTCATCTGCGTGAACATCAGGTTAAACATATGATTATCGCTAACCGCACCCGTGAGCGGGCGCAGTCTCTGGCGGACGAAGTTAACGCCGAGGTGATTACCTTGCCGGAAATCGATGCCCGCCTAGCCGACGCCGATATCATTATCAGTTCAACGGCCAGCCCGTTACCGATCATCGGTAAAGGTATGGTCGAGCGTGCGCTAAAAGCGCGCCGTAATCAGCCGATGCTGTTTGTCGATATTGCCGTACCGCGGGACATCGAGCCCGAAGTCGGCAAATTGGCTAACGCCTATCTGTATAGCGTGGATGATTTACAGGCAATTATTCAGCACAATCTGGCACAGCGTAAGGCCGCGGCGGTGCAGGCTGAATCTATAGTACAGCAGGAAAGCATGAATTTTATGGCTTGGCTGCGTTCGCAGGGGGCGGTAGAAACCATTCGGGATTACCGTTCTCAGGCTGAACAGATTCGCAGTGAGATGACCGCCAAAGCGCTGGCGGCCATTGAGCAGGGTGCGAATGTGGATCAAGTGATCAATGAACTGGCCCACAAGCTGACCAACCGCCTGATTCATGCTCCAACCAAATCCCTCCAGCAAGCGGCCAGCGATGGCGATATGGAGCGGTTACAATTATTACGCGACAGCCTTGGGCTGGATCAGCATTAGTTTCCTCAATTAACAGGATTTAAAACCGCGGATGAAGTCTTCTATTGTTGCCAAACTGGAAGCGTTACAAGAGCGCCACGAAGAAGTGGAAGCACACCTCGGCGATGCCAATGTGATTGCCGATCAGGAGCGTTTTCGTGCGTTATCGCGCGAATATGCCCAGTTGACCGATGTGACCCGTTGCTTTAAAGAGTGGCAGGGCGTTCAGGACGATCTCGAAGCGGCAGAAATGATGCTGGAAGACCCTGAAATGCGCGAAATGGCGCAGGAAGAACTGAAAGAAGCCAAAGCCCGTAGCGAAGAACTGGAACAGCAGCTTCAGGTCTTGTTATTGCCGAAAGATCCCGACGATGAGCGCGGTTGTTTCTTGGAAATCCGAGCCGGAACCGGCGGCGATGAAGCGGCGATTTTTGCCGGCGATATGTTCCGTATGTACAGCCGTTACGCTGAGGCTCGTCGTTGGAAGATCGAAGTAATGAGCGCCAGTGATGGCGAGCACGGTGGTTATAAAGAAATTATTGCCAAAGTATCCGGCGAGGGCGTTTACGGCCAACTGAAATTTGAATCCGGCGGTCATCGCGTCCAGCGTGTGCCAGAAACCGAATCTCAGGGGCGTATCCATACGTCGGCCTGTACCGTCGCGGTGATGCCGGAAATACCTGAAGCTGAAATGCCAGAAATCAACGCGGGCGATCTGCGGATCGATACTTTCCGCTCCTCTGGTGCTGGCGGCCAGCACGTTAACACCACCGATTCCGCAATACGTATTACCCATATACCTACCGGGATTGTGGTGGAATGTCAGGATGAGCGTTCGCAGCATAAGAACAAAGCTAAAGCGATGTCAGTGCTGGGCGCGCGTATTCGCGCTGCCGAAGTGCAAAAACGTCAGCAGGCCGAAGCGTCTGAGCGTCGTAACCTGTTAGGGTCTGGCGATCGTTCCGATCGTAACCGCACCTATAACTTCCCACAGGGGCGCGTCACCGATCACCGTATCAACCTGACGCTGTACCGTCTGGATGAGGTGATGGAAGGCAAGTTGGATATGTTAATTCAGCCGATTGTGCAGGAATATCAGGCCGATCAGCTGTCCGCACTTTCCGAGCAAGATTGATGGATTATCAACGCTGGCTGGCGCAGGCTGCGGCACGTTTTCAGCACAGTGACAGTCCCAAACGCGATGCGGAAATTTTGTTGGGTTTTGTCACCGGGTGTCAGCGTACTTTTTTGCTGGCCTTCGGTGAAACCGAATTGACCGCAGTGCAGAAAGAACAACTGGAACTCTTAGCCTCTAGGCGAGAGCAGGGCGAACCTATCGCCTATCTGGTCGGTGAGCGCGAGTTTTGGTCGCTGCCGCTGAGCGTGTCTTCGGCCACGTTGATTCCTCGCCCTGACACCGAATGTCTGGTGGAACAGGCACTGGCGCGTTTACCCGAACAACCTTGTCGAATTCTAGATTTAGGCACCGGCAGCGGGGCAATAGCACTGGCGTTGGCCAGCGAGCGGCCAGATTGTCAGGTCACCGGCGTCGATCTCCAACCGGATGCGGTGGTGTTGGCGCGCCATAATGCGGAAAAACTGAGTCTAAACAACGTAGCGTTTCTGCAAGGCAGCTGGTTTTCCCCCCTCGCTGGGCGTTTTGCGTTGATTGCCAGTAATCCGCCTTATATTGATGCCAATGATCCTCACCTAGTGCAGGGTGACGTGCGCTATGAACCACACAGCGCACTGGTGGCTGAAGACGCAGGTCTGGCCGATCTTGCGGCCATTATCCGACAGGCACCCGAGTATCTGGAACCGAAAGGGTGGTTATTGCTGGAACACGGGTGGCAACAGGCGACAGCGGTAGAGAAGCTGCTGTTGCAGACCGGTTTTAGCGCGGTGGCAACCTGTAAAGATTACGGTAACAACGATAGGGTTACTTTGGGGCAGTGGTTGCCGCAGATGACACATAATTAGAATGAAAATGGAGTGACTCATCATGTGGATTGATTATATCGCCATGAAATATCTACATTTGGCGACGGTGGTTATCAGCATTAGTCTGTTTGTTTTGCGGTTCTTCTGGAAATGCCGCGGTTCAGCTATGATAGACAAACGTTGGGTGAAGATAACGCCACATATCAACGACACGTTATTGTTTGTCAGCGGTATTGCGCTGATATTTATCACCGGGTTTTACCCGTTCAGCCCGCAGGGTACCTGGCTAACGGAAAAACTGTTCGGTGTGATTCTCTACATCGTGTTGGGTTATGTCGCTTTAGGTAAACGCAACCGTAGCCAAAAAACGCGCTGTGTGGCCTTTATCCTCGCACTGGGTTGTCTGTACCTGATTATTAAACTGGCAACGACTAAATTACCTCTGCTGATGGGATATTTATGAGTACCATTGCTGATTTCGAATTCAACACCGCGCCTTTGAGTGAAGGGGTGTTACGGATTACCCAGGAAATCCGACCGAACTTTCCAATGGCTGACGTTCGCAACCAACTGCAACAGTTGGTTGATGATGCCCGCGCGGCGATGCCCTGTGACCTCAATCAAGATCAGCAATTGGAAGTGCTTATTGATTTGTTCTACCGCAAGTGGAAATTCGGTGGGGCGAGTGGGGTTTACCGGCTGTCCGACGCGATCTGGCTGGATAAAGTCCTGGCGAAACGTCAGGGTACGCCGGTTTCATTGGGCGTCATTTTTCTTCATATCGCCCATCAACTGGATTTGCCATTGATGCCAGTAATTTTCCCTACTCAGCTCATTCTTCGTGCCGATTGGCTAGATGAGGAAATGTGGCTGATTAATCCGTTAAACGGGGAAACGCTGAACGAGCATATGCTGGAAGTCTGGATTAAAGGTAATTTGGGGTTGTCTGCGGAACTGGAAGATGAAGATCTGGAAGAAGCGGAACATACCCTGATTATTCGTAAGATGTTGGATACGCTAAAAGCGGCGTTAATGGAAGAGAAACAAATGGAGCTGGCGCTGCGTGCCAGCGAAGCGGTGCTGGCGTTCGATCCCGAAGATCCCTACGAGATCCGCGATCGGGGTTTGATTTACGCTCAGCTGGACTGCAATCATATTGCCATCTCTGATTTAAGCTATTTTGTCGAACAGTGCCCGGAAGATCCTATCGCTGAAATGATAAAAATGCAGATTCACTCCATTGAGCAGCAGCGTATTACTCTGCATTAGCATAATTTGATAGGGCGCTGAGGCGTCGTGATTTATTCCGATTTACCATCCTTAAAGGCATAAGCATGAAACAAAAAGTGGTTAGCATTGGCGATATCAAGGTAGCGAACGACCTACCCTTTGTGCTGTTTGGTGGCATGAACGTGCTGGAGTCCCGCGATCTGGCGATGCGCATCTGCGAGCATTACGTCACCGTGACTCAAAAGCTCGGTATTCCTTACGTATTCAAAGCCTCGTTTGACAAAGCCAACCGTTCTTCGATTCATTCTTATCGCGGGCCGGGTCTGGAAGAAGGCATGAAAATCTTCCAGGAACTGAAGCAACAGTTCGGCGTGAAGGTCATCACCGACGTGCATGAAATCAGTCAGTGCCAGCCTGTCGCTGAAGTAGTCGATGTGATTCAGTTACCCGCGTTCCTGGCACGCCAGACCGATCTGGTGGAAGCCATGGCGAAAACCGGTGCCGTGATTAACGTGAAAAAACCGCAGTTTGTCAGCCCAGGCCAAATGGGGAACATTGTCGACAAATTCAAAGAAGCCGGTAATGATCAGGTTATTCTGTGCGATCGCGGCAGTAACTTCGGTTACGACAATCTGGTTGTTGATATGTTAGGTATCAATGTGATGGTGAAGTCTACCGGCGGTCATCCGGTTATCTTCGACGTCACTCACTCCCTGCAGTGTCGCGATCCGTTTGGCGCAGCGTCCGGCGGTCGTCGTGCACAGGTCGCCGAATTGGCGCGTGCTGGTATGGCCGTGGGTCTGGCCGGCCTGTTTATCGAAGCTCATCCAGAGCCTGACAGCGCGAAATGTGACGGTCCTTCCGCACTGCCGTTGGATAAACTGGAGCCGTTCTTGGTGCAGATGAAAGCCATCGACGATCTGGTGAAAAGCTTCCCAGAGCTGGATACCAGCAAATAAGCTGAGTTATTTCGCGAACTAAAGCGATAAAAAAGGGCAGCGTGGTGGATAACTACGCTGCCCTTTCTGTTGCTACCCATTCGTTTTTAACGTTGTTTCAGCGCCGCGAGCGCCTCCGGCAGAGATCCATAGAAGCTTAGCTTGCCTAGAATCGGCTTAACTCTAGCCCTCGCCAGCGTTTTCAATGGCTGGAACGGCGTATCGGTAATTATCAGCTCCCGGCCTTCTGGCAGAGCTTCCACAAAGCGTAGGAAGGCGTTCAGACCGCCAGCATCCAGCACCGGAACCGCGTCCCACTGTAAGATGATGGTTCGTCGATTCTCGCTCATTTCCAGCAGTTCATTGAAAATACGCTCAGCAGCGGCGAAAAACAGCGGGCCGTTGACTCGTAAAATCAGTGTTTGATTATCCTGAGCGCCGGACAACGGGCTGAGGCGAGTCATACGGGCGATGCGGCGCATAAACAGCAGCGAAGCCAGCACGATACCAACGGTAATAGCGATAACCATATCGAATAGCACCGTCAGGCTCATACACAGCAGCATGACGATAATGTCGTCTTTCGGCGCCCGCCGCAGTAAATCTACCACTTTGTGCGCTTCGCTCATGTTCCACGCCACGATCAGCAGCAGGGAAGCCATCGCCGCCAGCGGTAAATAAGAGAGCATCGGCGCTAATATCAATAACGCCAGCAGAACGAGCAGAGCGTGTACCACCGCAGAAATCGGGGAGGTTGCACCAGCGCGCACGTTGGCGGCGGAGCGAGCGATGGCGGCTGTTGCAGTGATCCCGCCGAAGAATGGCGCAATCATATTTCCCAGACCCTGACCCACCAGTTCGCTGTTTGGACGGTGTTTCTGCCCGGTCATACCGTCCAGCACGACGGCGCATAGCAGCGACTCAATGGCACCTAACATTGCCATGGTGAAGGCGGCGGGCAGCAGGGCGGATACTGTGGCCCAGCTCAGAGTAAACTCTTGCCCATGAGCGGCCGGTAGGTTCCACGGCAGTACGAACTGCGGCAAAATCGGAGGGATTCCTTGTCCGTAGGTACCATCGGCCAGCATATAGCTAAACTTTGAACCAATGGTTGCTACTTGCTGGTCGAACAGAGACAAAACCCACATGACAGCGGTACCTGCCACCAGCGCAGGTAAGTGACCCGGTAACTTAATCCCGAGCCTCGGCCAGAAAATCAAGACTAGCAACGTCACGCTGCCGATTAAGGTATCGCTGAAATTAAGGCTTGGAAGCGCCTGAATAAGTGCCGAAACTTTACCAATATAATTTTCCGGCACGCCCTCCATCTGTAGACCAAAAAAGTCTTTGACCTGCATGGTGGCAATGGTGATGGCAATCCCAGAAGTAAATCCGAGCGTCACCGATAGCGGAATATATTCAATCAATCGTCCTAGCCGTGCTAATCCCATGCAGAGTAAACACAGGCCGGACATCAGCGTGGCTAGCAATAATCCCGCTAGGCCGAACTGCTGTGAGACTGGGAATAAAATGACCACAAAAGCGGCGGTAGGGCCGGAAACGCTGTAACGCGAACCGCCGCTGACTGCAATGACAATACCGGCAATCGCGGAGGTATACAGGCCATATTGCGGAGGTACGCCGCTGGCAATAGCCAAAGCCATAGCTAAAGGAATGGCAATAATCCCGACGGTGACGCCGGCAATTATGTCTTTAATAAACCGTTGAAGTGTATAGGTTTCTCGCCAGCAAGCTTCAATAAGCGCGCTGAACGGCCTAATGCCGTTAATTCCGTGCGTTTTCATCTAAGGTGCAAACCAAATAAGGAAAAGACAAAATAAATGGCGGGCCAATAGGGGTCCGTCTCGAGTAGTGAATATCAACGATACGCCAAATGTGGGGCAGAGATCTAGATGTATATCAATCTCTGATTGGAATAAGGATAACAGGGGGTTTTAGAATGGTCCTACAAACGTAATAAGCACGGCGGGTAACGGGTTAAAGCGTCGACATTTATTCATTTTATGAACTTTTATCAGTTATAGATGAATATTTACCACTAATTAATAAAAGTGAATAAAAATGATTATTTTGCACTCCCTGTATTTGGTACGTAGGTGGCTAAAAGACGCTGGATACTGCAGCAGTAAAGTGTAAGAGGGCTGAAATAATGAAAATTTCCCTGTGGAATTGCCTTACACGGCTAAGATTTAGATGAGAAGCCCTTGAGGTGAATCTATATTATGCTTGGCATGATTAGGTTATAACGGGGGCAGAAAGCAATCTTATTTGAAAACGACGGGTCTCGCTGATGGCTATAGGTAAAGTGAACATAATGATGACAATACAACATAAGTTTCATTTTCCATGAGTTTTACCATGACTCTCTCATCGCTGTTTAACGATGCCTGTGTGACTTACGCATCGCTATCTATCAGCTATTTTGCATTGAGTAAAAATACGCCGTTTTCCTACGACGGTGAGAAATGGAAACGTTTGCTGTTTGGTCTGGTTTCCGGCCTGATATCGCTGTATTTGAATCAGGACAAATTTATTATCACCAATAGCTTCTTTTATAGCTTTGAAATATTACCGATCATTTTGGCGACATTTTACGGCGGCTGGCTCAGTGGCTTAGTCGCTTTAGCCATTAACATTATTTTTACCGGTCTGTTTACGCTAGATAATATGCTGATTGTTTTAATCATCTTTCCGCTGCTGTTATCCAAAGTGTGGGAAAGAAAGAGCAATCGGGTTTTCTATATCACTATCGCGCTTATTGCCGTTTACCGTACCTGCGTCGGCGCAACTTTTCTTAACTATGGACAGTTGTGGCCGTCAATACTGATATATCAGGCGTCTTCTGCTTTGTGCCTAGCTATTTGTTTCCACGCATTGAATTTTAAAGAACGCCACATTCATGCTTATTTCGCGATGAAAGATCGGGCCAACGTCGATAATCTTACCCGCTTAAATAACCGCGCTAGCGTTGATTTCCGCTTAAACCAATTAAGTACGTTAAGGCGCGCCTGCGGGTTATTGATTCTGGATCTGGATAAATTTAAAACAGTTAACGATAATTATGGTCACGGCGCGGGAGATTTAATTCTTTCCAGCGTGGGTGAAATTTTGAAGCAAACCGTGAGAAGTCTGGATTTTGTTGGTCGCTTCGGGGGGGAGGAATTTATCATTATTACCGAAAGCCACCATCCGGAAAGTATGAAAGTGATGGCGGAGCGCATTCGCGAAAGTATTCAACAGCTCGAAGTGACGTTAAGCGATGGACGTAAAGTCAGGATTACTATTTCTATCGGTGTTTCGCTGTATTTACCGGGAATGTCGATGGTGAAGGCGATAAAAATGGCGGACGATGCGCTGTATCAGGCTAAACGGCAGGGTCGAAATCAGGTGGTTTATAGCAAACTGATGCCATTCTCTCCGTTGGGCGATCGCACCAGGGGCGTGGGAAAGCGCCAGCCGCGGCGTAATAATCCGTTATAACCGATGAATACTATGAGGCATTTCTCTTGGGAATGGCTCAAAAGTTAAAGGCCCCGACTTTCGTCAGAGCCTTTAGCTCAAATATGGCGGTGAGAGAGGGGTTCGAACCCTCGATACACTTACGCGTATACACACTTTCCAGGCGTGCTCCTTCAGCCACTCAGACACCTCACCGTGTTGTTGCAGCGTTAAGCACTGCAACGGGGCGGTACTATAGGGATAGGGGCCTTGAGGGTCAAGAAGAATTTACGTGAAACCATTCGCTTGCTTAATTCACCGTCAACTTGTGGAAATACCCCGCAAATTCGCGTTATTTTTGCCAGAGTTCCGCTTGCTGTGGTGAATCTACCATCACAAAGTCGGCCTGAAGCTCTTTCGCTAAATTATAGTCAGATTGCGAATTAACACCGATTAACATCAATTTGCTCAATGAATTGCGTTTAAAACAATGAGTCACCTTTTGATTCCACACCATTGTCGCTGCTGATTGCCCTTTCCCAAGCGTTAAGGTTTCAACTACAGATACCGGGGCACGCAATTCAAAAGCATGATATTCCGGTTTCTGCGCTTCCATTCTGTCGTCAACCCGACAATTATCAGCCATGAGTACATTCGCCAGCGTTTTACGCGTATGGCTGCGCGGTGCAAATGTTTTGATCTCTGGCCCCAGCGCTTTGAAAAACCGATGCTTGGTCGAATAAACTCGGGTTCTGTCCGCCGCGTTGCTGTCAGTAATGACCGCCGAGATATATTGAGCCACGCGATCATAGTCTTTTGTCTGATCTTTAATGTCGATAAAGAATTTTGTGGTAGGAAATTTGTTTAATACGCTCGCCAGCGTGGGGATTTTTATCCCCAATCCTCTGAATTTATATTCTCCTTCAGATTCAAATTTATACCCCGCATCCAGCGTGTTGAGGTCTTCAAGGGTTAATTCAGCTACGGTTCCTTCTCCATCAGTTGTGGCATTGAGATTCTTCGAACGGAAAAGCACGGGAATGTTATCGCTACTGAGTTGGACACTAATCCAGATAATATCCGCCTGATGTTCCAGTGCGTGTTGAATCGCTTTTGTGGTGTTTTCCGGCAAATCCGCTGTACCGCCGCGATGAGCGACGATTAACGGTGCGGCCTGAGAGGGAAGCAGGCTGGGCAACAATGTGAGGGAAGAAAGATAAAATAAAGTGCATAATTTCATTAGGATACCCCTGTCCATAGAGATGTTGAAATGCATAGCATTTGTCGCTAGGCGCTGTTTTGGCTCAGGTGTTTTAGCATGGGGGAATTAGGGGGTGGCATAATCAAATTTAGCAGGCGCTATCTATTTTTTACTCAACAGAAACGAAGCGAAAAGAGATTCATCAGGGGAAAGCAGAGGGAATTGGGAAAGCGTCAGGTTTGGCTGATTTTAGATAAAAAAAAACGGCAATCACATTCAGAGGGGAATTACTTTATCCCTGCTGTGGATTGCCGTTCTTTTACGGAGGACTAACTGCATCATCCGGTACTCAATATGGCGGTGAGGGAGGGGTTCGAACCCTCGATACGCTTGCGCGTATACACACTTTCCAGGCGTGCTCCTTCAGCCACTCAGACACCTCACCGTATTGTTGTCACCAACGCCAAACGTTGTCGACCGGCGTAATGTAGGGAAAACCGAGCGCAGCGTCAACCCTCTTGTGTAGGGTTTATGACTGTTTAGCTAAAGTTGCATCAATTTGCTGATTTCATCGGCATTTATTTCCACAAAACCGCCACTTTGTTGTCAATGCCCTGCAGAAACATATTTGTTATACAAATAGATGATTATTTGTACATTTGTGCATAATTAGGCGATTAATTCGCACAATTAGTGCTTAATTATGAGGTTGGCTGGCATTGTTACTGGAATTATAGTCAAAAATGTCGCTAAATAATCGCTTAACGGGATTGAAATACCGAACGAAAGTACATCGGCCTGTGCGGCTATCTGAACAAACCCACGGCCAGTCGTACTTTTAGTCGGAATAGCACCTTTAGTCGGAATAGCATCTTTAGTCGGAATAGTATTAGGGGTAAATTTTGCAACAGTCAGATTCCGCACCGCAGCTCAGTAATGATCTGCCACAGTCGATTCCAGCCGGAACCGGGACTTTATTCTTCATCCAAACCTTTGCCACGTTAGGTTTTGCCGTGCTTTATTCCACATTGGTGCTGTATGCCACCAAGCGTTTGGGGTTCAGTGAGAGCAACGCCAATGCCATCATGGGCGTATTTGGCGCATTTAACTATGGGCTGCATTTATTCGGTGGTTACTTGGGGGGACGCTACCTGAGCAATCGAAATCTATTTGTGCTGGGCATGGTGCTACAGGTTATTGGTTGCTGGCTGATCGCGGTTTATGGTCTGTGGGGACTGTATTGGGGGCTGGCGATGTTCCTGACCGGCAGCGGCCTGAATGTCACCTGCCTGAATATGATGCTGACCCAGAGGTTTATGCCGGATGACGATCGCCGCGAATCGGCTTTCCTGTGGAATTATGCCGGGATGAATCTGGGCTTCTTCCTTGGTTTTGCCGTTGCCGGTTATTTCCAACTGAGTGAAAACTATCGTGCACTGTTCCTGTTTGCCACTTTGGGTAACCTGCTGGCGATTGTGATTACCTTATCTCGCTGGCACATATTGAAAGACACCAATACGCCACTACAGCAAGTTGGTGCAAAGCAAGCCAAACAGCGGATGCTGGTGGGTATTTTGGTGCTGATTGCTTTAGTCCCCATCATTCGTCTGTTGCTCACTTACGCCGGATTTAGCAGCTATTTTGTTATTGCTATCGGCATCGCTGTTTTTGTGATGCTGGGCGTAGTAACGGCTCGTCATCATCCTCACGTTGAGCGCCGCCGAATGTTGGCCTACATGCTGCTGGCCGCAGGCTCACTGGTATTTTGGGCGTTGTACCAGTTGGCTCCGATGGGGTTGATGCTGTTTGCTGAACATAATATCGATTTGAACGTTTACGGCTGGCGCGTGGCTCCGCAATGGATTCAGAACATCAATACCTTGGTGATTGTGTTCGGTGGGCCATTGATGGCGCTGTGGTTTAGTCGCCTGCGTAAACGCGGTCTCTCTATTGATGTTCCTCTTCAATTTTCTGGTGCGCTTTTGTGCATGGGGATGGGGATGCTGGTTCTGCCGCTGGGTATTCAACTGGCGGGAGGCGACGGGCTGGTGGCGTTTAAATGGATTGCGCTGAGCTATGTACTGCAAAGTATGGGGGAATTGCTCATCTCACCGATCGGGTATGCCATGATCGGCAAACTGGCTCCGCCGCGCTATCAAGGCGTAATGATGGGATGCTGGATGATGGTTACCGGCGTGGCATCAGTTCTGGCGGGCTATGTCTCTGGTATGATGCCGACCAATAGCGGCAGTACGCCGATAGAAACCAATCCGGGCTACAGTCAAATTTTCAACATGCTGGGCTGGGGTTCTTTGCTGACCGGCGCGGTGCTGATTGTGCTGATTCCGTTGTTGCGTCGTTTGATTCAGGAAGGGCAATTATCTGCGCAAAGCAAGCTGACAGAGCAAAACCGTTAACCCACTGGCATTATTCAGATTTAGGGCGAGATTTCTCCAGTTTCGCCCTTGCATCTCACCGCTAATCGCGGAAATCTAAGGTGACTTACGCTAGGAGCCTACAGATCATGAATATTATTTTTTATCACCCCTTTTTTGATGCCCAACTGTGGCTAACGGGTATGAAGACGCGTTTACCGCAGGCCAATATTCGTCAATGGCAGCGGGGTGATAACCAGCCGGCGGATTATGCCCTGGTATGGAATCCGCCTCACGAAATGCTGGCTAAGCGCCAACAGCTGAAAGGTCTGTTTGCGTTGGGCGCAGGCGTGGATGCCATTCTGGATCAGGAGCGACGTCATCCAGGAACTTTACCTGCCGGGGTGCCGTTGGTGCGGTTGGAAGATACCGGTATGGCGTTGCAGATGCAGGAATATGCGGTGAGTAGTGTGCTGCGTTATTTCCGCCGCATGGATGAGTATCAGTTACAGCAGGCGCAAAAACTGTGGCAGCCGCTGACGCCTCATCAGCATGATAATTTTGTCGTGGGGATCATGGGCGCGGGCGTATTGGGCAAAAGCGTGGCACAAAAACTGGCTGGTTTTGGCTTTAAAGTGCGTTGCTGGAGCCGAACGCCAAAGCACATTGACGACGTCGAAAGCTATGCGGGTGGTGCACAGTTGGGCGATTTTCTCAAAGGGACGCAATTGTTGATCAATCTGTTGCCGAATACGCCGGAAACTATGGGCATTCTTAATGGTTCACTGTTCTCCCAATTGAATAAGCAGGCTTATGTGATCAATCTGGCTCGCGGCGTGCATTTGCTGGAGCGGGATTTGCTGGCGGCGATGAGCCAAGGGCAGGTTGCAGCCGCTACGCTGGACGTTTTTGCCGAAGAACCTCTACCGAGTATGCATCCATTCTGGACGCATCCGCGAGTGACCATTACGCCGCATATTGCCGCTATTACTTTACCTGAAGTGGCGATGGACCAGGTGGCAGAGAATATCAAACTGATCGAAGCGGGCAAGCAACCGCTAGGTCTGGTGGATGTGGCACGCGGTTACTGATTCCAGTAGGCAAAACATGGGTTTCAGCTCGGCTGTGCGGGGGATTCCTGCTATGCTTAGCGGACTATGTTTTGCCTAACAAACTGAGAATAAGAACCCGCGGAGTAGTTATGTATCCAGTTGATTTGCATATGCACACAGTCGCCAGCACCCACGCTTACAGTACCCTGCATGATTACATCGCCGAAGCGAAACAAAAGAATATTCAGCTGTTTGCGATTACCGATCACGGCCCGGATATGGCTGATGCTCCACACTACTGGCACTTTATGAATATGAAAGTGTGGCCACGGCTAGTCGATGGCGTGGGTATTCTGCGCGGTATTGAAGCGAATATTAAAAATCTGGACGGGGATATTGATTGCACCGGTCCAATGCTGGACGCGGTGGATCTGGTGATCGCCGGTTTCCATGAGCCAGTATTTCCGCCGCAGGATAAAGCCGCTCATACTCAGGCAATGATTGCTGCGATGGCGCAGGGCGATGTGCACATTATTAGCCACCCTGGAAATCCGAAGTTTCCGGTCGATATTCCCGCAGTTGCTGCAGCGGCCGCAAAATATCAGGTGGCGCTAGAGTTGAATAATTCATCCTTTACTCACTCCCGTAAAGGCAGTGAAACTAACTGCCGCGCTATCGCTGAAGCGGTGCGCAATGCGGGGGGCTGGCTGGCGCTGGGGTCTGATTCTCACGTGGCATTTTCGCTGGGAATTTTTGATCACTGCGAACGCATTATTGCTGATGTGGGTTTCCCCGAAGATCGCATTTTGAACGTAAGCCCGCGTCGTTTGCTGAATTTCCTCGAACTGCGAGGCCGTCCGGCCATTGCGGAATTGGCCGATTTGTGACATCGTCACGCCCAATCTTACCGCAGTAAAATAGTTACCGTAGTAAATGGTCTGCGTAGTCAACGCTTTTGCTGCGGAAAACATTTACTGCCGTAGTCCCCTCTAGATAAATGGATTAGGACAGTTTTATGAATGATTTTTCGCTGGTTTGCCGGGTGTTGGGTTCGCTGTTTTATCGTCAACCGCAAGATCCGCTATTAGCGCCGCTGTTTACTCTGATTGAGCAGGGCAAGCTGGAGCAACATTGGCCGCTGGAGCAAGGTGATCTGCTGGCGCGTTTGCAACAGGAATATCAGCCGCAGGCGCTGGCCGATGATTATGCCGCGTTATTTACCGGCAGCGAATGCAGCGTTTCGCCTTTTGCTTCCCAATGGGAAGACGCGCGTCCAGAAGCGGAGTTACGCGCTTTCTTGCAACAACGCGGTATGCCGTTAAACGACGGGCCGGTAGATCACTTTGGTTCACTGCTACTGGCCGCCTCCTGGCTGGAAGATCAGGCGCAGGAAGACGAAGTTCAGGCACAGATTGCTCTGTTTGATGATTTCCTGTTCCCGTGGTGCGGGCGTTTCCTCGGTAAAGTGGAAGCCCATGCGGCGACCGGTTTTTACCGCACGCTGGCACAGTTAACTCGCGAAGCGCTTCAGGCGATGCGCGATGAGCTGGCGGAAGAAGAAGACGAACCCGAGGCAGAATAACCCGTAGGTTGCTTAGCTTGGACGATCAAAAAGCCCGCCGAGCAGCGGGCTAGTATGATTGTTCGGTAAACGCAGGTTTTTAGTCAGTAAAGGGTACGATTAACATCCCCGGTTTAACTTCCAGTCCTTTAGCCAGTTTTTTCGCCATGGCTTCGGTTTTGCTTTTTTCAGCATCTAATACGTAGGCCGGTTGTTGATCAAAATACGATTTTAGCGACTGATTTAGATAGGGTTTTAACATACTCATCACCGAATCCATTTTTTCCGGTTGAACTTTATAATCGATCACTTCCATATCTTTCAGGAAAATAGCCCCTTTCTCACGATCGAATACCGGCTGCGCTTTTAGCGTCAGTTGCATATCGGCGTTCTGTGGGCCGAGGATCGAACTGATTTTCACCTGAGCATTGCCGGTTAGCGTCACTTTACCCGGCTCAGCGCGTCCTATCTGGCTCTGTAATTGGCTCAGGGTAATATGGGCATCAACTAGACCCGGCACGCCAATCTGTTTCTCGTAATTATTGTGTTTTTGCAAATACTCGTTAATTTCCTGCTCGGTTAGCGTGTACTGTGTCAGTGGGTTGCAGCCGGAAATGGCACCGACAAAAATCAGAGCGGCAGCGCCCCAAAATAACTTTCTCATGATGACCTCGTTGAACCGCAAATTTGGCTAATAGTAACCGGTTAGACCGTGGGTTGGAATTTGTAACCGGTTTCTGCCGTGGCAACGCCGTTGGTGGCGTCTAGAAATTAAGGCTGGATAGTGCGGGAGCGGGGAGAAACTGCCAATCGGATAACTCTGTGTCCGGTGATTTAATTCACTAGACAAGGGTTAGGCGCGTTTATTCCTGATTCTCGACAGCGTCCATCAGCAAAAAAGTGCCTGCCTGCCGTTGGTAACTGTCTATTTGCGGAACCAGACGCCTGAAGTGCTCGGTTTTGCAGTGGGTATCCAGCGCGGCGCGATCTGGCCATTGCTCGATAAAAATGAAATGGCCGGGATCTTTTTGGTTGATACACAACTCATAAGCGTGACAAAGCGGCTCCTGCAAGGTTTTTTCTACTAATTCCCGATATAGCGGCATAACTTTATCGATATGTTCAGGATGAATAAAATCTTGCGCGATCACTTTCAACATAGGAATAACTCACTGTTACGCTGGAATCGGGATAGCCAGCTGTCCATGTAATTCGGCCACTTGTTACAAGGTTAGCTGCCGCTTAACATCGCCGGTTCGATACGCCGTTGATTAAACTGCCAATATAATCCAGCCAGCGTAATCAGGCCGATGATTCCGAGCAAGAACCAAGGGAGCTGCGGCAAAGACAGACTTTTACCCGTGTCGTACATCCAGCCGCCGCCGGTGTAGCCGAGTGCACCGCCCAACGCCAAACCTAAGCGGCTAAAGCCCATATAGCTGCCTCTGGCGCGCGCATCTGCCAGTGAGGCGCTCAGCGTTTCCCGCGCCGGTTCGGCAATAATAGAACCCAAATAGAAGAAACAGATCAGCATTAATAATGTCTGCAAACTGTCGGTTAACCCGATAGGGAACATGCTGATGCTCATAATAAACAGACCGGTCATCAGCCGCTGTTCTAGACGAAAATGCTTTTCGCTCCAACGGGCGATCGGATACAACAACGTCAATGACAGCGCGGCTTCAATGGCATACATCCATTTTACCGCAGCCGGAGAACCAGCCACTTCGTTCACGACGATAGGCAGCATCAACATTACCTGTACCGCCAGCATGTAATAACCCGTAAGCGTCAGGACATAGGTCAGGAAGCGTTTGTCGCGAATCACTCGCAGCATGCCTTCCCGCATTGGGGCGCGCACCGTAGAAATGCGGTAAGCGGGGAGCAGCCAAGCGTTCCACAGCGCCGCCAGCACAAAAATAAATGCACCAACCCAACACACCAGATGGAAATCATACTGTAGCAGCCAACTGCCCAGTAGAGCACCGACCACTGCACCGGCGCTATCTTGCATCATTAGAATGGAGTAAAAACGGCCACGTTCATGAGGGCGAACCAGTTTGATAACCAACGCGGTGCGCGGCGGATCGAACAACGTGCCGCCCAGCGCGGACAACGCGCAGGATAACCACAGAATCCACGGCTGATCCGCCATGGCCATCAGGGCAAAACCTACTGCCCGCAGTAACATCCCAATCACGATCATGGGTTTTGCGCCGAAACGGTCAGCAATGGCGCCGCCAAAAATACCCAAGCCTTGTTGAATAAACTGTCTCAATCCCAGTGCGGCACCGACAACAACTGCAGCCCAGCCTAATTGATCGACAAATCGTATAGAGATCAGGGGAAACACCACGAAAAACCCCAGTACGACTAATAAGTTATCAAACAATAAGAAATACTTACCCAAGCTGCGCGCTTGCGATACCAGAGACATGTTTCACCGTCAGAAATAGAAAGGGGGGAAGGACAATTATTACCCTGATAGTTTGTACCTAAATTGATAGAAACGATAGATGGTGAGTTGATGATATTTTTTTATCGTCAATACGTTAGCTAGCTGGCAAATTGATAAAAAAAATCGTTTTTGCGGATTGATTGCGCAATAACTCGTCAATAGCGGTTTTACCCGCGACCATGGCAACGGTTATATTAATCGTCACTATTAATGTTCCGCCTGAATTAAGGGGAGTCGATGTTTGGCTATCATTCAGCATCACCAAAAGTACGCCTGACAACCGATCGTATGTCGCTGCGTTTGGTTCATGAGCGGGATGCGTACCGGATGGCGGAGTATTACGCCGAAAATCAGGCATTCCTTAAACCTTGGGAGCCTGTGCGAGATCAAAGCCACTGTGTGCCTTCCGGTTGGCAAGCGCGGCTCAGCATGATTGCCGAGATGCATAAACAGGGCAGCGCCTATTATTTTATTCTGCTCGATCCGGAAGAAAATGAGGTGCGCGGCGTTGCCAATTTCAGCAATGTGATGCGCGGTTCATTCCATGCCTGTTTCCTCGGCTATTCTCTCGGCGAGCGCTGGCAGGGAAAGGGCTTAATGTTTGAAGCACTGCAACCCCTGATTCGCTATATGCAGCGGCAGGAAAAAATGCACCGAATCATGGCTAACTATATGCCGCATAATCGCCGCAGCGGCGATCTGCTGGCCAGATTGGGCTTTGAACGGGAAGGTTATGCGAAAGATTATTTGCTCATCGATGGCCAGTGGCGCGATCACGTGCTGACGGCATTGACCGATACTGAATGGAAATCAACGCGCTGAGGTTAGGATGAAATACAGTTTAACCCCGTTAGAAGCCCGAGTAGTGGGCTGTTTGCTGGAAAAACAGGTGACAACGCCGGAGCAGTATCCAATGTCTCTGAACGGCATTACTACCGCCTGTAACCAGAAAACCAACCGCGAGCCGGTGATGGAACTGTCCGAGAGCGAAGTGCAGCAAACGCTCGACCTGCTGACGAAAAAACACTTTATTCGTAGCCAAAGTCTGGTGAATAGCCGGGTAATGAAATATGAACACCGCTTTTGCAACTCGGAGTTCGGTAATCTGAAGTTTTCTTCTGCCGAGGTCGCGATAGTCACCACGTTACTGCTACGCGGCGCGCAAACGCCAGGAGAGTTGCGTACCCGCACCAATCGTATGCATGAATTCAGCGATGTGAGTGAGGTAGAGGCAACGTTGGAAAGGCTCGCTGCACGTGAGGACGGGCCTTTTGTGGTGCGTTTGCCTCGCGAACCAGGCAAGAGAGAAAGCCGCTATATGCATCTGTTTAGCGGTGAGATTGCCGCTGCGCCTGCGGACGAGCTGACAAATGAAGCGGTCAACGGCGCGCTGGAAACCCGAATTACTCAACTGGAATATCAGGTAGCTGAACTGACTCGCCGTTTGGATGAAGTCATGACCCAGTTGGATGACTAATAAGGTCACTATGAAAAAACTTCGCGTAGGTATGGTCGGGCTTGGCGGTATTGCGCAGAAAGCCTATTTACCCATTTTAAGCCGCGCCGACGACTGGACGCTGGTAGGCGCTTTTTCGCCCAACCAGGGCAAAGCTCAGCCGCTGTGTGACAGCTACCGAATACCGTATTTTTCCCGATTGAATGAGATCGCGACGGCCTGTGACGCGATTTTTGTTCACAGCAGCACCGCCAGCCATTTTGAGGTGATCGGCGAGCTACTACGCGCTGGCGTTCACGTCTACGTGGATAAACCATTGGCCGAAACCGTGGAACAATCGGAACAGCTAATTGAACTAGCGGAAAAACAGGGCAAGGCACTGATGGTTGGCTTCAATCGCCGTTTTGCGCCGCTGTATCAGCAACTCAAGCGGGAAATGATTCAGCCAGCTTCCCTGCGCATGGAAAAACACCGACAGGATAGCGTTGGCCCAAACGGCCTGGGGTTTACCCTGCTGGATGATTATTTGCACGTGCTGGATACTGTCCTGTGGCTGGGAGGCGAAAACGCCAACCTATTGGGAGGGCATATCGCCACTAATGACGCGGGGCAGATGCTGTATGCCGAACATTATTTTCAGGCCGGAAACTGCCTGATTACCAGCAGTATGCATCGGCGGGCGGGAACCCAGCGGGAAAGCGTACAGGCAGTGACGGAAGGGCATTGCTACCAGATAACCGATATGCGGCGCTGGCAGCAGGAGTCTGCTGGCCAGATGTTCGAAACTCCGGCACCTGGCTGGCAAACAACGTTAGAACAGCGCGGGTTTGTCGGCGCGGTACGTCATTTTATTGATTCCGTTAGCCATCAAACCCCAACGTTGATTTCCGGTGAACAGGCTATTAGCGCTCAGCGAAGGGTGGAAAAACTGCTGGAAAAGCGTTGAGAGGCCCGCGAGGGCGCGAGATGCAGATTGTTACAACAAGCAGTGGCTATTAGTCGGCGGATACGTAGACTATTGTCATACTAAAAACCCGTCATCGGGTTGAGCTGACGCCTGCTAATCGCAGGCGTTGATATTTCCAGCGTAACGAATCAGAAAAATATATGAATTTACTTAAATCACTGGCTGCGGTCAGTTCGATGACCATGTTTTCGCGCGTGTTGGGCTTTGCCAGGGATGCGATTGTCGCGCGAATTTTTGGTGCCGGTATGGCTACCGATGCGTTTTTTGTCGCATTCAAATTGCCTAATCTGCTACGGCGTATTTTTGCTGAAGGGGCGTTCTCGCAGGCTTTCGTACCGATTCTGGCAGAATACAAAAGTCAGCAGGGGGAAGAGGCGACACGCACCTTTGTGGCTTATGTTTCCGGCCTGTTAACGCTGGTATTGGCTGTGGTCACGGTATTGGGGATGCTGGCTGCGCCTTGGGTGATTTACATTACTGCCCCTGGTTTTACCGATACGCCGGATAAATTTGCTCTGACCTCTGCGCTGTTGCGCATTACTTTCCCGTATATCCTCTTGATCTCACTGGCCTCGCTGGTGGGTGCGATACTGAATACTTGGAACCGCTTCTCCATTCCGGCCTTTGCACCGACGTTATTGAACGTCAGTATGATCGGCTTCGCTTTGTTTGCCGCACCGTATTTCCATCCGCCGATTTTAGCTTTGGCCTGGGCAGTCGTTTTGGGCGGCGTATTGCAATTGGGCTATCAGCTGCCGCATTTGAAGAAAATCGGTATGCTGGTGTTGCCTCGTTTGGCGCTGCGCGACGCTGGCGTGTGGCGGGTGATGCGCCAGATGGGACCTGCAATTTTAGGGGTTTCCGTTAGCCAGATATCCCTGATCATCAATACCATTTTTGCTTCTTTTCTGGTGTCTGGTTCGGTTTCATGGATGTATTACGCCGATCGCTTGATGGAGTTTCCTTCTGGCGTGTTGGGCGTGGCGTTAGGCACTATTTTGTTGCCATCGCTGGCGAAAAGTTTCTCCAGCGGCAACCACGATGAGTATTCCCGCCTGATGGATTGGGGGCTGCGTCTGTGCTTCCTGCTGGCTATTCCCAGCGCGGTTGCCTTGGGTATTTTGGCCAAGCCGCTGGTGGTTTCCCTGTTCCAATACGGTAAATTCAATGCCTTTGATGCGGTAATGACCCAACGTGCATTGGTGGCCTATTCGGTTGGTTTAATTGGACTCATTGTGGTGAAGGTATTGGCGCCCGGCTTTTACTCTCGACAAAATATTAAAACACCAGTGAAAATTGCCATCGTCACTTTGATCATGACTCAGGTGATGAACCTGATGTTTATCGGGCCGTTGAAGCACGCGGGTTTATCTCTCTCTATTGGTTTGGGTGCCTGTTTGAACGCTAGCCTACTGTACTGGCAGTTGCGTAAACAGAAAATCTTCCAACCTCAGCCGGGTTGGGGGATATTTATGACCAAACTGATTGTAGGCGTGGTTGCAATGTCCTCGGTGCTGGTTGGCATGTTGTGGCTGATGCCCGCTTGGGACGTCGGCGGCATGGCCTACCGACTGTTACGTCTGTTTGCGGTAGTGATGGCCGGCGTGGTGGCCTACTTTGGCGTTCTGGCGCTACTGGGCTTCAAACTGCGCGACTTTGCCCGCCGGGTTGCCTGATAACTAAACGGGAAAAATGCTCATATCATCTAGATGTGAAGCCCGATTTGTTATCGGTTATACATGAGATAGTCACCTCCACCCTGTTAGCGGTACGCTGACAGGGTGTTTTTTTATATCTCATGAGATCAATATCTCAGTTTTATTATCCGCACTACAAAATCCCTCAAAAATTCTTTTATATTAATTATCACCATTATTTTTAGATCAATCCTTGTGAGATTAGTCATTAAAGCTAATATTTTTCTGATTCATGCCGATAAGTGTATTAAGACGGGGTTTTCTGGATTATTTAATATTTCATAAGAATCTTCTGAATGATGATATTCATTACTAACGCTGTGCATATTAATTTGACTTAGTGTTGAAAAATAATTGATTTATTTACTGGTTTAATAACATTCTGATTGCGTTTAAGTTTGGCTGAATAACAGTGATATAACCGTTTGCGTCTCGCTGGATTCAGGGTTTAGTCAATTTAGAATGAAATATATTCACATATATTTAACTCAAGGATGAGTAGGGCTGGTTATTTACTCAATAGCCTAGGCTATTCCTCATAATGGAATCTATGATAAAAAGAATCGGACTCTATTTTCTGCTCGTCAGTAGCCCCGTTCAGGCAGCTACTCAGCCCATCATGGGGAATTTTTTACCGCTAGGTGAAAGCGAAGCGCGCCGTTCATTGCAGAACAGCGCCCGTGAGGTTAATGAGCTAATGGAACAGCGTCGCTATCAACAATTGCGCCAACCTAAGGCGATTGAAGAGGATGTGATTCCTGCCCAGGTGGCGTTGCCAGAATCCGATCGTTGTCTGGCGATAAACGGTGTTTATTTACAGGGAATCACCCTTTTAGGGGTAGGTGAACTGAATAAACTGACTGCTTTACCTTCAGATTGCATTACCAGTAATGATATCAATCGCCTGACTCATGAATTAACCCGTCTCTATGTCAGGCAGGGTTATATCACCGCTCGCGTGAATTTTGTTCCGCTGAATACTGACGGTGAATTAGGCATCAATGTTATTGAGGGAGTGGTAGAGAAAATAGAAGGGGGCGATCATTGGGTGAATAGCCGATTATTATTCCCTGATGTTGTAGGTAAACCGCTCAAATTATCGCAGCTTGATCAAGGCTTAGATCAAGCCAATCGATTGCAATCCAATCAGACGAAATTAGATATTTTACCGGGGAAGAGTACCGGCGGTTCTATTATTCGTTTAAACAATACCCATAAAAAGCCTTGGTTGCTGACAGGAACGTTGGATAACTATGGTCAGAAAAATACCGGAAAGTGGTTGGTCCGTACTACCGCCAGCGTTGATAGTCCGTTTGGTTTATCTGACTTTGTTAGCATGAACATCAGCAGTACGATCAAAGATGAATCGCGTCATCATAATCGGGCTTATACCTTTCTTTATTCTTTGCCCTACGGAGCCTGGACGTTCAGCAGTTTTGCCAGTTATTCCGAATACTTGAATTACCAGCGCTTACCGCTCAATACCGTGAAACTGGATGGCAATACCCAGCAGTATGGTGGGCGCGCAGATTATATGTTTTATCGTGACCAAGAGCAGATCGATTCCCTGAATGCGCAGCTGACCTATAAGAATGTGAATAACTACCTTGAGTCTTCCCGTTTAGGTATCAGCAGTACCACCCTGACGGTATTGGAGTTGGGGGCCAATCATTTGCAAATTCTTCCGCGCGGCGTGATCAGCCTGAATGCCAGCGTTGAACGGGGACTCAGTTGGTTTGGTGCGGATAAAGCCAGTTCGCATTGGGCGGCCAACTACCCTGACCCTCAATTTACCAAAGCGAAGATGTTTGCCACTCTCAGCCAGCGTTTTAGCCTGTGGGAGCAGCCTTACCAACTTACTCATTTGTTTTACGGCCAGTACAGTCGCGATCCCTTGCCTGGGGTCGAATGGCTAAGCCTGACCGATAGCAGCGCGGTGCGTGGTTTTAGCCGCAACACCCTTTCGGCGGATAACGGCTGGTATCTGCAAAATACATTGTCACGACCGATCACACTCGGTAATGCTAGCTTGACGCCGCGCATAGGCGTTGACGTAGGGCGTGTTCAAGCCCATCGCGATGCCGTTGGCTGGCAGAGCAATATGGGGCTGAGTGCCGGTGTTTCCTTCAAATATTCGCAGGCGGTGATTGATTTGGATGTGAGCCGAGGATGGCTACTTTCCGATCAAAAAAGTCCCACCGACCCGATTCAGGTGTTAGCTCGCCTGAGCTACAGCTTTTAGCTGACTTTCCATTCGTCAGTGTTGCAGTGCTTTTACCTTTCAATGAATGGAAATATTTGGAGACACATGGATGAAAAAAAGTAAGTTCCGCCTTTCCCCTTCAGGAAAGCTTGCCGCGTCGCTGGCGATTATCATTGCCTCGCTAACCACAACTCAGGCAGCAGATATTATCGGTGCGGGCGATGCCGGGCATAATCCGGGCATCAGTCAGGCGGCAAACGGTGCGGCGGTGGTGAATATCGTCACTCCGAACGCCTCGGGCCTGTCTCATAACCAATATCAGGATTTCAACGTTAACAAACCGGGTGCGGTGTTGAATAACGCCTTGATCGACGGACAATCTCAGTTAGCCGGTCAGCTGAATGCTAACCCCAACCTGAACGGACAGGCCGCCAACGTCATTTTGAACGAGGTCATTAGCCGCAATCCATCGTTATTACTGGGTAAACAGGAAATATTCGGTATGGCGGCAGATTATGTGCTGGCTAACCCGAACGGTATTGCCTGTGATGGCTGCGGGTTCATCAACACTAATCGCTCCGCTTTAGTAGTGGGAAACCCGCTGCTTGAAAAAGGAGCCTTAACCGGTTTCAACACATTCGGCAATGATAATACGTTGAGCATTCGCTCCGGCGGATTACAGGCCAACAGTGTGTTGGATCTGATCGCGCCCAAAATTGACAGTCGCGGCAAAGTGATTGCCACGCAACAAATTAACGCGCTCAGTGGCCACAATCAAACTGGGGCCGACGGCAGTTTAGTCCGAGCGGAGGATGTCCCGAACAGTAGTCTGGACAGCTACTATCTCGGCAGTATGCAGGCGGGTCGTATTCGCCTGGTGAATACTGCTGTGGGCAGCGGCGTAAATCTGGCCGGAGAATTCACCGGGTTGGATGGCATTGAGGTGCGCTCTCAGGGCAATCTGGGCTTACAGGCAGCGAATCTGCGCGGCGGCGATATCGGTCTGCAGGGGAAAAATATCGATGCTCAAGGTGTCGTGAAAAACAGCAGTACGAATCGTGACGGCAGTGAGAATTACAACAGCACCTGGAGCGGCCAGTACGTTAATGATCGTAGTACCACGCAACGATTACAGCGTACGGTGCTAACCGGCAAAAATATCACGCTGAACGCCAGCGATCGTAACCGACTGACGGCGACAGATATTCAAGGGGATAATATCACCCTGCAAGGTGGCGAACTGACGCTAGACGGGCAGATGCTTACCCAGACTCAGGGCCATACGCATAATCAGGATAAGTTAACCTGGCGGCACAATGTCACAACGGAAAGCGAACAGCGTCAGCAGATCGGTACTTCGGTCAAAGCGCGTGAGAACGCGACTCTGAAGGCCACCGGCGGCGATATTCAGTTGAAAGGCAGCAGCGTGGAGGCGGGTAAAAATCTGGCACTCAACGCTACCGGCGACATTCAGCTGACGGGTTTGGTGGAGCAGAAAACATCAACTGAAACCGGCTATCGTAAAAATCATACTGCCAGCTTACTGACGGGAAACTGGCAGGAAAGCAGCGAAAGTGAAAGTCTGAAGAAAAGCCAATTGCGAGCTGGCGATAATCTGGGACTAACGGCGGGCAACACGGTGGTCACTCATGCAGGCCATGTGCAAGCCGGTAAAGATTTGCTGGTCACAGCGGAAAAGGTGCAGATTGGCGTGCAGAAAACCGCCAATAGCAAAATTCAGAAAGATAACAAAACGGCCTGGGGCGGAATTGGCGGCGGTGATAATAAAGACAATGCCAATTTACAAGAAATCAGTCAGGCTTCAGAGCTGACGGCAGGCGGTAAACTGCTGGTGTCCGGTAATCAAGGCGTCACGATTACTGGGAGTAAAGTGCAGGGGACACAGGGCGGTTTTGTGCAAACCCTACACGGCGATTTGGTGATTGATAATGCCGTGAGTACCACGACCGATAAAGTGAATAGCCGCACAGGAACCGTATTCAACATTACCAACGGTTCGCAAAAAACCAATAACTCCACGCAGCAGTCTGTAGGTAGTGAGCTGAAATCTGATGCGGATTTAAAACTGTTCAGCCAGCAGGATATTACCGTGGTAGGCAGTTTGGTCAAAAGCGCGGGCGAGCTGGGCATTGATGCACTGGGTGATGTCAATGTGAAAGCAGCCGAGCTGCAACACAAAATCGATGAAGAGAAAACCGCTTTAAGCCTGAAAGGCCACGCGGAGAAAACCGGAGATAAACAATATCGCGCTGGCGTCAATCTGGATCACACTCGCGATACCGAAAATACCGAACGCACTGAAAACAAAGCTTCAACCCTGAGCGGCGGGAGTGTGACATTAGCAGCGGGTAAAGATGTAACTTTCACCGGCTCTCAGCTGGTCGCCCATCACGGCGATGCCAAAATAAGCGGCAACAATGTCGCCTTTACCACCGCGGAAGATCAAACCATCGGTGAAAGCAGCCACGCCAAAACCGGCGGCGGTTTCTATTACGTGGGCGGGATGGATAAAGCCGGCAGTGGTATTCAGGTGGGGCATGAAAGCAGCAAAACGCACAGTGATAGCAGCAAAGCGCTGGTTTCTGGGACTCAGGTCAGCGGAGATTTGGTGATTGCGGCTAAGGGTGACTTGACGCATCAAGGTACCCAGCAACAGGTGGGCGGGAAGTATCAGGTTGAGGCCGAGAATGTTCACAATCTGGCGGCTAAAAATAGCGAAAACAGCACAACAACTACGTTAAAAGTGGGCGTTGATATCGGTGCAAACGTCGATTACAGCGCCATTACTCGCCCGCTGGAGCGCGCGGGTGGCAAAGTTGCTAGCCTAGATGCTGGCGGTACGCTTAATGATATCGGCGGAATAGGTGCGCCGAACGTCGGTATTGATGTTAACGCCAGCGGTAGCAGCAGCGATGTGCGTAAAAACAGCGAGCAAGCGGTAGTGAATACGGTGACTGCGGGTGACATTTCGATCAAGGCTAGTGGGGCAATCCGCGATCAGGGAACGCAATACAAAGCGAATCAGGGCGGCGTCAACCTAGATGCGGAAAGTCATAGCTACGAAGCCGCGGTGAATCACGATCAGACTGTTAGCCGTGAAACGAATGGCAGCGCCGGTGTGCGGGTTTACACCACGACCGGTAGCGATGTGGCCGTGGATGCTAAAGGTCAGGGCGGTACGACTCGCAGCGATAAAACCCATGATCAAGCCGTTGCCGGTAGCATCAGCGCGGTAGACGGTATCACGATTCGGGTTAAAGACGATGCGCGCTATACCGGAACCGCTCTCGATGCTGGAAAAGGTAAAGTCAACGTTAATGCCGGTGGCGATATAGCTTTTGAGCAGGCGACCGACCGTGAAACCGAGAATCATAGCGGCTTCAACGTGAAGGCTTCTGGAAAAGGGGGGGTCACCGCCGATAGCAAAAGTTTCGGCGGCGGTTTGGGCGGCGACTATGACAAAGGGGAAAGCAAGACTTCTCACGCTAATGTGAGCCAATTACAGGGCCAGCAAGGCGTAGAATTGAATGCCGGACAGGATTTAACGCTGCAAGGCAGTCAGATCGGCAGCAAAGATCGACCGGTGGGCGATGTAACGCTGAATGGGAATAAGGTTGACTTGCAGGCCGCACAGTCCAGCCATTGGGAGAAAAGCACTAAGTTCTCCGGCAATCTGGACGCCGGTGGTAGCAAAGGGGAAACCGATAAAAAAACCAGCGCTGGCGGTAACTTCGGCTTTGCCGCAGATTACGCCAAAGTCGATCAATCGGCCACCGATGCCCAAGGTGGTGGTATCACTAGTAGCGGCAACCTACACATTCAGGCCAACGGTGATAATGAGCAAGCTATTCACTTGCAAGGTACACAGGTGAGCAGCAAAAATACCGTTTTGAACGCGGATAATGGCGGAATTGTGCTGGAATCCGCGAAAAGCGGAGAGCACAAAGATAACTGGAATCTGGGAGGCAAAGCCAACGGTAAACTCGGTCAAAGTTTCGGTAAGGATGAGCAGGGTGTAGTAGACAGCGCCAGCGAGAAGAAAACCCACACGGCGGGCATCGGTGCGACCTTCGGTCTTGATCGTAAACAGGCGGGCACTCAGCAAAATACGCAGATTGCGACCGGCGATCTGAGCTTCTCCAGCGATGCGGATACGGTTCTGGCCGGGGCGAAGGTCAAAGCGGATAAAGTGGACGGTAGCGTGGGCGGGGATTTGCGTATTGAAAGCCGCAGAGACACCGAACAAAGTCTGAAAGTTGGCGTTGACGTTGGATTAAGTCATACCAACGATCCGAATAGCAGCGTGGTTTCCAAAGTTTCTAAAGTCGGTACGCCACGTTATGCGGGTAAAGTGAAAGAAACGCTGGAAGGTGGTGCTAACAAAGTCTTCGATAAAGCCGAAGAGAAATATAACCAAACCGCTCGCGGCCTGGACAGCAAACAAGATACCACCAACGGCGTCAGCTTCAGTAGATCTGATGAAAAAGTGACCTTGCCAGAAACGCTCGCCAATGAGAAAGAGGGCAGCGCGCTGTGGGATAAAGGTGCACGTAAAGCGGGCAATGCGGCCAAAGATAGTCTGTTAGGCCCGGCAGGGCGTGATGGGCACTTTAAGGTCACCGCCGATGTGGTGAAAAACGATGCCGTTGGTGAACAAACTGCGCTAAGTGGCAAGCAAGGCGTTAACCTAACCGTACAGGGTAAAACTCAGCTGATCGGCGGCCAGATCGGTAGCCAGAAAGGGCAAGTTGACCTGAACAGCGGCGGTCTTGAGCAAAGTGATATGAACGGCAAACGCTATCACGGCGGCGGCAGCGCCGATGTGGCAGCCACCGTAGGCAGCCTGTTGAGCGGTAGCACCAAAGATATCCTCTCTGGGGATTCACCGTTTATTAAAGTGGATAAAGGGACAACTGAGGTTAGCGACGCTCGCGGCGCGATTATCAGCCATAAAACGGTTAAATAAGCGGGAGCTATAAGAGATTATTCTCTTTAAAGCTGATAAATAATAGCCCACGCTAACGGAGTCATTCGTTAAGTGGGCTATTTCTATTGCATTATCAATTGTTACATCATCAATATCCCGCAGACAATCAATGTCCGCGAGCCATTGGGTTTTACATCCGTTCTACGGTTTCAATACCCAAAGTATCCAAACCTTGCTTCAGCGTCTTGGCGGTGAGCATCGCCAGTTTCAGTCGGCTTTGACGGCTTTCTTCGCTATCGGCGTTCAGAATCTGACAGTGCTCGTAGAAGCTGGAGAACAAACCGGCCACATCGTACAGATAGGCACACATCACGTGCGGAGTGCCTTCGCGGGCAACGTTAGTAATGGTCTCTTCAAATTGAAGCAAACGGGTCGCCAATGCGGCTTCGCGGTCTTCAGTGATGACTAACGGCAGCGTTAGGCTACTCGCGTCTACCACGCCAGCGCGTTTAAACACCGAAACTACGCGGGTATAAGCATATTGCATGTAAGGCGCGGTATTGCCGTCCAATGCCAGCATATTATCCCAGTCGAAGACGTAATCGGTAGTCCGGCTTTTTGACAGATCGGCGTATTTCACTGCGCCAATACCGACCGCATTCACCACTTCGGCCAGTTCATCCGCAGGCATATCCGGATTTTTCTCCGCGATCAGCTTACCTGCGCGTTCGATCGCTTCGTCCAACAGCTCGGACAGCTTAACGGTACCGCCAGAGCGGGTTTTGAACGGTTTGCCGTCTTTGCCCAGCATCATGCCGAACATGTGGTGTTCTAACGGCACGGATTCTGGAACATAACCGGCTTTACGCACGATGGTCCAAGCTTGCATTAAATGCTGATGCTGACGGGAATCGATGTAATACAGCACGCGATCGGCACCCAGCGTTTCGTAACGATATTTGGCGCAGGCGATGTCAGTGGTGGTGTAAAGGTAGCCGCCATCCTTTTTCTGGATAATGACGCCCATAGGCTCGCCATCTTTATTTTTGTATTCATCGAGGAATACAACGGTAGCACCCTCGCTTTCAACCGCCAGGCCTTTTGCTTTTAGATCGGCCACAATGCCCGGCAGCATTGAGTTGTACAGACTTTCACCCATGACGTCGTCTTTAGTCAGAGTGACATTCAGACGATCGTAGGAAATCTGGTTTTGCGTCATGGTGATATCCACCAATTTACGCCACATGGCGCGGCAATATTCATCCCCGCCCTGCAGTTTTACGACGTAAGCGCGAGCGCGAGCCGCAAACTCTTCGTCTTCATCGTAGTTTTTCTTCGCTTCGCGATAGAAAGCTTCCAGATCTGACAGACCCATATCGCTGGCGTTTTCATTCTGCATTTTTTCCAGATAGGCGATCAGCATCCCGAACTGGGTGCCCCAATCTCCGACGTGGTTAGCGCGAATAACTTTGTGACCCAAAAATTCCAGAGTACGTGCGGCGGCATCACCGATAATGGTGGAACGCAGGTGACCCACGTGCATTTCTTTCGCTACGTTTGGTGCGGAATAGTCGATAACCACGGTCTGAGGCTTAACCGGAGCAATCCCCAGTTTTGGCGCAGTCAGGGCAAATTCGACTTTATCGGCAACCCATTGGCGGTCGAGGAAAATGTTGATAAAACCGGGGCCGGCGATCTCGACTTTGCTGGCAATACCCTCAAGATCCAGCAGCTCAACCACTTTTTCAGCCAGTTGTCGGGGTTGCATACCGAGTTTTTTGGCAACGGCCATCACGCCATTTGCTTGATAATCGCCAAATTGGGCCTTTGCGGACTGGCGAACTTGCGCTTCGCTGTCGACGGGGGCACCTGCTGCAATCAGCGCCTGGCTGACTTTATCTGAAAGAAGAGCCTGAATATTCACCGGGTTACCTTAATTACGGACATGAGACGCAAAAATGCGCCCTGTTAATATCAACGGGTCTGGCGTCACGCGTGCGGTTTCTCTACGCGGGAGGGCCAACCACAAAACTGCTGGGTTTATATCATATTTGCCCGCCGACGTCAGCAGGGGGAAAGCCTTCCGCTCGTCGTATCTCAGCGCTATTTTCCTAATGAACAAAAACAGTGCTTTTATCGGTTATTTCAGCATCAATGGCGGAGATTCATCGACAAAATTCTGTTGTTCGTCGGTGAAAACGGTAAATTATGGCGGGTTCGCTTTCACCCCCGATGAACGGAGAGAAAACCTTATGCAAGCCTTGGCACACATTACCGAATTGCAGGATTTGGTGCAGGATTTACCCCGTTTTGAACAACAGCTGACGGATTTTGCCCAACGGCTTAATTTGGATCTTAGCCAGTTCACCGCCGACCACATTTCTCTACGCTGCTACCAAGCCGCGACAGCCGATCGCTGGCGCAGCGGTTTGCTCCAGTGCGGCAGCCTGATGTCAGAAAATCTTATCAATGGTCGTCCGATTTGCCTGTTTGATTTAGCGCTACCGTTGCCCGTTGGGCCGTGGGAAATTGATTGCGTAGAATTGCCTTATCCGGGAAGCAAGCGTTATCCCCATGAAGGCTGGGAGCATATCGAACTGGTATTGTCTGGCGACCCGAAAACCCTGTATCAGCGCGCTTTGAGCTTGTTACCGGCAGAGCCTGACCTACCGGAAGGCGTGACCTTTAAATTCAGTTCGCCGAAAGGGGAGGCCGAACGTTTGGCTAATCCCACGCTGGCGGTAAGTAATGGGGCGATTACCATTAAATTTCATCCGTATACATTAAGGCAAATTATTGACAGTGAGCACAATAGTTAACGTGTTTAGGTTATTTATCTCGCTCAGGATTATCACTTATGGTTATCACTGTGACTGACCTCTAGTCATTATTTTGAATTGAATGCCATAGTAAGGCTTTCGGCAGTCTTGATTAAATGACCTTTGGGCTTGAGTGATAAGTTCTGCATTCAATCTATCAGACGATCGAATGATTGATTTACGGGTGGTGAAATGAGCTGTAGCAGATGTGTTTGTCAAAAGGGGAGAGATAATGACTAAGTTAGAAATTTGTTGCTATAGCGTCGATTGCGCGCAGACCGCTGAGCGCGCTGGAGCCGATAGAATTGAGTTGTGCTCAGGCCAGTCTGAAGGCGGCCTGACGCCAAGTTTGGGCGCGCTGATGCAGGCTCGCGCCACGGTAACCATTCCGGTACACCCGATAGTCCGGCCGCGCGGTGGCGATTTTTGCTATAGCGAGAGTGATTTTGCGATCATGAAAAATGACATCGCACAAATTCGGGATATGGGGTTTGCCGGAGTTGTCGTTGGCGTACTGGATGAAGAAGGGCACATTGATTTGCCGCGAATGCGTAAAATCATGGAAATCAGCGGCCCACTGGCGGTCACTTTCCATCGGGCATTTGATATGTGCCTGAATCCGATGGTGGCGTTGGAACAGTTAACGCAGTTGGGCGTGGCGCGGATTTTGACCTCCGGCCAACAACAAAATGCCGAGCTGGGGTTAACCTTACTGCGCGATCTGGTGAACGCGACCCAAGGGCCGATTATTATGGCCGGCGCCGGTGTGCGCTTGTCAAATATGCAGAAATTCTTAGAAATTGGCGTTACTGAATTACACAGCTCTGCAGGCTGCACTCGACCTTCGACTATGCGTTACCGTAAAGCCGGTGTCACCATGTGTGCAGATAACGATGTGGATGAATTTGCTCGCTATTGCGTGGATGAAGAAGTGGTGGAGGCGATGAAAAGCCTGTTATGTATTACCGAACAGTTGCCACGTTCTGCCTGATAGCCCTAAATAAAAAAGGCTCCGACGCGTGTTGTTCGGGGCCTTTTTTGTGCCAAAAGAGAGCCGTGTGTGATTAAGGCTTACGGGCAATCAGTACCGCTCGCATCGGCGCCGGATAGCCTTCAACGGTCTTGCTGTTGTCGTTAGGATCGAGGAATTCCGCTAGGGACTCGCTAGTCATCCAATCGGTACGACGCTGCTCGTCGGTGGTGGTGACCGCCACATCGGCGATTCTTACATCGACAAAACCGCATTTTTCCAGCCAGCTTTTCAGAGCCAGCGCCGAAGGAATAAAATACACGTTACGCATTTGCGCGTAACGATCGCCTGGCACCAGAACTTGCTGGCTATCACCTTCGACCACGATGGTTTCCAGCACTAATTCGCCATCGCTGACTAACTGATTCTTCAACTGATATAAGTGATCCAGCGGTGAACGACGATGGTACAGCACACCCATAGAGAAAACGGTGTCAAAGGCCATCAGCTCCGGCAATTGTTCAATGCCTAGCGGCAGCAGATGGGCGCGCTGATCGCCACCCAGCAGTTTTCGTACCGCTTCGAACTGACATAAAAACAGCTGCATTGGGTCAATGCCCACAGCCAAATGCGCGCCTTCACCGATCATGCGCCACATGTGATAGCCGCTGCCACAGCCGACATCGAGAATAGTTCGACCCGCCAGCGGGCTGATATGGGGCAGAACGCGATCCCATTTCCAGTCTGAGCGCCATTCAGTATCGATATCCAACCCGTATAATGAAAACGGGCCTTTGCGCCACGGCATCAGCGCGCGCAGCATTTTTTCCATGCCCTCGCGCTGACCGGCTGACAGCGGCGGAGTGATTTCCGCGTGTACGCCGTCTTTCAAATTCAGTTTGGTAGGTGTCAACAGCGGCAGATGCTCAACGGCGTTAAACCAGGTTTTGAACTTACCGTGCAGGGATTCACGCTGCCAGCAGCTTAGCTGCGCCGGCAGGGTTTCCAGCCATGGGCTAAGTGGCCCTTTGGCAATCAGTCGGTAAAAATCGCCGAATTCAATCATTGGGCTTCTCCCGCTTTCAAAGCAATCAATGAGCCAAAATTAAAACACTGGAACCATACTTCGGCGTGTTCAAAACCGGCGCTGTGCAAACGCGTTTTATGGGTTTCCACCGAATCGGTCAGCATAACGTTTTCCAGCATGCTGCGTTTTTGACTGATTTCCAGTTCGCTGTAGCCGTTGGCCCGTTTGAAATCGTGGTGCATGTTAAACAGCAGGTCGCCGACGTTGGCATCTTCGAAACTGAATTTTTCCGATAGCACCAGTGCGCCACCGGGACGCAGCCCCGCGTATACCTGATTGAGCAATTGCTGGCGATTTGCTGGCTCAAGGAATTGCAGAGTGAAATTCAGCACCACCATTGAGGCGTTTTCCAGTTTCACATCCAGAATATCCGCCTCGACGACTTCCACCGGTGTATCGGCGCGGAAAGCGTCTATATGGCGACGGCAGCGTTCAACCATGGCAGGGGAATTGTCCACGGCAATGATTTTACAGCCGGGAACCTGAATATTACGACGCATGACCAAGGTTGCCGCGCCCAAAGAACAGCCCAGATCGTAAACCTGACTGTTAGGTTGCACAAAGCGCTCAGTCAACATGCCAATCATCGAAATAATATTGGAATAACCGGGCACCGAACGCTGGATCATATCGGGGAAAACCTCCGCGACGCGTTCGTCGAAAGTCCAATCACCCAATTTGGCAATCGGCGCAGAAAACAGGCTATCCCGCGGCGGTTGCGTGGATTCTGTGTGCGGCTGGTTTGCCGGCATAGCATCAGTTGCTGGTTTGGTATCGCGATTTGGCATGACGGTCATTGAGATTGCTGGAAAATGAAGGCGCGTATTCTAACAGACACAACCGGTTTTTGCTAAAACCGGTTAAACCTTAGTGACAGGAAAATTTGTCCTTGATAATTTAAGGGGATTGTTCGATGACTCCTTGTTATTTCTGGCTATAGCGGTCTGAGATGCTGCTCTTTCTCTTCGATTATCGTTGAATACGTAACCGGTGGATTTAACAGCAACCAGTGATATCCGGTGTTATTATCCGTTGCGAGAATAATTCAGGGATGGATGATGAGAAAGATTATCTTTTTAATCGGCTTAGTGACGGTGGTTTTGAGCGGCTATGTACTGCGCTATATGCCGCTTTACCTAGTATTCATGCTTTTTATTTGCCTGATAATTTATGGCGCAGGCATCTACTTTAACCCCAGATTAACGACCTCGAACTGGCGTCTTGGGCAGAAATGCCAGATCAATGGTGCGACGGCAGTCTCTTTGAGCGTTTTATTTTTAATCTTAGTGACGTGCAGTTCAACTCTAGGTTGGGCTTATTATATGTCGACCAAGCCTTGGTATCGGGAAGATAGCAACGGCTACCAGACGCATACGCTGACCGCCACTAGCCGGAAAATTGCCCAAGTACATAAAGCGGTATTGAAGAAAGTAAAACACCCAGAACGAGCGGAATTTATCGGAGATTATATCAGTCCCTCCGAGGGGTTAGGGGTGATTTGCGGCTACCTGAACTATCAGGACCCCGCAGGTGAAGACGATGATTACTATCGCTATGTTTCTAATGGCACGCCATCCGGTACCTATTTACAGCTGCAAACAGAAAGTTTTTCCGCGGTATGGACCCAATTCTGTTTGGATAAAAACTGAAAATAGAATCGTGGTTAACCGCATTAAAGTATCTCTGAACAGCGGGAAGGAAAGGCGCGGGGTAAAACGGGAGGGGCAACGCTGGATAAACTGAGGTGAGAGAAGCGGAAACATGAAGGCGGTGATGAGCCGCCCGAACTAACTGTGGTTCCGATAAAAGAACGCGTAAACAGTGAAACCGGGGATTAAGTTAAGCTAAAAATCTGTTCCCACGGTAAATAGTAGATATTAGCAATTATCATTAGTATCAATGAAACATATGTTGCACTCATCCCTGAACGTCGCCAGCGAATTTCCCTGTGACGTAACCCGTAATAGTGTAATAAACGACCGACAATCAGCATTAATCCACACAGATGAATCATCCAGGTCTCTGCGCCGTTCATTTCCATCATAACCAGCAATACCACGGCGATCGGAATATATTCTACGGCGTTGCCGTGTACCCGAATGGCCGTTTGCAACTCATAAAACCCACCGTCGCCATAGGCGACCCGGTACTGGTTTCTTAATCTCACCACATCAAATGAAAGCTTAATTAGTAATAGTGCGCCCAACACAACATAAAGCGAGCTAACCATTTTTAACTCCATAGCCCAACCATAACTGGCTGAATAATGATAACCGTCAACGTCGTCACTGTCGCTAGAAAAATCGAAAGTCTACTCTCTATGATCGTTGTTGTTTATAGAGCAGAAATAAATACCCGCCACCATTCAGCCTTACATTTTGTCGAAATGCGCGTTAGTTCTCAATTTTAACCGGTTCCTGGCATTTTTACTCTTTTCAATGTGCGACGTCTCGCACCTCATTTTCATGCAAATCATTACAAATTGCCTTGATTGGACAATGGAATTTTCTGCTAAAACAATGTGTTTTGCTCTGGCCAATCCGGTGAGGGAGGTAAGGAAGGTATTAACGTTGATAGCCGTTGCCAGATCTTTTGCGCTTGCTGCGGTGAATCCCCGTTATCCGGCGTATGAATAAACAAGTAAGTCTGATGCTGCTGTTCCCATACCGGCAGTTTTTGCAGCCAGGGGGCGAAAAGATTCAGATTTTCATCCAGCCGATCGCCGCCGATAAACCGCACCAGAGGCTGATGACCGGTAACCACCGCATGCACCGGCAGTTTGGGCTTTTTATTTTGCGCGTCCCGCACCGCGGCGGTAGTGGGCGCGGCACTGTGGATTGGCCGGCTATCGAGAATCACCCGGTTAACTTGTCGTTGGTGCAAACCTTGATTGAGCGCCCGCTCTGCCTCGCCTTTGGCAAAAAAAGCCGGATGCCGAACTTCCACACCATAGTTAAAGTCACGGGGTAATCGGTCGAGAAAGTGAAACAGCCGCGGCAATTCATTCGGCCCAAAGGCGGCGGGCAATTGCAGCCACAGTTGGCCGATACGCTGATTGAGCGGTTCCAACGTCTGGTAAAAGGTTAATAATTCCTGCTCGCACTGCCTGAGTGCCGCCTGATGGCTGATTGTGGCGGGGAATTTGAAGCAGAAACGAAAACTTTCCGGCGTCATATCCCGCCAGCGCAGCACAATTTCCGGTTTTGGCAGAGCATAAAAAGTGGTGTTGCCTTCCACGCAGTTGAAATAGCGGCTGTAATCCGCCAAATCCCGCAAACCTAACCGGCTCCATGCCGAATGTTGCCATTGAGGTAATCCAATATACATAAGTCAGCCGCTGCGAAAGAAAGGATCAACGCGGCTCAGTTCACAAACGAAGCCGCTAAAACATACCCTTACCTTAGCGTCAGGCGGTTAGCGCGGCAATAATTTCATTGCTGCTACGAACGCGAGAAATACGCGGGAAAATGTGGCGGAAGCTGGCTTGATGCTGCTCGGTGTCCGATGCGCTACAGGCGTCTTCGGCAATTATCAGCTCGTAGCCGTGTTCCCAAGCGGAGCGGGCAGTGGATTCAACGCCGAGATTCGTAGCAATCCCACCCAGCACGATGGTTTTTATTCCGCGGCGGCGCAGTTGCAGATCCAGTTCCGTGCCGTAAAAAGCCCCCCATTGGCGTTTGGTCACCAGAATATCGCTATCGCGAACCATTAACTGCGGCGGAAATTCCCCCCAGTTCGCGGGTAAACTTCCCGCCGGGTTTGGGCGATCGACCGGCGGATGCAATACTTCGGCAAAATCTCCTGACCAGCCAACGCGGACCAAAAACACCGGAGCGCCCAATTGACGGAACTGTTCGGCTAGGTGTGCACCATTATTGACAACCTGTTCAGCACTGTAAGGGCCACCGGCGTAAGGCAAAATTCCCTGTTGCAGGTCGATCAGCACCAGTGCGCTGGTTTTTGCTTCAATTTTCATCATCTTTGGCCTCGAACATGAATGGGCTAAATGGGGTTTGTAGCCTCTGGTGCCTCCGAGTTTATGCCAACAAATGTTGCCGAACAGTCTTATCACGGGGATAATTTTGTTAAATGATGTGTTAAATCACCGTCGAGAGTGACTTTGTCGTACCTGACCTGTGCGTTCGCTCTTATCTATGCCATGAATTTCCTTTATAATGACCCCCTTTTTTCAACACTCTTTAATCCAAAATACCTATGCCAATCTATGAATATGCGTGTAGCGCGTGCCAACATCGATTAGAGAAACTACAAAAATTTTCTGATGCGCCACTGACAGACTGTCCGGCGTGTGGGAAACCTGCGTTATCGAAACAGATATCTGCGGCCGGTTTTCAGCTGAAAGGCACCGGCTGGTACGCCACTGATTTCAAACCGGGTGCCAAAAAACAGGGTTCACCAGAGTAAGGGTTCACCAGAATAATAGCCGCGCGAACAGTGCAGAACACTCGACGGGCGCGGCATCGGCTGAGTAAAAGGACATTGTATGCGTACTGAGTATTGCGGGCAGTTGAATCTGTCCCACGTGGGACAAAGCGTCACACTTTGTGGTTGGGTAAATCGTCGCCGTGACCTGGGTGGCCTGATTTTTATTGATATGCGCGATCGTGATGGCATCGTTCAGGTGTTCTTCGATCCTGACCATAAAGCGGCCTTTGAGCAGGCTTCTGAGCTGCGCAATGAGTTCTGCATTCAGATTACCGGTACTGTGCGTGCGCGTCCGGAAAGTCAGATCAATAAAGATATGTCTACCGGTGAAGTGGAAATCTTTGCTAATTCACTGAATATTATCAACCGTTCTGAGCCATTGCCGCTGGATTCCAACCAGATCAACAGCGAAGAACAGCGTTTGAAATATCGCTATCTGGATCTGCGTCGTCCGGAAATGGCCGACCGCTTGAAAACCCGCGCTAAAATCACCAGCTTTGTGCGCCGCTTTATGGACGATCACGGTTTCCTCGATATCGAAACCCCGATGCTGACCAAGGCGACGCCGGAAGGTGCGCGTGATTATCTGGTACCCAGCCGAGTTCATAAAGGCAAATTCTACGCGTTGCCTCAGTCTCCTCAGCTGTTCAAACAGTTGCTGATGATGTCCGGCTTCGACCGTTACTATCAGATCGTAAAATGTTTCCGTGATGAAGATTTGCGCGCCGATCGCCAGCCAGAATTTACCCAGATCGATGTGGAAACTTCCTTTATGAACGCCGATCAAGTGCGTGAAATCATGGAAAAAATGATTCGTCAGCTGTGGCAAACCACCAAAGGCGTTGATCTGGGTGATTTCCCGATCATGACTTTTGCGGAAGCTATGCGTCGTTTCGGTTCCGATAAACCGGATCTGCGTAACCCGTTGGAGCTGGTTGATGTTGCTGATTTAGTGAAAGACGTTGAATTTAAAGTGTTCTCCGGCCCGGCGAACGACGCGAAAGGTCGCGTTGCTGCTATTCGCGTTCCAGGTGGCGCGCAACTGACTCGTAAGCAGATCGACGAATACGGTCAGTTTGTCGGTATCTACGGTGCAAAAGGTCTGGCGTGGTTGAAAGTCAATGACCGTGCCGCCGGTATGGAAGGGGTGCAAAGCCCGATTGCCAAATTCCTTAGTCCGGAAGTGTTGGAGGCCATTCTGGCTCGCACTCAGGCTGAAAGCGGCGATATTCTGTTCTTCGGCGCAGACAGCTTCAAAATCGTTACCGATGCTATGGGGGCGCTGCGTCTGAAGCTGGGCCGCGATCTGGAACTGACTAAGCTGGATAGCTGGGAGCCGCTGTGGGTGGTTGATTTCCCAATGTTCGAAGACGACAGTGAAGGTGGCCTGACGGCGATGCACCACCCGTTCACCGCGCCGAAGGACATGAGCCCGGAAGAGCTGGCAGCGAACCCGACTTCTGCTATCGCTAACGCCTACGATATGGTGATTAACGGTTATGAAGTCGGCGGCGGTTCAGTGCGTATTCACCGCACCGAAATGCAGCAGCAGGTCTTTGGCATTCTGGGCATCAATGAACACGAACAGCGTGAGAAGTTCGGCTTCTTGCTGGATGCGCTGAAATTCGGTACTCCACCGCACGCCGGTCTGGCCTTTGGTCTGGATCGTCTGGTGATGTTGCTGACCGGTACGGATAACATTCGCGACGTGATTGCTTTCCCTAAAACGACCGCCGCGGCCTGTCTGATGACCGACGCGCCGAGTTTTGCCAATCCGGCCTCTTTGCAAGAGCTGTCGATCAGCGTCGTAGCGAAGAAAACCGCAACCGATACTCCGGCAGAAGAGAAAGAGTAATGAAATACAAACGCCCCGAGTCAATTTTGGCGCTGATTTATGCCCAATCTACGGGTCGGGTGCTGATGTTACAGCGGCGTGATGACCCTGAATTCTGGCAGTCGGTTACCGGCAGCTTGGAGGAAGGGGAATCCCCATTGTATGCCGCGCAGCGTGAAGTAAAGGAAGAAGTGGGCATTGATATTACAGGTGAAAACCTGACGCTGCTCGACTGTCAGCGCTGCGTGGAGTTTGAACTCTTCGCGCATTTCCGTCCTCGCTATGCACCGGGTACTACGCATAATAAAGAACACTGGTTCTGTCTGGCGTTACCCGAAGAGCGTGATGTCAAACTTACCGAACATCATGCGTACCAGTGGCTCAACTCGCCGGAAGCGGCGGCATTGACTAAGTCCTGGAGTAATAAGCTAGCGATTGAAGAGTTTGTTATTTATTAGGTCTAATTAGGCTATTTTCGGAGATTCTTATGGCAGGTCATAGTAAGTGGGCCAACACTAAACACCGCAAAGCGGCACAGGATGCCAAACGCGGTAAGATTTTCACCAAAATTATCCGTGAGCTGGTTACGGCTGCCAAATTAGGCGGTGGCGATCCGGCTGCTAACCCACGTTTGCGTGCGGCTATCGATAAAGCATTGTCCAATAACATGACGCGCGACACCCTGAACCGGGCTATTGCACGCGGCGTGGGCGGTGACGAAGATAACAACATGGAAACCATCATTTATGAAGGTTATGGTCCGGGTGGCACTGCGGTAATGGTTGAATGCCTGAGTGATAACCGTAACCGTACCGTATCTGAAGTTCGCCATGCCTTTACCAAAACCGGTGGTAACTTGGGTACCGATGGTTCCGTTTCTTATCTGTTCACCAAAAAAGGTGTGATTTCTTACGCGCCAGGTCTGGATGAAGATACGGTGATGGACGCGGCGCTGGAAGCCGGTGCCGATGATGTGACTGTATATGATGATGGTGCTATTGACGTGTTCACTGCGTGGGAATCTCTGGGTCAGGTAAAAGACGCGCTGGATGCGGCTGGTCTGGTGGCTGAAGCGGCGGAAGTGTCGCTTATCCCATCAACGAAAGCCGATTTGGATGCAGAGACTGCGCCAAAACTGCTGCGATTGATCGATATGCTGGAAGATTCTGACGACGTGCAAGAGGTTTACCATAACGGTGAGATCTCCGACGAAGTCGCTGCTACGCTGTAATGAGCGACAGTCAGCGTGATTCCGTGTAAGTCGTCGCGGTAACATAGTAAAGCAGTAAAGTCGCCGTGCTCATTATTGGGCACGGCCTATTTTTAGGTGGGTGTGGTTCCCAACGATAACGGATAAGGTGAAAACTGGTATGGCGATCGTATTAGGTATCGATCCCGGTTCTCGTGTCACCGGTTATGGCGTTATCCGCCAGGAAGGGCGTCAGCTGACCTATCTGGGCAGTGGTTGTATCCGAACCGTGGTGGACGACTTACCGACCCGGTTGAAATTGATTTACGCCGGTGTGACTGAAATCATTACTCAGTTCCACCCGGACTTTTTTGCCATTGAACAGGTGTTTATGGCAAAAAACGCTGATTCGGCGTTGAAGCTAGGACAGGCAAGAGGCGCGGCCATTGTTGCGGCGGTCAATCTGGATTTGCCGGTGTCTGAATACGCGGCAAGACAAGTGAAACAAACGGTCGTCGGCACAGGCGCGGCAGAGAAAAGCCAGGTACAACATATGGTGCGTTCGTTACTGAAGTTACCAGCTAATCCGCAGGCCGATGCCGCCGATGCTTTGGCGATTGCGATTACCCACTGTCATCTCAGCCAAAATACGGTGCGATTGGGGAATAACCAATTGGTCATGGCACGTGGTCGTTTGCGTTAATTTTGTGCAAAGGCGCGCAAAGACCCGATAAAGCCGGATTAATCGCTGAGGGCTGGATATCCATCCAGCCTTTTTTATGTTATAAACAGCTATAAAATATATTTATCGATATACCTGCCGGGCAAGGAGACAGTTAAGGTGATAGGGCGCATCAGAGGTATCATTCTGGAAAAACAGCCGCCGCTGGTGCTGCTGGAGACCAACGGGGTTGGCTATGAAATCCAACTGCCAATGACCTGTTTTTATGAACTGCCGGAGATTGGGCAGGAAGCCATTATCTTTACTCAGTTTATCGTACGGGAAGACGCGCAGTTACTCTATGGTTTCAATGATAAACAGGAACGTGCGTTATTCCGTGAACTGATCAAAGTCAACGGTGTTGGGCCAAAGCTGGCGCTGGCAATTCTGTCCGGTATGTCGGCACAGCAGTTTGTCAGCGCCGTTGAACGTGAAGAGATCACCACGCTGGTGAAACTGCCGGGCGTAGGAAAGAAAACCGCCGAGCGTTTGGTGGTGGAAATGAAAGACCGCTTCAAAGGCTTGAACGGCGATCTGTTTAATCATACCGGCGAGATCCCGTTGCCTACCACTTCGGCGCAGATTTCTGCCGCAGATGCGGAGGCAGAGGCCGCTTCAGCACTGGTGGCGTTGGGATACAAACCCCAGGAAGCCAGCCGTTTGGTCAGCAAAATTGCCAAGCCGGGCGCAGACTGTGAGACATTAATTCGTGACGCGTTGCGCGCAGCCTTATAGTGACAGCAAGAGGTAGAGGATGATTGAAGCAGACCGCCTGATTTCGGCTGGCGTTATCAGTGAAGAAGAGATCATTGACCGAGCGATTCGCCCCAAGCTATTAAGCGAATATGTCGGGCAGCCCCATGTCCGCGAGCAGATGGAAATCTTTATTCAGGCGGCGAAACAGCGCGGCGATGCGCTGGATCATTTGCTGATATTTGGCCCTCCGGGTCTAGGTAAAACTACGCTGGCTAATATCGTGGCTAACGAGATGGGCGTGAATCTGCGCACCACTTCCGGCCCGGTACTGGAAAAAGCTGGCGATCTGGCGGCGATGCTGACCAACCTTGAGCCTCATGACGTACTGTTCATTGATGAAATTCATCGCCTATCTCCGGTAGTCGAAGAGATTCTTTACCCGGCGATGGAAGATTATCAGTTGGACATCATGATCGGTGAGGGGCCAGCGGCGCGTTCGATCAAGCTGGATTTGCCGCCCTTTACTTTGATTGGAGCCACGACGCGTGCCGGTTCTCTGACTTCACCGTTGCGGGATCGCTTCGGGATTGTGCAGCGGCTGGAGTTTTATCAGGTCGCAGATCTGGAGCATATTGTCAGCCGTAGCGCCCAATGCCTCGGATTGGAATTAACGCCGGAAGGTGCCCATCAGCTGGCGCGTCGGTCACGGGGCACGCCGCGTATTACCAATCGCCTGCTGCGACGGGTTCGGGATTTCGCTGAAGTGAAAGCCGATGGTGCCATTAACGGCGATGTGGCGATGAAAGCCTTGGATATGCTGAATGTGGACGCGGAAGGCTTTGATTACATGGATCGTAAGCTATTGCTGGCGGTAATTGATAAGTTTATGGGGGGGCCGGTAGGGTTGGATAATCTGGCGGCGGCTATCGGGGAAGAGCGTGAAACCATCGAAGACGTGCTGGAACCTTATCTGATTCAGCAAGGTTTTATCCAACGGACTCCGCGTGGGCGTATTGCCACTCATCATGCCTACAAGCATTTTGGTATCGATCGAGAAGTGTAATGTTGTTAGCGGCGGAGTCTTGCCTGAATGAGGCAGCTCCGCCGAATGAGTTTACCTGAATTAGGTTTTAAACCGTGGCTTTCTCAGCTACTGGCGTATTCACCATTCGGTTCAACCATGGAATCATCAGCCCCATCACGACTGCAATCCCTAGCGTAGTCAAGCCTATCTTACCGAACACATCGGTGTAGATAGGCAGGGTCTCCAATGGGTCGGTAATGCCTTCCGGGGTTGCGGTGAAGGTCGCAACGTAGCCACCAATCAGGAAGGATGCTGCCTGTGTCAGGAACCACATCCCCAGAATAAAGCCCATCAAATACTGTGGTACTAACGCCGCGACCATCGCCAAGCCCAAAGCGCTAATCATTAATTCCCCGAGACTCTGGAATAGATAAACCAGAACGATAAACCAAGGTGATGTCAGGCCCTGGGCATCGGCAAACCACATCCCTGCTGCCGCCGCGGTCAAAAATCCCAGTGAGCATAAGAACATGCCCAAAGTGAATTTGGCTGGCATAGTCAGATCTCTTCCTTTACTACCAAAACGAGTATAGAGGCTGGCGAGAATAGGGCTGGCAACTACCACCCAAAACGGATTGAGTGCCTGGAAACTGACTGGATTAATGGCAAAACCCAGTATTTCGTGATGAACATTATTAATTGCAAAGAAGTTCAGCGAGGTTGGCATCTGCGCGTACAGCACGTAGAAAACAATAGCTTCCAACATCAGAATAAAGGCCACAAACATCTTATTGCGCCCCAAGGTATCCTGCTTGAACGCTTCTTTGAAGAAAATGAAAACTACCACTAATGACAGCACGATTAACACCAGATTGGCGATCATGACGTGATTCATCAGCCAGGCACAAACAAATACCATGACGACCGTACCGGCTAGCACCAGAAACAGATTTTTCCAGTTTAGTGGCTGGGTGTCAGGCTCGGACCCTATATGGCGAACCATATGACGGCAGCAGAAATAAACCAGCAAAGCAAAGATCAGGCCGATACCGCATAGATAGTAAGTGACGGTGTAACCATAACGTTCGGCGATAATTGGGGCTAACGACAGAGAAAGTAATGAACCGACGTTAATTGACATATAGAACAGGGTAAAAGCGCCGTCCAAACGCGGATCTTTTGGCGGATAGCACTTAGACAATAAGCTAGCAGGATTGGCTTTAAACAAACCATTCCCAACGGCAATAATTCCTAAGGCGATAAAAATCAGATTAGGCTGGTACAAGGATAAACCGGTAGCGAAGTAACCAATGGCGAGCACCACTGCACCCAGGACCATGGTGCGCTTAGTTCCCAGTAAATGATCGCCGACGTAGCCACCAATAGAAATCAGGCCATAAACCAAAGCGGCAAAAGCCCCGAAAGTCACAAATGCTTGTTCTTGCGAGAAGCCTAGCTGTTTAACAAAGAAAACCGCGAGAATGCCCTGCACGCCGTAGTAGCCAAACCTTTCCCACAGTTCGACAAAGAAGATCATAAAGAAAGGTTTGGGCTGCTGTAATAAACCGGTTGGTGTGGGTTTATCCATGATGGTTTGCCTCTGAATAATCGTTATGAGTGAGTAAGGTGCGCACAAATCCGTCCCGGCGCGAGAAAGAAAGCCGAATAGAATAGTGAAAGTGTTTTCTCAAAAAGCAACGACGGCAGAGTATTACACTGGATGAATATTATGTTTGTGGCTGATCACACTAATTAAAACTTAACGGATGGTTTTTGTATCCGACATGTTTATTTTGTGCGGAATTTTATCAAATGCAGAATGTTATCAAATGCAGAAAAAGAGAAGCGAAATAACCCCGGCTAAGCAGTTATGCCAATAAGGTTATCTCGGAGAAAAGTGAATATAAGGAAAAATACGATATAAATAAGTGGGTTAAATAAAAGGTAAGAAGTAAGAAGTAAGAAGTAAATATAAACGCGACGGAGGGAGCGGTGAACCGGCTCCCTCCGTCGAGCTTTATCCTCTAGGCTTTTGCGAGAGGCTGAGCACAAACATCACCGCGGCGCAGAGAACCACGGATGGACCGGCTGGCGTATCGTAAAGCGCAGAGAAGGCTAGACCGCCGGTTACAGCGAGAATGCCAATCACCACGGCTATCCCGGCCATTTGCTCCGGTGTGCGAGCAAAACGACGGGCGGCGGCGGCGGGAATGATTAGCAATGACGTGATGATCAGTGCGCCGACAAATTTCATTGATAAACCAATGGTCAGCGCGGTAATGAGCATCAATAGCATTTTGACGCGCTGTAGATTAACCCCGTCAACGTGTGCCAGTTCAGGGCTAATGGTCATCGATAACAACGGCCGCCACTGCCAGCACAGCACCAGTAATACCACGGCAACGCCGATGGCAATCATCCAGATATCATTTAGGGTGACTGAAAGCAGGTCGCCAAACAGATAGGCCATCAGGTCGACCCGTACATTTGACATTAGGCTGACGACAACGAGACCGAGCGATAATGCGCTGTGCGCCATGATGCCGAGTAAGGTGTCGACGGCCAACTGCGGGCGACGTTCCAGCCACACGAGAACCAGAGCCAATATCAGCGTCATGGCGATCACGGCGTAAAACGGATTCACATTCAACAGCAAGCCAAATGCCACGCCGAGTAGCGAGGCGTGAGCCAAAGTATCACCGAAATAAGACATTCGACGCCAAACCACAAATGACCCCAGTGGGCCAGCGGCGCAGGCAAGCAGTACACCCGCTAACCAGCCGGGTAAAAGTAATTCGATCATGCGTCACGGCTCCCTGGATTTTTTAGAATAATTTTGCCATGCAAATCGTGACGATGATTATGGTGATGACGGTAAACGGCCAGTTTTTCGGCACCGCGATTGCCGAACATAGCGATAAATTCTGGATGGGTAGAAACCACTTCTGGCGCGCCAGAGCAGCAAATATGTTGGTTAAGGCATAATACTTCGTCGGTTTTCGCCATAACCAGATGCAGATCGTGGGACACCATCAGTACGCCGCAGCCCAGTTCGGTACGCAGCTGTTCAATCAGATCGTACAGCGCTAGCTGCCCGTTGACATCGACACCCTGTGTTGGTTCATCCAGCACCAGTAACTGAGGCTTATTCAGCAAAGCTCTGGCTAGCAGCACCCGCTGATTTTCTCCGCCAGACAGTTTCTGCATGGGCTGATCTAATAAATGGGCAGCATGGACGCGTTTCAGTGCCGGTAAAATATCTGCTTGCTTCACACCGGGTTTAAGGCGCATAAAACGGCTCACCGTCAGCGGTAGAGTGGCGTCCAGATGTAATTTTTGCGGCACATAGCCAATACGTAATCCAGGCTCCCGCACCACGGAACCGCCGGTAGGGGCGATCAATCCCAGTACCACACGAACCAGCGTCGATTTTCCCGCGCCGTTTGGCCCAAGCAGCGTGAGGATTCTTCCCGGCTGTAATGAGAGGGAAATATCAGCGAGTACCCGCCGATTCCCGAAGGTAACGGATATTTTGTTCAGACTTACCAATGTGGACATGATGATTACGTTTGCAGAATTAAGTGAATGTTATAATATTACGCTTTTCCAGTGAAAAGGACGAGATAACTTACCATGTTCAAGAGAAATAACGTTATGTTACAAAAAAACCAATGGCTACGAAGAACCTTATTAGCCAGCGCCGTTTTGATGGCAGGTGTGGTACATAGCGCATCAGCAGCGGTAGTAACCTCCGTCCGTCCGTTGGGATTTATTGCGGCTTCTATCGCTGACGGCGTGCTACCAACGGAGGTTTTACTGCCCGATGGCGCTTCGCCACACGATTATGCCCTTCGTCCGTCCGATGTCCAGCGTTTACGTCAGGCTGAGCTGGTAATTTGGGTGGGACCGGAAATGGAGGCCTTTCTGAGCAAGCCATTGACGCAAGTCCCTGCCAGCAAACAGATTGCTGTTTCCCAATTGCCCCAGGTTTCAGCGCTTTTAATGAAAGGTGACGAGCATGATGAACATGAGGGTGAGCATGATGCGCATCATGATGATCATGCAGCGAATAATGATGAACATGGGCATCACCACGGTGAGTACAACATGCATGTTTGGCTTTCGCCAGAGATTGCTAAGTTGACGGCAATTGCTATTCACGACCGATTATTGGAACTTATGCCACAAAATCGGGACAAACTAGATGCAAACCTGCGCCGATTCGAGGATCAACTAGCGCAAAGCGACAAAAAAATTGCTAATATGCTGAAGCCTGTGCAGGGTAAGGGATATTTTGTTTTTCATGATGCCTATGGCTACTTTGAAAAACACTTTGGCTTGGCTCCATTGGGTCACTTTACAGTCAACCCCGAAATACAACCCGGCGCACAGCGTTTACATCAAATTCGAACACAGTTGGTTGAGCAAAAGGCGGTATGCGTTTTTGCTGAGCCACAATTCAGGCCGGCCGTAATTAATGCCGTTGCCAAGGGAACTCAGGTGCGTTCAGGCACGCTGGATCCATTGGGTAGCGGCATCGCATTGGATAAAGATAGCTACACAGAGTTTCTGTCTCAGTTGTCTAATCAATACGTGAGCTGCCTGAAGTGAGACTTATAAGGATACTCATAAGTGCAGCAGATAGTCCGAACTATCGCTCTGGCGTATAACAACTTACCGCGGCCCCATCGAGTGATGCTGGGGTCGTTGACCGTAATGACCTTGGCCGTTGCCGTTTGGCGGCCATTTGTTTATCACCCAGAACACGATCCCATTGCGAAAAGCGTTATTCTTGATACCAGCCAGGCGAGGATTCTGGCTCCCGAGGCCAGTGAACCGCTAGACCAACCGAGTCCGGACGATGAGATTCCTCAGGACGAACTGGACGCTAAAGATGTTAATGAAAGTGGCGTTCATGAATATGTGGTTTCTACCGGCGATACCCTTGGCAATATTCTGACTCAGTACGGCATCGAGATGTCCGATGTGGCGTTACTGGCTTCGCAAAATCGCGACCTGCGTAATCTGAAGATCGGGCAGCAAATCTCTTGGACGGTGAACGATTCCGGCGACTTACAACGCCTGACTTGGGAAGTGTCTCGCCGTGAGACGCGGACTTACGATCGCGTTGGCAATACTTTTAAAGAAACCAAAGAGCTGCAAAAGGGTGAGTGGCGTAACAGCGTACTGACCGGTCGCTTGGACGGCAGTTTCGTTAATAGCGCTAAGAAAGCTGGGTTGAACAACTCGGAAATCCGCGCTGTGACTAAAGCCTTACAGTGGCAGTTAGATTTCAGTAAATTGCGCAAAGGCGACCAGTTCGCCGTGCTGATGTCGCGTGAAGTGCTCGACGGGCGCAGTGAGCAAAGCCAACTGGTCGGCGTGCGTATGCGCTCTGGCGGCAAAGATTACTATGCTATTCGCGCCGAAGACGGCAAGTTCTATGATCGTCAGGGTTCCGGTTTGGCCCGTGGCTTTATGCGTTTCCCAACCATGAAGCAGTTCCGCGTCTCTTCCAACTTTAATCCACGTCGTATTAACCCGGTTACCGGTCGTGTTGCGCCGCACAAAGGCGTCGATTTTGCTATGCCGGTCGGTACTCCGGTACTGGCGGTGGGCGATGGCGAAGTCGTGATTGCGAAACGCAGCGGCGCGGCGGGCAACTATGTGGCTATTCGTCACGGTCGCCAGTACACCACGCGTTATATGCATTTGAAAAAGCTGCTGGTTAAACCCGGTCAAAAAGTGAAACGGGGCGATCGTATCGCGCTGTCTGGTAATACCGGTCGTTCCACTGGCCCGCATTTGCACTATGAATTCTGGATCAACCAGCAGGCGGTTAACCCGCTGACGGCTAAACTGCCTCGTTCCGAAGGATTGAGCGGTAAAGATCGTAGCGATTATCTGGCTATTGCGAAAGAAGTCATCCCGCAGTTGCAGCTCGACTAGCCGGTAATTCCTCTCAGGAATTCTTGAGAGGAATAAATAAAATCTAATGTGGTCGTTATGGTGATATTCATTGTAACGGCCACGTTGGTTATCAACAGATCAGGTATTTCAGCCTGATATCAGTTTTTACAGTCAGAAGGACAATTGCATTCTTTATCTTCGCAATTATGATTAGCTGATTGGCCTATTCGAAGAGTTTCCTGATGCAAAAAGAGAAGAACGACAGCGCGGGTTTTATTCCGGTATTCCAAAAATCATTCCTTCATCCGCGTTTTTGGGGCGTATGGCTAGGTATTGGCGTGATGGCCGCGCTGGCTTATTTACCGGCAAGAATTCGCGATCCTTTTTTAGCCAGTGTAGGCCGTCTGGCCGGTAAATTCGCCAAAGGCGCTCGTCGGCGGGCGCGGATAAACCTTCTTTATTGTTTGCCGAATATCAGTGAGACCGAGCGTGAGCAAATTATCGATGAGATGTTTGCCACCGCGCCACAGCCGATGATGCTGATGGCCGAACTGTGTTTCCGCGATCCTAAGCACGTGTTGTCCCGTGTTCATTGGCACGGTGAATCTGTTTTAGATGAACTCCAGCAACAAGGGCGCAACGTTATCCTGCTGGTGCCCCACGCGTGGTCTATCGATATTCCCGCCATGTTATTGGCCGGGCAGGGGAAACCGGTCGCCGGAATGTTCCATCATCAGCGCAACCCGCTGGTGGATTATCTGTGGAATAGCGCTCGCCTGCGTTTTGGTGGTCGCATTCATGCTCGCGAAAGCGGCATAAAGCCTTTTATCAGCTCTGTGCGTCAGGGGTATTGGGGCTATTATCTGCCGGATGAAGATTACGGCGCAGAGCAGAGCGAGTTCGTTGATTTCTTCTCGACCTATAAAGCCACGCTGCCTGCGGTAGGACGTTTGATGAAAGTGTGCCGTGCGGCCATTGTGCCGATGTTTCCTGTTTATAATTACCGTGAACATCGTTTGGATATTTATATTCGTCCACCAATGGATGATTTAGCGGATGCGGATGACGCTTACATTGCTCGTCGCATGAACGAAGAAGTTGAGGCTTTGGTTAGCCCTAATCTGGAGCAGTACACCTGGATTTTGAAACTGCTGAAAACCCGTAAAGAAGGTGAAATCGAGCCTTACGTACGCAAGGACCTATAATCCTGCGTGAGCGGAACAGGAACATGGGTTTAGTAGTGAAATAAGATGCAGATAAAGAAAAAGCCAGTCAACTTAGCGCTGACTGGCTTTTTTATTGGTGCAGAATAATTATTCCACGCGAATAATACGGCTGGTGTTAGTGGTACCTATGGTCCCCATCACATCGCCTTGAGTGACGATAACCAGATCGCCAGAAACCAGGAAGCCTTTATCACGCAGGCAGTTAACCGCTTCATTGGCTGCCACTACGCCATCGGTGTGGTTGGCGCAATAAACCGGCGTGACGCCGCGATAGATCGCGGTCAGGTTCAGCGTATGCTCATGACGAGACATAGCAAAGATCGGTAAACCTGAGCTGATACGCGACATCATTAAGGCAGTACGACCAGATTCGGTCATGGCAATGATCGCCGTGATACCTTTTAGGTGGTTAGCTGCGTACATCGTGGACATCGCGATGGCTTCTTCGACGTTATCGAATTGCACATCTAAACGGTGCTTGGAAACGTTAATGCTTGGGATTTTCTCTGCACCCAAACAGACTCGCGCCATAGCGGCTACGGTTTCAGCCGGATATTGACCCGCCGCCGTTTCTGCTGACAGCATCACCGCATCGGTTCCGTCCAACACGGCGTTTGCTACGTCCATGACTTCAGCGCGGGTTGGCATTGGGTTGGTGATCATTGATTCCATCATCTGCGTGGCGGTAATGACCGCACGGTTCAGCTGACGGGCACGACGAATTAGCTTTTTCTGGATACCGACCAGCTCTGGATCGCCAATTTCTACACCTAAATCGCCACGGGCAACCATGACCACGTCAGAGGCGAGGATGATGTCATCCATCGCTTCGTCAGTGGCTACGGCTTCGGCACGTTCGACTTTGGAGACAATTTTCGCGTTACAGCCAGCATCGCGCGCCAAACGGCGGGCATAATGCAAATCTTCGCCAGTTCGCGGGAAGGAGACGGCCAGATAATCGACGCCAATTTTTGCGGCAGTCACAATATCGGCTTTGTCTTTCTCGGTCAGCGCTTCAGCGGATAAACCACCGCCCAGTTTGTTGATGCCTTTATTGTTGGAGAGAGGGCCGCCGACGGTGACTTCGGTGAACACTTTCATGCCCTGAACTTCCAGCACTTTGAGCTGAACGCGGCCGTCATCGAGCAATAGAATATCGCCCGGCACCACGTCTGCAGGTAATCCTTTGTAATCGATACCGACTTTATCTTTGTCGCCTTCGCCTTTACCCAGATTGGCGTCTAACAAGAATTTATCGCCAATATTCAGGAAGACTTTACCTTCCTTGAAGGTGGATACACGGATTTTTGGCCCTTGTAAGTCGCCAAGAATTGCCACGTGACGCCCCAAACGAGCGGCGATTTCGCGCACTTTATTGGCGCGTAACATGTGGTCTTCAGCGGTGCCGTGGGAAAAATTCAGGCGGACTACGTTTGCACCCGCAGCAATAACCTTTTCCAGGTTATTATCGCGGTCGGTAGCCGGCCCCAGTGTGGTAACAATCTTGGTCCTTCTGAGCCGTCTGGACATGCATTACTCCGTTGACTTGTGAAGCATTGGTGTTGTTAAAACTGCGGATAATTAACCCTAGAGCAAAATGTCACTGAGTGATGAGTTTTACTCTGAAATTGTGTCATCCAAATTAACCGCATGCGAATGTAGAAACGATAGCTGTGTCATAGGTTATCGGCGCAAAACTGAAATAAATCAGTCTTAAGCGATATTTTTAGCGTCGGGCGTTTATTCAATCAGGCCCTGTAAAGACGCGCCTTTATCAAAGCGCGATTCTTTCAACGCTTCTTTGACCCGCTTCAAGTTATCCCTGAATTTGTCGCCGCGGCGTAAAGTAAATCCGGTTGCCAGTACGTCAATCAGCGTCAGTTGAGCAATTCGTGACACCATCGGCATATAAACATCGGTATCTTCCGGGACGTCCAGCAGCAATGGCAGCGTTGCCTCGTGTGCCAGCGGCGTGTCTCGCGAGGTAATGGCAATAACGGTCGCATCGTTCTCGCGTGCCAAGCGGGCCATTTCTACCAAGTTCTTGGTACGGCCAGTGTGGGAGATCAGCACCACGACGTCACCTTCACCGGAGTTCATGCAACTCATGCGCTGCATGACGATATCATCGAAATAAATGACCGGGATATTGAAGCGGAAAAATTTATTCATTGCATCATGGGCGACGGCGGCGGAAGCGCCCAGGCCAAAGAAGGAAATTTTCTTGGCTTGAGTCAGTAAGTCCACCGCCCGATTTATCGCTGCAATATCCAGATTGGTTTTCACCATATCTAGACTGGCCATCGTCGATTCGAAAATCTTACCTGTATAGGCAGCAACACTATCATCTTCTTCGACGTTACGGTTCACATAAGGTGTGCCATTTGCCAGACTTTGGGCTAAATGCAGTTTAAAATCAGGGAAGCCTTTGGTATCCAGACGGCGACAGAAACGATTAACCGTTGGTTCGCTAACGTTGGCCATTTTCGCCAGCGTGGCGATACTAGAGTGAATGGCAGTTTGTGGGGAGGCAAGGATCACCTCGGCGACTTTCCTTTCAGATTTGCTCAGGAGGTCCAGATTATTTTGGATCTTTTCCAGCGTATTCATATAACGAGAGTCACCCATGGGTTTTGTCGATTTCATTCAAAGGAGAAATCTATGCCGGTTTAATGGAAATATACTACGAGCCGGGACCCGTTGGCAGAGGCATTGATGAGGAAGCAGCCCTTTTTCATCAGAATATGACCTGTGTCTAATTTTCAGAATGGTAAAAGACGATCAAAAAAGTCATAAAATTACATTTTCATCTGACGCCGCCTTATTTGACGGGGCTTAGCGCCTGACAGGATGTTTTGTAACCGTTTTTATCGCCTTTTTATCCGGGTTTACTGGCTATAGTCAAAGAGAGTACATTATAGATGTAAGAAAATTACAAATATCCTGCAACGAGGAGAAACACATGGCGGTAACTAATACAGCCCAGGCATGCGACCTGGTTATTTTCGGCGCTAAAGGTGATCTGGCACGCCGAAAGCTGCTGCCTTCCCTTTACCAGTTAGAGAAAGCGGGTCATATCCATCCTGATACACGCATTATCGGTGTAGGTCGGGCTGACTGGGATAAAGACGCGTATATCAGCGTGGTGAAGGAAGCCCTCGACACCTTCATGAAAGAAAAGCTGGATGACGAACTTTGGCAGAAGCTCAGCAGCCGACTGGATTTCTGTAATCTGGATGTCAACGACAGCAAGCACTTTGCTAAATTGGGCAAAATGCTCGATCAAAAAAACCGCACTACCATTAACTACTTTGCCATGCCGCCAAGTACTTTCGGTGCCATTTGCAAAGGTTTAGGCGAAGCCAAGCTGAATAAAGAACCGGCGCGCGTAGTGATGGAAAAACCTTTGGGAACCGATTTGGCGTCCTCACGGGTCATTAATGATCAGGTTGCTGAATACTTTAACGAGTGTCAGGTTTACCGTATCGACCACTATTTAGGTAAAGAAACGGTTCTAAACCTGTTGGCGCTGCGTTTTGCCAACTCACTGTTTGCTTCCAACTGGGATAACCGCACTATCGATCACGTGCAGATTACCGTTGCGGAAGAAGTGGGTATCGAAGGCCGTTGGGGTTACTTCGATCAGGCTGGTCAGATGCGAGATATGATTCAAAACCATTTGCTGCAAATTTTGACCATGATCGCTATGTCGCCACCGGCAGATTTGACCACCGACCGTATTCGCGATGAAAAAGTGAAAGTGCTGCGTTCACTGCGCCGTATCGATCAGACCAACGTGCGTGAGACCACGGTTCGCGGTCAGTACACCGCCGGTTTCGTTCAGGGTCATAAAGTACCGGGCTATCTGGAAGAGGAAGGGGCGAATAAGAGTAGTAATACCGAAACCTTCGTGTCTATCCGCGTGGATATTGATGACTGGCGTTGGGCCGGCGTGCCGTTCTACCTGCGTACCGGTAAACGTTTGCCGACCAAATGTTCGGAAGTAGTGGTGTACTTTAAAAACCCCGCGCTGAACCTGTTCCGCGAATCTTACCAACAGTTGCCGCAGAACAAGCTGACCATTCGTTTACAGCCGGACGAAGGCATTGAGATTCAGGTGTTGAATAAAGTGCCGGGTCTGGATCATAAGCACCGCTTGCAAACGACTAAGCTGGACTTGAGTTTCTCCGAGACTTTCAACGAAGAGCATATCGCTGATGCCTATGAACGTTTGTTGCTGGAAACCATGCGCGGTATTCAGGCGTTGTTTGTGCGTCGTGATGAAGTGGAAGAAGCTTGGAAATGGGTTGATTCCATCATGGAAGCTTGGGCGGCGGATAATGAAGCGCCGAAGCCTTACCAATCCGGTACTTGGGGGCCTGTCGCCTCAGTAGCCATGATTACTCGCGATGGTCGTTCATGGAACGAATTCGAGTAATCGCTTAACAGCATAACTATCAGTAACCTCACTACCCCGGTGCCACAGGCACCGCCGGCCGCTGACCGGCGGGGTAGTGCATCCATCAGGGAATGCCTGGATGAACTCACGGACGGAGCACCTGCGCGATTATAAGGGCCATTCAAAGGCTTAGTTCTGATTTTGTTTCATGGTAGGCAGTATTGAAGAGGCGGGTCACTTTCCGTGGGTCTTCGGCTGGGTGCCATTTTTTAACCGATGCCTTGACGGCAACCAACATAGCCCTGAATGGATAGGCATCAAGCCTACAGCAGACGGCATAAGTGGAGATAACGACCGATGAAAAGCTGGAAAACGAGCGCAGAACAGATTATGACCGCAGGTCCGGTGGTCCCGGTGATTGTCATCAATAAACTTGAACAGGCGGTGCCTTTGGCTAAAGCGTTGGTTGCCGGTGGTGTGCGCGTACTGGAGGTGACTTTACGTACCCCATGTGCAGTTGAAGCGATTCGCGCCATTGCGCGGGAAGTACCTGAAGCGATTATTGGCGCCGGTACCGTGCTGAATCCTGAGCAATTGGCAGCCGTGACCGAAGCGGGCGCCCAGTTTGCTATTAGCCCTGGCTTAACCGCCGATCTGTTGCAGGCGGCCACCGCAGGTACGATTCCATTGATTCCAGGTATTAGTACTGTTTCAGAATTGATGCTAGGCATGAGTTACGGTCTGAAAGAGTTCAAATTCTTCCCAGCGGAAGCCAACGGTGGCGTGAAGGCGCTACAGGCTATCGGCGGCCCGTTCTCTCAGGTTCGCTTCTGCCCAACCGGTGGTATCACGCCAAATAATTACCGTGATTATTTAGCGCTGAAGAGTGTCTTATGTATCGGCGGCTCTTGGTTAGTTCCGGCCGATGCGCTGGAAACAGGTGATTATGCTCGCATAACCGAGCTGGCGAAACAGGCCGTAGAAGGCGCAGCGGCATAAGCTGTCTAAGCCCCTGAACCGGCGAGATAATTTCTGCTTTTTGCTAGAATCGAAAACCCCCATAATTTGGGGGTTTTGTATTTTTGAAATAACTAAATTACTCTTTTTTAAACTTTTTTCTCTCTAATTTTTTCAAATTGGCGGTTTGCTTTCTATTTTTGCCTATGGTACAAATAGCTCAGTTAATTATTCTAATTTGATGAGGATTTGAGGCAAATCGCACTCGGTTTCACGAAATATGTGCGGCTAAAAAAGAGAAAACATTATGATTAAAACTAACGGAATTACTCTCAAAACTTCTACCTGCCAACTCTTCCTGTCTGCCATTCTGGCCAGTGAGCATCACTGGTGCAGCGAGCTTTAGCGTCACTCTCCCTTAACCGGCGCGGCATTTAACTCCGCATAATCCGGGCATAGCATTTTTTATACGCCAAGTGAGTATCTATTTCTTACGGCCTGTACACGTCTGCGATCTGTGATTTCAGCTTGTGCATGAGGATAACCGTAACAAATAGACCTTAGCGTGCGTTTTCGCGTGTTAGGAGAGATTTTATGATTTATTGGATTTTTTTAGGCTTAGCTATTGTTGCAGAAATTATTGGTACCCTTTCAATGAAATACGCCAGCGTCAGCGGCGAATTAACCGGCCATTTGGTGATGTATGTGATGATCACGGGTTCGTACATTTTATTGGCGATGGCGATTAAGAAAGTGGCACTGGGTGTGGCTTACGCGCTGTGGGAAGGGATCGGGATTCTGATTATTACCCTGTTTAGCGTGCTGTGGTTTGGTGAAACGCTGTCTCCGTTGAAAATCGCCGGTTTGGTGACCTTGGTCGGGGGAATTATGCTGGTTAAATCCGGTACCCGTAAGCCAAAAAAATCGGGTCAGGGCGGTGGTATCAAGCTCCCCGGAGCGCTAAAAGCCAAAGTCACTGGCCAGCCGACATTAACGGTTAAGTCAGGTGGGGATCATGCAACAGCTTGAGTTTTACCACATTGGCTTTTTGATTCTGGCGGTGATTTTAGAAATTCTTGCTAACATTCTGTTGAAAATGTCAGACGGCTTCCGTCGGGTTTGGTTAGGGATTCTCTCCCTGCTGTCGGTGCTCGGGGCGTTCAGCGCTTTAGCGCAGGCGGTAAAAGGTATCGATCTTTCGGTGGCTTACGCGTTATGGGGCGGTTTTGGTATTGCCGCTACCGTCGCGGCCGGTTGGATTTTGTTTAACCAGCGATTGAATTATAAAGGCTGGATTGGTCTGATTCTGCTGCTGGCTGGTATGGTGATGATTAAAATGGCGTAACACCGAGAAACTCATTGATTCAGAGATAAACTACAAAAAAGTCACATAGAAATGACATAAAAACAAAAGGGTAGCCGGTGAATGCGGGCTACCCTTTTTACGATTTAACGCGCGGCGATAATTTTAATTTCAACTTTATACTGAGGATTCATCAACTTAGCCTGCACGGTGCAGCGTACCGGTGCGCTGCCGTCAACCACCCAAGCATCCCAGGCGGCGTTCATACCGGCAAAATCTGCGGCGTCGGCCAGAAAAATGGTTGCATCGAGGATTTTGCTCTTGCTTGAACCCAGATGATTCAGCAGCATATCGATAGCGGCCAGCGTATTGGCCGTTTGCGCGGTAATGTCAGCGTCCAGATTTTCCGGCACGCCGGTGTAATAAATAGTGTCGTTATGCACCACCGCATCTGACCAGCGTTTTTCTGGGTTAATTCGTTCAATGCTCATTCTCACTCCTCTGTGTGAATATCATTATCTGCTATCTCTATAAGGGTAACATAAGTGATCGCGATAATGTGTGTGGTGCCTCAGCCTCATGCTTGGCATAATCAGCGCTGATTTGATTCGGTAGAGAGAAAGTGTGACAGACGATTTTGCAATAGACGGCGCTTTAGCGCAGGCGATAACCGGTTTTAACCCACGAGAGTCACAGCGTCAGATGGCGCAGGCGATCGGCGAAGCCATTACGGCCAAACAACAATTGGTGGTGGAAGCCGGTACCGGTACTGGCAAAACCTATGCTTATCTGGCACCGGCGCTGCGTGCAGACTGCAAAGTCATCATTTCTACTGGTTCTAAAGCCTTGCAGGATCAGCTGTATTCTCGCGATCTGCCTACGGTCGCCACAGCGTTGAAATATAAAGGCAAACTGGCGTTGCTGAAAGGACGCTCCAACTATTTGTGTCTGGAACGGTTGGAACAGCAAACTCTGGCTGGCGGTGAGCTGGCGGGAGAAACGCTGGTGGATTTAGTCCATTTGCGCGGCTGGTCATCGCAAACGGTAGACGGAGATATCAGCACCTGCGGCGATGTGGCGGAAGACAGTTTCGTCTGGCCGTTAGTCACGAGTACCAATGATAACTGTCTGGGCAGTGATTGCCCGGCTTATCAGGACTGCTTTGTGGTGAAAGCGCGCCGCCGCGCGATGGATGCGGATGTGGTGGTGGTTAACCATCACTTATTCCTGGCGGATATGGTGGTGAAAGAAAGCGGTTTTGCCGAGCTGATCCCCAGCGCTGACGTAATGATTTTCGATGAGGCCCATCAGATTCCTGATATCGCCAGCCAGTATTTCGGCCAGCAGCTCACTAGCCGCCAGTTGATGGACTTGGCTAAAGATATCACCATTGCCTATCGCACCGAGGTGCGAGATTCGGTACAGCTACAAAAAAGCGCCGACCGACTAAGCCAAAGTGCGCAGGATTTCCGATTGGTGCTTGGCGATCCTGGATTCCGTGGCAATCTGCGAGACGTGCTCCAGCAACCGGCGATCCAGCGGGCTTTGCTGCTGTTAGACGATGCTTTAGAGCTGTGCTATGACGTGATGAAGCTGTCGCTAGGTCGCTCCGCCATGCTGGATGCGGCCTTCGAGCGAGCCACGTTGTATCGCAACCGTTTGAAACGACTGAAAGAAGTTACCACTCCGGGTTATAGCTATTGGTATGAATGTAATGCGCGTCATTTCGTGCTGGCTCTCACGCCCCTGTCGGTTTCCGATCGTTTCCGCGAGTTAATAGAAGAAAAAGCCGGTACCTGGATTTTCACTTCGGCCACCTTATCGGTGAACGATCAGCTCGGGCATTTTACTCAACGTCTCGGTTTAACCGATGCCAAAACCCTACTGCTACCCAGCCCGTTTGACTACGCCAATCAGGCATTGTTGTGCGTACCGCGAAATTTGCCCAATGCCAATGAGCCGGGTGGGGCACGTAAATTGGCGCAAATGCTTAAACCCTTGATTGATGCTAATCAGGGGCGCTGTTTTTTCCTCTGTACTTCTCATCAGATGATGCGTGGTCTAGCGGAAGAGTTTCGCGCCAGCATGACGTTGCCAGTGCTGGTACAGGGGGAAACCAGTAAAGGCCAGTTATTGGCCCAGTTTGTTGCTGCCGGTAATGCGTTACTGGTTGCAACCAGCAGTTTCTGGGAAGGGGTAGACGTGCGCGGCGATGCGCTCTCCTGCGTGATTATCGACAAATTGCCCTTTACTTCACCGGACGATCCGCTATTGAAAGCGCGGATTGAAGACTGCCGTTTGCGCGGCGGTGATCCATTCAACGACGTGCAGTTACCCGATGCGGTGATTACTCTGAAACAGGGCGTTGGGCGTTTGATTAGGGATATTGACGATCGCGGCGTGTTGGTGATCTGTGATAACCGTCTGGTGATGCGGCCTTATGGCGCGGTATTCCTCAATAGCCTGCCGCCCACGCCGCGTACACGTGATTTAACCAAAGCCATCGCTTTCCTGAAACGGCAGGAGTGAGGGTAAAGCCTTGTGGGGTGTGGTATTATGCGCGCCCTGTGTTGAATATAGATTCTTTTTCCTGCCGAGGTTGGCATGTCCACGCGAATTTTAGCGATCGATACCGCAACAGAAGCCTGTTCTGTTGCACTCTGGAACGACGGCGCGATCCACGCCCATTTTGAACTTTGTGCCAGAGAACACACTCAGCGAATTCTTCCGCTGGTGCAGCAAGTTTTAACCGAATCCAATGTAGCGTTAACTCAGTTGGACGCGCTCGCCTTTGGGCGCGGGCCGGGCAGTTTTACCGGTGTGCGTATTGGCATCGGTATCGGGCAAGGATTGGCGTTGGGTGCCAATCTGCCGATGATTGGCGTTTCCACGCTGCAAACCATGGCGCAAGGTGCATTTCGTTTAATCGGGGCAACTCGCGTATTAGCGGCAATTGATGCGCGTATGGGCGAAGTGTATTGGGGGCAGTTTGAACGCCAGACTGACGGTAGCTGGTTAGGCGAAGAAACTGAAGCGGTTCTGACACCGGTGCAAGTACAAGAGATGACACAGGATTTGAGTGGCGATTGGGCTTTTGTCGGCACCGGTTGGCAGACTTATCCCGATCTGGTCGCGGGCAGTACGGCTACATTGACTGATGGGCAAATGTTGTTGCCGCAGGCGGAAGATATGCTGCCTCTGGCTATTCAACAGTGGAACAACGGTGCGGCTTTACCGGTTGAACAGGCTGAACCGGTTTACCTGCGTAATGAAGTGACTTGGAAAAAGTTACCCGGACGATAAAATATGGCAACTTGTCTCTGAATTACTGGTCTTAAAGTTAAAGATTCATTAAGGAGATAACGGCGATGACACCCAGTGAATTAAGGCGTAAATGGCTTTTCGGGCTAGTAGGACTGAGTGCCTTACTATTGACTGGCTGCGTAACTATTCCTGATGCTATAAAAGGCACCACGGCTACGCCACAGCAAAACCTTAACGCGGTACGTAATGCACCGCAGGTTTTTGCTGGTCAGGAGGCACGTTTTGGCGGCACGGTAGTCAATGTGGTTAACGAAAAACAGCGCACTCGTCTGGAGATTGCCAGCGTGCCGCTGGATTCAGGCGCCCGACCTATTCTCGGTGAACCTTCTCAAGGGCGAGTGATCGCCTATGTGGATGGTTTTCTCGATCCGGTAGATTTCCGAGGCCATCTAGTAACAGTCGTCGGGCCAATTGTCGGCAGCGAGGCAAGCAAAATAGGCATGACGCCCTATAACTTCGTGGTAATTAACGCCACCGGTTACAAACGCTGGAATATTACCCAGCAGGTGATGATGCCGCCTGCGCCAATGGGGCCTTGGGGCTTCCGCGGTCATCCGGGATGGGGGCCAGGCTGGGGGTGGTATGATACCGGGCCAGCGCAAATTCAGACTATCGTAACCGAATAGCGTTGCTGAAACGGTACGCCGTTGCCAATAAAATAATATAGAGAAGGGTGTTGAGCGATCGACACCCTTTTTTATTGTTTTAATTCGACAGTCAGGGCGCTAAATCATCTTCTGCTCGGGTCATCTAGCCCGTTACTGGCCGATACATTTGACCGTAATCTCGCGAGAATTAACGCTATTAGGCTCAAAAAAATGACAATAAATCAGGGGAGATGGCGCACCATTGCCACCCGCTCAGTCATGCCACTTGCTACTTCATCCGTCAGGATTTTCGCCAACCACGGCGGTGTATTACGTGAATTCAGGCGAATAAAACCAAATTTGGCATAGAGCGCGACGCTGGGAGCAAAACGGCTAAAAGTCGTCAGATACAACGCGGTAGCGCCGCGATTTCGCAGGTGGTCAATTACCGCTGCCAATAATTGGCTGCCAATACCTTGTCCACCGTGCTGAGGTAAAACATCAATTTCCCCCAGTAAAGCCTTCTGCTCCAACCAGTACACCAAAGCGAAACCTACGGGAATTCCGCGGCTATCTTTCGCTACCCACAGGCGTTTTTCTCTCTGCGCTACCACAAATTCAATCAGTGGCAGCGTTTCTGTTTTTAGATCATCAGGCAACAAGTGCGCAGGGAAAAGTTTGGCTGCTTGTTGCTCAATGCTTGCCAAAAACGGTAGATGTTGCTTTTTAGCAAACTCAATCCGATATTCGGTCATGGTATTCACTCGTTAACATTAGGGTGACAGCTTAACCGCCAATGAAGAGTTGTATAAGGTTCATTCGCTAAATGAGTAAAAATTATGGGTATTCTTCAACCGATTTGTTGAAATTATCACCGGATAATCATTCCCGCCTCAGCTTTAGATTATAAACAGACTAAAACGATGTATAATCAATGAGTTACAATTATCATAATCATGAATCTATGTAACATATTGATTTACATTATATTAATGAGGCGGCGATGGCCGCCTTGTTTTTTTGTTGAGATACATGAAAAAAATTAGTGATGTACTTCTCAACCTCAAAATTGTTTAAAAGCAAACTGGTACGCTGAGTTAAAATATTGTTAAAGTCCTGGGGTGGATTTGGGTGAAGATATGATAATCAACAATGATTTCAGGAGTGCTACCTTGGAAAAAGCATGGCTAAAACGTTACCCGGCGGATGTCCCAGCGGAAATTGATCCGGATCGTTACTCTTCTCTGGTGGAAATGTTTGAGAATGCGGCGCTACGTTATGCGGATCAGCCAGCATTTATCAACATGGGTGAAGTCATGACTTTCCGTAAACTGGAAGAGCGTAGCCGCGCTTTTGCTGCCTATTTGCAAAATGGTTTAGGGTTGAAAAAGGGCGACCGCGTGGCACTGATGATGCCGAACCTGTTGCAGTATCCCATAGCTTTGTTTGGCATTTTACGGGCTGGGATGGTGGTGGTTAACGTCAATCCGCTGTATACGCCCCGCGAGCTGGAACATCAACTGAATGACAGCGGCGCAGCAGCAATCGTGATTGTTTCCAATTTTGCTCATACATTGGAAAAAGTTGTTTTCAACACACAGATTAAACACGTTATTTTGACCCGAATGGGCGATCAGCTTTCCGCAGCGAAAGGCACATTGGTCAACTTTGTGGTGAAATATATCAAGCGTTTGGTGCCGAAATATCACTTACCTGACGCCATTTCTTTCCGAACGGTATTGCAAAAAGGTCGTCGCCTGCAATATGTCAAACCGGACGTGCTCAATACCGATCTGGCTTTCTTGCAATACACGGGTGGCACTACCGGCGTGGCCAAAGGCGCGATGCTAACTCATCGGAATATGCAATCTAACCTTGAACAGGCTAAAGCGGCCTATGCGCCGTTGTTACAGCCAGGGCAAGATTTAGTGGTAACGGCGTTGCCGCTGTACCACATTTTTGCTCTGACGATGAACTGCCTGCTATTTATCGAGCTGGGTGGCCGCAGCCTATTAATCACCAACCCTCGAGATATTCCGGGAACGGTGAAAGAGCTCAGCCGTTATCCTTTTACCGCGATGACCGGGGTGAATACCTTGTTTAATGCGTTACTGAATAACGAAGAATTCAACAAACTCGATTTTTCCACTTTGCGACTGTCCGTCGGTGGGGGAATGCCGGTACAGAAAGCCGTTGCGGAAAAATGGGAAAAACTGACGGGCCGGCACTTGCTGGAAGGCTACGGGCTGACGGAGTGTTCACCTTTGGTCACAGGTAATCCCTATGATTTAAAACATTACAGTGGCAGTATTGGTCTGCCGGTGCCTTCTACCGATGTTCGCCTGATTGATGATAACGGGCAGGATGTTGAAACCGGCAAGCCGGGGGAACTATGGGTGCGCGGGCCGCAAGTTATGTTAGGCTACTGGCAGCGCCCGGAAGCCACTGACGAAGTCTTAAAAGACGGGTGGTTGGCCACCGGAGATATTGCCACTATCGATGATATGGGCTTCTTACGTATTGTTGATCGTAAAAAAGATATGATTCTGGTTTCTGGATTCAACGTTTATCCTAATGAAATCGAAGATGTGGTAGCGTTGCACCCTAAAGTGCTGGAGTCTGCGGTGATCGGTGTGCCTAACGAGGTTTCCGGCGAAACGGTGAAAGTTTTCGTGGTAAGAAAAGATCCGTCTCTGACCCGAGACGAACTACTGACCCATTGCCGCCGCTATCTTACCGGTTATAAAGTACCGAAAATTGTCGAGTTCCGTGACGAATTGCCGAAATCAAACGTAGGCAAAATATTGCGCAGAGAACTGCGTGATGAAACTGTTAAGGAGAGTAGCAAAAACGCTGCTTAACAGGCTTCGTTACAGGCTCATCATCAACAACGCCGGTCAATACCGGCGTTGTTGTGTCTGTCATAGGCTAACGACCAAGAGAATGATGTTTTGAATTATCAGTTGATCACTACCGACGCTGCGTTGCAGCAAGTCTGCGAGCAAGCTCGTAACCATACCCAGGTGGCTTTGGATACGGAATTTGTCAGAACGCGTACCTACTATCCTCAGTTGGGCCTGATTCAACTGTTTGACGGTGAACAACTTTCACTGATCGACCCTTTGCCGATCACCGAATGGCAACCTTTTCGCGAGTTGCTGAAAGACGAGTCTGTAGTGAAGTTTCTGCACGCGGGCAGTGAAGATCTTGAAGTCTTTCTCAATGCATTTCAGCAACTACCTACGCCAATGATTGATACTCAGATATTAGCTGCCTTTACGGGTAAAACGCTTTCCTGTGGTTTTGCTACGCTGGTGGCAGAGCTGGAAGGCGTCGAATTGGATAAAAGTGAGTCCCGCACCGATTGGTTGGCTCGTCCTTTGACTGAAAAACAGTGCGATTATGCGGCGGCCGATGTTTTCTATTTATTGCCTATGGCAAAAAAGCTGGTGGATGCCACGTTGGCGGCAGGGCGTATGGATGCCGCGCAGGACGAATGCTTGCTACTGTGTCGCCGTCGCAGTGAAACGGTAGACCCTGAGCTGGCTTATCGTGAGATCACTAACGCCTGGCAGTTACGGGGCCATCAGTTGGCATGTCTGCAAAAACTGGCGTCATGGCGTTTACGTCAGGCGCGCGAGCGTGATTTGGCGGTCAACTTTGTGGTCAGAGAGGAAAATCTGTGGCAGGTTGCTCGCTATCAGCCTACATCACTCGGTGAACTGGACTCTCTAGGCTTAAGCGGTCAGGAAATTCGCTACCACGGGCGCACTTTGCTGGCGCTGGTTGCTGAAGGTAATGCAATACCGGAAGATCAGTTGCCACCTTTGGTCGTCAACCTTATCGACCAGCCGGGTTACAAAAAAGTCTTTAAAGATATTAAAGCATTGATTCAGGCAGTGAGTGAGCGCAGCGGATTAAGCAGTGAGCTTTTGGCTTCACGTCGGCAAATTAATCAGTTATTGAATTGGCATTGGAAACTTAAGCCAATTGAAAATCGTCCTGAGTTATTAGCCGGATGGCGCGGTGATTTGTTAGGTAGTGAATTGGAAGAAATACTTAAACAGTATTAATCCTATTTAAGGGCAGGGGAGCTTTCTTCTGCTCTACATATTTTTATGCGTTAGGATTCCATTTATTTATCGGTATCAATAACCCATCAAGCTATTAAGACTTTTCTTGCCAGAAATGACGAAACACATTTCCACAGTAACTACTTGTCACTGTGTTTATATACAGCCAGGAGAACTCAAATACCCCCTGTAAATAAATACAGGGGGTAATTAATGCGCCGAAGTCATTTAGGTGTTTCTTCCGTTTCCGGTAATGTCACGTTAAGTTCTAATACCGAAATATCGTCACCTTTCTGCTCAAACTGAACGTGTAGCATTTCAGGATCGATCTGAATATATTTACAAATCACCGCCAATATATCGCGCTTAAGATCGGGCAAATAATGGGGCTCACTGTCCCCACGACGACGCTCAGCGACGATAATTTGCAGCCGTTCCTTGGCTATATTGGCTGTCGGTTTTTTGCGGGACAGAAAAAAGTCTAACAAGGCCATGGTTTATCCCCCAAAAAGGCGTTTCAGGAAGCCCTTCTTCTCTTCTTCAATGAAGCGGAATGGGCGTTCTTCTCCTAGTAAACGATCAACGGTATCGTCATATGCTTTACCCGCATCTGACTCTTTATCCAGAATAACCGGCTCGCCCTGGTTAGAGGCGCGCAATACGGATTGGTCTTCCGGGATAACGCCAACCAGTGGGATCCTAAGGATTTCCAGGACGTCTTCCATGCTCAGCATGTCACCGCGACTCACCCGGCCTGGGTTATAACGGGTCAGCAGCAGGTGTTCTTTAATCGGCTCTTCGCCACGTTCGGCACGACGAGATTTTGAGGACAAAATACCCAAAATACGGTCGGAGTCGCGAACGGAAGAGACTTCCGGGTTAGTGGTAATCACTGCTTCATCGGCAAAGTAAAGGGCCATTAGCGCTCCACTTTCGATACCGGCAGGCGAGTCACAAACCACAAAGTCAAAATTCATATCGCCAAGGTCGTTCAGGATTTTCTCAACGCCTTCAACGGTCAGAGCATCTTTATCACGAGTTTGTGAAGCGGGTAGAATATAGAGATTATCCGTGCGTTTATCTTTTATCAGCGCCTGATTCAGGGTGGCATCACCTTGAATGACGTTAACAAAATCATAAACAACTCGACGCTCACATCCCATAATCAAATCAAGGTTACGCAGGCCGATATCGAAATCGATGACCACGGTTTTCTTACCTTTTTGGGCCAAGCCGGTCGCAATGGCCGCACTTGAAGTGGTCTTGCCAACGCCCCCTTTACCCGATGTAACAACAATAATGCGTGCCATGAAATGGATTCCTTGTTAAAAGGGCTTAATTTAGAGGTTGTATGGTTAAAGCATTATCCAACAGATGAAGACGTGCGGCCTGGCCAAAATAATCGCTTGGAATCTGGTCACTTAACCAATATTGCCCTGCAATAGAGACTAGCTCAGCGCTCAGATGTGTGCAAAAAATCTGACACTGAGCATCGCCAGAAGCGCCAGCTAAAGCACGCCCTCGCATCATTCCATAGATATGAATATTGCCGTCTGCAATAAGTTCTGCACCGGCACTGACACTGCTGATAACAATCAAATCACAATTACGGGCATAAATCTGTTGGCCGGAACGGACAGGAGTATTAATGATACGCGTCTTAACGGGGGCATTTTCCGGTGGGCTTACTGGCTCGGGAGCCATCTTTTGGCCTTTACCTTCATTCAGTAACGGCAAACCCGCACGGGTAATCGCACGTTTTTGTCGTTCATCCCGACAGCCGCTGACGCCAACAATACGAAGGCCCGCTGAAGTGACAGCCTGCTGAACATCTCTGAAGTTAGCATCGTTAGGTAACGTAGCAACATTAAGAACAACAGGGGCGTTTTTCAGGAAAGCGGGAGCTTGTTCCACTTTTTCCTGTAAAGCCTGACGAATTACCTCCGGCTGCGCATGATGTAAATGCACTACCGATAGGGTAAAACTACTGCCTTTTAACTCAATTGGCGATTGTGACATCTATCCTGACTCAGTTTCAGCTACGTTAAATCCCCGGAATACCATTCGGGGTACGATATTCCGATGTACCTATCCATGTTATAGGTAATATAAAGATAAATCTATCCGTATCAATATATTGAAACCCTTCAGCAACAATTATTAAAATTCGATTGGAAATTACAGCACAACTTTGGCGTATTCGCTAGCCCACCTCGGCTTTATATCGCTGTTACTGGTCGTTTTATGTGATAATTGATCCAGTGCCAAATCAAATTCATCTGTGTTTGTCTTGTATGTAAAATAGACAGAAAGTAATGTGACTGAGTCAATTTTGTCTATTTATCCCATTGATGTTTTTTTCAATAGAAGTTTCTCCGGTTGTATTTTAGTGATAATAAAATCTTCAATTCATATAATTTCAGATCAATCTGAGCATTTATTGTCAGCCTTGAGTCAAATAGCGAGTTAATTTGACGGATTATCTGAGATAAAGATCACAGTTCGCCGCTGTAGATCTCGGATGTGGTGATGGTTCTGGTTTTGGCAAATGAAACTGCGGTGAGTGATGGTGAGTTTAGTCCTGGCTGGGATGGTACTTCTTTGCCTTTCCCACTTTAGATGAAGCAAGCTCCCACTAAAGATAGCGGCGAGATCCCTATTATTTAAGGATTAGTGAGTAATAGCCGGTGATAGGGAGTGGTAGTCTTGGCGTTACTACCACGCGTTGGATTAGGAGAGAATAATGAAAGGAATCTATCTTTACTTAATTCTGTTCAGCGGAGTCGCTTATATCCCTGTGAATGCCAATGTGACTGATTTGGCAAACTATGAACGGGGATTACAACACTTGAGTGAATGGGGGGATGACAGAGAAAATGATATCGGAACTTTCTCTGCGATGACTCTCCCTTCATTGAAGACGGTTGCACGGTGGATGCGGGATTGCCACGACAACATATTGGAACAGAAAAATCGTTTCTTATAACTATCGAAATCCGTCTATCTAGCAATAGACAGAGCTCGGTGACATTTAATTATTTGGGAATACTGCATATTTCCAGCAACCCAATGTGCTTAGCCGCCGTGTAGGAGGGCAAGGATAACCCTGATTTGACGGCCGCTGGCTCAAGGGCTAAAGTCACTTTTTCTGATACAGGCGTGGTATAGTCCACTGCTTATACAGGACGTTATTGACCACTTGAGTTGAGCTAAAAACATGCATTGTGTGATTTATCGAAGCCCTAAACGGGATCAAACCTACCTCTATATTGAAAAAAAAGACGATTTTTCCCGGGTTCCCCCTGAATTACTGGCCAGCTTTGGTCAACCACAGTTCTCCATGATGTTGTCTCTTTCAGAGCGAAAAAAATTGGCTACCGCAGATATTGAGAAAGTAAAAACTGCGTTGATTGAGCAGGGTTTCTATCTGCAAGTTCCGCCACCGCCAGAAAGTCTGCTAAAAATGCATTTAGGGACGGATAAAGCTTAATCCCCCGATGAGCCGCCCGGATGCCAGCCTTTGCTGCGCCGGGTATTCCGCAGATCTTCTTATTTTTCCTATTGGATTAAATTGATTTGCTGTCTCAGTGTATTGCCAGTAAATAACCAAAGGAAATGGATGATGAGGGTGTCGTTACTGACAATGTTGTTCGCTTCGACCGTTTTGAGTGGCGGGTTCCATTCGGCTATAGCCGCTCCGACAGTGACGTCAGATTCGCCGAAGGTTGCAGATCAGTCGGTAGTCGTCACCACGCTGGCGGAGCAAGGTCGCGATCCCGCTGAATTTCCTGCTTATGTCGAACAACTTAAAATCCTGGCTCGCTCACAGGGAATCACTCAGGGGACGTTAGATCAGGCGTTTACTGACATTCATTTTGTTGACCGAGTGATCAAATCCGATCGCAATCAGTTAGAAAAGAAAGTGACGTTGGATGATTATCTACAGCGAACATTGCCCGCGAGGAAAATCAAACAGGGAAAACTGTTTCATCGCCGTTATAAACCTCAGTTAGCCCGAGCTAGCGCACGCTACGGCGTGCCTGAGCGCTATATTGTAGCGCTATGGGGAATGGAGAGTGGCTTCGGCAAAATTCAGGGTAAAGAGGATGTCATTTCGGCGCTAGCTACACTCGCCTTTGAAGGGCGGCGCGAAGCCTTTTTTACCAAGGAACTCATGGCTGCCTTAAATATTATTCAGCAAGGACATGTTGGTAACCAAAAGCTAAAAGGTTCCTGGGCCGGAGCAATGGGGCAGAGTCAGTTTATGCCATCCTCTTTCCTGAATTATGCGGTTGATGGTGACGACGACGGAAAGATTGATATCTGGACCAACGTTGATGATGTTTTTGCCTCAACGGCCAATTATCTGGCTAAAGAAGGCTGGAAAACTGGAGAAAGTTGGGGGCAGGAGGTTCTGTTGCCGGCGAATTTCAAATCGCAATATGTGGGTTTGAAAAATGAGCAAGTGCACACTTTGGCTGAGTGGCAGCGAATGGGCGTGTTACCACTGAATAAAAAGGCGTTCAGTTATCCTGCATTACGAGCCTGGGTTATTACACCAGATGATATGCAAGGCCGAACATTCCTAGTTTATGATAACTTTAGAACTATCATGCATTGGAATCGCTCTTACTATTTCGCACTCAGTATCGGTATGATGGCTGACGGTATTGTACAGTAGCAGAGTGAAATATTGATGACCCGATTGGGATTCACTGTCGATGTGCTCTAGAGTTTATCTGTCGATGATTTCAGGAGAAGCAACATGTATCAACATAGAGACTGGCAGGGAGCCTTACTAGATTTCCCAGTAAATAAAGTAGTGTGCGTCGGCAGCAATTATGCAGATCATATTAAAGAAATGGGCAGCGAAGTACCCGTTGACCCAGTGTTGTTTATTAAACCTGAAACCGCGTTGTGCGATATTCGCCAACCGGTTGCTATTCCCAAAGGGTTGGGCGGTGTTCATCACGAAGTGGAATTGGCGGTATTAATCGGAACCCCACTAAAGCAGGCCAATGAAGATCGGGTCGCTCGCGCAATAGCCGGTTACGGCGTAGCGCTGGATTTAACGCTGCGTGACTTGCAAATGGGTTTTAAAAAAGCCGGTCAACCGTGGGAGAAAGCCAAAGCTTTTGACGGTTCTTGCCCCATATCCGGTTTTATTCCCGTGGCAGAATTTGGTGATGCGCAACATGCCGAACTGTCTCTAATGATCAACGGTGAAGTTCGCCAACGGGGCAATACCGAGGATATGATCACGCCAATTCTGCCTCTGATTAGTTATATTACGCGTTTCTTTACCCTGCGAGCCGGAGATATTGTGCTGACGGGAACGCCACAGGGCGTAGGGCCGTTAAATTCAGGGGATATGTTACAAATTGCTCTGAATGATAAAATGTTAAACACTCGTATTATCTAATGATTTACTCGTCGCTCCGGTTAGCTCGGGGTGGCGAGGCTTGCATCTTCGCTCTAAAGCGTCTATAACGACCCGCCACCACTTACTTACACCGGATACCGATATGTCACAACTTCCTTTTTGGCAACAAAAAACGCTGGCCGAAATGTCAGACGCAGAATGGGAATCTCTGTGCGACGGCTGCGGTCAATGTTGTTTAAACAAACTGATTGACGAAGACACCGACGAAATTTATTTCACTAACGTTGCCTGTAATCAGCTAAATATTAAAACCTGTCAATGCCGCAACTATGAGCGTCGCTTTGAATATGAAGAAGACTGCATCAAATTAACCCGTGAAAATCTGGTGACCTTTGATTGGCTTCCCCATACCTGCGCCTATCGATTGGTGGGTGAGGGTAAAGCATTACCCGATTGGCATCCGCTATTAACCGGCTCTAAAGCCGCGATGCACGGTGAGCGTATTTCCGTACGCCATATTGCCGTACGTGAAAGCGAAGTTATCGACTGGCAGGACCATATTTTAAATAAGCCGAGCTGGGCGAGATAACTGATTGAAGTTAATAGAGAATCTCATCACTGTGATATGACGCGGGGCATATACGGGGCATCACCCGTAAATCTTGCGTTTAAAATGTCCATCTGATTACTGTTGTTTTCACTCATCCACTTCCCGTAAACGCTGTACACCATCTGTGAAGATGTGTGCCCCATCTGGTTGGCGACAAAATTCGGATTGGCTCCTGCACTAAGCGCCCAACATGCAAAAGTGTGCCGGGTCTCGTATGCCTTCCGATGGCGAATACCTGCTTTCTTCAATGCAAAGTTCCACGTTCCGCTAAAGACACCAGGAGAGTACCAGTCTCCTCCTTTCCCATTGCGAGCTGAAAGGCGAGGGGAGAACACGAAGGTACAATCATCTTTGCGGATTTTGCCAAATTCGCGAAGGTGGACATCTACCTTTATTTTTTTCCCCATCTTCGTAAGTGCCATTTGCTCCTTCAGTGCTTCGATTGCGGAATTCGTCAGCTTAATAGTGCGATTTCCGCTTTCAGTTTTCGGCGGGGTGAAGTGGTGAACAACGGCCATATTCCTGCTGATCGTAATTGTCCATTCCTTCAGATCAATATCCTCCCATGCCAGCGCGCAAATTTCTCCGTGCCGCATCCCTGTGCTTACCGCCAGCTTCCAGATATTTTTCACTTGAAGTGACGGTGCAACTTCCATAAGTCTTGCGTACTCATCTCGCGTTAACGGGTCAGGCTCAGATTTGCTCTTTTTCAACGGTGAAACACCGACGAAAGGCGATCGCTCTATGTACCCATTCGCAACAGCGAACTCCATCATCGCGGCAAAACAAGAAAGATAGACGTTTACCGTTCTGACAGACCGGCCTTTTTTCAGTTGCCGAGTTTTCTGGTGGATACCTGCAATCTGAAACCCAGTCAGCAATTCCTTCCGCAGGCTGAGAACCATTTCATTGGTAATAGATGAAACAAGCCTTTCCTCCCCAATGATCCCTGCACAGATTTTGATGTATGACCGATATCGGCTAATGCCATTTTTGGTTATTTCCATCTCCTTCAATGCGAGCCATTTATCAGCGAGTTGGGAAACCGTAACGTTGAGTTGAGCTACCCCAAACTTGTGCAACTGCTTTGAGTTTGGGAATTGTGCCGCATAATTGAAGTTGCCTATCTTGATGGTGTAGCGAACAGATTCCCTCAACTCGCCAGCCATCCTCCTGTTTTTCGCCGTGTCCGGAACGCCGAGGTTTTCCCTAACCCTTTGCCCCTGGTAGATGAACCACACGCGAAGCAATCCGCAGTGGTTTTCTACCCCTGTAGGATAATCACCCATCCTTCTTTCCTCGTTTGTTGATAGGAGAGGGTATTTAAGCAGAAATCCTCTCGCCAATCCTCCTGCGGATCGCCGGTCGCTGTCTTTCAACCCAATTATCAATTTCCTGCCTGTTGTACATTATTGGGCTGTTCTCTTTTGGGTTTAGGTCAGGTGCAACGTGTCTGTATTCACGGCCTTCCATCCATGACTTTCGGCGGGCGTGTTGGATCATGTGTTTTGTCATGCCATTCAGAGACATGAGCAGGTCTTCTGAAACCCATTTGCTTGGGTTCATTTGAATAACGTTATCCATGCTTACCTCTGCTATTTCCACTCAGTCACTCGATGAACAATCACATTTAGCCACATCCAAGGCTCATGCTTGCCCGGGCAGAATGGCTTAACTTGAGATGCGTATTTGTCGAGTAGCTGACGTAGGGTTGATTTGTTGTCTTTACTGCGGAGTTCGGAGAGTAGTTTTTTAGCTATTTAGCGTACTGCGTTGTTGGCCTCAGGAGTCACACATTCACTCCTTCCAGCAGAACAGCCACCAGTAGGCGATGATGCCGCCGATAACGAGCAGTACCCAATCAAGGT
>NZ_CPYD01000005.1 GCF_001112925.1 Yersinia nurmii
GCGTCTGGACTCTTCATCAAACTCGTTCGATTATTCGAGCTGAAAGCTCTCACCCCTACGGGGCCGTCGCAAGCGACGTTCAAAGCCGATGAAACGAAATACCTCGCTAACTCAGATATCGTGCAAAAATCTTTATTACCTCTGGGTATCATTTTGCTGCTTATTCTCTCAACAACTTCCCACGGCATAGTCTGATAAAAAGGAATTGCAGATAAACCATCGCCGATTCTGTCTGATTCCTAAATGGGTCGTACTCGATAAAAGAAAGCTATCGGGCTAGTGAACATATGAGGGAGAGTAGTGGAATGACTCAAATAGGAAAAACTTATACTGACAGGTTAAATTTATTCGACCTTTAGATATTGATAATAACTATCTTTCAACATCTTTGACGTCAGTGGGGAGGAATTAATATAACCGACACACGATGCTTATCATTTACTTCCTAATAAAAATTATAAGCCGATGAAAACCTGCACTAATTACATTATAGAATCAGTGGCTTAATGTATAAAGACATAATTTCACGCTTTACAATAAACACAACAAGGAAATCATCCACGTCATTATCATACAAATAAAAAATGCCACTAATACAACGAATTGTCATAAAAACCTCAGCTATAAATCACTGTAGGAATTTTCCCACATAAATTGGTTCGCTTATCCTATGTCCAGCTAGATATATTTTCTATATCATTCACTCATCAAGTAATAGACGCAGGGAAATAATCACTGCCGAATTACTTTTAATAAAAGGCACGTGGAAACCTGACGAGTATAACCGAATAACATTCGTAAACATAGTCACTAGCCCACTTCACATATATAAAGTTAAACACTCATTCTTATCTAAATAAGAATGAATGCTAGCCGCATATTTAATTATTGTATTGGAGTTTTAAATGAATAAGATTACTTTGGCTATCGCGTTATTCTCTGCATCCACAACCGTAGCAATGGCGGCGAGTAATAATACAATTACATTCCAAGGGGAAGTCACAGCGCAAACCTGTTCAGTGACAGTCAACGGACTTGACGCAAACCCAATGGTTTTGCTGCCAACGGTATCAAGTACAGATTTAGATGCTTCTGGTAAAACAGCAGGTAAGACAACCTTTACTCTAGGTGTTGCCGGTTGTGCTTCAGAGGTTACTGATATTGACATCAAAACTGTGTTTGTCGGTAGCCAAGTCACTACCGCGGGTAACCTAAAGAATACAGGCACCGCAACCAACGTTGAACTTCAATTACTGAAAGACTCAACTACAACAACCGGTATCGATCTAAATAGCGGTGTAGCACAAGATGGCATCGTGTTAAAAGCGGGTGATACATCAGCAGAACATGATTTTGCCGTTCAATACTACGCAACAGGAAAAACCACCCCAGGCTCAGTCATTGCCTCTGTCCAATATGCGGTTTCTTACCTGTAAAAATATCAGCATGACCGTATAGGATATACTTTAATTAATTGGTGCGGCAGGTACGCTGCAAGTAAGTAAAATCTCCCGAGGAACTTAGGAATAGGTTACTCGGGTGTATGTATGCAGCATATCTCTGACCACACTCGGCGACCAGGGATATAGTTATTTCGACCGCATTTAGAGGATATCCTCATGGCAATTAATATACCTAGCTACCGTTATCTGTTTATCACTCTTTTACTTTTTATAGGCATGTCTTTTGCCCAGGCTAGCGTAGTCATGAACGGTAGCCGGATAATTTATTCGGCAGGGGAAAAAGAGCACAGCGTACAATTAACCAATAATGATAGTTTCCCTAATGCCATTCAGGTTTGGCTAGACAGCGGCGATGCCCAGTCAACACCAGACACAGGTAAGGCTCCTTTTATCGTTACCCCACCATTCTTTCGCATTGAAGCTAATGCAGGACAAACATTACGCTTGAAATATACGGGCAGTGGTCTGCCGACAGACAGAGAGTCGGTGTTCTACCTGAACTTTTTACAGGTGCCCCCCGTCAATAAAGCCGAAAAAAACAACAAAATGTTAGTGCTGATGCGTAATCGCATTAAAGTATTTTATCGGCCAGAAAATATTGCAGGCCGCGTGGATCAGGTACCCAGCGCACTTACTTTTAGCCTTCGCCAACGTGGCAAGGATGTCGTTGTCACAGGAAAGAATCCCACTGGTTTCTATGCCACTATTGCCAGCGCGGAAGTCGTTGGAGGTGGGAAAAAACTTAAAATGAAATCAGAAATGATTGCGCCTATGTCTCAAGCTGAGTGGGTTATTCCGAATTCATCGGCCCCCTCAAATGCTACCGTAAATTTTCTACTCGTGAATGATTTCGGTGGGCAAGATACAGGCAGTTATAAAATTTAGTAGCACCTTTCCGGCGAAGGAATATTTATGGGGTTTGTACGTGTCAGTCTAAAAAAGAAGTTCTCCGGCCGTCAAAAAGCATTAACTTTGTGTATTTCTTTAATCTTATATACTGATGCTTCTTTAGCTCAGGAAGAGCCGCAAGGCCTAGAGTTTGACGAATCTCTTTTTCTAGGGACAAAATTCGCTTCAGGGTTGAATCAACTGAATAAAGAGAATGCCATAACCGCCGGAAATTACGATGCTGTAGATATTCTGATTAATAACAGGCCATTTAAACGTACTACCGTTAAATTTATTAAGGATGCTGATTCGTCAGAGGTCTACCCTTGCCTGAATGATGAACTCTTAACTGCCGCTGGCGTTGAACTCACCGCTAAAGGCGATCCCCTTTCCCAACAATCCAACGCACCTGAAATAGAATCACCCCCTGCGGATTCTGCGATTCCGCTGGCAGAACAATGTGTTCCGCTGGCCGAGCGAGTCAAAGGCGCGTCATTTCACTTTGATCAGGCAAAACTGCGATTAGAGCTATCAATTCCACAAGCCCTATTAAAAAAACGGCCTCGGGGTTATATCGAGCGGAGCGAATGGGAAGAAGGTGAAAATCTCGCATTCGTTAATTACAGCTCCAACTTTTATCGCAGTGATACAAAATCCCAACAGCAAAATAGCACTTCTGATTATGCTTTTATGGGATTAAAAAGCGGGCTTAATTTAGGATTGTGGCAAATACGCCAGCAATCCAACCTGCGCTATTCCAATAACAGCAACGGTAGCGATAGCCAATGGAATAACATTCGTACTTATTTACAACGCCCTATTCCCCAATTGGATAGTCAATTAACGCTGGGTGAAACTTTCACTGACAGTACGTTATTCGGCACCATGTCATTTCGTGGAGCAAAAATAGCCACCGATCAACGCATGTGGCCGGAATCAATGCGCGGCTTTGCTCCAGAAGTCCGTGGGGTTGCCAGTACCAATGCGCGAGTCATTATTCGCCAGAATGGCCGTGAAATTTATGAAACCAACGTCGCCCCCGGCCCGTTTGTTATTAATGACTTATACAGCACCACCAGCCAGGGCGATCTCAACGTTGAGATCATAGAAGCTAACGGTAGCCGTTCAACATTTACTGTGCCATTCAGCGCCGTACCTGATTCAATGCGCCCTGGCATAAGCCGTTATAGTGCAGTCGCCGGGGAATCACGCGACTTTACCAACATTGATAACTATTTCGCTGATTTTACTTATGAACGCGGCCTCACAAATCAGCTAACGGGTAACTCCGGTCTTCGTTTAGCGAAAGACTATACCGCGCTGCTGGCCGGAGGAGTCATTGGCACTTCAGTCGGCGCTTTCGGCCTCAATACTACCTACTCTCACGCTAAGGTCGAAAACGACCAAACCCAGAATGGCTGGCGTATGCAGGCAACTTATAGCCAGACATTCAGCGAAACCGGAACGACCTTTTCATTGGCGGGATACCGCTATTCAACCAAAGGTTATCGCGATTTAAACGATGTGTTTGGCGTTCGTTCCGTGCAAAAGAATGGTGGAATATGGGATTCATCAACCTATAAACAACGCAGTCAGTTTACCACCACAGTCAATCAGAATATGGGGCGTTTTGGTCAGCTTTATGCCTCTGCCTCAACCAGCGATTATTATAATGATACGCAGAGGGATACCCAGTTACAGCTGGGTTATTCAAATAACTATAGAGATATCAGCTATAACCTAGCTATTAGCCGGCAGCGTAGCGTTTATACCTCGACGCTGTATGGTTGGGAAACCGAAGAGAGTAATAATACGACGACGACACGCTATGGCAATACCGAGAACATCGCGACATTAACGCTGTCTATTCCGCTAAATATAGGCAGCAGAAGCCAATATCTATCGATGTCTGCCAACCGCAATCCGAAAAGCGGCAATAGCTACCAAACATCGCTATCAGGCACTGTCGGTGAGCGGAATTCCTTTAACTATTCGGTTAATGCTGGCTATGACGATAACAAAATCGGCAATAACTCAAATAGTTGGGGAGCTAATGTGCAACAACAATTCCCTAATGCGACCGTCAACGGCAGCTATTCGCGCGGCAATAATTACACCCAATATGGTGCCGGTGCGCGCGGTGCTGCCGTTATTCATGGCAAAGGCGTAACATTTGGGCCTTATTTGGGTGAAACATTCGGTTTAATTGAAGCGGATGGCGCCCAAGGGGCAAGAGTTCGCAACGCGCAAGGTTCCCGGATTGATAACAATGGCTTTGCTCTGGTGCCGGCGTTAACGCCTTATAATTACAATACGATAGGTTTAGATACCAAAGGCATTAATCGTAATACCGAACTGAAAGAAAATCAGGGTCGCGTGGTTCCTTACGCCGGTGCCGCAGTGAAAGTTAAATTCGAGACACTGACCGGCTATGCGATATTAATTCAGACTCAAACCGCCGAGGGTGAAGGGTTACCGCTGGGTGCCGACGTGTATAACAGTCAAGATGAAATTGTCGGTATGGTGGGTCAGGGAAACCAGATCTATGTCCGTGTGAAAGACAAAAAAGGTTTGCTGCATGTCCGCTGGGGTGAAAACAGCGGTGAGCAATGTGAGTTACCTTATACTTTCGATGATCAGGATACCGAGCAAGATATTATCCATATAACAGGCAGTTGCCGCCGTTAACAATTATGAGAAAAATAATGTTAAGACCAACGAAGCAGTTAATACCTTGCGAAGTATCACGGCCAATGTCCACTGCCTGTTATCGTCGCCCGCGCATTCTGGCTGGTGTAATAATACTGATCGGGCTAAGCAGTAGTTCTGCCTGGTCAGCCTGCTCTAAAATTACCTCGCAAAATCAGCTAGGTGCCGGTGATGGGACGGCGGGATCCTGGGCGGGCTCTCTGGACAACAATAACGGTTCGCTGGGTTTGCCGGGTATAATTGACCTCAGTACCAATGCGAATTTCCAGCCGGATGGCACATTATTAGCAGCAGCAACATCAAACTTTACCACTTTTGCCCTGAATACTGGCTATGATCCCGAACGAGTACTATTCCGCTGTGATGCAGCCGACGTTGATCAGATCTTCGAAATGTATGCCACAAACGGTGATAACGATTATGCGGGTAAAAATGAGGACGGCACCATTGCTGGCAACGTTCCCTCTGGCTTTGCCACCTATGTACGTAACGTTGTTATCCGAATTACCAATTTATCAACTGGAGAGTATTATTCTAGATTATGGAAAGGCCGTCGCCTGACCGACCTTGATACGGACAGCAGCGGTCGCATTCTGGTTAAAGCGAAGAACTTCAGCAATATCTATACCGAACTGTTTCGCATTGATTATGCCCGAAGTGGCACCAATAACTCGGCCTCTTATACCTATGCCTACACTCAGCCCAACGCCTATATTGCCTTTAAAGGGCCGGGTATCAATGGGCCAATTGAAGGCACCGATTCAGTATCAAACTGGCCCGGCTGGTATGGAACCTGGCCTGCGTCAATCGGCCTGTACAATTATGTTACCTTCCGCCGAACGACGATTTGTGCGGTGACCAATTTTACTCCAACGGTGATATTACCCAGAATTTCTGTGGCAGAGCTGAATAGCGGCGGCACCAGTTCGGCGGAGTTTAACGTGGATTTCCAATGCCAGACTGGCATCACCTCTGGAGTGACTTCTGGCGCAGTTGCGATGGGTTTTTTGGTTCCCGCAGCAAACGCAGCACAAGCTCAAGCATTGGGATTAATGAATGGCAGTGGTGGGATCAGCCATTTGGTATCAGATAATTATGGTGCATCCGGAACGGCCAGCGGCGTCGGTATTCGTATTTATCGCAACAACAACCCAATTAATCTGCTATCTAAAAACGTGACATTAACCGGTAATAGCGGTGGCTGGTATGGCATCTTCGACGGCGCGCAGCAAACCACCGGCAGTGTCACCGGCGGAAATAGCTACACTGAAAACTTTCGGGCTGAGTTAGGCAAGATCAGCGGGCAAACTGTTACTCCTGGAGCGGTGAATGCACATGCACAAGTGGTTATCCGTGTTCAATAATATGCCATTCAAACACCTAACTAGCGGTATCACCAGCTTACTTTTGCTACTAATCGTGGCTCCTAGCACACCCGCAGTGGCCAGCGTGATAGCAGAGAGAACGCGCGTGATCTTTAGTGAAGGTCATACTGAAGAGTCACTGCAATTGGTTAACAGCAATAGCTATCCGGTGGCGGTGCAGGTCTGGGTGGATAATGGCGATTTAATGGCAACGCCGGAGAAAGCTATTTCTCCCGTATTAGTGCTTCCGCCGCTGTTTCGTCTACAACCTCAGGCGCAGCGCAGCCTGCGACTCATTTTATCTGGCGTCAGTAAGTTGCCAACAGATAGAGAGTCCGCATTTTGGCTCAATGTTTATGAAATTCCGCCCAAAACTGTCACTAAAGTCGATAACGAGTCTTTCGTGACATTGGCCTTACGTATGCAATACAAAGTATTTTATCGCCCTAAGAATATACCTGCGCCGGGAGACACGCTGAGTAAAGCATTAACCTTCACTTTAGAGCGCGACGGCGATACCGCAGTGGTCAAAGTTGATAATCCGACGCCTTATTATGCGTCGTTAGCGTCCCTGACATTAGGCTCAGCGGAAAGCCTGCCGGATATGGTTTCCCCATTTTCAACGCTCAATTTTCCTCTCAACCGCGCTCCGGCGGCTGGCAGTACTCGCCTGACTTTTGCCTTGATTGATGATTTAGGAAACAGTAAGGGTTTTAGCGCCAATCTAAAATAAAGTGTTTTTCTGTTGCAAAAGCGCGGTTGGGTTCTTTCCCTCCGCCATTTGCCTCTCTCCCCGCACCGCAATACCACACAGACTCATTCCGTAAGACCTTTGTATATCAGAGCGACCCAATTGTTCTATTTATAGAACGTAAAGAGCTATTTTTGCGTCTACACCGTTTTTTGTGGTGAATATATAGTAATTAAGTGAAACAGTTTTACTGAAACCTAACTGATTCGGTCGCACCTAAACCCAACAAAGGAGAATACGATATCTATCCCAGCTAATTTCAACGGTCAACATGTCAACGATTTCGTGATGCTGTGGATCGATCACCAAAGCGGCCTCTTCCAGACCGTAGCCGATATGCCAATGCCGGAACTATGCGCTCGGGTCGCTGGCGACGCTGTGCAACATGCCGGTGATTACCACGGCTTCCGTTCCACAAGGTCCGAATGGCCCGTTGATTCCAGAAACTCATGCACATGCGCCGCACGCCCAATACGTGGCACGTTAAGGTGAAATCAATGCCTGGAACAACGAGGATTTTGTTAAAGCGGTAAAAGCAACCGGACGCCTCCCCTGATTATCGCAGGCACTAGTACCCGTGTTTGTATGGCTTTCCCGTCCATTAGCGCCGTTGCCAAAGGGTATAGAGTGTTCGCAGTCATCAGTGCATCAGACACTTACAGCAAGATGGCGCAGGAAATTACGCTTGCCCGAATCGTTCCGGCAGGCGTAGTACCAATGGATACCGCCGCCGTTGACGCAGAGCTTCAGAGAACCTGGAATCGCGCGGACGCCGAAGTATGGGCGGAGGTTTATACTCAAATATTCCCAGCCTATCAATTGCTGATTGAAAGCTATAGCAAAGCTCAGGAAGTGATGAAAAATAACGAGAAACTGGATTCTCAGCGTTAATCTATAAGTCATCCTGAGGTAATCCAATGATCTGCGCGGCTTCAGTCTCCACTAGCATAGCGCTACACTTGGTGTAGTAAGCCTGCCCCAATTCGGTAACAGCAAAAATACGGGTTGAACGTAGGATAAACCACACGCCCAAACGTTCCTCTAGCATACCAATGCGCCTGCTAAGTTTGGATTTGGGCATATCCAGAGCGCGAACAGCCTGAGAAAATCCACCGTGCTCCACGACCTGGACGTAGTAATACGGGTCATCAAGATCTTGACGTAGAGAAAAGGCGTTGAGAATACAATGTATTGAAGAAAAAATAACGCATAGCACACATACTGATATTTGATTTATTGGTTCTGTTAAAGAATGCTGCGCACCTGTTTCCCCCCTATTTCCTATGCCTCTATTCCTTATTTATTGGGAAAAGAATATAGGTGGAGCACAGCATTCTAGTTAGGTCATCAGGAAGATTGGGGTTTCGATTTATCCTCTACTTCACCCGTGTGCTTTCCTTCATCGGTTCCTTTCCAGCCATGGCGCTGGATGAGGGAAAGATGAGCGCGTTCTTCGGCAAGGCTTTCCGTCAGCATTTCGCTGGTTCGCTTATATACCGCAGCGCGGGACTGGGTATCGCTCTCCCCTTCCGCCATTTCCTGTACCATCTGGAGATTAAATCTGCGGAACAGATCCGCGCGCTCTCGCGCTTCATAACGGCCTAGGCCGAGTTTCTCCAACGCCAGGCGCCCGATTTTCAATGCACCTTCAAAGGTTTCACGCTCCGGTTGAGCAACGCCCGCGTGTTTAAGCTGAATGTAATGCTCTACGTCCCGCGCTCTGGCGATGATTGGCAAGTTTGGAAAATGCTCTTTCGCCATTTCCGTGAGCTGCATACTGGTTGCCGGATCGTCTATGGCATTGATCAACACTTCCGCTTTGGCCGCCCCCGCTGATTCCAGCAAATCCATACGTGTCGCATCCCCATAAAACACTTTCATCCCGAATTTCCGCAAGGTTTCGATATGCTCAGGATCGTGATCGAGTACCACGACCTTCACGCCGCTGGAAAGCAGCAAACGGCCGGCTATCTGCCCGAAACGACCAAATCCGGCAATAATGACTCGCGTCTGTTCTTCATCAATTTCATCGGCTTCGCGCTCCGGCCCGTGGTCAGATTTCTCCATTCGCGCCAACAGCACCAGCAAAATCGGCGTAATCGCCATTGAAAGCGCCACGGCCAGAGTCAGGGATTTCACCCAGTCTGGCTCTAGCACATTCGCCATTTGCGCCGCACCGAAAACAACAAAGGCAAATTCACTCCCCTGTCCCAAAAATACGGCGAACCAATAGCGCTGCTTACGAGGTACATTAAGCGGACGCGCAATGAACCACAGAACCGTCGTTTTGATGATCAGGAAGCCCGCCAGCAAAACAATAATTCGCAGCGGATTATCGATCAGCGTGCCAAAGTCGATCGACATCCCGACACCGATAAAAAATAACCCCAATAACAAACCTTTAAAGGGTTCAATATCACTCTCAAGCGCGTGTCGATACTCAGAGCTCGCCAGCAACACCCCGGCGAGAAAAGCGCCCATCGCCATAGATAGTCCGACTTCTTCCAGTAAGAGACCAAAGCCAAATACCAAAAATAGCGCTACGGCACTGAAAACCTCGCGTAAACCAGAGCGAGCAACAAAACGCAGGGCCGGACGCGTAACATAGCGCCCCAACAGAATGACTAACGTCAGCGTTCCGGCCACTTTCAGAGCAGAAAACGCGAAAGCGGTCAGAGTGGTGGATGATTCACTGGCAGCTAAAAGTGGGATCATCGCAACCAGAGGAATCGCCGCTATATCCTGAAATAACAATACGGAGAAAGCGCTGCGCCCCATCTGCGAAGCCATTAAATTTCGTTCATTCATTGCCTGTATCGCAATTGCCGTTGAGGAGAGCGCCAACGTTAACCCAATTAAACACGCAATTTGCCAACGCAGACCCAGCAACATGCAGAATAACCCGATAAGTGCGCCGCAGGCCGCCATCTGTAATGCTCCACCGCCAAACACGGATGCGCGCAAATTCCACAGTCGCTGCGGATCGAGTTCCAGACCAATAATAAACAGCATCAATACCACGCCTATTTCGGCAAAATGGAGAATACTGTCAACATCAGTAACCAGCCGTAATCCCCACGGCCCAATAATACATCCGGCGATCAGATAGCCTAATACCGAGCCCAATCCGAAACGCACCGCAATCGGTACGATCAACGCCGCTGCACCAAGATAAATCAGTGCCTGTATGAGCATATGGCTATCCATAAAACGTCTCCTTCCATTCCATCAGACGGTGTTTGTAATGACGCGCCTGAGCCTGAAGCGTTTCATCATCACAAATAAAAGTATTGTGCATGGCGAAAGGCGGTAACCATTTCAGACCGCAATACAGTGCCGTAGCCTGAAACGGCTGAGCAAGCGCCTCAAAGCCGGGATGACTCCCCATGTCAAAATGGTTTTCGCCACCGCCGGTAGTGACCGCCCACAACAAATTTTTTCCACGTAACGCCGTACCACCGTGACCATAAGCCCAGCCATGAGCCAAGACTTTGTCCATCCATAGCTTAAGCAGTGGCGGCATGCTGTACCACTGCATCGGATGCTGCCAGATAATGAGATCGGCACGAGATAAAGCGGCCTGTTCGGCGGCAACATCAATATTGAAATCGGGATAGAGTTGATAAAGAGAGCGAATTTCTACACCTTCGAGAGTCCCTGCCTGCTCTATCATGCGTTTGTTCGCATGAGAATGCTGCGGATAAGGATGAGCATATATAATTAAAATCATGTCTTTTCCAAAAAATATTAACGCACTTAATTATTACTATTAAGATAGCCTGTTTTACCAAAACGCTTTATTCGATATTAATATCCATTTATATCAAACAATTACATTATTGACTTTACCCTTTATCAACAATGGCATAACTGCGAGACTCCTAGCTTATAAGTGCTCACGTAATCAATTATAGGTATATGCCGTCTTGAATCCCTTCCCTTAGCAAGTGAATCTCTGTGATATAGCATTCTTTAGCGATACATCCTTAGCCTGTTGCACATTTCCTGCGTTCTATCAGGAGACCTGAACGCCTCTTGTTTAGCGAGGCTTAACAGTTAATCTCTACTCAATAGACCCGGTGCATTAATATGAAGCAGGAATGTTAATTGCCCAATTTATTAGTTAGTAAATTAAACCAATATTAAACAGTAAAGCTAATTCTTACTCATAACAATCACAAGAAAATTGGGAAAATGAGAAAAATCTGATGAAAACAAATAGGGATGTACAACGAAAATGCAAAGATAAATTTTCTAACTAACTGGTTTAATGATGAAAATCAATTTTAAAAAAAAGAAAACTATAATACCCAAGACTACAATAACAAAAGAACAGAAAAAACTACCAATCACACGTTTTGTTACTTCGTTCAAAAAATAAAGCTCAAGTATAATTTAGCATGTTAATTAATCACCTCATGAATTATCATTCTTATCTAATAAATAACTCACTCATATGGAGAATGATGATAATGAAGGTCTTGTTTATCGATGGAGCACAAAAGTCATTGCATTATGATAATAAGAAGATCGTACTGACAGAAAAGGAATTTTTGATGCTACAGTTCCTGCTCAATCGCAGGAAAAGTAATAGTATTCCTATAAATGAAATCGTCACTCACGTTTGGAAAGGTAGAGAGAGTATTATCGGTAAAGGTAACGTCTCGCAGCTGGCCTACCGTTTAAGGAGTAAACTATCAACCATAGGTGAGGTCATTCAGATATCTATCTCAATGAACAATGGCGGAAATTGCAAAGTCCAACGAAACATCGTAACAATTATTGCAAGTAATAATGGGATCATGTGCTTCCTGGTCAAATGTCTACTGAACATTAAGGAAAACAACTCAATATAATTAGGATTAGCCTTAATATAAGCAAACCAGAAACTCTGACAGCATAATAAAATAGAATATAATCCGAAATAATTCAGCATCACAAACTGGATAAAATTAAAGAATCGTAAATAACTTGAACAGAGCAGAAGCAACAATTTATTATTTATAAAAAATTAAATCATTGAGTATCAATCGATAATGAAAAAAAACAGCACTCAACTTATCCAAACGGATCGAGTAAACACAGCAAATTAATTACCTCACCCTCTATGGACTTAATTATTACTTAGTTCATACGAGAGATGAAATTAACTACCATAGTTGCGAGTTAAGATGATTAATTACACTGTTTTTTATGATAATACAGAGCGAATAGGTATTATCAGCTAGCCATTAACACTGGCAAATGAATGGAGATAACCATATGTCACTAAAGTCCCCGGCAGAAACACAGATTATTACATGGATAATTATCGGCATTTTTTCTGCCTGGGGAGGTTTAGTACGATACCTAATGGACAGACAAAACACTCGCAGTAAATGGAGTTGGATGGGTGTCATCAGCCAAATAACGATATCAAGCTTCACCGGTTTATTAGGCGGATTATTAAGTTTTGAAAGCGGCGCCAGCCATTACATGACATTCATATTTTCTGGTTTATTCGGCACAATGGGCAGCACGGCTTTGAGCTACTTATGGCGCCGTTTCTCTCATTCGTCAGGGAGGTAACATGGCTTATTTTATACGGAACCATACCAACCGACAGAACTAACCCATAGTGAGTCCCCAATACGTCTAAGTTGTTACTCGGTATTTTAACTTTCACAAAGAGCTACTCATGACATTTTTACTCCCAACGATATACAACATCGTAATAGTATTGTTCGTCTTGCTCATCAGCGTACTTCTGGTTCGCTATCAGCAGAGAACTTGTAACCAGGCTCAACGGGATAATCAACAGCTAAAAGCGCAGAATGATTTATTGAATGCCCGGTTATTACAGCTGAAAAGCCAGGCTGAAGATTTAGCCTCGGATATAACCAGACAAACGCAATATAAAACACAAGCGGAAAAGAAAAATGCACTGTTACGGGAACAATCACATGCTATTCGGATGAAAACCCCCTAAGCTGCTCGGATTATCCTAACACAGCTATTCGGCTAACATGCGCTCCCACAGAGTCAGAATCACTCTCCGATAAAAATTATCCCGCATAATCTCTAAGAGAGAGCCACCTGTATGATATTGAACGCAGGAAGATTATCCAGACTAAAATCGCCCCAACATTTAACCAAGTTCCAAGTAGTCTTCATTAATGAATGAGGTATACTTTCAGAAACACACCTCTGTTACTGACTTTATTCAACGTCATTAACCGCTTCTCCTCCTTTCCTTGTATTGTCCCTGCCGCAGTCTGAAAACAGCACCATAAATTTAGCTCATCGAATCAAGACACTGTTATTTAACCAATTAAATAAATTATAAGTTAATAAATATGAGAAAATAAGCACCGCATTGAAAATATAAAAGAAAATAAACATCGCCGTCATCACTTAGCAAACAAAATACGAATGGGTTAATTAAGATAAAAAAAGAGAAGTAACGATATCATCAATTATAACCCGGTATTGATTTCTTAATCAGTGAATTATTGAATAGTCTTTTCATACCAACAAATCGGTTGGTATAAAAAAGGATAAAAAATATGAACAAGGTAACCATCACGATTAATACAGAATCAAATACAGTTGAAGTAGAAAACCCAACTGAAATTTATAAAACTGAAACAGCGGCTCTAATCTCCGCCCCCTTCAGAGCAAGGGTCGCAGCCGAGGTTGCTCCAAACTCCAGCACTGAGGTCTTCTATCAAAGCACGCCCATTATTCCAGAAAGCCGCAGGAATATAATTATCACTAATGATGGCGCAGCAAACCTTATTACTGCCGAGTATTATTGGTCGCATAGTTTTACGAGCCAATGGTTCCTTTATACATCCGTTGAGGTGAGTGTCGGTGAATCTAAGTTACTACAGTCGCCATCGAACTCACTATATTACAGCAAAGTGGTATTGGTAAATAAAACCAGCCGAAAAGCGTACGTTACTGCGGAGGAGAAATAAAACCAGCGTTGAATAGACGGATTGTACATCTTCTATCGCAGGAAAATAAAAACAGCCTAAAGAATCTCATCTCCACGTAAGTGAAGAACCAGAGTTTTACAACAAAATCTGAATTTCGGTTCAAACCGGAGTGAGACTCTTTATGGCTAAAAAATAAGATTTGAATACTCAATCTGATTTTCATAAGTCATTAAATAAAAGGTAAGTTAAATGAATAACCTTACAGAGTATAACAATACCGCTAGTCTGATTCCTTACCATGTTTATGCTACCTCGGCCTACGAGTTTGACTGGGATTCTTCAGCTATCCTCAAGCAAGCGATAATTAAAGGTATCTCTTTCATTCCTTACGTTGGAGATTATCTGTCCTCAATTATCGATTTCTTCTGGAAAGATCAAGAGCGCGATATTTGGCAGGAAATTCTGAGCCGGGTGCAACAGCTTATTGAGGAAAATGTCCTTAAAGCGATTCAGGGTATCTTATTGGGCGATATCGCAGAGCTTAAAGGCAAGATTGCATCCGTCATCTCCGCGCTACAGGATCATCCCGGGACGCCAGAAGCGAAAAGCTTATATATGAGTGTCTCTGTGCATTTAGACAGCGTACAGCGCAAGTTCACTACCTTTGATCACAAAACCAATTACCATATTCTTTCCATGTATTCGACGACTGCTCTGATGCAAATCATGTACTGGACTATGGGTATCGAGCGTAAAGATGAGATTGGATTAAACAACAATGAGGTTGGGCAACTTCAGCGAAACATTGATCAGCTGGTAAAGCATGTTGAAGATTATATCCAGGGTATTTACGATGCAGAGCTAGATATTCAATACAACGACTCTTCCCCCAATACAGTGGCAAATAATGTCATGTACGCCCACGGTTATTGCAGAGTACATGGTCTGGAATATACAGAGATCATTCAAAACGTTCAAAAAAATGGCAGTAACACGGAAGGTCTGTATTTAAAAACGCTGTGTTACTCCACCTTCTTTGGCTGGCCAACCAGTCAGGCTCGAATTTTAGCGTTAAAAGATGAAATTAATATGCCGGAACCATTCAAACCAAGCCTAGTGAATAGTCGCATAAACCAGATTAAATCGCTAAAAGGCTATATCCAGCGAATTGGCGGAGCTTTGCGAGTCGGCGGATTCGAAATTATCTTTGCAAACGGTAATAGATACCAACAGGGTACGGTTACCGGTGAATCCAGCTCAATTGAGCTTAATGGAAGTCTGATTAATACTCTGGAAACTTGGGGGAATGGAGCTATCGATGAGGCTAAGTTTACCTTAAGCGATGGACGAACCTTTACTGTCGGACAGCGCTATTCAACTAACTACCGAAAATTCGCCCTTGATGGTCACTATATTTCTGGCATTTTTGTTTCCAGCGATCGAAAAGAACTGGCCGGTCAGGCCGCGAACATTTGTGTTTCCTATCACCAAAAACAATAAATTCATGAATATAGAGATTACTTTGTCTCTATTTAATACTAATAATAAAAAGGAAATAAAAAATGAATAAAATACCTCTGGCTTTATTTTTATCTGTTTTTTGCATTTCATCCTATGCAAAAAATGATGTGAGTTCAATCTCAAGAACCAGTATTCCACCTGAAAAGAACATGCAGAAATCACTCAATAAGAGTGAAACTTACACATATATAAAGTGCGCCTACCGGAAAAACAAAGATAAAGAATTTGACGCCACCTCATCCTGGGAATGGGGCCGTGCAGGTAATTCATCCAATGATTATGCAACCGTTAGTGGCCATTGGTATTCCAGCGCTATTTTAGCCAATATGTTTTATACGAAATCAACCCATCAGGAAATCAAAGACGTTTGTATTAATACATTAAATAAGAAAGATATTAGCTTTACCGACCTTATCCCTTATGCGTCAGATTATACTTTGTCTTATTACTATTCATTCTGGAATGAAGGAGACAAAATTCCGACAATTGATATTGGTAAAACTAAACTAGACAGAATGGTTGTCTTTGGTGACAGTCTATCAGATACGATCAATGTCTATAATGGATCCTACGGAACTGTGCCTAACAGTAATACTTGGTATTTAGGGCACTTCTCAAATGGATTGGTTTGGCATGAGTATCTGAGCAAGAAACACATTAAAGTCCCTAGCTACACTTGGGCAACAGGTAACGCGGAGAGCGGCAGCGGTCTTCTATTCTCAGGATTTGGGCAACAGCTGGACTCCTTTGAGTCCTATATAAAAAAATCTGATGGGTATAATATCGGTAAAACTCTTTTTCTGGCTTTATTTGGTGGCAATGATTTCATTACAGGTAGCAAGTCACCTGATGACATCATTAATAACTATAAAAATGATTTAGTCCGACTGAAGAATCTAGGCGCGAAGCAGATTGCGGTATTCAGTTTACCCGATTTTTCTACTGTCCCTGCGGTTAAAGGCTGGAGTCAATCTGAAAAAGATAAGTTGAAAAATAAATCTATCGAGTTCAACGCTAAGCTAAACACATTAATAAACTCACTGAAATCGACATATCCTGATGTTAAATGGATTATGCCAAATCTAAATGCGGCATTTGAAAATATCATCAAAAACCCTGAAAAATTTGGCTATGTTAACTCGAAAGACACCTGCTTAAATTTAAGAGACTCAAGTCTCGATTATATTGCCGGTGCTTCACCACGAGCCGAATGTAAGAATAGCAATGGCGCTTTTGTTTTCTGGGATAATATGCACCCGACCACGAAAACACATGAAAATATCAGTGACATTTTGGCGAATGAAATCAAACTGGCGCTGTAATGCCTTAGTCTGTATCCGATAATCGTCATGCAAAGTACGCGTATATCTACGGCTGTAGGTATACGCTTTTTTACAGCCATTATTTCTCGCCGCTGTTCTTTCTCATCGTTACTGTTTCCCATTGCGATTTTTTCTCTGCGACTTTTTAACCGTCATTTGCTTTTATTAGCCTTGCTAATATTTCGCTCTCTCAATGCAAAGACGCAGCGCAATCTGCCTTGGATCTTATCCACTCAACGAGCAATCTATTAGATCAAAAGTTGGGGTTATTTCACAATGCACATCGGTCGGCCAGAAATCGGTTCGCGGTGAATTTGTGCGTCAATTTGAAAGGTTTCCGCCAATAACTCCGGCGTCACCTCCTCCTCCGGTGCACCCTGAGCAATAACGTTACCTTGTCTCATCATCATCATCAAATTGTCGCAATAGCGGCTAGCCTGACTCAGGTCGTGCAATACTGCGACTAGGGTTTTCCCCTGTTGATTTTGCCGGCGGAGCAACGCCATTAGTTCTACCTGATGATTAATATCGAGATAAGTGGTTGGCTCATCGAGCAATAACAGCGGCGTCCCCTGCGCCAATACCATCGTCAGAAATGCTCACTGGCGCTGCCTTCCAGAAAGCTCGCTGACCAATTTATCTGCCAAATCAATGAGCTGAGTGTCGCGCATTGCCTGCTCAACTTTGCGTTTGTCATCGACGCTTAACCGCCCCATAGATTTAACCACGGGCTGCGGCCATAGCCGACCAGTTCGCATACCCGGATACCTTCTGGTGCAACGTGCTGTTGCGGTAGCAATGCGAGTTTACGAGCCAGTTCTCGGCTGGATAATGCGGAAATAGGATAGCTATCAAGCCATATGCTGCCAAATAATGGCGTGAGCAAACGAGAAAAACACGTCAATAAAGTTGATTTCCCACCGCCATTTGGGCCAAGCAATGCGCTTATTTTGCCCCTGGCAAAGTAAGCGATAAGTCGCTAAGAATCGTGTTTTCACCGTAGCCAGCGCGCAGGTTCTCAATCAAGAACTGCATCAGCGGTTTCTCATTAAAAACCAGAAAAAATAAGGAGCGCCAATCACCGCGGTTAATACGCCGGCTGGCAGTTCAAGGGGAGGATGTAGCGTTCTGGCCAGCAGATCGGCCCATAGGAGGATAAGCGCACCAACCAACATTGCGGCGGAAATCAGCAGCAAATGACGCCTACCTACAAGTTTTCGGGTCAAATGAGGGGCAACCATCCAATCGGGCCACATACAGCCACGCTGATAGCCGCCAGCGCTACTGCCAGTATTAATACCAGAGATTGTACGCGCCGTACTGAAATGCCCAGCGCTGACGCACTATTCTCTCCCAGCGCCATCACCTCCAGATCGCGACAAAACTACAGGCTAAGCGGCAACAATATTACCAGCCAAGGAACAATAACCAGGACAAATGACCAGCCTCTTCCCCACAAACTGTCGGTCAACCAAACGCTATTCCACACGGTTCATCAACGTATTAAAAGAGTAATTCAAGCAAACTCACGATGTTCGCTCCGCATGAAGATTGAAGTGAACTGGCTGAGGCTATGGCTCCGTTCTGGAGGGAAATAATGGCTATAAAATAATGCCCCGAGTTAGCGAACGGTACCTTACTAAGTTGGGTGTCCAACTTTTGAGGTACTGTCCATTGGGTACAGGGGCATTCTATTAACATTCAGCTGAAATCAGGATTATTGAGATGCATTCTGAACGATGATCGTCGCAGCATAGCGTTTGAGGATTATCTTACATAGCCAATAAAAAACACTGGCCGCAACCAATGAATTAATGGTCGGTACGCCCCACTCGGTAAACAAGCCAACCAGACTGCCTGCAATACTTGCCAAAATAGCCGTCCAACCGATAACCGGCGTTTCATCCGGCAATTTGCCTGCTTTTCTGCTGTCATCCAAAACTTTTCTGTGGGTGCGCAGAATATAATAATCGACCAGCATCACGCCTATAATTGGTGGAAATACTACGCCAAGTACGGTCAGGAAATCCACGAATCGGTCTAAGATACCCAGTACAGAAAGTAACGTACCTAATAAGCCAATGACGACGGTTGTCGCCGTATATTTTAGTTTCTTGCCGGTAATTCCCTCAACCGCATTCACTACACCTAATGAGGATGAATACAGGTTGATATCGTTAACTCGTAGTGTGGAGAAAACAACCACTAATAAACCAATGCCGCCAGCAGTCTGCGACATGATGGTGACCACGTCCGCTGAACTCAAACTGCGGGCAATCAGAATAGCTAATCCGTTAACAATGAACTCACCAGCTATAATGGTAAAAATGGTGATACCGAAAACATGCTGCTTATTTTTACTGTAACGTGTCAAATCTGGTGTAATTAAGCTGGCGACAATAGCTCCACCAACCACGATAGTAATACCGGTGCTGATAGATAATGGCTCGCCTCCCGGAACCAGTTTAATGATTTCGCTCAGGCTTTGCCCTGAAAGCACATTATAAGAAATAAAGAACACCAAGAGAATAAACAAAGGAACCGCTATTCTCGCAGTAATTCTTAACGCTTTAAAACCAAAAGCTACCAGAATAGTCAGGAATGTACCTGATAGCGCAGCTGACCAGGCAAAACCTAATTTATCGCCTAAAGCAAAGTTAAGAGATTTGGCGAAAATCGCATTTTGTATACCAAACCAGCCAAGCAAACTTACAGCAATCACTAACCCGATCAGTACTGAACCTATGCGACCAAAACCACACCATCGAGCTAACAGGCTGCCTGAGATACCTTCTCTCATACCGGATACGCCTAAGCCGAAAGTCACCACACCAAATATCAAGCTACCGACAAAAATAGCAATAAAGGCATCAATCAGGCTCATGGAGTTACCCAATACGGCACCAAGCATAAACTGATCCAATGCCGTCAACATACCCATATGAACCACGGCTACGCTTAAAAAGGATACTCTTTTATCCTCTGGCACCCGGCTTAATGGGTAGTCCTCAATTTTAATCACAATGTCATTTCCTTGAATAAGATCAGATAAACTGAATGCCTTTCTCTATCAGTCGCTCTGGAATGTAGTTATCAAGCTGCAAAGGCTTACAAAACTCCTCGAATTGCCGAAGCGTATGTACATCTGCTTTTTGATAAATGCTATATATTCTATTTTCTATTGTCTTCGCGCTGACATTATATATCTTAGCTATTTCCTTATTGGCGTAACGTTGTAGCATAAGAAAAATAATATCCAGCTCCGCCTTAGTAAACATCAAGGTATCAACTTCCGTAGTCAAAACACTTGGCTTTTGATGATTAATATATTTCAGCGGAGATAAACTACTCAGAGGTTTGGCATTCCAAATAACCCCAGCAATTATTCCGTCGTCATTATAAATTGGCAATTTCTCACTAATAAACGGCGTGAGACTATCTTTACCATACCAATAATGAGTCTCTATCACCGCAACCCGATCCTTTACCCCTTCAGTCCTTTTATCATGCTCTTTAAACTCAGGGGCACACTCTGCCCATGCCGCAGGAAACTCTTCATCCAGTTTTCCCTCTATATCAAAATTTAGTGGTGTATTGGTATAGAGATATGCAGCCTTGTTCATATATACATGGCGTGACTCAGAGTCTTTAATTCCCCATGGTTCGCTTAGATGTTCCATCATCGTAATGAGGCCCTTTAAATAAGATTCATTACTTTTATTGAATGAACTCACTTCAACCTCATATTTTATGGCGAATTAAAGGTTTTTTGCTAAATAGTATCGAGTGTGTTTATGGGCGTATTCTCCTAATTCTCCATATACCCGATAGCCTAATTTTTCATAAAATTCCTGAGCCTGAAAACTGAAGGTATCAACATAGGCCATATGACAGCCTCGGTTAATGGCTTCTGCCTCTGCTTTTAGCATCAACTCTCTGCCGTAACCTTGCTTACGGAAATCATCACTCACCCAAAGATATTGTACCTCCAGGCCGCCCCACCAGGTTCTGGCTACCAGTCCGGCAACAATTTTATTGTCTTCGTCGGTAATTGTTAGGAACAACGGGTGAATATCGACTTTGTCATATTTGTCATTATGCGCCCATAAGCTATCAATAACATATTCTTCATCTTGCGGATTAGGTACATCCGTTATATTTAATTTCATATCTTCCACATACCACTCAATGCTAATAATATTACATGTTAAGTAAATGCTTATCCAGAATAGGATTTGTTAACACTTTTCCCGTTTAATTACAAGGGTGTATCTCACCCTTTGCCGTAGCAGTAAAAATCACTTATGTTTGTAAGAACAGGGCGCGTACTTAGCTAAACCCAGACGATAAACATAATAGTCCTGTACGTTGAATAAGTCATATTGTGCCTCACCAGGGCACCATCAGGGAAACTTCATTTACGCTAGCAAGCTCCTCTGGAAGAGCAAGATTACTTGCCATAGGGGAGCCAGTAATACATGTAGATATACCGACAGCCAAAGTTGACTTCCTAAGCTAGTTTCTACTTCCCAGTTAATTATTTACCACCCGATCTCATCAGAATGACTAAATATAACTACGCAAATGCTGATAATAAAATGCCAAAATCAGGCAATAAAAAAGTCAGCCCATTTAGTAGCTGACTTTTTAACAGACTTCTTATGATTAATTTATATCGGGATGCTGTGCGATAAGGTTCTTTCTTTTTTTCTCCAGCTCAGCAATTTCCTGATCGATATCTTCAATACTTTGCTCAATATTATCATGGTGCTCTTGCAGGATTTCCTTAGCTTCTGCTCGGTCTGAGGCTGCTGGCGTAGCGCCTTTCAGCGGTTTATTCGCCGTTTCCTTCATAAATATCCCTGTAACCAAACCTATAACCGCTACCACCATCAAATAATACGCTGGCATAAAGAGATTCTGAGTGGATTCAACCAGCCACGCGGCAATGGTTGGAGTCAACCCCGCAATCATTACCGATATATTAAAAGCGATAGCCAATGCACTGTAACGAATGTGCGTAGGGAACATTGCAGGTAAAGTTGAAGCCATTACGCCGATAAAGCAGTTCAACAATACGGCCAGAATCAACAATCCACAGAATATCAGGCCAATCACGCCGCTGTTAATCAGGATGAAGCATGGAATTGCCAAAACAAAAAGGCCAATACTTCCGCATACGATAAAAGGTTTGCGGCCAAATCTGTCGCTCATCAATCCCATAATTGGCTGAACAAACAACATACCTAACATGATAGCGATGATGATGAGTACACCGTGATCTTCCGAATAATGCAGGCTATGAGACAAATAGCTCGGCATATAGGTTAAAAGCATGTAGTAAGTAACGTTAGTGGCAATAACCATACCAACGCATATGATCAGATTTTTCCATTGTTTCGTTAGAATTTCACGGAAAGAAACTTTTGGCGGTTGAGTAATATTATTGCGCGCATCGCTATCCATTTGCTCGACATGCTGTTGGAAGGTTGGCGTTTCTTCCAGAGCGTGGCGCAGATAAATACCAATCAAACCTAGTGGAGCTGCAATAAAGAACGGAATACGCCATCCCCACTCAAGGAAATTAGCTTCACCGACAATGCTGGAAATCAGAACAACCACTCCGGCACCTAATATAAAACCGGCAATGGAACCGAAATCTAACCAACTCGCGAGGAAACCGCGCTTTCTATCCGGAGAATATTCAGCAACAAAAATAGCCGCACCGGTATATTCACCACCGACAGAAAAGCCTTGGGCCAATTTAGCCAATAACAGCAGTATCGGTGCCCAAATTCCGATGGATGCATAGGACGGAATTAAGCCAATACAGAAAGTACTGACCGACATAATAATAATGGTGACGGACAAAACTTTTTGCCGGCCAAATTTATCGCCGAGGGCACCAAAGAATATGCCGCCAAGTGGGCGAACCAAAAAAGGTACGGAAAAGGTCGCTAATGCGGCGATCATTTGAATTCCGGGATCGGCTCCGGGGAAGAATACCTGCCCCAGTGCGAAGGCGACAAAACCGTAAACACCAAAATCAAACCATTCCATGGCATTGCCTAACGCAGCCGCGGTAATTGCCTTTTTCAGCTTGGTGTCATCAATGATAGTTATATCATTGATTTGCATAGGTTTTACCTTTCTTTTGCGTAATCCCATTATTTACTCCCTTGTATTCATTTTCATTCCACTGTGTAAAGCCAGAAAGAGTTAATTGCTTTAGCAGTCATCAAAAAAATTTATGTAACTATATAAGTAATAACCTATGTAATTACGTGATGCAATGAAGAATCAGGTGGAAATAGGCGCTGAATGGCTATTTTTGCTGACAAAAACTGACGAAGTTATTATGAAAAAAAACCTTATTTTTCTCAATGTTACTGATATTTTTTCCTTTAAAACTTACAGAGTTAGCTGAAATTGACAAAAAATGACGAAGACTTAACGCTCACGAAGAAAAGGAGGGAATCATCGGCGCGTTCAAAAAAATAATAAATTTCATTTGACAGAGCAAATAACTCTTCTTGCGGAATAAATAACCAACAAATTATTTTGATACATTCTGGTCAGCTGAAGCCATTATAGATAAATAGTGGCTAATAATTATCTTATTAGCGATAAATAAGGCGATTACACTTTAGTAGAATCGTGAAGCCCTTTATTTATAGTTTCGCTTCCTTTTTCAGCAGCGCTCTCTTGCGCTCAACACCCCAACGATAGCCAGACAACGCGCCATCCTGACGAACGACCCGATGGCAAGGAATCGCCACAGCCAGCATATTAGCGGCACAGGCTCCGGCAACGGCGCGTACCGCCTTTGGTAAACCAATTTTATCGGCAATTTGGCTATAACTTGCCGTGGTACCTAACGGGATTTCTCGCAGAACTTGCCAAACTCGCTGCTGAAAAGCCGTTCCGCGAATATCCAATGGTAAATCCAGGCCAATTTCTGGCGTTTCAATAAACCCCACCACCTGAGCCATCAGGATTTCAAAAGCTTCATCCCCGCCAATTAAAATCGCGTGAGGAAACTTATCTTGCAGCTCTTGCACTAACTTTTGCGCACTCTCTCCCATCCAAATCGCGCAAATTCCCCGTTCACTTTTCGCCACGAGAATATCGCCCAGTGAACACAGGCCAACGGCAAAATAAATAGTAGTACCGGTTCCACCACGACGGAATGCCTTAGGCGTCATGCCAAGCATGGCATTAGATTTATGGTAGAAACGTGCATTCGATTGATAGCCCGCTTCGAAAATAGCGTCGGTAATAGAATCCGTTTGCGCCAATTGCTGACGCATCCGCTGATTACGTAAAGCTTCAGCGTAGCCTTTTGGCGTCAGGCCAATTGCCGTTTTAAATCGTCGGTGAAAATGATATGCGCTCTGCCCCACATAATCAGCCAGTTCATTTAACGTTGGAATATGATCGGACTTTTCAATATAGCGGCAGGCTTTGGCAATTATTTCGTGCTGCTGATCTGCCTGAACACCACCGCAACGTTTACACGGGCGAAATCCTGCTACTTCAGCCGCTAACGTATTCGCGAAAAACACCACGTTTTCCCGCCGAGGCTGACGGGATGGGCAAGACGGTAAACAATAAATGCCGGTGGTTTTTACCCCATATATAAAAGTGCCATCGGCGTCTTTATTTCGCTGGACAATGGCCAGCCAACGCGCCCGATCGCTCTTGAAATTTTGTCTAGCATTCATAATCGTTAACCCTCGACGAATGGAATCGTTAAGGCGTTACCGTTTGAAATTTCGGTCCCGCCAGTGCTAGCCAGATTAATTCAGAGAAAACGGTCAAACACTCCGCTTCTTGCTTTTTCATTCAAGTTTGGAGTGAAAAGACTTTAATATTTCAATCCCGCGAGCGGAATTATCTTTCAGTCATCCTTGGATAAAGCCCAAAGATACAAAGAGGCGGTGGTGCCATAGGGTGAGTAACGTTTTCTATAACGTTCAAAGCGCGCTTTAGTCAGTTCTTTATGACGATATAAATTCATCATTCCGCGGCGAATAGCCAAATCTCCCCAACTCACGACATCTGGACGCGCCAGTGAAGAAATTAGCAGCATCTCTGCGGTCCATATGCCAATGCCGTTTAATCCGGAAAGAGTACGTATGATTTCTTCATCGCTTCGGCTATGAATGTTCGTCAGATCCAGCTCTCCGACCAGCACCGACTCTGCTGCCCCTTTAATATATTGGGCTTTTTTCATTGTCATGCCACAGCGCTGTATTTCTTCATCAGGCAATAACAGAATGCGTTCAGGCGTAATATTTCCGGCTAATATCTGCAAGCGCGTATTAACGGTTTGCGCCGCTTTTACCGATATTTGTTGTTCAACAATATATTGCACTAATCCGGCAAACAAATCGGGATTGGTTGGGCGTTGTAACATGCCAAAGCGTTCAATGGCCGCAGCCATCTTTTTATCGCGTTTTTTGAGATGCTGAATCTCGGTTTCGCCATAAACAAAAAACATGCCAGCCCCTCAGTGAATCAGCTTCGCTACGAATATCCATCCTTGATACTGTATTTTTATCATGATGAATAGAGCCAATCTGGAAAATATTGACTCTGAGCGAGGTAGGATTTTATTTATCTGTCAGTGAATGAATGAGGTTCACACCAGAGTGGTTTTCGCTGCCAGTCTCGGCAAACGCTTTTCATCCAGCTTACCGTTTGGGGTGAGCGGCATTTCACTGAGCAAATGTAGCTGACTGGGAATCAGATATTCCGGCAGTCTGTGGGCCAAATCACAGAGAATACGACAAGGCTCCGGCGCGCAGACCGGATAACACTGACATAGAGTCGCAAATGCCAACAGTTTTTCCTCAGAACCCAATCGCTGAACAACCACTTTGACCTGCTGTAATAACGGGCACACGCGGATCAACTGTGATTCCACTTCGGCAATATCGATCAGATAGCCGCCGATTCGGACCTCTTCTTCTATACGCCCTAAAAATTGATAATGCCCGCAAGGCAGTTTTCTGAACTTATCGCCGGTACGGTACAAGCGTAACCTTTGGCCCGGTATTGGCTGCCATTCGATAAATCGCTGGGCGGTTAGCTGCGGTTGGTTAAGGTATCCCCGCGCCAGCCCGAGGCCAGAGAGATAAAGCTCCCCCGCTTCCCCCGGCAAGCATTCGGCACCGTCTCGGTCCAAAATCCAGGCCTGATTTCCAGTAACCGGTTGACCAACATGAACTTGCTGGCCAAGGGAAATTCGCCCATAAAGAGCCGTTACCGTACATTCCGCCGGGCCGTACAGATTATAAAGCGCTACGCGATCTGCCCAGCGTTCGGCCAGATTTTGTGGGCAATCCTCGCCCCCGATAGCAATCAGCGGCGGTAACCCTTCGGCCTGAACATCAAGACGAGCTAACAATGCGGTAGGTAAAAATAAGTGGCTGCTGCGGCTGTTGACAATAGCCGCGGTTTCCCCGCTGCCAAGAGCCAACTCTCCTCCGCAGATTAACGGTAACAAAGCGGCCATATTACCCGCGTCAAACGCCAGAGATAAGGCGTTATACACCCGGCTGTTGGCGGTAACCTCCAACCCTTTAGCATGATCTTTCAATAAATTAGCCAAAGCGCCATGTTCGATCATTACCCCTTTCGGCACGCCTGTGGAACCGGAGGTATAGATAATTAAAGCCAACTGCTGGGGACGACGAACCACCTGTGGCGGTTGGCTGCCCGACCAGCGTTGAATACCGCGAAGAAATCCGGAAGAAGTTATATCGAAATAGCGGGCACAGGGCCACAGCGCCAGTGAATCACCGCTGCCAACGCCAAGAATCACGCTTAGCCCAGCGTCGGCGACCATATGGCTAAGTCGCCCAAGCGGGTAATCCATATCCAGCGGCACGTAGCAGGCTCCGGCTTTCCACACCGCCAGCAGTGCCACCAGAAAATAGGGATCGCTACCGGTGAGCACACCGATCCTTGAATGCTCACCTATTCCCTGTTTATTCAGCCAGTTAGCAATACGATTCGCATCTCTTTCCAGCTGAAAATAGCTTATGATTCCCTGTTGGGCATTCCTTGCCGCAATACGATCTGGTGTTAATCGATTCCAGATCTCGATCAGGTCAGTGACCGTTTCTTCCATCGGATAATCCATCAGGCCGCCAGAGTTGCGCCACCATCCACGACCATATCCTGCAACGTAATATGGCTAGCTAAATCTGAAGCCAAAAACGCCACCGTTTGAGCAATTTCCGCAGGCGTAGCGATTTTCCCCAGCGGGATTCCGAGCTTGTACTGCTGAGGAAAGCCGGCGATGGTGCGCTGCTCGGCGTCTGGCGTTTGCCACATTCCGCGTTGCATTGGGGTATCAGTCGATCCTGGCGAAACCAGATTGCAGCGCACGCCATAAGGCGCTAACTCCAGCCCAACGCAATGGCTGAAACTGGTTAGCGCCGCTTTAGAGGCACAGTAAGCGGCCATTTGCATACGCGGCACATGAGCCGCATTTGAGCCAATGCTGACTATCGCGCCGGATCGCTGCCGCTTGAACACCGGAATAAGCTGTTTTAACAGATAAAAAGCGCCAGAAACGTTGACGTCAAAACACTGCTGCCAGTCATCCAGACTCAAGGCTTCAGCTTCTCCCATACGCAAAATACCCGCCGCGTTCACCAACACATCGATGCCGGACACAACCTCAAGCCGTTGCTCACAAACGTCCGCCACCTGCACTGGCTGGCTAATATCCAGCACTGCCGTAGTGAAAGGATATTCTTCATTGGGAAAGTTTTTATCCAAGCCAAATACTTCCGCGCCCAGCGCCGTGAATAATTTAGCCGTTTCAAAACCGATGCCCTGACCCGCACCGGTCACCCACACACGTTTACCGGTGAAATCCATTTGTGCCATTGTGCCAGCCATTATTTCGCCCCAGCCGCCCGATGTTTCTCAAACAGTGCCCACCAGCCGTTTAAGCTTGGAGATTTCGCCAGATCGACAAAACTTAGCTCAATGCCTTGCTGACGCCATTCGGTCACCAGCGCCATGATATGAACGGAATTCAGGCCGTAATCGATCAAATTTTCATCTTCATCAAAGTCTTCGGCATTTTCGTCAATCAGCGCCAGGAGCTGTGCTTTTAAGCTTTCTTTGCTGAATCTATTATCACTTTGGTTTGCTTCACCCAGCAGTTCCTCAGTGAAAATCACACGTCCGCTACGCGTCGCCACGTATTTCAGCGCCATCAGATGCTCTTCCAGCGAGAAATCAGCCACCGCGTCCGCCACCATAAACGGCTTAATATCTTTCATAAAAGCGTCCGTTGCAGTAATCATGCAGCCAATGTGGCCGTAGATACCGCAGATCACCAACTGGTCACGCCCCATTTCCTTCATCATTTGCTCTAACGGCGAGCGATGGAATGCGCTATAGCGCCATTTCACCAAAATCTCGTCGTCTTCATCCGGCGTTAACGCACTCACTACCCGCTGCTTGGCCGGATGATCATTTAAACCCGCGCCCCACATGTCATTCAGCAGCGCCCGATCTTCCGGGCTTTGATTATTAGGTTGGGCGGTATAAATCACCGGTACGCCCTGACGTTTACAGTAGCGACGAATGTCGGCAATATTGTCGATCACACGATTAATCATTGGGTTATTATCACCGTAGAAGCTGACAAAGTAGTCCTGCATATCGTGAATCAGCAGCACGGCTTTGGTCGGATCGAACTGCCAGCCCACTTTATTTGCCGGAACATGTTCTGCCTGTGGCAGCTGATAAGCAGAAAGAGTTGGAATCGCCATGAAAAAATCCTTATTCACTGATGCTGATTTGGGTCTGAATGGTTTGTCGCAGTAGTCGTTTGTCGATCTTCCCGACCGGTGTAACCGGTAGGCTATCGACCATTTCAAATCGGTCCGGCAGCTTGAATTCCGCCACGCCGATGCCACGCAGATATTTGCGTAAGTGGAGCGGTTTGAGGCTGGCATCGCGAGTTACCACAAAAGCACAGCTTTTTTCACCCAGCATTTCATCAGGCATCGACACCAGCGCAGCGTGGATGATGCTCTCGTGGGTTAACAGCAGATTTTCGACCTCTTCGGCGGCAATTTTTTCGCCCCCGCGATTGATTTGATCCTTCTCACGCCCAACAACGCATAGGTAGCCATCTTCGGTCATCTTTACTAAATCGCCAGAGTGATAAAATCCTTCATCATCAAAGGCTTTCGCATTGTGTTCTGGGCTACGGTAATAGCCACGGAAAGTATATGGCCCGCGAGTGACTAACTCTCCCGCTTCTCCCAGAGCAACTGGCTGACCGGCACTGTCCAGCACCCTAACTTCATCATCGGCGCTGATAGGGCAGCCCTGCGTGGTGAAAATACGCTCGTCGCTATCGTCCAGACGAGTGTAATTCACCAAGCCTTCGGCCATTCCCAGTACTTGCTGCAACTGACAGCCCAGTACCTGCGGAATCCGCCGTGCCAGAGACTCACTCAGTTTGGAGCCGCCGACCTGCAACAGTTTCAGGCTGGCGAGATCCTCTGAGCCAAAATGCTCGGCAGCCTGCAGCCACAGAGATACAGCCGGCGGAACCAATGAGGTCATGGTGATTTGATGACGTTTAATCAGCGGGAAACAGCTCATAGCGCTTGGTTCTGGAGCTAAAACTACGCAGCCACCGCCATAAAAAATACCCAATGCGCCGGGCGAACTGAGCGGATAGTTATGCGCCGCAGGCAGCGCACACAGATAGCGGGTATTTTCATCATTTTGACAAATATCTACGCTGCCTCTGACGCTGTAGTAATAATCATTGTGAGTTCGCGGAATCAGTTTCGGCGTCCCGGTACTGCCACCGGAAAGTTGGAAAAAGGCGACTTCATCCGCTGCAGTCGGTGAGAAATCAGGCAACTCGCCGTCTAATTCTTCATACAGCATGGCCGGCAACAATGGCGCATAATCATTCGCACCATCAATAACCACGAATTCAAGAGAAGGCACTGACTGCTGCAATTGCTGCGTAAAGGCCGCGTCACCAAACAAAGCGTGGCTGGCGGAGGCAATCAACAGGCGCGGCTGAATTTGTTCAGCGTAAGCATTCAGCTCCAACCGATTGTGGCTAAATAAGGCATTTACCGGTGCCACGCCGATTTTCAACAGCGCGAAATACACCAAATAAAACTCGGCAACGTTGGGTAATTGCACCAAAGCCGTATCACCATGCCCCAGTCCCTGACCGGTTAATCTGGCGGCCAGTCGATCCGAAGCACGATTCATTTCGGCATAGCTGAACTGGCGTTCACCACAAATCACCGCCATTGCCTGTGGACGCCATTGGCACTGTCTGGACAGCACATCCGTCAGCGGTAAATCAATCCAATAGCCTTTTTCGCGATATTGACGCGCAAACTCCGCAGGCCAACGGGTAAACTCGATACTCATGGCAAGCGTCCCTGTGATTGAATTCCCAATGCATTCAGCATGGTGCCTAACTTAGCTTCGGTTTCGGCCCACTCTAGCGCTGGCTGTGAGGCCATCACGATTCCGGCCCCAGCAAACAGGCGCGCCTGAGTGTCATGCAGCGTTGCGCAGCGAATCGCTACCGCCCACTCACCGTTGCCGTCTTCATCACACCAGCCGACGATACCGCTGAATAATCCGCGTTCGAAAGGCTCTAACTGGTTGATTAACCGACGAGCTGATTCCGTTGGGAACCCACAGAGCGCTGGCGTTGGATGTAATAGGCAAGCCAGTTCCAACACCGAGGTTTGGGCACTTTCCAGCTCGCCGCTGATAGCAGTAGAAAGGTGCCACAGTGCGGCGGTGCTAATCAGGGAAGGCTGAGTCGGGATATTTAACGAGCGGCAATACGGCGTCAGTAAGCGGCGAATTTCATCGATAACCAAGCGATGCTCATACTGATCCTTTCCGGAATTCATTAAGGCTTGAGAAACCACACGATCGCCTTCTGCCGTTGCTTGACGTTTTGCCGAACCGGCTAAGGGGTTGGTATAAACCCGATCGCCGTCCTTACGTACCAGCAGTTCCGGACTAGCGCCCAGCAACACACCGCCTTTACTCAGAGGAATGTGGAAATGAAACGCACCTGGATTTTGGCGTAATAAGTGATTGATAACTCGATTAGGATTGATCGGTGTCTCAGTTTCAATCTCTAAAATTCGCGACAATACCGCCTTATGGATTGCCCCTCGACGAAAGGTTTCAACCGCCTGAGAAACCGCCTGTTTAAAGCCGTCCTCATTAGGCAGACTACGCCACTTAGCGACAGAAACCTGGTCTTCTGATGTATCTGGTGCAGCAGAAACCAGTTCCTGACGATCGAGAAATTGATAGGATTGAGGAATGAATAACTGGGTAGGCTGGCTAATATCGAAGGGAATAGCGCCGACAACGATAGGACGTTGCAGACCATCGGCGCGCGCTTTGATAAATGCCTTCTGGATCGATTCTTGTAGCGTACCGGGGTATTCCGCACCGCCTTGTGCTCGTTGAGTGATTCGTTCCGCCACCCCCTGTGTTTTTATACTCCGATATGCTGAAGTGAATAAAAACGCTGAGGAAGTCGCTGAAAAAAGTGGGTTATCCAAACGCTCTTCAGTGCCACTGTGTGCCACAAAAACCTCCACCACGATGTAAATAGTAATGGTAATAATAATTACTATCATTCCCTTTTAAGCGTGGTAAATTACGACGAAGCAGTTACATTGTCAATGTATGTAAATGTCCCACTAATCATTTTTGATTATATGGACAAGCCAGAAAAATAGGAGATTCAACTAAGCCATGTCCCTTTTTTTTCATAGCATTACGCCGAAAGCCCGCCGCGTAGCCTTTCCGGTCTTTTTTTGCTTGCTGGCTCTTTTGGGCTTGAGCGGATGTAAACCGGCGGATGAAACGACCCAGATTTCCCCTACGCCGCCGCCAGCCAGCGAAACCAATGGTCAATGGCCACGCACGGTTCATACCGCCAGAGGCGATGTGCAGCTTGAGAAAGAACCGCAACGCATTGTTTCTACAAGCATTACTATGACTGGTACTTTGTTGGCAATCAATGCGCCGGTTATTGGTACGGGCGCAACCGTTCCTAACACCACGGTTGCTGACGATCTGGGCTTCTTTACTCAATGGTCAAAAGAGGCAAAAGCCCGCAATCTGGTGCCTATGTACCAAACTGAGCCGAATGCAGAAGCGGTGGCCGGTATGAATCCTGATTTGATTATCATTTCAGCTACCGGCGGTGATTCAGCCTTGAAGCTGTACGAGCAGCTTTCAGCCATTGCTCCAACTCTGGTAATTAATTACGACGATAAAAGCTGGCAGGAACTGGCGCTAACGCTGGGTCATGCTACCGGCCACAAAGCCGATGCCGAACGAGTAATTAGCGACTTTGCCAAACGTCTGGATCAGGTAAAAAACAGTATTACGCTACCGCCACAACCGGTTTCAGCCTTTGTGTATCAGGCTGGGGGGCAAACCGCCAACCTATGGACTGCAAACTCGGCGCAGGGAAAGTTATTATTGGAGCTGGGCTTTACGCTAGCCACTGTCCCTGAATCTGTACTAGGTAATACCAGTATGGGACATCGTAAAGATATCATTCAGTTAGGCGGCGAAAAGCTGGCGGAAGGGCTAACCGGCAATACCTTCCTGCTATTCTCTGGCGATAGGCCCGCGATAGAGGCGTTGGAAGCGAATAAGTTTCTCTCCCACTTACCGCCACTCCAGCAGAACCGCGTTTATGCGATGGGTAACGATACTTTCCGCCTGGATTACTACAGCGCCAGCAATATGTTGCAGCGAATTGAGGGGCTGTTTAAGAGAGGTTCGGTTTGATTTTGATCTTAAGAGCGTATTTAAGCTGCTGAAGGTTGGAATTGGATACAGGCCTCAAAGCGTAACAGTTCGGTTTCTCCTCACCTACCGTGAAAGCTTTCAAGCAGGGTTGGCAGTCACCACAGCCCTGCTCCCGTGCTTAGCGCGAGGCCTACGAGCTTGCTCAGGATGCCATGCTATCTTGGCCCTGTGGCTCAAGGTGCGCTTCCTGATTACGCTTTATTAAAATCAAAACCATTTGTTACGAATCACAATTTGTCTTTCGCCTTCGATATAGCTTTTGATCTTGAAGAACACATATCAGCCTGCCGAGTGAAGAACAGAGCATAGGGCAAGCCGCTATGGACGGCGGATTGAGGCGCCATGAACAGGGATGCGAACAAAGCCATCCCGTCAGCTGGTGTAATGAACGAGGTGTCCTGCAAAGCAGACGGGCGGCTTTGTGCGGAGTGTTAAAACTCGCACCTTCGAGCCTTGACTCGGTTGAGGCTGCGAACGTGAGGCATTCACCAAGTGAATACCCCGATTCCCCGCCCCGCGACCGCTTTCAGAAGGCAAACAAACAAGAATTAATTCTCTTTCGCTTCCTCTACGTTCAGCGTCACTTCCTCTAGCTCGGCGCTCCCCATCGAAGCCTGGCGCAAAGGCCGAACGCAAACCGCAATAACCGCCCCTAAACCCGCAGCAGCGACTCCATAGGATAACGCAGCTAAAGCCGGTGTCATCAAACGCGCCAGCAAACCTAATCCCAGTGCGCCCAAAGACTCGCCGGTAACAAACTGCACATTCCACAGGCTATTAACTCGCCCCAGCAATGCGTCCGGTGTATGACTCTGAACCAAAGTATATTGCAGCAATCCGCTGATCGAACTCAGATAGCCATACAACACCAGTCCCGGTAATGCCAAATAGAAATTATTGGTCAAACCCAGCGTTGCGATAGACAAAAAGGCAGCAATAGACGCATACATCAACACCAAACCGGGGCGGCGAACCTCTGCTACCCAACCGCTAGTAAAAGCTCCGATAGTTGCCCCTAACGGCACAACCGAATACATAATGCCAATCTGCGAAGCACCAACGTGATAAGTATTTTCTGCCAGCGCAGGGAACAGCACGCGAATCGCTCCGACCATGCTAACCAACGTCCCCAACAACACGACCGAGCCAACCACTTTATTACTCAATACGAAGGAAATACCACTGGCCAACGCGCGCAACGGATGTTCATGCTGCGTCACCGTCGGTTTCATTTGCGGTAAACGCAACAGCGGCAGCAGCGTCAGCATCGTACCCGCAGCCGCAATACCGTAGTTCCAACCCACACCGCCGTAAACAATAATCAGACCGCCAATAGCCGGTGAAAGAATTGCCCCCAAACGTACGGTCAGCATGCTCAAACCGCCCGCCGCCGCCAGATTTTCACGTCCAACCAGCGATGGCGTAGCCGCCATTAACGCCGTCATGCCCAAAGCGCCGAAAAAACCGTCCCAAGTTGCCAGCACGTACAGCACCCACAGCGAAGGCGTGGCGGCAAAAGCGTTGATACTCAGACCAACAAAACCCAAACCACAGGTAAAACGAGCGAATAAAATCAAACGACGTCGATCGAGACGATCGGCCAACACACCGCCCAGCAGCAGGCCAATAAACATGCCCAAGCCATCTAACGTGACGGCTAACCCTACCTGCAAGGTAGAGCCGGTCATCGCCTGGATTTGTACCGGCACCGCAACGGTAAGCATCCCCAAGCCTAATACCGAGATCAGGCGAGCAATAAATACCGCCCGAAAATTTGCATTATTCTTTAACAGGCTGAAATCCAAGAGAATGGGTGACTTTGCCATGATTATCTAATCCATTAATGTCGACAGAAATGCTGCCGGACATGGCCCTATTGACCGAAAAAAGTGTATTGTCACGCGGATACTGGCAGAATTTTGCTGATGTAATCCAATAATGACTCGTGCTAACATAGCGCAAATAAATAATAATGATAATCAAAACGATAACAATAATCATTTTATTAAAGAAGAATCGTTATGTCCCTTGATAAGACACTCAATATACCCGTTGCGACGACCCAATCGGGCCGCTTCTCTAACGACAGTCGTCGTGTATTCGGTTTATTTTTTTGCCTCACTCTGCTGCTGATTATCATGGCCTGTAGCCTGATGTTCGGTGCCAAAGCCATTCCTCTGGACGTGGTATGGCGCAGCCTGCTGGGGGAACACAGTGGACAAGACAGTACCCTGATTTTGGAGTCCCGTTTGCCTCGCACGCTGATTGGGGTATTGGCCGGAGCGGCTTTGGGGTTGGCAGGCGCAATTATACAGGCACTCACTCGCAACCCGCTGGCCGATCCCGGTATTCTCGGCGTCAATGCCGGAGCCAGTTTTGCCGTTATTATCGGCATTACCGTTTTTGGGGCCAACGCCATCAGCGGCTATATGATTTTTGCATTTGTCGGCGCAATGCTTACCACACTGTTGGTGTATTGGGTCGGGACCTTGGGAGCCGGCGGGGTGAATCCGTTGCGCCTGACTTTGTCTGGCGTCGCTATTGGCGCGGTTCTCACCGGAATTTCCTCCGGCATCTCTCTGACTCACCCGATGGTTTACGACAGCGTCCGATTCTGGCAAGCAGGCTCGTTGGATATTCGCAATATGTCAGTGGTTACCGCAGTCACGTTACCCATCGTAATCGGCATCCTAATCACCCTATTACTGGCGCGTCCGCTGAACGCCATGCATATGGGAGAAGATCTGGCGGCAGCTTTAGGTGCACATATTGGCCGTACTCAATTCTGGTCAGTCGTCGCCGTAACTCTGCTGTGCGGCGCGGCTACCGCAGCCGTCGGTCCTATCGCCTTTGTTGGCCTGATGGTGCCGCATATCGCCCGTTGGCTGGTCGGCCCTAATCAATGCTGGATTCTGCCTTTTACGCTAGTGATGACCCCTATTTTGCTGCTGTTCTCCGATATTGTCGGTCGTTTTCTGGTTCCCGGTGAGCTGCGAGTTTCCATTGTTACCGCCTTTATCGGCGCGCCGCTGTTAATAGGATTAGTACGCCGTAACGCAAGGATGACCGCTCTGTGAAATCAATCACTCAACCTTGGATTATCGGTCATAGTGCTGGTCGGATAAATCTGCGCGTGCGTCCGCGCAGTTTGTTGACCTGTGCCCTGTTGCTGCTGGTTTGCCTGATATTAGGCGCGCTAGCGTTAACTCTCGGCACACTTAGACTCTCTACCGATCAGGTAGTTAGCGCTCTTATTGGGCAGGCCAACGGTTTTATCAATACTATCGTCACTCAGTGGCGACTACCGCGAGCGGCTATGGCGCTTATTTTCGGTGCAGCGCTAGGCGTCAGCGGTGCGTTGTTCCAATCGATGATCCGCAACCCTTTGGGTAGCCCGGATATTATTGGTTTTAACTCCGGTGCTTATACTGGCGCGCTGGTGGCTATTATTCTGTTCAATGGCAGCTATTTTGAAATTGCCAGCAGCGCCTTAGGCGGTGGTTTGCTTGCCGCCGCGGCTGTGTATTTACTGGCTTACCGTCAGGGAATACAAGGATTCAGGCTAATTATCGTCGGGATTGCGGTCGGTGCGATGCTGACGGCATTTAATACTTGGCTAACGATTACCGCCTCGTTGGAAGCGGCTCTCAGCGCAGCAGCCTGGGGAGCCGGTTCGCTGAACGGCATCACTTGGGCCAAAGCCGCACCGTCGAGCCTATTCATTTTATTGGCTATGATGCTGGTGGCGTTGCTTAGCCGCCGTATCCCACTGCTAGAAATGGGTGACGATGCCGCCGGAGCCTTGGGTATTCCCGTTGAAAAAACTCGGCTCGGGCTAATGGCAATTGGGGTTATTTTGATGGCAGCGGTCACCGCTGCCGCCGGGCCGATTTCATTTATTGCCCTCGCCGCCCCACAGATTGCCCGCCGCCTGACCGGTACGCCTTCGGTCACGCTTATTCCTTCAGCGTTGATGGGGGCGTTGCTGTTGGCCGCCGCCGATTTGTGCGCCCAGCATCTGTTTTCACCTAATCAGCTACCGGTGGGCGTGGTTACCATCAGCATCGGCGGGCTGTACCTTATTTGGCTTCTAATTCGCGAGTCCCGCCGATCATGAGTAATCTGCATGCTAACCCTGTCAACACCGCCGAAAATCGCCTGCAAGCCAAAGCCGTAACCTTAGGTTACGAAGGGAAGATCATCAGTGAAAACCTGAACGTTTCTATCCCTGACGGCGAATTCACCGTCATTGTTGGTCCAAACGCCTGCGGCAAATCGACCCTATTGCGGGCGCTAAGCCGCTTACTCAAACCTCAGGCTGGCGAGGTGATTCTCGACGGGAAAAATATCGCCCGCTATGACACTAAACATGTAGCTCGCCACCTCGGGCTACTGCCGCAAACCTCACTGGCACCAGACGGCATCACAGTCATGGATTTGGTCGCCCGAGGTCGTTATCCGCACCAAAAACTGCTCCAGCAATGGACACAGACGGACAAACTCGCGGTACTCGAAGCTATGCAGGCCACCGGCGTTAGCGAGCTAGCCGATCGCACCGTTGATGCACTGTCCGGCGGACAGCGTCAGCGGGTCTGGATCGCTATGGTACTGGCACAACAAACTCCGCTGCTGCTCTTGGATGAGCCAACAACTTATCTGGATATTGCTCATCAGATTGAATTACTGGAGTTATTCGGCGATCTAAACCGCGAACGCCAGCACACGCTGGTGGCTGTATTGCACGATTTGAACCACGCCTGCCGCTACGCCACCCATATTATTGCCATGCGCGATGGTCAGGTGGTGACCGAAGGCGCACCGCGCGAGGTAATTACCGCTGAGTTGGTGGAAAAAGTGTTCGGGATGCCTTGTATGATCATTGACGATCCGGTTTCCCATACCCCACTGGTCATACCTAAAAGGCGGATGAAGCATAAAGGGTAGATAGGTTCATTTTGCGGTGAAACGACATAATTAGGGGCTAAATTGATTTCTATGGGAAATATATTTATCCCCATAGGCTATTTATACAAATTTTGAGCATACGTCGCGCATATCATTGATGGAAACCGCTTCATTCACGTTCATCATCAATGAGGAAGAACCTATGCCCCATATAACATCAAACTCCTTAAGTAGCCGAATTACGTTTTTTAACCAACTGAATAATAAACCCGAGACAGAAAGCCGCCCCAGCAAAATGGGAAAATTCTCTCAGCGTTTTACCGGCGTGCGGAATAACGCTGCACCTCATTTTTTTACCCACCCAAAAGCTACCAGTGATCAAACTGATGGCTCTTTCCGTTCCAGCCTAAATACGCGCCACTCGGCTAACGGTGAAGCCCCGACAGCCCCCGTGTCCAAAAAAGTCTCTATTCTGGATGTCATGAAGCTCAAAATGGAAGCTGAAGGGCAACAATTTGAAAGTTTTATCGACAAACTTAAGTCGGTAAAAGTGACCGATGCCCCACCTCCGATTAAACGTCAGGAGCTTGCCCCTGTGGCCCCGATAGCGGCACCTATTGCGCCAGTGAATGTTAGCTTCCAAAACGGTGTGATTCCACCGCCTCCGCCGCCTCCGATGTTCTCCGCTCCCGTGAAAACCAAATATATCCCAACAGAGATAAAGCCGGCCAGTAAGGAAGATATTGCAGCGCTGGCGGCTAAGCAGTTCGCTAAAGTGGCGAAGAAATCAGAACCAAAACACCAGATGCCAGCAGATTTTATGGCCGCATTGCTCGCAAAATTGCCCAAGAAGATTGAATAGCCAGTGGCTGAGAACCACCAGATAAAAGCGGTGACTCACTGATAAACCGTCTGGTTAAGATATTAGTTATCTAAAATATTCAGGCCAGCATATTCGCTGGCCTGATGTTTATGAGTTACGGTGGCTAGCCACGCTTAGTTTCCCAAACTGCCGATGTCACTTAACAATTGGTTGAGCAAGGGGCCTAGCACTTTGAGCGTTTCCGGCGACATCATGGTGATATGGGAACAATCAAGCTCAAAAGTACGCAGATTCTTCACATACGGAGCCCAGATCTCTGCCGGTGTTTCACCTTCAGGCTGAGTTTGCGTCGCCACAAACAGCGTGGTTTCGCCGTGATAAACCGCCGTGGTGGCCGCAGATAACAGGCCAACCGAATCGTCATAGTTGGCCTGAATCTGATCGAACATTTTACGCTTTTCTTCCAACTCATCGCCGGTAGCCGCCATAAATAGTTCACGCTCACGCTCTACTTCAGCCAATGCTTCGGCTTCAATTGGCGCATTCCAGTCCTGAGTTTCAGGCGGGTAAGTATCGAGTAAACCGAGGAATGCTACTTCTTCGCCCTGTTCCTGCAATTTTACCGCCATACCCTGAGCAATGGTGCCACCCAATGAATAGCCCATTAAATGATAAGGGCCCATAGGCTGGATGCGGCGTAGCGTTGCCAGATGCTGTTCGCACATTTCATCCATGTTGGCACATTCGGCGATAGCGCCGCCGGGACGCGGCGATTGCAGCCCCATAACTGGCCATTTACCTGACAGATAACGCGGTAACTGGCTGAACTGCCAGGCAAAACCTGAAGCCGGATGCACACAGAACAATGATGCACCAGAGCCTTGTCGCAATATCATCACTTCGCCAAAACCGATTTCATTCTGGTTTTGTGACTGTGGCTGACTCAGCGCCGCCGCCAGGCTAGCAACCGTAGAAGCAACCATTACCTGACCCACAGCTACCGGTTGTTTCAATTCACGACGCAAATCTGCCGCCAACCGCATGGCTAACAGAGAATGGCCACCGGCGGCAAAGAAATCGGTATCCGCGCCCACGGAATCTACCCCAAGCAGATTGGCAAACATTTCCGCAATTCGGGTTTCCAATCCTTCAGCCGGAGCACGCCCACCATCATCTAACTGGTTAGCCGGCGCTGGCAAGGCTTTGCGATCCAGCTTTCCGTTGGCGCTGAGTGGGAAGGTCTCCAGACTCACGATAACCACCGGCACCATATGCGCAGGTAAACGCTCACTTAACGCTTTACGCAGGGCTTCGGTATCTACTTCCATCTGTCCGACAGCCGGAACGATATAGCCCACCAACTGTCGGCTGTCGGCGCCGGCCAGAGCGCCTTCAGCCCCCACCAGCGTCCGGGCTACCACCACCGCTTGCTGTACCTGCGGTAATTCCAACAGCGCAGATTCGATCTCACCCAGTTCGATACGTTGACCGCGAATTTTCAACTGATCGTCGCTACGCCCCAGATATTCCACCTCGCCGTTAGCCAACCAGCGGGCAATATCGCCTGTGCGATACATTCGCTGACCACAATCAAAAGGATCGGCAACGAAGCGGCTGGCGGTCAGGTCTGGACGCGCATAGTATCCCTGCGCCAACTGCACCCCGCACAGATAAAGGTCGCCCGCCACGCCCACAGGAACCGGTCGCAATAGATGATCGAGAATCCGCAGCTGAGTATTCCATACCGGTTTACCGATCGGCACACTGTTGCCTGTGATACGCGCCAGATCCGCGCCGTAGGCCGGTTGATAAGTAACGTCCACCGCCGCTTCCGTTGGCCCGTACAGATTATGTAACGGCGCAGAGAAACATTGTTGATACAGCTCTGACAGCTCACGGGAAAGCGCTTCACCACTGCAGAATACCCGACGCAGGCTGGTACAGGTTCGTCCCTGCCCGCTCAGAGCGCTGACAAAAGCAGCCAGCATGGAAGGCACAAAGTGAGCGGTAGTCACGCCGTAATCTTCTACGATCGCCCGCAGCGCGTCCGGATCGCGATGAGCCTCTGGCGGAGCCATAACCAATCTGGCTCCCGTAATCATCGGCCAGAAGAATTCCCACACCGATACGTCGAAGCTACAAGGGGTTTTCTGCAATACCACGTCATCACTGCCTAATGGATACTCATTTTGCATCCACAACAGTCGGTTAACGATGGCACCGTGAGAAACCACGACGCCTTTTGGCCGACCGGTCGATCCCGAGGTATAAATCAGATAGGCCGGATGATCGGTGGTAATAGACGGCGCGACAAAATCCTGCGCCGCAGGCCAAGGTTGAGTTAATCGATCCAATAATAACAACGCCCCCTGACCGGCGAAACGCTCAGCCAGATCGCTAAAAGTGATGATCAGGCGAGGCTGGGCATCCTGGATCATGTACGCCAAACGATCGTCAGGGTAACCGGTATCCAACGGCAAATAAGCCGCACCGGCTTCCAGTATCGCCATCAGCGATAAACTGAGATCCACCGAGCGTGGTAAGGCTACTGCTACTCGATCGCCGGCGCGCACGCCCTGCCGCTGTAGATGAGCGGCCAACGCCGTCACTCTTTCACGAACCTGTTGATAATTCAGCTGCTGATGGATGTCCAATAGCGCCAGATCCAGCGGCGTTTCCTGCGCCTGCTGCGCCATCAGGTCACACAGCGTCACCGCCGGTAGCGTTATGCCGGTATTATTGATTTCGGCTAGCAGGGCTTTCTCATCCGGTGTTTGCAGATCCAGTGCTGACAACGGTAATTCCGGCTGATAAACCAGATATTCCAGCAACCTAACCAAACGTTGTGCCACCCGCTGTGGATCTTGCACCACATCGCGATATTCCAACTGCAACTGCAGTTTTTCCCCCGGTAGCGCCAGTAACGCCAACGGATAATGGGTATAACCACGGTTATTTAGACCTGCACATCGCAGACCGTGGAATTCTTGTTGATGTAACTTGCTGTTTTCCGGATAGTTCTCTACTACTAACAGCGTATCAAACAGCGTGTTCGCTCCGGCCAGACGCTGAATTTCCCCCAACCCTAGTCCATCATGCTCCAACAGCTGAATTTGCTGCTGTTGCAATGCGTTAAGCTGCGCGAGTAATGGCAGATTCGGCTGTAATTTAACTCTGACCGGAATGGTATTGCTGAACAAACCTATGTGTTGCTCAATACCTTCCACTTCCGCATAGCGACCGGACACCGGCGAACCGAATACCACATCGTTGCGACCACTCAGTGCGCCCAGTAAAGTCCCCCAAACCCCTTGTAACAGGGTGTTCAGCGTCAAACCTTCCCGACGCAGCAAAGTGACCAACCCCGCTGTCAGCTCGCGGCCTAACTCCACCGCCAGCTCCCGTACAGGACCTGCTGAGTTAGCTTCAGGGTAAAGAATCGATGGCGTTGCGCCCAGCATCGCCTGTTGCCAGATCTGACGATCCTGCTGTAGATCTCGCTGCGTCATTTGATTGATTAGCGATCCATAGCTAACCTTCAGTGGCGCCAACGGAAGATTACCGTAAGTATGCAGTAGATCGTGTAGCATGATCGAAGATGACCAGCCGTCACCGATCAGGTGATGAGCAACGAGGATCAGTACGTGACGATCGGTGGCATAACGCACCAGTACCGCTTCCAATAATGGACGCGGGCTGGCGGCGATCAAATCTTTCGCTAACAAGCTGCGCTCCAGATTATAGAACTCCACGACCTGCCGATCCGCCGTCATTTCTGACAGATCCAGTACTCGCCACGGCACATTCATGTGAGTAGTATCGATCCTCGGCAGAATTTGCAGCGGCTCACTGTACAATTCAGTGTCAAAGATCGCCGCCAATTGTGGGTAGCGAACCAGTAGCAGCTCCAACGCGCCGCGCAGACGGTCAACATCCAGCGGCCCTTCCAGCTCAAAACGGCTCATAGCATTGTAGTTATTTGCCTCACGGCCTAACTGGGCGTGGAACAGCAAACCTTGTTGCAACGGCAATACTGGCAGCACCGCGCTGACAGAACCATATTTCTCCGTGACTGCGGCCATGACCGTGTCTGGCAGTTTAACTTCTGCCGTCGGTTTACCCGGTGCAGTTTCGCCCACAGGCTGCAATGCCAGCGCCATTCGCGCCGGAGTGCGTTGAGAGAAAATATCTCGCGGACGCAACTGATAACCTTGCCGACGCAGCGCCGTACCCAACGCCATAGCGGAAATACTATCGCCGCCCAGTGCGAAGAAATCATCATCCGCGCCAACTTGTTCCAACCCCAGCAGATCGGCCGTGGCCCGACAAATCAGAGCTTCTTGCGGGGTTTGCGGTGCACGACTAATTTGCTGCACCGCGCGTTCCGGCGCAGGCAGCGCCTGACGATCGATTTTACCGTTTACCGTCAGCGGCAACTCATTTAACACCACCAACACCGCTGGCACCATATAGTCTGGCAGGGTCGCGGCAAGCTGTTCCAGTAACTGGCTGGAAAGCTGCGGATTGGCATTCAGATCCGCATCTGGCACCGAGCAATAGCCAATCAAACGGTGGGTAACACCAATAGCTTCAGCCATCACCACCGCCGTGCTGACCTGCGGCAATGCCACCAGCGCATTTTCCACCTCACCTAATTCGACGCGGAAGCCACGCACTTTAATCTGATGGTCAATACGACCAACGAAATCAAGCTGTCCCTCCGGCGTCCAGCGCATTAAATCGCCGCTGCGGTACATCACCTCTCCCTCACGGAAGGGATTCGCGACAAAGCGCGCCGCCGTTAGATCCGGGCGACGCAGATAGCCGCGCGCCAAACCGGCACCGGCGATATACAACTCACCCATCACACCAACCGGCACTTTCTCTAGCTTACTGTTCAGCAGATACACTTCGGTATTAGCGACTGGTCGGCCAATGACTGGCTGATCGGAAACTCGCGTACTGGTACCCAAGGTATCGATGGTGTATTCCGATGGCCCATAATAGTTATGAACGTTTAATTCAGGGTGTTGCTTAAGCAGATTCCACAGGCGCGGCGTCGCCGCTTCTCCACCGATCATAATGAAGGCCGGACGATGACGCCCGTTTTCCAGCAAACCGCTGTCGATCATTTGAGAGAAGAATGACGGCGTGATATCCATTGTATCTATGGGCACCTCATCCATCATTTGTACCAATGAATAAGCGTCGCGGCGCATTTCTTCGTCGAAGATATACAGCTCACAGCCGATCATCATCCAGAACAAAGGTTCCCAGGAAGAATCGAAGGAGAATGACGCAGTGTGCCCGGCGCGCATCCGGCGGCTATGCTGCTGAGCAAATTCCGCCATTGCCGGGCCGTACAAATTATCGGCATGCGCCACCAGCAGATTTAGCAGGCCGCCATGGGTGCTCATCACCCCTTTTGGTCGCCCAGTGGAACCTGAGGTGTAAATAATATAAGCCAGATGTGCACCGCGGAGCGCTTCCCGTCGTTCGGCGTCAACGACAGGTTGAGTCGGTAATGCCGCACATTCACTGCGGAAAACCTCGTCATCCAAGCTTAACGTCGCAGCGAGTTGCGGCAATTGTTCACGGATCCTGTTATGGGTTAATAACAGGCAAGGACGCGCGTCGTCGCACATCAACTCCAGTCGATCCAGCGGATAATCGAGATCAAGCGGCATATAGGCCGCGCCACTCGCCAGCACCCCTAAAATAGCCACCAGAGAATCTACCGAACGTGGCAAACCTATCGCTACCACATCGTCAGCCCCGACGCCGCGAGCAATCAACGCCCGCGCCAATTGCGCCACTCGAACCGAAAGTTGCTGATAACTAAGACGATGCTCGCCGCAGGCTACCGCGCAATCATCCGGCTGCTGGGTAACGCGAGAATGGAAAATATCCAGTACCGAAACCGCACCGGCAGGCATAGAAATCGCCGGCCCGTTGGCCCATTGATCGATAACCGCCAGTTCCTGTGGATCGAGCAATGACAGTTGCCCGATCGCGACATCTGGCTGGCGAGCGATCTGTTGGATCAAATATTGAATACGCTGAGCGTGTAAACGCAGGCTGGCCATGTCGTAGCGCGCCGGATTGGCGGTTAATTCCACGCTAAGCTGACCTTCCTCCAGATACAAGTTGAACTCCAGATCCTCCACCGGCCCAGAAGCCATTTGATGAGTGATCCCATCAATACCGGCAAAATTCAGCTGATATTCAAACAGTTTGAAGTTAATGGTTGGGCCATACAAATCCTGCCCCGCGCCAACCATTCCGAGATCGCGCCGCAGTTGGTCGGCTTCGTAACGCTGATGGCGTCGCAGAGTTTTCAGCTCCAGAGCCAGATTACGCGCGACATCGGCCAGGGTGAGGTCGTCGCGCATTTTCGCCTGTAGCGGCAGTACGTTGACCACCGGCCCCAGCGCGCCAATAGCCACAGAACCCATTCGGCGCATGAATGGAAAACCGATGGAAAGATGCTGTTGCCCGCTCATGCGATACAAATAGCTCATCACCAAGGCGATCGCCATATCCGCCACAGATAGACGCTGCGATTTTACCGCTTCAATAATGGTCGAAAATTGGGCGATGTCAGTGGAGAAGTGATAGCGCAGCGGCAACGGAGAGAGACTCTGTTCGCTGTTGTTTTTTCCCGAGGAAGACAGACAAACCGGCACCGGCAGCTCCGCCGCGTGCTGTAACCAGAACTGACGATCTTTAGCCTCCGCTTCCGATCCTTGATAGGCCAGATATTCGGCAACCACTTCGCTAAAAGCGGTAAACGGATTTCCACCTGCGGGCAATCCTGACGCTAGCGCGGTATAGATCTCAGCGATACGTCGCGTTAAAGCGGTAAAACTGAATCCATCCACCATTAAATGATGATAACGCTGATACCACAACCAGCGTTCTTCGCCTTCAGGCTGCTCTTTCGCCGGACTCACTCGGAATAACAAATGGCGATAACCCGGAACATTCGCGGATTCAGGACGATCTGACCCCAAAAGATCCGCTTCCATCAAAACCTGGGCGGCGAGAGTAGCATCGTTTCGATCTCGCCAATCCAAGACTTCAGCGGGCGCGATCTGTTCGGGATCAATGGCCTGAGGAATCCACTGTACCGGTCCATTATCACCACTGCCAAAGCGGGCATGGACAATATCGGCCTCAGCCAGTCCCTGACGGAGCGCGGCTTGAAAATGTGCCACATCGAGATGACCACGGAGTTCGATATAATGCGCGACGGCGTAAGCGTTATTCTGGACCGCGATCTGATCGGCAAACCAGATACCTGGCTGAGCAGCAACCAGCGGTAATTCGCGTTCGTTTGCGGCAGAAAAAGTTAGGGTTGAAGCCTCTGACACGGCAAAAATTCCTTATTTGGCAAGTATCAAGAATCCGGTTATTCCGGCGTCTTTCCATCGGTCATGCTGGGCTATCTCATTCGGCGCAGCCTGTCAGCAGTTACGCATCTACAGCGCGAAAAACCCCGCCTGAAAAAGCATTTTTAAGGGTTTAGGCGCTGGCAGATGCAACATGACAAGAGATAGGTTTTTATTCCGGCTGAGCGTTAATCAGGCTCTGAGGGCGCATATCCGTCCAGTTCATTTCCAGATAGCGTACGCAGGCTTCCCTTACCGCCGGACCAAATACCGGTTCCCAACCGGCGGGAATCGCAGTGATTTCAGGCCACAGGCTGTACTGGCGCTGAGCATTGATCAGCACAAAAAAGGGAATGCTTTCATCATCAAAAGGGTTCACTTGGGCTTCATTCATCATATTAATTACTGTCATTTTTAAGATTGAGTAAATAATGCAGACCATCGATTAATCCACCCCGCCAACACACGGCATCATGCCCGCCAGAATAAAAACGGCTGTTAACGCGATGAGGGGATTGCTCTAATGCACGCTGCATTTCCTGATTAACCTGATAAATCACGTCTTCCCTGCGCCCTGCCTCCATAAATATATCCAGTTGATGATCGGCCCCCACACCTTGTTGAACTTGCTGAATCAGCCAACCGGCAACTTCAGCGTTGCCGTCGGGCATCAGCACGGCATCATCAATACGCGGCCACCAAAATGAACCTGACTGACTGAGTACGCAGCCAAAGCGCTGCGGCCAATGTAGCCCGGCGTACAGCGCGGCTAAGCCGCCATAACTTTGCCCTGCAACCAGAGTACGTGAGGCCAAGTCACTAAAAGGCTGATACTGCGCCACCTGCGGCAAAAGTTCGGCTAGAATCGCCAGCCAGAACTCCCGATGACAAGGCAATTCTTCCCCGCGATGCTGCTGATCGATAACATCAATCAGCACATAAACGGCGGGAGGAAGCTGACCACTCTCGGTTTGTCGATCCAATACGCCAAATATCGGTTGCCCCTGCGCCCAATATTGCCCATCCAGCAAAATAGCCAACGGACGATCCTGTGGTTGATCGGTTTCCCCTGTGGAATAGATCCAAATATTGCGACTATTACCGAGCAACTTGCTGTTCCAGACGATCTTATGCAGACGCGCCGAATCGACTGGCGGCGGATTGCCAGCATCGACGTCTTTCCAGGCAGGTTGTGGAAGTGAAGCGGGAAGATGTACTGCCGAGAGAGGTGTGCCACGGTTGCTGTAATGTGGTCGAATCCGATTAAGCGGGTCGCTTTCTGCCAGATCCAGTAAAGAAATCCACCAGTTACGCTGCGCCATGCGCCGCTGCTCATGACTCCCTTCCGGCAGTTGCAAACACTGGCTGGCGCTTACCGGAATCACGCTATAGCTACCGCGAAAATCAGGCTCAACCTCAGCCTGCCAATACCACACATCGGAATTACCGAGGCGCTTTAGGCATTCAGGCGTAAAACTGTGGTGGTCAGTGACACCGTTAACATCAATATAAACTCGGCTGAGAGAAGACTGCTGAGCATTTCCCTGTGGGTCTCGCCATAAAAACGTCAGTTTTACCCGATCTGTATCTCTAGGTTCTACCAAGGGAGTGCCCCATTGCGCGACCTGTTGCCACCAGGCCTCACTGCCAACTTGAGGATCGCTTAATAAGCTCTGGCTATCCGGATAACTGTTCACTGCATTCACAACCTTCCCTCGCTGTTTCAACTTTCTGTATCAGTCCTGAAAACCATTAGGCAGGCTAAAGATTGATTCATATATATTTAGGGACACAAGTAAATACAAATAATATTGAGAACTATTTGTGTTTGCAATAACATAGTTAGCATTCGCTCTAATGCATCAATTTAAGTTTGCTCGCCCCATAGGCAAACTGGCGGCGTTTACCACAAAAATAAAGCGGTCATACCGTCGATGTATTGATTTTGGCTGGATTGGATGGCCTTAGAGACACTGCGTTAAGGTTTGGCAGGAATGCGCGAACATACCCAGCCGAGCCTGACAATACGTAATACCGGGTGACCTTAAGCCCCGATTGCGCAAACACGCTTTTATTTTTATTTATTGTGTTCTAGGTAAGGGATAAATCATGTTCGATCTTTCTGGCAAATTGATGCCAAGGAAACTACCGCTTCACGTCAGCTCTACCTCTAAAACTTTACTATTTACCTCTGCACTTATTCTTATCCCGTCTATCGGCGCTCAGGCCGAAACGAATAAAACGGCCAATGCGGCGAAAGAAGATAAATTAGTGGTGGTTGCGCAGGCGGGCAATGGGGAGGAAAATTCAGGTTTTGTAGCGACCAATAGCTCCACGGGGACGAAAACTGATACCCCGCTGATTAAAACACCTCAGGCCATCTCCGTGATTACCAGTGAGCAAATGGCGGCGCAAGACGCGACCTCAGTCGCTCAGGCATTGCGTTATACCGCTGGCGTTATCTCTGAATATCGCGGCGCTTCCAACCTGAATGACGAAGTGACTATTCGCGGTTTCGGCTCCGTTCCTCGTTTCCTCGATGGTTTGAGCTATAGCTCTATCGGCGGCGTACGTCGCGCCGGCCAAATCGATCCCTGGATGCTGGAACGCGTTGAAGTCGTCCGTGGCCCAGCGTCGGTTTTATATGGTCAGGTTAACCCCGGCGGCCTGATTAATATGGTCAGCAAGCGCCCTACCGCTGAAAGTATCCATAAAGTACAGGCTCGCGCCGGTAATAATAAACTCGCCGAAGCGGCATTTGATTTTGGTGGCACCCTTGATGACGAGGGGAAAGTCCTTTATCGCCTGAATGGCATTGGCCGCACTCAAGATGATGCGGTGCAATCATTTAAACAGGAACGTTTTGCCATTGCTCCGGCAATTACTTTCTTACCAAATGAAGATACCAGCTTCACCTTATTAACCAGCTATCAAAGAGAGCCTGAAGCCGGTTCACGTAACTTCCTTCCGGCCAGAGGATTACTGACCGCGACTCAGTATGGTTATATTCCGCGTGATTTTAACGTTAGCGATCCAGCATTTGATCAATCATGGCGTGAACAAACTTCCGTCGGTTATGCTTTCGAGCATTATATTAATGACACCTTTAAATTCCGTCAGAATCTGCGTTATACACAAATAAAGCAGCATTATAATTATCTGGTATTTTTGGATATGCAGCCTGACAACCGCACCATGAATCGCCGCGCACAAATCGAAAGACAGCAATATGGCGAATTCTCGCTTGATAACCAATTGCAGGCAGATTTCTGGACCGGTGAATTCAACCACACGGTATTAACCGGGCTGGATTACAAACGTACCCGAATTGATAGCCAGTTCCTGATGGATCGCGGTAGCAAATACGATTTGGACTGGGTATCACCGGTTTATGGTCTGAATATTCAGGAAAGCGCGCTGGGGCTCAGCGATGACGATCTGAATAAACTGGATCAGGTTGGCGTTTATCTGCAAGACCAAATCGAATATGGCAACTGGAATCTGTTGCTGTCCGGTCGCTATGACTGGTCGCAAATGAAAGCATTAAGCCGTGTCACCAGCAAACAGACGCAGCAGGATGATAACGCCTTCACCGGTCGCGCAGCGGTGCTGTACGCCTTTGATTCCGGTATTTCTCCTTACGTCAGCTACAGCACTTCCTTCGAGCCTAATACGGGTAAAGGCGCACCGGGCCACGAAGCGCTGAAACCTATTACCGCACGTCAGGTGGAAGCCGGTATCAAATATCAACCGCCGGGTTCGCAAACCTTGCTGACTGCGGCTCTGTATGATTTACGTCAGAAAAACATCAGCCAGCGCGATCAGGTACTGAACTACGACATTCCTATCGGTGAAACCCAATCTCAAGGCTTGGAAACCGAATTAAAAAGCGCTCTGAGCGAAAATATTGATGTCATCGCATCTTATACCTACACCACGGCTAAAGTGCGCGAAACGACCCGCGTTGGCGAGCAAGGTAAAATGCCACCCACTATTCCACACCACGCTGCGGCACTGTGGGGAATGTATACCTTTAACGAAGGCGCACTAAGCGGTTTATCCACCGGTGCTGGCGTGCGTTATATGGGCACCAGTTGGGGTGATAGAAAGAACACATTCAAAGTACCTGCGTCTACCGTGTACGACTGGATGATGCGTTACGAATTAGGTAACGCAGTTCCGACGCTGAAAGGTACCTCACTACAGGTTAACCTGAATAACATCACCGATAAGAAGTACGTGGCAACCTGTTCAACCGATTCCGCCTGCTTCTATGCTCCGGGTCGTACTGCTACCGCAACCGTCAGTTATTCTTGGTAATAGCTGCGTATACACCGCGCCTGTCTGCTGGCAGGCGCTAATTTCCTACTGCCCCCCTCTTATATTTCATACGGACCTTAAAGAAAGGTAAATATTTCCCTACACGCTCCTCCTCCTCTCATCGCCAAAACAATATAACGCTATAAAATATAAAGAGTTAACCTAATAACAACCTTTCCACTCATGTCGTTTAACCTTTCTAAACCTATGGTTTTATCTTTATACTCACCCCATAACCCATTGAGGCAAAACTATGTCAGCGTCCGTAGGAATACCCCAGTTAATGCACCGCATTCGCACCAGTACCCAGCGTATGTGCGGGCTGCTGTTGGTATTTTTCTGGCTGATACTTAATGCTCAACTGGCGGTAGCTGGTCATCATTGCGATTTGATGCTGTCCGGCCAACCGGCGGTTATTCAGCATCAGGAACATACTCAGCACACGATGGATATGTCCCACGGTCAGGCGCAAAATGCGCTGTGTGACAAACACTGCGTGCCGGATTCGATGCAGCCTGACGGCAGCGTTATTGCGCTGGCCGCTCTACTCCCACAGACCGAACTGCGGCTTGCAGCGGTTCAAACCCATGCAGTGATACAAAAAAGCGATTGGTATTCACCCCCTATTGCCGGACCTCCGACGGAGATCGTTTTCTGTCGTTTCAGAGAATAACCCCAGACCTTGATATCCCCTGTATGCCGTCATTCAGCGGCACCTTGCGTTTATTTATTGTCTGGAGTTAATCATGAAAATCCTTATTGCTACCCTTTTCTTAGTGTTACCTACCGCCGTTTTCTCTGCCAATCCACAAGCCCATCAGCATATGCATCAACCGGATGCATCGAGTGCATCTGTAGAAACCCTTTATCAGTCCCAAGGTAAAATTAAGGCCTGGGGCACCGAAGGGGTATCCATCAGTCATCAGGCCATTCCAGCCCTGAACTGGCCGCCGATGACCATGAGTTTTAGCTTACCCACAGCAGGTAATCTGCAACCTTTAACGGTCGGAACAGAAGTCGATTTCAGATTCCGTCAGACCGCGCAGGGTTACGAACTGGTTTCCATCGCTCCGCACCAATCTTAAGCGGGGTTAACATGTCCAGATTCCTCTCTCATCGTTCTCCGGTGCGGCCAGCCCTTGCCTGCTCGCTCACCTTGCTGACGCTGTGCCAGCCGTTGGCGGCCCAGGCTGTCGATATCACGCTGAATCAGGCTATCAGTTCGGCTGAACATTATTCCGCCGAACTGTCCGCCAATCAGCATCAGGTGAATGCGTTGGAAAATATGGCCAGTTCCGCCACTCAACTGCCCGATCCCAAACTCAAATTCGGAATAGAAAATCTGCCGGTCGGCGGCAATAACGGTCACCGTTTTACTCGGGAAGGCATGACCATGCAGCGTATCGGCATCATGCAAGACTATGTAAGCAGCGATAAACGCCAGCGTAAAGCCGATACCCTCAGTGCGGAGGCACGCAAAACCGCGGCGGCCAGCGAAACTATTCGCGCTCGCTTGCAGAAAGATGCGGCCCAATCGTGGCTAGATTTGGCGCTCGCCGAACAGGCCGTAAAAGATGCTCAAAAACTGGTGCTGGAAAGTGAAAAACAGATTGGCGTAAAGCGGGCTGGCGTTATCGGCGGAGCCAGCCCTGCCAGTAGCGTAGTGGATTCCCGACTGAAGCGGATTGCCATGCAGGATCGCCTAACCAACGCCGAGCGAGACGTGCGTCTGGCGCAAGCGCGCTTGACCCAGCTTACCGGTTTGGAAGTGACCAAAACCAGCGGTTCACTGCCCACTTTCACCCGCCTGCCGGCCGATGTTGCAGTTTTGCAGACGGCAGTTTTCCAGCATCCCGAAGTATTACAGGCCAGACGCGAAGCAGAAGTGGCAAAAGCTCGCTCGGCTCAGTCTGCCATTGCAGCCATTCCTGATATTGGCGTCGAGGTTTATTACGCCAAACGTTCCGAGGACTATGACGATATGGCCGGCGTGATGGTTACCGTGGATTTACCGCTGTTTCGCTCCCAAAGACAGGATAAAGACTACGCCGCCGACGTTTCTCGCGCCTTGGAAGCCAATGATCAGCTCACTTTACTGACGCGAGATCATCGGGCGCAGCTCGACACGCTATTGGCACAATATCAGGCTACCCAGCAACGCTGGCAGCGTCAGACTCAGGAAGTGCTGCCGCTGCAAAAACAGCGGCTAGATCTGATCATCGCTCAGTATCAGGCCAATAAAAGCGATCTTTCCTCAGTGATGGATGCCCGTCTGGCGCTATTGGAAAGTGGGCTCAATACTCGCGATGCCGCTCGTGAACTGGCCTCTCTGTGGGTTGCTATTCGCTATTTGATCCCGCAGGAGACAGCACTATGAAAAAACACTTTACTGTGAGTCTGGTCGCCGTCGCTATGCTGGGCGGATTGACCGGTTACTGGTTGGCAAAACCGGCGCAACAGGGCGAAAAAACCACGCCTGATGCCGTAGAACCTGGCCGCAAAGTCTTATATTGGTACGATCCGATGACTCCAGGACAACGTTTTAATCAGCCTGGAAAATCCCCGTTTATGGATATGGAGCTGGTGCCCCGCTACGCCGATCAACAGGCCGATGACGGCGGCGTGATTATCAGCGCCAGACAGCAGCAAAATCTGGGCGTACGCACGGAAAAATCCCAGATGCGCAGCCTGAATTTGCGCTTAACCGCTTATGGCACCGTAGCTACCGATGAGCGCAGCGTTTCAGTTATACCGGCTCGCGCCAACGGCATCATCGAACAGCTTTGGGTACGAGCCAACCAGCAGCAGGTCAGCAAAAATCAGCCATTAGCGTCTCTGTGGATACCGGAATGGAACGCCGCTCAGCAGGAATATCTGGCGATCCGCAAGTTAGGAGATAACCCGCTAACCTCCGCCGCTCGCCAGCGTTTACAGCTGCAATTTATGCCAGATGAAATTATTCGTCAGGTAGAAAAAAGCGGTCAGCCACAAACCCGCTATACCTTACGCGCTCCCGCCGCAGGCTACGTTAACAAGCTGGATATTCGCGCTGGGACGCAGGTTAGCGCCACACAATCGCTGTTTGAACTGGCCAGTCTGGATCCGGTTTGGGTAGTCATTGATTACCCACAGACTCAAGCCAGCCAATTGCAGCTCGGTAGCGCTATTCAGGCGACCTCTGCCAGTTGGCCGGGAGAGATTTTCCATGGGAAAGTCAGTGAACTGCTGCCTAATATGGATTTAACGACCCGCACGCTGAAAGCTCGTGTCGTACTGGATAATCCGCAGCAAAAATTAAAGCCGGGCATGTACCTGAATCTACAAGCATCCTCACGGGAAGCGCTACCGCCGGTGTTAGCAATCCCGCAGGAAGCGCTGTTACTTACTGGTAGCAGCAGCCGGGTGCTGGTCAGCGAAGGAGAGGGGTACTTTAAACCCGTCAATGTCACCGCCGGTCAGTCTCAGGACGGTTGGGTAGAAATCAAACAGGGACTGAGTCTCGGCGAGCACGTGGTTACCTCCGGTCAGTTCCTGATCGACTCCGAAGCCAGCCTGCAAACTGCACTTCCGCAAATGGAGGAGCCTAAATACACCGATAGTAGCAATCAAACAAACGCCGTCGCGCCGGATACCTATAGCGCTTTAGGCCGCGTCAATGCTATTGCCGGGCAAACGATCACGTTGAGCCACGGAACGATTCCTGCGCTGAAATGGGGGCCAATGACGATGGATTTCACTCTGCCGGAAAGCGGTTTGCCTGCGAATATCCGCGTCGGTGCTCAGGTAGATTTTCAATTCACGTTGGACGATAACGGTGCGCACATTCAGCAGATTCGCCCATCAAAATCGGCAGATAACCAGCCAATTCATGGAGGCCACCTATGATTGCCGCCGTGATTCGTTGGTCATTACGCAACCGCTTATTGGTGCTATTGGGAGCCGCTATGATGGCCGGTTGGGGAATCTGGTCGCTACAGCAGACGCCGCTGGATGCTCTGCCGGATCTGTCTGATACCCAAGTGATTATTCGCGTTAGTTATCCGGGTAAAGCGCCGCAGGTGGTGGAAGATCAGGTGACTTACCCCTTGACCACCACCATGCTATCGGTGCCGGGCGCAGAAACCGTACGTGGTTTTTCAATGTTCGGTGATTCCTACGTGTATGTGCTGTTTGCCGAAGGCACCGATCCTTACTGGGCGCGCGCTCGCGTGCTGGAATATCTCAGCCAAGTGCAATCCAGTCTGCCTGCCGAAGCCAAGGCTACGCTGGGGCCTGATGCCACAGGCGTTGGCTGGATCTATGAATATGCGTTGATAGATAAAACCGGTAAACACAGTCTGGCGGATCTGCGAACATTACAAGATTGGACGCTAAAATTTGAGCTGAAAACCGTACCCAACGTCTCCGAAGTCGCCAGCGTGGGCGGAATGGTGCGTCAGTATCAGGTCGTGCTCAATCCTGAACGGATGCGCGCACTGAATCTTTCTCATCAGCAAATCGCCAGTGCCATTCAGGAGAGTAATCAGGAAGGCGGCGGTTCAGTCTTGGAAATGAGCGCAGCGGAATACATGGTGCGCACCTCCGGCTACCTGAAAAATCTGGATGATTTTAATCACATCGTGATTACCGCCCGCGATGGCATTCCGATCCTGTTATCGGATGTCGCCAGCGTGCGAATTGGCCCTGAAATACGCCGTGGCGTGGCCGAATTAAACGGTGAAGGTGAAGTGGCTGGCGGCATTATTGTGATGCGCTACGGCAAAAATGCGCTGGAAACCATCAACGGCGTCAAAGCCAAACTACAACAAATTCAGCGAACGCTGCCCGCAGGCGTGGAAATCGTACCGGTCTACGATCGCTCTCAGTTAATCACCCACGCCATCGATAGTCTGTCTTTCAAACTGCTGGAAGAGTTTCTGGTGGTTGCCGTGATTTGCTCACTATTTCTCTTCCATTTCCGTTCGGCGCTGGTGGCCATTATTAGTCTGCCACTGGGAATTCTCGGTGCGTTTATCGTGATGCATTATCAAGGAGTTAACGCCAACATTATGTCACTGGGAGGTATCGCTATCGCCATTGGCGCTATGGTGGATGCCGCGATCGTAATGATAGAAAACATGCATAAAGTGCTGGAACAATGGCGAAAAGATCATCCGGGACAAAAACCCGTCGGACAGGATTACTGGCTCATTTCCGAGCGGGCGGCGATTGAGGTCGGCCCGGCGCTATTTTGCAGCTTGCTCATTATCACGCTGTCATTTATTCCGGTGTTTTCATTACAGGCGCAGGAAGGCCGAATGTTCTCGCCGCTAGCCTTTACCAAAACCTACGCCATGGCGGTTTCTGCCGGTTTAGCCATCACTTTAGTACCCGTTCTGATGGGCTATTTCATTCGCGGTAATATTCCTGATGAGAATGCCAACCCAATAAATCGCTGGCTAATCGCATTATATGAACCGGTGCTTAGCGCGGTGCTGGCTCGTCCTAAAACTACCCTGACGCTAGCCGCTCTGGCTTTGGCTGCCACGTTGTACCCGCTCAGCCGTTTAGGCAGCGAATTTATGCCTGCGCTGGATGAAGGCGATCTGTTGTATATGCCATCGACTTTACCGGGTATTTCAGTGCAGGAAGCCACGCGACTGCTGCAACAAACTGACCGTCTAATCAAAACCATTCCCGAAGTCGATACGGTATTTGGCAAGGCCGGGCGGGCTGAAACCGCGACCGATCCTGCGCCGTTAACTATGATCGAAACCACTATTCGTTTTAAGCCCAAAGATCAATGGCGGGCAGGCATGACGATGGACAGATTGATCGAAGAATTGGACACCACGGTAAAAGTACCAGGGATTGCCAATCTGTGGGTACCACCTATCCGTAATCGGCTAGATATGCTTTCCACCGGCATTAAAAGTCCAGTTGGGATCAAGGTAAACGGTAAAAATATTCAGCAAATCGAACAGGTTGCCTTACAGATCGAGCAAGTTGTACGGCAAGTGCCAGGTGTCACTTCAGCACTGTCTGAGCGTTTAGCCGGAGGCCGCTACGTTGATATCAATATCGATCGCCAGCGAGCGGCGCGCTATGGCGTTTCGGTGAAAGAACTACAATCTCTGGTTACCAGCGTGATTGGTGGACAGAATATCGGTGAAACCATTGAAGGGCGGGAACGATTCCCTATCAATCTGCGTTATCCGCGTGAGCTGCGCGATTCACTGCAAAAACTGCGCGACCTGCCGGTATTGACCGCTGCGGGTGGGCAAATTGCTCTGTCGGAACTGGCGGATATTCGTATCAGCGAAGGCCCACCCATGCTGAAAAGTGAGAATGCCCGCCTCTCTGATTGGATCTATGTGGATCTACGTGGGCGAGACCTTAAATCTGCGGTGTTGGATATGCAAAAAGCGGTAGATCAGCAGGTTAAATTACCGGAAGGGATCTCTCTCAGTTGGTCAGGACAGTTTGAATATCTGGAACGAGCCACCGCCAAGCTGCAAATTGTTCTGCCAGTCACGCTAATGATCATCTTTGTTCTGCTGTTTGTGACCTTCGGCAAAGTTAGGGATGCCGCACTGATCATGGCGACACTCCCTTTCGCCCTGATCGGCGGTATTTGGCTACTGTATGGATTGGGCTACAACTTCTCGGTTGCCGCTGCGGTGGGCTTTATTGCTCTGGCTGGCGTAGCCGCTGAATTCGGCGTCATTATGGTGCTGTATCTCAATCAGGCAGTGAAAAAACATCAATTACCGGGGCAACCGCTGACTGCGGAACACATGTGCGCCGCCATCCACGAAGGAGCCGTCCTGCGAGTCAGGCCAAAAGCCATGACCGTCGCCACCATTATGGCCGGATTACTGCCAATCATGTGGGGAGGCGGCGCCGGGTCCGAGGTGATGCAGCGTATTGCCGCTCCGATGATCGGCGGCATGATCAGCGCACCGTTATTATCGATGTTAGTCATTCCGGCAGTGTATTTACTGATGCATCGACATAAAGGGTAATCTTTTCGCGCGGGATGCAGGGGCGTCCCGCGCACAAAAGATCGCGGTTTTACCCGTTAAAACCGGCGCGGCAAAGATGGCTGTCTCCATTCAGCGTGATAGACTTAACGCCAGAAGAAATCCCTAACAATCTGTATTCCCTTATCTCTCCCAGAGGATTCATCATGAGCCGTGAGATTAACAAAGACACCCGTTTGTGCATGTCACTGGCCGGACGGCCGGGTAACTTCGGCACCCGATTCCATAATTTCCTGTATCAAGAGCTGGACCTCAACTACATCTACAAAGCGTTTACTACCACCGATATTCAGGCGGCGGTCGGCGGCGTCAGAGCCTTGGGCATTCGCGGCTGCGCGATATCCATGCCGTTCAAAGAAACCTGTATTCCCTTTCTGGATGAATTAGACGTTTCCGCCACGGCTATTGAATCTGTGAATACTATCGTGAATGACGATGGCTTCCTGCGGGCGTACAACACCGACTATATCGCTATCGCTAAGCTATTGAGCCAATATCAGGTACCAACTGAAAGCACCTTCATGCTACGAGGCAACGGCGGAATGGCCAAAGCGGTCGTTGCTGCGCTACGCGATGCCGGTTTCAAACACGGCCATATTATTGCTCGTAATGAGACAGCCGGAAAAGCGCTGGCGGAAAACTACGGCTATCAATGGCAGGCCGAAGTGGGCGATTTGACCGCCGATATGGTCATCAACGTGACGCCAATTGGTATGGCCGGAGGCGCAGAAGCCGAGACGCTAGCCTTTGAACCTGCAACCATCGAGCAGGCTAAGATTGTGTTTGACGTGGTGGCTCTGCCAGCAGAAACTCCGCTGATTCGCTACGCTCAAAAGCATGGCAAACAGGTGATTACCGGCGCAGAAGTGATTGCGATTCAGGCCGTTGAGCAGTTTGTTCTTTACACCGGTGTGCGCCCAACCGATGAACAGGTAGAACGCGCCGCCGCTCATGCACGTGGTTGATATGGTTTTCTGACCAGAACGTTTACCTGATTTCAGACGCAAAAAAGCGCGGTATCAAACCGCGCTTTTTATTTGCAACTTGTCGCTTTTGCCTATTGGGCGTTAGCCGCTTCCATTCCGACTAATCCCACTTTGAGATAACCCGCTTTACGCAGCGAATCCATCACGCTCATCAATGTTTCGTAATCCACACTCTTATCCGCCTGGAAGAAGATAGTGGTTTCCTTATTGGACTGCGTTTGCTTATCCAGCGCAACGGCCAGCGTTTCGCGGTCAACCTGCTGCTCACCTACGAACAGTTGGTTATCTGCTTTCACCGACAGGAACACCGGTTTCTCAGGACGCGGTTGTGGCGCGGCAGAGGACGCAGGCAGATCCACTTTGATGTCTACGGTAGCCAAAGGCGCTGCCACCATAAAGATAATCAGCAACACCAGCATGACATCAATGAAAGGCGTTACGTTGATATCATGTAATTCGCCGCTTTCATCAGGATTTTCATTCATGTGCATTGCCATAAATCACCCCGCACGCAGTTGGTGAGCATGGCTTGATGATTTGTCTTCTGCGGTGCTGCTAGCCAGATCCAGATCGCGGCTCAATAACAGCAAGGCTTGCGCGGCAACATCACCCACGTGGGCACGATAAGTCCCGATAAGGCGAGCAAAGATGTTATAGATAACGACCGCAGGAATCGCCGCCACCAGACCTAATGCCGTTGCCAGCAAGGCTTCGGCAATACCCGGAGCCACCACCGCTAAATTAGTGGTTTGCGAATGAGCGATACCAATGAAGCTGTTCATGATGCCCCAAACGGTGCCGAACAAACCGACGAATGGAGAGATAGCCCCGATAGTCGCTAGGAAGCCGGTTCCTTTGCCCATCTGACGGCTCACGGCAGCCACACGACGCTCCAGACGGAAAGAGGCGCGCTCCTTGATCCCGCCATTATCAGTGGATTCTGCCGATAGCTGACGCTCGTTTTCCGCTTCGCGCAGCAACATGCCACTAATGCTTTCCGGCGCAAAATCTTCAGCCTGCGCCAAAGCGTCGCTCAGATTAGTCGCCGAACCGAGTACAATATGCTCATGACGCAGGCGACGACGGGCACGGTACAATTCCATGCCTTTAGAGAATAAAATAGTCCAGGTAACAACCGAAGCCAGCACCAGACCAATCATCACGGCTTTCACCACTACGTCTGCGTGCTGGTACATGCCCCAAACGGACAAATCCATCGCCAGACCTTGTGGAACAACAGGCGCTGCCGGAGTCACAGATTGAACCGCAGGAGCGGCATCCGGCGTTGCTACAGAAGTCAGCTCCGGCTGCGGCAGCGGAGTTGAAACCGCGGCGGTGTGCTGCGTTGACGCGGGCGCCACGCCAGCGGCAACTGCGCTGCTATTACCTGGAGCCGCGAATGCCGGGCCAGATAAACCTGCGATTAACAAGAGCGCCATCACGCCGCGCCCTAACTTCACTCCCCGACCCTGGTTTGCGGCGAATGATTTATGTTCCATACTTTTGCCAGCTGTTTTCACGCTGCGCCTCCACCCAATATGCATATCAATTTAAGGACGAAATCAGTGGCGGATCATATCAAACAAATGACGGATTGATAGTAATTATCATTATTATTTGAGCCAATTTTTCTATCTAAAAGATAATTAAGGCAAACTCGCCGCTCAGAGCGCTCTTTTTCATCGCTAGCCTGCTTCAAACGCTGATAACACTTGGGCTAAACAAATAACAACCATAGGGTTTTATTCACATAAAACTCACTCACCATCGATTTTCTTTAGCAATAAATCATTACTTTCTGTGCGTTTTACAGCATTTTTTTGTGCGTAAACCGCCTTAAACAGCGGCACCCCCTCTTTAAACGCCATCCGGCTAAAAGCGCACTACATCAAATGTTCATCATGCTAATTTAAACAATTAACCCATCAGATAATGGCTGGCAATCAACCCAGACCGACACTAACCAAGCAAGGTGACCGCCCGTATGTCTTCAAAAAAATTAGAAACCACGTTGGTCAGCGCAGGGCGCAGTAAAAAATTCACCCTGGGATCGGTTAACCCAGTGATTCAACGCGCGTCGTCGCTGGTTTTTGACAGTGTAAAAGCCAAAAAGCATGCCACGATTAACCGTGGTAAAGGCGAGCTATTTTACGGTCGCCGCGGCACATTGACTCATTTCGCCTTACAGGAAGCCATGACCGAACTGGAAGGCGGCGCGGGCTGCGTGCTGTACCCTTGCGGCGCAGCGGCGATCAGTAATGCCATTCTGGCTTTCGTATCCGCGGGCGATCATGTATTGATGACCGGATCGGCCTACGAACCGGCGCAGAGTTTTTGCGATAAAATCCTGTCGCGGATGCAGGTCAGTACCCGTTATTTCGATCCGCTGATAGGCAGCGCCATTGGTAAGTTGGTTCAGCCTAATACCAAAGTGGTGTTTTTAGAGTCGCCCGGCTCTATCACTATGGAAATACAGGATATTCCCGCGATAGTACGCGCCATTCGCGCCGTTTCGCCCAAAGTGATTATCATCATGGATAACACTTGGGCGGCGGGTGTGTTATTCAAACCTCTTGATTTTGATATCGATATTTCCATTCAGTCTGGCACCAAATACCTGATCGGCCATTCTGACGCCATGCTGGGCATCGCCGTAGCCAATGCGCGCTGCTGGGAACAGCTGCGGGAAGACTCATATCTAATGGGGCAAATGGTGGATGCCGACAGTGCCTATCTGGCTAGCCGCGGCCTGCGGACGTTAGGTGTACGCCTGAAACAGCACGAAGCTAACGGTATCGACGTTGCCAACTGGCTGGCGCAGCGCCCTGAAGTGGCTCATGTTTATCATCCGGCGCTGCCAGACTGTCAAGGTCATGAATTTTATCAACGAGATTTTTCTGGCTGCAACGGGCTGTTCTCTTTTGAACTCAAGCATCGCCTGACCCAGCAACAATTTGAAAACTATCTCGACAACTTCCACCACTTCAGTATGGCATTCTCTTGGGGCGGCTTTGAGTCATTGATTCTGGCCTACCAGCCGGAAGATATTAAAGCGATACGTAAATATGAAGCCACCGCGCCTCAGGGCACTTTAGTTCGTGTGCATATTGGTTTGGAAAATACTCAAGATTTAATTGAGGATCTGGCCGCAGGCTTCGCTCGTATCGCTTCAGCGCAATAACGTCCCTATCGGTGGGAACTGCGCTAATTTTGTGCGGTTTTCACCGAAGTTAGTCTCTAAACCATCAACAGAATGAATATACCCCGCTAATTTTTAGGTTAATGAGGATAAGATCAATGTGGCCTGAGTCTATTACGGATACACTGTAAAGATTCACGGATTATCTTCCCCACAATAGGCAAACAGGAAAAGAAATGGATGTGTTACGCGAAATCCTTCATGCCTTATGGCAACAGGATTTTAGTAAACTTGCCGACCCCAATGTCATTTGGGTTATCTACGGCATACTTTTTACCACTTTATTTTTAGAGAACGGCCTGCTGCCCGCTTCCTTCCTCCCCGGAGATAGCCTACTGCTGCTTGCTGGCGCTTTAATTGCCAAAGGCGTTATGGCTTTTATTCCTACGCTGATTATTCTTACCATCGCAGCCAGTTTAGGCTGCTGGCTTAGCTATGTTCAAGGTCGATGGCTCGGAGATACTAAGGTCGTCAAAAGCTGGCTATTACAATTACCAATACATTATCGCCAGCGGGCGCACCAACTGTTTGTACGCCACGGTCTAGCTGCCCTGCTCATTGGCCGTTTTCTGGCTTTTGTTCGCACCTTGCTACCTACGCTAGCTGGCATTTCTGGCCTGAATAGTACCCGTTTCCAACTATTTAACTGGCTGAGTGGATTGCTCTGGGTCGGTGCAGTGGTGGGCCTGGGCTTCGCCCTGAGCCAAATTCCGTTAGTAAAACACTACGAAAATCAGGTCATGACCGCACTGATGATCCTGCCGGTAGCCTTGCTGTTGATGGGGTTGGTCGGCTCACTGATTGTGGTGTGGTGTAAGCGTAAAAGCGCCACCGAATAACGCGTTCAGACACGCTGGCTATCCGCTATTCATCGAGCCAGCGTGCCTTAGTTTCACTAGTGACTGCGCTGTTTTGCCCGCTCGTCGCTAGGCGTATGACCAAAGTAACGTTTAAATTCTCGGCTAAACTGCGACGCACTCTCGTAACCCACCCGAATAGCCGCCGTACTGGCCTTCAATCCATCGTGAATCATCAATATTCTGGCTCGGTGTAAGCGATAAGTTTTCAAATATTGCAGCGGAGAGGTATTGGTTACCGCTTTGAAATTATGGTGAAAAGCCGAAATACTCATATTCACTTCTGTTGCCAACTGCTCCACATTAAGATTTTCTGCAAATTGATTCTCAATGCGCCGTAATGCCTTAGCTATCTGATTAAAATGGCTGTGACGATTCACCAACTCCTGTAGCGGCGCACCACAAGGACCGGATAGCACACAAAACAGAATCTCACGCACAATATGCGGCCCTAACACTCGGGCATCCAGCGGTTTGGCCATAACGTCCAACAGGCGCTCTGTGGCACACAGCATCTCTTCCGTAAGCAATGCAGCGTTGACACCATTGGCATTACCTCGGGGTTTATCCAGCTCATCGTCACCAATATCCACCAGCAAATCCTGTAGCATTTGGTGATCAACTTGAATCGATAATCCGGCGAGGGGTTCTTCCGGGCCGGCAAAGGTTTCACATTCAAACGGCAGCGTCACCGTCAGTAACAGATAGTTTTTCGGATCATACTGAAAGATTTTACTCCCCAGATAGCCTACTTTTTTACCTTGAAAGATGATCACAATACTGGGGGTATACATCACCGGCGTACGTGGCTGATGGGCGTTAGAAAACAGCAGATTAACCTTAGGAACGGCGGACGTCGTCAACCCGTTTCCCTGTGCCAGTTGCGCGACTTTCTTTGCCAGTCCCCGCTGAATATCGTCAATGCCCACCATATCAACCTCATATTTCAGAAAAAACAAATCGACACGAATTTTGCTTTATTTCTCTCATTTCCTACAGTGGTTTATAGAAATAGGCAAGAAGTCGGCAGAAATGTGCATTGAGCTATATGGCTAAGTTACCCACAATAGCCCTCAGAGAAATTTGCCCAATAGGTTTTTTCCGTCGCAAGGACGCTGCCTAAGGGTGGGAAGCCCACTGGCTAATTTACTAGCCATTCAAGGTTAATATTGACTATTAGCCTATTAATCAACTACAGGTTGGATTATAAAATCATGCAAAACTTTACTCTTCATACCCCAACTAAAGTACTGTTCGGTAAAGGCCAGATTGCTGAATTAGCGAACCAAATTCCTGCCGGCGCCCGCGTTTTGATTACCTACGGCGGCGGTAGCGTGAAAAGTACCGGCGTGATGGATCAAGTCTATCAAGCATTGAAAAACCATCAATTCGAAGAATTTGGTGGTATCGAACCTAACCCAACTTATGAAACCCTGATGAAAGCCGTTGAACTGATCCGCGCCGGTGATTTCAACTTCCTGCTGGCGGTCGGCGGCGGTTCCGTTTTAGACGGCACCAAATTCATCGCAGCGGCCGTGGCTTACCCTGAAGATCCGTGGCAAATTCTGGAAACTACCGGTAGCAACATCACCGAAGCTATTCCTATGGGTTCCGTGCTGACTCTGCCAGCTACAGGCTCTGAAGCCAATAATGGCGCGGTAGTCAGCCGCCGTAGCACCGGTGATAAACGTCATTTCTTCTCACCGCACGTTCAGCCGCTGTTTGCCATTCTGGACCCAGTAGTCACCTATACGTTGCCTAAGCGTCAGGTCGCTAACGGCGTGGTAGATGCTTTCGTACACACCATTGAGCAATATCTGACTTATCCGGTAAATGCCAAGGTACAAGACCGTTTTGCCGAAGGTTTACTGCTAACCCTAATTGAAGAAGGCCCGAAAGCGCTGGAAAATCCTAAAGATTACGACGTTCGCGCTAATATCATGTGGAGTGCCACAATGGCGCTGAACGGCCTGATCGGTGCCGGTGTACCGCAGGATTGGGCGACTCATATGCTGGGTCACGAGCTGACTGCTCTACATGGGTTAGACCACGCACAGACGCTGGCAGTGGTGTTGCCATCTCTACTTGAAGCGAAAAAAGAGCAGAAACGCGCCAAATTGCTGCAATATGCCGAACGCGTTTGGAATTTGCATGAAGGGACCGAAGAGCAGCGTATTGATGGCGCGATTGCCGCAACCCGTAATTTCTTCGAAACAATGGGTGTACCAACCCGTTTGTCCGGCTACGGTCTGGATGGCAGTACTATTCCAAGCCTAATCAAAAAGTTGGACGAACATGGCTACCGCAGCCTCGGAGAACACGGCGATATTACGCTGGCAGATAGCCAACGTATCTACGAAGCTGCAATCTGATTCAATAACTATCGGTACAACAAAGGGTAAGGAGACATCCTTGCCCTTTCCCTTTCAAATGGACGACGGCAATAGCCTCGTTTTTTCATCCAACATCAAGACTTACTGCTAGGCTTAAATGCCATATCAGCGGTTTTCATTCAGCTGTAGTTCCTGCCCAAGGGATAGCAACAGCCCCCTTTCTGGTACTGCAACACCTTTCGCCCTATTGCATCTCGTTTATCCATGGGAGAGTCATATGTCGAACCAACCGGTTACCCCCTCTGCTGAATCTGATAATCACATCCACGCCTGGGCCGCTCCTGCTGCGGGTCAGCCACTAGAATCCTTCGCATTTGATGCCGGGCCACTGGCTGATGATGATATTGAGGTCAGCATTGATTATTGCGGGGTTTGCCACTCAGATTTATCCATGATCAACAATGATTGGGGCATCACCGCCTACCCCTTTGTCCCCGGCCATGAAGTGGTGGGAAAAATCACTCGTATTGGCGAACATGCCAAAAACAAAGGATTAAAAATCGGCCAGGTGGTGGGCGTTGGCTGGAATCGCGGCAGTTGCATGCATTGCCACCCTTGCGTTTCCGGCGATCAGCATTTGTGCCATGAAGTTCAGCCCACTATTATTGGCCGCCACGGCGGTTTTGCCGACCGGATTCGCAGTCATTGGGCATGGGCAATTCCGTTGCCGGACGGTGTGGATATAGCCAGCGCGGGGCCACTATTTTGCGGTGGAATCACCGTCTTCAATCCTCTACTGCAATACGATGTTCGCCCCACACAGCGAGTGGGCGTCGTCGGTATCGGCGGGCTAGGCCATATGGCGATTCGTTTTATGAAAGCCTGGGGCTGCGAAGTTACCGCTTTTACCTCGTCTAATGCCAAACGTGACGAAGCGCTTTCTCTCGGCGCTCATCGCGTGGTTGCCAGTAACGACAGCAAGGCGCTGGCAGAAATTGCGAACCAGCTCGATTTTATCTTAGTGACTGCAAATGCCTCCTTGGATTGGGATGCCTATGTCAGTACGCTGGCACCTAAAGGTCGGTTGCATTTTGTCGGTGCGATCCCGGAGCCGGTTCCAGTGCATATTTTTGCTTTTATCGGTAAACAGGCTGAGCTGTCGGCATCACCGACCGGCGCACCGGCTCGCTTGGCAGAGATGCTGGCGTTCTGTGCCCGTCACGATATTAAACCTCAGGTTGAACATTTCCCCCTGAGCAAGATAAACGACGCCATTAAGCACTTACATGCGGGAAAAGCGCGTTATCGCGTCGTGTTGGATATGCACGCTTAATGCATAAAATGATTAGCCTGATAATCAATAAATAATTTCGACTACAATAAATAGAGATAGATTACTGAGTGTACGGCTGGCTGCTTCGGCAAGACTGCCCGCAACTTTGAGGAGAAATTCATGACAAATCAACCGATTATTAAACTGCATGATGGCAGCATAATGCCGCAGCTTGGGCTAGGCGTATGGAAAGCCAGCCACGAGGAGGTTCAAACTGCGGTCACCAAAGCGTTGGAAATTGGTTATCGTTCAGTTGATACAGCGGCAATTTACAAAAATGAAGAAGGGGTAGGTTTAGCGCTAAAATCCGCAGCTATTCCTCGAGAAAAGCTGTTTATCACCACTAAACTCTGGAATGAAGATCAGGCTAATCCGCAACAGGCGCTAGAAACCAGCTTGGAAAAACTCCAGTTGGATTATGTGGATCTGTATTTAATTCACTGGCCCGATCCAAAACAAAATCGCTTTGTCGCAGCGTGGCGGGAACTGATTAAACTCAGAGAACAAGGGCTGACTCGCAGTATTGGCGTATGTAACTTCCATATTCCGCATCTGCAACGGCTGCTGGATGAAACCGGCGTCGCTCCGGTGATTAACCAGATTGAGCTACATCCTTTGCTGCAACAGAGACAGCTTCACGCTTGGAATGCCACTCATCACATTGCCACCGAGTCCTGGAGCCCGCTGGCCCAAGGTGGGGAAGGCGTATTTGAACAACCGCTGATTCATCGACTGGCAGAGAAATACGACAAAACTCCGGCGCAAATTGTCATTCGCTGGCATCTGGATAGTGGCTTAATCGTCATTCCTAAATCCATCACGCCGTCTCGTATCAGAGAAAACTTTGAAGTTTTTGATTTCAAACTGGAAAAAGATGAACTCAGCGAGATCGCCAAATTGGACATTGGCAATCGTCTGGGGCCAGACCCTGATAGTTTTTAAATGGTGGCAGCCGAACACCATAACAAAAATTACGCGATTTGGGTCAATAGCCGAACGGTAAACTGGCATCTTGAATCGGCTTTTTAATTTAGCTTTAAAGTCGTCGAGTCAAAGATATCACCCATCAATCCGCCAAGGATGGCGCGGATTGATGCATCGCATGAAAAGGTTCTGGAGTAGGTTAATGAGCTTTCTGCTTAACCCGGCCCGCGTTTGTCGATCTCCCCACGGGACGAGAGCCTGTTAAAGACGATTTGCCCTGGATATTTGCTGCCGCGGTTTTACCTGAACCTGATGACGCTTTACCTGATGACCCTTGACCCGATGTCATTTTATCTGACGTCGCTTTGCGAGACGTAACTTCGCCCGATATTGCTTTGCCTGAGTGGGCATTACCCGACGCAACGTTAGGTGAACCACCCGGCTGACGCTGGCGTGCGATAGCAGTGTGTTTAGTCAGCGCTGGCGTATGGTGACGCAAAGCTCGCCGTGCTTCCCGCTGCTCTTCTATCGTCGGCGCAGGCACCAGACACTCTCGGCGCCCACCGATTAAATGTGCCATGCCCATATCTTCCAAAGCGGTGCGAATCAGCGGCCAGTTGGCAGGATCGTGGTAACGCAGCAGCGCCTTATGCAAACGACGCTGGCGATCGCCTTTTGGCACCACCACGTCTTCACTTTTGTAATCAACCTTAGACAACGGGTTTTTACCGCTGTAATACATGGTGGTCGAGTTGGCCAATGGCGACGGATAGAAGTTCTGTACCTGATCCAGACGGAATCGGTTTTTCTTCAGCCATAGCGCCAGATTAACCATATCCTCATCCCGAGTGCCTGGGTGAGCCGAGATAAAGTAAGGGATCAAATACTGCTCTTTACCCGCCTGTTTAGAATAGGTATCAAACAGTTCTTTAAAACGCTGGTAGCTGCCCATGCCCGGTTTCAGCATTTTCGACAGCGGCCCTTCTTCCGTATGCTCTGGCGCGATCTTCAGATACCCTCCCACATGATGAGAAGCTAGCTCTTTGATATAACGCGGATCTTCTACCGCCAAATCGTAACGCACTCCGGAAGCAATCAGGATCTTCTTCACCCCTCTGAGATCGCGCGCTCGACGGTACAGCGAAATCGTGGGCTGATGATTGGTATCCATATGGGTACAAATCTCAGGATATACACAGGAAGAGCGACGACAAGTTTGTTCCGCACGCGGAGACTGGCAGCGTAGCATATACATATTGGCCGTTGGGCCGCCAAGATCGGAGATAACTCCGGTAAATCCAGGGACTTTATCGCGAATTTCTTCGATCTCGCGAATAATAGAATCTTCCGAACGACTTTGAATAATACGGCCTTCGTGTTCGGTAATCGAACAGAATGAACATCCGCCGTAGCAGCCACGCATGATATTGATCGAAAAGCGAATCATGTCATAAGCCGGTATTTTTGCGTCACCGTAAGACGGATGAGGAACCCGTTGATAAGGTAAAGCAAATACGCTGTCCATTTCCTCGGTGCTCAACGGAATCGCTGGCGGATTAATCCAGATATAGCGATCCCCGTGTTTTTGCATCAGCGCTCGTGCGCAGCCAGGGTTGGTTTCATGGTGCAGAATCCGCGAGGTATGTGCATATAACACTTTGTCTGCCTTAACTTTTTCATAAGAAGGCAGCAAAACATAGGTTTTTTCCCACGGTTTAGGCTTGGCGGCTCGCACCGTCACCGGTTTAGCTTCCTCGGCATCGGCTTTACCCTCCGGCGCGCAGGCTAAGTCATCACCGTAAGGATTCGGAATCGGCTCAATACGCCCCGGTTTATCCAAACGGCTAGAATCTACGCCGCTCCAGCCAGGCAAGGGCGTTTTACGGATCACGACGGTATTACGCACATCCTGAATATCAGCAATTTTCTCACCAGCCGCCAGCCGGTGCGCCACTTCAACCAATGGCCGTTCGCCGTTGCCGTACACTAACATGTCTGCTTTAGCGTCAATAATCACCGAACGCCGCACCGTATCTGACCAGTAATCATAATGGGCAATTCGGCGCAAACTGGCCTCAATACCACCTAATATCACTGGCACGTGCTTATAGGCTTCCTTACAGCGCTGGCTGTAAACCAAAGTGGCGCGATCCGGCCGTTTACCACTTTCATTATTCGGCGTATAGGCATCATCGTGACGCAATTTACGATCGGCGGTATACCGGTTGATCATCGAATCCATATTGCCCGCCGTGACGCCAAAAAACAGATTCGGCTCACCCAACCGCATAAAGTCTTCTTTATTGGTCCAGTCTGGTTGAGCAATAATTCCCACGCGAAACCCCTGCGCTTCGAGCATTCTGCCCACAATCGCCATACCAAAGCTCGGGTGATCAACATAGGCATCGCCGGTCACCACGATAATGTCGCAGCTGTCCCAGCCCAGCACGTCCATCTCCTCCCGTGACATGGGTAAAAAAGGCGCAGTACCATAGCACTCGGCCCAATAAGGCGTGTAGGAAAACAGATCGCGTTCTGGCTGAATCAGGCTGGTACTCATGGCAATACTCTTTAATCAGGAGATGGAGAGGAGGATACGGGTCAGGAAATCATCACAGGGCGGCGATTATACGCATTTATCCATGTAAAGAGGAAGGTTATCGGCGATTTCTTTGATCCCTCACCAACCGGTGGAGGTCGCCCAAGAGAAGATCGAATAGACAAACAAATAGTTGCAGGCAATGAGGCAGACCAGGCGGCGATAAACCGCCCGGTCTTGAAGAGTGGATTAAATCAAAGCAGGTTGTGTCACCAGTTGACCGGTAGAGCCGCGATCGGCCATTTCCAGCGTCTGGCTGTAGAACAAGAATGGGAAATGCTCAGAAGAAACCTGATTGAAATACACCAGCAACTCTACATCGCCATCGACCCAAACCGTATCTTTCCAACCACGGTCTTCCGCCATTGCCGGAGCGCCGTTCACATTTTTCACCAGGAAAGATACACCCTGAATATGGAAAGCCTGTGGCATATCGGCGTGCAGCGTCCACCGTTCCCACGTTCCCTGCTGCGCCTGGGCATCAACCCGATTCATATCCCAAATCGCGCCGTTAATGCCCGGTAGGTTATCGCCCAAACGAAATTCACGAGAGCGTACAACGCTGCCGTCAAGAATTTGGTCGGCCAATAGTCGCATTGGCAAATTATCCGTTACCAGCGGCAGTAAACCCGTCGGCTTCAAGGTCAAAACCAGCGTGGAGATCAAGATACTGGAGGGTTCAAACAGCCCGCGCAGACGATCCATAATACCCGCGGATTCACCGGCAGTGATGGAAACCTCGCTGCCCTGCGACATATCAATCAACACCTCACGTCGCTCACCCGGTGCCAGCGATAACTGTTGTACAGCAACGGGCGCGGGCAGAAAGCCCTGATCGCTAGCCACAACGTGGAAAGGTCGGCCATCGCTGATTTGCAGAGTATAGCGGCGGGAGTTCGAGGCGTTTAGCAAACGTAAACGTACCCATCCACGAGAAACTTCGACAAACGGACTTTGCACCCCGTTAACCAGCAAAGTATCACCGATAAAGCCGCCCTTGGCCGGCGGGTTATATTCCGGTACGCCAAAGCTGTCGAGTCGTTTGTCCTGAATAATAATCGGGAAATCATCAACGCCGTAGTGGCTGGGCAGCGGCAGCGCTTTGCTCACCTCATCCTCCACCAGCCACATTCCCGCCAGCCCGTTATAGACATGGGGAGCCATACGATTAGGCGTATTCGCGTGATACCAGCAGGTGGCAGCGCTTTGACGGATAGGCAGCACCGGAGACCAATCTACGCCCGGGGACATCATGCGCGATGCTCCGCCCATTAAAGTACCGGGAACCTGTAAACCGCTGATAGTCATAGAAACCGGTTCAGACAATCGGTTACTGTAAATCAACTTTACATCATCGCCGCTGTACACTCTGACCGTTGGCCCCAGATAGGAGCCATTGATGCCCCACACTTCCGCCTTTTTACGGCCAGACATGAATGCCCAGTGAGCGCGCTGTAACGTTAAAAACAGCGGTTGACCACGGCGGGATTCCAGCAATGGGGGAACCGGTAAGGGAGGTTGCTGCGTACCGCTAGCCTGTGCCCTCAATGGCAGTGAACCTGCGCACAGCGCTAAGCCCGAAGCCTGAATGAACTGGCGACGACTAAGTGACATATCTTCTCCGTGAAAAGCACTAACAAACCGTATGCAAAAGTTTTGCCCGCCAACGCCGCACGGGTATCAGCGGGCAAAACACTAACGATCAAAGTCGTTTAAAATAAAGGCATTTTTATTCTAGCGTATCCAGTAACATACTGGAGTCGCGTTATTTTTTTTCTGCTGCGTGCTGAGCAACTTCGGCATCAAGCTGCTCAATTTTGGTCGCCATCAGATTACGGCAATGCTCGGCAAGTTCGCGCACTCGCTCTTTACTGTAGCCGCTGGTATCAATAGGTGGCAGCATTTCTACTATCACTAATCCATTATTCCAACGGTTCAAATTAATATTACCATTGGTATTGGAAACACAAATCGGCACGATAGGTACGCCAGCGGCGATAGCAGCATGGAAAGCGCCGGTTTTAAACGGTAGCAGGCCACGACCGCGGCTGCGGGTTCCTTCTGGGAACATCCAGATAGAAATATTACGTTTCTTAACCTGCTCAACCACTTGCGCAATAGTTCCGTGGGCTTTAGCGCGATTATCTCGGTCAATCAGCAGGTTACCGGTCAGCCAATACAGTGGCCCAAACAATGGAATCCACAGCAGGCTTTTTTTACCAACGGTTACCGTACCAGGCTGAACCACATTCGACATGGTAACCATATCGTAATTATTCTGGTGGTTAGCGATATAGATACAGTTGCCATACTCTGCGGCTTCCGCTGGAATACGCTGTTCAACGGTGATACCGAATAATCGGGACATTCGGCCAAACAGGTGTCCGAAGGTCGCAACGTGGCGGGGATTTCGTGGACTGAAAAGACAGTAAATCGAACCGAACACACACACCAATAAGCAATACAAAACCGCCAGTACTGAGCGCAAAATTAATAACATAACAACCTCTTGAAAACCTAATCGACGCTAGTATAGCGGCTGCGATAAAAAAACACCGCGTAGATTCACCGCCATAATAAATTGCCATTACAGAAGGTTCAAATAATCTGGGGAAAAGGCCAACGGCCATGGCTGATCGATCAAAGCGGGTAAACGGATTAAATCAATGCCGATGCGGATTGCCAGCCTGAATATGACTGGCAATCCGCTCAGGGACAATAGTTACGCGTTATTTTCAGGCTGTTCAGGCCGCGCTGGCGCGTCCACTTCAACCCGGTCTATCTTCTGCAACCCTCGAGGCAACGGCGAGCCTTTGCGTCCACGTTCCGCGCGGAATTTCTGTAAATCTTCCGGACGCAGCGTCAGCTTGCGTTTGCCGAAGTACAGCGTCACTGAGGTCTGCGGAGGCAAGACAAACAGCCAAGCCAGCCCGTCTTCCCCTGCCGCCGCCTGCGCCGCCGGAATAGAGACGATCTTATTCCCTTTCCCTTTCGACAATTCCGGCAAATCGGCCACTGGGAACATCAGCATACGTCCAGCCATGGTGATGGAAAGCAACATATCATCTGGGCCATGAATTTCCAGCGGTGGCAACGCTTTCGCGTTTTCCGGTAGCGTAATCATGGCTTTACCCGCACGGTTCTTAGCCACCAGATCGTTGAAAGTACAGACAAAACCGTAACCAGCATTAGAAGCCATCAACAGTTTTTGATCGTCCGGAGCCATCAACACCTGCTCAATGGTCGCTCCCGGAGGCGGCGTTAGCTTACCGGTTAGCGGTTCACCTTGCCCACGCGCAGACGGTAGCGTCAGCGGATCTAGCGCATAGCTGCGCCCGGTGGAGTCAATAAACACCACCGGCTGATTACTCTTGCCGCGAGCAGCGGAGCGGAAGCTATCTCCCGCTTTATAACTTAAACCGCTTGGATCAATATCGTGGCCTTTGGCGCTTCGCACCCAGCCCATCTCAGACAGGACAATAGTTACCGGCTCAGAAGGCACAATATCGTGCTCGCTCATCGCCTTGGCTTCACTACGTTCGGTCAGCGGCGAACGACGATCATCACCATAAGCGACCGCATCTGCCTGAATTTCTTTTTTGATCAGCGTATTCAGCTTGCGTTCAGAAGCCAGTAGCGCCTGCAATTGATCGCGCTCTTTCGCCAGTTCATCCTGCTCGCCACGAATCTTCACCTCTTCCAGCTTGGCCAGATGACGAAGTTTCAGTTCCAGAATAGCTTCGGCCTGCGTTTCGGAAATCCCGAAATGCTGCATGAGCAATGGCTTAGGCTCATCTTCGGTACGAATAATATGAATCACTTCGTCGATATTCAGGAAGGCGACTAATAAACCCTCTAAAATATGCAGACGCTTCAATACCTTATCAAGACGATAGTTCAAACGCTTACGCACGGTATTGCGGCGGAACTCCAACCATTCGGTCAGAATATCTAGCAAGCCTTTCACCGAAGGACGATGATCCAGACCGATCATATTCATATTGATGCGGTAGCTGCGTTCCAGATCGGTTGTCGCGAATAGGTGGTTCATCACCTGTTCGAGATCGACGCGGTTGGTCCGCGGCACGATCACTAGCCGAGTCGGATTTTCATGATCCGATTCATCGCGCAAATCCTCTACCATCGGCAGCTTTTTCGCTCGCATCTGGCTGGCGATTTGTTCCAGAACCTTGGCACCGGAAACCTGATGAGGCAACGCCGTAATCACCGCGCTGCCGTCTTCTTTTTTCCATACCGCGCGCATCCGCACAGAGCCACGACCATTCTGATAAATCTTACGAATTTCGTCTCTTGGCGTAATGATTTCCGCTTCGGTTGGGAAATCAGGGCCTTGTACGAACTCTAGCAATTCTTCCAGCGAGGTCTGCGGCTTATCAATCAACGCCACGACCGCCTGAGCAATCTCCCGCACGTTATGCGGAGGAATATCCGTCGCCATACCTACGGCAATGCCGGTAGTACCGTTCAGCAGTATGTTTGGCAGGCGCGCAGGCAGCATTTTCGGCTCCTGCATGGTGCCGTCAAAGTTTGGCACCCAATCCACCGTTCCCTGCCCCAATTCACCCAGCAGCACTTCGGCATATTTGGATAAACGAGATTCGGTATAACGCATCGCTGCGAACGATTTAGGATCGTCCGGCGCCCCCCAGTTACCCTGCCCGTCCACCAGCGGGTAACGGTAAGAGAACGGCTGCGCCATCAATACCATAGCTTCATAACAGGCGCTATCGCCGTGAGGATGGTATTTACCCAGCACGTCACCCACGGTACGCGCTGATTTCTTAAATTTGGCACTGTTGCTCAGACCCAGTTCGGACATGGCATAGACAATGCGGCGTTGTACCGGCTTTAAACCATCGCCGATAAACGGCAACGCCCGATCCATGATGACGTACATGGAATAGTTCAAATAGGCGTTTTCAGTAAATGTGTGCAGCGGTAAGCGCTCTGCACCGTCATGAGTCAAATCACTCATTACTTAATTATCCTCAGACTCGGGCTAGAAGATCGTGGCTTACAGCCAATCATCACCAGAAGTTCATTATAGATTTCTGCTCGCGATAGTAACTCATCTGCGGGGTAACTGTCACAAATCCAAAGCAATCTACGCGGGCAAACCTGTCCGTTTTCGCCGCAAGCCACGAATTTTGCCATCTGGCGCTTTTGTCGCTAAAAGCGACAGTTAGGATGAATATCCCCACTTTGTTGCTTTTGAGTCAAAACTGTTCTGCTTAACAGCCTATTTTTCTATGCTAATGCAATCATTAGCATACTCTGAATTCGAGATAGGCCAGAAATAATAGTCACGCTGTGTACAGCATGTTGTTTTCACTGGTTGTCTTCACGCCACCCGGAGTATTCCATGAGTAACATACTGATTATTAATGCAAAGAAAGAATTTGCCCACTCAAAAGGGGCATTGAACGATACGCTGACCAAGGTTGCGACCGAGTGTTTGCAAGAAATCGGTCATCAGGTAAAGGTCACGGTTGTTGATCAAGGCTATAATATTGAAACTGAAATTCAGAATTTCCTCTGGGCCGATACGGTTATCTATCAGATGCCGGGTTGGTGGATGGGGCCACCTTGGATTTTGAAAAAGTATATCGACGAAATCTTTACCGAAGGTCATGGCCGTTTGTATCAAAGCGATGGTCGTAGCCGTTCGGAAAACAGCAAAAAATACGGTTCTGGTGGCCTGATTCAAGGTAAAACATACATGCTTTCCGTGACCTGGAATGCGCCGGCAGAAGCCTTTACCGATCCAAATCAGTTCTTCCAGGGCGTTGGTGTGGACGGCGTTTATCTGCCCGTTCATAAAGCGAATCAATTTCTTGGCATGGAACCTCTGCCAACTTTTATGTGCAACGACGTGATTAAACAGCCGGACATCGAAGGTGATATTGCGCGTTATCGCCAGCATTTATCAACGCTGTTCGCCTAAAGCCCAGCCCGATTTGGAGTGGTTATGATTAGCGTTTTTGCAGAAATTCAGGTTAAACCGGGCCGCCGTCAGGCGGTACTGGATTCCTTTGCCCAACTGCTGCCGGACGTATTGGCAGAGAAAGGCTGCAGCGCCTATGTGCCCCTGGTTGATGTGCCAACTCAGCTAGCTTGGCAACACAAAGCACCTCATTCCATTTTTATGTGGGAACAGTGGGCCAGCGTGCAACATTTGGAACAACATCTCGCCATGCCGCATATGAAGCAGCATCAGGAACGAGTGAAGGACGATGTGTTGAACGTAGTCATCAATATTATTGATCACGCCCTGCCAGCCAAAGCCTGATGAATTTATATCGATAACTTTTATGTCTGTCGCTTGAAGTCAGTAACACCCAATCAATGACATATTGATAGATTGCAGATTGCAGATTGCAGATTGGGGCAATATGACAAACAAACTGACCTTTAAGCACGCATCCCACTCCGTGACTGAAGTCAGTAAAAGCGATCAACATCCCCGCAGAATGAAAGCTAAAAAGTGTAATGTGTCTACCGGTTATCCGCCCTCATCGGGTAGCCGGATTTTCCCAATCTACGACTATTTTTCCGCTTTGAGCCAATGGCTACCCTGCAAGCGAATCTGCTCACTCACATAATCCAGAAAACAGGTGATCCTCGCGGCCAGCTGCGTATTGCGATAATAAACCGCATTGATCGGTTGCCAGGCTTCCAGCGTTTGCTCCGCTAGCACCTGTACCAAACGTCCTTCCAACTGATCTTTCTGCGTCATAAAGTCGGACAACTCGACGATTCCTTGCCCATTCAGCGCCAAATGGCGCAAAGTTTCTCCGCTGGATGCCGCCAGGCTAGGCGTTATCGATGAGCGACCGCCGGGCAAATAAGGCAACGCCCACTGATTCAGAAATTCCGGTTGAGTAAATCCTAATAAACTGTGTTCAGCTAGCGCTTCTATCGTTTCTGGCGCGCCGTGGCGCTGAATATATTCCGGGCTAGCCAGAATCCGCAGACGACTGGAACCCAATAAGCGGGCATGAATCGTCGAGTCGCGTAGAGCGCCAATACGTATGGCAATATCCGTTCGCTGCTCCAACAGATCAATATTCAGATCGTCGGTATTCAACTCCAGATCGATCTGCGGATATAACTCGCGAAAACCGCCAATCATCGGCACGATCACATGCTGCATAAAAGGCACCGCGGCATTGACTCGCAGCCTCCCGGCTGGTTTCAGCCGTCGCAGTGCGATTTGTTCTTCGGCATCATCCACCGCGCCAATAATCTGCCGAGCGTGAGCCAGAAACAGCTCTCCTTCCTCGGTTAACTCCAACCGACGCGTGGTACGCCGCAGCAAGGTGGTTTCCAGTTTTTGTTCCAGACGGCTCAGCGCCCGGCTAATACCCGATGTGGTTTGATTGCGCTGTTCCGCCGCCGCCGTGATCGAACCGCTGTCCACCACCGAGATAAAAGCTTGAAGTTCTTCTAAGGTGATTTTCATTATTGACATCCAGGCAAAGATTTAAGCTATTTAACCGCAAAACTCTATAGAAATGAAGCTGTGCTTAACGGCCAGAAACCACGACGCCCGGATCTGCAAGAATGCAGCCGGGCGTCGTTTAACGCAGAGATCCGCAAAAAAGAATTACACTTCGATTTCGGCGGTATCTCCCTTCTCTTGTAACCAATTACGCCGATCTTCGGAACGCTTCTTCGCCAGCAGCATATCCATCACCGCCATCGTTTTATCGATATCAGTATCGTCAACGGTCAGTTGCACCAAACGGCGAGTATTAGGATCGAGCGTAGTTTCACGCAGCTGTAACGGGTTCATTTCACCCAATCCTTTAAAGCGTTGGACGTTAGGTTTACCGCGTTTACGCTTCAACTGATCCAATACGCCGGCTTTTTCTTCTTCATCCAGCGCATAGAACACTTCTTTGCCCAAATCGATACGGTACAACGGCGGCATGGCCACGTAGACATGACCACCGCGCACCAGCGAGCTGAAATGGCGTACAAACAGCGCGCACAGCAAAGTGGCGATATGCAGACCATCGGAGTCCGCATCCGCCAGAATGCAGATCTTGCCGTAACGTAGTTGGCTCAGATCTTCACTATCAGGATCGATACCGATCGCGACTGAAATATCATGCACTTCCTGTGAAGCCAGTACCTCATCCGAGGACACTTCCCAAGTATTCAGGATCTTACCTTTGAGAGGCATGATGGCCTGGTATTCGCGATCTCGCGCCTGTTTCGCCGATCCGCCTGCGGAATCCCCTTCCACCAAGAACAGTTCGGTCATGCTGAGATCCTGCGAGGTACAGTCTGCCAGTTTGCCGGGTAAAGCCGGGCCGCTGGTCAGCTTTTTACGTACCACTTTTTTCGCCGCACGCATCCGGCGCTGTGCGCTGGAAATAGCCAGCTCCGCCAGTTGCTCCGCTGCCTGAACGTTCTGGTTTAGCCACAGGCTGAAGGCATCTTTCACCACGCCAGATACATAGGCCGCGCACTGACGAGAGGACAGGCGCTCTTTGGTCTGACCGGCAAACTGCGGATCCTGCATTTTGACGGAAAGCACATAGGCACAGCGTTCCCAGATATCGTCGGCGGACAGCTTCACGCCGCGCGGCAAAATATTGCGGTATTCGCAGAACTCACGCATGGCGTCCAGCAAGCCTTGACGCAGACCGTTGACATGGGTACCGCCTTGCATAGTAGGAATCAGGTTAACGTAACTTTCTGTCAGCAGATCGCCACCTTCCGGTAGCCATAACAGCGCCCAGTCAATAGCTTCGGTATCCCCAGCGGAAGAACCGACAAACGGCACTTCCGGCAAAGTAATCAGGCCGTTGACCGCTTCCATCAGATAATCGGTCAGACCATCGGCATAACACCAACGTTGTTCGGTGTTATTCACCATGTCTTTAAAAACGATTTCCACGCCCGGACACAGTACCGCTTTTGCTTTCAGCAAATGTGACAAACGGGAAACGGAAAAACGCGGGCTATCGAAAAAGGATTCATCAGGCCAGAAATGCACGCTAGTGCCGGTGTTTCGCTTACCGCAGGTACCAATCACCTGCAAATCCTGCACTTTATCGCCGTTTTCAAATGCCATGCTGTAAATCTGGCCGTCACGGCGAACCGTCACTTCCACTCGACGAGACAAGGCGTTAACCACTGAAATCCCCACGCCGTGCAAACCGCCGGAGAATTGGTAGCTCTTATTAGAGAATTTCCCTCCGGCGTGCAGACGACAGAGAATCAGCTCAATGGCCGGTACGCCTTCTTCCGGATGAATATCCACGGGCATCCCACGGCCATCATCAATCACTTCCAGAGACTGATCGGCGTGCAGAATCACGTCAATACGGCGGGCGTGTCCGGCCAGCGCTTCATCAACACTGTTATCTATCACCTCTTGGCCGAGGTGGTTTGGGCGCGTAGTGTCGGTATACATACCCGGACGACGACGTACTGGTTCTAGACCGCTGAGTACTTCAATGGCATCAGCGTTATAGCTGGATTGAGTCATGGTTTGATTAATGTTCGGCTAAGGGTTGGAGGGCTAGCGGTGACAGCCGGGTGAGTGATTACACTCACCGTATCTGGCGGCGATAACGTCACGCTGTATCAGGCAGTCGTTAGCCCTAAAAAATTCACAATCGGTGAGAAATAGTGTTCAAAGCCTACAAAGGCATGATTTCCACCTGATTCTACCGTTTGTCGACAAGAGGTGTAATAAGCAACCGCCTGTCGATAATCGAGGATTTCGTCCCCGGTTTGTTGCAATAGCCAGAGCAAATCAGGCGATTCCAACGGATCTATTTGCATGACTTTCAAGTCATAAACGTGACGAGACTCTAACACATATTGCTGACCCGTGTAGGGGTTCTGATTTTGCCCCAGATAATCAATCAACAGCTCAAAAGGACGTACCGCCGGGTTAACTATCACCGCCGGAATGCTGAAACACTGGGAAAGCCAAGTGGCATAATATCCACCCAGCGAGGAGCCGACAATGCCCAGATTCTGCCCGGCCTTGCTCATAATGATATCTTCCAGCATTACCGCCGCCTCTGCCGGATACGGTGGCAACTGCGGTACCAACATCTCAATGTGCGGATGATTTTCCTGCAACCAGCTTTTGAACGCGGTGGCTTTCGCTGACTGCGGAGAGCTGTTGAAACCATGCAGATAAAGAAGAGTATTCATTAATAGCCGTCCGCATCCATATTGGGGTTGAACTCGTCACTGTCCAAGCGGCGTACTTCCGTTTCCAGCGTACCGTCCGGCAATAAATCGAGGTAACGCCATCCCGGCGCTACGGTATCCAGAGTAAAGTTAGTACAGTGCGGTTTGAATTGCACACAGGTTGACGGGCTGGCCAGCAGGCGCTTGCCATACCAATCGAGATCCAACTCCTGATGAATATGTCCACACAGCAGCGTAGTGACGCGCGGATAGCGAATCAGTACATCGGCCAGCATATGGGCGTTGCGCAGACTGTGTTGATCCAACCAAGTACAGCCGGACGGCATCGGATGGTGATGCAGCAAAATCAAAGTGTAGCGTTCTGGATGAGCCTGTAAGCAGCGTTCCATCCACTCTAGCTGATGTTCGCTTAACTCACCGTAAGGCACACCAAAGACCTGGCTGTCTAATAAGAGAATCTGCCAATTATTGCCCACAAACGCCTGTTTTGATGGCGCAATATTTGCCTCGGCCAGCACATCTACCATTGCAGGCTGGAAATCATGATTTCCCGGCAACCAAAGGCATGGCGCAGACAAACGGGCAATACCCTGCGCAAAATGCTGATAAGCCGCTATAGACTGATCCTGTGCCAGATCGCCGGTCGCAACGATCAGATCATAGGGGTACTTTTCGGCAATAATTGCATCCAATACCGCACGATAGCTGCGTCCAGTATTGACACCCAGCAAGGTTTCATCCTCACCAGCAAAAAGGTGGGTATCTGTTATTTGTAATATTCTGACCCTGGCCCCACTCGCCATAGGCAGTTCAAACAGGCTTTCCAATTGGTATCCTTGTTTTAAGTCTGTCTAACAAACCGGAACCGCCACAGCTCCATGCGCCAAGCAATAGCGCAACCAGTCAGCAAGAAACTGGTTAATTTGATGCTTTTCGTCCCGTTGATGCAACTTTTTATTCGGATAATCATAACTTGCTTTGAACCGGGAGATCTGCTGACTGGCACACACTTCCGCTACCCTGGCATCATGATAAAGGCGTACCGACATCGAAGGCAGCCCCCAATGGCTGACGATTGGCGCAGTCTGCACAATCTCAACCACCGTAGTGTAGCGAGTCGATTCTAGGATAGTTAACCGATAACGGGTGCTATTGACCTGATAAGCCATGCTTTCATTCACTTCGTCAGTGCGCGGCGTTAAACGACGCAATTGTGCGTAATTCGTTTCGCACACCCGCATCATTTCAGGAAAATCAGGCGTATAGCGTTTAGACATTATTTTTCCCACTCTTTTCTCAGCAACTGATGGTGCAACGCCAGCCATTGTAATGCAATGACCGAGGCGGCGTTATCGATAACACCTTCTTCCACCCAGCGATAGGCCTGCTCGCGGCTAACCACGTGGACGCGAATATCTTCATTCTCCTCTTCCAGACCATGAATACCGGAGGCGGTGGTAGCATCCACTTCACCGACCATAATCGATAAACGCTCGCTGGTACCACCGGGGCTGGCCAGATAACTCAATACCGGTTTACAGCGCCCAACGATGATACCCGCCTCTTCCTGCGCTTCGCGACGGGCGACGTCTTCCACACTTTCCCCCGGTTCGATCATGCCAGCAACCATCTCCAGCAGCCAAGGGGACTCACTGGAATCAAGAGCTGCGATACGCAGTTGCTCCACCAACACCACTTCGTCCCGAACCGGATCATAAGGAAGCAAAACCGCCGCATGACCGCGCTCAAAAATCTCCCTTTTTACCTCACCACTCATTTCACCGTTGAATAGGCGATGGCGGAAGCGATACAGATTCAATGAAAAAAAACCGCTGTAAAGTGACTCACGTGCAATAATTTCCACATCATTCTTATTCAAAGTTACCGGTGACTCTTGGGGCAATGACATATACTTTTCTCCTACCTGAGTATTGTGCCGATATACTAATTTTTTATGACACTCGTTTTACTGATATAAAAAGTAAAAGTCTTCGCGGATAAAAAATGATAAGCGGCGGGCTAGCTATGCTGTCTGAGTTTAAAATAGCAAGCGTGACGGCCTTATGGGAATGGTTGGAAGAATACTGGTTTAAGTTTGTGTTAGATTTAGGTAAATAAAGGCAAGATGGCACAATCAGCCACCTTATCCCATTGGCAGACTCTGATAGAATCGGCAACAATTCGTCTATCGTCAGATACCATGGCAACATTTTGCGCACAACTGCTGCACAACAAGGAATGCAAATGAAGAAACTGCTCCCCCTTCTTATCGGACTGAGCCTTGCCGGTTTCAGTACCATGAGCCAGGCAGAGAACCTGCTGCAAGTTTATAAACAAGCGCGGGACAGCAACCCCGACTTACGTAAATCTGCCGCTGACCGTGATGCTGCATTCGAAAAAATCAATCAATCCCGCAGCCCGCTGTTACCACAGCTCGGTTTAGGCGCAGGTTATACCTATACCAACGGTTTCCGCGATAGCAATGGCATAGACAGCAATTCCACCTCAGGATCGCTGCAACTGACCCAGACCATTTTTGATATGTCAAAATGGCGCGCGCTGACCTTACAGGAAAAAGCTGCCGGTATTCAGGACGTTTCGTTCCAGACCAGCGAACAATCGCTAATCCTGACCACCGCTACCGCCTATTTCAACGTACTGAGAGCGATTGACTCTCTGTCTTACGTTCAGGCGCAGAAAGAATCGGTATACCGTCAGTTGGATCAAACCACTCAGCGTTTTAACGTAGGTCTGGACCCAATCACCGACGTACAAAACGCCCGCGCCAGCTATGATACCGTGCTGGCCGATGAAGTTACGGCGCGTAATAATCTGGATAACGCACTGGAAATTCTGCGTCAGGTTACCGGCGTTTACTACCCGGAACTGGCCTCTCTGAACGTTGAACGTTTGAAAACCGAGAAACCAGACGCAGTCAATAACCTGTTGAAAGAAGCAGAGAAACGCAACTTGGCGTTGCTAACTGCTCGCTTAAATCAGGATTTGGCTCGTGAGCAGATTAAAGCGGCCGAAACGGGCTATATGCCAACGATTGATCTGACCGCTTCTTCTTCAATTACTAATACCCGTTACAGCGGTAGCGCCAGTTCGCAGCAAATCAATAATGACGCTGGTCAGAACAAAATCGGTGTGCAGCTTAGCCTGCCATTATACAGCGGCGGAGCCACCAACTCGGCGGTTAAACAGGCGCAGTACAACTTTGTTGGTGCCAGCGAGCAGTTGGAAAGCGCACACCGTGGCGTTGTGCAGAACGTTCGTTCTTCGTTTAATAACATTTCGGCGTCAATCAGCAGCATCAATGCCTACAAACAGGTTGTGATTTCAGCCCAAAGTTCATTGGATGCCATTGAAGCCGGTTATCAGGTGGGAACGCGTACCATCCTGGATGTGTTGACTGCAACCACCACGCTGTACAATGCGAAACAGCAGTTAGCCAATGCCCGTTATGACTATCTGATCAATCAGTTAAACATTAAATCTGCTCTGGGCACGCTGAATCAGAACGATTTAATGTCGCTGAACGCAGTATTGGATAAGCCGGTTCCAACTGCACCAGACGCTGTAGCTCCTGAAGGCAAACAGCAACCTGCGGGCAGCTACGCACAAACCGCGTCTCAAACTGTACCTGTGACTCAGCCAGCGACAACAACTCGTAGTTCTGGTAATCCATTCCGCAACTGATTCTGACGTCGGCCTTTCCCCAAGGCTGACATTCTTCGGGCGTAGCCTTGTATGCGCCCGATTATTAATTTTCTCATGATTCCCTCTACGTCAGGGACAAGCATTTTTCATCGATGAAAAAAGAGAGCTAGCCCGCAGCATTTCGTATAGCAATGTAAAGTATGCCGCTGACCTACCCCTACGCTTTAATTTTATACATCTTTCCCCTATTCTTATGGCCACGCTATATGACTATAAATGGGATAAAGGGCAAAAAGCCCGGACATAGGACCAATGACGATGAAACGGACTAAAAACATCAATCAAGAGACATTCCGTAAATCCTGGCGTAACTATCGCTTAGCGCCTGTCGCGTTGGCGGTCAGTGCCGTATTTATGCTTGCCGGTTGCGAAAAAACCGATGAAACCGTCTCTCTGTACCAGAATGCGGACGACTGCTCACAGGCAAACCCATCCAAAAGCGCCGAATGCACCGCGTCTTACAATAATGCCTTGCAGGAAGCGGCTAAAACCGCGCCTAAATATGCAACTCGTGAAGACTGTGTGGCTGAATTTGGTGAGTCTCAGTGTACTCAGGCACCGGCTCAAGCCGGTATGGCTCCGACCTCAGCACCGGCGGAAGCTGGCGCAACGGCGCAGCCACAGCAGAGCGGTAGTATGTGGATGCCTCTGATGGCCGGTTACATGATGGGTCGAATGATGGGCGGAGGTGCAAGCCAACCGCTGTTTACCTCTAAATCAGCAGGCAGCCCGGCTAACGGCAAATTTGTTGACGCAACCGGTAAAAACTACGGCCCTGCGACCACCGGTCGTACCATGACCGTGCCTAAAACCGCACTGGCGCCAAAACCTGCGGTAACCAACACCATCACTCGCGGCGGCTTCGGTGAATCAGTAGCTAAACAGACCTCTATGCAGCGCAGCAATGCTTCATCATCCAATTCCAGCTCGCGCAGCATGGGTGGCTAAGGTCTGATTAATGAAACGCTTACCGATTACCGAGCGCCCGGACTGGCGCGAAAAAGCGACCGAGTTTGGCTTTAAATTTCACACCATGTATGGCGAGCCGTACTGGTGTGAGGATGCCTACTACGAATTTACGCTGGCGCAGATTGAAGAGCTGGAAGACACCACGGCAGAATTGCATCAAATGTGTCTGCAGGTGGTAGAAAAGGTCATTAATAGCGATGAGCTGATGGCAAAATTCCGCATTCCTAAACATGTTTGGGATTTCGTCCGCACTTCGTGGCGTACCAACCAGCCTTCTCTGTATTCCCGCCTTGATTTAGCCTACGACGGTAAAAGTCCGGCCAAGTTACTCGAAAATAACGCAGATACACCAACGTCACTGTATGAAGCGGCATTCTTCCAATGGCTGTGGCTGGAAGATCAGATCAACGCTAACAATCTGAGCGGCGATGCAGATCAGTTCAACAGCCTGCAGGAAAAGCTAATAGAACGCTTTACTGAACTTCGGGAAAACCACGGTTTTAGCCTGTTGCATCTGGCCTGCTGTCAGGACACCGAAGAAGATCGCGGTACGGTACAATATTTGCAAGATTGTGCTCTTGAGGCCGGATTACCAACCGAATTCCTGTTTATGGAAGAAATCGGTCTGGGCGAAAAAGGGCAATTTACCGATCTGGATAACCAGGTTATCAGTAATCTGTTCAAGCTCTATCCATGGGAATTCATGTTCCGCGAAATGTTTTCCACCAAGCTGGAAGACGCGGGCGTTCGCTGGCTGGAACCGGCGTGGAAAAGCATTATTTCCAATAAAGCTCTGCTGCCGCTGCTGTGGGAGATGTTCCCTAATCACCCAAATCTACTGCCAGCATACTTTGCCGAAGACAACCATCCGCCGCTGGATCACTATGTGACCAAGCCTTTGTTCTCACGGGAAGGTGCCAATATCCAGATCGTGGAAAATGGCAAAGAGGTGGCCCGCGTGGATGGCCCTTACGGTGAAGAAGGCATGATCGTACAGCAATTCCATCCGTTGCCACGTTTTGGCGATAGCTACACGCTGATTGGCAGCTGGTTGATCAACGATCAGCCTTGCGGTATTGGTCTGCGCGAAGATCGCGAATTGATCACGCAGGATCTGTCTCGATTCTACCCACATATTATTTTGGGCTAATCCCCAAAAATGATGTGCAAAAGGGAAGGCAATCGCCTTCCCTTCTATATTTAGAAAATCACTTATATCTATCCAATCATTAGCCTAAACGAACCGACAGCATACTCAGCGATCCCATTTCGATTCCTTCGGTCGGTAGAGAAATAGCTTCTTTTCCGTCCCAGGTTCCCAAAATATACAGCAGCGGCAAGAAGTGTTCTGGAGTCGGGTTAGACAGCGCCGCGCCCTCATGATCCATAAAATTGACCAGTGGATGGTTATCCCCCTGATAATCAAGGTTATCCCTGACGTACTGTTCAAAAGATTCGGCCCAAGGATAAGGGCTAGCCTCTCCCTGCCAGTTGACCATTCTCAGGTTATGAACCACGTTACCACTGGCCACAATCAGCACACCCTGCTCACGTAGCACCGCCAGCTTACGCCCTAATTCATAGTGATAAGCCGCAGGCTGGGTACCATCAACACTGAGTTGCACCACCGGAATATCGGCGTCAGGATACATTTTAATTAACACTCCCCAGGCCCCGTGATCCAAACCCCATTCGCCGGTATCGGCCATCACTTCGACAGGTTTCAGCAGTTGCTGAATTTGCTCTGCAAGTTCAGGCGAACCGGGAGCCGGATACTGAGTATCAAACAAAGCCTGTGGAAATCCGCCAAAATCGTGAATAGTGCGCGGTTTTCCCATTGCTGTTACCGCAGTTCCACGGGTATACCAGTGGGCAGAAATAGCCAGAATCGCTTTCGGACTAGGAATCGCCTCACCCAACGCACGCCATGCCAATGTATGAATGTTTTCTTCCAGCACATTCATCGGGCTACCGTGGCCGAGAAACAGTGCAGGCATACGAGAGGTGTTCATAGGAAATCCTTACAGTTAAATGAAGTTATCAGGCTCTAGCGACAGGTTGGCCGCCATACCTTGCCAACTACATTACGCGCTTTCTTTTCATTGCACAGCCGGATAACTATGAAGAAGATAGTCAATAAATTTGAATGGATAGCGAGCGAAGGCAAAGCGGGAATCCGCAGCGGAAACAGAAATGAAAAAACCGGGCTATTTTACCTGTTAAGGAAAATAAAACCCGGTTAACTCAGTCAGTTAAATCAGACAGTATTCAGGATGCTGCTCACCAAACTCAGCTGGCTTTCTGCGCATGAGCCAAGCGGTATTCCGCTAGGTCATCAATAGTCACTACTGGCATATCATGCTGTTTAGCAAAGGCAACCACTTCTGGCGCATGAGCCATGCTGCCATCGTCATTAGTCAATTCACACAGTACGCCTGCGGGTTTAAAACCGGCCAGCGTTGCCAAATCAATGGATGCTTCAGTATGACCACGGCGAGTCAGTACGCCACCCGGTTGACCGCGCAGTGGGAAAACGTGGCCTGGTCGGCTAAGATCCGCAGGCGTCGCATTATCCGCAATGGCCGCACGAATGGTGGTCAAGCGGTCAGCGGCAGATACGCCGGTGGTAACACCTTTAGCGGCTTCAATAGTCACGGTGAATGCGGTCTGGAACTGGCTGGAGTTGTTGGTCACCATCATTGGCAGCTCAAGCTGCTGACGACGTTCTTCGGTGATACACAGACACACAATCCCACTGCCGTGACGAATTGTCAGAGCCATTTGTTCTACGGTCATGGTTTCTGCGGCGAAGACAAGATCGCCTTCGTTTTCGCGGTTTTCGTCGTCTAGCACCATCACACCTTTGCCATTACGCAAGGCGTCCAATGCACGTTCTACACGCTCGAAAGGCGTGCCAAAATCTGATAGAAGGGTCTGATTCATGGTAAAAAACCTCATTAAATTATGGATTACCAGAATCAGGGCGGTCTTGAGGAGTGTTCGCCAAATATACGGCAAAAATAACGCAAGCGGGCAGTATGCCCGGCAGATACCGTTACTCTCTCCCATCCGGACTATAACCGTCGGCCCCGGAATTACACCGGATCTGCTGACCTCTACGCTGAATGAAATTAACCACTCAATGTGAGCGCTCGCGGGCTTCCACAATGCGGCACAAAAGTACCTAACTATGGTTTACCGCCGGTGGGGACTTTCACCCCGCCCTGAGAATAAGCCTAAAGACTATAACGCTAATGATTCGTCCGGGCAATTGGCAAAATGCAGAATTAAACCCTGGTCACAAAGGTTTATAGAATTGACGCCAGGTATTACACTATTAGGCAGTCACTAAACATCAAATTAGGGAAATACCATGATTGACCCGAAAAAAATTGAACAAATCGCCCGCCAGGTGCATGAATCCATGCCGAAAGGTATTCGCGAGTTCGGGGACGACGTCGAAAAGAAAATCCGCCAGGTGCTGCAATCGCAACTGACACGTTTGGATTTGGTTAATCGTGAAGATTTCGATGTGCAAACGCAGGTGTTATTACGTACCCGCGAAAAACTGGCCATGTTGGAACAACGGATGAGTGAACTGGAAGCCAAATTTAACACTGCGCCGGTTGCTGCGCAGGACGAAGCAGAGAAAACCGGCGAGTAATGATCTCCGCCGTTCAGCTAAAAGGGGCTTAAATGCCCCTTTTGTCGTTCATAGAAAACATCTGAATCTTAGCCGGTGAGTCAGCTATCAACTGTTGATATCGTTGTCTTTGGCAAAAGGAGCCAAAGTACCGCAAACATAATCAGTGCGTATAAACTTTTCCACCCAATCATCAGCAGCAATATGCAGCACAACAGGCTGCCAATTACCGCCATCCAGCGTGAACGTCCTTTCAATAAGCGAATACCCGCTAACATACACAGCAAATAAATCAGCACAAAAATACCGTTGGCGTAGACGATCAGCATATCCAGCGGCAGAGAAAACCAATAAGTCAGCAACGTAGCAGCCAGACAGCAACCGACTACGGCGCTCAGTGCATTGACCGGCGCTTGCCCAGCGGATAAGCGGGCCAAAGGGCTTTCTGGGCGACTGGCAGCCTGTGACCACACCATGCGAGCAAAGCTTTGGGTATAAATATTCACGCTGGCGAAGCACGCCAGATAGCCAATAATACAGGCGACCCAAAGTGCGTGTTGACCAAAAAGTTGCACCACTATGCCCGGTAGAGATGCGGCTGCGGCCTGCTCTGCGCCATAAGCATGGAAATGTAGTACGGCAACAGTACAACCCCAGTAAACCACTCCGGCCACCAGCATGCCGATCAGCAAGGCGCGAGGAAAATCCCGTTTAGGATGGCGGAATTCTGTCGCCAGATGCGCGAAAGCTTCCAGACCGACAAAACACCAGAACATGACCGCTAATGCATTGAATATATTGGGAGGAGAAACGTCGGCAATCGCTGGCCAGGGTATCTGAGCGGGACTGATTTCCCCCTGCCACCAAATCGCCGCAACCAAAGCGATAATCAACAGGGCGATCAGAGTTTGAATATTGGCGCTAGAACCTGCACTGCGGGTGCCCAGTAGCCAAATCACCAGTAAAGTAGCCAGTTGCACTATCAGCAAGCCGGTAGCGCTCCAACCAAAGGTGGCCTGCCAGAAACCAGCGGCAATCTGCAATGCCGCTGGTAAACCCACAGGAATCACCGATAAAAACAGCCAGCCCGTCACTTTACCCAAACGTGGGCCAAACGCCATATTGACGAAATGAGCCGCGCCGCCAGCACTAGGAAAATGACGCCCCAACGCGGCGAAGGCGATAGCAATGGGGAACACCAGAGCAATCAGTAACGGCCACGCCCATAGGCTGTCGTCGCCCGCCAGCATGGCGGCTAGCGCCGGTACAGCAAATACGCCGGTGCCCAGCAAGGACGTAGATAACAAACCAACGCCCTGCGCCAGCCCCAACTCCTGCTTTAATCCACTCACCATACCGCCTTATTGCCATTGGCCATGGCGCAGCATCCTTACCCTGATTCAGCGGATTGAGCTAACCGCGCCCGTTTTTTATCGACTGAATAATATTAGTCGTGGAAACACCATCTTCAAAGTTAAGTACCTTAACTTCACCGCCGGCGGCCCAGACTTCAGTGCTACCGGCGATATCTTCAGGCTTATAGTCTCCGCCCTTCACCAGTAAATCGGGTAGAACACCAGCAATTAAGCGCTGTGGCGTGTCTTCTTCGAAAGAAACGACCCAATCAACAGATTCCAACGCGCCCAACACAATCATGCGTTGATCCAGCGGGTTAACGGGTCGTTTTTCCCCTTTCAGGCGTTTGGTGGACGCATCGCTGTTAACTGCGACAATCAAACGATCGCCCAGTTTACGGGCATTAGCCAAGTAGGAGACGTGGCCTGCGTGCAGGATGTCAAAAATACCGTTGGTCATGACGATTTTTTCGCCTCGCTGACGCGCCTGAGCCACCGCAGTTTTAAGCTGTTCTTCACTCATCACGCCAAAACCGGTACTGGCACGACCACGGATGGCGTTTTCCAGTTCGATCGGAGAAACCGTTGAAGTACCCAGTTTGCCCACCACGACACCCGCGGCGGCGTTCGCTAGGAAGCAGGATTCTTCCAGCGTTTTGCCAGCGGCCAGTGCCGAGGCCAATACGCCAATCACAGTGTCACCCGCGCCGGTTACATCGAACACTTCCTGCGCCTGAGTAGGTAAGTGCAGCGGCGGTTGCCCCAGTTGCAACAAGGTCATACCCTGCTCGGAGCGCGTCACCAGCAGCGCTGACAGCTCGAAATCAGCAACCAGTTTCATACCGCGACTCACTAACTCATCTTCCGTTTTACACTGCCCAACTACCGCCTCAAATTCAGACAGGTTTGGTGTCAGCAGAGTTGCACCGCGATAGCGTTCAAAATCACTGCCTTTCGGATCGATAAGCACTGGCACCTTAGCCGCACGCGCCAGTTTAATCATCTGCTGAACGCTAACCAGAGCGCCTTTAGCGTAGTCAGAAAGCACCAATGCACCAATATGAGGTAATGCCTGCTGGATACGATCAAACATCGGCTGGGGATCGACACCTTCAAATCCTTCTTCAAAATCAAGGCGGATCAACTGTTGGTTACGGGAAAGCACCCGCAACTTGGTAATGGTTGGATGAGTTGGCAGAGACACAAAATCACAGCGCACGTTGACTTCATTCAGCTTGCTGGTCAACGCCCGCGCCGCATCATCAATGCCGGTTAAGCCAACCAGCTGTGACGCGGCACCCAAGGAGGCGATATTCATCGCAACGTTAGCTGCACCACCCGGACGTTCCTCGATAGTGTCCACTTTCACCACTGGCACCGGTGCTTCCGGCGATATCCGACTGGTCGGCCCATACCAATAGCGGTCCAACATCACGTCGCCAACCACCAGTACACCAGCGCGGCGAAAATCGGGCAGTGTAACTTTCATCCCATAGCTCCAAAACAGGTCATTATATTGTGTCGGATAATATCACAGGCTTTCGTTTACCAATAAAATCGGTTTTGCCTTATTACCTCAGATAGATGAATTTCAGTACAGGCAAGGGGATTTGAATAGCGGTTTTTTCCTCTTTTGCGCAGTGCATGGCAAAAAACCGGTGTCAGAGACAATATCCCTCAATGAAAAGAGCTATCCACTTCCCATCCACTACCAATTTACAGGTAAGAAAAAGGGGCGATATTCGCCCCACAGACTATTCCCAATAAATAATTAATAAAAATCATGAGAAAAGTTAAATAGTTAAATAGTTAAATAGTTATCCCAGCCAATGTTGCCAGCTGGCGACCACCTGTTCTCTCTCGGCAATAAAGCAATCGGCGGCAACTTTGCTGGATCGCTCCTGTAAAGCCAGATGGTGAATCTCATCCCGCATGGTGACGTAGGCTTTGGTTAACGCCGCCGCTTCCTGCTGTTCCATGATGCCATAATTGGCCATCAGCTCGAAAATACGCACGTTATCAGACCAACGGGTTAAACGCGGCTCACCGGCAGCGTAACGCAATACCAGATACTGAGCGATAAACTCGATATCGGTAATACCACCAGCATCGGCTTTAATATCAAAGGTATCCCGCTGTTTACTGCCTAAATGATTGCGCATTTTCTCACGCATTTCGCGCACTTCCTGCTGCAAAGTCAGATCGTTACGCGGTTGACACAAGATACGCTGCCGAATGGCCACAAATTCCTGATGCAAGCTTTCATCACCATACACCATGCGTGCCCGCACCAGTGCCTGATGCTCCCAGGTCCAGGCCTCGCTTTGCTGATATTCTGCAAAGGCTTCGATGGTGCTCACCAGCATCCCTGACTCACCGGAAGGGCGTAATCGTGCATCCACTTCATATAAAATACCCGATGAAGTGCGGGTGCTAAACAGATGCATCACGCGCTGCGCCAGACGCAGATAGAACTGGCGGCCATCGATACTACGCTCGCCGTCCGTCATCACATCTAACGGACAGTCCAACAAGAAAACCAAGTCTAAATCAGAGCTATATCCCAGTTCCCATCCGCCCAGTTTGCCATAGCCAATGACGGCAAAACCGCGCCCTTCTCGATTTTGTAAATGAGTTGGCTGGCCATAGCGTTTGACCATTTGATTCCAGGCTTGTTGAATCACTGCGTCAATAATGGCTTCGGCAAGATAGGTTAAGTGATCGCTCACTTTCATTACCGGCAGCGCTTCAGTGATATCTCCGGCAGCAATTCGTAGCTGCTGCGCCTGTTTAAACTGACGCAACGCTTCCAATTGTTGCTCCTCGTCATCCTCCGGAACCCGTAGTAAATACTGACGCAATTCATCGCGATAAGCGCCAGGAGCAAGGGGTTGATACAGCGAATGAGGGTCGAGTAATTCATCCAACAAAAGCGGGTAGCGAGCAAGCTGGCTGGCCACCATCGGTGACGCGGCGCACAGCTTAATAACGTGAGTCAGCGCTGCATGGTATTCCAGCAACAGCTCCAGATAGGTGGTACGGGTCACAATGCTCAACAACAGTTGAATCAGGCGACTTAGAGCGATATCCGCATCGCGACGCGGACAAACCTCCGCCAGCAAGCGTGGCATCAGTTGATCCAGCTTATCCCGACCGCGCGGCCCTATGGTGCGTTTATCTACATCATGACGGAAAGAAGCTAGCGTGCTAAGGAAGTGTCTGCGCGCATTTTCATCTAAATGCGGAGTCAGAGGCGCCAAATCATCCTCATCTAACGCATCCTGCCACAGACTGTTATACGAAACATAGCAGGAATCCTCGCCTACATCGGGTGTATCGTCGCCAATGAGGTCGTCAAATACCAAACGGACTGCCTGCATGTGATTGTCCAGCGTATCCGCCAGCTCCATCCAATTCCGTTTTCCCATTCCCCACGCCAAACGCGCTTGATTCAGCCCATCACTTGGCAAAGTTTGGGTTTGTTCATCACCAATCGCCTGTAAAAGATTCTCTAAACGGCGTAAAAACAGATAGCTGGTGCTGAGATCGTCAACCTGCCGCTGAGTAAGTAACCCCAGCTCTGCTACCGCTTGTAGCGTGGGCAGCAACGCTCGTTCCTGCAAACGCGGCTCGCGGCCACCGCGAATCAATTGGAATACCTGCGTAATAAATTCGATTTCCCGAATCCCGCCCGCGCCCAGCTTTATATTGTCTTTTAGGCCACGGCGTCGTACTTCGCGGGCGATCATCCCTTTCATATTACGCAGCGATTGAATCACGCTAAAATCTATATAGCGACGGAATACGAAAGGCCGCAGGGTTCGACGCAGTTCCTGGCTATAATCATCCTCCGCACCGCCCATCAGCCGCGCCTTCACCATCGCATAACGTTCCCAATCGCGGCCTTGTTCCTGATAATAGTCTTCCAGCGCGGCGAAGCTCAGCACCAGCGGGCCGCTGTCGCCAAAGGGGCGTAGCCGCATATCGACCCGATAAACAAAACCATCAATGGTTTGCTGATCCAACGCCTTTATCAGCCGCTGCCCTAAACGAGTAAAGAACTGCGCGTTATCCAGCTCCCGACGACCACCTTGGGTATGGCCATTTTCCGGATAAGAGAAAATCAGATCGATATCAGAGGAAAAGTTCAGCTCTCCGCCGCCTAACTTTCCCATTCCTAAAATCAGCAAAGGTTGTGGAACTCCCTCGCGATTACAAGGCGTGCCCCATTCTTTGCAACAGGTTTGATACAGCCAATCGCGGCTGGCAATAATAATGCTTTCCGCCAGCCAGCTCAGCTGTTGCAAGGTTTCTTCCGTGGTACTGGTCTGCAACGCCTGCGACCACGCAATACGCACCATCATTCGCCGTCTGAATAAGCGCAGAGCCTTCATCAGCGCAGCTTCATCCTGTACTTCGCTCAGCACCAAGCGCAGCCAATCCGGGTATCGTTGCCACTCATCCGCCTGCGGCGGCTGCTGGTGTAGCTCATCCAACCACTCGGGATGAATCAACAACATATCACTGACAAAATCACTTAGCGTCAGCACCGCAACGTCTTCTTCTGTTAACGTCCGGCTTATCGGAGGCTCATGAAAACGCTGTACAATACTTTGCGCTTGCACTTGTAATTCTGAGGAAAGTGGCAACATTTCGAATCCCTATACAAAACAGCCTGCAAAAAGCAGGCTGTTAATCAGTTAACGCGCAGCACCGTTGAGCCAGAAAGCTGGCTGGGCCAACGCCTCTTTACGGGCGGTATCACGCCAGTGTCCCTGGCGTTCAACAATAGCCTGTTGCAGACCAAACCAGCCATCAATGTATGGATGCCATTCGCTTTGCGGATAGAAACCGGATAACAGCTGGAAAGAGAGAATCTGACGATTCAAACGAGGTAACTGCGCCAGATAGCCGTCATCATCCATATGATGTGCAAAGGCTTCTTTCAAATCTGCAGCGCTGCGGCTCAGCATAATATCGGTGAAGCGCTTAAAGGAACCTTGTAACTTTGACTGGCCTTTAGCATCGAGGAACGGACGCCAGCCAGCGTTAACCAGCCAAGATGTGAGCGCCAACTTACATTTAAGATAAGTGGTGCTGTAGCACAATTGTTCCGCCTCAGCATTTTTCGCCGCCAGTAAAGGTTCCAGCTCGGTCAATAGTGCCCGCAGCTCAGTGCTGGCTTTACGTGGTACCAAGCCGCCAAATACCGTCATGACCTGACGAATCATCGCTAACGCTTCGATAATCATGGCTTTTGCCGATTCATCGCCACGCAGCCACAGTTCTTCATGGTATTGCCAGTGATCCAACGCCATTTCTAGGCCCGCAGACATTCCCTGCTCAACGGTAGACTTAGGCGCGGGCTGCACCACCAGCAACGGACGAACTTCCCGCGCCGGATTACCTTTTGCCAAATGGTAGCCGCGCGCAGCTTTACTCAGGCTCCCCTGACGCAGACCGCCGTTTTGCGCCAGTTCTGTCGCCAATGCCAGCAGATCCGCCTGATTCCCCTGCTTTAGCTCCAGCTCCACTTCGTGCAATGCTTCGCTGAGATCGTTGGCTGTCACATTGCCCAGATCTAAAGCCAGTTCAATCAGGCTTTGCTGGTAAGTAACTACCCACTTTTCACGCACAAAGTCGGTCTGAAATAGTGGCTTCAGTTCAGCCTGAAGCGCGGCGATATCCCAGCCTTCCGGCCAGATTTCCGCAGGGAACAGCGCCAAATCCAACTCTGGTTTATCAATAGTTACATTATATTCTGGACGCTGATGCAAACCGCCGACCACCTTGCCACCGGTTTTTATTGTCATTTCAAATTGCCCATCACAGCCGCGAATACGCAAACCCATATCATGCTCGCGCAGGCGACCGTCTTCGGTTTCAAAGTAGATATTGGTCAGCGTTTGTGGCGCGAAATGTTCATGTGGCCAGGACGCAATCTGGCCCGGCAAGGCAGCAATGGCTGCTGGAGTAGCGATAAATTTTAATTCTATTTCAACGGTCATAATTTCATTCACACCGATATTTGCGAGATTGTGGGCATTATGCGCCATTCGCGATAATTTGCCTGTTTTACACCGCTTTTTCTGTACGAAAAGTCTCGTGCAGCAGGCGAGTCAAACCCTATTTTAACCTGATTTGCCGAGTCTGCCCTACTAGCTTGATCAGACTAATTTTAGTTTCTGAAAAACCGGCGAAAAATAGCGTCAAACCCGCACAGGCATTGAGAGTAAGATAGTTCTCATTCCGGTTTATGCGTTGCGTCGGCAAACTGAACACTCTACTATCGTTCCATAAATTCACTCATAAACGATGATCTAATGCAGAAATTACGCCTAATTTGTCTCGCAGTGCTAAGTCTTAGCATCAGTTGGGGCGCGCACGCTGAAGAAAAACGCTACATCTCCGATGAGCTAATCACCTACGTCCATAGCGGCCCCGGTAACCAATACCGCATTCTCGGCACGCTAAATGCCGGCGATGAAGTCACCCTGATCAGCGTTAACGAAGCGGCAAATTATGGCCAAATTCGCGACAGTAAAGGGCGTACCACTTGGATTCCAATGGATCAATTGAGTCAGTCGCCAAGTATGCGAGTGCGTTTACCTGATTTGGAACAACAGGTTAAAACCCTGACGGACAAACTGGCTAATATTGATAATAGCTGGAACCAGCGTACCGCTGAAATGCAGCAAAAAGTTGCAGCCAGCGACGGCGTCATTAACGCGCTGAAACAGGAAAATGAAGCGCTGAAAAACCAATTAGTTGTCGCGCAGAAGAAAGTGAACGCCGTCAACCTACAGTTGGATGACAAGCAGCGCACCATTATTCTGCAATGGTTTATGTACGGTGGCGGCGTTGCTGGCATCGGTCTGCTGCTGGGTCTGGTATTACCACACCTTATCCCAAGCCGTAAGAAAAATAACCGCTGGATGAATTAATCGCGGAAACTATAGATTGAATTCTATCGGCTGCCATCAGGCGGCCGATTTCATTTGCTCGCCCCACCTCGCTATACTCTGGTCAGGCCTTAAGCCTCTTATTTCAGAATCATCGATACAATCGGTATCAGGAGAAAAACAGTGAATATCTACCTGGTCGGCGGTGCCGTACGCGACAATTTATTAAATCTGCCGGTCACCGAGCGGGATTGGGTCGTGGTCGGTGCCACTCCTGAACAGTTGCTTTCTCAAGGTTATCAACAGGTCGGCAAGGATTTTCCGGTATTCTTACATCCGGTCAGCCGCGAAGAATATGCGTTGGCGCGTACCGAGCGAAAATCCGGTCAGGGTTACACTGGCTTTACCTGCTATGCCGCACCGGACGTCACGCTGGAAGAAGATTTACTCCGTCGGGATCTGACTATCAACGCCATTGCGCGTAGCGTGGAAGGCGAACTTTTTGATCCTTATCAAGGCCGAAAGGATCTGGAAAACCGCATTTTACGCCATGTTTCTGACGCCTTTGGCGAAGATCCTCTACGCGTACTGCGAGTCGCCCGTTTTGCCGCTCGTTTTGCTCATCTGGGCTTTTCTATCGCTCCAGAGACTCAGGTATTAATGCACCAAATGGCCGACAGCGGCGAGCTTTCGGCGCTCACGCCAGAGCGCGTATGGAAAGAAACAGAAAAAGCCTTACTCACCCAGAGTCCGCAAACCTATTTTCAGGTTTTACGTGACTGCGGCGCGCTGGCTGTGCTGTTCCCGGAAATTGACGCGCTGTTTGGCGTGCCTGCTCCGGAGAAATGGCATCCAGAGATCGATACCGGTATCCATACTTTAATGACGCTGGCCATCGCCGCTCAGATTAGTCCAGAGGTTGATATTCGTTTCGCCGCACTGTGCCACGATTTAGGCAAGGGACTGACGCCCAAAGAATTCTGGCCGCGTCATCACGGCCATGGCCCCGCAGGTGTCAAACTGGTAGAAAAAATGTGCCAACGACTGCGAGTACCCAATCCTATTCGGGATTTGGCAAAACTGGTGGCGGAATATCACGATTTAATTCATACCGTCGATAAGTTGCGACCGGAAACACTGCTCAAGTTGTTTGACGCCATTGACGTCTGGCGCAAACCGGAACGTTTAGAGCAAATGATTATGACCAGCGAAGCCGATGCCCGTGGACGCACCGGCTTTGAAAATAATCCTTATCCGCAAGGCGATTATCTGCGCGCGGCCTATCAGGTTGCTAATGGTGTGTCGATCAAGGAAGTGGTTGCCAGCGGCCTGCAAGGCCTGGCGATTAGGGATGAAGTCAAACGTCGCCGTCAGCAGGCGCTGGCAGACTGGAAACTGGCTCTCGGCGAAACTAACTAGATCAGTGAACCTCAATAAGCAGACGTAAAAAAGCCCTGTAAAATCAGGGCTTTTTTTTGCATTCATTAACTTAAAAAGTTTACATAAATACCCAATACACTGCCGCTGCCACTACAAAACGGTAAATAGCGAAAGGCACAAACGAGATTCGCTTAATCAATGACAGGAAGGTTTTGATAGCAATCAGCGCCACCACGAATGCCGTAGCAAAACCAACGGCAAACATCGGTAAATCGCCTAATGTCAGGAAGTGTAGGCTCTTATACAAATCCAACCCACTGGCACCCAGCATCATAGGTACGGCCAGAATAAACGAAAATTCAGATGCAGCATAACGGCTCACGCCGGTCAGCATACCGCCAGAAATGGTCGCCCCAGAGCGGGAGAAGCCCGGCCACAGCGCTAAACACTGGAAGCAGCCAATCATAAATGCCTGACGGTACGTGATATCGTCCAGACCAACCGCTTTAGGGTTTTTAGGTTTCAACCATTCCGCCGCCAGCAGCAGTAGGCCGCCGACCACTAAGGCGTACATCACACTTTGAGGCTGAAACAGTGACTTTATCGCATCGTGGAATACCAGACCCAAGACGACCGCCGGAATCATGGCCAATAATATGTGCCCAAGCGTTAAATGACCGCCGGTCTGGCCATCGTTAGCCACTTTCTTACCGCCAAAGTGGATACCGATCAGGCCGAACAATCTGCGCCAGAACACCACGACCACGGCCAGAATCGAACCTAACTGAATGATAACTTCGAAAGTTTCAGCTTTCTCACCGGTAAAGCCCAAGAGATGGCCCACGATGATCATATGCCCGGTTGATGATACTGGTAGAAACTCGGTTAAACCTTCGACCACGCCCAGAATAAATGCTACAAACAGCGAATACATATCCGTCATCTACGCTACCCATACCCAATAAGAGAAAACCACAAAAAAACGGCAATGTTATAGAAAAACACTGCCGTTTAAATTCTATTAAATTGAAAACATCAACCGCCGTAATATGACCAGCTTATCAATAGATGGTTTCATTTTTATGGCACTTTGTCGCCAGAAAAATCAGCAGGTTCGCTCACCGCGTTCAATTATTACGCCGACATTGCGAGCTTCTGCCACTGCGCCTGGTTTGCTGACTTTGATTCTCACCCAGGGAGAAGCAAAACGCTGCAATAATATTTCGGCAACTTCTTCTGCCACTCGCTCAACCAGCGCAAAACGCTGCCCCGCGACGTGTTTCAAGATAGCATCGCTGATATCAGCATAGCTTAAACAATCGCTTACATCGTCACTGGCGGCCGCTTTGCGATTATTCCATCCCATTTCGATATCGAACACTAACTTCTGTTTAATAGTCTGTTCCCAGTCATAAACACCGATGGTGGTAATCACGCTGAGTTCTTCAATAAATACGATGTCCATCACGTCATTCTCTGTTTTTGTGCCTACCGGATATCACTTCCAGCCGAATATGCGTATTATCCACTGATGTTGCGATTAAAACGACCATTATTAAACGGGGCGGCGTTATGAGTGCTATCGCGCTTGGTATGATTCTCTTCGCGTATTTGTGTGGCTCAATTTCCAGCGCGATTCTGGTGTGTCGAATCGCTAAATTACCCGATCCTCGTGTAAACGGTTCAGGGAATCCCGGAGCGACCAACGTATTACGCATCGGCGGCCGCACTGCGGCGGCGGCAGTATTAGTGTTTGATGTGATAAAAGGTATGCTGCCGGTATGGATCGCTTATCTTCTGCATGTTTCCCCTCTTTACCTTGGAATTACTGCTATCGCCGCCTGTTTGGGCCATATCTATCCGGTATTCTTTAATTTCCGCGGTGGCAAGGGCGTAGCGACGGCTTTTGGTGCTATCGCCCCCATCGGCTGGGATCTCACGGGTTTAATGACCGGAACTTGGCTGCTAACAGTACTGTTGAGCGGTTATTCCTCATTAGGTGCGATTGTCAGCGCCCTGATAGCCCCATTTTATGTCTGGTGGTTTAAACCACAGTTTACCTTCCCGGTCGCCATGCTTTCCTGCCTGATACTGATGCGTCACCACGATAATATTCAGCGTTTATGGCGCGGTCAGGAAAGTAAAATTTGGGACAAGCTGAAGAAGAAAAGACAGAAGACCGCTGCCGAAGAAGCAGAAGAGCAGGAATTGGATGACTGATTGAGCGCGCGTCCACTCCCGTAACTCCGTTCTGATGACAGAGCGAGAGCGAAGCACAGCGCTAAGGATTGAAAAGCGGAGTGGACTAAAATCCATGAGCATTTTCAATGGCTGCGGCATCACAGCCGCAGTCCTGCTCAAACTTTCGGAAGTTCAGCCAACGGCCAACGCGGCCTCACAGACACCGTCAACTCGCTATTCACGCCAGTTTTCAGCCTGATCATGCCCGCATAAGCGATCATCGCGCCATTATCGGTGCAAAATTCAGGACGAGCGTAGAACACTTCGCCACCACGTTTTTGCATCATTTCGGCTAATTTACGACGCAATGTGGTGTTGGCGCTCACCCCTCCGGCAATAACTAAACGTTTGAAACCGGTTTGATCCAGCGCCCGTCTACATTTGATTGCCAATGTATCCACGACCGCATCTTCAAAGGCGCGAGCAATATCGGCGCGAGTCTGATCGTCATTGCCGTTGGCGCGAATGGTATTGGCGGCAAAGGTTTTCAGGCCGGAAAAGCTAAAATCCAGCCCTGGGCGGTCAGTCATTGGCCGAGGGAACGTGAAGCGGGAAGTCTCGCCTTGTTGGGCCATACGTGACAGCATCGGCCCGCCGGGATAATCCAGCCCTAACAACTTTGCGGTTTTATCGAAAGCTTCACCGGCCGCATCATCAACGGATTCACCAAGCAGTTGGTATTCGCCAATGCCGGTCACGCTGATTAATTGTGTATGACCGCCGGAAACCAGCAAAGCGACAAAAGGAAACTCAGGCGCGTTTTCTTCTAGCATAGGCGCCAACAGGTGGCCTTCCATATGATGAACCGGCACCGCAGGCACATTCCAGGCAAAAGCCAGCGCGCGGCCAATGGTGGCACCAACCAGCAAAGCACCGACCAACCCCGGCCCGGCGGTATAGGCTACGCCGTCAATATCCTCCGGTTTCAGATTGGCTTCTTTTAAAGCAGCCTGAATCAGCGGTACGGTTTTCCGCACGTGATCACGCGAGGCCAGTTCAGGAACTACGCCGCCGTAATCTGCGTGTAATTTGACCTGACTGTATAATTGATTGGCTAACAGACCGGTTTCATCGTCATAAACTGCAATTCCGGTTTCATCGCAGGATGTTTCTATACCCAAGACTCGCATTACATTTCCCATCATTCACGTGCGGCGGACAGTTTACCACAACCATGGGGACAGTCATGGTTTCTGCTATTTACTGTTTATTTAGTTTTTCAGAAAAAAATCATTTCCCTGTGCAATGACCTGATTTCTCTGCGGAAGGACGCCAGAATGTTGTTGAGTCTCACTATAATTGAAAAAATTGTTGATTCGTTCGACCCGAACCGCTGTTTAGTATATAATCAGCCCCCGCCGCACTTCTGACAATAAAACAGTGGTCGGTCAAACAGGGGCGTGCCTGTTTCAATTTGCTGTGGTGCTTTACAACGCAGCATCCATTGAAGTAAAATTCCGCACCATTTTGAGAAGGCTGGCACTTGGCCAGCAGAAACCGATTTCTATTGAGGTGAGAGGCACATGCCGGTAATTAAAGTACGTGAAAACGAGCCATTCGACGTAGCTCTTCGTCGTTTCAAACGTTCCTGCGAAAAAGCAGGTGTTTTAGCTGAAGTTCGTCGTCGTGAGTTCTATGAAAAACCGACTACCGAACGTAAACGCGCTAAAGCTTCTGCTGTAAAACGTCACGCGAAGAAATTGGCTCGCGAAAACGCACGCCGCACTCGTCTGTATTAATTCTTCGGGGGCAGCCCCGCAGCGTGATTTGTTAGTTTCTAAAAACGCGCAGACCGAGTAGTTGCAACGAAGGCCGTGCTTTCCGAAAGGAATGCGCGGCTTATTCTCGTTTATGGACTAGCGAATAGGGGCTTATGGCTGGACGAATTCCGCGGGTATTTATCAATGACTTGCTGGCTAGAACCGACATCGTCGATCTTATCGATGCTCGGGTAAAGCTGAAGAAGCAAGGCAAAAATTATCACGCGTGTTGTCCGTTCCATCATGAGAAAACACCCTCATTCACCGTTAATGGCGAAAAGCAGTTTTATCACTGTTTTGGCTGTGGTGCCCACGGCAACGCGGTAGATTTTCTGATGAATTACGATCGACTGGAGTTTGTCGAAAGTATCGAAGAATTAGCTACCATGCACGGGCTGGAAGTGCCTTACGAGGCAGGAACCGGCAGCACGCAGATCGAACGTCATCAACGACAAAGTCTTTATCAATTGATGGATCAGCTTAGCGCTTTCTATCAGCAATCACTCAATAGCCCATCAGCTAAACAGGCACGTGGTTATCTCGAGCACCGCGGTTTGAGTGAAGATATTATCCACCATTTCGCCATTGGTTTTGCTCCCGCAGGTTGGGACAATGCCTTAAAACGCTTTGGTCGTGATGCCGAAAGTCGTACCGCACTGAACGATGCCGGTATGCTGGTGACTAATGATACAGGGCGAACTTACGACCGTTTCCGTGAACGCGTTATGTTCCCAATTCGCGATAAGCGCGGGCGGGTAATCGCTTTTGGTGGTCGTATTCTGGGGGACGGTGTTCCCAAGTACCTCAACTCACCGGAAACAGAAATTTTTCATAAGGGCCGCCAGTTATACGGCTTGTATGAAGCACAGGTTATTCATCCCAATCCAACGCGTTTACTCGTGGTGGAGGGTTATATGGATGTGGTGGCGTTAGCGCAATTCGGCATTGATTATGCCGTTGCCTCACTTGGAACCTCAACGACGGCTGAACATATTCAGCTGCTGTTCCGCGCCACCGACCAGGTTATTTGCTGTTATGACGGCGACCGGGCTGGCCGAGATGCCGCCTGGCGGGCATTGGAAACCGCGTTGCCCTATTTGAACGATGGCCGTCAGCTACGTTTTATGTTTTTACCCGACGGAGAAGATCCCGATACGCTGGTGCGTAAAGAAGGTAAAGAGGCGTTCGAACAACGGATGGAGCAGGCGCAGCCGCTATCAACCTTCTTGTTCGAAACGCTCATGCCGCAGGTCGATTTGAGCAGCCCCGATGGACGAGCCAAATTAAGTACCTTGGCGCTGCCTTTAATCAGCCAGGTGCCGGGAGAAACGCTGCGGCTTTATCTGCGCCAGCAGTTAGGTAATAAATTAGGCATTCTGGATGACAGTCAGCTGGATAAGCTGATGCCTAAACAGGCTGAGAACACGAATACCTACCAACCGCCCCAGCTAAAACGCACAACCATGCGTATACTTATAGGGCTACTGGTACAAAACCCGCAACTGGCTACACTTATTCCCTCACTACAGGGAGTTGAGCAGGCGAAACTGGCTGGATTACCGCTATTTATTGAGTTGGTAAATACCTGTTTGGCTCAGCCGGGGCTGACGACCGGCCAATTGCTGGAACAGTATCGTGATAATAAATTCAGTCAACAGCTTGAAACCTTGGCAACTTGGAACCACATGATTGCTGAGGAGATGGTCGAGCCGACCTTTGTCGATACGCTGGCGAGTCTGTATGACTCAATTTTGGAACAGCGTCAGGAAACATTGATTGCCCGCGATCGAACACATGGATTAAACGCCGAAGAACGTAAAGAGCTTTGGTCTTTGAATCTTGCGTTAGCCAAGAAAAAATGAACTACCCAACGGCTTAATTGCCGATAAATGCGGGGGCGAATCCCTGCAATATGCCGCCATAGCGGGCAGCGGCGAAAAAAAAAGCCCCAAATGCTATTGTTGGCGGTTTCGCCGACCGACACCAACCCAAATACTCTGAAGTGTGGATACCGTCTTATGGAGCAAAACCCGCAGTCACAGCTGAAGCTACTTGTCACCCGTGGTAAGGAGCAAGGCTATCTGACCTATGCTGAGGTCAATGACCATCTGCCGGAAGATATCGTCGATTCCGATCAGATCGAAGACATCATCCAGATGATTAATGACATGGGTATACAGGTGCTGGAAGAAGCACCTGATGCCGATGATTTAATGCTGGCCGAAAACACCAATGATACCGACGATGACGCGGCTGAAGCTGCTGCACAGGTGTTGTCCAGTGTCGAATCCGAAATTGGTCGTACGACCGATCCGGTCCGCATGTATATGCGTGAAATGGGTACCGTTGAGCTTCTGACCCGTGAAGGCGAGATTGATATTGCCAAACGTATCGAAGACGGTATCAATCAGGTGCAATGTTCTGTTGCAGAATATCCTGAAGCTATTACTTATCTGTTGGAACAATACGATCGCGTTGAAGCTGGCGAAGCCCGCCTGTCCGACCTGATCACCGGCTTTGTTGACCCGAATGCCGAAGAAGATATTGCACCAACCGCTACCCACGTAGGTTCAGAATTGTCCGCCGAAGAGATGGACGATGATGACGAAGAAGATGAAGACGAAGACGACGACAGCGAAGACGATAACAGCATCGATCCGGAACTGGCGCGTCAGAAATTCAGCGACCTGCGTGAACAATACGAAAACGCACGGAAAGAAATCAAGAAAAATGGCCGTAGCCATGCCAGCGCTGCCGCTGAGATTCTGAAACTTTCTGAAGTTTTCAAACAGTTCCGCCTGGTGCCTAAGCAGTTTGACTATCTGGTCAACAACATGCGTACCATGATGGATCGCGTTCGTACTCAAGAACGTATCATCATGAAGCTGTGCGTTGAACAGTGCAAAATGCCGAAGAAAAACTTCGTCACACTGTTTGCCAGCAACGAAACCAGCGATACCTGGTTTGCAGCGGCAGTCGCAATGGGTAAACCATGGTCTGAAAAACTGAAAGACGTAGCGGAAGATGTCCAACGTAGCCTGCAAAAACTGCGTCAGATCGAAGAAGAAACCGGCCTGACCATCGAGCAAGTGAAAGATATCAACCGTCGTATGTCTATCGGCGAAGCGAAAGCTCGTCGTGCGAAGAAAGAAATGGTCGAGGCGAACTTGCGTCTGGTTATTTCTATCGCTAAGAAATACACCAACCGTGGCCTGCAATTCCTTGATTTAATTCAGGAAGGCAACATCGGTTTGATGAAAGCGGTAGATAAGTTTGAATACCGTCGTGGTTATAAGTTCTCGACTTATGCTACTTGGTGGATTCGTCAGGCCATTACCCGTTCCATCGCTGACCAGGCGCGCACCATCCGTATTCCGGTGCATATGATTGAGACAATTAACAAACTCAACCGTATCTCCCGTCAGATGTTGCAGGAAATGGGTCGTGAGCCTACCCCGGAAGAATTAGCAGAACGGATGCTGATGCCGGAAGACAAGATCCGCAAAGTACTGAAGATCGCGAAAGAGCCGATCTCAATGGAAACGCCAATTGGTGATGATGAAGATTCACATCTGGGCGATTTCATCGAAGATACTACGCTGGAGCTGCCGCTGGATTCTGCTACCTCAGAGAGCCTGCGTTCCGCGACTCACGACGTGTTGGCTGGCCTGACCGCTCGTGAAGCGAAAGTTCTGCGTATGCGTTTTGGTATCGATATGAACACCGACCATACTTTGGAAGAAGTGGGTAAACAGTTCGACGTAACCCGTGAACGTATTCGTCAGATCGAAGCAAAAGCGCTGCGTAAACTGCGCCACCCAAGCCGTTCAGAAGTTCTGCGTAGCTTCCTTGACGATTAATCGTCAGCGCGCTTGAGTCAAAAAACCCCGGCTAACCGGGGTTTTTCTTTATCTATTCAGCATCAACTTTCACCGGATTTTTCGATCAGCCGGAAATAAACCTGCCGATAGGCAGCGACTAGCTCGTCCAACGTCGCACGATTCAATCCGCTGGGATTAGGCAATACCCAAACCTCAGTATTACCGATCTTTAGCTCCTGACGCCCCCACTGCATTTTACGTACACCAAAAGCGCTGCTAAAGGCCTGCTTACCTAAAACGGCCAGAACCTGAGGTTGGTATAGGGTTATTTTATCAATCAGCTCCTGCGCGCCCTGACGCAATTCTGCCGCAGATAACTCCGCTGCCGCTACCGTGGGGCGTTCTACCAGCGCGGTAATGCCACAGTCGGTATCCAGTAGCTCTAATTCATCCTCAGGAGCCAACTGGCGTTTAGTGAACCCAGCCAAATGGATGACTTTCCAAAAGCGATTGCTCTTATTGGCAAAGTGAAAACCGCGATTGGCGCTGCTCAGCCCCGGATTAATACCGCAAAACACCACTTTCAACCGTGGTCGCAGAATATCTGTAATCATAGGCACTCCAGAATGAATTCATATCCCATCACTCATTCTATCAACAAATACAACTATCTATATTTGCACATAAAACACGCACATAGCTCGCTAACTGTAGACCTATGGCTAAAAACTACCGTATAATCGCCGCCACATATGGCCCCTTAGCTCAGTTGGTTAGAGCACGCGACTCATAATCGCTTGGTCACTGGTTCAAGTCCAGTAGGGGCCACCAAATTTTAGCTGTTAAATCAGTACATTAAGCCACTTTTAACGAGGTGGCTTTTTTGTATCTGGTAATCAGTGTCGCAAAAGTGTCGCACCGTATCTTCACGTCTACGGCTTCAAAGCTAGGTAACCTATCAAAAACGTATGTTGTTTTTTGTAATTACTGTGGGGTAAATATGGATCGGAAAATTCCTCAACCACTAATTGCTACTGTGGCTGAACATATATCTTCACTAGAAACACACGCCAGCTTAGATAACTTATTTATGTATGCGGATTCGCCCGGTGAGGTGCCAGATGGATCTAAGCACGTCAAAGCACTTGCATGGATTAGAAGAATAAATAAAGAGTGTAAAGACCCACTATCTATCCTTGGAAAACTAATCGAAGGATATATGGAGTCTTCAAATCCAATTGCTACTCCGTCACCATATAGTGATTTTTTATCAGAAGATTGTAGTGGCACAGTAAATTTGGTCACCTCAACATAAAACAGGTGACTTAATGAACAAGAAAACTCAGCGTACTTTCACCCCTGAGTTCAAGCTGGAATGCGCACAGCTGATTGTTGATAAGGGCTACTCATATCGACAAGCCAGTGAGGCGATGAATGTCGGCTCTACCACGCTTGAGTCCTGGGTACGCCAGCTCAGGTGAGAGCGTCAGGGGATTACACCCTCAGCAACCCCCATTACTGCAGAGCAGCAACGTATCCGCGGACTGGAAAAGCAGGTTCGCCGCCTGGAGGAACAAAATACGATATTAAAAAAGGCTACCGTGCTCTTGATGTCAGACTCACTGAACGCTTCACGATAGTTGCCAGACTGAGTGACAGCCACACGGTTGTTAGCCTTTGCTCCGCTCTGGAAATACACCGCAGCAGTTACCGGTACTGGCGAAAACGACGCGATACTGTCAACCCGGCACGAGTCAGGCTGTACAGCGAAATACGCCGGGCGTGGAACCAGAGCCGGGGCTCAGCAGGCACACGCACTCTGGCGGGAATGCTGATCCAGAAAGGCGTTCCGATGAGCCGTTACCGTGCCGGGCGGCTGATGAAATATCTGAACCTGAGCAGTTGTCAGCCCGGAAAACATCAGTACAGAAATGCCCGTCAGGAGCATACCTGCCTGCCGAATCTGCTCGAGCGTCAGTTCGCTGTACCGGAGCCAGACCGGGTATGGTGTGGAGATATTACGTATATCTGGGCAGGAAATCGCTGGTGTTATCTGGCGGTTGTTATGGATCTTTTTGCCCGTAGGGTTATCGGCTGGAGTCTATCAGCGCATGCCGATACCGCACTGATAAGCAGTGCCCTGCGGATGGCCTATGAAACGCGTTGTCAACCGCGTGATGTCATGTTCCATAGCGACCAGGGAAGCCAATATACAGGTCTTAAATATCAACAAGTTCTCTGGTGTTACAGGATAAAGCAAAGCGTCAGTCGGCGGGGGAACTGCTGGGATAACAGTCCCATGGAACGCTTCTTCCGTAGTCTGAAAACAGAGTGGGTGCCGACGAATGGTTACGCGGGGAAGCATGAGGCCCAGCGACAAATTGGCGGTTATATCCTGAATGACTACAATAGCGTCAGACCTCATCATTACAACGGGGGGCTAACGCCGGAAGAATCAGAGAACAGATACCGTTCTTACTGTAAAACCGTGGCCAATATTACTTGACCACTACATTACGACCCACAGTTATTTTTATTAAAGAAATATTTAAATATACAGTTATTACATTTGTAATGATGCATTGTTAATGCTTAAGTTATATAAACATTAAAGGTAAGTGTGTTTTATTTATGTGTTATTAAAATTTCTTATTTATAGATATCATTTAGCAATACAGCCAAATAAATTTATAGTGTCAATAATTTTGACATAAAGTATAATACTATCGCTGGAATGAGCAGAGTCACTTATCCAAATTGATGGTCCAAGTCGTAATTTAAAATTAATATGACACACCCATTTTTTACTTAACATCAGTAAGTATATTTTAGAATAAATAAGGAAATGCAATGTCAAGTTTAATTTATCTCTCTATAAAAGGAAAAGTACAAGGTCTGATCTCCGCAGGATGCAACACAAAGGAGTCAATAGGAAATAAATTTCAAGATGCACATAAAGATGAAATTCTCATATACAATTTTCAGCATATGATAACTAGGCAAGATAATACTAATCATCAACCTGTTATTATTGTAAAGCCAATAGATAAATCATCACCATTACTTGCTAAATGTATAACTAATAATGAAGAATTTGATTGTGCATTTAGTTTTTATCGTACAAATGAATCTGGAGGTATTGAACTTTATTATAAAGTAAAACTTGGTCGTGCAACATTAGCAAGTTTAAAAACCGATTTCCCTCACTCTCTGAATAATAACAATATGACCCCTCAAGAAATTTTATCCATTAAATATAAGGATATATCATGGGCGAATATTGCTTGTTCAACCGAGTCATATAGTATCTGGGATGAAAGGGTATATTAGTGGACAGTTCAAAAGATGTTGCTAAGGATATGGTTTCTGTTATCAGTGAGGAGGCTAGTGGCGGTGGGTGGTTAGTTGGGCTTACTCATGGCCTAGTCGACTTACCCGTCGATTTTTTCTATTTGGGGTATGATTTTTTAGATACGGAACATCGATATCAAAATGATAATGATAAATATAGGTTTGCAGAATTAATTAAATCTGGATTGGCCAACAGAGAGTCTATAGAAAAAATATTAAGATTGGTTTTGGGACAATATTTTGATAAACTGGATAGTCATCAGAAGAAAAAAATACTCGAAACTAAAGTAGCTAAACTTGTTGGTGGGATGATAACTAAGAATATATTATTAGGTGATATTGGTGCGATTCTTGCCTCGAGATTGGCATTTAAGATGGCGAGCGGTTTCGTAATGACTTCTATTCTAGGTTTGGGGGCGATGGTTTCAAGAGCTATTTATACTTCAAGAGCGTTAATGGAGAAATCGCCTAAAATATATTGGGAATTACGAAAGGAAGGTAACCTTGATCTTTTGTATTTTTTGGTTGAAAATTCTACAGAACCATTTGTTAGGGCTTTAGTTTTTTATGACTCAGATAAAGCGTTTTTTGATGATGTGTTTGAAGAATTTATCATAGCTCTGGAGAAGTGATGATTAACTTAATACTTAAAATATTCCCTATGATTTTTCATGGTGTTGGGCAGGCATTTTTTGGCGGTGGAATTATAATGTTTGTTTATTTTATTTTCTTTTCAAACTCAGATAGCAAATTTATTTATGCGGGTATATCTGTAATCTGTCTTATTGCTTCATTTGGGATTTATTTTATTGGAGATAAAATCAGCGATAGATTATTCTGGAGAGAAAAAGATAAACTCTTAAAATATAATAAAAACCCATTTAACAAGTAATGAATATTGGCCTTTCGACCTTATAGCGATGGCTACAGTAATATCGCGGGGAAACCCCAACTGTCTGCGCTATAACACCTGAACGTCGTGGATATAGAAACTCGAAAAGCAGGTATGATAGTTGCTAAGCGACAATGACCTATTAAGAATAGGTTTCTGTAGATTTAATCTGTCAACGCAACACTCTTTTCAATTATCTGTTTTGGTGTTTTGAATTTTAATGTTTTCCTCGGCCGATCATTGAGCTCATCTACGATTTGATTGAACCCCTGTAATGGTCTAATCATTCCGGACACTTTGTTAGAGATATAATGAGCAACACTAACGAGGTGAGAATGCGAAAAAAATCATTTACTCATGAGTTTAAACAAGAGTGCGTCAATCTGGTTCTTCAGCATAAGTACCCGGTGACCCAGGCTGTTGAAACAATGAATATTGGCCTTTCAACCTTTCAACGCTGGCTACGGCAGTATCGCGGAGAGATCCGCGGAAACACACCGATAGCCAGTGCAATAACACCGGAACAACGGCGAATACAAGAACTTGAAAAGCAGGTACGGCAGTTGCAGAACGACAATGACCTGTTAAAAAAGGCTTCGGCCTTCTTCGCCATGGAAATGAACAACGACAAAAAGTCGCGGTGAAACTGAAGAAGGTCGGTGCAAATATCCAACAGGTATGCCGCTGTTTATCGCTCACGCGCAGCGTGTTTTATGTCCGTAGTCGTCGGCTAATGATCAAGCCCGATGTTCTGATGTTGCACGCGGCGGCTAAGCATGTTCACGCTGAAATGGATGCCACATATGGCAGCCGGCGCATGTGCATCAAGTTACGGGAACAAGGTTTTAACGTGGGCAGATACCGCGTTCGGCAGATAATGAAAAACTTATTACTGGTAGCTAAACGGCCTAGCCGTCATCGCTATCCACGTGGTGGTAAATCCGCGGTCGTTGCCGCTAATCTATTGAATCAGCAGTATAATCCAGAGACATTGAATACCTGGTGGTCAGGTGACATTACCTATCTGCGTTCCGCTCAGGGCTGGTTATATCTGGTTATCGTGATGGACTTATGTTCAAGAAAAATAGTGAGTTGGGCCTTCTCAGACAAACCGGACAGCGACTTGACCGTCCGGGCCTTAAGGCTGGGCCTTAACACCAAGCCTACCTGTGCCACGTTGAGCGCTGTTGCTCCACACGTAGTACGCCGTGCTTTTGCTCTTCAGTCCACGTATAGCAGTCTCGGTAAGATTAGCGGCCATAAATCTACCTTTATAAGGATGAGCGTTACCTGACCCGATGCCTATTTCTGGTCAGGTAACGGGTCAGGTAAGGATAGTACAATGGGGAAATGAGAGAACCAATCAGAAACAAAAATAACTTCATAACTGATTGATTATAGACAATTAAAAACACAAACCGAGACAATAGCGAACAATTGAAAACATGCCAATTTTATGACTCACAATCGCTTGGTCACTGGTTCAAGTCCAGTAGGGGCCACCAAATTTTAGCTGTTAAATCAGTACATTAAGCCACTCCTCGAGAGTGGATTTTTGTTTTTCAGAACCTTAATGCCCAAAGTGTCGCCCGCCACCAGACCTGCGGTTCGCGACGACAGTTTGGCGTTTTACCTATTAACCGGCAATCTCTGGTTTTCGCAATTTAGTCTTTCAGGCCTATCTCGCTCGTTACGAACTTTCCGCGCGGTAGCACTTCTCATACAGTTTGCCCTGGACGTAATACCAGAGTTCATTATCCGAGATAACTTGTATTGCCTCCGGCTGCCCGCTCCCTAACACGTGGTAATAGATGCTGCCATCTTCTTGTTTGGCATAGAAAATTTCGTGTCCCGGACGCTGTAGCGATAACAGGTTGGCGTCCCTCTTCATCTCAAGGTGCTCAACCTTACTGTCAAACATCTGGTTTTCGCATACATAATCACTAGCCGATGCCTGGAAAATACATAACGACATTGCAGCCATACCCAACTTCCACAACATTATATTTCTCCCTAACGCGGATAGACTTCCTGAGATAAAAGCTATCATAATGATAAAAAAGAATAACCTAAACGAGAGCTTTAATATAAACACTCAAATTGAATAATACACTTTGCTTATATCTCATCAGCCAAACACCCTTAATTCAGAATGTTTCCCATTTTTTGTCCTATATTTATACGTGATATTAATCTGGTAAATGGGACCCTGTGTTTGGGAGATAATATGAAAAAGAAAATCTTGGTTGTTGTCACCAGCGTTGAGAAATACCCTACTCTTGAGCGCGCAACCGGCCTGTGGCTTGGTGAAGCAGTGCATTTTGTGAAAAAACTGCAAAATGCTGGCTATGAAATTGACTATGTCAGCCCAAAAGGCGGCTACACGCCGATTGACCCTCACAGCCTGAGCATGGCAGATAAAACCGATTGGGAGTGGTATCAAAACAAGGACTTTATGAATAAGCTTGGCGCAACGCTGAAGCCAGAAGAAATTAAACCGGAAGATTATGACGTTATTTATTATGCTGGCGGTCACGGCGTCGTATGGGACTTCCCGGATAATAAACCGCTGCAAGAGATCAGCCGTAAAATATATGAAAATGGCGGCATAGTATCGTCAGTATGTCACGGTGCCGTTGGCCTGCTGAATATTAAACTCTCGGACGGTTCGCTGCTGATTAAAGATAAAACCGTCACCGGCTTCAGTAATGAAGAAGAAAAGCTGGCCGAGCTGGATAAATATGTCCCTTATTTGACCGAAACTGAAATGGTTAAACGCGGTGCTCAGTACAAGAAAGCAGACAAAGCATGGGACGCATTCGCCGTAGCTGATCGTCGGGTGATAACCGGTCAGAATCCAGCTTCTGGCGGCGCGGTTGCCGATGAAGTATTGAAAGCTCTCGGCAACTAAGGTCAGATCGAGCGGCTTGATCCGCCGTGATAATAAGCCACTCTCTGCGAGTGGCTTATTAGTTTCTATCCACTATCCCATGGCCTCAACATCATCAACTCTGGCTCATCCCAATGAAATTAAAAGCAAAAAACCCGCTTACGCGGGCTTATGAATAATGACATCACTTTGGATAATTAACTTTTACAGTCGTTAATCCGTACATCGTTTTTATAGATACAGTTCGAAACCAGTTTACCTTCTTCATTCCAGACCTGCGAAGCGCCCTCCTGCTTACCAGCAACATAATTTGTCACCATTTCTTTTTTGCCATCCGCATACCAGCGTTTTATGGCACCGTTTAACTCACCGTCTTTATAAGGTTTTTCTTCTTTCAACTGGCCGTTGGGATGCCACTGTTTCAGCACGCCAACCTCTTTATGATCGTTATCCCACTGCCATTGCAGCGTTTGCACGCCCTCTTCATTCCATTGACCCAAGCTACGCTGGGCGCCTTTAACGAAAAAGTCTTTGCTTTCAACCTTACCATTTGGGTAATAGCTGATAGACCAGCCTTCCAGCTTGCCGTCTGCGAATACCTGTTCATTACGTAAGGTGCCATCTTCGTAATAGCTTTTCGTCGGCCCATGCGGCTGCCCTTTTACATAGGGGCTGCTGCTGCGTACTTTTCCATTCGGGTAATATTCCAGATTAGTGCCGTCAAAAACGCCGCCGCGATAGCTAAATTTGGCGGATAACTGACCCTTTTCGTCATAGCTCTCATCAATACCATCAACCGGTTTATCATTATGGAAAGTGCTGGATGTCGCTTTGCGCCCGTTCTCATGATAAAGAGTGGTTAAACCTTCACGTAAGCCATTGGCATCTAAGCTGCTGTCTACACTGACTTTGCCATTGCTGAAGTAGGTTTTATAGGGATGAACCATTTTGCCGGAAGCAAAATCTTCCGCATCAATATAACCTTCAACGTGCAGTTTCCCGGTGTTGGCGTCGTAGACTTCCATTTTCCAGGCCTTCAGCTTTTGGTCATAAGGCATTGGCATTTTTTGAACATACTGAGCGTCAGCTTCTCTTACCGGCTCCAGTTCTTCACTCAGATAAAGCATGCCTTTAGTGACCGCTTTCGGAGCAAACTCCGGACAAGTTTGAGCGTTGCAATCGTCAGCGCCATGTACCATGGCTACGCTGCCCTGACAGTCAGCCAAAAACATCAGCATTGGAGTTTGATCGTCCATCAACTCTTTGAGCTTACCCGCAACTGAGCCAAATTCTTTGGCTGGCGCGCCAATAGACTCCGGCGTGATGTAGGCAATATTGTTTCCGCAGGCGTGCTTGGAAGACAGCGTTAAACGCAGCGCCGGGCCGCTGTAATCCATACTTGCCGGTAATTTCGCGTTGGCCTCCATGCCAACAATAATCGCAGGATGGTGAGTTTCCAAACGCGCAGCCGCTGGCCACATTAATGCGATGCTCAGTGCCGATCCCACGCAAAGATTCCAGTGTTTCATTGACTTTCAGTTCCCTCTAAGGTGCCGTTTACGGCTAATTTAAGTGCCAACTTGCTGGCATATCGAACGCAATGTCCGAGGTACTTTCAGCAGCGCTACACGGGCTGCTAATTTTAATAGTGCTATTCGTTGTCGATATTCATATGACCAATCAATGCCAAATAGCCAAAGAATAGAGTGCAATAATATGACTTATTTATGATTGCGATGCAGTAACGCACGAATTGCCAACGTGCCATGCACCGTGAGCATTCCCAGCGCAATGAGTGCCAGCCAGAACGCACCTATTACTTGCCAGAGCTGCTCTTCGGGCTGGACCAATACCACAGGAACAGCGTCTTTTGATAAGCCGGTAGCGCCAATAAAGGACACCTTATGCTCACCGGCGCTACTTGCCTGCGAACGGAAAAAGGCCAGAGTTGGCAACCAGCCCCCCACTTTCTCAGGTGGTTGTACTAACTGGTCTTCCCGATTCAATCCCACAATTTTTACCGCATGTTCACTGGGAACAAAGGCCGCGACCTGTTTACGCAGCACCGGGCGCATATAAATCCCCATCGCATCCGCACTTTGATCCAACATTTCAACTTTATGGTTGCTGGAGAAAGCCGCTGGCTGCTCAAACGCCCCCAGCTCTGCCATTGCCAGTAGGTCATACCAATCGTCGGACTCAGTGCCGTAAGCGTCGTTAATACTGATTCTCAGGCGATCTTTCATATAGTTACAATCAACGTTGGTACAAGCAGTGTTAATCATTGCCAACGCCTGAGGAATATTTGCCATAAAACCATAATGGGTATCATCAACATAGAGTGCGCCGGTCGCCAGACGCGCTACGGTCTCATCCAACGGAATGATGGGTAACCGGTGCGGAACATCCCAAATTAGGCGGCTACAGTCGGCATAGACTTCGTGGTACGGCTTTTGTGAGCGAGTTTCATCGGTGACGTTAATGGTATCCGGTAGAATCATTTCGCAGCGCGCAGTCCCTTCCACCGTAACCAACTCTCCCGGCGGCAACTGAGCGTCCCGTAAAGCCGTAGAAGAAGTAAAATGAACCGGTTCGCTACCTGCAAGTTGGTGATAACCCAGTGCAATTCTAGCTAAAGGCGCTCGCCATTCGCTCCACGCTACCCCTAACACCAGCAACGCCACAATCATGATAGAAATATGATGACGCCAGAACATTGGCCTAACGTTATTCATTCCCTGATCGATAGCCCGACCATTGAAACGTAAAACGGTAAAATCTTCGGTACTGAGATGAACCTCAACCTCACCGGCAGGCGCCGTTATAGCCCCCCAGGACTCAGGGAATACCAGCAGCAGATTGTCTCCCAGCCATAGCAAACCATCCTGCTCATACACTTTCCCACGCATGATGTTCACTGCGCCGGGAAGGCTACGACGACGCAACAGCAAGAAATACCCGAGCGGCAAAAGGAACGCAGCAGCCCCCCACCAGACCCTGACCCACTCGGTGGTCAATGTGCTGGCGAGTAATGCTCCTAAACCAAGTAGAATCAGGAACGTAGGAAAAATGCGCCAGCCGGAACCTTTGCGCAGAATAAATTCACTTTCAGTTTCTTTTCGCTGCCTGATTAGCTTGATTGGCTCGCTGGCAGAATCCTCTGCAATCGGTCCCGGCGTACCCTTGGCCCAGTTCTCCCGCACGGTTTCAGCGCCGATAAGACGCTCCAGCCCCTCTTCAAACCTGAAACTGTTGTTGAGGGAAAGAACTAACCCAAGGTTGCCGATAAAAATCACTTCCGCCCGATTATGGGGCTGTAGAAACGCATCTGAGTCAAAAGGTAAATACACCTCAACGCCACCCAGAGTTTCATGCTTTACCTGCCCGCCGCCGCTCAAACCGTGGCTGAAATACTCACCTTCGATAATCCGCACTTCATGATTATTCAGATCAGACAGATTTGGTGGCTTGCGAAATGGGTCCAATAGCAGCAGCTTATCCGTTACCGGGCCGAAAGTTATCTCTATCGCGGCGAGCTCCGCGCTAGTCAGGCTGCGCACTACAGGAAGTTGTCGAGCCTGTCGTAGTTTAAGGCGATCGCGAAAACGTCTACCGCCGTAGATCAGAACAGAAATAAGGGAAATAACGCAGATAACCAACGGCAAAAACTCGTTAAAACTCATAATCCTTGACGACTCCAGCTTCCATGCTCGATAAAATGTTATCGGCTACGCGGAAAAATCTAAAACCGGTATCGGCGCATTACCGAAACACTTGAACCTTTTCTATCAATGGATAGAGAGGAAATATTCTGTAAGCTGCTATTTTAACCGACACATTTATTTACACTGCGCATACTATCAGTTCCTGACAATACCGAAAGTTATCCTTTTCTTTGGAACCAACCTTTATTCCTTATTTTTTATAAGGATAAATGAGTCTTTTCAGCCCCACCTGCGCTTTCGCCACCTTTATGTTCAAAAAAACGATAATCCGCGGCAGGCTTTAAAACCGCATATTCATGACGGCTATCACATTCGCTACAGAGAAATTTCCCAAGCCAGACCACAGCGTCTAGATTGAAATAAAAATCTCATCCGACCACTTGCCCGATAAGCTGCGAGGAAGGGAAATAATAATAACGATTTGGTGGTATCTGATATGACCAAAGCACCCGATGGAGACTGCAATGATCGCTTATCCCAACCTGCTCGCCCCGCTAGACCTCGGCTTTACTACACTAAAAAATCGCGTTCTGATGGGCTCTATGCATACCGGGCTGGAAGAACTACCCGAAGGCCCCGAACGTATGGCTCGATTTTATGCCGAGCGGGCGGCTGCCGGCGTTGGCCTAATCGTGACCGGCGGTATCGCGCCCAATAAAAAAGGAGTGGTTTATCAAGGCGGTTCGACGCTAAGCGATGAAGATCAGGTGGCTCATCATCAAATTGTCACCGATGCCGTCCATCAGGCCGGAGGGAAAATAGCGCTGCAAATTCTTCACGCAGGACGCTATAGCTACCAAAAACAGCCCGTAGCCCCTTCCGCTCTGCAAGCGCCAATAAATCCTTTTTCACCTCAGGCACTGACTACGGAAGAAATTGAACAGACCATCGCGGATTTTGCTCGCTGCGCGCGGTTGGCTCAGCAGGCGGGCTATGATGGCGTTGAAATCATGGGCTCAGAAGGTTATCTGATTAATCAGTTCCTTGCCGCTCGCACCAATCAGCGTACCGATGAATGGGGGGGAAGTTTCGAAAAACGAATGCGTTTTGCCGTGGAAATTGTGCAGGCAGTGCGTCAGGTAACCGGTGAGAAATTTATTCTGATCTATCGGTTATCCATGCTGGATCTGGTAGATGAAGGCTCAGACTGGCATGAAATAGAACGACTGGCACTGGCCATTGAACAAGCCGGAGCCACTCTGATTAACACCGGTATTGGCTGGCATGAAGCCCGAATTCCGACCATCGCTACCATGGTGCCACGCGCCGGATTTAGCTGGGTAACGCGCAAGTTAATGGGCAAAGTCACGATCCCATTGATCACCACCAATCGCATTAACGATCCGGCGGTCGCCGAAAAAGTGCTGACCGACGGCTGCGCCGATATGGTTTCCATGGCACGCCCTTTCCTCGCCGATCCGGAATTTGTCCGAAAAGCGGCAGAAAACCGAGCGGACGAAATCAATACCTGTATCGGCTGTAATCAGGCCTGTTTGGATCAGATATTTGAAGGTAAGCTGACTTCTTGTCTGGTGAATCCTCGCGCCTGCCGCGAAAGCGAGATGCCGATACAAGCGACACCAATACCCAAGCGTCTGGCCGTTATTGGCTCTGGCCCTGCCGGTCTGGCTTTTGCGACCACCGCAGCCAGCCGCGGGCATCAGGTGACCTTATTTGACGCTGCCGACCGCATCGGTGGGCAATTCAATATCGCCCGACAGATTCCTGGTAAAGAAGAATTTAACGAAACTTTGCGCTATTTCCGGCGACAGCTTGAAATTCAAAGCGTGAATACGATGCTAGGAAAGCATATTCAGGCTGAGGAATTGGCTGAGTTTGACGAGGTTATTCTGGCCTGTGGCATTGTGCCGCGCCTACCCGCGATTGAGGGAATCGATCACCCGAAGGTTCTTACCTATCTCGATGTATTGCGTGATAAAAAACCGGTTGGTCAACGAGTGGCTATTATCGGCGCTGGCGGTATCGGCTTTGATACGGCGGAATACCTCAGTCAATCTGGGGAATCGACCAGCCTGAACAGTGAAGCTTTCAACGCCGAATGGGGAATTGACCAAAGCTTGAATCACCGCGGAGGGTTAGCCCCTCAAGGCCCTGAACTATCGCCTTCTCCACGCCAAATTTTCCTGTTGCAACGTAAAACGAGCAAAGTGGGCGAGGGATTGGGAAAAACCACCGGTTGGATTCACCGCACCAGCCTGACCATGCGTGGCGTAAAAATGCTGAATGGCGTGAGCTATGACCGAATTGATGATGAAGGTTTACACATGACCCGCGGCGAGCAATCGACCTGTCTGCCGGTGGATAACGTGATTATTTGTGCCGGACAGGAGCCACGCAGAGAGCTGTATCAGCCACTGCTGGATATGGGGAAAAAGGTGCATTTAATCGGTGGAGCAGACGTGGCTGCCGAGTTGGATGCCCGGCGCGCCATCGATCAAGGCACGCGATTGGCTTTAGCTATCTGAAATTGCGGATCAAAAAGGGGAGCCTGAGCTCCCCTCTGCACGATTAGAAATCGCTGTAAGACATATCCAGACTGCCTGAACCGCCGCCCTCAGAACGAGAGCCGGCGCTGGTTTTCACCGCTTTCAATACGACAAATTTTTGATTGGAATCGATCGTTTCGCAGTTACCAAACAGGCGATTCAGCTTATGGTAATAGTCCAGATGACGGTTACCAACAATCATTAGCTCGCCACCGGTTTTCAGACAACGTTTCGCATCGCAAAACATCTGCCAGGCAACGTGGTCACTGACGGTATGTTGTTGATGGAATGGAGGATTACAGAAGACCATCTGCAAACTTTCACGTTCAACGCCGGCCAGACCGTGGCTCACCATAAACTCGCAGCGCCCTAAATCCTGCGGTAAATTGCGCTCGATATTCAAACGGCTGGAAGCCACCGCCATATAAGACTCATCCACAAACAGCATTTCTGCATCCGGGTTCTGCTCAACGGCAATCAGCCCGACCACGCCGTTCCCACAGCCCAGATCGGCCATTTTTCCGCTCAGATTGTACGGCAGGTTTTCCATGAAGAAACGCGCGCCGATATCCAGATTGTTGCGAGAGAAAACGTTAGCGTGGTTATGAATTACATAATCAGTGCCGCCCAACGCCCAATCGGTGGTTTCCGGTGTTTCTGTCAGCGGTAAATCAGCCACTTCACAGTGAATCAGTCGGGCTTTTTTCCATGCCAGACTGGTTTTGGTTGGGCCTAAAATACGCTCAAACAGCTGCAAAGTAGAATTGTGTACGTCACGGGCTTTAGCGCCAGCAATAATAATGGTATCCGGAGCCACCACGCGGCGCAGCGCCTGGAGTTGGTGTTCCAGTAATGCCAATGCTTTAGGAATCTTAATCACAACCAACGCCGGCGCCTCAGGTAAGGCATCCATACTGCTCAGCAAAGTCACCGCGTTCTCATCCAAACGGTTCAAACGCAGATTGTGCGCGGTACCCAACTGGCTCATATAAGAGTCGCTGATGCTATACGGATTGGACGCGTGTAATGCGCAGGCCAAAGCACCAAATTGATCGTTGAACAGCAGTACCGGGCGTCCGGCACCTTTATTGATGTCGATGTTTTTTAACAGATATTCATCTGCTGCTTCCCACGCCTGTAGGTTGCTGGAATCTTCCTGCTGTGGGAAACGTTCAAGTCTTAGGCTTTGCGTTTCCAGATCGAGTTGGCTCATCGCCGCTCCTGAATAATAAATTTGGGCTGTTTATCCCCTAAAAAGGGCGATCAGTAAATTGTTTTTTCATGAATAAGGGTTTTATTGATACTGGGCTAACCAGAGGGGAATTCTTCTTATAGTTATATTATTGATGCATAGAGATATATTTAAATAACGAATAAACCTCAAAAAATTCTACAGTTTATCCCATTTTTAGTTCTCTAAGGATATTGCAGCTATCAAATCGAAATAAGCAAATATACAATCCGCCAACTTATTACAACTGAAAAGGTTATATAGCCAATACCGATAATACATTATTAATGAAACAAATTAAAGAACTAATTAATGGGAGGCTGCCTGTGCAATTTCCTATGCTTATCCAGCAATATAACCACGGAAGGTACTCACTCATGGATCTATTCAACACTTTTCCCGACACAATCCCACCAAGCTCGCGTTTATACCAAACTCAACACTCTAAGGCCTTTCATCGTAATTGGTGTGCCAAAGGCATTGCCATAGCGCTGTTGGCAATGAGTAGCGCTAACGCCAGCACAACGTCTTTAGCTTCTCCGCCAACCTTTGAGGCACCCCGCGCCGTGAACACACAGCCTCAGGCTCCTTACTTGCCAGCAGTAACCTCCCGCTGGCCTGATAGTCGAATAGATATTCCTGCCAATGATGCTCTGGAAGTCATTACTTCTGGTGTTGAATATTTTCATAAGTTCCTGACCAAAAAACGCGCCACTGATCTTTATCTAGATAAGATTGCTGGTTCTATATCCTCCATAACGCCATTTAATAATTTATCTCCTGCGCTAGGAATTAATGCTATTGATGATCTTATTACAGAAGAAAATATTTATAATAATATCGATATAATCATTCATTCAATCATTCCAGTGTATGCTATCGATAGCTCGGCCAGACCCAAACCGATTGATTCATCTTCAGATGAAGATATTAATCAAGACGAAACAACCGAAGTAGCGGTTAATACCCCCCCTCAACATGCTGAAGTTGTTCCCAACGACGTAATACACCCGGTTGTGATTAGCCCCAATACAAGCTTTACAGGTTCATTAGATATGATGTCTCCCATCAATTTGAATAACAATCTCTGGACAATGGATGATGAATCCATCATTAAAAGTCTATCTTTGAGCAATAACTCAAAAATAGTCATGTTGCCCAGCAGTAAACTGAGGGGGTATATTTTTTATATGAATGAGTATCTATCTGATAATAGCCAAAATGAAATACACTTCCACACGCAAATTGGTAATAACGAATACCCAGGTGGATATCTTTGGATTAATGGTGACAGCGCAGGCACAACTTTTGTCACTATCCATAATCACATCCATAATCACCGAGTCAACGGTTCAATAAATAAACACGCTCAGGATATTGAACTCATAGAGATTTCAGGCGACGTAAAAGGCAACTTTATTCAGCGTGGCCGCGTGGTATACGGTGCTTATGATTACCGATTGTTACGAGACGGGCCAACGGGGAAAACCTGGTATCTCACGAATAAAGTCTCCCTCGATCCTAGCAGTGCGAACTCTACCGCACGGGTGTACCGCCCAGAGGCGGCAGGTTATATCTCCAACCAGATAGCCGCTAACAAACTATTTATCAGCAATATTCACGATCGCTTTAATCAAACCGAATATGTTGATCCTCTCAGCGGGCAGAGAATGACGACCCACATGTGGATGAAAACATCCGCAGGTATTCATCACTTTAAGGATTCATCGGGCCAGTTAGCCAGCAAATCCACTTATTCCTCTATTCAGCTAGGCGATATTTTGAACCAATGGTCAACCAACGATAACGACGTTGGATACTTTGGTATTACTGGCGGATATGGAAAAGCCAATGCTAATAGCGAATCGAATATTACCGGTTATCGCGCCCGTTCCAATACCCACGGATATAACTTGGGGCTTTACACCACATGGTTTGCCGATCGCTACACTAAGCTAGGAGCCTATATTGATATTCAGGGGCAATACAGCTGGTTTAAAAATAGCGTCGAAACCCAAGGAGAAGCTAACGAGTCATATAAAAGTAAGGGATTTACTACCTCTGTCGAAACTGGTTTTAAACACCAACTGATTGGTCTGGAACAGTTTGGTTTATTTATCCAACCGAAAGCTCAGGCCGCTTGGCTCGGAATTAAAACTAAAAATCATGTTGATGCTTATGGCACGCTGATTTCACCTAAAGACAAGCACCATTGGATGACAAACGTCGGCTTACGCAGTTATATGCTGATCAACTCTGGTGCTTTGTCAGAAAAACGCACACTGTCAGTCAAACCTTATCTGGAGACAAACTGGATCCATAATAGTAAAGCTGCGGGAATCATTATGGATAACGCAAAAATTGATCGTTCGGGTGGAAAGCATATCGCAGAAGTTAAGTTAGGTATTGAAAGTCTCTTTAATAAAAACCTTAATATCTGGGGTAATTTAGGCCATCAAATGGGCAAACAAGGCTACTCTGACACCAATGCGGGTCTTGGCGTAAAATACCTGTTCTAAAGGGCTTCCAGTGCCGGGCGCGCACTCAAAATCCTATCCCGGCATTGGTGCATTTTTGTTTAATTTAGCTGAAAACGGTAGTATCGGCTGATTACCTTCAACGTAAAGCCATCATCGTGAAAATCCGAGCGGTGAGGCTTCTCAGCCAGAGCATACTCAGATGCAGGAATTGACCTATCTGCAAGGTTATCCCGAGCAGTTGCAAGCCCAAGTTCGTCAGTTAATCAACGAACAACGTCTGGGGCAGGTTCTACGCAGCCGTTATCCTCAACCGCATGATTACAATACGGATAAATCACTTTATCAGTACACCATGGATCTGAAGAACCAGTACCTGCGTAACGCTCAACCGCTGAGCAAAGTGGCTTACGACAGCAAAATTCAGGTGATGAAACACGCATTAGGGCTACATACCGCCATTTCACGGATTCAGGGAGGGAAATTAAAAGCCAAGGCTGAAATTCGCGTGGCGACGGTATTTAAAAATGCGCCTGAGCCTTTCCTCAAAATGATTGTGGTGCATGAATTGGCGCACTTAAAAGAAAAAGAGCACAACAAGGCCTTTTACAGCCTGTGTTGCCACATGGAACCGCAATATCATCAGTTAGAGTTCGATACCCGGCTTTATCTGACCCAATTATCTCTGTTTGGCGATATTTACTCATCGCCTAATTGACCTAACGACATCAATAGATTCTCATCGTCAGCCTCTTTTCTGGGCGGCGGTTCAATGACTGACACAGTACACAGATACGGAGCTTTTATGATTCGCTTTGCTGTTATTGGAACAAACTGGATTACCGAACGGTTTATTGATGCCGCCCACCAAAGTGGCAAGATGTCGTTGGCTGCGGTCTACTCACGTCAATTGGAGCAGGCGCAAAATTTCGGCAATAAGTTTGGGGTCAGTGCCTGTTTTCATTCTCTTGAACTCCTAGCCCAGAGCAACGAGGTAGATGCGGTTTACATCGCCAGTCCCAATTCTCTGCACTATTCCCAGGCCTTACTGTTACTCAGTCATAAAAAGCACGTCATTTGCGAAAAATCTCTGGCCTCGAATCTGACCGAGGTTGAAGCCTTAATTGCCTGCGCCAAAGAGCATCAGGTCATACTCTTCGAAGCGTTTAAAACCGCCTATCTGCCTAATTTTAGGCAGCTGCAAAATACATTGCCCAAGTTAGGCCAGCTACGTAAAGCCTTTATCAACTTTTGCCAGTATTCCTCTCGCTATCAGCGTTATTTACAGGGTGAAAATCCTAATACCTTCAATCCCGCTTTTTCTAACGGCTCGATTATGGATATTGGTTATTACTGTCTGGCAAGCGCCATCGCGTTGTGGGGAGAGCCGCAGAGCGTGCAGGCTAGCGCCACTCTTCTGCCCAGCGGAGTTGACGCTCACGGTACGGTCTGCCTGAATTATGGTGAGTTCGACGTCGTATTATTCCATTCCAAAGTTAGCCAATCTACTATTCCGAGCGAAATTCAGGGCGAAGACGGTACGCTCGTTATTGAAAGAATCTCTGAGTGCCATAGCATCACCTATACTCCAAGAGGTCAGGAGAAACAGGATCTGACGCTACCGCAGTATGAAAATAATATGAGGTATGAAGCTGAAGCCTTCGCCGATTTGATTGCTAAAAATCAGATTGAGCATCCAGGTTTAACGCTTTCAGTCAGCACCGCGCGCCTTCAAACTGAAATTCGTCGTCAGACTGGCGTCGTTTTCCCCGCGGATTCGCAACAGCCATCATCATTAAAATGAATGGGTGAGATTGACCAGCACCCTCTTTTAAATTAATTTTGGTGCTGCAAAGGGGAGTAACTTCATTGCCGGTTTGCCGTCATTACGGTGCGAAAGCACTCGGTTACCGGGCAACCTCATCATGTAGAAGCCATTAAATCGCTTTTACATCATCAGGGTTGTAAGTGAGACCTTGCCGGAAGGCGAGGTTTGCTTGCAGCTCAGACATAGCGGCTGGCGTCTTCCGACGTTGGCCGTTTTGTTTTTTTATGAGGTTTACTCTGATGATGAACTCCGTTGGTACGCCCGTACTTTGGGTCGGTTTTGCCGTTATAGTCGCGTTTATGCTCGCCGTTGATCTTTTCCTTCAAGGCCGTCGCGGCTCTCAAACCATGACGCTACGTCAGGCCGCCGCTTGGTCGTTGGTATGGGTGAGCTTGGCTATGTTGTTTAACGCCGGTTTCTGGTGGTATCTGAGTGAAAGCGTAGGACGCGAAATTGCGGATAAACAGGCGCTCGCTTTCCTGACCGGCTATCTAATTGAAAAAGCCTTAGCGGTCGATAACGTCTTTGTCTGGTTGATGCTATTCAGCTATTTTGCCGTTCCAGCCAATCTACAGCGACGCATTCTGATCTACGGCGTACTTGGGGCCATCGTGCTGCGAACGGCAATGATCTTCGCCGGAAGCTGGCTGGTGTCGCAATTTAGCTGGATTCTTTATCTGTTCGGCGCGTTCCTGTTGTTCACCGGTCTGAAAATGGCATTTGCCAAAGAAGATGACAGCCCAATTGGTGATAAACCCTTGGTGCGCTGGATTCGTAGCCACTTACGCATGACTGATGAACTCCACGGCGAACGCTTTGTCATTCGCAAAAATGGTCTGTTGTACGCGACACCTTTGGTGCTGGTGCTGATTCTGGTTGAGCTGAGTGACGTAATTTTTGCCGTCGATAGCATTCCAGCGATCTTTGCCGTCACCACCGATCCCTTTATTGTGCTGACCTCTAACCTGTTCGCGATTCTCGGTCTGCGCGCCATGTATTTCCTGCTAGCAAACGTGGCGGAACGCTTCTCGCTATTGAAATACGGTCTGGCGGCGATTCTGGTATTTATTGGGATCAAAATGATGATTATCGATCTGTTCCATATTCCTATCGGTATCTCTCTTGGCGTCGTTGCCGGTATTCTAGCCCTCACTTTACTAGTGAATGCCTGGGTGAATCACCGCGCCGATAAAAATACACCACACTAACTATGTGGCTCTCTGCCTGATAATCTATTACACGGGGTGCCAGCCACCCCGTATTTATTTGTCAGATACCACTAATCGCCAAATGTTATCTTGATCACACATATGTAAACAAAATGTTATGCAAAGTGATCGACATTATATTTTCCCAATTGTTTCTTTCCAGCCTATTCCATTCCCTTATACTAACCCGGCAAACACACTTGGTTACAGGTTTGAAGAAAAAGTACCCGGTCAGGTTCCGGCCGAGGTATGAAGCCTGTACAACGTCATTCAACACAGCGACATTCAGTTCACTGGGAAGAGGTAAATTGATATTTATGGAAAACAAAAAATCAGGGTTAATTCACTACTTAAGCCGCGGAAGTCTGGTTAAACAAATATTGGTGGGTTTGGTTGCCGGTATCATTCTGGCAAGCGTTTCCCAATCAGCCGCTGTCGCGGTAGGCCTGTTAGGCACCTTATTTGTCGGTGCATTGAAGGCCGTCGCACCGGTATTAGTATTGATGCTGGTAATGGCTTCTATCGCAAATCATAAGCAAGGCCAGAAAACCAGTATTCGCCCTATCCTGTTCCTGTACTTATTAGGAACCTTCTCGGCGGCATTGATTGCCGTCGCCGTGAGTTTCATGTTCCCTTCGACGCTGGTATTGGCAACCCATAATGCCGATATCTCCCCTCCGGGCGGCATTGTTGAAGTACTACGCGGGCTATTACTGAGTATCGTTGCCAACCCGATTCATGCGCTATTGAACGGCAACTACATCGGAATTCTGGCCTGGGCGGTCGGTTTAGGCTTTGCTCTGCGTCATGGCTCAGAGACTACCAAGTCTTTGATTTCTGATATGTCTCACGCCGTTACCTTCGTAGTACGCGTGGTGATTCGCTTTGCTCCTTTGGGTATTTTTGGTCTAGTCGCGTCTACTCTGGCAGAAACTGGCTTCGGCGTATTAATGGGCTATGTGCAACTGCTAGTCGTATTGATCGGCTGTATGCTTCTGGTAGCACTGGTGGTTAACCCACTGATTGTTTTTTGGAAAATTCGCCGTAATCCTTACCCACTGGTGTTTGCCTGCCTGCGTGAAAGCGGTGTAACCGCATTCTTTACCCGTAGCTCTGCGGCCAACATTCCAGTGAACATGGAACTTTGTAAGAAGCTGAATCTGAACGAAGATACCTATTCGGTTTCCATTCCGCTGGGTGCCACCATCAATATGGCCGGCGCGGCAATTACCATCACCGTGTTGACGCTGGCAGCGGTACATACGTTAGGTATTGCGGTTGATTTGCCGACGGCATTATTGCTCAGCGTAGTCGCGACAGTGTGCGCCTGTGGAGCTTCCGGCGTGGCCGGTGGTTCGTTGCTGTTGATTCCATTAGCCTGCGGTTTATTCGGTATTCCAAATGAAATCGCCATGCAGGTTGTGGCTGTAGGCTTTATCATTGGCGTCTTGCAGGATTCAGCTGAAACCGCGCTGAACTCCTCTACCGATGTGCTGTTTACCGCCGCAGCCTGTCAGGCTGACGATGCCAAGCTGGCTAATCCAGACCCGCTAGCAACGCGTTAAATCTTAAGATTTTTCACTTATCCTAAGGGTGGCGAAAGCCGCCCTTTTTTATTCTTTCTTTTCGACCAGAAAAGGATCGATTCCCTGCAACTGCAAACGACGGAAGCGGATGATATTAAAGCCGTTAATCAGCAGAAAACTCCCTTCAATCAGCGATCCACCAATCGAACCCAACCAGATATTATGAATTACCCAACAGGCGGTTGAGCACCACATAATGCAGCGCGTGGTTAAGCCGTGAGTACGGAACAGCGCCCAAGTACTGGCTACGGTGCCAATTATCGGCAAAAGCTCTACTGCATGATGCATTCGCCACAAACCTAACGTTAGCGTCAGAAGGATAAACACAACCATCACTATGCTGCTACGAGTCTTGGTCGAGATCAGCGTGCGTAAGGCGTTAAGCAATGCGCTACTGCCTGCGGCACTGGCTCCCATAAGAAAGAAATGGCCGCCGATGATGGCGCTATAGGCCGAAAGTTGCAGTTTGAAACGTCGTTCATCCCGGTTGAAAAACATGGTAATACCGACAAAAAATGCCAATACACCAACGGCTTGGGCAAACCAATAGAACGTCATGGTGGGGTATTCCTGGTATAGGGGAGTCCCTATCTCTTCTGGCGTAGAACATGGCTAAAACGACACACTTACCGCTAATGGGTGCCAGCGGTAAGTGCACATAAATGAAACGCCGTTTTATTTTAATAACTAACCATAATGGTTACAAGGTGACACCGCTTTTAAAAATAGCTAATTCACGGAAATCATTGGCTTCATTGCGCGCCAGTTTACCATTGGCAATGGCGACGATCAGTTCGACAAACTCTTCCAGTAAAGCATCCATTGAAGTCCCTTTGATTAGTTTTCCCGCATCAAAGTCGATCCAGTGAGGTTTTTTCGCCGTCAGTTCGCTGTTGGTCGCCAGTTTCACCGTAGGCACGAAACCGCCATAAGGCGTACCCCGACCGGTGCTGAATAACACCATATGGCAGCCTGCTCCCGCCAGCGCACTGGTTGCCACCGCATCATTCCCCGGAGCGCTGAGCAAGTTCAGCCCCGGACGTTGCAGGCGCTCGCCGTATTTCAAAACGTCGACTACCTTGCTTTGCCCTGCTTTTTGGGTGCAGCCCAGCGATTTTTCTTCCAATGTAGTAATGCCACCAGCCTTGTTGCCCGGTGACGGATTTTCGTAAATTGGCTGATTATGAGCGATGAAATACTGTTTGAAATCATTCACCATGCTAACGGTTTTTTCAAAGGTTGATTCATCGCGACAACGGCTCATCAAAATGCGTTCTGCACCAAACATTTCTGGTACTTCAGTCAAAACTGAAGTGCCACCGTTAACAATCACATAGTCGGAGAAACGCCCCAACAGAGGGTTGGCCGTGATACCGGACAATCCATCCGACCCGCCGCATTCCAGACCAAATTTCAGTTCGCTGAGTTTACCCGGCACGCGCGAGTCGCCGCGCATTGCCTGATATAGCTCTCGCAGACGCGCCAAACCGGCTTCCACTTCATCGTCCTGCTGCTGGCACACCATAAAGCGAACCCGTTCATTGTCCACTTCTCCCAGCGTGGTTTGGAAAACGTCGACCTGATTGTTCTCGCAGCCTAAACCTATAACCAATACCGCACCAGCATTAGGATGTCGCACCATATTTTGCAGCATGGTTCGGGTATTTTCGTGATCCTGACCGAGCTGTGAACAACCGAACGGATGGCTGAACAAATGCACCCCGTCAATACCTTCCGCCTCGTTGGTTTCCTTCAGAAAACGCTGCTGAATCTGACGCGCGATACCGTTAACGCAGCCAACGGTTGGAATGATCCACAGTTCGTTACGAATGCCTACGTCGCCATTTTTACGACGATAGATCCGAACTTCTCGATCGGCCATTTGCACCGGCAGATCGCTAAATTCTGGCTGATATTGGTATTCATCCAAATCACTTAAATTGGTTTTAGCGTTTTGGGAATGAATGTGCTCACCGGCCTGAATCGGGCTCAGTGCATGACCTATCGGCAAACCATATTTCACAATCATCTGATCCGGCTGGATCAACGTTAGCGCAAACTTATGCCCGCGAGTCACTGGCTGCGCCAGAGTGATCGCTTCGCCATCAATATTGATGACTTCTCCCTGCGCCAGATCCTGTAGAGCAACGGCTACATTATCCAGTGGGTGAATTTTTATCGTCTTTTGCATAGAAAACCTTTAGCTGTAAGTCGCAACCGCCGCTCTCATTCCACGATCCAGGATAGTTTGCAGTTGCTCTGTCACCAGTTCGGCCAACTGAGGTACTGCGGTTAAATCCTGCCCCCAATGATTCACATCAGACAAAACGGCCTGAACCAATGCGGCTGGAGTCATTTCGTATTGCTTCACACTGCTCCATAAGCGGGAGTAGGTTTCCAGCCAGTGAGCATCGTCTTGCAACGGATAGGATTCTCCTTGACGTTCCCCGCGATAAAAGGCGAGCAACGCGGCTAATGCAAAGGTTAAACGCGGCGGCAGCTTGCCCTTTTGCTGCTGGTAAGCCAGAAGCTGAGGCAAAATGCGGGTACGGAATTTGGTCATGCCATTCAGCGCAATTGACAGTAACTGGTGCTGAATGAAAGGGTTACGGAAACGGCTTAATACCGCCTGCGAGAAGGAAAGCAGTTCATCCTCAGGTAAATCTAAAACCGGAACGATTTCTTCAGTAATGGTTTTTTCCACGAAATAACTGATTTCAGTATCATTCATAGTTTGCCCGACGGTATCCAGACCGGCCAGGTAAGCGATGGGCACCAGCGCTGTGTGCGCACCGTTCAAGATGGCAACTTTACGCTCTTTATACGGCTTGATGTCATCCACGATACGTACATTCAGATCCAGTTGATCCAGATGTAGCTCTTTTGCCAACCACTGTGGCCCTTGAATAACAAATAGATAGAAGTATTCAGCCGTATCGAGGAAGCTGTCCTGATAGCCCAATTCAGTCTGTAAAGCGGTCACTTCATCGCGGGGATAACCGGTCACAATCCGATCCACCAACGTTGAGCAAAAAGTATTATTTTCTGTCAGCCAACGGGTAAATCCAGCCGGTAACTGCCAATGTTCCGCATAGCGCAGCACCAGTTCCCGCAAGGTTTCGCCGTTATAATCGATTAGTTCACAAGGCAACAACACCCAGCCTTTATCTGCCGCGCCGTCAAAATGCGTATAGCGCTCGAATAACAAGCGCGTCAGCTTCGCTGGAAATGACGCAGGTGGCGCATCATCCCGTTTATCTTGCTCATTCCAGGCGATACCGGCTTCAGTCGTATTGGAAAAAACAAAGCGAATATTGGCATCGCGAGCCAGTGCCAGATACTCGTCGAACTGACGATAGAGATTGATCTCCCGATTCACCGAACGAATCAGACGAGATTCTCGCACCGCTTCGCCCTGCTCATTCAGGCCGCGAATGACCGTGGTATACAGGCCATCCTGCGTACTCAAGGACGGAGGAAAATCCGTATCTATTGGCCGGATCACTACGATCCCAGCGTTAAGATCGGTATGTTCGTTCAAAAGATCCAATTGCCAATCGACAAAGGCGCGCAGGAAATTGCCTTCGCCAAATTGAATGACTTTGTCAGGGTAACTGCGGCCGGGAAAATCACGACGGTTCAGGGTTAGCATGTTGAATCCACCTCATAACGCGTTCAGCCGTAGACAGGCCAGGAGCGATAAACCGGCATCATATGCACAGCCCGTCGCTTTCCGTCCCGCAGACAGCATTGAATTAAGCAAAAGTTTGAAGGCGGGAGGCCGGTTAGCCCGCCCGCTTGATACCCTACAATTCGATAGCGAAATACTGTTTAGCGTTATCGAAGCAGATGTTTTTCACCATCGCCCCCAGCAGTTCGATGTCTGCCGGTGCTTCACCGTCTGCCACCCAGCGGCCAATCATCTGGCACAGGATTCGGCGGAAATATTCATGGCGTGTATAAGAAAGGAAGCTGCGGCTATCGGTCAGCATCCCGACAAAGCGGCTTAGCAAACCCAACTGCGCCAGTTGGGTCATTTGGCGCTGCATACCGTCTTTTTGATCGTTAAACCACCAGCCGGAACCGAACTGCATTTTCCCTGCGGCGCCTTCGCCTTGGAAATTGCCGACCATAGTGCCAATCACTTCGTTATCGCGCGGATTCAGGCAGTACAGGATAGTTTTTGGTAGCGCATTACGCAGACCTTGCGCATCCAGCAAACGGGAAAGCGGCTGAGCCAGCGGCTGGTCATTAATAGAGTCAAAACCGATATCTGGGCCAACCAGATTGAACATGCGACTGTTGTTATTACGCAGCGCGCCGATGTGATATTGCTGAACCCATTCACGGCGGTGATATTCACCAGATAGGAATAGCAACACGGCGGTTTTAAACTGAGCCACTTCCTCCGGCATTGGCTGAGTTCCCGTCAGACGACGAGCCAGAATACCGTCGAGCGTCGTTTCGTCTGCTTCACCATAGACCACCACGTCCAACGCATGGTCAGAGACTTTGCAGCCGTGAGCGGCAAAGTGATCCATACGTTTGTTCAATGCATCGCACAGGTCGGAGAATTTACTTATAGACGTATCTGCTGCGGCTTCCAGCAGCTTCAGGTAATCGTTAAAGCCGGCGGCTTCAATATTGAAGGCTTTATCCGGACGCCAGCTTGGCAACACTTTGATGTTAAAGCTGCCGTCCGCGGCGATAGCTTTGTGGTGGCGCAGATCGTCAATAGGATCATCGGTGGTGCCGACCATTTTGACATTCATCTGTTGCATGATACCGCGCGCAGAGAAAGCCGGTTGAGCCAACAGCTCATTGCCACGTTGCCAGATTTCTTCCGATGTTTTCGGCGAAAGCAGTTTGCCGGTAATGCCGAAGGGACGACGTAATTCCAGATGAGTCCAGTGATACAGAGGATTGCCAATTGTGTGAGGAACGGTTGCGGCCCAAGTTTCGAATTTTTCCCGATCGCTAGCATCGCCAGTACAGAAACGTTCGGCTACGCCGTTGGTACGCATTGCGCGCCATTTATAGTGATCGCCTTTCAGCCAGATGTCATACAAGTTCTTAAAACGATAGTCTTCTGCGATTTGTTCCGGTGGTAAATGGCAGTGATAGTCATAAATCGGCTGATCTTTTGCATAATCGTGATACAGACGACGGGCAAATTCGGTATCCAGCAAAAAATCTTCGGTTAAAAACTGCGACATATTGGCTTCCTCACATGGCTACATCGTAGAGCACTGTTTTCTGTTATCGCGAAGTTATCACACCAATTTCATTCACCGTCCAGCACTTTTTACAAGACGGTGATCGCAAAAACCTAACAAAATGAACAAATACTCAACATTTTCTATTATTTAGTCCCTTGCAGCACTAAGGCTGGCGAGTTCTATTATTCCCTAATTGAAAAGTGGTTTTTGTGATGTCACTCAACTTTTAAATCTGTATGACAAGTTATTGTTGCGTCGCCCTGAGTTGTCTTATGGATACGCATCCTAAGAGTTCAGGGATAACCAAATCGAAAAAATTACAGGTCGTCGGTGAAGGAATACATCGTCAGTGTCATTTTTCTAACGGCTTAAGACCGTAGTGATACCAGGCATCACAACCTTAGGGGCATCAGCTTGATTTACCCCCTAAGCGTTGAGAGACACGATCAAAAAAGGAGCGTTTAGGTACCACCGGGTGCTCGGGCATCGACTGGATGGACCAAATTGCGCCATGGACTGCCGCCAGACTGCACTCCATAGCAGTAATCTTAGAGACTGGGAGAGATTTAGAAATGCGTAAAATCAAAGGATTACGCTGGTACATGATAGCCTTGGTCACCATGGGCACGATTTTGGGTTATCTGACACGTAACGCCATCGCCGTCGCCGCACCTACGCTTCAAGAACAGCTACATATCACTACGCAACAGTATTCTTATATTATCGCCGCTTATTCCGCCGCTTACACTTTGATGCAGCCGGTTGCAGGTTACGTACTGGACGTCATGGGTACCAAAATCGGCTACGCCATGTTCGCCGTTATGTGGGCGATATTCTGTATGGGTACCGCGTTAGCCAGCAGTTGGGGCGGCTTAGCCATTGCCCGTGGTGCAGTGGGTGCAGCTGAAGCAGCCATGATCCCCGCAGGCTTAAAAGCCAGTAGTGAATGGTTCCCGGCGAAAGAGCGCTCTATTGCCGTTGGTTATTTTAACGTGGGTTCATCCATTGGCGGAATGATTGCTCCACCGTTAGTGGTCTGGGCTATCGTCATGCACAGCTGGCAAATGGCTTTCATCATTACCGGTGTGCTCAGCCTGATTTGGGCTATCTGCTGGTTAATTTTCTATAAACACCCGAAAGATCAGAAACGACTGACGGATGAAGAACGCGACTATATTCTCAGCGGTCAGGAAGCTCACCACTCCACTTCCAACTCGAAAAAGATGTCTGCGATGCAGATAATCCGTAACCGCCAATTCTGGGGTATAGCTATCCCACGCTTTTTGGCAGAACCGGCTTGGGGGACATTCAACGCCTGGATTCCACTATTCATGTTCAAAGCCTATGGCTTTAACCTGAAAGAAATTGCGATGTTTGCATGGATGCCAATGCTGTTTGCTGACCTTGGCTGTATTCTGGGTGGCTACCTGCCTCCGTTGTTCCAAAAATATCTGAAAGTGAACCTGATTGTTTCTCGTAAACTGGTTGTGACTATGGGCGGTCTGCTGATGATTGCGCCTGGCACTATCGGCCTGTTCACTAGTCCTTATGTCGCTATTGCTCTGCTATGTGTCGGTGGTTTTGCTCACCAGTCTCTGTCTGGCGCACTGATTACCTTGTCTTCCGATGTCTTCGGTCGCAACGAAGTAGCCACTGCCAACGGGTTAACCGGCATGGCGGCCTGGACTGCCAGTACGCTGTTTGCTCTGGTGGTTGGCGCATTAGCCGATACATTGGGCTTCAGCCCACTGTTTGCCGCGCTGGCGGTGTTCGACGTGCTGGCAGTAATTGTTATCTGGACGGTGCTGCAAAACCGCCCTGCCGATGACTCACATATCGATCCGATACAACAAGCACCGGCTGAGCAAAATTAACCCATCCGGCGACGCTCTCCAAGAGTGACGCATTACGTACTCACTAGCCCGGCAGAAGCTTGCCGGGTTTGTTTTTTTTCCGCCCTGCACTACCTTTGGTTAAGTATATCTGTGATAGCAATAGCTAGAACCGATCGGGGATAAGTGGTATAACAAGTCCGCGAGATATGCCGTTCGGGATAGCCTCCAAGCCCTGACAACACTGAGTCATAATATTATCTGCCTCAATTGATCCAAGAGCCTTAATCATGGAATTCACAGATACCAGACGGTTATACCAACAGTTGGCCGCAGAGTTAAAACGACGCATCGAAGCTGGTGTATATCAGGTTGGCGATAAGTTGCCTGCTGAGCGCTATATTTCGGAAGAAATGAATGTCAGCAGAACCGTCGTCCGTGAAGCGATTATTATGCTGGAAGTCGAGGGCTACGTAGAAGTACGCAAAGGCTCTGGCATCCACGTCATGTCCAATCAGCAGAAGCATTTGGTCATGCCAAGCAATGAAATTGAATTCGCTGCTGCCGGTCCTTTTGAACTACTTCAGGCGCGCCAGTTAATTGAAAGCAATATCGCCGAGTTTGCGGCAACGCAAATCACTCGTCAGGATATTGTCAAACTGATTGAAATACAGGAACATGCTCGTCAGGAAGATCGTTTCCGGGATTCTCAGTGGGATTTGAAATTCCATGTGCAGGTTGCTCTGGCTACCCAAAATACCGCGATGGCAACCATCGTCGAGAAAATGTGGAGCCAGCGGGTTCATAATCCGTATTGGATCAAACTGCATGAGCATATTGACGATAAATCCATAGAGAGTTGGTGCGAAGATCACGATCAGATTCTGAAGGCGTTAATGCGTAAAGATCCTTATGCCAGCAAACTGGCAATGTGGCAGCATCTGGAAAACACCAAACAAATGCTGTTCCATGCCACCACTGATGATTTCGAATTTAACGTCGATCGTTATTTATTTGCAGAAAATCCAGTGGTTCATCTGGATAATCTGGCGGCCAACAATATGACGATAAACAGCAAAGCCTGAGCCGAATAGTCCCCTCTCCACTATTACCTGCATTTCTCCGCAGGAAAAAGCGAAAAATAAAAGGGATACCGCCTGCATAAATTGCGGTTTCCCTCTTATAACCCTACATAAGCGGGATCACTCTAGTCAGTAAATGTCGAGATCTGTCAGCAAATGTAAGCAGAGAGGCTATTTCTTAAAAGCGGTACAATAAACCATCAATTAACGCCTATATTTCCCTGTTTCATATCCTGCTATTTTGCTAAAGTGACTGCTCTTTTTTTTCCCGCCGCTTTGGGAGCGAAACGCGAAAAATGCGCTGGTTGTTTATCCTGCTTATTGCTGTTTCTTGCTGGACCGGTTCGGTCGCCAGCAAGCCGCTATTGGCTGGGCATTCTGATTCCACGCAGGACGTTTCTTATCGCGCCCTTCAGCGCACTGCAATTCAATATATTAATGTTGAATTCATTACTCAAAACGTCTTCCGACATGATGCGCCACAGCCCGACCAGCTACGTCTTGGCAAGCGGATCAAAAATTTCTCAATTAAAAACCGTCTGGGCACATCTAAATTCACCGGAACAGGCAATACTTTATGGGTAAACCTGAGCTGGCACCCGTCCTGGTTCCTAACTTCACGCAATGCTCAGGCAAAAGAAATCTATAAGCAGTCCCGACAACCGTCGCCATTACGCCAATCTGGCCGCTGGATGCTTCATTCAGCCGCACAGCAAAATCGCGTGGGCGGGTGGAAAGAGAGTAATATCCTGTACAGCGGCGCACTGACTTATCACGACGCCGCAACTCTGTTTCCATTGTCATAAAAATTTATAAGCAAAAAATAGATTTACTGCATACGCATCAACGGATTGGTTCACTTTGGAAGTATCAGCACCTTTATCTGAGCCGCCGCGTGAGCGCAACAAAAACAATGACGTTTTAGGAATACCAGATGGATATCATTAAAGAACTCTTACATGCCTTATGGCAGCAGGACTACGAAACACTCGCTAACCCTTCGTTGGTGTGGGCCATTTATATCCTGCTGTTTGTCATACTTTTTCTGGAAAATGGCCTGCTACCCGCAGCATTTTTACCCGGTGATAGCCTGCTGATTCTGGTCGGCGTACTGATTGCCAAAGGGGCAATGAGTTTCCCAGTCACGCTAGTGGTTCTGACTACCGCCGCCAGTTTAGGCTGTTGGGTCAGCTACATACAGGGAAGATGGCTGGGAAATACCAAGATAGTGCAGGGCTGGTTATCCCATTTACCCGCCCACTATCACACCCGTGCACATAATTTATTCCACCGTCACGGCCTGTCCGCCCTGCTCATTGGCCGTTTTCTGGCTTTCGTCCGGACACTGTTACCGACTATCGCTGGCCTTTCTGGCTTGAGCAACGCTCGTTTCCAGTTCTTTAACTGGGTTAGCGGCCTGCTTTGGGTACTGATTCTGACCGCATTGGGATTCGCGTTGGGTAAAACGCCGGTATTCCGCAAATACGAAGATGAAGTCATGTTCTTCCTAATGCTGCTACCGCTAGCGTTATTGGTTATCGGCCTATTTGGTTCTCTGTACGTACTGTGGCGTAAAAAGCGCAGCGTTCAGGGTGATAAAGGAAATCAGGCGTGATCCAGCTTCTGGCTCGTTTGCGCCGCCCACGCTGGCACTATGCGGTGCTGGCGTTGGGTATGTTGTTGCTCGTCGCGCTGTTTACCCCTGTGATACTGCATACTGAAAGCGCCCTGAAAATCAGCCCTAATCAACAAGGGCTGAGTCTTCCGGACGGGTTCTACCTTTATCAACATCTGGACGAACGAGGCATTCGGATTAAAAGCATTACGCCGGAGGCCGATAGTTTGGTGGTCAGTCTGGAATCACCGGAGCAGCAGAAAGAAGCCATTGAAGCATTGCAGGCTATTTTGCCGAAGGGTTACGTCATCGTGCTGAGTGAATCAACCAAGCGTCATAGCTGGCTGCCAAAATTTGGCGGCGATACGCAAAAAATAGGCTAGCTCAATCCACGTTAGTCCAAATCTCTGTCGGGGGAAACGCTCCCCCGTCCCTCTGATGTCATTTATCCCCCGCGTTCTTTGATTCCCATTCGATATGTATCCGATAGCTATCGAACTGCCGCTACCACGCAACAATTTGAAAAATGAAAGGGATTCCCCAATATACCCCAACAGAAAACTTGGGCGATGTACTATTCAGCGCTATGCTTAACTTAAGTTCGGTAATCACCATTACTAATATGTCTCATTTATTAAGCGGCATGGAGCTAAGACACGCCGTTGTCTTCAGGCTGCAAAAAGGAAGAAATATTATGTTGTTACGCCATTCCCTTCTGCTGGTTTTACCGGTTGTTGCATTCTGCGGCCTGGCTCAGGCTGCTACCGCTAACGGCTGCGATGTCAAAGAGAAAGAAATTCAGCAGCAGATCGATTATGCCAAACAGCATGGTAATACCCAGCGCGTTACCGGGCTGGAAACGGCGCTGAAAGAAGTGAAATCCAACTGTACTGAAGCCGGTTTACAGGCTGAGCATCAGCAAAAAGTGGCTCAGAAACAGCAGAAAGTTGCCGAGCGTCAGCAAGAGCTGAAGCAGGCGCAGGAAACTGGTGACGCAAAGAAAATCGCAAAAAAACAGAAGAAGCTGGACGAAGCCCAAACCGAGCTAAAGCAACTTCAGGCTGAATAGATATTACCCATCGTTTTTAGTAGTCAAAAATCTGGTTTAAAAGCCATTTTATGGTGTTTTTTAGGACGAATCCGCAGGCGGATTAGCATGATTTTCCACAGGTTGGCCTTTCAACCGCTCAGAAAATCCGCTATGTTAGATATTCTTCTCAGTTATGTTAAGGAGTTATTGATATGGCACAAGATAAAAACGCTGAAAATTTGCGCGCCGAACTCAAATCACTGGCAGATACATTGGAAGAAGTTTTGCATTCCTCCTCTGACAAGCCAAAAGCTGAGTTAGATAAATTACGTTCCAAAGCTGAGAGTGCCCTAAAGGACACTCGTGAGCGCCTGAGCGAAACTGGCGACAAAATTGCGGCTCAGACCAAAGAAATCGCCGGCAAGGCTGATAACTACGTCCATGACAACCCTTGGACAGGTGTTGGTATCGGCGCCGCCGTTGGCGTGGTGTTGGGCGTTCTGTTGTCCCGTCGCTAATTATGGCAGAGCAACCTCGCACACAGGGCCCCGGTAAAGGGGTCCTTGATACCATCCATCGCATCGCCACTATCGTGGTTGGCATGGTTGAAACCCGCGTTCGACTGGCGGTAATTGAGCTAGAAGAAGAAAAGGCAACGCTGATTCAGTTGCTGATAATGGCCGGAATTACTCTGCTATTAACCGCTTTTGGTTTAATGAGTCTGCTGGTGTTAGTGATGTGGGCCGTTGATCCCGTCTACCGCTTTATGGCTTTGGCTATCACTACCGGCGTGCTGTTGGGGCTAGCGCTGGTAGGTGTTATCTGGACGCTGGTTAAAGCTCGTCGTTCCACGTTTTTGGGTTCAACCCGGCAACAGTTGGAAATCGATCGGGAATTATTGGAGAAAGACCAGTGAGCCGCCCATTACGGTTAGAAAAGGAAAAGTTGCTGCGTCAGATTGAACAGCAACGCTTGGATCTGGCTAATAGCGCGGCACACTGGATTGAAGTAACCGCGCCTTACGATCGCGGCTGGCTCAAAATCCTTGAAATGCGTAAGTTTCTGGTTCTGGGTTCCAGCCTAATCGCAGTTTATGGCGTTCGCCATCCTAGCCGAATGATTCGCTGGTCCCGCAGGGCGTTAAGCGCATGGGGTACCTTCCGACTTTTCCGTCGCACATTTTCTTCCCGCTAAACTCGCCTGTCGCCACTGTCTCAGACGGCGAGTTTTATTAACTCATTTAATTTATTTTCTTATTCTCATCCCTTCCACTTATCTGTATCAGCTGACCTTTTTCGCACTTTTTGTTAAACCCATCAATTTTTTTGATAAAAACAAACAGTATTACTTGCTAACAACTTTCCTACTTCCCTACTAACATATTATTCATCAACTCGGTATGAAGCTGGAAAGCCAACGGATTGCCACAAAATATTGCCGCTAATGTCAGGCATTAGCATCAACCCTTATTTGGAGTAAGTAGTCGATGAATAAATTACAAGATACCGGTCTGTTGGTTGCACGTATTCTGATGCCAATTCTGTTTATTGTTGCCGGTTACGGCAAAATGGGCGATGCCTATGCTGGAACTCAACAATATATGCAGATGATGGGCGTTCCCGGCTTCTTCTTGCCATTGACTATCTTGCTGGAATTTGGCGGCGGTCTGGCTATTCTGTTTGGTTTCCTGACCCGCACTACCGCTCTGTTTACCGCGGGCTTTACGTTGTTAACCGCGCTGATTTTCCACACAAACTTTGCGGAAGGCGTAAACCAGCTGATGTTCATGAAAAACCTGACCATCGCCGGTGGCTTCTTGGTGCTGGCCGTTGCAGGCCCCGGCGCATTCAGTATCGACCGCCTGCTGGGCAAAAAGTGGTAACTTTCCCCCGCGGCTAATATTCGACGCCCTATCTAATGGTAGGGCGTTGTTATTTTGTCACCTTCCTGACAATGAATAGATTAATACGGCGTTGTTAACCAAGCTTATTTCGCCTTCCTCTTCTCTCTGCGCGATAAAATCTGTGCGCGATAAAATTCGTTATGACCTCTAAATACACAGGAGTACCCAATGGGGCAACTAGTTGACGGCGTTTGGCAAGACATCTGGTACGACACTAAGTCAACCGGCGGCCATTTCAAACGTAGCACCTCGCAATTCCGTAATTGGATCACCCCTGATGGCCAGCCCGGCCCCCACGGTCGCGGCGGTTTTAATGCGGAAAAAGATCGTTATCATTTATATGTTTCCCTTGCCTGCCCTTGGGCGCATCGCGCTTTATTAATGCGCAGCCTTAAAGGGTTAGAATCCCTGATTCCGGTTTCAGTCGTACACCCATTAATGTTGGATAAAGGCTGGACCTTTGGCACCGATTTCCCTGATACCACTGGAGATTCCCTTTACCAATCGGATTACCTCTACCAGTTGTATTTACGTGCAGAACCCACTTATAGCGGACGAGTGACCGTCCCCATACTTTGGGATAAGCAGCAGCAAACCATCGTTAGCAACGAATCTGCCGATATCATGCGTATTTTTAACAGTGCATTTGATGGTGTAGGTGCCGCAAAGGGGGATTATTATCCCGAAGCCCTACGTGTGAAAATCGAAGAAATTAACGGTTGGGTCTACGATGCAGTCAATAATGGTGTGTACAAAGCCGGTTTTGCCACCAGCCAGAATGCATATGATGAAGCGGTAAATACGTTGTTTGTGGCGTTGGATAAATTGGAATTAATTCTGGACCAACAGCGTTATTTAACTGGCAATCAACTGACTGAAGCTGATTTACGTTTATGGACCACTTTGGTTCGTTTTGATCCTGTTTATGTCACCCACTTTAAATGTGATAAACGCCGAATTAGTGATTATCCGAACTTATACGGTTTCCTCCGAGATATTTTCCAGATACCTACCATTGCTGACACCGTTAACCTACCGCATATTCGCAATCATTATTATCGCAGTCATGCCACGATTAACCCCTACGGTATTATTTCCGTCGGGCCAGAACAGGATTTATTGTCGACCCACGGGCGAGATGTTCGTTTTGGTTCAGAGCTATAGTCTTACCAAATACCCTGTTACACCTTTTGCCCTGACGGGCGACCAACGCCCGTCTCACTCTATTCTTAACCACGTCCCAGGAGTTTGGGAATTTCCCGCAGGCACCAGGATTTGGCCTCGCCCATACTGTCCCGCCGCCAGGCCATAATAATATCCACTTCTCGGCTGTACTCCGGCCCAACAACTCGCAAACGACCCGCCTCGATGTCTTTTTCAACCATTTCATAAGGCATGGTCGCCACGCCCAATCCGGCCAGCAACGCACGACGTTTATCTTCAATAGTACTGACCGTTAAACGCTGCTGCTTATCCAATAACTGAACGGTAATGACCGGGCGCTCACGAGCGGTATCTGCCACGGCAATACCTCGGTATTTAACCCGAGTCACTTCTGAAAGCGGCTCCGGTTCTTGATGGATTGGATGATCCGGGCTGGCCACATAGACGCTGGTCACTTTATATAATTTTCGTGAATTGATTTCTGAAGAAGCGCGGAAGTGCATATCTGGTGCGATAACAATATCAGCACGTCCCTGCTCCAATCGCTCCCAAGCACCGGCCAGAACCTCGGTCAAAATTGAAACCTGCGTATTGGCCTTAAGCGACAGTTTGTCGATAAGCGGGAACAGTTTCCAGGCGGGCGACAACGCCTCGCTCACAATAGTAATGTGTGTTTCCCAGCCCCGCGCCAGCGCTTCAGCATCCGTAGTCAGTTTATCGGCAGCTTCCAATAGCACTCGGCCACGATCCAGTAGCATCCGACCAACATTTGTGAATTTAGTGCGATGTCCGGAGCGATCAAATAGCACCACATCCAGCTCTTCTTCAAGCTTTTGCATGGTGTAGCTGAGGGCCGAAGGTACTCGACCCAATTCATCAGCGGCAGCGGCAAAGCTGCCTCGACGATCAATAGCATCCATTACCCGCAACGCTTCTAGCGTTAACGCCCGATCTTTGGCCATCAGTTTTCTCAGTCAGGAAATTTGAATATACCGACCAGATTAACTGGCTAACAATCCTGCGTCCAGACGCTTACCATTTGTCTATCAATTTATAGGGGCAATCATCGTCATGATCACATGCAGAACGGCAAAACAGTGCGGGCAAGCTGACTTTGGTTGGTTACAGGCCCGCTATACCTTTTCTTTCGGTCATTATTTCGATCCCAAACTGTTGGGCTACGCTTCATTGCGAGTACTCAATCAGGAAGTTCTCGCGCCCGGCGCGGCTTTTCAACCACGAACTTATCCTCAGGTGGATATTCTCAACCTGATTTTACAGGGTGAGGCAGAATACAGAGACAGTTTGGGTAATCATGTGCAGGGAAAAGAAGGCGACGTTATTTTATTTTCGCCGCAGTCTGAGGTGAGTTACAGCGAGCATAATCTGAGTAGTTGTAAGCCATTAACCCGAATTCAGCTGTGGTTGAATGCCTGCCCTGAGCAGGATAGTGATTCGAGCCAGCGTCTGGCGCTAGGCAATGAATTTTATCGTTTACTGGCTTCGCCTGATGGCGGTCAGGGGAGTCTGAAACTGCGTCAGCAGATGTGGATTCACCATTTGAATATGGTAGCAGGAGATGAACACAGCATTCAGCTTCACGGCCAACGGGCTTATTTGCAGTCAATTCACGGCACCGTCGAAGTGGAAGGTTCGCAGACGACCGATCTTCAGCGTCTAACCTGCGGTGACGGCGCCTTTGTTCAGGAAGAGCAGCAGCTCACCATTAAAGCCCAAACGCCGCTACGCGCACTATTAATCGACCTACCGGTATAGGTACCTATTCAAATAACAGCAGCCCCCCAAAATCGCATCACGCTGAATGTTAGGGCGTCGCGAACTAGCAAGTTGGGGTGCGCCTAGCGCGCAGGAACCGGAACCTACACAACGTAGGTGAGGACTCTGAGCTCTGCGTTAGCCCAAAATGGCGACGCGGTCGATTACCCAATAAAAAACCCCTTGTGAGGATAACCTCACAAGGGGCTCTATAATAGAGGGAGTTGACCGGTAAGCCGGGTTCTGTCGTGGACAGTCATTCCTCTAGGCCAGCAATCGCTCACTGGCTCAAGCAGCCTACCCGGGTTCAGTACGGGCCGTACCATGTGAACCCCTATTTGGCCTTGCTCCGGGTGGAGTTTACCATGCCACGGACTGTTGCCAGCCGCGCGGTGCGCTCTTACCGCACCCTTTCACCCTTACCTGATCCCACTTGCGCGGGCCATCGGCGGTTTGCTCTCTGTTGCACTTGTCGTAGGCTTGCGCCCCCCAGGCGTTACCTGGCACCCTGCCCTATGGAGCCCGGACTTTCCTCCCCTCCACCTGTCTCCCCCGAGAGGGACTACAGTGAAGCGGCGACTGTCTAGTCAACTCCGCGGCGGATTATAGTCACATTGAAGCAGAATGTCATCTTTCCCTTGAAACAAAGATTTATAGTGATTGATTATCAAACAAAGTGATTTTATCGAACGAGCCTTAACTCTGTTTTGAATATGTGGTGATAAATGAAGTCATCACCCGCCAAATCGGGGCAATTTCTTGCGCGTTATTTTCTCTTCCTCCCCTGCCGCGTGAATTATCTGTTTTCACTTTATTACCACTCAACAAACCCGTAGAGAACTGTAAAGACGCTGACAAAAATTACCTTTTCAGTCAGAGGAATACGTAGAGTTTATTCGCTAGGATTAGAATAGTCAGGCCAACATTTCGAGCGTTCTGGGAGCTGTATTATGAAACGTATTGCGCTGCTCATTGCTCCACTTGCCGCAATTTTTTTGCTCAGTAGCTGCGTGGTGGAACCCGCCCGCTATCGCGAATCTGAATTTGCGGCGCCGCCGGGCATAGTTTATGTCGCACCTGAATATCCAATGCCAGGGCCAGGCTATGTTTGGCGCTATCACGCAGGTCATTCGTGGGGCTGGTATCACCCCGGGCATGGCTGGCATCGCGGTTGGAAATAATGTGTAAAGATCATGACAAAAGCCGGACATCGCACCCGGCTTTTCACATGACTGCTTACCGCGCAGCGTCTTCTTCTGCATCGCTCTGCTGGTCGAGTGCATAGCGGTATAAGGCATTTTTCTTCACGCTGTGGATTTCTGCCGCCAGCGCCGCAGCTTTCTTCAGTGGAAGCTCTTTTTGCAGTAATGCCAGAGTGCGCAGTGCCTCAGCTGGCAATGCGTCGTCAGCCAGCGCTTTGTGTCCTTCGACGATCAGCACCATTTCCCCCCGTCGCCGCATGTCATCTTCCTGCACCCAAGCCAGCAATTCGCCCACTGGCGCACCGTGGATTGACTCCCAGGTTTTAGTCAACTCTCGCGCCAGCACCACGTAGCGTTGTGGGCCAAGAACCGTCACCATGTCCTGCAAACTTTCCAAGAGACGATGGGTCGATTCATAGAAAATAAGCGTTCGTGGTTCCTCAATCAGCGCCTGCAAGGTATCCTTACGGCCTTTGGTTTTTGCTGGCAAGAATCCTTCGTAGCAAAAACGATCTGAGGCAATCCCCGCCGCTGACAACGCAGCTATAGCCGCGCAGGCTCCGGGCAAAGGTACGACCCGAATACCCGCTTCACGACAGCGGCGCACTAAATGGTAGCCGGGGTCGTTGATTAATGGCGTTCCCGCATCGGAAACCAGAGCTATACTTTGGCCTTCTTGCAGCTTCGCCAGCAGTTGGTCAGCTTTTTGTTGTTCGTTATGGTCATGAAGCGCAAACAGGCGCGCGTTGATAGCAAAGTGTTGCAACAGCAAACCCGTGTGGCGCGTATCTTCTGCCGCAATCAAATCAACGCTTTTCAGTACCTCTAACGCCCGGTGGGTGATGTCCCCTAAATTACCGATTGGGGTGGGTACCACGTAAAGCGTAGATGCAGAAATCACTGCTCGATCGTGTTGATTCATTGTTTCATCCGGATTACCGATTTAATATTGAGCATCTTGAAAAAAACATCACTGGATACAGTATGCTTTCCTCAACATCCGTTCGTACCAAAGCAGGAATTTTTATTCCTGCTGTTCTGGCCGCTCTTGTCCTGGCTGGCTGTTCTGGCCTGGCCCCACAGACTCCGCCGCCGTCAAATATACAGGACGAAGCAAGCGCGAACTCTGATTATTACCTGCAACAATTGCAGCAAAGTAGTGATGATAACAAGGCTGACTGGCAATTACTCGCCATTCGTGCCCTGCTACGTGAAGGGAAGCTGCCGCAAGCCAGTGAGCAACTGAATACATTGCCTGAAAAAATGAGCGACACTCAGCGTCAGGAACAGCAGTTGCTGGCCGCCGAGTTATTGGTTGCACAGAAAAATGCCCCTGCCGCCGCCGCAATACTGGCTAAATTAGACGCCAGCACATTATCGGCAAATCAGCAGGTTCGCTATTATCAGGTGCTGATCGGCTCTAGTCAGGGTAAACCGACTCTGCCGCTCATTCGTGCCTATATCGCTCAGGAACCGCTGCTTAAAGATAAGGCTCATCAGGATAACATCGACGCCACCTGGCTGGCGCTGGCGCAGCTGACGCCTCAGGATCTGAATACGCTGGTGATCAATGCCAATGAAAATGTCCTGCAAGGCTGGTTGGATCTGTTGCACGTATATCAGGATAACCGTCAGAACCCTGATTTATTAAAAGCGGCGATCAAAGACTGGCAAACTCGCTATCCACAAAATCCGGCGGCGAAATCATTACCTGCCCAACTAACTCAGATTGTGAACTTCACTCAGGCGTCCACCGCTAAAATAGCGCTGCTGCTGCCATTAAGCGGTCAGGCGAAAGTTTTTGGCGATGCTATTCAACAAGGTTTTATGGCAGCGCAAAGCGGCCTGCCAGCGCCTGCACCAACCGCAGAACCGACCCTTGACGCAAACGCGCCAGTTGACGGTGAGGCCGCAGCAACGCTGGAAGCCCCTGCTCCGGTTGCCGCGCCTGTCGCTGCCAGCAATGCGCAGGTAAAAGTCTATGACACCACTTCTCAGCCAATCGCTGCGCTGCTAGCTCAAGCACAGCAAGATGGTGCCACGCTGGTTGTCGGCCCGTTGCTGAAACCGGACGTCGAACAATTAACCGCTACGCCGACCACGCTGAATATTCTGGCGCTGAATCAGCCAGAAACCGCCAAAGACAGCCCAAATATCTGTTACTTCGCTCTGTCGCCGGAAGATGAAGCGCGTGATGCCGCCCATCATTTATGGCAGCAGCAGAAGCAAATGCCACTGTTGCTAACACCTCGTGGTGCTTTTGGCGATCGTATCGCCAGAGCCTTTGCCGAAGAATGGCAGAAGCAAGGCGGCCAGACCGTACTACAGCAGAGTTTTGGTTCCACCGCAGAGTTGAAGCAGTCCATCAACAGCGGCGCGGGTATTCGTCTGACCGGCCAGCCAATTTCTGTTACACCGACAGCAGCTTCGCAGTCAGTGACTATCGCCGGTTTGACTATTCCAGCACCGCCGGTTGAAGCGCCGGTGATTTCCACTTCCGCGGGCGGGAACGTGGATGCCGTGTATATCGTGGCAACGCCGGACGAGCTGACGCTGATTAAACCTATGATCGATATGGCGACCACGACTCGCAGCAAACCCTCGCTGTACGCCAGCTCGCGCAGCTATCAGGCCGGTGCAGGCCCGGATTACCGTCTGGAAATGGAAGGCGTTCAGTTCAGCGATATTCCGCTGATGGCCGGCGCCAACCCTGCGCTAATGCAGCAGGCTTCCTCCAAGTTTGCTAACGACTATTCGCTGGTTCGTTTGTATGCCATGGGGATGGATGCTTGGACTTTGTCTAACCACTTTGCTGAAATGCGCCAAATTCCAGGCTTTAAGGTATCAGGCTCGACCGGTGAACTGACCGCATCATCAAACTGCGTGGTTAACCGTAAACTGCCTTGGTTGCTCTACCGCCAAGGAATGGTTGTTCCGGCGCAATAACCGGCATTTTCAACCTGACTTTAGCGCCCCTGTTTCCGAGCGGGGGCGAAAATAATGGATTAAAACATGAGCCAAAGGGATACTGGCGCAAGTTATGAACGACTGGCTCGCCGCCATCTGGAACAAGCCGGTCTGGTCTTTCAGTCCGCCAATGTGAGCGTTCGCGGCGGCGAGATTGATCTTATTATGCGCGACGGGGCGACCTGGGTATTTGTCGAGGTGCGCTTTCGTCGGAATGCGACCTTTGGCGGCGCAGCGGCCAGCGTGACTCATACCAAACAGCAGAGGTTATTACGTGCTGCGGCGGTTTGGCTGGCACAGCGCGGAGCCAGTTTTGACACATCATCTTGCCGTTTTGATGTTATTGCGATTACAGGTAACCAGTTAGAATGGTTGCCTAATGCTTTCAATACGGATTGATCATTTTTCTCCGGCCAAAGCCGGGCAATTCATTTTACTGAGTGGGTTAAATCAACGTGCTGGATAGAATCAAAGTCTGTTTTACCGAAAGTATTCAAACCCAGATTGCTGCGGCGGAAGCCTTACCTGACGCGATATCACGGGCGGCGATGATGCTGGTTCAATCACTACTGAATGGTAACAAGATTCTTTGCTGCGGCAATGGAACCTCGGCGGCAAACGCCCAGCATTTCGCCGCCAGTATGATCAACCGATTCGAAACCGAGCGACCAAGCCTGCCAGCTATCGCGCTGAATGCCGATAATGTGGTGTTGACCGCGATTGCCAATGACCGTTTGCATGAAGAGGTTTACGCCAAGCAAGTACGTGCTTTAGGCCAGGCCGGAGACGTTCTGTTGGCCATTTCCACTCGTGGTAACAGCCGTGATATTGTGAAAGCAGTTGAAGCAGCCGTAACCCGCGATATGACGATTGTCGCGCTCACGGGTTACGACGGTGGCGAACTGGCAGGCCTATTAGGCCAGCAGGATGTTGAAATTCGCATTCCTTCTCACCGCAGCGCTCGGGTGCAGGAAATGCACATGCTTACAGTGAATTGTTTGTGTGATCTGATTGATAACACTCTATTCCCTCATCAGGACGATTAAAGGAGCATAAATGAAGGTTAGTTTCCCATTTTTTGCCGTGCTGTTTAGCGCGTTGCTATTACAAGGCTGTGTTGGTGCCGTCGTAGTTGGCAGCGCCGCTGTGGCGACCAAATCCGCAACTGACCCTCGCAGCGTCGGTACTCAAGTTGACGACGGTACACTAGAAGCCCGTGTGACCAACGCATTGAGCAAAGACCAGCAACTGAAAAAAGAAGCCCGCGTCGTCGCTACGGCTTACCAAGGCAAAGTACTGCTAACCGGGCAAGCACCGACGACCGAATTGGCAACCCGAGCCAAGCAAATAGCCGCTGGCGTTGAAGGCACCAGCGAAGTGTACAACGAGATTCGTCTGGGCAAACCGGTCGATCTGGGCACCGCTTCATCAGATACCTGGATTACTACCAAGGTTCGTTCGCAGATTCTCACCAGTGATTCGGTTAAATCTTCTAACGTCAAAGTCACCACCGAAAATGGCGAAGTGTTCCTGCTCGGTCTGGTTACGCAGCAAGAAGGACAATCTGCCGCGCAGATCGCCAGTAAAGTTGGCGGCGTCAAACACGTCACCACCGCCTTTACCTACGTCCAATAATTGACTCGCCGAAAAGCAAAAGGGCCTAGTTGATACTAAGCCCTTTTTGTTTCTGCCTACGCAATCTAGCTGCCGTTTTACAGCGAATTTTCCTGTAGGAAAGTTTTACCGCCCAGTTGACGCATCTGGCGTAAGATCCACTGTTGACGGCTCATTACGTAGCCTGAGGGTGCATGTGCCTTAAAGCGATGTGGATTCGGCAACACTGCCGCCAGCAGTGCCGCTTCAGAAGCGCTTAACCGGCTAGCAGGCTTATGAAAGAAATGCTGGGCCGCAGCCTCAACGCCGAAAATACCGTCGCCAAACTCCACAATATTTAAATAAACCGTCAGAATGCGCCTTTTGGTCCACACCAGCTCAATTCCAGCCGTCAATCCGGCTTCCAACCCTTTACGCACCCAACTGCGTCCATCCCACAGAAACAGGTTCTTCGCCGTTTGCTGTGATAACGTCGATGCGCCTCGGATGCGTTTTTGATTGCGCTGATTGTGCGCCAGAGCCGATTCAATGGCGCCCATGTCAAATCCCCAATGGTCAGGGAATTTCTGATCTTCCGCCGCCATCACGGCCAAAGCCATGTAAGGGGAAATTTCGCTCATAGGCACCCAATCCGAATGCGCCACGTAAGAAAAATCGCCGGAAAACCAGGCTCCAAGCTGCCTTTCGACCATCACCATGGAAAAGGGCACGGGCAGGAAAGCAAAAATCAAAATAGCGGCCAGCCAAAAGCCCAACAGAGCCAAAATGCCACGCTTTAGACCACGCCAGATCCATCCTATCCCGTATTTGCCCAATTTCATTCGATTAAGCCCAGCACCTTACTCACCAGTTTGTTGATTCCGACGGCAGCTTCAGAGATAGAACCGGCCAACATATAGGCAGGCGTGGTAACGACTTTATGCTCTGCATCCACCACAACATCTTCCACCGGGCAAACAATATGTTCCCCCCCCATGACCTCAATAGCATCGGCAGTATTGATATCATTACCAATGGTCAGGCGAATTCGCTCCCCCAACAGTTTTGGTAACATCGCAGGGGCAATACACATAAATCCAATTGGTTTACCAGACTTATGCATTGTTTGAGTAAGCTTATATAAATCTTCGTCTACAGAACATGCCGTTCCTTCCGTTGCGAAGCTACTCAGATTCTTCGCTGCACCGAATCCACCGGGTACAATTAATGCATCCAACTGCGCCGGATCGGCGGCAGAAAGTGGCTGAATCTTACCTCTCGCGATACGCGCAGACTCGACTAAAACGTTACGACTTTCGCCGGTAATTTCACCAGATAAATGATTAATAACATGGAGTTGTGGCTTATCCGGCGCAAAGCATACTGCCTCAACTCCGGCGCGGTCTAAAGCCAGCAATGTTAAGACGGACTCATGTATCTCTGCGCCATCGAAAACACCGCATCCACTCAACACTACACCGACTCTTTTCATCACAATCCTCCTTTTGTTTCGCTGTCAATCGCTTAACCTGTTCTAGTGACAAACAACAATCTCTATCACATATTTTAATGAATCTTGTAACAAGAGCGCTTACATTTGCTATGTTGTTGCTTGTATGATGTATCAACGAATCCATAAAACCTGCGGACACACACAGAAATTAATACGCAGGTTCACGTTTTCCCTGGTGTTGGCGCAGTATTCGCGCACCCCGGCCTCGGTCGGGGTTATTTTTTTTCAGCTTCCGCAGTCCACTCACGCAGTACCTGAACATCGTTACGCCATTCCAGTTTCAGCTCATCAATCCAATCTTGAACGTTATCCCACCATGCAGGCAATGAAGGCGTTTGAATCTGCTGTGCCAGTTGCTGCAAATGTCGTAACCCTACCGAACCTGCCGCCCCTTTAATTTTATGCGCTTCTTCGGCGATACCTTTTTGGTCACGAGCGGTCATGTTGGAATCCAACACCGCCAGATAACCCGGCATCATCTGCTCGAACATTTCCAGACTCTGATGAATCAGCTGTGGTCCCACCAAATCGATGTATTGCTCCAACATCACGGTATCGAGTAACGATTCATTAGTTTGCATCGGTTTATGTTCCTGTTTTTTTGTGGAGTGGGAAGGCTGATGATCCCAGAGCTGTTTGATCATTGCCGTTAAAGCAGGAACAGACAGCGGCTTACTCAGCACGTCATCCATTCCGGCATCAAGATATTCTTTTTTATCTTTTAGAACGTTAGCCGTTAGCGCCACCAGCGGCGGCAAGTGGCAATTGCCATAATCTGCGCGAATTTTGCGAGCAATATCCAGCCCTGTCATATCCGGGAGTTGAATATCCAATAGCACTAAATCAAAGTCATCCGGGTTAAACATATCCAACGCATCCTGGCCATTCATCGCCACCTCAACGCTGTTACCCAATTTTTCCAACACCGAGCGCGCCACAATCACGTTGAGTTCGATATCTTCCACCAGCAGTACGTGCAACGCAGGCAGCGGCATATTTTCATCAGACGGCACGCTAGTCACCTCATCCTGCACCGCAGGCGCCTTGATAGACAGCGTAAAGCAGGAACCGATACCCTGAGTGCTTTTCACGGTGATATCGCCGCCCATGCTCTGTGCCAGCCGTTTGGATACCGCCAGCCCGATTCCGGTTCCGGTAGCCGGACGCCCGCCGTTGCTGTCTTTCACCTGATAATACATAGCGAAGATCTTGTCTTGTTCATCCTGCGGAATTCCCATGCCGGAATCTTCCACTTCAAAGATCAGTCGGTCAGGATTTTCTCGCCGGATACGTACCACTATCTGCCCTTCCTGAGTGAATTTCACCGCATTACCAATCAGGTTCCACAAAATCTGGCGTAGGCGAGTGCCGTCTGTGATGACTTTCTCCGGTAATAGACCCTGAGGTTCCATCAGGAATTTCAGTCCTTTAGGTTGAACCAGTAAACCGGACAGGTTTTCCAGATCGGTCATAAAGCCGGTAAAGTCGATCGGTTGGTTGTCCAATTGTACTTTGCGCCGTTCCAACTTATCCATTTCGATAATATCGTTGAATATATTGCCCAAAGTGATGGCGCTTACATGAATGGTTTTGAGGTATTTCAGCTGTTCATCGTTTAAATCGGTATCCAGCAAAATACGACTCAGGCCGACGATGCCATTAAGCGGCGTACGCAGCTCATGGCTGATTGTTGAGATGAAAGTGGTCTTATCCCTACTGGCGTTCTCCAGCGCGTCTTGGTAGCGCTTACGCTCGGTTATATCGCGGCCAAAGCCCATTAGACCATGCCGTTTACCCACGCGATCGTAAAACGGTACTTTACGCAGTTCAAAGCAGGCCTTACGCCCATCGGGGTACACCAGCCACTGTTCGTAGGTCAAGGAAACGTTGTGGCGGAAGACCTTTTCATCGGTTTCCATAACTTTTTCGGCAATATCTGGCGCGTAAACTTCCTGTGGCGTCAAGCCGACCAGCTGTTTCTCACTTTTACCGGTCAGCAGCTCCATTGCGCGGTTACAGCCGGAAAATTCATTATCTTCGTTACGGTAGTAGACCAAATCGGGGGATGCATCGAGGAAGGAGCGTAACAGTGCGGATTGTTGCCCTAATTCCACCTGCGCCTGCTCCCGATGCCCCATTTCCTCTTTCAGCTTATCCACAACCTGTAGATGGGCTTTCTCCGCTTTCTCACGTTCGATAATTTCCAGATTTAGCTGCGAGATATTTTCCTGCAATTGCTGATTCAGTTCCCGATCGCGATAACGCATGATTTCCAGTTTATCTACCAGTCTGGATAAGCGCTGACGGGATTCCTCCAGCTGTTCCACCACAACTGACAGGAAATAAACCGCCCACGGCGTGATTAACAGCCCGAAAAAGATGGAGCGAACAAAATCGATGCTTTCGACCGAGCCGCGTAATACCAACGTGACGGCCATTTGCACCACCATCGCCAATATTACCAGCACCGAAGCCAGCAGCAGCGAGAAGCGCACCAGCCCTAACTTCACCATTAAATCAACGTAATACTGGGCTAATACCCTGATTTGCTTCATAACCACTCCCATCAGACTTCATGCGATAAATCATACCGTAAAACCAGAAATAGATAAGGCGGGTTGCCAAGAAGTGTGGAAAAGACTGCAAATCAACGGGAAATTGCGAAAGCTTAGACTGGCGATAGCCTGCAGACATTCTAAAAATAATGGGCAATACGCAGTAGCCGATCACCTACAAAGCGGAAGCTTGCCCTCCATGGGCTAACATATACCGATTCAACTCCACCATACCGGTCCAGCGATTTTCACACCACAGCGGAGCAAGCAACGTCGGGCGACGAGCACTGGCGGAAATTCGGTGATAGACAATATCGGCGGGCGTATGACGAATCATTTCTCCGGCGGTCACTACATAGTCTTCCAGAGCCAGCTCTGGCAAGCGCCCTGCTCGCCAGGCTTTAGCCATAGTGCTGCCTTCCACGATATGAAGCGGATGCAGTTTTAGTCCATCCACGCCGGTATCCACGACTTGTTGCAGAGTTTGCAAGCCTTGCGCTTGATTTTCGCCGGGCAAGCCAACGATCAAATGGCAGCACACTTTCAGACCGCGCGCTCTGGCACGGCGAGCCGTTTGTTGGTAGCTGGCGAAATCATGGCCGCGGTTAATACGTTTGAGGGTTTTATCATTGGCAGTTTGTAACCCCAGTTCCAGCCAGACTTCGTAACCTTGCCGATGATAACCACTCAGCAAGTCTAATACCGCATCCGGTACACAGTCTGGTCGGGTTCCCACACAAATCCCAACGATATCCGCTTCGGTTAAAGCCTGCTGATACATGGCTGCCAGCGCATTAACTTCGGCATAAGTGCTGGTATAAGCCTGAAAATAAGCCAGATAGCGATTAGCTCGGTTAACTTTCTTCGCCTGCGCTTCCAACTGCTCGCTTATGGTTCGCTGCTGCATTTGTTCGTCGGCAAACGAAGCCACCTGGCAAAATGTGCAACCGCCACGCCCTAGGGTGCCATCTCTATTCGGGCAGCTAAAACCGCCGTGGAGCGTGAGTTTATGGATTTTTTCACCATAACGGCGCTGTAAATCCGCACCAAACATATTGACTAATTGCTGCAACTGCATAATCTGGAGGATGCCTGTCGTAAAAGTCGCTTAGCCTAACCGGTCAGGGTGTTCCGTGCGATGACAGAGATCAACTCCCACTCCCTCGGGTGCAATTTCGCATAAGCATTCACTATAAATGCAAATAAAATCATTTAGCTGTCAATTAATTTTTCTAATCTCGGCAAACGCCTTAGTGCATCTATTACAAATTGATGAAAAATAGTTTTAAATATCATAAAATAATAAAATCATAGCATATCACTCTGACATCCCCACCAGCACTAGCATGGTGCAGAGATTTGACGATTGCACTATAGTGAGACAGCTCACATTTCCACTGCCCATCAACGACTCTTTCACAGGGTCAAAAATGCATGAATTATTTTTATAATCATCGAGATAAATCATTTTTTTGTGATCTGGATATATCTTAGGCCTATATTTGACCTCAGTATTCTTTCTCGCTAAGTTGGAAGTCCGCTGGAAGCTTTCTAGACGGGCAAACGTCTAGTCATAATTATGCAGTTATTTAAGACTCCCTCTTAAAACAAGTCATATACCACTTGTGAGACCATCACGAGAGGTCATTGACGGAGGGCGGAAAAGCAGATTTGCCGCGCCAGGCGCGCCTGTCAGCCCACCCGTCACCGTGAATTGTCCCTCGCAGTCGGTTGTGAGAGTCACGCAGAGCCTGGGGAGGTTCACTGATATGTTGTACGATAAATCCCAAGAGAAAGACAATTGCGGTTTTGGTCTCATCGCCCACATAGAAGGCGAACCAAGCCACAAGGTCGTGCGTACCGCAATACACGCGCTGGCCCGAATGCAACACCGTGGTGCGATTCTCGCTGATGGTAAAACTGGCGATGGCTGCGGTTTACTCTTACAAAAACCGGATCGTTTTTTCCGCATGGTCGCCGAAGAGCGCGGCTGGCGTTTGGCGAAAAATTACGCCGTTGGCATGATATTCCTTAGCCAAAACGATGAACTGGCTAGTGCAAGCCGCCGGATCGTTGAAGAAGAGCTACAAAACGAAACCCTTTCCGTGGTGGGCTGGCGCGAAGTGCCGACCAACCCTGATGTTCTCGGTGAAATCGCCCTTTCCTCTCTGCCGCGTATCGAACAGATTTTTGTTAACGCTCCGGCCGGATGGCGCCCGCGCGATATGGAGCGTCGTCTGTTTGTCGCGCGTCGCCGTATCGAAAAACGCATCTCAGATTTAGATTTCTACGTTTGTAGTTTCTCCAATCTGGTGACGATCTATAAAGGCCTATGTATGCCTGCAGATCTGCCACGTTTTTATCTGGATCTGGCAGATTTACGCCTCGAATCGGCCATTTGCCTTTTCCACCAGCGTTTTTCCACTAATACCGTGCCGCGCTGGCCGCTGGCTCAGCCGTTCCGCTATCTGGCACACAACGGTGAAATCAATACTATTGCCGGTAACCGTCAGTGGGCGCGCGCGCGTGCTTATAAATTTAAAACGCCGCTCATTCCCGATTTGCAAGACGCTGCGCCTTTCGTCAACGAAACCGGTTCAGACTCCAGCTCGCTGGATAATATGCTGGAATTGTTCCTCAGCGGCGGGATGGATTTGATTCGCGCTATGCGTTTGCTGGTACCACCGGCTTGGCAAAATAACCCGGATATGGATACCGACCTACGTGCCTTCTTCGACTTTAATTCCATGCATATGGAACCGTGGGATGGCCCAGCCGGGATCGTGATGTCTGACGGGCGCTACGCCGCCTGTAACCTCGACCGTAACGGTCTGCGCCCGGCGCGCTACGTGATTACCAAAGACAAACTGATTACCTGTGCTTCCGAAGTGGGGATCTGGGATTACCAGCCCGATGAGGTGGTAGAAAAAGGCCGCGTTGGCCCCGGCGAACTGATGGTGATCGATACGCGCAGCGGCAAGATCCTGCATTCGGCCGAAACCGATAACGATCTGAAAAGCCGCCATCCGTACAAAGAATGGATGGAGAAGAACGTTAAGCGCTTGGTGCCATTTGAGGATCTGCCGGAAGATCAGGTCGGCAGCCGCGAGCTGGATGATACTCAACTCGAAACCTATCAAAAACAATTCGGTTACACCAACGAAGAGCTGGATCAAATCATCCGCGTATTAGGTGAGAACGGTCAGGAAGCGACAGGCTCAATGGGCGATGACACCCCATTTGCCGTGCTTTCCAGCGGCCCGCGCATTATTTATGACTATTTCCGCCAGCAGTTTGCACAGGTTACCAACCCGCCGATCGATCCGCTGCGCGAAGCCCACGTGATGTCACTGGCTACCAGTATTGGCCGTGAAATGAACGTATTCTGCGAGGCCGAAGGTCAGGCGCATCGTTTGAGCTTTAAATCCCCTATTTTGTTGTATTCGGATTTCCAGCAGCTCACCACGCTAGAAGGCGAGTATTATCGCGCCGATCGCTTGGATCTGACGTTTGATCCGAGCCAGCAAGATCTGCAACAGAGTGTTTTATCACTGTGTGACGAAGCAGAGCGTAAAGTTCGCGATGGTGCCGTAATGCTGGTGCTCTCCGACCGCTCAATTTCCCAAACCCGTCTGCCGGTGCCCGCACCAATGGCCGTGGGTGCGATTCAGACCCGATTAGTAGAAAAAAACCTGCGCTGCGATGCCAACATCATTGTTGAAACCGCCAGCGCCCGCGATCCGCATCACTTCGCCGTATTACTCGGCTTTGGTGCTACCGCTATTTATCCTTATTTAGCTTATGAATCATTGGCTAAATTGGTCGACACACAGGCCATAGATAAAAAATACCGCGATGTGATGCTCAACTATCGCAACGGTATTAACAAAGGCCTGTATAAGATCATGTCCAAAATGGGCATTTCAACGATCGCATCTTATCGCTGTGCCAAGTTGTTTGAAGCCGTAGGTCTGCACAAAGAGCTGTCTGAACTCTGTTTCCAGGGCGTGGTTAGTCGTATCGGAGGCGCTAACTTCAGCGATTTCCAGCAAGACCTACAAAATCTGTCCAAACGCGCTTGGTTGAAGCGTAAACCGTTGGATCAAGGCGGGTTACTCAAATTTGTCCATAATGGCGAATATCACGCGTATAACCCGGATGTGGTCAATACGTTGCAGAAAGCCGTTCACAGCGGTGAATACAGTGATTACGAAGCTTACTCAAAACTGGTTAACGAACGTCCAGTGGCTACGCTGCGCGATCTCTTGGCGATCAAGCCGCAAGGTACGCCGATCCCAGTAGATCAAGTGGAACCAGCAGAATCTCTATTTACCCGTTTCGATACGGCGGCAATGTCTATCGGCGCGCTCAGTCCGGAAGCCCACGAATCATTGGCTATCGCTATGAATAGTTTGGGTGGATTCTCCAACTCCGGCGAAGGTGGCGAAGATCCGGTGCGCTATGGCACCAACAAAGTCTCGCGAATCAAACAGGTAGCATCCGGTCGTTTTGGCGTCACTCCGGCGTATCTGGTTAATGCCGACGTTATTCAGATCAAAGTAGCCCAAGGGGCAAAACCGGGTGAAGGCGGCCAGTTACCGGGTGATAAAGTGACCCCTTACATCGCTAAACTGCGCTATTCCGTACCGGGTGTGACGCTAATTTCTCCGCCACCGCACCACGATATTTACTCCATCGAAGATTTAGCACAGCTGATTTTCGATTTGAAGCAGGTCAATCCGAAGGCAATGATTTCGGTGAAACTGGTTTCCGAGCCGGGAGTCGGCACTATCGCCACCGGCGTGGCCAAAGCCTATGCCGATTTAATTACCATCGCCGGTTACGACGGCGGCACTGGTGCCAGCCCGCTTTCATCAGTGAAGTACGCCGGTTGCCCGTGGGAACTGGGTCTGGTGGAAACTCAACAGGCACTGGTTGCTAACGGTCTGCGTCATAAAATCCGTTTACAGGTGGACGGCGGCCTGAAGACCGGCGTTGATATTGTCAAAGCAGCGATTCTGGGCGCAGAAAGCTTCGGTTTCGGTACGGGGCCTATGGTGGCTTTAGGCTGTAAATACCTACGTATTTGTCACCTGAATAACTGCGCCACCGGTGTAGCAACTCAGGATGAAAAACTGCGTCGCGACCACTACCACGGCCTGCCGGAGCGCGTAGTAAATTACTTCCAGTTTATCGCCAGAGAAACGCGCCAGATAATGGCCGAACTGGGCGTAAGCCAACTGGTTGATTTGATTGGTCGTACTGATATGTTGATCGAGCTGGATGGCATTTCCGCGAAGCAGAACAAGCTGGACTTGTCACCGTTGCTGGCCACTGCCAAACCACATCCTGGCAAGGCGCTGTACTGTACCGAAAACAATCCTCCGTTCGACAAAGGCTCACTGAACAAAGCGTTGCTGGAACAGGCTGAACCGCATATTGAAGCCAGACAAAGCAAAACTTTCTACTTTGATATTCGCAACACCGATCGCTCGGTTGGCGCCGCACTGTCAGGGGCGATCGCCGCGAAGCATGGAGATCAAGGGCTGGCGACCGATCCGATCAAAGCACATTTCTCCGGTACCGCCGGGCAGAGCTTTGGCGTATGGAACGCCGGCGGCGTTGAATTAACGCTAACCGGTGATGCCAACGACTACGTCGGCAAAGGCATGGCCGGCGGCCGCATTGCGGTTCGTCCTCCGGTGGGCTCGGCTTTCCGTAGCCATGAAGCCAGCATTGTCGGTAATACCTGTCTGTACGGTGCAACCGGCGGCAAGTTATTCGCCGCAGGTCGCGCTGGTGAGCGTTTCGCCGTGCGTAACTCCGGCGCTATCACCGTAGTTGAAGGCATTGGCGATAACGGCTGTGAATATATGACCGGCGGCGTCGTCTGCGTGCTCGGTCGCACCGGTATCAACTTCGGTGCCGGTATGACCGGTGGCTTCGCCTATGTATTGGACGAAGACGGCGAGTTCCGTAAACGCGTTAACCCTGAGTTGGTAGAAGTATTGGATGTCGATGAACTGGCTATCCATGAGGAACATCTGCGCGGGCTAATCACTGAACACGTTCAGCTGACCGGGTCCAGCCGTGGCGAGGAAATCTTGGCTAACTGGCCAGATTGGGTTAGTAAATTTGCCTTGGTGAAACCAAAATCCAGCGATGTGAAAGCACTGTTGGGTCACCGTAGCCGTTCCGCAGCTGAGCTGCGGGTTCAAGCGCAGTAAGGGGTTAAAATGAGCCAGAATGTTTATCAATTTATCGACTTACAGCGCGTTGACCCGCCGAAAAAACCGCTGAAGATCCGTAAAATAGAATTTGTAGAGATTTACGAACCGTTCTCGGAAACCCAGGCAAAAGCGCAGGCAGACCGCTGCTTATCCTGCGGTAATCCTTACTGTGAATGGAAATGTCCGGTACATAACTACATCCCAAATTGGCTCAAACTGGCCAACGAAGGACGCATTATGGAAGCCGCGGATTTGGCACACCAGACGAATAGTCTACCGGAAGTCTGCGGCCGGGTTTGTCCGCAAGATCGCCTATGCGAAGGTTCTTGTACGCTAAACGATGAGTTCGGGGCGGTTACCATAGGTAATATCGAACGTTATATCAGCGATAAAGCCATAGAAATGGGCTGGAAGCCGGATATGTCCCACGTCCATCCAACCGGTAAGCGTGTGGCTATTATCGGTGCAGGTCCTGCCGGGCTAGCCTGTGCTGATGTGTTGACCCGCAACGGCGTACAAGCGGTAGTTTTCGATCGTCACCCTGAAATCGGCGGTCTGCTGACCTTTGGTATTCCAGCCTTCAAGCTGGAAAAAGAAGTGATGATCAAACGGCGCAAGATCTTCTCCGAAATGGGCATTGAGTTCCGACTGAATACCGAAGTCGGCAAAGACGTGGCGATGGAAACTCTGCTTAACGATTACGATGCGGTATTCCTCGGCGTGGGAACTTATCAATCGATGCGCGGCGGATTAGAAAACGAAGGGGCAACCGGCGTCTACGATGCACTGCCATTCCTGATTGCCAATACCAAACAACTCATGGGTTACACAGCAACCTCGGACGAACCTTACGTGAATATGGAAGGTAAACGTGTGGTGGTTCTGGGTGGAGGAGATACCGCAATGGACTGCGTGCGCACCTCAATCCGTCAAGGCGCAACGCACGTTACCTGCGCCTATCGCCGTGATGAAGTGAACATGCCAGGCTCCAAGCGAGAAGTAAAAAATGCTCGCGAGGAAGGCGTCGAATTCAAATTCAATCTGCAACCGCTCAGCATTGAAGTAAACGATGCGGGTAAAGTTTGCGGCGTGAAAATGGTTCGCACCCAGTTGGGCGCACCGGATGCGCAAGGCCGCCGTCAGGCTGAACATATTGCCGGTTCTGAGCACATTTTGGATGCCGATGCGGTAGTCACTGCCTTCGGTTTCCGTCCACACAGTATGGAATGGTTAGCCGCTCACGATGTCAGTTTGGATAAACAGGGGCGTGTAGTTGCGCCAGAGAGCGCCGATAACGCCTTCCAGACCAGCAACCCAAAAATCTTTGCCGGCGGCGATATTGTCCGCGGCTCAGACTTGGTGGTCACCGCTATTGCCGAAGGTCGTAAAGCTGCCGAAGGGATTATGGGATATCTGGAAGTCTAAATTTGCCCGTAGGTAGAAAGAAACACACGAAAAGGGCTGATATTCAGCCCTTTTTTATTTCACTCTCATATAAATGGTGAGCCATAATTTGTGATTAACTGTATATCAAATGGAAGTGTTCAATCGGCCCACCTAATCAGGTAACTAATCCTTGGGAAAAAAGATTTTCCCCTGATCGTCTGAAGGGCTAACTTTCTTAGAGATATGTAGAATTTCGGTCTTTTTACCCGCTAGTGGTAATAAACTAAATGAACCATTGAAAATACCTGAGTAATAGGCCTTACCCCCCATCATACGCTCCCCGATATTCACTCTATCTTCTGCTAATAACTCTATTTCACGATTATCTGAGCCTTTAATACGCTCAAATGTCATTTCTTTTGCCTTAATAATCGCATGTTCTGCAAAATTGAGCTCACCTAATGTTATGTTTTCTTTTGCTGTCATATCAATATTTGCAGCATTCACCGAGGCATCACTCCTAGTTTTGTTAATGCTTTTTCCTGCACTCATGATGACCTTCTGCCTAGCACTAAGGCCGCTAGTAGAGATATTACCAGACATGCTGGCCAGATAAACATTTCCACCAGAAATAGAACCTTCTGTTGCTAAACTATCGACCGGTGCTAGATTTATTATTCCGTTAGACTCAAGAGTCGTGGCATTTAACTTACCAAAGGTCTTTATCGTAATATCTTGCTCAGCTCTAATATCCTTAACAAGCAGCGTATTTCTGGAATCACTACTATATTTGACTGAATTGATGCTGCTGTCAGAATTTGATGAAAAACCGCTAGATACAGAATTCACAACACCTTTTAAGGTATCAGCTTTATTGAAAGGGTTCTCTAAATTATAATCACCTCCTTTCGTTATTTCATTACCTACAGTGATAGTTTTCGCTATAATTTCCGCCCCTTCGCGACTGCTTTGTACTACGCTCCCCCCGCTATTTAATACAATATCTTTTGCATTGAGCATGCCTTTAATATTAGTCGCAACACCCGAATCAATATCAATAGTCCCATTACCGCTATTCAAACTCCCCGCCAAATGCTCAATCCTCTCGCCAATCAATTTAATTCGACCATTATGACTTTCTACGACACCGGCATTAATAACATTTCGATTTGTCACGGAATTCCGCGCATATGGCGCTACCGGTATTAATCTAACATCTGAAAATTCAGACCTTTTATCTTTATTATTCCAAGATGCAGGATCAACTTTTACCGACATGCCACTCCCTCCAACTGATAGTGTCATTTCATCACCAGCAGTCAATAACACTTCATTTCCTGAATCAATAACGCCTTCATTACCTACGGCAGCGCCCATCATCACAACATTATCTTTAGCCGTGATTTCCCCCCGGTTAACAACTAAACCACCACGGGTATCCCCAGAAAATGCGATATTTCCATCAGGTGCAGCCATGAAAATATCATTAGTTGAATTCAAGCTAGACAGAACCAAGCTACCCACATCAATTTTGGCACCGTCGGTAATGGTAACGCCTCGCGGGTTAACGACAAAAACCTGCCCGTTAGACAATAAATCCCCTTGAATATAAGTCTCAAATGGTTCGCGAACACGATTTAAAACCGCAGAGTTAGTATTAGGTTGTTCAAATTTAACGGTTTCACCTGGTGCTATACCGAAGTTAGTCCAGTCAATTACCGCTCTGTCACTATTCTGCGTAATAATAGTAGTATTCTCAGGGCTTTTCTCACCAATAATTGCATTACCCGCCGTGACCTCCCCAACGCCTAATGCATAAACCTGACCACTTAATGTAAGGCTAATACAAATGGCGAGTGGTGTGGCTATTCCATTATTTTTCATGACAACTCCTTTATATGCAGCAATATCTATCCCTGATTAGAGATAGCCCCGCGAAATAATCGCGAAAGATGTTTATATGAATATATAATCAACTCAGATAATAATTAAAGGCAAAGGGCACAACCGATTGATTCAATAAATCCAACTCAATTAAGAAATGGTTATTATGAATTTATTATTAGAAATTAATCGAGCCGGTTAACCACCATCGGCTGCGTTCGGTAGCGCCGAGTAAATTATCTACTGCACCAACCCGCCGGGCATGAGTAATATCAATATTTCCTCGATAGTGCTGATAAGTCAGCCCTGCGCCATAACCTTGTAATAAAACATGATTAGATTGACCGATTCTTTTATTTGCTAATAAAGAACCTTGGGCATAATCATAGAAAGCATGAGTACTAATTCCAGGGTATAACGTAGCGAGATCCAACCGTAATGCTGGGGATAAGGAAAAACCCCGGTCTACGCTAATCGTATTCACATCATAAGCCCGGACAGCCAATGGACCACCTAACGCCATTTTTTCCACGCTGTCCGTATTCTGATGACTAAATTGCCCGGATGCACGCAGACTAGCGCCAAAATAATCGTTGAGTCGCTGCAATCCCATACCGCGGGCTTCCCACTTCCAAAATTCCCCACGGTTAGGATTATCTTGCATCGCATCCCTTAACGTTCCCCGAGTTAATCCTCCACGATAGTTAACAATATTAGGTTGTCCAAACCATCGGTGACGATAGTCCCCGTTGAGACTCAAACTTATTGAGTCTTGCTCGCGGTGAGAAGTAAAGGTCAATATTTTATCCCTCATCCACTTATAATCCCCTTGTACACCCAGAGATAAATTATTACCCGCAGTACGGATAACCGGCCAAGAGCTATATAGCGACAACACATCAGCATTACTGTCGATAAAACCGGTAAATCTTCCACCCGGCTGCGACTCAACCCGACTATAGGAAATACCGCCCCGTGCGCCCTGATAACCTAAGGGTAAATCATAGGTAATATTACCCAAGATGGTTTTAGCATCATTGGAATCTTTATTTTGCAGGAACTGCGGAGCATAGAGCACCATTCCCTGTAAGCGATCCGCCGATCCTGTTGGGTTATTAATGGTCATCCGAGCCAACGTACGGATGCGACCGGAATAACGCCCCCCATGATTATCCATCATCAAACGTCCGCTAATCGCTGGCTCTGATGCCACGCTCACGCTCAGCTGCGAGCCACCCACCTGTTCACCCGGTGATAATATTGAAGTTAATGGCCCGACTCCTGGCTGATCGCCTAAGCGCAGCAGTACGCTTTCCATTTGACGAATATTTTCAGGATGCTTATTCCCTGCCTGTAGGAATTTATTTATCAAACTATCGCGCACGCCAGATTGATTGTTGTGTAGATGAACTTTCTCTAACCGCCCTTGCACCACCTGAATATAAACATGACCTTCAGTGATATCCTGTTCTGGCAGATAAGCAAAGCTAAGAAGGTCGCCACCTTTGCGCATTATCCTTTCTATTTCCAATGGAATAGCCTGCAGCTGGGATACGCTCATATTCTGATTCTGTCGTGCAACCAATAGCGTATTGACCTGTTCCCGATAGCGCTCTGGTAGAGATCTCACACCTAGCGTTGCCACTCGCAGCATTTGCCCCGTATCGCTTTTCGAATCGGATTTTTCGCGTTGGTCAATTACAGGTTTCTGCTGCACCCGCGTTGCTTCTGGGGACAATAGCTGTTCATTGTCCTGTAAAATAGCCGCACTACCTGTAACCATTCCTGATACAGACGGGGTATTTGCCCAACTTTTCTGATTCAAACCTAATAACACAAAATAAAATAAAAAATAATGAATAGAGTGAATAATAAATCTATTGTTTTCGCGCATGGGAGAATATCCAGTCATAGTATAAATTCCTTTTAAATGCGCATAATCACTCCTTGCATTCCAATCAATGAAATCGATAGATATTAATTATATAAATACCCACAACTAAATCATCAAAGTTAACAATGAATGCTTTGCGTTTTAATATTCAAATCAATAATATTATTTCAACGTAGCCACATCATTAACTCACTACTTAATTATAATTTCAATTAATTAACCACAGCAATTTTTGAATTAAGAACATTCTGCTTTATAAGATTCACGATATAAATATAACCAATAAAATACAACGTAATACATATCAATAAAGATTGATTATATTATTAAATGCATTGGATATAAAAATAAAAAAATTGTAACAATCAAGTCCACCATATTCATCGCGATCTATACATAAATAGCTATAATGACTAGCTTATCTTCGTATATGCGCAGATATTGGCACAGGTTAGCTATTGAACAAGTTAATTATTTAAATTTGTTATAGTTACAACCCGTTATTTTGATCAAGGATATAGATGATGAAAACCCCTTTGCTATTACTCGCCGGTGGTTTACTGGTCACCAGTTTCAGTTCTCTGGCTATGTCACTGAATTATCAGGAAGTCGGCTATAACATTGAAGCACGAGGAGCCAAAGCAGTAGTAGCAGAACTGGCTAAATCTGGGCAACTGTCGGCGGTAGAAAATAATATCAAGCTGGGTGATGATAACTGGATTGCGATGGCGCCGAAGCTGGTAGAAGGTGGGAATCAGAAATTTGCGCAAGGTGTTAAATCAGCACTCTCTTCTGCCCTGATTTATAATCCGGCGGCGGTCTTGAAGGCCGTAGGCGATAGTCATTCGTTGGCTTTGTCCGACGTCTGTACTGCCCCGGCTGATGCAACAGATAGCGCTGCCAAAATCAGCTTCAAACAACGAGCTTCTAGAACTCTATCGACTATCAGAAATAGCGATATGATGACCACGCGGGATAGTTGCATAGCCGAATTGCAGAAACTGTCTTAACGATTAGCTTCCGAGCCAGAAACAACAAGGGCGGCCTAAGCCGCCCTATCAGAATAATACGCAGATCACTCGGATGATTATTTCACAACCCGCAATGCAGGCCGTCCACCCCTTGGAGGCGGCGGTGGCTCATCATCCGGATCGCTGCTGTCCAGCTTTGCTTGCGTCTCATCGGTGACCAGCACCAAGCTTTCGCTCGGCGCATTTTCTTCGTTCTGGTCATCCATCTCGGCAAAATAACCTTCTGCGTCGGCATCATAAGCAGCTTCAGGTTCAAACATCGTACCCGCGCCGTTTTCTCTAGCATAAATAGCCAGAACTGCGCCCATAGGTACCACAACCTGACGGGGTACACCGCCAAAACGGGCATTGAAACGGACATATTCATTACCCAGTTCCAGATTGCCCACTGCCCGCGGCGCGATATTCAATACAATTTGACCATCACGGGCAAATTCCATCGGAACCTCTACGTCGGGCCGTGTCACATCTACCACTAGATGAGGTGTAAGCTCGTTATCAATCAGCCAATCATAAAATGCGCGCAGCAGGTAAGGACGGCGCGGAGACATATCTGACATCTCCATAACCATTAACCTTGGATGCGCAAACGCATTTCGCGCTCAGGTTCAGTCAGCGAGGCTAGGAATGCATCACGTTCGAACACGCGAGTCATATAGCCTTTCAATTCTTTTGAACCTGCACCGCTCAGCTCAATACCCAGTTCAGGTAAACGCCACAGCAGCGGTGCCAAGTAACAGTCAACCAGGCTAAATTCTTCGCTCATGAAATATGGCGTCTGACCAAAGATTGGAGCAATGGCCAACAGCTCTTCGCGCAGCTGGCGACGTGCTGACTCTGCTTCCTGACCGGTTTTCTGCTCGATTTTGTACATCAGTGAATACCAGTTTTTCTCGATGCGCAGCATCATCAAACGGCTTTCACCACGGGCAACCGGATACACAGGCATTAATGGAGGATGTGGGAAACGCTCATCAAGATATTCCATGATGATACGGGATTCATACAGAGTCAGCTCGCGATCGACCAGCGTAGGTACCGTTTGGTAAGGGTTGAGGTCAATCAGATCCTGCGGCAGGTTATCCATCTCAACCTGCTCAATCTCAACGCTGACACCTTTCTCCGCCAGTACGATACGTACTTGATGGCTAAAAATGTCGGTCGGGCCAGAGAACAGCGTCATTACCGAACGTTTGTTGGCAGCGACAGCCATGAAAACCTCCAAGTTTATCTAGAAAACAGTGCGAATAGCCAACGCAACGGCTGCTATCCTGAGTAGTTTTACCGCCAGTTCACTGTCTCGACCAATACGCCGTTAATAAGCCTTGGGCGAGATAATCATTCAGCCAGGGAGATAAACGGACGTCAACAGCTCGGCGAACAGGCACAAAAGTGTGTGATAGTTTACCAGATTTTGCTTGTTTTGTGGGGATGGTGCAGTGATTTCATGGTGATTTGTCTGACGACTCGCAGTTTAGACCGCATAATCGCAGCACCCGATGGGGATTAGCTCGAATTTTAGGCATAAAAAAACCCGGTGAAACACCGGGTTTTTAGCATTAATCTGATGCCGTAAAGGCAAAAAATTAACGTTTGGAGAACTGTGGACGACGACGTGCTTTACGCAGACCCACTTTCTTACGCTCAACTTCACGCGCATCACGCGTTACGAAGCCAGCTTTACGCAGTTCACCACGCAGAGACTCGTCATACTCCATCAGTGCACGGGTGATACCGTGACGGATAGCGCCAGCCTGACCAGAAATACCACCACCTTTAACAGTGATGTACAGGTCAAACTTACCAACCATGTCTACCAGTTCCAGCGGCTGACGAACTACCATGCGGGCAGTTTCGCGGCCGAAGTAAACTTCCAGGCTACGTTGGTTAATAACGATATTACCGCTACCCGGCTTAATAAAGACGCGTGCGGAAGAACTTTTGCGGCGACCAGTGCCGTAGTATTGATTTTCAGCCATTGCCATAATCCCGATTAAATGTCCAGAACTTGCGGTTGCTGTGCCGCATGGGTGTGCTCAGTGCCCGCGTAAACTTTCAGTTTACGGAACATTGCACGACCCAGCGGGCCCTTCGGCAGCATGCCTTTAACCGCGATTTCAATCACACGCTCAGGACGGCGGGCAATCATCTCTTCAAAGGTCGCTTGTTTGATACCACCGATGTGACCGGTGTGATGGTAATAAATCTTGTCTGTACGCTTGTTGCCGGTTACAGCAACTTTATCTGCGTTCAGAACGATGATGTAATCACCAGTATCAACGTGCGGGGTGTATTCCGCTTTATGCTTGCCGCGCAGGCGACGAGCCAGTTCAGTAGCGAGGCGACCTAAGGTCTTACCGTTCGCGTCAACAACATACCAGTCGCGTTTTACGGTTTCTGGTTTAGCTGTGAAAGTTTTCATTAAAAGCTTACCCAATTATAAGTTACACGTTGGTGAACACCCAAACGCTCAAATCAACAGTTGAGGCTCACACGACCATCAAGTCCAGCAAACCTACCCCTTCGAATAGCCTATGCTGGCACTATAAAGTTTTTGGGAAAAAAACTTTATTGTAACGTGGGGTCGCAAGATTATAGAGAAGTCGGTTGCAAAGATCGAACTGTTTTTGGCGTGAGAAGCATAAAATTACAGGTGTTCAATCGGGCGATCAACAATCGCCCTGGCGCAGAATAGCATGTTTAACCAGCAATGTGCGAGCAACGACGTCAATATACTGCAACCTGACGTTTTACGGCAGATGGGGCAGTTTAAGGTACTCTTCACTCTGCATCTCTTGTAGGCGGGATAAACAGCGTTGATACTCGAATTTTAAGCGATCTCCCTGATAAATTTCAAACATCGATGCTTCCGCAGAGATAATCAGCTTCACCCGGCGCTCATAAAACTCATCAACCAACGCTAAAAACCGGCGCGCGGCGTTTTCTTCCTTCGCCGTCATCAGACGCAAATTGTGAAGTAATACCGTGTGATATTCGCGGGATAGCGCGATGTAATCCAACTGACTGCGAGCTTCTTCACATAATGTATGAAAATCTATCGCCAACACGCCATCAGCTGCACTAATAGCTGCCAGCGGGCGGTGATTGATCTCCAAAACCGGCATTTCCTCCCCCGCTTTCCCCGCCAGCTTAATAAACATCTGACGCATGTTTTGTTCGGCTTGCGGGTTTAATGGCGTGAGATACAGGTGTGCCTGCGTGAGTGTCCGTAACCGATAATCAATACCGGCATCGACGTTCATCACTTCGCAATATTCTTTAATCAGGGTAATCGCAGGAATGAAGCGCGCTCGCTGTAAACCGTTTTGATAGAGATTGTCCGGCGGTATGTTAGAGGTGGCGATCAACGTGATACCGCGAGCAAACAGAGCCTGCAGCAGCGTAGCCAGCAGCATGGCGTCGGTGATATCCGAAACAAAGAATTCATCAAAGCACAACACATCGGTTTGAGCTTTAAATCCGTCGGCAACTATTTCCAGCGGATTTTCATGGCCTTGCAGCTCGGCAAGTTCCTGATGAACCCGCAGCATAAAGCGATGAAAATGCAGCCGAAGCTTACGATCACCCGGCAAACTGTGGAAAAACAGATCCATTAGCCAAGTTTTTCCGCGCCCGACGCCGCCCCACATATATAACCCCTGCACCGGGGGAATCGCCGCTAACGCGTCGTTTCTTCCTAATAAACGACTCAGGCGACCACGCAGACCCAGCGTTGGTGTCGGCCGATTTGCCCGCTCACACAAAGCTAAATAAATCTGCTCCAGTTGCTCAACCGCCTGACGCTGAACCTCGTCGGGTTGATATTCTCCAGCGGCTAAAGCCTGCTGATAACGTGCTGTAGGTGTACTAAGTTGCATGTTTTTCAACAATCCCTGATAAAATATTTATCTGTTTTTCGCTGCGCTTTTATGCTGATTTGTCTGGTAATCGACGCATTTAACGACGGTAACACCATCGGAAAAAGTATGATAACCATAGGCAAAGTTGCATCAGGATTCCACTCTGACAAGGTTAACGGTTATAGTGGGTATTATTAAGTGAAAAAGCCCTACCGAACAATGAAGTCAAAAAAGGAGTCATTATGACCTGGGAGTATGCGCTTATTGGGTTAGTTGTTGGTATCGCCATCGGTGCGGTAGCCATGCGCTTTGGCAATCGTAAATTGCGTCAGCAGCAAGTGCTGCAAAACGAACTGGAAAAGAGCAAATCCGATCTGGAAGAATATCGTCAGGAGTTAGTTGGCCATTTCGCCCGCAGTGCAGAATTGCTGGATAATATGGCTCGTGATTATCGTCAGCTGTATCAGCACATGGCGAAAAGCTCGAATAACCTGCTGCCTGATTTACCGATGCAGGACAACCCGTTCCGCTACCGTTTGACCGAATCCGAAGCGGATAACGATCAGGCGCCGGTAAAAATGCCGCCGCGCGATTATTCTGAAGGAGCGTCCGGTTTGCTGCGTCCTGAGCATCAAACACGCGATTAATTCGACCTATCAATAGGTTGCCCAGATAGCGCACTCTCCGCGCTATCTGGTTATCTTTCATTTACCCTTCTTTTACAGTTCTATACTTACCACTCCTTGAATCACCGCCACCCGGCCCCTATATGATGGAATATCACGTGGTCGCTTCTGGCGGTAATCGCAGTAGCTTTTTGAAATAAGTGAATTTTTTACCGGCCCAACGGTCTTAGCTTTCAGTGGACCTATGCCGCAATATCACTAATTCATTCACCGTTAGGTATTGAGAGAGTTTAATCCAATGAAAAAAAAGTCATTACTTCTTAGTGCACTAGCTATGAGCGTTGGCCTTAGCCTTGCCGCTGCACCGGCGGTTACCGCCGCCCCCTTGTCAATGGCCGTTGCCGGACAACCTTTGCCAAGCCTTGCTCCAATGTTAGAAAAAGTCCTGCCAGCGGTAGTCAGTGTCCATGTGACCGGCACTCAAGCGCAGCAACAGCGTTTACCGGAAGAGTTTAAATTCTTCTTCGGCCCGAATGCGCCGATGAGTAAAGAAAGCATCCGCCCATTTGAAGGCCTAGGCTCAGGCGTGATTATTAACGCCGAGAAAGGCTACGTGCTGACTAATAATCACGTTATCAATAATGCAGATAAAATCCGCGTTCAGTTGAATGATGGTCGTGAATATGATGCCAAACTGCTGGGACGCGATGAGCAAACCGATATTGCTCTATTACAGATTACGGATGCCAAAAACCTGAAAGCGATTCCTATGGCAGATTCAGACAATCTGCGCGTTGGTGATTTCGCCGTTGCGGTCGGCAACCCATTTGGTTTAGGCCAGACCGCTACATCCGGCATTATTTCCGCTCTGGGCCGCAGTGGCCTGAATCTGGAAGGGCTGGAAAACTTTATTCAAACAGATGCTTCTATCAACCGGGGTAACTCCGGCGGCGCGCTGGTTAACCTGAACGGCGAACTTATCGGGATTAACACGGCCATTCTGGCTCCGGGCGGCGGTAACATCGGGATCGGCTTTGCCATTCCGAGCAATATGGCACAGAACCTAAGCCAGCAGCTGATTGAGTTTGGCGAAGTCAAACGCGGCATTTTAGGTATTAAAGGCAGCGAAATGACCGCTGACATGGCTAAAGCCTTTAATATCGACGCACAGCGTGGCGCATTTGTCAGCGAAGTTATGCCGAAATCGGCTGCGGCGAAAGCCGGTATTAAAGCCGGTGACGTTTTGGTTTCTGTCGATGGCAAGCCAATTAACAGCTTCGCCGAGCTTCGCGCTAAAGTCGGAACAACCGGACCGGGTAAAACCATCAAAGTTGGCTTACTACGCGACGGCAAACCGCTGGAAGTCTCGGTAACGCTGGAAAATAGCAACCCGACCTCCACCAGCGCCGAAACCCTGTCTTCATCACTACAAGGCGCGTCGTTGAGCAACACCGAAATTAAAGGCGTAGGCAAAGGTGTTAAGGTCGATAACGTCGCCAAAGGTTCCCCAGCCGCACAGGCCGGGTTACAGAAAGATGATGTGATCATCGGCATCAACCGTCAGCAAACTAAAGATATCAGCGAGTTACGGAAAGCGCTGGCCACTAAGCCTGCGGTGATGGCGTTGAATATCATCCGTGGCAACGAAACCATTTATCTATTATTACGTTAATTTGTAGAAAAATCGGACACAGCACAATGCTGTGTCCGGTTAACTCATGCTATTCTGCCATCACCTATCTTTCATGCCTTAAACCTCATGTTTATTAAGCTATTGCGATCCACCATTATTGGGCTGATTGTTGCCGGTATCTTACTGGCTGCGCTGCCCGTTTTGCGTTCGCCCGGTCACCTGTTCGCCGGAAAAGCAGAGAGCACAGATAGTGAAGTTCCCGTTAGCTACAACCTTGGAGTGCGCAGAGCCGCGCCTGCGGTAGTCAATGTGTACAACCGTAGCATGGGCGCCACCGCTCAGGACGGTCTGGCCATTCGCACTTTGGGTTCTGGCGTGATCATGAGTGACAAGGGCTATATTCTTACCAACAAGCACGTGGTGAATAACGCCGAGCAAATTATTGTGGCTCTGCAAGATGGGCGCGTGTCCGAAGCCTTGCTGGTTGGCTCCGACAATATGACCGATCTGGCCGTGCTAAAAATCGATGCGGGCAATTTGCCGGTTATACCGATTAATAACCACAGAATCCCACATATTGGCGATGTGGTTCTTGCCATAGGTAACCCTTATAATCTAGGGCAAACTATTACTCAGGGCATTATCAGCGCGACCGGACGCATAGGTTTAAGCGCTTCCGGTCGACAAAACTTCCTGCAAACTGATGCATCAATCAATCAGGGCAACTCGGGGGGGGCGCTGGTTAATTCTCTCGGTGAATTGGTGGGAATTAATACGTTATCTTTCGATAAAAGTAGCAACGGCGAAACGCCGGAAGGCATTGGCTTCGCAATTCCTACCGTTTTAGCCACTAAAGTAATGGAAAAGCTGATTCGCGATGGACGAGTCATTCGTGGCTTTATCGGCATTACCGGCGGTGATTATCCGCCGTTCCACGCCAATACCCGCAATACCTCCTCAAATCTGGAACGCATTCACGGTATTAAAGTGAATCAGGTTTCGCCTAATGGCCCAGCGGCGGCGGCAAATATGCAGGTCGGTGATATCATCCTTAGCGTGAATAACAAGCCAGCAATCTCTGCGGTAGAAACCATGGATCAGGTGGCCGAAGTGCGTCCTGGCACCACCATTCCCGTGGTTATTCTGCGCAATGGCGAACAAATTACCCTGAACGTAACTATCAGTGAATATCCAGACAGCTGATTGGATTAGATAATCTGAGTTACAGGCGAAAAAAGCCGGTCAGTTGAGAAACCTGACCGGCTTTTTTTATCTCTGGGTTCGGTTAAATCTGGCATGACGACATACCTGCCAGATTTAAACTCAGTTAGCTAAGCCGCAGCGAAGTTTACTCCCCTTGCACTCGTTCGATGTTGGCACCCAACGCACGCAATTTGTCTTCAATGCGCTCGTAACCGCGATCGATATGATAGATACGGTCAACAATAGTTACACCATCAGCGATACAACCCGCCAATACCAAGCTGGCTGAAGCCCGCAGGTCTGTTGCCATAACCTGCGCGCCAGAGAGCTGCTCAACGCCGTGGCAAATCACGGTGTTGCTTTCGATTTCTGCACGAGCGCCCATACGGATCAATTCGGGAACGTGCATAAAGCGGTTTTCGAAGATAGTTTCGGTAATCACGCCAGTACCTTCGGCAACCAGATTCAGCAGGCTGAATTGCGCCTGCATATCCGTCGGGAACCCCGGATGTGGCGAGGTACGCAAAGTCACGGCCTTAGGACGTTCACCGTGCATATCCAGACTAATCCAGTCCTCACCAACTTCAATATCCGCACCGGCTTCACGCAATTTCGCCAATACCGCATCCAGTGTATCCGGACGGGTTTTGCGGCAAACAACTTTGCCGCCGGAAATCGCCGCCGCTACCAAGAAAGTACCGGTTTCGATACGATCCGGTAGTACGCGATATACGCCGCCGCCCAAACGCGCAACGCCTTCGATAGTAATGCGGTCAGTGCCTGCGCCAGTAATTTTGGCGCCCAGCGTGTTCAGGAAGTTCGCGGTATCGACGATTTCTGGTTCGCGGGCTGCGTTTTCGATAATCGTGGTGCCTTCAGCCAGTGTCGCCGCACTCATAATGGTGACGGTAGCGCCAACGCTGACCTTATCCATAACGATATGAGCGCCTTTCAGGCGGCCTTCAACGGAGGCTTTAACGTAGCCTTCTTCCAGTTTGATTTCAGCGCCAAGCTGTTCCAAACCGGAGATATGCAGGTCAACCGGACGAGCACCGATAGCGCAGCCACCCGGCAAAGAAACCTGACCGCGACCAAAACGCGCAACCAAAGGCCCTAACGCCCAAATGGAGGCGCGCATGGTTTTCACCAGATCGTAAGGCGCGCAGAATACATCAACCCCGCTGGCATCAACAAAAATCGAGCCATTGCGCTCAATTTTAGTACCCAGTTGGCTCAGTAATTTAATCGTGGTATCGATGTCCTTCAGATGAGGAACATTCTGTAATTCCACAGGTTCTTCGGCCAACAACGCGGCAAACATAATTGGCAGGGCGGCGTTTTTAGCGCCGGAAATAGTGACTTCACCACTTAGGCGAGTCCGCCCCTGCACACGAAATTTCTCCATTTGACTACTCTCTGTTGTCAGATTCGATGTCGCTGTTCGCCGTAGCCAACAGCATTAAAAGCCGTTAAGTTTGCGATCCCGCTGCCACTCTTGAGGCGTATAAGCTTTGATCGATAAAGCATGAATACGGTTATCAGCGATGTATTCCATCAAAGGCGCATACACAGCCTGCTGTTTCTTCACGCGGCTCATATCGGCAAATAATTCACCGACAGCAATCACCTGAAAATGACTACCGTCGCCGGTCACGTGTGCTTCCTGTAGTGCCAATGCATTCATCAGCACATCTCTAATTTCGTTGGTATCCATAATATTCATTCTATTTTCAGAGGATCATAATCAGTCAAACATAGTAGAGGAATACGGCAAGCTCTTAAACTAAAGAAAAGCCCCTGTGTCGTAAGTTACGTACAGGGGCCAGAATGCCGTTATGCTCAACTAAGGTCGTGCGACATGCTAAGTTGCCGTCGTGACTGGAATTATTTCCTGCAAGTTGTATAACGTAATCAGCGTCGCCAAACGATCGCTGACGCCTGAAATTTTCAGCTCGACGCCCCGCTGATGCAACTCTTCACGTAAATGAACCAGCAATGCCAAACCTGAGGAATCAACGCGCTGTAACTGCGCCACATCCAGGCCGGTTTTATCCGCCAGCAACGTGTCCCGCCGCTGCCACAGTGGCAGCAAGGTTTCACGATCCAGATCCCCAATCAGCAACAGTGTGCTGCCTTGGGATTCCCAGCGAAGTTCATCTGCCATAATTATTTTTGATCCAACGTAATAGGCTGTTTCGCGGCGATTAACAATTGCTTAGTCAAACCGTCTACGCCCTGAGTGCGCAAAATCGATGCCCATTCATTCTGCTTGGTGCTGATCATGCTGACACCTTCCGCAATCATGTCAAAGGCTTGCCAGTGACCAGTTTGACTATTTTTACGCCATTGGAAATCCAAACGCACCGGAGGTCGTCCATTTGGATCCAAAATGGTGACGCGGATAGCGATAATATTAGCATCACCCAGCGGTTGTTCTGGAGCAATTTGGTAAGTTTGACCGTGATATAAAGCCAATGCTTGGCCGTAGGCCTGTTCCAGATATTGACCGAAAGCGTTGAAATAGGCTTCGCGCTGAGCCGGCGTAGCACTTTTGTAATAAGTGCCTAGCACTAAGGCTCCGGCGTATTTAATCTGCACAAACGGCATCAGTTCTTCATGAACGATGGTGCGTAGATAATCTGGATTCTGCTTAATTTTAGGCTGTTCGTTTTTCAGACGAGTGAAAGTTTTTTGCGCTGCCTCGTCCATCAAACGATAAGGGTTGGTTTGATCCACGGCATTTGCCAATGGTGCCACCACCAACAGTGCGACCATTAATAAACGTTTAAACATTCAAATGCCCTCTTAATGAATTTGAGCCGCGGGAGGCGTAGAACCACCTGCCGGTGCAGTTTCAGGGGTTTCCTGATTATTCCCGCTGCTTTTGTACAGGAACTGGCCGATTAAATCTTCCAGAACCAATGCAGATTTGGTGTCCTGAATGGTGCCACCGTCTTTCAAAATACTGGTGCCCATTTCCGGATCTTCAAAACCGACGTTTAACGCCAGATATTGTTCGCCTAATAAACCTGAGGTACGAATTGCTAAAGAGCTAGTATCAGGAATTCGGTTATATTGCTCCTCTATATCAATCGCAACTCGCGGACTGTAATTTTTGGTATCAAGACTAATATCGGCCACCCGTCCTACCACTACACCACCAATTTTAACCGGTGAACTGGCTTTCAGGCCGCCAATATTGTCAAAAGTGGCATATATCCGGTAAGTAGGCTGATTGCCAACCGATTTAATATCCGCCACTTTCAGACATAAGAAGATGATTGCCGCTAAGGCAATCACGATAAATAGGCCCACCCAGACTTCAGTTTTCTTCGTTTGCATCGACTCAATTCCCAAACATCAGTGCTGTCAGCACAAAATCTAATCCCAGTACCGCTAGTGATGAATGCACCACGGTACGGGTCGTTGCCCGGCTAATCCCTTCTGATGTTGGGATTGCATCATACCCATTGAACAGCGCAATCCAAGTCACGGTAATGGCGAATACCAGACTCTTGATCAGGCAATTCAGTAAATCTGTACGCCAATCAACCGCGCCCTGCATGGCTGACCAGAAGAAGCCGCTATCGATACCTTTCCAGTCAACGCCAACCACGGAGCCGCCCCAGATACCGACTGCGACAAAAATTGCCGTCAGCAAAGGCATACTGATTAAACCGGCCCAAAAGCGCGGCGCAACAACCCGGCGTAACGGATCGATAGCCATCATTTCCAGACTGGAAATTTGCTCGGTGGCTTTCATCAGACCGATTTCTGCGGTCAGCGCAGAACCGGCTCGCCCGGCGAACAATAACGCCGTCACCACCGGGCCAAGTTCACGTAGCAAGGACAGTGAGACCATCATACCCAGACTGGCTTCTGCGCTATAGGTGGTCAGAATCAGATACCCTTGCAAGCCCAACACCATGCCGATAAAGAGGCCAGAAACGACAATAATCAGCAGGGATTGTACCCCCACGCTATAAAGCTGCTTTACCAATAGCGGTAACTGCTTGCGTGGCTGGGGGCGACCAATGATGGCGTTGAACAACATCAACCCCGCTCGCCCGAACGTAGCGCAAACACTAATACCTTTGCGACCTACGGACGCTAACGTCTGTACTAACATGAACACTCCATCAGCCTAATAGCTCGGTTTTATAATCGCCCGCCGGGAAACGGAATGGTACCGGCCCGTCAGCGATGCCATCCAGGAATTGACGCACCCGAGGATCGCTATTGGTCTGTAACTGCTTCGGCGTTCCTTCGGCAATAACATGCTGATCGGCAACGATATAGGCATAATCCGCAATGCTAAGCACTTCCGGCACATCGTGAGAAACCACGACGCAGGTTACGCCCAACGCATGATTCAACTCATCAATCAGCTTGACCAATACACCCATAGTGATTGGGTCCTGCCCGACAAAAGGCTCATCAAACATGATGAGTTCAGGATCCAATGCAATAGCCCGTGCCAGCGCCGCACGACGAGCCATACCACCCGAAAGCTCGGCCGGCATAAGATTTGCAGCACCGCGCAGTCCAACGGCTTCCAGCTTCATCATCACCGTGCTGTGCAGCAGTTCTTCCGGCAGATGGCCATGTTCGCGCAGCGGAAAAGCTACGTTTTCAAACACCGTCAAATCGGTAAACAAAGCCCCAGACTGGAACAACATGCTCATTTTTTTACGCACGTCATACAGGCGATGTCTGGAAAGTGATGGAATATTATCGCCATCAAACCAGATTTCACCGGCGTCTGGAGTTAGCTGCCCGCCAATCAAACGCAGCAGCGTGGTTTTTCCTATGCCCGACGGCCCCATGATCGCGGTGATTTTGCCCTTGGGTACGGTCATGTTGATATCTGTAAAAATAGGGCGCTCACCGCGGGTGAAACTCATCCCACGGATCTCAATCAGATTAGACACCGGCTGATTCATGCTTATTTATCCCTTCAGGCCGTTTATTACCGATTTAACCGCCAATGCTACAGTAAATGGCGTCAATAGGTGTAACGAGTAGCATTCTTACAACTTATTTGCGCTTTTTCGTAGCCAAAGTGGCCATAAGTTTTACTTTTCCGGCGCCCACAGTCAAAATTAGTGCATTAAGAGAATGAGAGCGAAAGCTCAAACAAATGCCCTTTCGCCAACGGACCGGGGATTATACCCAATAAGGACTCTGCATGTTTCTTGCGATAGTATTATTAATCGTTGGCTTGGTTTTATTGGTGTATGGCGCGGATCGCCTGGTGTACGGCGCGGCCGTTTTATCACGATCGTTAGGTGTTCCACCGTTAATTATCGGTATGACTATTGTCGGTATCGGCACCTCTCTACCTGAATTGATTGTTTCTGTTACCGCCGCACTCAATAACCAAACCGATATGGCCGTGGGTAACGTTATCGGCTCAAACATTACCAATTTGTTGCTGATTATTGGCGGAGCCGCGTTTATTCGCCCGCTGACGGTACGATCAGAAATTCTGCAACGTGAACTCCCGTTGATGCTAGTGGTTACTGTTCTGTGCGGCTTTGTGCTATCTGATAATTATCTTAGTCAATGGGATGGGGTGATTTTACTGACTGCCGCCGCCGCTTTTATTACCCTGATGTTGAAGATTGCCCGTCTGGCGCACAATGAAGGTAACGATATTCTGACCCGTGAGCAATTATCAGAATTGCCCCAGGACAGCAGTAATACCGTGGCCTGTCTGTGGCTGGTACTGGCGTTTATTATATTACCGCTTTCCGCCAAAATTGTGGTTGATAATGCCACGGTGATTGCCCGTTTCTTTGGGCTGAGTGAGCTAGTAATTGGTTTAACCGTGATTGCCATCGGCACCAGCCTGCCGGAACTGGCGACTTCTATAGCCGGCGCACTAAAAGGCGAGGATGATATGGCTATCGGTAATATCATCGGCTCCAATATTTTTAATATCGTGATCGTATTGGGCGTACCGGCGCTATTGTCTCCGGGTGCAATTAATCCGGAAGCTTTCCAGCGAGATTACTGGGTAATGCTGGTTGTGAGCGTCATATTTACCCTACTTTGCCTTGGGCGAAAACAACGAATCGGTCATCTGGCCGGCGCTCTGTTATTATGTGGCTTTATCGCGTACCTTGCGGTGCTATTTTTCGCCCCTTTCAGCGCAGTATTATAAAACGAGCGGGAACTGAGTATGTCGAACGTTGCTTTGCATCCGGATGTAGATTTTCAACAGGCCGGTAAACAAGTATTACAGATCGAACGTGATGGCCTAGCCGAACTTGATCAATATATAAACGAAGATTTCGCTCGCGCCTGCGAGAAAATGTTCCACTGTCAGGGCAAGATCGTCGTGATGGGCATGGGGAAATCTGGCCACATCGGTTGTAAAATTGCGGCGACCTTCGCCAGTACCGGTTCACCGGCCTTCTTTGTACATCCCGGGGAAGCCAGCCACGGCGATTTGGGAATGGTCACACCGCAAGATATCGTGCTGGCCATTTCTAATTCCGGTGAATCCAACGAGATTCTAGCATTGATTCCGGTGTTGAAACGTCAACGCATCCCATTGATCTGTATGACGAACAATCCAAACAGCACCATGGGTAAGGCCGCAGATATTCATTTATGCATCAAAGTGCCGCAGGAAGCCTGCCCGCTGGGTCTGGCGCCAACCACCAGCACTACTGCAACCTTGGTGATGGGCGATGCATTAGCCGTCGCGCTGCTAAAAGCCCGTGGTTTTACTCAGGAAGACTTCGCGCTGTCCCATCCTGGCGGCGCATTGGGGCGTAAACTGCTCTTGCGTATCAGCGATATTATGCACACTGGCGATGATATTCCCCACGTCAGTCCCGATGCTTCGCTGCGTGATGCATTATTAGAGATCACTCGGAAGAATCTTGGTTTAACCGTTATCTGTAACGATTTGATGAAGATCGAGGGTATCTTTACCGACGGCGACTTACGCCGGGTATTTGATATGGGTATCGACCTGAACAGCGCCAAAATTGCCGATGTAATGACCCGCGGCGGTGTTCGGGTACGCCCGAACATTCTGGCCGTTGATGCGCTAAACCTGATGGAGTCTCGTCATATCACCGCGCTATTAGTGGCTGACGGTGACCAATTATTAGGCGTGGTTCATATGCATGACATGCTGAGAGCCGGCGTCGTATAAAGGATATGGAATGAGTAACACTGAGTATGTGGACACTTGCTACGGGCCGGTAACCGCAGATGTGATGCAGAAAGCGGCCAAAATCCGGCTGCTGATTTGCGATGTGGACGGCGTGATGTCCGACGGCCTGATTTTTATGGGTAACGATGGCGAAGAGCTGAAAAGCTTTAATGTCCGCGATGGTTATGGCATCCGCTGCCTGCTCACCTCTGGGGTTGAAGTAGCCATTATTACCGGCCGTTCAGCAAAGTTACTGGAAGACCGGGCCAAAACCTTGGGGATTACTCATCTTTACCAAGGGCAATCCAATAAGCTTTTGGCCTATGGTGAACTGTTAGATACACTCTCCTGTCAGCCTGAGGAAGTCGCATACATCGGTGACGACCTGATTGATTGGCCGGTGATGGCCCAGATTGGTTTATCCGTAGCGGTGGCAGATGCTCACCCTTTGCTGTTACCCAAAGCACATTATGTTACGCGGATAAACGGCGGGCGTGGTGCAGTGCGTGAATTATGCGATTTGATACTGCTCGCGCAGGATAAGCTGGAAGGTGCCGAAGGGTTGTCGATATGAGTAAAACAAAATTTTGGATCACGCTGATACTGGCGCTGATTACGCTGTCGCTGATTGGCTGGAATTTTTCCGGCTTTAATCAGAAAGATCAGAATATTCCAGTCGACGATAATGAACCGACCTACCAAAGTCAGCATACGGTGACGGTGGTTTATAATCCGGTAGGTAAACTAAATTACAAACTGGTGGCGGAAGATGTTAAAAATTACACCACCAAAGAGGTGACATGGTTTACCAAACCGGTCATGACCATGTTTGATGAAAATGCCGTAGCTACTTGGTCAGTCCGCGCCGATCGCGCCAAACTGACCGATGATAGAATGCTGTATTTATACGGTAATGTGGTCGTGGACAGTTTAACCACCACTTCACAACTGCAGAAAATCAAAACCGATAATGCGCAGGTTAATTTGATCACTCAGGATGTATCCTCAGACGATGAAGTTACCCTTTATGGCATTGGGTTTACGTCTAACGGCATGAAAATGCGTGGGAATTTGCGGAACAAAACCGCTGAGCTGATTGAAAAGGTTAAAACCTATTATGAAATCCAAAAATAAAATGCGTCACCTCCTGATTGCCAGCTCGCTTTTGGTCGCAAGCGTTCCGGCTCTGGCATTAACCGGCGATACCGATCAGCCAATTAATATTACGTCGGATAAACAAGCTCTGGACATGACTGGTAATACCGCCACTTTCACAGACAATGTGATTGTGAAGCAAGGTAGTATCGAAATTAAAGCCGATAAAATGGTGATTACTCGTCCCGGCGGCGATCAAAGTAAAACGGTGATCGAAGGTTTTGGTAATCCGGTGACATTCTATCAAATGCAGGACAACGGGAAACCGGTAAAAGGCCACGGCCAGAAACTGCGTTATGAAGTGGCCAAAGAATTCGTCATTTTGACCGGTAATGCCTATCTGGAACAGCTGGATAGCAATATCAAAGGTGACAAAATCACCTACCTGGTGAAAGAGCAGCAAATGGAAGCCTTCAGTGATAAAGGCAAGCGAGTCACCACCGTGCTATTACCATCCCAGTTACAAGACAAAGGCCCAAACGCTACCGGCCAAAAGAAGAGTAAGTAAAAACTTATGGCAACATTAATCGCAGAAAAGCTGGCTAAGGCTTACAAAGGCCGTAAAGTGGTCGAAGACGTTAGCCTGAAAGTGAATTCCGGTGAGATCGTTGGCCTGCTGGGCCCAAACGGTGCCGGTAAAACCACCACTTTCTATATGGTTGTCGGTATCGTTCAACGGGACGCCGGGCGTATCGTGATTGATGAAGAAGATATCAGTCTGCTGCCGTTGCATGAACGTGCTCGTCGCGGGATTGGCTATCTGCCGCAGGAAGCCTCTATCTTCCGCCGCCTGAGCGTATATAACAACCTGATGGCCGTGCTGGAAATTCGCAACGACTTGTCCAGCGAACAACGTAAAGAGCGCGCTGAAGAGCTGATGGAAGAATTTCATATCACCCATCTGCGCGACAGCCTGGGGCAATCTCTTTCCGGTGGTGAGCGTCGCCGAGTGGAAATCGCCCGCGCGCTGGCAGCCAATCCAAAATTCATCCTGCTGGATGAGCCTTTTGCCGGCGTCGATCCTATTTCCGTGATTGATATCAAAAAGATTATCGAGCATCTGCGTGACAGTGGTCTTGGCGTGCTGATTACCGACCACAACGTGCGGGAAACGCTGGACGTTTGTGAACGAGCTTATATCGTCAGCCAAGGGCACTTAATTGCCCACGGTACGCCGCAAGAGATTCTGGCGGATGAACAGGTTAAGCGCGTCTATTTAGGCGAAGAATTCCGCCTCTGACGCTTGTCTTTTTGGTTCGTGATTCACTAAGGGAAGTCGTCGTAATCCTATGAAGCAAGGTTTGCAACTCAGGTTCAGCCAACAGCTGGCCATGACCCCCCAACTCCAACAGGCTATCCGTTTGTTGCAGCTCTCTACGCTTGAGCTTCAGCAGGAGATTCAGTTGGCGCTGGAAAGCAACCCGCTGCTTGAGCAAACGGATGTCCACGAAGAAGTAGACGCCAAAGAGGTTGAGGAGCGGGACGATCTGGATACCCGTGAAGCCCTTGAACAAAAGGATATGCCGGAAGAACTGCCGTTAGACGCGACCTGGGATGAAATTTATACTGCTGGAACGCCTTCAGGTATGGGTAATGATTATAGCGACGATGAACTGCCGGTTTATCAGGGTGAAACGACCCAGTCTCTGCAAGATTACCTGATGTGGCAGGTGGAACTGACGCCGTTTTCCGATACCGATAGCGCCATCGCAACGTCCATCGTCGATGCGGTGGATAACACCGGCTATCTCACCGTGCCGCTGGAAGATATTCTGGAAAGCATGGGTGATGAAAGCCTGACGCTAGAAGAAGTGGAAGCGGTGCTAAAACGCATCCAGCATTTTGATCCTATTGGCGTAGCGGCACGCAATCTGCGGGAGTGTCTGTTGGTTCAGCTCTCCCAGTATGCAAAAGAGACGCCTTATCTGAACGAAGCAAGGCTGATCGTCAGCGATTATCTGGATTTGTTAGGTAACCATGATTTCCGCACGATGATCCGCTTAAGTCGCTTAAAAGAAGATACACTTAAAGAAGCGATCGCGTTGATTCAGTCTTTGGATCCGCGTCCCGGTCAGTCGATCAATACCGGTGAGTCCGAGTATGTGATTCCTGATGTTCTGGTACGTAAAGAACGCAGCGGTTGGACGGTAGAACTGAACGCGGACAGCATTCCGCGCCTGAAAATTAATCAGCAGTATGCCGCCATGGGTGGCAGCGCGCGTAATGACAGCGACGGCCAGTTTATTCGCAGTAATCTGCAAGAGGCAAAATGGCTGATTAAAAGCCTGGAAAGCCGCAACGAAACGCTGCTTAAGGTAGCGCGTTGTATCGTCGAGCAGCAGATTGAGTTCTTTGAAAACGGTGAAGAATATATGAAACCCATGGTGCTGGCGGATATCGCACAGGCCGTGGATATGCATGAATCGACGATTTCCCGCGTGACTACGCAGAAGTTCCTGCACAGCCCACGGGGTATTTTCGAGCTAAAGTATTTTTTCTCCAGCCATGTGAATACCGAAAGCGGAGGCGAAGCCTCTTCTACGGCGATCCGGGCATTGGTGAAAAAGTTGGTGGCGGCAGAAAACCCTGCCAAACCACTGAGCGACAGCAAACTGACCACCCTGCTTTGCGAGCAAGGCATTATGGTGGCACGGCGAACCGTTGCGAAATACCGAGAGTCGTTATCCATCCCGCCGTCCAATCAACGTAAACAGTTGGTTTGACCCGAACAGAGAAGGAAGACACTATGCAACTCAACATTACCGGACATCACGTCGAGATAACCGAACCTTTACGCGAATTTGTTACCACGAAATTTGCCAAACTTGAGCAATACTTCGATCGTATTAATCAGGTCTATGTGGTTTTAAGCTTGGAGAAAGTGCAACAAATAGCGGAAGCGACTGTCCATGTGAATGGAGGAGAGTTGCATGCAACCTCGGAACACCAGGATATGTATGCGGCCATTGACGGTCTGATCGATAAATTAGCCCGTCAATTAAACAAACATAAAGATAAATTAAAGCAACATTAAGAACATAATTACCGCCAGACTTATATGCCATACAGATTTCAGGATGCAGGAAGGCCGCAAACCAAAGAAACTCATAAGCTTACATTGCTAAGTGATTGGGTGAATGAGAGCAGCCAACAGCCCAGTAGTTTGAAAGATAACGGATATAGTCTAAAGGGAAAGGTTCTTCACTCACTGTAGCCAGTCGCGCTACATTACCTGAGTCGGCGACATGGCTTGACCAGCCGCCGACATCAGGAGTGAAACAGCGCTTAAGTGAAAGATGAGATGACCAACGATTTAGCAATGCAATTAGACTCGGTATTGAATATCGAGTGCACCAAAAGCTCCGTTCACTGCTCGAGTAAAAAACGGGCACTGGAAATCATCAGCGAGCTTGCTGCCAAGCAGCTTAACTTGCCGTCACAGGTCGTTTTCGACGCTGTGCTAACCCGCGAACGTATGGGCAGTACCGGTATTGGTAATGGCATTGCCATTCCTCACGGCAAGTTAGAGGAAGACACGCTGCGCGCCGTCGGCGTTTTCATTCGTCTGGATCAACCTATCGCTTTTGATGCTATTGATAATCAGCCGGTTGACCTGTTATTTGCCTTGCTGGTTCCAGCCGATCAATGTAAAACCCACCTACATACTTTATCTTTAGTCGCCAAACGATTAGCAGATAAAACAGTGTGTCGACGTTTACGAGCGGCGCAAAGTGATGATGAGCTGTATCAAATCATTACAGAAGTTCCGGCTGAAACTCAATGATAAAGCTAGCTTTTCTGCCGTAACGCTCTTATTTTACCAGTGATGGATTCCGGCCTGTAAGCCGGAATAAAAGTTTCTAATTGTGGCGCATAACGCCATTGAGATACCTAGGGGAGTTGCCACATGGTGCTGATGATTGTCAGCGGCCGTTCCGGTTCAGGGAAGTCTGTTGCCTTACGTGCCCTTGAAGATATGGGCTTTTATTGCGTCGACAACTTGCCCGTTGTGCTATTGCCACAGCTGGCGCAAACGCTCGCTGACCTGAACATCTCCGCAGCGGTAAGTATTGATGTCCGCAATATGCCGGAATCTCCGGAGGTATTCGAACATGCCATGGCTCAGTTGCCGGAAACTTTCTCACCGCAGCTGCTGTTTTTGGATGCCGATCGCAATACCTTGATTCGCCGCTACAGCGACACTCGCCGCCTGCATCCTCTCTCCAATAAGAATCTGTCGTTGGAAAGCGCTATCGATGAAGAAAGCGCCCTGCTGGAGCCACTGCGCTCGCGTGCCGATCTGATTATCGATACCTCGGAAATGTCGGTGCATGAACTGGCCGAAATGCTACGTACTCGCCTGCTCGGGAAACGTGAGCGTGAACTGACGATCGTATTTGAGTCATTCGGTTTCAAACACGGCTTACCTATTGATGCAGACTATGTTTTCGACGTTCGTTTCCTGCCTAACCCGCACTGGGATCCGAAACTGCGCCCGATGACCGGTTTGGATCGCCCCGTTGCCGCCTTCCTCGATCGCCATACGGAAGTGCACAATTTTATCTATCAAACCCGCAGCTATCTCGAGCAATGGCTGCCGATGCTGGAAACCAATAACCGCAGCTATCTGACGGTCGCTATAGGTTGCACCGGGGGTAAACACCGTTCAGTTTATGTAGCTGAACAGCTTGCCGACTATTTCCGCTCCCGCGGCAAAAACGTTCAGTCTCGTCATCGTACGCTGGAAAAACGTAAATAATGACCGTCAAACAGACCGTTGAGATCAAAAACAAGCTGGGCATGCATGCCAGGCCGGCGATGAAATTGTTCGAACTGGTGCAGAGTTTTGATGCAGAGGTCATGCTACGCAATGACAGCGGGACAGAAGCCGAAGCCAGCAGCGTGATTGCGCTGCTGATGCTAGATTCTGCCAAAGGCCGCCAGATTGAGGTGGAAGCCACTGGGCCAGACGAAGCGTCTGCGCTGGCCGCAGTGATCGAGCTGTTTAATTCTGGCTTCGATGAAGATTGATATCGGCTATTTCTTAGCAATATCAGCCTTGGGTTAAAAGAGTATCCGGCTCTTTGCTGGCGTCATCAGCGAGAGCCTTCGATTTCACCGCCTGATTTTACTCACTTCTGAACGTTTTGTACTCGTCGAGATATATTCGCCCTTTTTAATTTATCCTCGGCCTAGTTCACTCTATTCCCGCGCTTAACCGCCGTCACAAAACCGCTGGGTAATAAAACACGCTGGGTAATCGTTTGCTCATTGCAAAAAATGCGCGTTTTACCCCTTGCAGAGAACGCAAGCGCGAGTATAATTCGGCACAATTTGCCGGGAGAACCCATGAAAAACAGCGAGCGTTTTGTTGAATATCATCAGATTGAAAATCGACAAAATCGTCTGCCAATTGGCAGTCAGCTGCCGTGGTTTCTGCCGTTGCTAAACCGATCTTATCAGGCCCCTCGTTGAGGGGCTTTTTTTTGCCCGCCAAACAGACGGCGATGTCGAATACCAGGCAAATAGATTCACGATTTTATATTTACTCTGATTTTACATTCACGCTAAAGACATACCAGGGGCAGCCCAATGCCACGGGCTAGCACAGAGGAGAGCGAAACATGGCCAATCCGTTGTATCAAAAACACATTATTTCAATTAACGATCTCAGCCGCGAAGAACTAGAACTGGTACTTCGCACCGCCGCCAGCCTAAAAAGCCATCCGCAGCCTGAATTGTTAAAGCATAAAGTGATCGCCAGCTGTTTCTTTGAAGCCTCCACGCGTACTCGTCTGTCCTTTGAAACCGCCATCCACCGCCTAGGTGCCTCCGTGGTGGGTTTTTCCGATAGCAGCAATACATCGTTAGGCAAGAAAGGGGAAACGCTGGCAGATACCCTCTCCGTAATCAGCACCTACGTTGATGCCATTGTGATGCGCCATCCTCAGGAAGGTGCCGCACGTTTGGGCGCAGAATTCTCCGGCAATGTGCCGGTACTGAACGCCGGCGATGGTGCTAACCAGCATCCAACCCAAACCCTACTGGATCTGTTTACCATTCAGGAAACTCAGGGGCGTCTGGATAATATTAATATCGCGATGGTCGGCGATCTGAAATATGGCCGCACCGTGCATTCGCTGACGCAGGCGCTGGCGAAATTTAACGGTAACCGCTTCTTCTTTATCGCCCCAGATGCGTTGGCGATGCCCGCTTACATTCTGAAAATGCTGGAAGAAAAAGGCATTCAATACAGCCTGCATGCCAGCATCGAAGAGGTGGTTCCTGAACTGGATATTCTGTATATGACCCGGGTGCAAAAAGAACGTCTGGATCCATCCGAATATGCCAACGTGAAAGCACAGTTTGTCCTGCGGGCGGCCGACCTAGCCGACGCGCGCGATCATCTGAAAGTTCTCCACCCGCTGCCACGTATTGATGAAATCACTACCGATGTAGATAAAACGCCGTATGCCTACTACTTCCAGCAGGCCGGTAACGGAATTTTTGCGCGTCAGGCACTGTTAGCTCTGGTTTTAAACGCTGAATTGGCTCTTTAAGGGGAAAGGTATGACTCAGGATTACAAACTACAGGTAGAAGCGATCAAATGTGGCACTGTCATTGACCATATTCCAGCACAAATCGGTTTTAAGCTACTGTCTCTGTTCAAACTGACCGCGACCGACCAGCGTATTACCATTGGCCTTAACCTGCCGTCCAATCAGCTTGGCCGCAAAGATCTGATCAAGATCGAGAACACTTTCCTGACCGAGCAACAGGCAAACCAACTGGCAATGTATGCGCCTCACGCCACGGTTAACCGCATCGATAATTACAATGTGGTGAAGAAGCTGACCCTTAGCCTGCCAGATCGTATTGACGGCGTGCTGACCTGCCCGAACGGTAACTGCATTAGCCGTAACGAACCGGTCGATTCCAGTTTCCAAGTAAAAGCCCTGCGGGATGAAGTGTTACTGAAGTGCAAATACTGTGAGAAAGAGTTCGACCATCAGGTAGTGATGCAGGCCGATTAACCTAGGAAGACACACAGTGTCCGCCGCGGCAGACACTGTGAACTACCGCAATCATTTTATTGCCTTAGGTTGCCGTAATTCCCCTCCGCCCTATAATAGCGGTGATTACAGGATATCCCTTTCCGCTTTACGTAAACCAGGAGTCAACATGTCACGTATTATCAGCACCGAGCTTGCCCCCGCAGCGATTGGTCCTTATGTTCAGGGTGTCGATCTGGGCAACATGATCATCACCTCCGGCCAAATTCCGGTTGACCCAAAAACCGGCGCGGTTGCCGAAGACGTTTCAGCTCAGGCGCGTCAATCCCTTGAAAACGTGAAAGCCATTGTCGAAGCAGCAGGTCTGAAAGTTGCAGATATCGTCAAAACTACGGTATTCGTGAAAGACTTAAACGATTTCAGTACGGTCAACGCGACTTATGAAGCCTTCTTTGCTGAACATAACGCCCCCTTCCCAGCCCGTTCTTGCGTTGAAGTCGCTCGCTTGCCAAAAGACGTAAAAATCGAGATTGAAGCTATCGCCGTTCGTCGCTAATCCCGACGGCGTGCCGATCACGGCTGACTCACGTCAGCCGTCATAACATCCCTGTCTGTTCATCCTCCCTGATTTTCTCATTCCCTGATAAAGAGAGCATCCTGCCCTCAGTTGCACCACAGTCATTATTACCATATAAATCAATAGTTTAACCTGACAAGGCGATTGATAAATAAAATAGCGCTCAGGTCCAAGCTGGGGCGTTATTTTTTAATCCAGTAAATACCCTCATAAGGCCGCAGTTCCATCGCCTCTGGATGAGCTGGGGCATCGTCGTAACTGCTCATCAGCAATGACCAACCGCCTAGCTCCAGATTTTCTGGCTGCCATCGCATTGGCTTATTGCTCAAATTCGCGACTACCAGCAAACGTTTATCCTGCCAGCTGCGTAAATAACACCACAGGCTCGGATGTTCAGGGCAAAGATCCTGATAATCACCGTAGGTGAAAATATCTTGCTGTTTGCGTAAGGCAATCAGGCGCTGATAGGCGTAAAACACTGAATTTTCGTCCGCCAGCGCTGCGCTAACGTTAACTTCTGGAGAGTTGTTGCATGGCAAGATCCACGGCGTAACCTGACTAAAACCGGCGTTAGCACTATTATCCCACTGCATTGGCGTACGGCCATTATCTCGTGACTTAGTGGCTAAAATCGCCAATAACTCATCAGCCTGACGCCCGGCTTCACTCAGTTCGGCAAACATATTCAGGCTTTCAACATCGCGATACTGCTCAATCGAAGTGAAGCCAGGGTTAGTCATACCTATCTCTTCCCCTTGATAAATATAGGGAGTTCCCTGCATACCGTGTAATACCATTCCCAGCATCTTGGCGGCAGGTACACGCAGCGGTCCTTCATCACCAAACCGGGAAACAATGCGCGGCTGATCGTGATTACACCAGAACAGCGCGTTCCACGCTTGGTTGTGCATACCCTGCTGCCAGGCGGAGAAAATGCTTTTTAGTTCAACCAGATCCGGCTCGGCCAGCGACCATTTCTCACCGTTAAGATAATCCACTTTCAGATGATGGAAATTGAAAGTCATCGACAGCTCGCCACCGTCCAACGCCGCATAACGCTGGCAATGTTCTAAACGAGTGGACGACATTTCACCCACGGTCATTAAACCACGAGGCTGGAAGACATCCCGACTCATCTCTTGCAGGAACTCGTGGATGCGCGGGCCGTCGGTATAGAAGCGGCGGCCGTCCCCATCAAAATCGTTGGGGAAATCCTGCTGTTTGGATACCAAATTGATCACATCTAAACGCAAACCATCAACGCCTAAATCGGCCCAGAACTCGCAGACTTTTTTCAGCTCATCCCGTACCGGCTGGTGTTCCCAGTTTAAATCCGCCTGCTCGGTGGCAAACAGATGCAAATAATACTGGCCGCTTTCCGCATGCCACTGCCAGGCATTACCGCCGAACTTGGAGCGCCAATTATTAGGTAGCCGATCCCCTTCACCATCGCGCCAGATATAAAATTGCCGGTACGGGCTCACCGGATCTTTTGCCGCCTGGAACCAAGCATGTTCAGTCGAAGTATGGTTGAACACCATATCCATTACGATACGAATACCACGCTGATGAGCGGCTTCAACCAAGGTTTTAAAGTCTTCCAGCGTGCCGTAAGCCGGATCGATGGCACAATAGTCAGCCACGTCGTAACCGTTATCAACCTGCGGCGAGAGATAGACGGGCGTCAACCAAATGGCATCGACGCCCAATTTGTGCAGATAGTCCAGACGGCTAGTTACACCGGCTAAGTCGCCGTAACCGTTACCAGTAGTATCCTGAAAGCTTTTTGGGTAGATCTGATAGATGACACCGTTTTGCCACCAGGGAATGGGATTATTCATAACTGGAACTCTTATTCATTTAAATAAATTGCCCCGTAATCAATACGGGGCTCGACGCAAGTCAGACCGGTAATTCCCCACGGCTGTCTTTGCGTTTATAAACCAGAATAGTCAGGAGCAATGGCACAATAATCGCCACCAGCATCGCCAACGAATAAATCGCCCAGAACTTCGGCTGTATGGATAAAATGCCCGGCAAACCGCCGACGCCAATACCGTTCGCCATAACGCCACTCAAACCGCAAATCAGGCCGGCGATACCGGAACCCACCATGGCACACAGCATTGGGAAGCGATATTTCAGGTTAATCCCATACATAGCTGGCTCGGTAACGCCCAGATAGGCCGAAATCGCTGCTGGAACCGAAATTTCGCGCTCGTTAACTTTGCGGCTAATAATGATAATGCCCAGTACTGCGGAAGCCTGCGCGATATTGGATAAGGCGATTAATGGCCACACCGGCGTGCCGCCCATGCTTTGAACCATTTGCATATCAATCGCTAAGGTCGTTTGATGCACCCCAGTAATCACCAACGGCGCGTACAGGAAACCAAACAGAGCCGCTCCAATCGGCGCAAAACTGCCGGTCATTACCGCTTTCACTCCCCAAGCCACACCATCGCCAATCATGCGACCAAACGGCCCAATCAACGTATGCGCCAGGAATACGGCCAATAACAGAGAAACAACTGGAACAATAACTAGATACAGGTAAGCAGGAATGATTTTCTTCAGATTAACCTCAATCCAACCCAAGGCCAACCCTGCCAAAATGGACGGAATAACCTGTGCCTGATAGCCCACTTTCTCAATAGTGAACCAACCAAAGTTCCATACTTCAGGCAGTTGCTGACCCAGCATGTAGGAGTTCATCAACTGCGGCGAAACCAGCGTAATCCCCAGTACGATCCCCAATACTGGCGTACCGCCCATTTTTTTCACCGTAGACCAGCAAATCGCCACCGGCAGATAGAAGAAAATCGCCTCGCCCAACAGCCACAGGAAATCGTAGATGGTTTTCCATGCAGGATGGGCCTGCGCCAACGTCATTCCGTCGGACATAGGAATATCGCCGATCACATTACGGAAACCGAGGATCAAACCGCCTGAAATCAGCGCCGGTAACAGCGGGAAGAAGATCTCGGCGAAATGAGAAATACCACGTTCAAACCAAGTCATGTTCTGCCTCGCCGCCAACTTGGTTTGCTCTTTATCGGCTTCGGCATGACCAATGGTGGCAATCAGAGCCTTGTAGTAATCATCAACATCTGGCCCGATAACCACTTGAAATTGACCGGCGTTGGTAAAGCAGCCTTTGACCATCCGTAGGTTTTCAATAGCTTTTGGATCGGCTTTTGCCGGATCGCTTAAGACAAAACGCAGCCGGGTAATACAGTGGCTGACAGTGGCAATATTCTCCCTGCCTCCCACCAATACGATCAGTTGATCGATGTCTTGTTGCTTTACTTTGCTCATTTCAACGTACCTTTCATAAGGTGGGATCCCGCGCATTGACTGAAATAAACACGCGAACAATTAAATTAGTTGCTCATTAAAGATTAGCTACTGATTTGTTTTTATGAAATGGGAACGTTCCCAAGCTGTGCCGAAGATCACAATTTAACGGCTTTTTTTGCTTACTTAACCAGCAAAAAAAGCATCTATTGGATCGATCAGATCAGTTTGCCGGGAATGATGATCTGCTGAATAGTGAGACTATTATCTAACTGTCCTAGCAGTTGCTGAGCCGCTTGAACGCCCGCACTACCATAGCCTAATTCAACAGAAAATGAGTTAGGAAACATGAAGTTAAGTAGAGGAGCATTACCGATCCCGCACACCTGAATATGCTGCTTCCCCTGCTGTTGCAGGTACTTACTGACGCCTAAAGCGATGGTATCCGAAGCACAAACCAGCGCAGACGTGTCGGGTTTGATCACTTGAGCAGCCTGCTGAAAACCACTTTGATAACTGAGCTCACCTAACGTCACCGTTGGGGTCAATCCGTAGCGCCGGCAGTAGTTCAAATAGGATTGATGGCGACGCATACCGGTGGTGGAATCGGAGGGTTGTACGCCAATATAGCTAATGTGCTGGTGACCGGCTTTACGCAGTTTGTCCATCAATAACGTCACCGCGCCATCATCGTCATAACAAACCGAAGAAAAACCAGGGTATTCCCGTGCTAGCACCACCATTTTATCCTGCCATGGCGCGAGCATTTCAGCAGTCAAACCGGTAAAACCAAATACAATCACACCGTCAACGTTACGCTGACGCAAAATATTCAGGTGCTCCGTAACCAGTTCTGGATCAAATTGACTTTCCATCAAGATAGGGTCATAGCCCTGCTGGTAAAATAGCGGCAACATGGTTCGCACCGCCTGATTCTCAGAAGCAGAATCCAGACGCGAGACAATAATCCCCACCACTTTATCGCTCTGACCGCGCATTGCCCGCGCTGATTTAGATGGCGTAAACCCTTGTTGACGGATAACCGCCTCCACCCGCTCACGGGTTTGCGGGCTAACGCTGCCTTCATTATTCAATACACGCGATACCGTGGATTTCCCCACGCCGCTCATACGGGCAATATCTTTGATCGTCAGACGGTTTTGCATGGTTTACCTAAGGTTTAGGTTAAAAAGTATAAACTAGGCTAATTATTTCTCTTTACCCTGATAATAGAAAGGTTATCCCGCCTATAATCAAAAGTATTACTCATGATATACCCAATAAATTTTGAGCCACACTCAGGCCCCAATAGTGGGAACCCTTGAAAGCTTAGCCCATTAAATCGATGGGTTGAGTATAAATAGCTAACAGCGCTATGGATCAAAAAGTGAAAGGTATCATGCCGTTAGATACACAGATTTCCTACCTTTACACTGCGTGATTTTGTAAAGGTTTTTGTTACCGGGTGGATGTCGCGTAGCGCCTACCCTGTCTTTTGTCTTGCCGGAGGTTAATTACCCAGTGGACCCCGTTCCCCAATCGGCCCCCCTACGGGTGGCTCTGGTAAGGTAATGCTCCGTTTTCGCTGCTGCCTTACCAGAAAACAATCTGGTAGGCAGTAACGTGTCATAGATTTGCTCGTTCCTGCTTAGCAATACTTTTGCCATTACCACGGCAGTTTTGTCGTGGATGTAATCAGGTTCAGCATGATGAAAGTGAAAAACCTCGCCCGGCAAATGCTTAACGCATTGAGCCGCAGTCTGCCACGCCGTCTTATCCGCCGCGAAGCGATGCTGGATGGTTTACCGCAAAAAGGTGTGGCCAAAGAACTCCCCGCAGAACTGGCGCAACAACGCCTGCACTGTGCCAATGAAACACCGCAACAGCTCTATGACCGTTTTAGCAGTCATCCGGAAGGACTGACAGAGCCGGAAGCCAACGCCATTCGCCAACGCCTTGGTGATAATACTATTGAAAATCAACAAGCTGTGCCTTGGTGGTTACACCTGTGGCACTGTTATCGCAATCCTTTTAATCTGCTGTTAACGCTGCTAGCGCTGATTTCCTACGCTACCGAAGATCTGACTGCTGCACTGGTCATTGGCGCTATGGTGCTGATCTCCACTCTGATGCATTTTATTCAGGAAGCCCGCTCTAATCAGGCCGCCGACGCCTTGAAAGCCATGGTTAGCAATACCGCTACGGTGATTCGCAGTGATGCCCATACTGGGAAAAGCGAGCATCGGGAAATCCCTATTTCTCAATTAGTTACTGGTGATATGATCAAACTCTCCGCGGGAGATATGATCCCGGCGGATCTGCGCATTTTGCTCGCCAAAGATCTTTTTATCAGCCAGGCTGCGCTGACAGGCGAATCCTTGCCGGTAGAAAAAACCGCTACCAGCCGTTATCCCGATGAATCTAACCCATTAGAACGAGATACCCTGTGCTTTATGGGGACCAATGTGGTCAGCGGATCGGCACTGGCTATCGTTATCGGCACCGGTAATCAGACCTATTTCGGTCAGTTGGCCGAACGTGTCACTCATCAGGATGAGCAGCCAAATGCCTTTCAAAGCGGTATCAGTAAAGTCAGTTGGCTGCTCATTCGTTTTATGCTGGTGATGACGCCAATTGTTTTACTGATCAATGGGTTCACCAAAGGCGACTGGTGGGAAGCGGCACTCTTTGCCCTTTCAGTAGCCGTGGGTTTAACGCCAGAAATGCTGCCAATGATCGTGACCTCTACTCTGGCTAGAGGTGCGGTGAAATTGTCGCAGCAAAAGGTCATAGTGAAACGTTTGGATGCGATTCAAAACTTTGGCGCGATGGATATTCTGTGTACCGATAAAACTGGCACGCTAACGCAGGATAAAATCGTGCTGGAAAGCCATACTGACGTCTTTGGTGCCAACAGCGAACGCGTACTGCATTATGCCTGGTTGAATAGCTATCACCAGACCGGTCTGAAAAACCTACTGGACGTCGCAGTTCTTAGTGCAATGGCGGAATCGAGCACCACCAAAGCGCTGCTCGATTACCGTAAAGTAGACGAAATTCCCTTTGATTTTGAACGCCGCCGCATGTCGGTGGTAGTGACCATTCAAGCCGATTATCACGAACTGATTTGCAAAGGTGCGCTGGAAGAAATGCTCAGCATTTGTAGCCATGTTCGTCAGGGTAATGAAGTTATTCCTTTGACTGAAATGCTGCTGACTCGTATTCGCCGCATTACCGATAAGTTAAATCAGCAAGGGCTGCGAGTTGTCGCCGTTGCCAATAAAATCTTACCGGCAAATCATCAGGACTATGGCGTAGCCGATGAGTCCGATCTGATTCTGGAGGGTTACATTGCCTTCCTCGATCCACCGAAAGAAAGCACGGAACCCGCTCTACGGGCGCTGAAACAAAACGGCGTGACCGTCAAAATCCTTACCGGTGATAACGAGCTGGTAGCGCGAAAAGTCTGTAAAGAAGTCGGGCTTTCCGTCAATCAAGTACTGCGCGGCAGCGACATTGAGCAAATGAGCGACGAGGAACTGACCGCCGCCGCCCACGCGACTACGGTCTTTGCCAAGCTGACACCGCTACACAAAGAACGTATTGTGCAAACTCTCCGTAATGCAGGCCATGTCGTTGGCTTTATGGGCGATGGTATCAATGATGCGCCAGCTTTACGGGCCGCTGACATCGGAATTTCCGTGGATTCTGCGGTAGATATCGCCAAAGAAGCGGCGGATATTATCTTGTTGGAAAAAAGCCTAATGGTATTGGAGCAAGGGGTTATTGAAGGCCGCCGCACCTTTGCCAATATGCTGAAATACATCAAAATGACTGCAAGTTCCAACTTCGGTAACGTGTTCAGCGTGCTGATTGCCAGCGCCTTTTTACCTTTCCTACCGATGTTGCCGCTGCATCTGCTGGTGCAAAACCTGATGTATGATATTTCGCAAATTGCGATTCCATTTGATAACGTCGATGAAGATCAGTTGACCAAACCACAACGCTGGAACGCCGGCGATTTAGGGCGTTTCATGGTGTTCTTTGGCCCGATAAGTTCGATCTTCGATGTGCTGACTTTTTCTCTGATGTGGTGGGTATTTAAGGCCAACACGCCAGAAATGCAGACGCTATTCCAGTCCGGTTGGTTTGTAGAAGGCCTGTTGTCCCAAACGCTGATTGTGCACATGATTCGCACCAAAAAAATCCCGTTTATTCAAAGTCGCGCTTCATGGCCTCTGTGCTTAATGACGCTGGCCGTTGTCGTGGTGGGTATCGGTTTAACCTTCTCGCCGCTGGCTGGTTTCCTACAGTTGCAGGCACTGCCGCTCAGCTATTTCCCATGGCTGATTGTGATTTTGACCGGTTATATGGTAACAACGCAGTTAGTCAAAGGCTGGTTTGTCCGCCGCTACGGCTGGCAATAACGGACAGATAGCCAATATCCCAAACAGATAGCAGGAGGTTTAATATCCTCCTGCATCTATCATGGCAACATGATATTAAGAAATGGCTACGCTCTCTTATTTTCGGAATTAGATGCGCCCTAAACAATCGATCGCAATGCCTTTAAAACTTTCAAAGTTCTGGCTACTGAGCAGACGGCTCATTGAGCGTTCACGAACAAAGGTAACAAACAGATCGTAGATAGCCATCGCTTCTTCATAATCACTTTTACTGATAGCCAGCAGGAAAATAACGTAGGCCGTTTCCCCTTCTCCCCATGCAACTCCTTGCGGAGCCAGAAGCGTGACCACCACGGTCTTTTTAGCCAACAGGCCGAGGGAATGAGGTAAAGCGATTCCTTCCCCCAGCATGGTGGAAACGATAGCTTCCCGCTCGACTACCGAAGGGTAAAAATCCGCATCGACGAAACCTTCAAGCTCCAGCTGCTGGCAAACTTTGCTGAACAATTGCGCCTGAGTCAGCGGTTCATTAACCAACACAAAATGGTTTTCATCAAAGAACTTTTCCAACATATAAGGCCGGGTACGATCGACTAAAACCAGTTTTCCCAGTTGCTCTAGCTGGTATTCCGTTGGAAAAGGCGACATCACCACTACCGGCTTATTTTTTTCCGTTAAACGCGCATTGGAGATAATAAAATCTTCGGCGATAGTCGCTATATTTTCGTATTCCCGTAGAGAAATCGTCCTGGTTACCACGATTTGAGGATACTTTCGGGAAATTTGCGCCTGAATCATACGAATCGTCGAATTTCCGGTATCACACACCAGCATGACCTGCGGATGGCGTTCATAACCAATATTATAATGCCGCTCTAACCCCACCCCAATATGCAGCACTAAATAGCCAATTTCATTTTCACTCAGGCTGTAAGGGGAATATTTCCCCCAACTGGAAACCGCCGCCAGCGTCACATCATAGGCCATTGGGTAATGCTGTTTGATATTAGATAACAGCGGATTAGGGATAGTGATTTGATATTTAACCCGCGTAATCATCGTCTTAATATGGGTCAGTAAATCGATGCGTAATTGCTTATCATCCTGCAAATTATAGTTATAGTGAGAGTTAATATACGAAAGGATGTAATCCACCAGAGTTTCTTCATCGTCCGCGTTTATTTCGCTGGGCTGGCTGGTACTAGGCTCGCTGATTTCCATCCGCCGGGCGGCAATATTCACCCGAAGATAAGCCTCTTCTGCCGCTGAGATCTCTTTGCCAGCCAATAGCTGTAACTCATTGGCCAAACGTCCAGAAGCCAGTTTTACCGCTTCATCTACATCTTCAGCATCAAAATCAGATAGCGGATAGCCTTCAGCGATACGTTTCACCGCTACCGCACAGTAAAAAATCAGGTACTGCTCACCTTCATCAGACAATCGCACGGCGTATTGAGACAATAATTGGTGCAATAAGTCGGTCAGCGCCGGCATCGCCGCATCGCTAAGAAAAACGTTTTTTAACAGTGAGTTGTCGCTGTCCTGTACATGTAGCTGAAACAGTAAATCGGTCAGGCAGGAACGAATGGCTAGCTCGGTGCCAAACAGCTTCATACCATAGCGAGGCTTGGCCTCTATGGTCAGATGGTAACTTCCCAGACGCTCTCTCACCTCAGCCATATCACTTTGCAACGTACCACGGCTTACAAACCATTCATCAGCCAAATCTTCCAGCTTGAGTGAAAAGGCTGAGGTCAGAAAACGAATAAGCAAATACTGAACCCGCTCGGCGGCGGTACGCGGCGTCAGGTTCGTCTTAGGCGTTTGCTGCTGTAATACCTGAAAGCGTTCGGCATCATCGATCATTAATCGATAACCAAATCCCCGATTATGAATAAAGCGCGCACCATAGTGCTCAAGAATATCGTTCAGCGCAGTAATATCAGCTCGTACCGTTCGGGTCGAAACGGCAAAGCGCTTGGCCAGCTCATCCTGTGGCAGAGTTTCAGATTGCAGCGCATCGAACATATAAGCCAAACGTTGATAAGGAAATCTCACTGCGCCTCTCCGCTGATTTATGGCATTTCTGCCGGATACAGGCTGCTCCTGCCGGGAGGAACAGCCTGCCAGTGCTACTCTTTTTCCAATGGCGTAAATATCATTTGCGATGGACTACCCACTGGAATGTAACCCGGAATAAAGCTCAATTCTCCACTGCTTTGATCCACCTTGAACCGGGTTATGTTATCGCTACGTTGATTCATTGCGTACAGGTAGTGACCACTTGGATCTAAAACCAACGTACGCGGGTAATCACCACGCGTCCATACCTCCTCAATGGCTTTGAGATCCCCCTCGCCATTTACTGCAAACAGACCAATGCTGTTATGCAAACGGTTTGCCACATAGAGAAAACGCCCATCTTTTGACAGTGTTAAACCCGCGGCAAAATTGGTTCCACGAAACTCTTTTGGTAGCGAAGACACACTAACTACTTGTTCCAACGTCCCTTTCTGAGTATCCAAGCGGTAACTGGTCAGCGTAGAGGCTTCCTCATTAATCAGAAATAATACTTTTCCATTCGGGTGGAAAACAAAATGACGTGGGCCAGCCCCCGCAGAAGATGCACTGATATAGGGCGGTTCATTCGGTGTTAATGCACCCGTGGTCGGATCAAAATGCCATTGATAGATCCGATCCAGACCCAGATCGGTAGAAAAAACAAACTTTCCGCTGGGATCGCTGGCGATCATATGAGCATGAGGGCCGTTATGATCGCTGGCGGCAAAACTACCTTCAACCGCAGCCACCGGTTTAGCCGCTCCCGCAGGGCCTTCATCCTGATGCACAGAGCTGACTGCCTCTATTTTTCCATCCGCAGCCAACGGAAAAACCGCCACAGAACCGCTAACATAGTTCGCCACAAATAAATGACTGCCCGAAGGGGTCAAAGACAAATACACCGGCCCCGCACCCTGTGCATCAACCTGATTTAACAAAGTTAAGCCGCCATCTTGCGGATCGATACGATAGGCTACGATTGAACCGTGTTGACCACCGTTGTAATCAGATACCTCACTGGCGACATACAACGTCTTCCCCTGACGGTCCGCCACTAACTGAGCCGGATTCGCCAGTTCACTAACCAGAGTTTTATTCTTTAATTCACCGGATGCAGGATCGAGTTGTAGTCGATAAACGCCTTCGCCGTTCGGGTTATAAGTGCCGACATACGCAAATTGCTTCAAATTTTCCGCTCCGCCAGATTTTTCTGCCCCATAAGAAGATGGATGAAATCCTGCCAATAGAACCAAAGAAAGGCCAACCGCGAGCAAACGCGGCGGTATGACATGAGATGCAGAGTATTTTTCAGAGAGGAATGGCCTGTTACGCATATTTTTTCCTTATCACTATGACGCGACCAAGGTATGGGTCTATCTGACCTAACATCCAGATTTACAGGTAAAAACAGCCTACACCACACCCGATAAAGAATGAGGCATCTCAACGATGCCCCTTCTGGCAGCTTATGCCACGATTCTTTTTACTATGTTCAGCAAGGTGATCACGTCCTGCGGGCGTGTATCACCCGTTTCGCTATCGATAATTGAGCTATAGATATGAGGAATAATCTTGCTGACTCCGGCATCGAGGGCAATCTGTAAAATTGTCTCGAAATTCTCCAGATCGATGCCGCCCGTCGGCTCCAGCCAAAAATCATGTTTGGCACAAGCCTCAGCCACACAACGGTATTCCTCAATGTGTTTTAACCCATCCATCGGGAAAAACTTAATCGAGCTGCCGCCCATATCTTTCAACATGGCGATGGCGGTTTCTACCGGAACAATCCCATCCGGCGCAGCGGCGCTCAGTGGGCCAGTAGATATCTTCACGTAACCCACTTTTCCAGTCGGTGAAATCAATCCATTCACTATGGTTTCCGACTGACCAAGCAGCGCCCGGCTTGGGCCTACGCCGGTAAATACCTGATTAACATGCTGGGGCTGCACCTGTTGAGCAATTAAACTCACCATAGCGGATTGATTTGGGTCCCCTGCTCCAAGCCCCACTGACAGCGCATTGTCTATCCGTTCAGCGTATTCGCGCATATCGCTGACCGCACTTTCAACGTCCGGATAGTTTTTGGATAAAACACCAACCAAAACATGACCTTCAGCCGCCTGCCAGATAGCTTGCGCGTTGGATTTTGAACCCGCTAGCACATTGAGGCAAACTCGATTTCGGTAATAATTTGGGGTCAATTTCATCGGTTAAGCTCCCTGAATTAAGCGTTGAATACAGGTAGAAATGACTTCAAGCTGCGCTGGCGTGACACTGCGCACATCCACCTCAATTTTGCCTTCATTTGCTTTGTACGCGCGGAAATAAATTGCCGGAAAGCCCCCCATCAAAGCGGCGACCAGTTCTGGCGTTGAACGCCCAATTTTTACTTCGTCGAAGCTGATTTCGGTTCGGGCAATATCCCGACCGGCACTATCCCATACTACTTTTGCGGAGATACCGGGCAAAGCATTCAACTGACTGATAAATGGCGTCATTTTTTCAACCATTTGCTGGCCGGTGGTCTGCTCTAGTTGAATATAGCTCTCGATAGCCTGAGTCAGGCCAATAATGCTTTCCTTACCCACTTTCATCGCCCGACCAATACCATTCGACTGTAGCTTAACCCAATCTACGTAGGTCTTTTTGCCCAAGACTAACCCGCTGGTTGGCCCCTCAATCGCCTTCGCACCACTATAAATCACTAAATCAGCGCCCATCTGATAGTAGCAGGCCAGATCTTCTTCGGCGGCCGCGTCCACAATCAGTGGCAATTGGTGCTTACGCGCGACCACAACCGCCTGCTCAACTGACAAAATGCTTTTTTGTACGCAATGGTGGGATTTTATATACAAAATCGCCGCAGTATTCGGCGTGATCGCCGCTTCAAGCTGATCGGCAGAGCATTCATTGGCATAGCCCGCTTCCACCACTTTACCGCCACCGAGGGCCACCATCGTATCCACCGGCGCGCCGAAATTAACGTTGTGCCCTTTCGGCAACACGATCTCATGGGGAATTTGCAGCGCCGCAGCGTGCAGATTAACCAATAAATTGGCGTTATCTTTCACGATAACGGCAGCTATTGACTGCGCAATACCCGCAGAAGCGCAGGAAACGACCACCGCACTTTCCACATTCAGCAGTTCGGCAATATAAGCACCCGTTTTATTCACCAGATCTTTAACTTCGAAGAAGTGGTTTAGTCCGAATTCAACGGCTTCAACCACGTCCTGCCGCGGCGTGGAAACGCCCAAGATCGTCATCCGACCGGATGCATTAATCACGCTTTTTAGTTGGTACTTTTCATAGATCGAAGACATCGTGAGATTTCCCTTCGTCAGTTAACACCAAGTCACCGGCGACAACAGCAGCCAATGGCAGCAAATATTTCTCTCCGGTTACGGATTTACCTTCTGAATCGACAAATACCTGAGGCTGTTGTTTCACTTCGAATATAGTCAAATCGGCATCAAAGCCTGCGGCTAATACCCCTTTACCGGTTAAACGTAATGCCTGCGCGGCATTTTCTGTTACGCAGCGAATAACTTGTTCGAGGTTAAGACCAATGGTAAAGAATTTAGACATCACCGTTGCCAGGCTGTGTACCGGCCCGGTAATACGGTTGCGGCAGTAAATATCAGAACTGATGGTGTGAGGGTAAATTCCCTGTTTAATCGCCTGCTCAGCAACGTCGAAACTAAAACTGGCGCTGCCGTGACCGACATCCAATAACACACCACGTTTTAATGCTCGTTGAATAGACTCCCGCAGCGTACCGGACGGAGTCAAAATACGGTTGGGTTTACCGTTATAGCAGTGGGTAATAATGTCCCCTTGGGTCAGCAAATCGGCAATTTCATCTAGATCCGGCGGGTTATTGCCAATATGTACCATCAAAGGTAATTGGTTATTTTCCTGCTGGATTTCTTTAGCTCGAACCAAAGGCTTAATGCCGTTTTTCCCTACGACGCTACTGCTCATCCGAGCCTTAATCCCAATAATAAAGTCGGGGTTTCGAGCGATAGCATCACTGACGCTGGATTTATCGATTTGCTCCATATCGGCTAATTCGTTTTGCGTCACGATGCCGGTTTTAGCAATATTTAAAAACGCGTAAACCTGTGTTTTCGCCGCTCGCGTCAAGGTATAAAAATCATCCACGTCATTGGCCCCGGTACTCCCCGCGTCAATAACCGTAGTCACGCCGCTGGCCACACCAATTAGATCCGCATCATCATGATAAATTGGCGAAGCTGGGTAGCAGTGAACGTGTGAATCAATCCAGCCTGCGCTGACAAAATACTGCCCCGCTAAATCTATGGCTGCCTTGGCAGAAAGAGAGTCGATAGGATTTTCATTACATAGTGAAACCGAAGTAATCTTGCCGTCATCAATGACGATATCGACCTGATGCCCTTCAACCAACCTTGCCCGTTTGATAATAAAGTCATGCATTATCTTTATTCTCCGTTAAATATCCGGGTAACAAGATGTGAGTGGCTAAATGATGATGGGGAAAAATTGAACATCTAATTTCGCCCCGTAATATCAAGAAATAGCGACCGGGAATAGAGAACCTAAAATCATCGCGCCTAAAATTGCACCGCCAGTGATAGGCTTGTTCCATAAATAGAACAATAACGCGCCAGCCAAAGAACCTATACCGATAGGAATAGAAGCTGCCATCGCAGACAGAATAATCAAGGGTCCAAGAAAACGGCCGGATGAATTACCTGCGCCCATCATGACATCCGCACCGTAAGTAGAATCACTCTGATTAATAGTGAATTTTCTAGCCAGAATAATTAGATAACCGATAGCGATACCAATAACTAATCCAGTAACCAGTGAAGCTGCAAAATTGGCTACAGGGAAAACAAACCCAGCGCCGAGCAATAATGCTGGAACCCCCAAACCGACGCCGGTTTGAATCGCCCCACCAATATCCAGAATACCAACCAATGAGCCTTCAATAATGCGTGCAAATAAAAAGCTAGCACCGAACGCCGCTACTGCACCATAAACGCCGGTATCCATACCTGCTCGCAACATGGAAACAAAAGCCACTTCGTTAAATGCGCCAATCCCATAGAGATAATACATATGGGTACCAGCAAAAACTCCGGAAGATAATACGCCAACAAATATCGGGAATGACCAATCGGCATACCAAAAACCGTCTTTGGTTTGTTCATCCATCATCAAGCTCCTGTAGAAATGTTATTTACCGCTTAATGCGTTATGAATGCTGTCGAGCCAGACTGGAACGCCCAGACTGAATGACTCCAGGAATTTCATATCAAAGCCACGGAAGAAACCACTCAAAACAAACAGTAAGACAATAACTGCCATCATGATCTTTGTGACTTTATTCCAACCGCTTTCTTCTACGCCTTTACCGATTAAAATACCCAGAACCAGACCTGGAACTGCGTTCCCCATAATTAACTGAGCCAGACCGCCAAAAATAGTGGCCCAGAAACCGGAACGACGACCGGCATCAATTGCCGCTAGCCAGAAAATAACCGGCATCACGGTATTCACCAGAATATTAGCCGCAGGTACCAGCACTTTAATTGCGGTAACCTGTAATGCTTCCGGTACTGCCGAAGCGGTGGTGTTTAAGAAGCTAACGACGATAACGCCAATAATTCCGCAGGCAATCGCCATTTTTTTCGGGTTGTGCATGGTCTCGGCCACATTGCGATTTTTAATCATCAATGCTGCTGCACCCCAGTTAGGAATAATACGATGGTCAACATCTTGCGTGAACGCACCCGCCGCAACGGAAGACGCCCATGCGTTAAAGAAGAAGCCCAGACCAAAGGAGAAATGCGAGGCCGGATCGCCTTCACAAGAGTTCAGTTCACCCAATGTACGAAATGCGCCCATGCCTTGAACCGTAGGCGCATGAAACATTCGCGCTGCACCGGCACCGACGCCGACACCAACCAGTCCGCCGATGATAATCGACTTAAAAAGAATGATTAAAAACATCAGTATATCCTTTCATTTATAGCCAACGTTTTTATTTAGAGACGAAAACAACCTTATCTGTATTAATGATTGTCACGCTCACGGTAATATCTAAAGCTACGGTATAAGTCCTCTTTTCGCGGGGAAGAAAGAAGAACAAAAATTTCTCTTTTTTTACCGACTCTTCCGCGCTTAATACCTTCACGTCCTGGGGTTCAATGCGTAATAAGATATTTTGTGTCGACTTCAATACCGTATTCTGGACATTACCTAATGCGCTGGCGAAAGCCTTAGCTTTAGTATCCCCTTTCCCTTTGACCTGAACCTGAGTGGTATATTGTTCTTTCATTACGGATTGCCATGTTTCTTAATATAAGCTTCAACCAGTTTCTGACCGAGCTCTTCTTTATCCATAAAACCAAATCCCAATACTTTACAACCTTCATTTATTGCCGTTACGCCCTCTTCAATAGAACGCATTCCGTATTTTGCTTTATAGCCATATTTAGTTTGTGCCGTAATAGCACCTGCGCCACCGCTGCCACAAAATGAAATACCGAAGTCAGCTTGCTCTTTATTCATCACGTCGCCCAATTTCATATCTGCGGCAACCCCTGGGATTACGATAGATATTGCCCCGGCCAGCTCAATACCCTGACCGACTTTCTGACCTTTACCTAAACGGTCGCCAATTACAACGGTAATTTGACTCATAATGTTTTCTCCAAGGCTGAATTTATGAATTATTATCTTTAGCTACTTCAAAATGCACTGACAATAAATAGGCCTCCTCAATGGGTAAATTCCCCAATGAATCGACTACCTGCTGGGCCATTCTCATTGAATCTGCTGATATTTCGTCAAATAATGACTTATCCACTTCCGGCAGTGGTTCACCAGTAATAGAGCGTAGCACCATAGCCCGAATATGTGAGGTCAACATCTGCTGCTGAACATCATTGGTATAAATATTCTCGGCATTCAGCATGGTCATTATATCCGCCAATAACCATTGAGTTTTTTCAATGCCATCATCAACATCGAGTTTATTCTCAGTATTTACAGATACGGCTCCATCATTCACGCTAGCGTTCCTCTGTACTGTGCTGATTTATTTTCTGACTGCAAAGAAAAGTTCGGGGCGTTAAATCTTATTCCTTTCCTTTACGCTATAGCCTTACCCTACCCCTAAGCGTAAAGAGTATGTAGCCTGTTTTTTTCCAGTTCGAAGTGGAAATAAAGTGAGCAATAAGGATCCAATTCGCAAAATCTGCGGCACTAAGCCTTCCCAGTGAATTCTCAATTTTTTAAAGCTAGCGGTATCCATAAATTTTTATAAACGATAAAGCAGAAAAAAGCGCCGGATAAATAACAGTCAAATATCATGAAGAATCGTAATGCTTGCGATGATTCCGCTATTTTATAAGAAGATGAAATGTGGAAAACACGGTAAGAGAATAAATAACCTTATTTTATTTCAGCATAAAAAATGGCAGTTCTGAAAAATAACGAGATCAAGATCACTTTTTATCAAAAGATAAAGCAAGAAAAGCTTCGTGATCCGGATCTCTTTCTTTTCTCGCCAGAAGCGCCTAGTATCAGACTAATAATCTGATATTTTCTAACACCCCCTCTCCTATGGCGTGGGGGTGTTGTTTTTATGTTTTCTGTACTTGAATTGGAGAGTGGTATGACCAAGCCAACCATCACGATTAACGAGCTGGACGCCGAACGTTTGGATGCGTTGTTGGCACAACCTGCTTTTGCTGACACAGCGATTGCCGATGCACTGAATGAAGAGCTGGATCGCGCAGACATTCTGCCTCCGTCAGAAATACCTGCTGACGTAGTCACCATGAATAGCCGGGTACGTTTTCGTGATTTGAATAATCAGGAAGAGCATATCCGCACGCTGGTCTACCCCGCATCGCTGAAAGATAGCAGCGAACAAATCTCGGTTATGGCTCCGCTGGGCGCCGCATTACTGGGATTACATGTTGATAATGAGATTAACTGGAAACTTCCGGGTGGGGATGAAGCCCGCATTAAGGTATTGGAACTGCTGTATCAGCCAGAAGCTGCCGGTGAATATCACCGTTAATACCTTCGCATTTTAGCGATGAAGGGTGGTAGATCGCCGATCTCTCACCCTTTTATGCATCCAGTGTTAAATTCACTTACTTCTCAATACGCTTTATTCCTTAAGCGCACTGATTATTTAGCCTGACTTATTCTTTCAAGCTATAGCATCTTAACGGTATTTTTTATGGTAGGTGTCGCGAGTGCCCTTGAATTCCTGTGCCACCTTTCGCGCCTCTTCCAGCTTGCCCTGATCGGCTAAAGCCAGAGATTGATCGATTTGACCGATCAATATGGTTAATCCATGGCGATAATCTTGCACTTCTGCGCTATCTGGCGCTTTGCCCTTTAATTTAGTAGGAATACCCTTCTGCGCATCCAATGCCGCGCTGCGCATTCCCTGTAGGCCTTGTTTAAAGCTTTCCAGCGAATCGGTTTTCAGAACCGCACTATAATTGCTCGCAATGGTATCCATATCTTCGGGAATATCATTTGCCATTGCCAAAGTGCTAGCGCTTAGCAGTATGGCAGCAACTAATACCTTTATTTTCTGACTCATGCTCACGTTCCTTATAATTATTGTTAATAGTTTGTATCACTCATAACATAGGTGGCTAGCAGGAAAACAGGCAATAGAATTTTTGTAAAAGGCTGAAAATTTGATGGAGGTAGCAATGAGGCATAAAAATGGCCGAGGACATTAGCCATCGACCATTTCACTACAGATTTTTATGCCAAAATATTTGAATCGATTCGCGCTCATCAAACGTGATTAACGAAAAAATCCAAAGGATCATTCACCAGCAATTTTCATTTCTGGAAGTAATATTGAGCCGCACTGAATATTACTACGCGTTTCAATATCACTGCCTGCGCTAACCATATTGCGCAGCATGTCTTTAAGATTACCGGCAATAGTAATTTCACTGACCGGATACTGAATTTCACCGTTCTCCACCCAGAAACCGGCGGCACCGCGAGAATAATCACCGGTTACGGTGCTTACGCCCTGACCCATCAGTTCCGTTACTACCAGGCCTCTACCCATCTTCTTAAGCATTCCGGCGAAATCCAACCCTTGCCCTGCAATACGCCAGTTATGGATTCCACCGGCATGACCGGTGCTTTGCAGACCCAGTTTACGCGCCGAATAGCTGGTAAGCAGGTAGGTTTGTAGAATACCGTCTTTCACAATTTCGCGACGCTGGGTACGAACCCCTTCGCTGTCGAAAGGCGTAGAAGCCAGACCGCCCAGTAGGTGCGGATGCTCTTCGATGGTCAGCCATTCAGGTAAAATCTGTTTGCCGAGATGATCGAGCAAAAAGGTAGATTTGCGATATATATTCCCGCCGCTAATGGCAGAAACCAAATGCCCAAACAGGCCGGTAGCGACTTCTGCCGCAAATAATACCGGAGCCTTCATAGTAGGCAGTTTACGCGGTGACAGGCGAGACAGAGTACGACGAGCGCACTCTGCGCCGACCCATTCTGGGCTGGCGAGATCTTCTAACCGGCGGCTGATGCTGTAAGCGTAATCACGCTCCATATCACCGTCATGCTCTGCAATCACGCTACTGGATATCGAATGGCGACTTGAGCAATAACTTTTCAGCATACCGTGGCTGTTTCCGAAAACCTTGATGCCATAATGACTGTTAAAACTACCGCCTTCGGTATTGGTAATGCGCTTATCGGCCTGTAATGCCGCCTGCTCGGCTCTAGCGGCCAGCTGAATGCCGCGATCGGCGTCCAACTCCGCGGGATGGAACAGATCCAGCTCCGGCGCATCAAACGCCAGCAAGGATTTATCTGCCGGGCCTGCATAAGGATCCGGCGAAGTATAGCGAGCAATATCCAACGCAGCCTGTACGGTACGGGCCACTGCGTCTGGATTCAAATCAGTGGTAGACGCGCTGCCTTTACGCTGCTGGTGATAAACGGTAATCCCCAGCGCACCATCGCTGTTGAACTCCACGTTTTCCACCTCGCCAAAGCGCGTGCTGACGCTGATACCCGTAGTTTTAGTAACGGCGACTTCGGCCGCATCCGAACTGGCGCGAGCCAATTCCAAAGCTTGTGCAACCGCTTGTTCCAGCGTTTTACGCTGTTCTGCAACTTGAGTGACTACTTTCATCGATCTGCCATAATTAATGAGATAATCGTTCAGGAAAGTGCCGTGACGGCGTAGTAATACGACGATTTACACGGATAAAATGTAGAGCGCCATGGCTTTGAGTCTAACAGGATCTGCGTACAATTTCGCAGAAAGCCAATAACATGATAGGTTGTTTAGCAGGTTATCAACTTGAAATAAAAGAATTTATTTCTTTCAATGTCCACACATTGACCACATCTAGTTAGAATCATACTTTAATTACGACAAAACGCCCGTATTTGCGGACGTTTTTACTTATCACAATTTCAGATGAAAAAATCCAGCTAAACATCAACGCTGCCTATCAGACTGCGGGGGGAGTTGTACCGGGTTTATTTTCCCCGGCGTAAATATGACCGCACAAAGGCTTTCATCGTGACGAACGTTTCACCGCAATTGATATTGGCCCATTGGTAATAGCGTTCTTTGGTTTTAACTGAATGATAAAGACTACTGCGGGTGTGGGCGCCATGGCCGCATTGTCGGCAATGAAACATGATCCGGACTCAAGCATCATCCTGACTAAAGTCAGTAATGCCGTTAATTATCGGTGATTGTTGACGATAGGAACGTCTCAGTGAACTCAATGAGTGGGTTGGGGAAGAGGTGATAAGGTTTAGGCCTTATGAGTTGTTGAATAAGGAATAATAGAGAAAAAACCAACTCATCTAAAACCTTGAAGAGTTGGTTTTACTTAGCACTGGGAATTGGAAGATTAATGAACGAACCAGCATTTATAGTACACTCTGATGATATATATAAATGCTATATAAAAATCAGATGCTCAAACATCATTGTAATATGCCCCCCATCATCAACCTTCAAACACATCGATTCTTAGCGTGGTTATTCCTGTATAACATGTATCCACTTGCATTTTGGCTACAGTAAGTGAGTTATAAGAGTCATAATCGTAGGGATTAACACCTATATTCAACGTATCATTTAATGAATTAAGATCTCCCAGCACAACCTCGCAGAAATCTTGAAGCCCAGTAATTGTGTCAAATAACTCACCAACATCCTCCCTGAATTTTGATATTGTTGTTTCAGGAATATCCCCTTGCTCAGGTTGATAATCCTGAACAGGGGTAAGTAATATATCTTGCACATCTTCAGATATATCTTCTATGTCCCCTAATTGTAATTCAATGCCGCTAATTGAATTTGACACACCAACCTGCATACCAGACAGTTGATAACGACATCCCTGTATATTATTGTTAATAATATCTTGTGATGCCATATTTAGTGCATCTTCCCACTGTTCTGCAGGACCGAGAATCGAGGATATAATACCTGTGCACGCATTCAATGCATCGTTAGCACTTGCAATTGAGCGATTAACGTACACAATGGCCGGTTCCGGTAATCCACTATAATTTTCAGATAGAGAACCTGATATATCACTAATTGTTTCTTTATACTGGTAAATGTTAATAACACCCCCTTATATTAAATTAGTTAGCCTAATGACTTGGTTCTACTATTTAAGAATAACTTGGAAGAATATCAAAAACAGTCTGGCCAGAGCTTGCGGTAACTGTACTGATACCATCCATTTGTTTTTTTATAGTATCAACATCCTGTGTAACAGTTACTATCGCCGAATCTGCCACATTCAAGAACAACGTTCTAACAACATCAGCGCTCATTATGCCGCGATCTAAATCGCTAACTAAAGTTGATAAATCCGAAGATAGAGAAGACCAGGCGTTGGACATACTTTCTGCTGCGGTGACTGCAAAGCTAACCCGATTAGCGAGTGATAGGTATCCTGATGAAATCCCATGCGCCAGTTTAACTTCAGCTTCAAGGTTCGCATCCTCTGACAATAAGGTTGCTTTTAGTTTCATATCTCCAACTAATTCAGCAAGTGAAGCCCCCTCACCAGCAGCCGATGTGCATACTGTTATAGCCCCCCCAACCACCATACCTGTCGCAGCGCCACCTGTAACAACATCTGCTAATGCGCCAATGAAAATAGATATTATCCCACCAATTAAGCCGACAAAACTCAGTACTATCCCTGCCTCTTCTCCCGCTATTTTGGTATCGAGTGAGGCTATTTGCTTACGATTACTATCGAGTACACCATTATTTCCATTCAGTGCCGCATTCAATTCAGTTACAATCTGATCGAAATTCCCAGTATCACGGCTCAATTCTTCAGATAAGGTGCTAAGTAGAGAAGATGTATTATTACACTCTGACTCATATTTTTGCGACGTGGTCAATAATGCCTGAATGACTGTGATCCAATCTTGAGAAGTTGCGTTTTCAGGGACACTTTCCGGAACAGCTTGATGGAGTGCATAATAATTTCCAATATTAGATAAATTACTTATTATCTGCTTCTGTATCGTATTCAGATAATAACTAGCGTGAGTTTGTGCAGTGCCGAGTGAGGTATTTATTTTTTGTTGATAATCATTGAGCGACGTGTCATAGGAAAAATCAACTTCAGGTTGTTCCAGCACGCTATTACAGTAGCCTTGAATAATGATTGCCTGAGAAGACTGAGACTTATTGGAGCTATTAATATTCAGTGCGGTTTGGTTAAGATCCATGAGCATGTCCTTTTTTTAGATGAATGCGACTATATGTTAGATTAAAACTCTAACGCTAAAACCTTAGGACAAGGTCATTTGTTTTTCCAGAGCCACTCCATAAAAATAAGTTATTCATTACTAATTAAATAACTTATTAAGAAAACATTTTTTGATGAAAAAACCAAAAATATATAAATAATGAAGCGTGCGGAATATCAGAATGCTTAAATTATATTAAATAAATCCACTAGACTACTTACGCCGAGAAATATAAGCCTACAATTACCCCCTATTCCCTGCATCAGAACGATGCGATCCTGCGGGCAATAAAAAAGCGCCTGACCGCGTTGGCTGTAGGCACTTTTGTGTAGGGTTATTTTGAAAGTAAATTGAATAAGTTTTTTATTTTATTCGAATCCGACAGTCGTCTTTGTGCCAGCATCTGACATTGCTGAAGAAATACTGTGTGAAATTAATGGGTGGAAAATTTTATATTTTCTCCTGGTTGACGCGAGATGAAAGTGCTTGGTGACTTTCCTTTCGTTCGCTGTAGCGATCAGCAAGATAGCCGGTATGCCTTTTAAGCAGCAGCGTAATCTTAAACAGCTCTTCAGCTACATCGACTATACGGTCATACCAAGAAGAGGGTTTCATTCGTCCGTTCTCATCAAATTCCTGCCAGGCTTTGGCCACTGAGGACTGATTTGGGATAGTGAACATTCGCATCCAGCGACCCAGTATACGCATCTGGTTCACGGCATTGAAGGACTGAGAACCGCCGCAGACCTGCATCACTGCAAGGGTTTTCCCCTGCGAAGGACGAATCGCACCTTCACTTAACGGTATCCAGTCAATTTGGGCTTTCATAACCGCGCTCATTGCTCCATGCCGCTCCGGGGAGCTCCACACCATCCCGTCACACCATCTGACTAATCCGCGCAGCTCGGTGACTTTCGGATGCGTATCTGGGGCATCATCTGGCAGCGGCAAACCTGAGGGATTAAACAGTCTGACCGTCGCCCCCATCATCGTCAGCAGGCGACCCGCTTCTTCTGCCGCAAAACGGCTGTAGGAACGCTCTCTTACCGAGCCATACAGAATCAGGATCCGTGGCGGCTCCTGTAACTGTAGGCGCTCAGCGATTTGCTGATCAAAGCAATCTGCGTTCAGGGCAGGCAATTGTTCCATTCTTTTCTCCTCCAGAATGTCCTGGTGATGTCAAATCTTATAAATATGATTTACCATATATGTATTCTAATGGGAATGGAGTCAAGAATGCTACAGCCGGTTCAACTTTTTAAGATCCTGTCGGATGAAACCCGCCTTGCCATTGTCATGCTTCTCCGGGAGTCGGGCGAGCTGTGCGTCTGCGATATCTGCGCGGCCACTACCGAATCACAGCCTAAAATTTCGCGCCACATGGCTATACTGCGTGAAGCTGAGCTTGTTATTGACCGTCGGGAAGGCAAATGGATCCACTACCGCCTGTCCCCCCACATACCGGCCTGGGCCGCTGAAACGATCACAACGTCTTGGCAATGTCTGCGGGAGGAAGTGCGGAAATGGCTGGCAAAATCAGCCTGCACCTCTTGCTGAGATAACCAATCACATACACAAAAACATATATAAAGGAGTCTAAAATGCTTCTGGCAGGGAGTATCTTTTTACTGACGCTGATCCTGGTCATCTGGCAACCAAGAGGCCTCAGCATCGGCTGGAGTGCAAGTATCGGAGCCGTGCTGGCGCTGGGAATGGGGGTCATTCAAATCGATGATATCCCTGTTGTCTGGAATATCGTCTGGAATGCGACAGCGGCATTTATTGCGGTGATCATCATCAGCCTACTGCTCGATGAGTCCGGTTTCTTCGAATGGGCTGCGTTGTATGTCGCCCGATGGGGTAAGGGACGTGGCCGCCTGTTGTTTACCTGGATAGTACTGCTCGGTGCCACTGTTGCTGCGCTGTTTGCCAACGACGGTGCTGCGCTGATCCTGACACCAATTGTGATTGCAATGCTACTCGCACTGGGGTTCAGCCAAGGCACGACGCTGGCCTTTGTCATGGCGGCGGGATTTATCGCGGATACCGCCAGTCTCCCTCTGATTGTCTCTAACCTAGTGAATATTGTCTCGGCGGATTTCTTCGGTCTGAGTTTTACGCAGTACGCCTCCGTGATGGTTCCCGTGAATCTGGCAGCCATTGCAGCCACACTGGTCATGCTTCATTTATTCTTCCGCAGAGACATCCCGGCGACATATGACGTTTCACTGCTGAAGATACCTGCCAGTGCTATTAAGGATCCGGCAACGTTCAGGGCAGGCTGGGTTGTTCTGCTGTTTCTTCTGGTTGGGTTCTTTGCACTGGAGCCATTGGGGATCCCCGTCAGCGCGATAGCAGCTGTGGGCGCAGCAGTGCTGTTTATTGTAGCGAAAAGAGGCCATGCCATTAACACCGGGAAAGTGCTGCGCGGTGCGCCCTGGCAGATCGTTATTTTCTCGCTGGGCATGTACCTCGTGGTCTATGGCCTGCGCAATGCTGGCCTCACAGATTATCTGTCTGGCGTACTGAATTTTCTGGCAGATAAGGGGCTATGGGCTGCAACGTTCGGTACCGGCTTCTTGACGGCGTTTCTGTCGTCTGTGATGAACAATATGCCGACGGTACTGATCGGCGCGCTGTCAATTGACGGGAGTACAGCGAGCGGCGTCATCAAAGAGGCGATGATTTATGCCAACGTGATTGGCTGCGATTTAGGTCCAAAGATTACCCCGATAGGCAGTCTGGCTACCCTACTATGGCTGCATGTGCTGACACAGAAAAATATGACCATCACTTGGGGATATTATTTCCGCACCGGCGTTATCATGACCCTGCCCGTGCTGTTTGTCACTCTGGCCGCGCTGGTGTGGCGGCTCTCTGTAACTTTGTAATGAGATACTGATATGAGCAACATTACCATCTATCATAACCCTGCCTGCGGCACCTCACGTAACACGCTGGAGCTGATCCGTAACAGCGGTAACGAACCGACTATTATTTTTTATCTTGATACGCCACCGACCCGCGATGTGCTGATTAAGCTTATTTCAGATATGGGAATTACGGTGCGCGCATTGCTGCGCAAGAACGTTGAACCTTATGAGCAACTGGGTCTTGCTGAGGACACGTTTACCGATGAGCAGCTGATAGATTTTATGCTTCAGCATCCGATCCTGATTAATCGACCAGTGGTGGTGACGCCGATTGGTACGCGCCTTTGTCGTCCCTCAGAAACTGTTTTGGATATTCTACCAGACGGCCAGAAAGGCTCTTTTGCAAAAGAGGATGGCGAAAAAGTGGTAGATAAAGCGGGTAAACGGGTTAAGTAATTAGCCCACTGGATATCTTTATCAACACATTCGGGCGTCTGTTAGCCAATGCGGACGCCCACTTTTCGCTCTAAGCCGACTATCAGATTTAGTCGAGTCCTACTGCAAGATACCGCTAGCTAAAGCTAACGGAGAATACATTTAACGACATGATACATATTGATTTATTTTATATCGTTATCCGTCAGTTCCATTGAGCGTATCCAACATCAGTTTCTTATGCCCCATCGTCTGATGGCACTCCGAAATCCTCTTGTAGACAACACCCGTTTTTTCGCTCGGCAAGGTATCACCGCAGCGTTTATAGCTACTTTTCTTCAGTTCGGTCTGTTACTTGTGCAATCGCTTATTGTCCTAGCGGATCAGGTCGGTCAGATATTCGGTAATGTCGTAAGGTTGGCGAGCAATGCGTCGCTGTTCGCATCCTTCAAGCAGCATAGCCAGTTCCTGCGTCTAACCGCATGGAAACCCTAGTGATACCAGCCTATTTATCTCGCAGACGCAGGGCGCGTTTGCGGGCGCTTACTGTCGTTATCGTATCCTCGCGATGGAAAGCGCATCCGCGTAGATTTGACCGGAAAAGTGATGCTGTGATGTTTGAACGTTACATGATCGCTAATTTCCACAATCAAGAATGATTGAGTAAACCGACAGATAAGCGCCGTCTGAATGAGTTGACTTCGATGTGGTGGGATTACCACGGGCGCAACCCTAACATGGCAACAAAAGGCTAAATGCATTTGAGTGCAGTTGTAAAAATAGGGATGATCCGATGATTTATCAGATTAATAACCGTCTGTTGATGGATTATCGGGTTAAACAGCTAGGAAATGGCATAAAAGCTTCAACAATTAATCACGATCTTGCTGTACTTAGCGGGGTATTCAGTGTGATGATCGAGGTTGAGGAATTTTTCGGTGAACATCCGATAAGCGCCTTAGCTCATCTTAAAACGCAACAGACTGAAATGTCTTACTTATCTGAAGACGAGATCGCCAGATTGTTGGATATGGCCCAGGTGATGCAATGCGTATTGCCCGACTCCACCTGGCTACAAGCGCGGGATGAGGTGAGGCCAAAAACCTCAAAGCTGAAAATATCATTCATAATCGAGTTAGGTTTGTTGAAACAAAGAATGGTAAAAAGCGCTCGGTGCCAATTTCCTAGGAGTCCGCCAACGAGGTGAAAACCAAAGAAAGCGGGCCGCTGTTTAAAACCCATTATCTGACGTTCTATAAATTGATTCGAGAAGCCACACCCGACCTTCCCAAAGGGTAAGCAATCCATGCTTTACGGCATACATTTGCCACCCATTTTATGATGAAGGGAGGAAATATCATTGCTCTCCAGCGAATACTTGGACATGCAAACATTCAACAAACTATGACTTACGCCCACTTTGCACCTGATTATTTGCAGGATGCAATTGCGCTAAATCCGTTAAGTGGAATGTCCACAAACTGTCCACACTTGTGATGTTTTGGGACGTTTTAGGATGTTTTTAGACGCCTAGTGATACGTTAAGTGATTGAAATCCTGTAGTTCTGCCTATAGCTACTGGATATAGAATCCTACAACCTGATAGGATTAGCCTCTTTTTAAGGAATGACACCATGAACAAACAGCCCGAAGACTGGCTAGACGAAGTCCCAGAAGATAAAAATGAAGATGATGATGAGATTATCTGGGTCAGTAAAAGTGAAATTAAACGCGATGCCGAAGCGCTGAAAGATCTGGGCACCGAGCTGGTAGAGCTGGGCAAAAACGCGCTGGAAAAAATCCCTCTGGACGAAGATCTGCTGGCCGCCATTGAACTGGCGCAAAAGATCAAAAAAGAAGGCCGCCGCCGCCAGATCCAATTGATCGGTAAAATGCTGCGCGCTCGCGATGTTGAACCCATTCAGATCGCATTGGATAAGCTGAAAAACCGCCATAACCAGCAGGTTTCACTGTTCCATAAACTGGAAGTGCTGCGCGACCGTTTGGTAGCGGAAGGCGATGACGCCGTACCTACCGTGTTAGATCTGTATCCGGATGCCGATCGCCAACAACTGCGTAGTTTGATCCGTAATGCCCAGAAAGAAAAGGCAGCCAACAAGCCGCCAAAAGCATTCCGTCAAATCTTCCAGTATTTGCGTGAACTTTCCGAGAAGCAGCTATGATCAGACGGAGCCGGGAGTCTGCCACAGACCCCGGTTCCGACTAACGAATATTAAAGCGTAAACTGCCAGACAATTCTTCTTCCGCCTCTTCGAACAGTAGAATAATCGCGCCAAAACGCCGTTTCCGGCGGTGATTGAGATGAATAAACTCAATTTCCACCGGTAAACTGATGGCTCCGGTTACCGTATCCCACAATGCATCCAGATTGGCGCCGAAATCTTCGCCCAAACAAAACTTCTGCGAAAAGTCATGATAAAATGCGGGAAGATCCGCGATATGGTCAAAATCAAACGTCACTTTCACCATTTTTTCACTCCATCCGAACAAAATTCTTATAATGATCCTGAGTCAGATAAATCAGGCCATCATTGGAATAGAGCAGCCGATCCGTTCCCCGATGACCACACTGATAGTTGACGTCCGCTTCACGCCATATCCGATTATTAGCCTTGGGTAACGAACCTTCACGGTTTGAAAAACGATCGCCGCCGATAGCTTTCCCCGGCAGCACCTGACATAAATTACCGTCTTTCGGGTTCCAGCCTTGCTCACGCGCCTGCTTTTTCGTGATATAAAAACCCGGCAATCTATTGTTTTGTTTTAGGTATTTCACCACTTTCTCATGCTGGGTCAGTTGGTCGATAGATTCAGTTTGGCTGACTTTATTACTCTGCTGATGACGAGGAATCTGCCCCTGGCTATTGGCCTGCGCAACCACCGGCCTTGACGTCGGCACAGCGGCCGGCGCTGTTCCCCGATCGTTTCCCTGGATGATCGCGACAATTAATACCCCCGCCGCCGCCAGAATTCCCACCAGACGTTTGTTCATGATTTTCCTAATCAATTTGCTCGGCTAAAAAAGATGGCTGACGTCGATGAACGCCAGCGCTTCTCCGTTGATTTATTGACTATAAATTACCTAAGTGTAGGGTTTTCACTTCCATAAATTCATCCAAACCCAGCACCGAACCTTCACGACCCAAACCAGATTCCTTCACGCCGCCAAAAGGCGCTAATTCAGTAGAAACCGAACTATCGTTAATGCCGATCATGCCGCTTTCCAGCGACTCAGACACGCGGAATACCCTTTTCAGATTTTGAGTATAGAAGTAAGCCGCCAGACCGAAAGGTGTGTTATTGGCACGCTCAATCACTTCTGCTTCGGTTTTGAAGCGGAAGCAGGCTGCCAGCGGGCCAAAAGTTTCCTCACTGGCGACTTTCATCTCTTCGGTAGCATCGGCAATGACCGTGGGCTGGAAGAAGTTGCCACCCAATGCATGACGTTCGCCGCCCGTCAGCAGGCGCCCGCCTTTCGCCAATGCGTCCTTAACGTGATCTTCAACTTTTTTCACGCCAGCAGAGTTGATTAGCGGCCCTAGGTTGACCCCTTCATCCATCCCGTTGCCGACTTTTAGTTTTTTCACTTCGGCAGCCAAACGGGTGACAAACTGTTCGTAAATACCATCCTGGATATAGAATCGATTGACGCAGACGCAAACCTGACCAGCATTGCGGAATTTGCAAGCCATAGCTCCGGCAACTGCCGCATCCAGATCGGCATCGTCAAAGACGATATAAGGCGCATTTCCCCCTAATTCCATCGAGATTTTCTTCATGGTTTCTGCGGCGTTGCGCATGAGGGTTTTGCCAACCTCGGTGGAACCGGTAAAGGAAATTTTACGGACTTCCGGGCTAGCCATAATGACATCGCTGATGGCGTGGGTGTCGCCAGCAACGCCATTTAACACGCCGGCCGGTACACCGGCTTTCTCTGCCAGAGCCAGCAGTGCGAAAGCAGAAAGCGGTGTGTTATTGGCTGGTTTAATCAAACCGGTACAGCCCGCGGCTAACGCAGGCCCTAGCTTACGCGTGAGCATCGCCAACGGAAAATTCCACGGCGTAATCGCTGCGACTACGCCCACCGGTTCACGAGTGGCAAAGATACGCGCGCCGGTTTTTGCCGGAGGAATAATTTCACCGTTGGCACGCTTAGCCTGCTCGCTAAACCACTGAATGAAGCTGGCGGCATAATCCACCTCACCCAAAGCTTCTTTCAAGGGTTTACCTTGCTCTGCGACCATTAATTCGGCCAGATACTGACGGTTTTCGACAATAAGCTGATACCAACGCTGTAGAATCTCGGCTCGCTGTTTGGCCGGCGTTTTACGCCAAGCAGGGAAAGCGTCATGGGCCGCTTTGATCGCCGCCTCGGTTTCACTTTTACCGGCTTTAGCCACCTGTGCCACCAATTCACCAGTGGCTGGGTTCAATACATCAAAGGTTTCTGCGGCCTGATGCCATTTTCCACCGACAAAGTAGCCAGTTTTAAACAATTCATGTTTTTGTAACGGATTATCCAGATGTGTTGGAGCGGACATCTTTAGGCCTCCTGATCGGCAAAGGGCTGCCCACAATAGGCAACGAGAAAGGGGGAGCATGAGTTGAGTATAGCCCTTGATGGCAGCAGGAAAACAGGCGCCCTGCCGCCAATCGCTTATTGAATGAGCGCGTGCTGGTATCTCTGCAGCATATCGGCAAGACGTTTGACCGTTTGAGTCACGGAGATAGGAGCATGATATTCTGCCAGTTTTTGCTGGTAATCACTTAATTCCTGTAGCAGACGGAAAAAGTAATGGCGTCGCTTTTGCTCGTTTTTCGAAGTCATCACCCGATCGGCGGTATGGCGAATCTGTTTGTGGAAAGCGCTTAACTCGGCGTTGACTGGAATCTCGGTATTATTCAGCCTTTGATGAGCCACAATCAGCAACAGAGCCAAACGGTACTTGGCGATATCACCGGGGAACATCATCAGCAATTGGTTGAGCTGCTGATATAATGCTGGTAAATGGTTATCGCTGCGGCGGGCTTGGTTAGTGGTCAGAGCCGCCACCGCGCTGTACACAAAACGGTTTAGTAAAGTTCTACCGGTACGCACTTTAGCGTTATCCCGAATCAGCAACAGCACGATCAGAGAGACAAAACAGCCGACAATCTGGCCGAGGGCGCTATCCAGAAATAGGCTAACGTTGAATTCCATTGGGTTGCTGAGCACCAAAATGTTAATAGTACCCGCCAGCGTCCCCAAGGAGCCCAGCCGCCGTTTCTGCACTTCCACGCCGATAATAAATGCCAGTAACCCCAAACTAATGCATAACAGCAGCAGACTTTGCTGAGTCGAAGGCAGAATAAACATGAAGTACAGCGCGCCCATCGGCAGCGCCATTAACATACCGATGAGAAAGTCCATCGCCACCATGCGCGGATTGGGCGTGCGCATCGCCAGAGAGGTCACAACCGCTATCATGACCATACAGCCCGCCCCCGATGTCCAGCCGGTCCACAGCCAGAACAGGCCGCCTATCGCGGTGGCAATACCGGTGCGCAGGCCATTGATCATCGCGTGATGACCTTCCGCCGAGGTGTGTTTTATTTCAGGCTCGGTAGTTAACAGCTCTTCTTCAACGCTGCTAATACTGCTGTTAGTATGAATGCCCTTCGCCAGCAATAAATAACGAGTGGCGGCGCCAACCCAGCTACTGATGGTCAAAGGCACCGCGCTACTGTGACTACCCGCGAAATACTGACGCAACACTTTCATTTGCTTATGAATATCGCCGCAGTTATCTGCGGGTGTACTGAGCAGCGTTTTCAATTCATCGGTTAAATAATCCGGATGGTTAATCAAAATCAAATAGGTTTCACAGGCCTGAGTAATCATAGCGAGGGATTGCCCGTGTAACGCCTGTAAGCGGCGATCGCAGCGCTGCCAGCGGGAAGATTCCATCATCAGATAGCTACGCATCCCTTTCAATGCGCTGGTATTTTTCACCAAATCATTCCATGCACGGTCGATATCTTCTTTCTCCGCAGAGTGGATGCACAGATGCAACAGGTGATATTGATCCACCAGCAGCTTATCGATCAGACGATCGATATCCTGTTTGATCGATCGCGGAGAAAACAGGAGATCCGCGATCACCGCACAGACGATCCCCAGCACGATCTCGCTACAGCGTTCCACCGCAAACTGTGGCGTTAGCAACGGCGTTTCTCCGGTCGTCACAATGATGATCAATGCGGTGTAGCCTGCCAGACCGAAAGCGTAGGAATTCTCGACTTTCACCAGCGAGGAAATCCAAGTACAGACGCCGGCCCAAACACAACACAGTATGAGCGTCAGTACCGGTGCTCTTATAGTCAGAACGATAATTACCAATCCACCAATACAGCCAATGAATGTTCCAATAATCCGCAACCAGCCGCGGTGACGAATAGCGCCGGAAAAAGGTTCGCCACCGGCAGCAAAGGCTGGGCCAGCAGCGACAATCGCCGCCGTCATCACCGACCAGCGAGGAGTTTCCAACTGAAAATGGAAGCCCAGAAACAGCGCCGCAATAATGGCAAAACTCAGTTTGAACGCAAAGCGATAGCGGATAAACCTTTGGCTAGTGAACATACTTCCCCTTAGCCAAACTCACGCAGGCGATGCATTAGCTGAATCAAACCCGAAGCATGGCTTGGCTCGCGACCATTCGGTCCGGTAATCACTACGGTGGCAGTGGTGCCCGCCGGATACGGATGCTGTTGATCTTTCTCATCTAAACGAACTTTTACCGGCACACGCTGAGCTAAACGAACCCATTCCAGATTATTATCGATCGTCGCCAAACCCTTACTGTCGGCCTTGCTGCTACTGTTAGTCACCCCTGCGGATACGCTATCGACGGTGCCGTGCATAATACGATTACTACCCAGCGGCGTAATTTCGACACGATCCCCTTTGCGAACGCCTTCCAGCTTGGTTTCTTCCAGATAGGCCAGCACGTAGAACGTGTCTTTTTTCACCAGCGCTACCGCAGTCGCGCCTCGGGTAATAAATTCACCGGCGTGAACACTCAAGTTAGTGATCCAACCCCGAGCTGGCGCACGCACCGTGGTTCTTTCCAGATCGAGTTTTGCTAGATCGCGCACCGCAATGGCTTTTGCCAGTTGGTGTCTAACGGTTTGCAACACGTTGGTGGACTGATCGATTTCTTCCTGCGACAAAGCCTGCACGCCTAAGCGCAGACGACGGCTGGACTCACGCTGTTTCTCCGCCGCTAAAGTTTGATAGTAGGCTACATCGGCTTCAGCACTGGCCAACGCCTGCTCGTAGCGGGGACGATCGATAACAAACAATACCTGACCTTTTTCTACCAATTGGTTATCCACCACCGGCACATCGGTAATTAAACCGCTGACGTCGGGTGCGATAGCGACCACGTCGGCGGTAAATTTGGCATCACGAGTCCAGGGAGATTCGGTATAAAACGCCCAGATTTTAAAAATAGCCATCACGGCCAGCAGTACCACAACCAAGGTGATACCGATTCGGGTTATTTTTATCAGAAATGTACTCACGGCAACCTCAGGAAAAGAAAAGAGACGTTAAATAAAAAAGGCAACAGAACAGCGCCGTATTAAACAAAGCCGGGTGCCAGACAAATTCATAAATACCCGTCGGCTGTAAAACCCGACGCAGCAGAAAAAACAGCGCCAGAGAAATCAGCAACTCGAGAAATATCGGTGGAAAAGACAGACCGAAAATAACCATCACCGGAAGCAAACTCATTCTTTTATCCTTATTTTTTGGGTACCGGTTGGTTTACCCTACCGCTGGATTCATACCGTCGAGTGAAAGGTTACCGTTCGCTCGACCGATCGCGGCACTAACCTGAAATAACGATCAGGAGCCTGAAGTGTTAAACTTGCTGGTATCTGTCAGTGGAAGGTGCGAGGACAACTGAGGCGGTGCGTATTAACACCGAAGGTTATTTTTCCCGCCCCCTTATATTAGCCTGCTTATTATCAACTGATCTACAATCTGTGATCTAAATCACTTTTAAGCCAGAGTTAACAATTCATTCAGGGAGAACAATGGAACGATTAAAACGGATGTCGGTTTTTGCCAAAGTCGTCGAGTGTGGTTCCTTTACCGCCGCCGCCCGACAGTTAGGCATTAGCGTTTCTTCCATCAGCCAGACCGTCTCCAAGCTGGAAAATGAGTTACAGGTCAAACTGCTTAACCGCAGCACGCGTAGCATTGGGCTGACCGAAGCGGGTCGTATCTATTATCAGGGCTGTCGCCGCATGCTACAGGAAGTGCAGGAAGTGCATGAGCAGCTCTATGCTTTTAATAATACGCCAACCGGCACATTACGCATTGGCTGCTCCTCAACCATGGCACAGAACGTGCTGGCAACCATGACCGCGGATATGCTGAAAGCTTATCCTGGCCTATCGGTCAATTTGGTGACTGGGATTCCGGCTCCGGATCTGATCTCCGACGGGCTGGATGTGGTGATCCGCGTTGGGGCTTTGCAGGACTCAGGCCTATTCTCTCGTCGACTGGGATCGATGCCGATGGTGGTTTGCGCTGCAAAGAGCTATCTGGCTCAACACGGAACGCCGGAGAAACCCGCGGATATGGCGAATTTTTCTTGGCTGGAGTACAGCGTTCGCCCTGATAGCAATTTCGAGCTGACCGCGCCGGAGGGAATTTCCACCCAGATATCACCACAGGGACGTTTTGTAACCAATGATTCGCAAACCATGATTCGCTGGCTCAAAGCCGGAGCCGGTATCGCTTATGCGCCGCTGATGTGGGTGATTGATGAAATTAAACGGGGAGATGTGGAAGTGCTGTTCAACCGCTACCATTCAGAACCACGACCGGTTTACGCTTTGTATACCGAAAAAGACAAAATGCCGCTGAAAGTGCAGGTGTGTATTGATTATTTGACGGAATATTTCAAGCGCGTGGCTGAAATTTACCAAGGATACCGCTGAGTCAATCTGGCCTCCCCAAGCGAGGAGGCCAGCGAAAATCAGGCCGTGCCGCCGACGGTCAGATTATCCAGTTTCAGCGTCGGCTGGCCGACACCCACTGGCAGACTTTGCCCTTCTTTACCACACACGCCCACGCCTTTATCCAGCGCCAGATCGTTGCCAACCATCGAAATTTGCTGCATCGCCTCAATGCCCGAACCAATCAGCGTGGCACCTTTCACCGCGTTGGTGATTCGGCCATTTTCGATCATGTAGGCTTCCGAGGTAGAAAACACAAACTTACCGGAAGTAATATCAACCTGCCCACCGCCAAAGTTCGGCGCATACAGACCGTATTCTACGCTAGCGATGATGTCTTCCGGCGTGGATTTACCAGCCAACATGTAAGTATTGGTCATACGTGGCATGGGTAAATGAGCGTAAGACTCACGACGCCCATTGCCGGTCGGTGCGACGCCCATCAAACGCGCGTTCAGCTTATCCTGCATGTAGCCTTTTAGAATGCCGTTTTCAATCAACACGTTGTATTGACCCGGAACGCCTTCGTCATCAATAGCCAGTGAGCCACGGCGGCCTTGTAGAGTGCCGTCATCGACCACAGTGCATAGCTCTGAGGCCACGAGTTGCCCCATTTGACCGCTGAATACCGAGCTGCCTCGACGGTTGAAATCACCTTCCAAACCGTGACCAACCGCTTCGTGCAACAGCACGCCCGGCCAGCCTGCGCCCAATACAACCGGCATAGCGCCAGCCGGCGCCGCCACTGCGAATAAATTCACCAAAGCCATACGAACGGCTTCTTTGGCATAGGCATCGGCACGAACATCGCCATCAACCTGTTCTAAGAAATAGTCATAGCCGAAACGACCGCCGCCACCGCTGGCACCGCGTTCACGTTTGCCGTTGTCTTCCACCAGCACACTGACAGACAAACGCACCAGAGGCCGCACATCGGCGGCCAGAGTACCATCGGTAGCCGCAACCAGAATCAATTCATACACACCGGTCAGACTGGCGCTCACTTCCTGCACCCGCGCATCTGCGGCGCGCGCCACTTTATCGACCCGATGCAACAGCGCGATTTTTTCTTCACGCGGCAAGCTTTGCAGCGGATCGCGTAGAGGATACAGCGAAGCGTGGGCAATCTCGCCCAAGGTGTGAACTTTACCGTTCCCGTTATCACGCACAATACTGCGGGCAGCCTGCGCACTTTGGTGTAAAGCATTCAGGGTAATTTGGTCTGCGTAGGCGAAACCGGTTTTTTCACCGCTTACCGCACGCACGCCAACCCCTTGATCGATATTGTAAGAGCCATCTTTGATGATGCTGTCTTCCAACACCCATGCCTCGTGATAGCTGGACTGGAAATATAAATCCGCATAATCCAGACGGCGCTCAGCCAACTGACCCAGAACTGAGGAAAGATCCTGATGGGTCAGTTTGTTAGCAGCGAGTAACTGCTCACTGACAAACGAGAGGCTCATATTATTTTCACTCTTTATTGGATGAAACTTCATTGAATGGCGGCACCAGACTTGGCTGGAAGCGATTATGCTGCATCACCGGCATCTGCTTACGTATTTTTTGCAGGCCATTAGCATCGACCCTCACTTTTAGGGCAGAAACGTTATCTGGATTCTCGCTTAATACCTTTCCCCAAGCGTCAACGGCCATCGAATGACCCCAAGTACGGCGGGTTAACCCATGGCTGCCAACCTGCGCCGGAGCCAATATCATACATTGGTTCTCAATGGCCCGTGCCCGCAGTAACACTTCCCAGTGAGCTTCACCGGTAACTCGGGTAAATGCCGCCGGAACGGAAATGATTTCCGCCCCTTGAGCGCGCAACGCTTGGAATAACCCAGGGAAACGCAAATCGTAACAGATGGTCATGCCCAAACGCCCAACCGGCGTATCCACTACGGTTAGATGCTCTCCCGGTTGATAGGTATCAGACTCACGATAGTGTCCGTGTGTATCATTGATATCCACATCGAACATATGAATTTTGTCATAGCGCGCCTGCAATTCACCTTGATCGTCAAACAACAGGCTGCTAGTGGTAATGCGATCCGGAGACTCACGGCTAATCATCGGCATCGAGCCAACCAGCAGCCAGACACCGTAACGGCGCGCCATTTCACGGACGGCCTGCTGCAACGGACCATCATTGTGACGCTCGGCCTGTTTACGATAAGCCGCAGAATCGGCAAATAACAGTGCATTTTCTGGCGTCATGACCAATTTAATGCCCGAATTCAACTGCTTAATCTGTTGCTCTATCTGAGCCAGATTAGAACGGGTTTGCTCACCGCTACAAAGCTGTAAAAGTGCAACATTGGCATTTTTCATGGTGCCTTATTCTCCTTTAGCTGGCGTAACACCTCATGGATATCCGGCTGATCCAGACTACCGGTTATCTGATATCGAATCAGAGATATTTTACTCCACAACGGCCCGAGCACTTTGGTAGCAGCAAAAACCGCCGCCCCAATCACCGGGTTAATCACAAATGCCGTCGCCACACCGACGGTCGCGGATATTTCCGGCGTAATAACCGCTTCCATATCGATTTGGCGTTTCACCAAATCTACACTGCCGTTCATGGCAATATCTGCCGCCAGACCGTCGATCAAAAGATCGTTAGTATGCACCACTCCAGATTTCACGCTAGCGGTACCGCGGATTGAATCAAAGGCAAAGTCACGGCTGAAGGTATCGCTGAAATCCAGCTGTAGTTTACGTAACAATGCGTCGAAGCTGACCAGCCGCAACAGCTGCCCGGCGCGGCCTCCGCCCAGATTCACCATGGCGCCTTTGCTTAGTTTGGCGCTCAAATTGCCATTAAGGGTTTCAATTCGCGGCTGCCAAGGCACACCCTGCCACGCCAGCGTTGCGGTGCCGTCAAAAGGCGCATCTTTAAGCGGCGTGCTAATACCGAAGAATGACAACGTGTCATCGATTTTACTGCCAGAAACCTTCATCCTAACCGAAGTGTTATTGCCTTCCGCACTTTGCCGCCATTCGCCGTTAACCGCCATGCGAGCCTTAGCGACCTCAATCAGGCCATTCTTAAGACTTAACACTTTGTTGTCATGAGAAATATCGGCGCTCACTTTGCCAATATTCTGCCCCATTACCCAGCATTCCTGACACCGAAGCTGCAACGCTGGCCAATCGCGGAACGAAACATCATGACTGAGCGGAGAATCTTCCAACGCCGCTTTTGACAAAGGTTGATCAACATCTTGCGCCGTCCACTGCGGGTTGTAATAGAGATAGCGAATATCTGCCCGCCACGGCCCGATGCTGGCCATGCGCACGCTACCATCCACTTCACGCCCTTTGGCGCTAATATCTGTCCCATTCAACTGCGGCTCAACCCGCAGGGTCAGATGGTGCCAAGCCTGACCGCCCAGCAGCAGTTCTGGCGTTTGTAGCTCAACGCGAGAAGGTAATGTGAACGGGCTTTGGCTGACCGATTTTTTACCGATCATGGATGACGCCTGTGGAGAAGCCGATGCCAGCGCAGGGCCAATTAGTGCCAGCCACCGCTCCCCATCCAGAGGTGGCAAATTCACCACCAACCCTTTTTCCACAGGTAACGGCGGAACTTTTTTGCTGTCGGTCTGCCAGACCGCTTTACTCAACTCGACTTTCTGATCTTTTAACAACCATTGACTGTTGAAATGATTCGTTCCTGCCGCTGAACCAGAAAGCGTGAATCCATTGAGACCACCTTTTGCCTGAACGCTCACCGGCAAAGATTCACCGCCTTGAGTATCTAGTGGTGGGGGTAAGTGACTGCTCACTCTCTTTAGGTCGGCGTTGACGTCTACCAAATAACTTGGCTCCCCGTGCTTCGGCAATTGCACCGCGACTTTACCCTGCCAACCGAAGCTGCCCTCTAGCTTTTTGGCTATATCAGTGGGAATTTCAGTGATTTTGGCCGGAATCCAGTCACCGCGCAGGTTAACCCCAACCTGAAAGTTGTCTTTTTGCTCTTCCGTGGTGAAATTTATCGTCAGCGGCTGACCAAACCAGTTCGCCGATATTTCATCGCTCGACAGATTGCCATCGCTAAAGCGGAATTTACCGCTGACATTTTCCAACTGACTTTGCAGCGGCTTAATCAATAAACTGTTGTTACGCAGCGTCACTTCGCCGGTAGCGTGCGTGATATTGCCTTCTACCAAGGGAATTTCAAGATGTAAGCGCCCACTCACATTTCCACCGACTTGGAGTTCATCCAACGCACTTCCCACGGAATCATGTAGCGGCGTATCGTTAAAGTAATCATGGACATCCGAGCCTAATCCCGCTACCTGTGCATCAACAAACAGGCGTTCTTTCAGATAATCAGGAATATTGGCGCTGATATTGGTACCGGTGACGTTCCCCAGCATTGCCCGCGGTGCATTCATCCAAAGGCCGTCATTGAGGAAATTCAGGTCGATAGCCAGATTTTCCAGCGCTGGCCATTCCGGCTGGAACTGGAAGGTCGCATTACGCAACGGAACATAAACCTGGAATTGGCCTTCATTATGGGTGTAAGGGAAATAATGAGGATTGCCGTTATAGACCAAAGTGGCGTTATCCACTTGCCCGCCCTGAATCGCGCCGGTCAGATAATCCACCAGCGCTTTCCCCATCAAGGGTTGAGGGAAGTAACGCCAGGCATCTGCACCGTCATACAGGCGAATACCGGCCAGAATATTCAGCCACGGCTGGCCTTTTTCCGGCTGTTGATAACGGAAACTACCGTTTGCCCACAAAGACTTAGCTTTTACATCCAGCTTGTCACTCCACAGTTCCCAGCCTTTATCATCCACGCGCCAGTCAATGTCGCCCTGCGCGCTGCTGACTTCCAGCGGGGCGCCAAACATGTCACCGTAAGGCAAGATGCTGTCGTTCAGGTTTACCGCCAGACGCCCATGGCTAACGGAACCGCTCATTGTGCCAGAGAAATGATTCACACCCGGCAAGAGTTCCCAGTGCTGCCAGCTGACATCTTGCCATTTCGCCTGAAAACGGGTCAGTTCAGGCTGTTTTAGAGGAATATCTAGCGCCAGCGCAGTCAAATGTCCCTGCGGTTTTAAATCTCCCCAGCGAGCAAGTAAATCCGGGGTAAACAGAGAAATGGTCGGTAACAGCGGTCCAATTCGCTCTAGCTGAAGGTCTTTGGCGCGAAGGCGTAATTCTTCCGGCTGATCCGGACCCAGCAGCTTATTATTTTCTGGCAACCACAGCGCCGACAGGCGCCCTTGCGGCCACGCCTGGCCGTCGGTGGTTAAATTCAGCTGTGGAGCATCAATCTGCCAGCCATTTCCCTGACGGCGCGCGTCCACCACCAGTTGATCGACGGCGAGCTGATGAGGCTCTCCTTGGGTAGTCCAGGCGGCTTGCCCTTGTTTCAGCAGCACATTCCCACTGTAAATATCGCCGCCTTTGAGCGTCAACCAGGCTGCCAGACTAAATTCGGCGCTGTCTAATCCAGTATTATTATGCAACCAGCGGCTGATCCAAGGCTTCACGTCAATATTATCAGCCTGCATATACACAGTGCCGTTATTCAGAATGCCCTGGTCGTCGTGTAAATCCATCCGCACCTGAACCACGCCATGCTGGCCATTAATCGTCGATAGGCTGATTTGCCCTTCGGCGCGATGGCGATTACGCGAGTTAAGCCAGGTTAACTGAGGAATTTCCAGCTCGGCGCTGGAGCCAGATGGGGTAAGAAATGAAATACGACTGTTACGCAGATCGAAATGATCCAACTGACGCAGAAAAATATCGGTGAAGTGGCTGGACTCAAAAGAGCGGTTCTGATCACCCGGATTAATCAGCGGACGATCCAAATCCAGCTGTAGCTGATAGAACGTCATATCCCGTAGCTGCCAGCGCCAGTGCAGTAAAGATTGCCAGACATCCAGCGCTAGCGTGATGCGCTGAACCTGCAATTTGGTCTCGGGTAATTGGGCGCGTAGATCCCGAACTTCCAACGTCGGGCCAAAAGTTTCCCAACTGCCTTGAATAAAACCAATTTCCAGCGGAATTCCGCTGACGGCCTGAATCTTAGCCTGTAGCTGCGCACGATAGTCGTTGAGCTGCGGCAACATCAAACGAAGCCCACTCACCAACAATGCCACCACAACAATCATTGTGGCGCCTGTCGCTAACAAAATCCTGGGCAGTCGCCTCACGCATCTCTCCTTGCTTCCCGCTGCAAGGGGCGCAGCGGAAATTTATTACATCATCACCACGTCAAACTGCTCTTGGCTGTAGAGCGGTTCAATTTGAACTTTTACCTGCTTACCAACAAAGATTTCCACTTCGGCCAGCGCATGGGATTCTTCGCTCTTCAGCGCTTCCCCTACCGCAGGTGAGGCATAGACCAGGAATCTGTCGGTGTCATAGGCATGGTGAACCCGCACGATTTCTCGCAGGATTTCATAGCATACCGTTTCGACGGATTTAACCGTGCCGCGACCGTGACAAGTAGGACAATCATTACACAACACGTGCTCAATGCTTTCGCGGGTGCGCTTGCGGGTCATCTCCACTAATCCTAGCTGAGAGAAACCGTTAATACTGGTTTTCACCCGATCTTTGCTCAGCGCCTGCTCTAATGAGTGTAATACACGGCGACGGTGCTCTTCATTACTCATATCAATAAAATCAATGATGATTATCCCACCGAGGTTACGCATTCGCAGCTGGCGAGCGATGGCCTGAGTGGCTTCGATATTAGTATTGAAAATGGTTTCATCAAGGTTACGGTGGCCGACAAATGCCCCAGTGTTGATATCGATGGTGGTCATGGCTTCAGTTTGGTCGATAATCAGATAACCACCAGATTTCAATTCAACTTTACGCTCCAGAGAACGTTGAATCTCGTTTTCTACATCATACAGATCGAAAATAGGCTGTTTGCCGGAATAGTGCTCCAGCTTATGGGTCATCTCTGGAATATATTCGCGGGTAAATTCGATCAGTTGCTCATAGGTCTGGCGGGAATCGACCCGAATGCGATCCAACGCTGCGCCAGCAAAATCCCGCAGAATTCGCTGAGCCAGAGCCATTTCGCCGTACAGTTTGCATTTGGTTTTATCACGTTTTTTACGCAGCTGTACTTTGGCCCACAGGCGTTTTAGAAACGCCGCATCCGCGGATAATTCTTCTTCACCAATACCTTCGGCAGCGGTACGGATAATAAATCCGCCCTGCTCATCGCAATAGCTGGCCACGGTATTTTTCAGACGATCGCGCTCAGCTTCGCTCTCAATACGCTGAGACACACCAACGTGCGCCGCTCCGGGCATCAGCACCAGATAGCGAGAAGGCAGCGTGATATCCGTAGTCAGACGCGCGCCTTTGGTGCCCAGCGGATCTTTGACCACCTGCACCATAAGATCCTGCCCCTGACGTACCAGTTCAGCGATATCACGTACATTGAAGTTCTTTTGCTCATCCCCAGCCACGCACTCGGTGTGGGGCATAATGTCTGAAGCATGAAGGAAAGCCGCCTTATCCAGGCCTATATCGACAAAAGCCGCCTGCATTCCGGGCAAAACCCGACTAACGCGACCTTTGTAAATGTTGCCGACGATACCTCTTTTCGCTTCACGCTCAATGTGAATTTCCTGCAGGATGCCGCCGTCGATGTAGGCAACCCGCGTTTCAGACGGTGTAATATTGACCAGTAATTCAGCTGTCATGTATTCCTCTCACATCACGTAGCGCGAAAAAATGACTCAGTAGTTCATGGGTTTCTACCAACGGCAGGCCGACAACGGCGTGATAACTGCCTTTAATCGCCCTGACGAAACAACCACCCTTGCCCTGAATACCGTAAGCGCCCGCTTTGTCCATCGGTTCACCGGTAGCAATATAGTCACTGATTTCTTGTTGAGATAACACGCGGAATGTCACATCTGTCACGACCATTGTGCCGAGTGAATGCTGTTTGTCAGCTAATGCAACGGCGGTCATCACCTGATGTTGCTGCCCAGACAACGCACCCAGCATTTGTGCGGCGTGAGCAGCATCCCGCGGTTTTTCCAAAACTTGTCCATTAAGTACCACAATCGTATCGGCACCGAGCACCGGTAAATCCCGCTCGGCAACCGCCACTCCAGCGCGCGCTTTATCTTCAGCCAAACGTCGGACATAGTCCTCGGCGGCTTCCCCCGGATTGCGCTGCTCCTCTACTTCCGTTTTCAGTATTTCAAACGGTAAATCGAGAAGCGCGAGCAATTCACGCCGACGGGGAGAACCTGAGGCCAGATAAAGGGCTGTCATTGGAAAAATCCTTATTGCACCGCAAACTTACGGCGAATCTTACGCATTAATAAGAATAGCCACGGCCATAAGATACCGTTAATTAAACTACTCCAGAAAACTTCAGGTCGGAACGAAACGTTAATCACTAAAAATTCTGACCAGAACACCACAACATCCATAGTTAGCGACAGAAGCATCACGATTAATGCCTGTTGCCACAGCGCCATATTGCGGAATAACTGAAACTTGAAAGCCACCAGATAGGCAATGATGCTCAATGCCAACGCGCGCACGCCAAGGGTTGAACCTAAAATCAGATCCAGAATCAGGCCGAGAATAAAGCCGCTGCCAACGTTAACCCGATGAGGCAATGCCATAACCCAGTAAATCAGGATCAACGTCAGCCATGACGGGCGGAACATATAAATTTCTTTTGGCCACGGCATCACCTGTAGCACCATTGCAATCAGGAATGACAGCCAGATAACCCAGCGCCCATTACTGGTGTAACGGTTCATGGCGTCGCCCTTACCGCTGGCGCATTCGCCGGAGGCGGATTCAAACTGGCTGGCGCCGGTGGGCCGACCATTTCGCTGGCGCTTGGCAATACCTGAGGCATCATCTGCATCAGGCGCTCATTAGCCACCCGATGGACTTCATTCGGCGGCAACGGTAAATCGCCATTACGATCCGCGCCCCACAGCAACAGCAGATAACGCAGACGCTGTAAATCGGCCATTGGACGAGCCTGAATCACGGTATAAGCGCGCTGATTATCGACTTTAACCGAAGAAACCACTGCCACCGGATAACCTTCTGGGAAGCGTCCGCCGAGGCCAGATGTCACTAAAACATCACCGACACGAATATCAGTATTGCTTGGCAAATGTTCGAGCAATAAGTCGTCGCTACAGCCGCCACCGGCAGCAATAACGCGAATATCATTACGCAAGACTTGAATCGGTAGCGCGTGGGATGCATCGCATATCAACAGCACACGGCTGGTGAATTTGCTGACAGCCACCACCTGCCCGACCACGCCTTTATCACTGATCACCGGCTGGCCTTCATACACGCCATTATCGGTGCCTTTATCGATCACAACCTGATCGCTATAAGGATCGGTGCCGCTGGAAATAACCTGCGTCACCATTTTTTGTTCGTCCTGACGCAGCGGCGATCCGAGTAACTCGCGCAGACGTGAGTTTTCCTGCTTAAACTGGCCAAGCAATTGTAGATCGGTATTTTTAAGCAACAGTTCCTGACGTAACGCACGATTTTCCAGCTCAAGCTGTTGGCGCGTTGCGATGGTTTCTGAAACGCTGTCTAAAACTTTACGTGGCCCATTGGCCAGAAAATAGAAGGGGCTAACTGCAGTGTCCATATAGGTACGAATTTTAACGAACGTACCAAGCCGGCTATCGACAATAACCAGCGCAATGGCTGCAAGAACGGCGAAGAAAAGTCGCAGTTGCAGGGATGGACCCCGGCTAAAAATCGGCTTCATAAATTATGCGTATTCCTCGACAACAAAAAGGAGGCACTAAACCTGATGATGCAATACCTTCATCCGATCCAGCCCTCCTTTTTTGGCTGACTATTCTTCGCTGAACAAATCGCCGCCATGCATGTCGATCATTTCCAACGCTTTACCACCGCCGCGAGCTACGCAGGTCAGAGGGTCTTCTGCAACCACAACCGGAATGCCTGTTTCTTCCATTAACAAACGATCCAGATTACGCAGCAATGCGCCGCCGCCGGTTAACACCATGCCGCGTTCGGAGATATCGGAGGCCAATTCTGGTGGACACTGTTCCAAAGCAACCATAACCGCACTAACGATGCCGGTCAGTGGTTCTTGCAGAGCTTCCAGAATCTCGTTGGAATTCAGAGTAAAGCCGCGTGGAACACCTTCTGCCAGGTTACGGCCACGGACTTCGATTTCCAACACTTCATCACCCGGATACGCCGAGCCGATGCTGTGCTTGATACGTTCAGCCGTTGCTTCACCGATCAGAGAACCATAGTTACGGCGCACATAATTAATGATCGCTTCATCAAAGCGGTCACCACCGATGCGTACAGAAGAGGAGTAAACCACACCGTTCAGTGAGATCACCGCCACTTCCGTAGTACCGCCACCGATATCCACAACCATTGAACCGGTTGCTTCGGAAACCGGCAGGCCAGCACCGATTGCAGCAGCCATTGGCTCTTCAATCAGGAACACTTCGCGAGCACCGGCACCTTGGGCTGATTCACGAATAGCACGACGTTCTACCTGGGTAGCACCGACTGGCACACACACCAATACGCGCGGACTTGGGCGCATAAAGCTGTTGCTATGAACCTGCTTGATAAAATGCTGAAGCATTTTTTCGGTCACGAAGAAATCGGCGATAACGCCGTCTTTCATCGGGCGAATCGCGGCGATATTACCCGGAGTACGCCCCAGCATCTGCTTGGCATCATGGCCCACAGCTGCAACGCTTTTGGGGGAACCGGCACGATCCTGGCGAATAGCGACCACCGAGGGCTCATTCAGTACGATGCCTTGTCCTTTTACATAAATCAGGGTATTGGCGGTACCCAAGTCGATGGACAAGTCGTTGGAAAACATGCCACGAAATTTCTTAAACATAACGAAAGGATAATCCTGCAAGCTGGGGGCGAAAAATAAAATCCGCCTACTTTACCAACCACACGGAGCAGCGACAAGGCGCAAAAACGTCCTACTCCGGTGAAAAAGTGGCTACGTTATTCCAATCAAGTTCCGCTGAATAAGGTATATGCACTAAAACCCTTGAATAAAGGCTCATTATACCCCCCAGTCGACGCGTCGAACGGTGTAACACAGCACATAAAATCTAACATTTAACCTGATTACCGCCGGAAGTAAGTGCCTACCAACGGTCTACGGAAATGGCTGGGACATTCTACGTTAATTTTTGCTCAACGATCAGGCTAAACATGGCCCTGCTACGAATATTTTTTCTGCTCAGGGTTCAAAAGCATCGGCGCAGCAAAAAAGTTACCCTGTCCGCCATAAACCCCTTTCTGTAGCAGCGTTTCCCATTCTTCCCTGGTCACCACTTCTGCAGCAAAAACTTTAACATTCGTACCGGCACAGGCACCAGTAAGACTTTGCACAAATAGCTGATTTTCAAGGCGGACATCAATACTTCTTACTAATCCCGGATGTAACTTAATCATTTCCACCCGTAAAGACTTAATATAAGAGGTACTGACCACCGTCAATCCGGCCTGCGAAACCATCAATCTACAGCCTAACCCCAATAACAATCGAATCACCGGGCGTAAGGCCTCAATGTGTTGGCAGACATCAGCCTCAGCCAATTCAAAGATAATCCGCTGACGGTAACTTTTCCGGCACTGTAATAAGGTATCCCGTAGCCAACGCTTAAAGGAACGTTGCAATAATGAATCAACGCTTATGGAAAATGCCAGCGTTTCATCCGGCCACAGCGCCAATAAAGGAATTATCCGACCTATTTTCTGTCGATCATAACGTTCGGCCAACCCGAGCAAACGCACCAACGGAGTAAACTCCGCCGCTATCAGCTCTTGTTCGCCATCAAATATCCGGCTGATGATTTCACGGTGATGAATTGTTCCATCACAGGTAATGACCGGCTTCTGATACAGCCTAGGGCCACCGTTAACCAGCGTTTTTTCCAGCAATGTTCGCCACTTAACGCTACCGCGTCCTTTCTCCGGCACCTGATTATCATAGACATACCAGCTATTGCCCCCATACAACGCCGCATTTTTGGTAGCTTGTCCAGCATTATCCATAATTTGTTCCGCCGCCTGCCCATGGCGATAGGCCACGATACCAATATTAAGCAAAGCGTCGCGATCGATAATCTGCGGCGCTGGCATAGCGCCAGCCACATGAACCAACTGTGCCGCCATCACATCGGCGTCTTTCAGCGTTTTATGCGGTAATAAAATGGCAAAATCGCTGTTGGCGTAGTGGGCTAGCAGAGCGGAAGGATAACGGTCGACAAAAGTGGAAAGTAGATTCACCATCGAATGCATCAATTCCTGCACCCGCGATTTGTCGTAAATCTCGCTTAACGCATCAAAATCGGGTAAGTGCACCATCATCACTACGCCGTGGGCACCAGGCTCTTCGAGCTGGGTAGTGAGCTGATTATCAAAAAACAGCGCGTTATTCAGGCCGGTTTTAGCGTCCTGCGCGGCATAGGAGCGAATCAAAGTATCCAATTGGCTGCGTTCTTCACGCATTTCCGCCAAATCCAGTAGCAAACGGTCGAGAGCATGGCTGGCATAAGGCGGCCACTCATGAGTTTCACCGCGCAGTACATTCTCACGCTCGCCGTTGAGAATACGTCGCGCCCGGTTTTCCAGTTGCTCCTCACCTGCCGTTTGTTCCCGCAGCCAGCGAAAACTTAAAAACAGAATGACCGCCATCATGACCACCGCCAACGACAAAATCACCGCCGCATACATCGAACGGGTGTAACTGGTGAGTGGATCGATATAAGTCAGCCGCATCGAACTGCCAGGCTGCTGTAATAATGGAAGAGACAGTTCGCGATAACCGCTATTGGTATCCCAGGCGGTATAAGTAGGAGGAACGTTCAAATAAAACAATTGATGCTGCGAATTTTCAACGCTGATTTCAACCACACCAATAGCGCCCATCATCAAAGGCAACCAGCTACGCGGAACTTCGGGTGGGTCGGTCAGTAAGGATTGGTCGTACGCGGTTACGATAGTATTAAGGCGATGTTCCATTTTTTTCTGGCATAAGTAGAAAAAACTGAACGTACTCCCTAACAACATTAAACACATGGCCATTACGACCAGTAATGCCATAAACGCAGAAAGTTTGGTTGTAAATCGCATCCCTCAGCCTTGCCTACCGCAGTTAAATGGAAAGTATTCCTCACTCCTTTTGGGCGGGTACTATATGACAAAACCGGCCACAGACGCTGGTTTTTTAATGTCTTATACGACAAAAACACAATTTTTTACGAAATTCGCCGCCGTTGCCTCATCCTTACCCTGCATAAAGCATAGTCACTGATATAAGCATCGAGGCCAAATTTGTCCTTGGTCAGTCTTCGGGCTTGATGTTACCGGTATATTCACCCAACCTGATTAATACGAATTTTTCGATCGCCATGAGTCGATCATTGTTAACGGCACTTTTTAGGGAGCCTCTAATGCGCGCACTGTTACTCGAACAGCACGATGGCAAAACCTTGGCCAGCGTCCGTGATATTTCACCGGAACAACTGCCAGCGGGTGAAGTCACGGTTGATATCAGTTGGTCTAGCCTGAACTACAAAGATGCGCTGGCGATCACCGGCAAAGGCAAAATCATTCGTCAGTTCCCTATGGTGCCGGGCATTGATTTCGCCGGAACCATTCACAGCAGCGAAGATCCGCGTTTTCACATTGGCCAGTCGGTATTGCTGACCGGTTGGGGCGTAGGCGAAAACCATTGGGGCGGGCTGGCAGAACAGGCGCGGGTTCACGGTGAATGGCTGGTTCCGCTCCCCGCAGGTCTAGATGCGCGTAAAGCGATGATTATTGGCACCGCCGGTTTCACTGCGATGCTGTGCGTGATGGCGCTGGAAGAAGGCGGAGTCACCCCAGAAAGCGGCGAAATTGTGGTTACCGGTGCCAGCGGTGGCGTGGGCAGTACTGCGATTGCTCTGCTTTCAGCTCTGGGTTATCAGGTAGCCGCTATCAGTGGCCGTGAAGCTAATAACGACTATTTACTGTCACTCGGAGCCAAACGGGTTCTCCCGCGTAGCGATTTCAGCGATGCATCTCGTCCGTTGGAAAAACAGCTGTGGGCTGGCGCTATTGATACCGTCGGCGACACTTTGCTAGCCAAAGTGCTGGCACAGATGAACTATAACTCTACCGTCGCCGCCTGCGGTCTGGCCGGGGGTTATAAACTGCCCACCACGGTAATGCCTTTTATTCTGCGTAACGTGCGTTTACAAGGTGTGGATTCTGTTATGACACCGCAACTGCGCCGTCGGGCTGCCTGGGACCGTCTATTGAAAACGCTGCCAGAAAGCTACTATCAACAGGCCGGACGTGAAATTACGCTAGAGCAGGCTCCTGCGGTCGCAGCCGAACTGATGGAAAATCAGGTTACTGGCCGAACCTTGGTTAAGGTCCGCTAATTAGCCCGTTAAAATAGTGCCATTTCACCGGGCGGACGATTCGTTCGCCCAATCTCAGAAATTTCATATTTTCCGCTAACCTCTCGCTTTTACAACCTTTTCACACCATGCTTTATTCCATTACGGTCAGTATGACTTTCTCTGCCCGATGGAGTAATCACATGAGCAAACAACGCAAATTAACCGAATCTGACGTCACGCCGGAAGGCGTGTTTTATCAACGGCGTAAAGTGCTACAAGCGCTGGGTATTACCGCTGCCAGTCTGGCACTACCGGTTTCGGCTCAGGCCGATCTGTTGGCCTGGTTTAAAGGTAAAGAGCTGCCCAAAGCACCGGCAGGCAAGCCACTCACCTTCAGTAAGCCGCCAGCCTATCATCCTGACTGGGAACTGACGCCGGAAGACAAAGTGACTGGCTATAACAACTTCTACGAATTCGGCCTGGATAAAGCTGATCCGGCCGCGAACGCCGGTGGATTAAAAACCACCGATTGGCAGATTCGTATCGATGGGGACGTCGCCAAGCCAATGACGCTGAGCATCGACGATTTGCTCAAGCGCTTCCCGCTGGAAGAACGCATTTATCGGATGCGCTGCGTGGAGGCTTGGTCGATGGTGGTGCCTTGGATCGGCTTTGAACTAGGGAAACTGCTAAAGCTAGTCGAACCCACCAGCAACGCGCGCTATGTGGCGTTCCAAACCTTGTACGATCCGGATCAGATGCCGGGACAGAAAGATCGCTTTGTTGGCGGCGGGTTGAAATATCCCTATGTAGAAGGTTTGCGATTAGATGAAGCGATGCATCCGCTGGCCTTTATGACGCTCGGTGTGTACGGTAAAACGTTACCGCCACAGAACGGCGCGCCGCTGCGTTTGATTACGCCGTGGAAATACGGTTTTAAAGGCATTAAATCTATCGTTCATATTCGACTCACTCGCGAACAGCCACCAACGACCTGGAATCTCAGCGCGCCGAACGAGTACGGTTTCTACGCTAACGTGAATCCAAATGTGGATCATCCACGCTGGTCGCAGGCTACCGAACGCTTTATCGGTTCCGGCGGGATTTTAGACGTTAAGCGCCAGCCAACCCGGCTATTTAACGGCTATGCCGATCAGGTGGCTTCGCTGTATCGCGGCATGGATTTGCGGGAGAACTTTTAATGCGGCTGAGCCTGAAACAGGTTAAATGGTTGAAAGTGGCAATCTGGCTGGCAGCCTCATTGCCCTTCTTCTGGCTAATTTTATCCATCGATCAGGGCTGGTTCAGCGCCGACCCGTCCAAAGACATTCAGCATTTTACCGGACGCATGACCCTCAAGCTGCTGCTGGCCACGCTGTTGGTGACGCCGCTGGCTCGCTATGGCAAGCAACCGCTGCTAATGCGCTGTCGCCGTCTGTTGGGAGTATGGTGTTTTGCCTGGGGAACCCTGCATTTAGCCAGTTATTCGATATTAGAATTGGGGCTATCCAATATCGGTTTGCTGGGGAAAGAATTAGTTACCCGGCCCTATTTAACTTTAGGGATTATTAGCTGGCTATTACTGCTCGCACTAGCAGTTACATCGACACAGTGGGCACAGCGAAAAATGGGACCTAACTGGCAAAAATTGCATAATTTCGTTTATCTCATCGCCATCTTGGCACCGATTCACTATCTTTGGTCGGTCAAAACTTTATCACCCTTGCCGATAATTTACGCAATCGCAGCAATTATTTTGTTAGCACTGCGTTATAAAAAATTTCGCCAATGGTGCCGCTAAATGCTGGGACTTCACCCTGTTCTACCCCAGATAATCCGTTAGGCTTTGTATACTTCATCATATTTCTTATTGAATATCTTCGCTGATAAGACCAGTATTTAGCTGCTAATTGCTACGATATCATTATAATGCTCCACCTTAGTTCCGATCGTTGTGGTAATTTCACCGTTAACAGGTGACAAATCGGTGGCATCAGGCTATTTTTGACGATGATGAACTAATTGCCGGAGATACCAGCATAATGGCGGACAAGTTTCACATTTTGCTTCTGAACGGCCCGAACTTAAATCTGCTTGGCTCTCGCGAGCCAGAAAAGTATGGTTACACCACGCTGGCAGAGATTGTTAACGGGTTGGAGACACAGGCTCAGAATTTGGGTGTTGCGTTATCCCATCTGCAATCCAATGCAGAACATGCGCTGATAGACAGAATTCATCAGGCTCGGGGCAACACTGATTTCATCCTGATTAACCCGGCGGCGTTTACGCATACCAGTGTCGCTTTACGCGATGCCCTGTTAGGCGTTCAGATCCCGTTTATCGAGATCCATCTGTCTAACGTGCATGCTCGGGAGCCTTTCCGTCACCATTCATATCTCTCCGATATTGCGGTTGGCGTGATCTGCGGACTCGGCGCAGACGGCTACAACTTTGCTTTACAGGCAGCGGTCAATCGCTTGTCAAAATCCAATTAATTGCAACGCAAAAGAGTACGGAATCACACTCATGGATATTCGTAAAATCAAGAAACTGATCGAACTGGTAGAAGAATCTGGCATTTCCGAGCTGGAGATTTCAGAAGGTGAAGAATCAGTACGTATCAGTCGTGCTACAGCCGCACCAAGCTACCCAATGATGCAACAGCCTTATGCTTTTGCCGCGCCACAGCAGCCAGCATTGGCTAACGCTGTAGCACCGGCACCGGCTGCTGAAGCCGCTGCACCTGCAGCCATCAGTGGTCACATCGTGCGCTCCCCAATGGTGGGTACTTTCTACCGCACCCCGAGCCCAGATGCTAAATCCTTCATCGAAGTAGGTCAGAAAGTTTCTGCTGGTGATACCCTTTGCATCGTTGAAGCGATGAAAATGATGAACCAAATCGAGGCAGACAAATCCGGTACTATCAAGGCCATTCTGGTCGAGAACGGTCAACCGGTTGAATTCGACGAGCCTCTTGTCGTCATCGAATAACGAGGCGTTCCATGCTTGATAAAATCGTTATCGCTAACCGCGGTGAGATCGCGCTACGTATTCTGCGAGCTTGTAAAGAGCTGGGCATCAAAACCGTAGCCGTTCACTCCTCTGCGGACCGCGATCTAAAACACGTTCTGTTGGCTGACGAAACCGTGTGTATCGGTCCGGCAGCTTCAGTCAAAAGCTATCTGAACATTCCTGCGATCATTTCAGCAGCAGAAATCACCGGTGCGGTGGCTATTCACCCTGGTTATGGTTTCCTGTCCGAAAACGCAGACTTTGCCGAGCAGGTAGAGCGTTCAGGTTTCATCTTTATCGGTCCTCGTGCCGAAACCATTCGTCTGATGGGCGACAAGGTTTCCGCAATCAGCGCCATGAAGAAAGCCGGTGTACCTTGCGTACCGGGTTCTGACGGCCCGCTGAGCGACGACACCACGCAAAACAAAGCTTTCGCCAAACGCATCGGTTATCCGGTGATCATCAAGGCGTCCGGCGGCGGCGGCGGTCGTGGTATGCGCGTAGTGCGTAACGACAAAGATCTGGAAGAATCCATTAACATGACTCGTGCGGAAGCCAAAGCGGCTTTCAACAACGACATGGTTTACATGGAAAAATACCTTGAGAATCCGCGCCATATCGAAATTCAGATTTTGGCAGACGGTCAAGGTAACGCGATTTATCTGGCTGAACGCGACTGCTCTATGCAGCGTCGTCACCAGAAAGTGGTTGAAGAAGCGCCAGCACCGGGCATCACCAGCGAAATGCGTCGTTATATCGGCGAACGCTGTGCAAAAGCCTGTGTGGAAATCGGCTACCGCGGCGCAGGTACTTTCGAGTTCCTGTATGAAAACGGAGAGTTCTATTTCATCGAAATGAACACCCGTATTCAGGTTGAGCATCCGGTTACCGAAATGATTACCGGCGTCGATTTGATCAAAGAACAGCTACGCATCGCGGCAGGCCAACCTCTCTCCATCAAACAGGATGAAGTGAAGGTTCAGGGCCATGCGGTCGAATGTCGTATCAACGCCGAAGATCCAAATACCTTCCTGCCAAGTCCGGGTAAAATTACCCGTTTCCATGCGCCGGGCGGCTTTGGTGTTCGTTGGGAATCTCATATCTACGCTGGCTATACCGTGCCTCCGTACTACGATTCCATGATCGGCAAGCTGATCACTTACGGTGAAAACCGTGACGTGGCAATTTCCCGCATGAAAAATGCTCTGGCGGAGCTGATCATCGATGGCATCAAAACCAACGTTGAACTGCAACAGCGCATTATGAATGACGAAAACTTCCAGCACGGTGGCACCAATATCCACTATCTGGAGAAAAAACTTGGGTTGCAAGAAACCTGATTTTATTTCGCCTGAAAATCAAGGCCGGTTAATACCGGCCTTTTTTATTTTCTGATCAAACAGGGCTAGGCAAACGCCGCGCTTGCCGTAAAATCCCCTACCCTTGTTAAACTCAGAACCGTCAATACCCACGGGAGAATGAATGGACACGAGATTTGTTCAAGCCCACAAAGAAGCGCGCTGGGCCTTTGGTCTGACTCTGGCCTATCTGGTCGGCTGGTTATTGTGCGCCTATTTTCCTGGCGATGTGCCGGGGATGACCGGGTTACCCGCCTGGTTTGAAATGGCCTGTCTGGCCCTGCCACTGCTATTTATTGTGCTGTGCTGGCTGATGGTTCGCTTTATATTCCGCGATATTCCGCTGGAGGATAGTGATGCAAACTGATGTCGTCCTGCCATTAGTTGCCTATCTGGCATTGGTTTTTGGCCTTTCTATTTATGCATACACCCGGCGACAGACCGGTAATTTCCTCAACGAATACTTCATCGGCAACCGTTCGATGGGGGGATTCGTGTTGGCGATGACTCTGACCGCCACCTATATCAGCGCCAGTTCATTTATCGGCGGGCCGGGGGCAGCCTATAAATACGGCCTCGGCTGGGTATTACTGGCGATGATTCAGTTGCCAGCGGTATGGCTATCGCTAGGCGTACTGGGTAAGAAGTTTGCGATTCTGGCTCGTCGTTATAACGCCGTAACTCTGAATGACATGCTGTACGCACGCTATCAAAGTCGTTTACTGGTGTGGCTAGCCAGCCTGAGCCTGTTGGTCGCCTTTGTCGGTGCCATGACGGTGCAGTTTATCGGCGGAGCGCGTTTGCTGGAAACCGCAGCGGGTATTCCCTACGACACTGGGCTGCTGATCTTTGGCGTTAGTATCGCACTCTATACCTCCTTCGGCGGTTTTCGCGCCAGCGTATTGAATGATGCGCTGCAAGGGCTGGTGATGCTGGTAGGAACCATTTTACTGCTGATTGCGGTGGTTCACGCCGCCGGCGGCCTGCATAAAGCGGTCGATACGCTACAAAACATCGATCCGGCGCTGGTTTCACCGCAAGGTGGCGACGGAATCCTCGATTTGCCGTTTATGGCGTCGTTCTGGATTCTGGTGTGCTTCGGCGTCATTGGCCTGCCCCATACAGCAGTACGTTGCATTTCCTATCGAGATAGCAAAGCAGTGCACCGTGGCATTATTCTGGGCACCATTGTGGTGGCGATTCTGATGTTTGGTATGCATTTGGCTGGCGCATTGGGCCGGGCAATTCTGCCGGATCTGAAAATTCCGGATCAAGTTATCCCTACGCTGATGATTACGGTGCTACCCCCGTTTGCAGCTGGGATCTTCCTCGCCGCGCCTATGGCGGCCATTATGTCGACCATCAATGCTCAGCTATTGCAGTCTTCCGCTACCATCGTCAAAGATTTGTACCTGAATTTCCGTCCGGAACAGATCAAAAACGAGCGTAAGCTGGCTCGTATTTCCAGTATGGCCACGCTGGTTCTCGGCCTGCTGTTATTGCTGGCAGCCTGGCGTCCGCCGGAAATGATTATCTGGCTGAATCTATTGGCCTTTGGCGGTCTGGAAGCCGTATTCCTCTGGCCGCTGGTTCTGGGGCTATATTGGGAACGCGCTAACGCTCACGGTGCTCTTAGCTCAATGATCGTCGGTGCGGTATGCTATACGCTACTTGCCAGTTTCGACATTAAGATCGCCGGATTACACCCGATCGTGCCGTCACTTGTGCTGAATTTGCTGGCGTTTTATATCGGTAACCGGTTTGGCGACAGAGCGCGGGCACGACAGCCTGTGGTCGCCAACGCTGAATAAATCGCTATTTAACGGTATTATTTACCGAAACCTTATTGATAAAAACCGATCCCAAAACGCTAGTTGCAGATCGGTTTTAGAAGAGAAAAGCTATGCCTTGGATCCAATTAAAGTTAAACACTTCCGGTAATCAGGCCGAATCCCTCGGGGACGCGCTGGTTGAGAGTGGCGCAGTGTCTGTCACCTTCCAGGATACCCATGATAATCCGGTATTTGAGCCGCTGCCGGGGGAAACCCGTCTGTGGGGCGATACCGATGTGATTGGCCTGTACGATGCCGAAACCGACATGGCTGAAGTGATCGCTATGCTGGAATACAACCCGCAGTTAGGCAAAGGTTTCGTCCACAAGATTGAACAACTGGAAGACAAAGATTGGGAACGTGAGTGGATGGATAATTTCCACCCAATGCGCTTTGGCGAGCGCCTGTGGATTTGCCCAAGCTGGCGCGATGTGCCAGACCCAACCGCGGTTAACGTGATGCTCGATCCCGGTTTGGCCTTCGGTACCGGTACTCATCCCACCACCTCTCTTTGTCTACAATGGCTAGACGGACTGGATTTGGAAGGTAAAACCATCATCGATTTCGGCTGTGGCTCCGGCATTCTGGCCATTGCGGCTCTGAAGCTGGGTGCCAGCCGCGCTATCGGCATCGATATCGATCCGCAGGCCATTCAGGCCAGCCGTGATAATGCGCAGCGCAATGGCGTTTCAGAGCGTCTGGAACTGTATCTGCCGAAAGACCAACCGGCGGATCTGTCAGCCGACGTCGTTGTCGCCAATATTCTGGCTGGCCCACTGCGCGAACTGGCTCCGTTGATTAGCGTGCTGCCGAAAGTCGGCGGCCATTTGGGTCTGTCTGGCGTACTGGCGACCCAAGCTGCCAGCGTTGCTCAGGCTTATGAAGATAAATTCGCGCTGGACCCTGTGGCAGAGAAAGAAGAATGGTGCCGCATTACCGGCGTCAGAAAATAATCCCCACGCTATTTATCCCCGCTCACGGCTCCAGTACGCCGCTGGCGGGGTTATTTCCCCTTTCGTCATACCCAAGCCCCCCTTTTACGCTTCATCGCTGTGTGAGCTGTCTGCTGCGTTAACATGTCTTTGTTACAGCTGATAGCGACTCGTCATTTTTTTCCTCAAAGTGAGAGCTTTCTCACAGGATTTATAGGGGTATTACTGTGGTTTAACGCAGTTTTGCTTACTAAATCAGCAGCATCGATCGGTGTTAAAAGAAGTTTCCAGTCAATAATCATGGTGATTAGCAGAAAATATTGTCGCGCAGGAAATAACCAATAATTTATAACACCATGTTTAATATGAATAAATAATTATTATTACAAGATTAGCTCGCTATTTATTGCTATTTTTAAGCCAATTGGTCAAAGTTTGGCCTTTCATCTGAACGTAAAAATGCGTAATATACGCGCCCTTGCGGACACAGTATGGTCATTCTTTGTCTATGCACATTGGACACTTCCAGCTTAAAAATTGCCTGATTGCCGCCCCGATGGCCGGTATAACAGACCGACCCTTCAGAGCCTTATGTCATGCGATGGGGGCTGGGATGGCTGTATCTGAAATGCTCTCCTCCAATCCGGAGGTGTGGCGGACGGATAAGTCGCGTCTACGCATGGTCCATAGCGATGAGCCCGGTATTCGTACCGTGCAGATAGCCGGTTGCGATCCGGATGATATGGCAGCGGCCGCCAGAATTAATGTGGCGGGCGGCGCTCAGATCATTGACATCAATATGGGGTGCCCGGCCAAGAAAGTGAACCGTAAGCTGGCAGGATCTGCATTGTTGCAGTATCCCGATCTGGTTAAACAGATCCTCTCCGCAGTTGTTAATGCGGTAGATGTGCCTGTCACGCTGAAAATTCGGACTGGTTGGGCTCCGGAACACCGTAACTGTATAGAGATTGCCCAATTGGCCGAAAGTTGTGGTATACAAGCCCTGACAATTCATGGCCGAACCCGTGCTTGCCTGTTTAATGGTGAAGCGGAGTACGACAGCATTCGGGCAGTTAAGCAGAATGTTTCCATTCCGATTATCGCGAATGGCGACATAACTGACCCGCATAAAGCCAGAGCGGTACTTGATTACACTGGGGCTGACGCCCTGATGATAGGCCGTGCCGCTCAGGGGAGACCCTGGATCTTCCGGGAAATCCAGCATTATCTGGACACTGGGGAACTGCTGCCACCGATGCCACTTGGCGAAGTGCAGCGTTTGTTAAACGGGCATATACGGGAATTGCACGACTTTTATGGTCCAGGCAAGGGATTCCGTATTGCGCGTAAACACGTATCTTGGTATCTCCAAGAGCACGCCCCAAACGACCAGTTTCGGCGCACATTCAACGCCATTGAGGATGCCAGCGAACAGCTGGAGGCGTTGGAGGCATATTTCGAAAATCTTGCGTAAACAGAAAAAAGAGCTGACAGAACTATGTTCGAACAACGCGTAAATTCTGACGTACTGACCGTTGCAACCGTAAATTCACAAGATCAGGTGACTCAAAAGCCTCTGCGTGACTCGGTTAAACAAGCACTGAAGAACTATTTTGCTCAACTGAATGGTCAAGATGTAAGTGACCTGTATGAGTTGGTACTGGCTGAAGTTGAACAGCCATTGTTGGACATGGTGATGCAATACACCCGTGGCAACCAAACCCGTGCTGCCCTGATGATGGGCATCAACCGCGGTACGCTGCGTAAAAAATTAAAAAAATACGGCATGAACTGATACTAGTCAGTTAGGTTGTTGTTTAAAAAGGCGTACTCCACACGGAGAACGCCTTTTTTATTTCCTGTAGACCGCACGCTGTGCTGAAATTTTGATAATAACCTCACACAAAAACAGATGATTCCGCCATCAATCAAATGACAAGAAAAAATCATGTATTTACATCCATCGCGACAATGTATTGTTAATGAGATTTATCACAACATTTTGATTTTATTTCTTAAATTCCTGAGTTTTATGTATTCTCTTTCGTCCACACCACCTGATAATGCCGTGTAAATCTAATAAATTTACTCAATCACTTATCAGTCGTTCGATCAGTTTTTGGGGATTAACAAACTGTATTCATTACAGCCCAAATCTCTGCCTACAGTGCAAACCATCAAATATAAGCTAGATGCTATGGATAATCATGCCGGTGGTTGGACTATTAATGAATCCCTACAGCCTGCGAATTGACGACAAATATCAGCGCAGGTTTTGCTAGCGTGACTCAAGGCTTGGTTGGAGCTGAATACATTCCGGTAATATATGCTGCCAAGCAGATAGTTAACGGTACCGATCATCTGCTGATTTGTGTGCAAACCCTTTCTGACAAAGGCGCGAGCAACCATCTGGTGACATGTGTCCCTCACGAATCCTTGGATAAACAATCAACAGCAGCGCTATCACACCTATCATTAAATAACTCAGTTTATTGATGTAGTTAAATAATAGAGGTAAATAGTCATTTTTATATTTTCATTTTGATGACTACGGCTAAATATCCTCCCAGCCACCTCGGCAATTAATTTTGTCGGAATAGCTGCTTATTATATTTCTTAATGAAGAATCACTGCGGGGGCAGTATCTTAGCGAATCAGACAGACTCATCCTAAATATCCCGCGATAGGTAGAACAGAACATTATTTTCCCCTAAATTTGATGAATTAATCTCTTTATTTCACTCAGGATATATATGTTATACTTGCCCGAAAAGCCGCTTCTCGCCTGCCAACTGCCTCCGATTGAGACCCGAAACACTGCGCGATCCCCGCTTTTAATGTAAAGATTCTGTCAATTATCGGTTTGATGAAAACGATAATCGACAACTGGTGTCTTAAAAAATGTACCGCTAACGAGTTATTTCCTTATGCGTTACACATTCGCTCCTAACGCATAATGATTGAGTTAACATGATAAAACCCCAGAAGTTCCAGCTTTCGCTGCTTCATCCTCGCTATTGGCTAACCTGGTTTGGTCTCGGCGTCCTATTTTTACTGGTTCAGTTACCTTACCCGCTGCTGCAAAAGCTCGGCGTGTGGCTGGGCCGGACTTCAATGCGTTTTTTGAAACGCCGTGTCTCCATTGCTCGCCGCAATCTGGAACTCTGTTTCCCTGATATGGATAAGCAAGTGCTGGAACGCACTATTGTCGGCAACTTTGAATCCCTGGGAATGGGGCTGATGGAAACAGGAATGGCTTGGTTCTGGCCTGATTCACGGGTTAAACGCTGGTTCACCGTTTCTGGCCTAAATAACCTGAAGAAAGCGCAGGAAGGCAACCGAGGCGTGCTGGTTATCGGCGTACATTTTATGTCGCTGGAACTGGGCGGCCGCGTTATGGGCCAATGCCAACCGATGATGGCGATGTACCGTCCGCACAACAACAAAGCAATGGAATTTGTACAGACCTGGGGTCGTATGCGTTCGAATAAAGCGATGCTAGATCGTAAAGATCTGCGCGGCATGGTACATGCGTTGAAAAAAGGCGAAGCCGTTTGGTTTGCGCCTGATCAAGACTACGGCCCGCGCGGTAGCGTATTTGCCCCATTCTTTGCCGTCAATCAGGCAGCGACTACCAGTGGTACTTTCATGCTGGCTCGTCTGGCCAAACCGGCGCTGTTACCTTTAGTTCTACTACGCAAACCCGATGGTAGCGGTTATGACCTGCTGATTCAGCCAGCGCTAGAAGATTATCCGATCGACGATGAGCAAGCCGCTGCCTGTTATATGAATAAAGTGCTGGAAAAAGAGATCTTGCGTGCGCCAGAGCAATATCTATGGCTGCATCGCCGCTTTAAAACCCGCCCAGCGGGTGCGCCTTCGCTGTATTAGCACCATCTGAATTGCAAAAAAACCGGCAGAGCCGGTTTTTTCTTGTCTGAAGAACGGCAAATGGCGGTTACTTCGCCATTTTATCTTCTACGCGATAGTCCGAAAGCGATGAGAAGGTGCGGGTTGCTTCATCCAGTACATCAATAGAGCCGGTCTCAATGTCATAAACCCAACCGTGTAAGCGCAAACGCCCCTGCGCTGTCGCCAATGCCACCGACGGGTGAGTTTTAATATTCGCCAGCTGCGCAATCACATTCTCACGTACCAGAGAATTCAGCCGATCTTTGGGTGAAGCATGAGGCAACGCGGCGTTGACCAACTTGGCCGAATCCGCATGACGCAGCCAAGCTGCGACTGCAGGCAGATGATCCAAACACTGACACTCTGCAATCGCGCTCATGGCACCACAGTTTGAATGCCCGCAAATTACCACATCAGTAACGCCCAACACTGCCACAGCATATTCTACCGTCGCGGAAACACCACCTGGCTCTGGCCCGTAAGAGGGCACAATATTCCCGGCATTCCGAATGACAAACAGCTCTCCCGGCTCCCGTTGAGTCAGCAGTTCCGGCACCACGCGGCTATCAGAGCAAGTCACAAACAGCGCACCGGGATGCTGTGTATCGGCCAACTGTTTAAAGAGTTCAGAACGCTGTGGAAACACTTCTCGTTGGAACTTCAGAAAACCGTCAATAATATCTTGCATCATATTTCTCCTCGCCTGTTCAACGCCGACTCACGCCAGCACGCTGGCAAGTTTTGTCGCTTACCATAATAAATATCCTATCAGCGGTGCGCCGATTACGGTAATAATTCCGGCCAACATCATTACCAGGCTAGCGACCACCCCTTCCTGTTGACCTATTTCATAAGCTTTGGCCGTTCCTGCACCGTGGGAAGAGGCGCCCAAACCGGCACCTTTTGCTAAACCGCTACGCACCGATAGCCGCAGAAACAACAAATCGCCTACCGCCATACCGAATACGCCAGTAATCACGACAAACAGTGCGACCAAATCTGGCTGTCCACCCAACTGTTTCGCCGCTTCCAACGCAAAAGGCGTCGTGATAGAGCGCACCGCCAGACTGCGCTGTACCTCTTCTGAGAGCGTCAGCAGCTTCGCTAGCCACACCGAGCTGGCTACTGCAACGGTAATCGCAGTTATCACTCCAGCGCTGAGAGAAAGCCAGTGACGACGAATAATTGATAGATTCTCATACACCGGTACCGCAAAGGCGATAGTGGCTGGGCCAAGTAGCCATAATAACCAATGGGTTTCGCCAATATAATCCTGATAAGAAATATGAGTGACCACCAGCAATAACACCAAAATCATTGGTGTCAGGACGAGCGGCATTAGCAGCAAGGAACGGCGGCGGAGATAGAGTTTCTTATTGGCAAAATACAGCCCTAGCGTCGCCAAAAAGCACAGAATACTGATAATAAAGTCATTCATGATGAGCTGATTTACGCCGCTGTAGCCAGATTTCAAACCGATAGACTCGATCGACCACTAATCCGGTAGCGGCCAGTGTCAGCATGGTACTCACGGCGATAACGGCAAAAATCTTCCAGCCATCTACCCTCAATAGCTGGGAATAATTCACCACAGCGACCACCGCCGGAACAAAGAACAACAGCATTTCCGCCAATAACCAGCGAGAACCGGCTTTAACCCAGTTCATCGGCATAATGCGTAATACGATCAGCGTCAGTAACAACAACATACCGACGATATTTGCTGGCAGCGGCAAATGGAAAATCCGCACTAATTGATCGGCAATCACAAAGAGCCCAGCGTATAACGCCACCTGAACCGGCACCTGTATACGTTGGAGGAAAGACGGCGCAAAACTGCGTAACGCCAATGACATGAGTGAACCCCAATGGGAAAAATTTTACAGCATCCAGTATAGGCGCGCGGAAAGCTTGCCAAAAATGAATTAAAATTATCTTAATCATGCCAAATTGGCATACTTAGGGTGATGACTCAGGCTGCCAGCCAATTTTCGGGGAATACAGATGGATATCCGCACCTTACGCTACTTTGTCGAAGTCGTACGCCAGCAGAGCTTCACTCGCGCCGCAGAGAAACTGTTTGTCACTCAACCGACTATCAGCAAAATGCTGCGCAATTTGGAAGAAGAGCTGGAATGCAGCCTGTTGATTCGCGAAGGTCGCCGCCTGCATTTAACCGATAGCGGTCAGGCCGTTTATCAGCGCGGTGTCGCCATTTTGGATCAGTTTCAGCAGTTAGAAACCGAGCTGGAAGATATTGGCTCACTGAAAAAAGGCCGCCTACGCCTGGGCATACCGCCGATGGTCGGTACCCAAATGGCGGTATTAATCAGTGAATTTCGCCAAAGTTACCCCGGAGTAGAACTCCGTATTGCCGAATTCGGCGGCCTGACCGTCCAGCAGGCAGTGCTTTCCGGCGAGCTGGATTTAGCGCTCACCGCCCTACCCGCAGATGCCGATTTGCCTCTGACTTCATTGCCATTATTCAGCCATCCGCTATGCGTTGTGGTACCGCGCACGCCCTTTTGGCTCAACCGAACCACCATTAGTATTCCCGAATTGGCAGAACAGCCGATCCTAATTTATAACGAGGATTTCGCGCTTTATCGCCAGTTGATGGATGCATTCTCCGCTAATGGATTTTCACCGAAAATTGCCGTTCGCAGCGGTCAATGGGATTTTCTGGCTGCCATGGTGCAGGCAAATATCGGCATCGCCATTTTGCCGGAGCCTATCTGTCAACGGCTCGATAAGAGTACGTTACTGTGGCTTCCGCTCGAACCTATACTTCCCTGGCGATTGGGACTGATTTGGCGTCAGGGCAGCTATTTGTCCCACAGCGCGCAGGCGTGGATTGCCCGTTGTCGAGAATTCTGGCCGAACGGCTCGTTACTAGGAAAAAGCTAGAGAGTTAATGCGGGGCTGAGTGATGGGAGAAACGAGCGGAGCCTAACGACTCCGCTCGTTAAGGGAATTAACCTTCTTTTTCTATCAACAAGGCTTCCAGTAAATCCAAATCGTGCAGCAGCTTTTGCAGCGTTTCGTTGCTAATTTTCTGCGTCGCACGCAGATGATAAAGCTCACCGCGCTCTGCCCGTAACGCGGTTAAACGGAAGCGACGCTCCAGATTCTCTATCAGCAAGGTATTGTCGATTTCATCTTTACTGCCCGTGCGCCGCCGCAGAGTCCCTATTACCCGCGAACTGACTTCCTTCAGCAATTGCTCGTCAATATTCTCTTCCGTACTGGCCGCCAGTCGTTCTTCCATCTTATTCAGGCTAACAATAGCCACTTCGGCCATTGCGGCCTTGGCGGCACGAATTTCTTCACGGCTGACGCTTTTATCCCCAACCACAACGCCGCGTAGCAGCAGCGGCAAGGCAATGACCCCCATGATCAGCGAGAAGAGAATGACACCAGTAGCGATAAATACCAGTTGGTAACGCGATGGGAACGCGGTGCCATCACTCAGTAATAAGGGAATCGACAACACACCGGCCAGCGTAATCGCCCCACGCACGCCAGCAAATGAAGCGACCCATAGCTCACGGGTGGTGTACTCGCTGAACAACAGCGGGCGTTTTTTCATGACTCGCTTACTGATGCGTTTCATCAACCACAGCCAGCTAAAACGCAGCATCAGGAGCGCCACATAGATAATGGCGACGTCGGCAAACAAATTCCAAGTTTGAATAGTGGGGTCCAGCTCGGCCTGTAGAATCGAGGTTTCCAGAATCCCCGGCAGTTGCAGGCCCAACATGATAAACACCATGCCGTTGAAGACGAACTCCAGCATCGACCATACGCTATCCGCACGCAGGCGCATTGCCAAAGGTGCATTGCGAATGACGCCAGACTGACTGATAGTCATCCCCGCAGCTACCGCCGCCAGAATCCCCGATACGCCAATATGTTCAGCAATCAAATAAGAGGCAAACGGCAGTAATAGCAGGAAAACGATTTGCGTCGCCGGATCGTCACCGCTCCAGCGGCTCATAATACGCAGCGATTTACTGTACAGCCAGGTTACGGCCACGCCAGCCAACAGCCCGCCAATCGCCACTTTCAGGAACTCCAGCGTAGCGCCAGAAACGCTGAAAATCATGGTGCCCATCGCCACGGCAATAGCAAACTTCAACGCCACCAGACCAGAGGCATCATTCATCAAGGCTTCGCCTTCCAGCACGCCCATAATGGATTTTGGAATACGCCCTTTGCCCACAATACCGGACAGCGCCACGGCATCGGTTGGCGAAAGCACGGCAGCCAGCGCAAAGGCGGCAACCAGTGGAATCCCCGGAACCATCCAATAAATCAAATAGCCTACGCCAACAACCGTAACCAGCACCAACGCCAAGGCCAGACCGAAAATCTCCCGACCGTGATGAATAAACTCGCGAGTAGGCGTTTTCCAACCGTCGGCAAACAACAACGGAGGAATAAACAGTACCAAGAATAGCTCGGGATCGAAATTAACGTGCAACCCGAAGTGAGGCCAGGCGAGCAAAGCACCACAAACGATTTGCATCAGAGGGAGAGGGATTTGAAACGGCAACATCCGGGTGACAACACCTGAGAGTGATACCACCAAAATCAGGATGAGGATTGTAAAAAAGATTTCCATGCTTTCCTTAGACTCAACGCGACTTAAGTTCTGATCTTACCCACCCTCTTCAAGGGGCGGGGGGCCTGATAGGTGATAGTAGATCACTTTTTTCTTCGCGGGGAAAAAACCTGTTACTGACAGCAGCAAAAGCATAAACAGCGGGGAGTTTGACTAAAATAGCGGTAAGGAGAGGCGATTACCGCTCCTTACCAACCAGATGAAACCGTTATATCAGATAGCCCAACCGCCGGCATAGAATGCCACCAGCGCGATGGCAATAATCACGGTGCCGATATTCAGCTTACGCCATTCGCCAGAGAAAATACGGCCAATCACCAGTGAGCTGAAGCCCAGCATAATGCCGGTAACAATGTTGCAGGTCAGTACGATAAACACCGCACACAACAAGCCGGACATCGCATCCACAAAGTCGCTGAAATCCAGTTTGGCTACGTTGCTCAGCATTAATAAACCGACGTACATCAGAGCCGGTGCCGTCGCGTAACCAGGAACCAGATAAGACAGTGGAGACAGGAACAGAATCAGCAGGAATAAAATACCGACTACCGTGGCCGTCAGGCCTGTTTTGCCCCCCGCAGCGGTACCCGCCGCAGATTCGATATACACCGCCGCCGGAGCCGCGCCGACCAAACCGGCAAAGATGCTGCTCACCGAGTCAGACGTCAAAGCTTTACCGCCGTTGATGATCTGCCCATCTTTATCCAGCAGATTAGCCTGCCCCGCTACCGCCCGAATCGTGCCAGTGGCATCAAACACCGCCGTCATCACCAGCGCCAGTACGCTCGGCAATACCACTGGCTGCAAAGCACCCATAATATCTAGGCTGAAAATCAGCGAGTCACCGTTGGCATCAGCCAGACTTGGCATCGCAAACAGACCTTGATAAGTCACGCTTGGATCAAAAATCAAGCCAATGATTGAGATGGCGATAATCACTAGCAGAATACCTCCCGGCACCCGCAGTTTCTCCAGACCAAAGATCACCGCCAGACCCAATAACGTCATGATCACTGGGAAAGAAGTGAAAGCGCCCAGCGCCACTGGCAAACCTTCCAGCGGGTTTTTAATGACCAGACCGACACCGTTGGCAGCAATCAGCAGTAAAAACAGGCCGATACCAATCCCTGTACCGTGAGCGACGCCCATCGGCAAATTACGCAGAATCCAAGAACGAATGCCTGTTACCGAAATAAGGGTAAACAGTACCCCCATCAGGAATACCGCGCCCAAAGCCACGGGAATACTGATGTGCTGACCGAGGACCAGACTGAATGCGGTAAAAGCGGTCAGAGAGATGGCACAGCCAATGGCCATCGGCAGATTCGCCCATAACCCCATTAACAGAGAGCCAAGCCCGGCCACCAGACAGGTTGCGACAAATACTGCCGTCGGTGGAAAACCGGCTTTGCCTAACATGGCTGGCACAACGATGACCGAGTAAACCATGGCCAAAAAGGTTGTTAGACCGGCCAGAACTTCCTGGCGCACATTGGTATTGCGTTCGCTCAGTTTAAAAAATGCATCCAACGCGCCTTTCGGCTTCATATCGTCGTTCGCTTGAGGATTGGTACTAGACATGATTATGTCCCCTGTGTGTCAACAAATAGCCTGCACGCGGTTCCGACAAATCGCTTTCATTATCGAGCATCCATCGATGCTATTTCCCCGAAATAGTTACGCTGGAAAGAAAAGCAAACGATTAGCTGGCTGCGCGCACAACCGATAAAAAAGTAAGGTTTATTCAAGGCAAACGATTATCTAGCCATCCATAGTGACTAATCAACACCAGATGGCGACATTTAATGCATTTTATGACAATAAATAGCCATTCTCAGAAATGTGCGGGGGATCTCATCCCTAGAACACCATTTTTGTGTCGTTAACATTGGGCAAAAAGCATTGGTGAGAACAATAACGGAAATGCCAGACGGCACGAGTGGAGGATAATCTGGCTCACCGGTTTCCACACAGTTCGGTCAAAGCCGCCAAGGGGAAACCGGTTTTTTATCTCTGGTTGAGGAAATGACTCTAGCGAACCAGTTCGAATTTACCGCCGCGCTCCACCGCACGTTGGTATGCCGGTCGGCTGCGAATACGCACCAGAAAATCTTGCAATTTCGGGTAGCGGGATAACCCTTTTCCAGCATCGATCGCCTCAATGGGGAAACTCATCTGCACATCTGCCGCACTAAAATCACTGCCAGCAAACCACTGATTGGTACTCAAGTGCTGTTCCAGATAATCAAGGTGCGTAGCGATCTGTTTATCCAGATAATTTTTCTGCACTCCTTTGCCGATCGCTCTCGCCACCGGACGCAGTAACCACGGCATCGGCGGGTATCCCAGACGACTAAAGATCAGCTTCATCACCAACGGCGGCATCAGCGAACCTTCGGCGTAATGCATCCAGTAACGATATTGTTGGCGATCGTAATGATCCGTCGGCTTAAATTCACCTTGAGCATCATATGTTTCCTGCAAATACTCAATAATGGCTCCCGACTCTGCCAAAGTAATATCTCCATCGGTAATCACCGGCGCTTTTCCCAGCGGGTGAACCTTTTTCAACTCAGGCGGAGCCAGCAGACTGCCCGCATCACGCTGATAGCGTTTTAGGTCATAGGGGACTTGCAGCTCTTCCAGCATCCATAGGATACGCTGAGAGCGAGAATTGTTCAGATGATGAACTATGACCATTAGAAAACTCCAGAGTAGGAAAGCAGAGATCGAAAAAACTGAGTATAGCCGATGATAATCGCCAACTTTTATTACCTTGCTAATTATCTGATAAGAGATTGTTCAGCCAGTCAGCAATAAAGAAACGCCACGGGCTAATATCCCGATTCACTGTTATATCAGGGAGTATCGCTTTGCGGTAAACGGATTCGCCATAAGAATAAATCTGCGTTGACGATATTTTACTTAGAGGAAGGAAGATCGGTAAACTCTTGCTCAATCAGGTATTTTTTGTCACTTAACATGGTTAGCGCGCCCTGAAGCGTTGTTGATATCCCAACCAGATCTCGCCATTCCACCAGACTGTTTTTCCAGATATATCTCCACCCTTTTTTGCCTTTGATATAGGTTAACTGGAGTAACTCAATCTGCACCTTATCTACCAAAGCAGCTGATAAATAAATGCGCCGACCTTTCAGTTCATAAATCAGTTTAGCCCTGATCCCAGCCGACAAATCAGCATTAAAGCGGGCGCAAAACGATGCCAGTATCCCTTCGAGGTCTTCTAATTCATCCATACCGCTAATCATCCGCACTCCCCTTGCTTAACCTGCATGATTGAAAGCCTGCTTACACCCTATCCTTGATGTTATTGAATTCCCTGTCTTCATCGGTTCTATCAAAATAGGGCTCCTGAATACACACAAGGTTATGTCAGCCAGAGCCGCCTGAGGGTGTTATCATGACTCAAAACTTATCATGACATCCAGCCCGATAAATGGAGTCCAGTGACCAATGACTGACGATTTTAACCGCACCGCCAAGGTATTATCCGTCTTTGACTTTGACGGCACGCTGACGCACCACGATAGTTTTATCCCTTTTTTGCAGTTTGCATTCGGCAAAAGATACTTTGTCCGTCGTCTGGTAAAACTGGTATTGCCTACCATTAAGTGTCTTCGACGAGAACTTACGCGGGACGAGCTGAAAGAAGTGCTGATCAAAACCTACCTGACCGGGGTTGAGGATACATGGGTCCGGCAAAAAGCCGAAGAGTTCTGTTCTCTTTACTGGAGCAAATTAATGCGCCCAGCGGGGCTGCTGGCAGTAGCCACGGAAGTGAACTCCGGAGCTGAAGTCACGCTATGTTCCGCTTCACCGGCAATGGTTCTGCAGCCTTTCGCTGACAAACTCGGCGTTAAACTTATCGGTACTCAGCTTGAGGTAAAAGACGGTTTACTTACCGGGCGCATCAGCGGCCATAATTGCCGTTGCGCACAGAAGATCAAACGCCTAGAAAGTGTGTATGGAAATCTGGCTGATTACCACCTGAGAGCCTGGGGAGACACCCGAGGCGATTACGAGCTGCTGGCCGCCGCTCAGGACCCGCACTGGCGGCATTTCCATCCTGGCTGGTCTAAAAAGAAATCCCGACTGGCGAAATTACGCCTGACCAGCTTAAACCCGCCGCGTCAGTAATCCCTTATGCCTATCAGATAATGCGTAATGCGCCCCGACTCCGGGGCGCTCAAAATGATAGAATGCGCTCAGCAATAGCGGCATCGTGCCAGTCCTTAAACTCCTCTAGGAGCAAGTCATAAAGCCGGTCTTCTTTTAACGTGGCAAAGTTATCGATAGCAAAAAAATTGGTGTTATCCACCCGACGCTCAGTAAAGCTATCCAATTTTTCCAGAATTCCGTAATTTGCCCCCCCCAGCCCAACGAACTTCCAAAAAATCGGGTAATTGGCCGAGCGTCGTATGGCATTCTTGATTTCTCGGGTTTTACTGATCCCACCGTCAGTAATAAATACTACATACACCGGCAGCTCACTGCCTTTAAAGAAATCGACAATTTCCTCCATTACCGGTGGCTCGTTGTTGACGCCGCCCAATCCAGGCAAATTCTCCCACGTTGTACGTTTAGATGTATTTTGAATAGAATCAATATAACCATCGAGGTTATCTAGCGTGACATCCGGATATTTACGATGCCGCTCAGCAAACCCCCAAACATCCATCGAGCCATCATCGTCAAACTGTACGGCTAATACCGCAATACGATCTAGCACTGCCTGGACGTTCCCTCTATTAAATTGCCCCTTCATCGAACCGGATGCATCCAGCACAAAAGCCACTTTAGCTTTCACTGATTGTAGTTTGTATTTATGCAGGCTAACGGCGGCATTTTTTGCCAGATTGACCAAACGAGGAGCGGTCTGTTCGAGCTTTTTCTCCAGACTTACTGTTGGAGTCGAGGTTAAACTCGCTGGCGGTGGTGTCGTGGCAATATCAACGCCAAAATTGATCGCCAGCGGTTCCAGCCCACCGTTGAATCCTTGCCCAAGTGCTCGCAGTTTCCAATATCCGCTATATCTGTATATTTCCGCCACGATCAGGGCTTTTTCACTACGCTCGGAGGTTTCCACAGTAAATAAAGCTGCATTCTCAGTCTCAGCGGAAAAATGTAGTTGTTGAAGGCTGGCAATAGAGTCCTGCCCATCAATAACCAATGTAATGGCAACCTTGCTGATATCGGCATCAATCCTAGAAAGATCTAACGTGATAACGCTGCTTTGCGCTGCGTGTTGTAACGTCAGACTTCCATCCGTCGCTACAGGATGATTGAAAAAGAAAAAATCGTCATCCCCTCTCACTTTCCCGCGAGTGGTCAAAAAAAACACGGCGGTATCAACCTCGCTTCGGAAAGAAGAAGTTGTTGGGTAAGAAAGTGTCAGTTTGAGTGAATGCTGAGTTAACGCGATGTTCTGTCCAGCCTGAAGATGCATATCTAAAGTCCTTGATTCCATATCAAACTACAGTGGTAACTTTCCTATTATTTACGGGTTTACTCATAAAAAACCCCGGTATCACCGGGGTTCGCCATCACTGCGGAAATTAGACGTTGACGCCGTGCTGAGAGGCCAGCGCAGATAAACCGCCAGCAAAGCCCTGGCCTACCGCTTTGAATTTCCACTCGGTACCGTGACGGTACAGTTCGCCGAAAATCATCGCCGTTTCGGTGGACGCGTCTTCAGACAAATCGAAACGAGCAATTTCAGCGCCAGAATCGTTGTTGTAAACACGCATGAAGCTATTACTCACCATGCCAAAGTTTTGTTTACGGCCTTCGGCATCGTAAATAGTGACGGCAAAGACCAGTTTCTTCACATCAGCCGGAACTTTGGCCAGATCGATTTTAACCTGCTCATCATCGCCGTCGCCTTCACCGGTGCGGTTGTCGCCCTGATGTTCAACGGAAGCACAAGGGCTGAGTTTGTTATTGAAGAAAATGAAGTGAGCGTCAGACAGCACTTTACCGTCTTCACCGACCATAAATACGGATGCATCCAGATCGAATCCCTGACCGTCGGTCACGCGAGAATCCCAACCCAGACCCACCATAGCGATGTTCATGGTGGGTGCTTCTTTAGTCAGGGATACGTTGCCGCCTTTCACGAGAGAAACTGCCATTTTAAAGCTCCTGCTTATAATTGGATTATTGGGCAACGACTTGCTGCCCAAGTGTTAAACGGTGGCGATTAGAACGCATTAATACCGTACTGTGCGCAGACGGAAGCCAGACCGCCAGCGTAACCCTGACCTACCGCACGGAATTTCCACTCTGCACCGTGGCGGTACAATTCGCCAAACAGCATGGCGGTTTCGGTGGAAGCGTCTTCGGTCAGATCGTAACGAGCGACTTCGGTTTGGTTGTCATCATTGACCAATCGGATAAATGCGCCGGAAACTTGACCAAAGCTCTGACGGCGAGTTTGCGCGTCATGAATGGTGACTACGAAGACAATTTTGTCTACGTCAGCTGGGATATGATCCAACTTGATTTTCAGAGATTCATCGTCGCCATCGCCTTCACCGGTACGGTTATCACCGGTGTGAACCACTGAGCCATCGGCAGATTTCAGGTTGTTATAGAAAATGAAGTCTGCGTCGCCACGTACTTTTCCATTTGCAGCCAGCAGAAATGCTGATGCATCAAGGTCGAAATCCTGACCATCGGTAGAACGTGCATCCCAACCCAGCCCAATCAGGACATTCTTCATGGTTGGAGCCGCTTTGCTCAGGGAGACATTACCGCCTTTAGATAAAGAAACGCTCATGTTAGTAACCTCTTGAGTTGATATTTTTCGAATTCAAATTCAGGAATCAGGGATCAGTTCCCCTTTTCTTCCTCAGGGTCCGGTTTGCCAGGGAACATTACGCTGGCAATGATACCTACCGCTAGCACGCCGAGAACCACAAATAGGCTCGTGGTGGCTGAAATGTTGTAACCGTGGTGCCAAATGTGATCTGTTGCATTCAAGCCCAGTTTCGCGGCAATAAAGAACAGCAACGCAACAACGGCTTTTTCGAGGTGAACCAGATATTGTTTCAATGCTTCCAAAACAAAATACAGCGTACGCAGACCCAGAATAGCGAACATCATGGCGCTGTAAACAATCAGAGGCTCGCGGCTGACGGCAATAATTGCCGGTACGGAATCAAAGGCAAACATCACGTCAGACAGCTCGACTACCGCAACACACAGCATCAGCGGGGTTGCGTACAATGCGGCTTTGGTTCCACGCCCTACGGTAACGTCCTGATTTTCCGGCTTCGCCAGTTCTTCATCGACTTCTTTCTGATTCAGCAAGAAAGCATGCCCTTTCAACTTCGGCCAAATCGGGAAGAAGCGTTTTACCATGCGATAAGCCAGATGCTGCGAATAATCTTCAATTTCATCGCTTTCGCTGCCGCTTCTCAGCATCATCACCGCCGTCCAGGCCACAATCAGCGCAAACACGATTTCAACGTAAGGCCCAAGGCTCAATAGCCCAGTACCGATAGCGACGAAAATACCACGGAAGAAGATTGCCCCGATAATCCCCCAATAGAGGACTCGGTGACGATAACGGTCCGGCACAGAGAACCAGGAGAAAATCGCCATCATGACGAACAGGTTATCGACCGAAAGGACCTTCTCCAGCGCATAACCCGTAACGAACAGGCTGGCCACTTCCGCGCCGTGATGAAGATATAGGAAGCCGGCAAACACCATCGCCACAAAGATCCAGAAAATAGACCATAAAGCGGCGCTTTTCAGCGAAATAGGCTTGTCATGGCGGTGCATGAACAGGTCGATAAAAATGGCTCCCACAGACAAAGCAATAAAGACAATGACTGTTTCAGTTGGGAAGCCGATATGCGTGGATACCATATATAACCCTTACCAAATACTTATATTCAGAGGCCGAATTCAGCAGGCTCAAAGCCCAGTGCGACGGCGATTTCACGAACTGCCTGTTGTTCATCCTGGTCAAAGTCACCGTCACTTTTCGCGACGGCAATCCCGACTCGAATTGCTAGCTGAGCGGCTTCAGGCTGATCTTTCAGAGCAAGAATGTGCTTCATGGTTTCCCCCTTGCCAATTTCGAGATCGAAATCGAAGCTGGAAACCAGTTTGTTAAAGAATTCAATAACCTCAGAGGTATCAAACACACTTAACTCATCGGATGCACGCAGAAAGCCAATCATCTTCTGCTTTTCTTCCGCGCTAACGCCGCCGCTGGCAACCGAAATACGTGCACACACGGCCACGGTGCCTTGCATAAATTTTTTATTTTTGAAGCGACTAACTTGCTTAGTCAGTTCCGCACGACCAGTATTGAATGCGCCTTTAACTTTGTTGAAAAAACTCATTCTGTATTCCTTATTATTGTCTGAAATTACTTTGAACCCGCTTTCCAACGGAATCCCCAACCCAGTGCTTTATCCATATCGCTGTGGTCTTTAAAGAACTGGTTGATACGTTCGACTTTGATCGTGCCCTGCTCGTTGACCAACCGGGCAATCGCACACATGTTGCGGCTGTTTTGTCCCTCGGTCATACGCGTTTCTATCGGCGGTTGATCTGGAATATGGATAGTGACGACACCGTCGGTATTATCCCAGCTCGCGGCACCTTCGTAGATAAAGGCGAAAACCAATACCTGACGAATATTCTTCCATTCCCGACCGTTGATATGCAGCCATTCACCGTCCGATACATCTCCGGTACGATCATCGCCCTGCAATTGCACGAAAGGTTCCTGATGGAACGAACCAAAGCCGTTCCCCAAAGCCTGAACCACCGACTTATGGCCATCATCCAACTCGACGAAAGCACCTAAATCCAGATCGACACCTTTATTCGCGCTAAACATACTGCGCAGGCCGGAGGAAGCGCTGCCACGATGCCAGTTCAGGTTAATGCGGATTTCGCCAAAGTTGTCACGCTTCGCGAGGCTGATCGCCGGTTTATCTTTGGTGAGGGAAACTTTGCTCAGGTTGATCTTAGCCGGAGCGGGCGTTGGTACAGGGGTCGGTGCAGGAGTATCCGCAATATCGACGCCAAAATGTTCAGCCAATGGCTTAAGACCGCCGTTGAAGCCCTGCGCGATGAAGCGGAATTTCCATTCGCCGTTACGGCGATACAGTTCACCCAGAATCAAAGCGGCTTCTTGACGGCCAGCCAGCGCTACGTTGCCGCAGATCAGCACGTCGCTTCCATCCTCAACCTGTATCGACAAACGTTGCAGACCAGAAACGGTCTGATTGCCATCGCAGGTTACCGTAAACGCCACTTTCTCAACGTCTGAACGCAGTCGAGTGAGATCCACGGTAAACAGAGTGTCGTTGCCTTGAGCAACCAAACTCACGGTGTTGTCGTTATTAACAGGTTGGCCGTAAAACACCATATCGGCGTCGCCCTGGACTTTTCCGTTGGCAAACAGCCGAAATGCAGAGGCATCGACGGGTGCGCCGGATAAAACTCGCACCGTCAATGATTGAGAAGGTACGGGAGCATTGCCCCCAGGAGTCATATTCATTAGCGCACCACGGTAGCAACAATATCCGAATGCATGTCGTCAATAGTACGACCGCGACAGGCGTGACCATGAGCGGTAAAGTCCCATTGCCCGTTGTTACGGCGCAGTGACGCAATAACAATACCGGTGTGAGGCCCTTGATCGGTTAGCTGGTAACGAGCCATTTCTTTATTATTTCCCCGATCCACAACGCGGCAGAACGCGTTATCTACGTCATTAAACGTCTGACCACGGAAGCTGTTAACGGTGAACGCGAGGTATTCAACCTGATGTGGTAAGCGGTTCAAATCCACACGAATCACTTCGTCATCACCATCGCCTTCACCGGTCAGATTATCGCCAGTATGGACGACTGAGCCGCAAGACGACTCTAATTTACGGAACCAGATGGTATCGATGGTATTACCGGATTTATCCAATAATACACAGCCCGCATCAAGATCAATGGAATTATTTCCGCCAAAAAGACTGCCTAATAACCCTTTTTTCTTAATTGGATCCCAGCCTAAACCAAATTGAAGTTGGCTAAGAGAAGACGATTGTTTACTTAGTGAAACCGTCTGGTTTTTGCTTAATGAAACCATGTTTTATATTCCTTCAACAGGATATGAAAAATAACCACATTCTTTACATTAAAATCGCGAATTTAAAAATCATATCATGATGAAGTTCTTGAACAAGTTCATTTTTAGCTATTATCGTTAACAAATCATTTATTTATATGATATATAAGATATTTTATTTTTATACTCTTAGCAAAATAAGCTTTTTATCATCTAAAAATCTTTTCATATCTTTACATTATTAGTACAAAAAATATAAGTCATAATATGATTGACATGTAAAAATAACGCTCATAGACTCTCGGCTATTTAATTCGCCTGTCGGCCCTGCGTGGAAATATATATCAATGGCACATAAAATTTGGCTTATGGAAGGTCTGTCTTCCCAACGAGATATTATTCAGGGCATTAATACTTTCGCTAAAAATAAAGATACGGACATTTTCGTTATTGCTTCCCACCGCAATGAACGTAATGAAATTCTGTCGCAGGCGGATCTTGCTGTACTGGAGCCAAAAGAAGAACAGCGCCTTTCCTTTATTCTCTCGCTGGTTAAAAGACTTGATATTCAGGCCATTCATACCGGGCGCAATTCCCTATGGTTTGAATCCCATCGCAAAGAAATTGAATGTTCCGGCGTAAAACTCACTACCGGAGCCCGAAGCGTGGCGCAGCTTGAACTGGCGGATGACAAAGTGAGTTTTGCCCAGTTTATGGAGCAGCAAAACCTGCCGGTCGTGCCTTCTATTCGCGTGGAATCACTGCCCGAACTGTGCCAGTTCATCACCCACTCTCCCTTTGGTTCAAAACCACTGTGCGTAAAGCCGGTAAAAGGGATTTATGGCATGGGATTCTGGCGCTTCGATGACAACGTTTCGGCTATGGCGGCGTTTACTCATCCGGAAAACCGCAGGGTAAATCCGCACTTATATCTCCGCGCCCTCGAAGAATCGGATAGTTTTGAACCGCTGGTGTTGATGCCCTATCTGCCTGGCCCGGAGTACTCCGTTGATATGTTGGTTGAGCGAGGAAAAGTGCTGGCGGCGGTGGCACGTCGTAAAGAAGGTGCTCTTCAGTCTCTGGAAAACGCAGGGGAAGCTTACGAGCTGGGAAGAGCCTGTGCCGAAGCCATGCAGGCTGACGGGCTGGTCAACGTCCAAACCCGCCATAATGACAGCGGCAAACCAGAGTTACTTGAAATCAATATGCGTCCTTCCGGCGGCATCGGCTATACACGGTTCAGCGGCGTCAACCTGCCGGGTTTATTTGCCCTGCGCCAGCTGGGATTAATGAGCCAGCAAGAAGTGATGGACGAAGCCCGTCGCGCATTCTCCCCCGCTATCGTTCGCTCCATTACTGACGTTGTGCGTTATAACCCAACCTTGACCAACCGACTCCCGCAGGAATAGTCACCATGAATAATCACTCTGACCTTCAGATTTACCGCAGAGAGCTTTCCTGCGGCACGCTAAGCGTGACGCCAACCGGAGGCATCACCGCCTTTGACAACCTGTTCGAAATAGCAGAAAGGCGTAATCCTAAACGGGCATTTCTTTTTGTCAGTAAAGTTCTTGGCAGACATATACCGGTTTCTCCGACGGTAATGCGTTCGGTTTATCGTCAGTTAGGGGAACAAATTCCCTCCCTAACGACAGGGCCTGTGTTGTTTATTGGCATGGCTGAAACCGCCGTTGGCCTAGGAGCCGGAGTGTTTGATGAAGTTCGGCACCGCGTGGCCGAACCGGTCTATCTCACCTCAACCCGCCATCCGGTAGAGGGCGAGTTATTGTGCGAATTCAAAGAAAATCATAGCCACGCCACCGACCATTTGATTTACCTGCCTCAAGACACCGAGCAGCGCCGTCGGGTATTACAAGCCAAAACCGTGGTTTTAATCGACGATGAAGCCACCACTGGAAATACCTTTATCAACCTGCTCGCAGCATTAAGAGAGACTGCGGGTCTGCACCAGATTCAGCAGGTGATTGCGGTCACACTGACCGATTGGAGTGGTAGCTCCATCGCAGAACGCTGCCCGCTACCGGTACAAACCGTATCCTTAGCGCAGGGAAACTGGCACTGGGAGAAAAATCCTGACGCGCCCGTGCCAATCATGCCTTCTGTGAATATCACCGCGTCCGGCAACGTCCCGATAACCGGTAAACAAAGCTGGGGACGGCTCGGAATGAATGTACCTGCGAACGATCTGGGGCTATCCCTTCAGGCGACGGCAGGAGAAAAGCTATTGGTATTAGGAAGCAGCGAATTTGTCTGGGAACCCTTCTTACTGGCGGAACGGCTGGAAAAACAGGGAGCAGAGGTCAAATACAGTTCAACGACCCGCTCACCGATTGCCACCAGCTTCGCGATCGAATCAGCCATTGCCTTCACCGATAATTACGGATTAGGTATCCCTAACTTCGTCTATAACGTGGCTCATCAGCGTTTTGACCGAATCTTGCTATGTATCGAAACGCCGACAGAAAGCGTCGATCCCGCACTACTGGAGGCGCTGAAAAAAGTGGCTCCCGCCGTTGAGGTTATTTCCTATGAATAAGCCGGTTATTTTTTCCGACCTGGATGACACCCTGTTTCAAACGCGCCGCAAAATGGTGAATGAACTGAATTTGCAGCCTTACCGCACCGGTGCCTTGGATCGCAGCCTAGAACCGCGCAGTTTTATGACGGAAGAACAGGCCATGCTGGTGGATTGGATGATGGAGCAGGCCGAGCTGATTCCCGTCACCGCGCGGGGAACCGAGGAAATCGCTCGGGTCACTATTCCGTTTCGTTCATGGGCCGTGACCACTCATGGCGCCGTGATTCTCGATCCCCAAGGCCAGCCGGACGAAAGCTGGAAAACACAGATGCTGGCGGCTTTACAGCCTTACGCAGAAAAACTTATCACTATGCAGCATCAAATGACCGAACTCATGGAAGCCAGAAATATCAACGGCTGGGCGCGGCTCAATTACGAATATAACCATACGCCGATTTATCTGGTGATGAAGCATCGGGACAGCACCAAACTGGATGAGCTAAACGCGATTGGCGATGAAATGGAACAGATTTTCTCAACCGACGGTTTCTATATTCACCGCAACAGCAACAATATTGCCTGGCTACCGGAGCCGGTAGAAAAAGGGCTGGCGGTCACTTATCTACTGAATAAACTGCGAGAGGAACGAGGCGTATTTCCGGTTATCGGACTCGGTGACAGCCTGAGTGACCACCGTTTCATGAAACTCTGCACTTGGTATGGATTGCCTCGCCAGAGCCAGTTTGCTGAAAGCATCGCCAGCAAAATCTTTGGAGAAGAATAATATGCATGATTTCACCCCTTTTTCCGGTTCCTATCTACCGGAAGACGTTCATTTCCTGCTGAAACCGGTTGAAATCGAAATGACGCCGGTAGAACAAAAAGAACGGTTGATTCAGTCTGGCGCACGCCACTATTCGGAAATGCTGAGTCAGGAACCGGAGCCAACCTCCTGGCACTTAGATTTATTCACCCGCGCTCTCGATAACGGCGCAGATCGTCTTGCCAAAGAAGTGGTGATGCTGGCTAAGGCCTTGATTCAACGCTTCGGCGATACACCGATTGTATTAACCAGCCTGGTGCGGGCAGGTGTCCCTCTGGGCGTGATGCTCCACCAAACACTGCGGGCAATGGGAAAAGAATCTCATCATTACGGCATTAGTATTATCCGCGACCGCGGTATTGATGCCGTTGCATTAGATTGGATTGAAGCTCGCCACGGTACAGAAGGTATTGTTTTTGTTGATGGTTGGACGGGAAAAGGAGCGATTACCGGCGAGTTAGTGCGTTCGCTGAAAGATCGACAAGGCTATCCAGAACAGCCGCGTTTGGTGGTGCTGGCCGATCCTTGCGGGTGTTCGTGGCTTGCCGCCAGCGACGACGACTGGTTGATTCCTTTCGGCATCATGGGCGCACCGGTTTCCGGTTTAATCTCTCGCTCGATCTGGTCGGCGGAAGGGCTGCACGGCTGCGTTCAATGCAATCACCTCAGCCAATACGAATGTAGCCGTAAGCTAGTGGATACCGTAGCGGCATCTCGCCAGACCTTAGATCTTGCCGCCATCCCCGCCAGCGATTGGGATTCTAAACAAAAAACCTATCTAAAGCAGCGTAGCGCACAGGTTATCAGTGCGCTGGCAGAAAAATATCAGATTTCCAACGTCAACCGTATTAAGCCCGGTATTGCCGAAGCCACGCGCGCTGTATTACGCCGTGTGCCTGATCATGTTCTGGTGCGCTCCGTCAATGATCCTGATGTCGCTTTGCTGGTTTATCTCGCCCACGAGAAAGGAATCGCCATTACCGAAGTCGGTGACGAGATTGGTCAATACCGCGCAGTCACCATCATTAAAAAGGTACTCTGATGAACAAACGGCTCTCCCCTTGGCATTTGGGTGCGACATTGTATATGCCTGCTACCCGTACAGATATTGCCGAGGCCATCTTACATAACAAAATTAGTGGGTTACGCTCACTGGTTATCTGTCTGGAGGATGCGGTAAACGAAGCTGATATACCCACGGCTTTAGTCAATTTACGTGAGCTGCTAGCAGTTCTCACTCAGGCCAAGGCGACCGATGGCAATAGCCATTGGCCGCTGGTTTTCATTCGCCCAAGGCATCTCGAAATGGGGCAATGGCTAACGGAAAGTATGGATCTCAGCCCGATCGATGGGCTGGTATTGCCTAAATTTACTTTGGCGTCATTACCCGAGTGGTGGGCAATCATGCGAGATAGCCATTTATGCATGATGCCCACGCTAGAAACCGAAGAGGTTTTCGACGTCGCTCAAATGCGCCAACTCGCCAGTGAGCTACAAGCTCATCCTTGTCATCAGCGTATTATTGCTTTGCGTATTGGGGGCAACGACCTGATGAATGTGATTTCTCTGCGACGAACACGTGACTTCACGTTGTACGACGGCCCTATGGGTTATGTGATTAAGATGCTGGTGGCTGTCTTTTCCTCGCGGAATTTTGCCCTAACGGCGCCGGTCTGCGAGCACATTGACGACCACCAGGTGATGAATAAAGAGCTGGCTCTTGATATGGCTCACGGTCTGGTTGGAAAAACAGCCATTCATCCTAATCAAATCAGTAAAATAGAACAGGCTTTGATGGTATCACCCACGGATTATGCCGATGCATTACGTATCCTGAATTCAACTCAGGCCGTATTTAAATCTCAGGGATCAATGTGTGAACCCGCAACCCACCGTCGCTGGGCCTCCGGTATCCTCGCTCGCGCTCAGGTTTATGGCATTACTGCCGAACCGGGGCAAGATGGCGTACGTCTCATGACAGTGACTCACAACAGCTAAAGGGAACAGCATACTGATTTATCTTAAATTTAGGATATTCCTGATAACATACACGCCGCAAAGATCGAAAATACCGAGTTGGTTGACCTCCTATGGCACAAAAAAACAGAGGAAACCATCTTAGCTTGAAACAGGATTATCTGTTGAGGCTAGCCGGAATCGCCATTTATGCACTACCCTTTGAAGCGGTGAACATCTCAGGATTAACCAAATGCATCAGCAAGATAACGGGAAACCATCTGGTTATCAGGAAGATGTCCACCTTCTTTATTTTCCCGGCAATAGAACTCTTGGCAATGAATGCAGGCGGTAACTAACTATGCAACTCAGCACAAAACAGGCTCGAATCTTCACGCTGGCAAATATTCTGGGTTCGGGAAAAGCAGTCTCTGCCATTCGAATTATTTCGTCCCTTGATTGTTCCGAGCCTACGCTAACCCGCGCGTTAAAAGAACTGCGTGAATCCTATTCCGCTGAAATAAAGTACAGCAAGGCCACTCATTCTTATCAATTGGTTAACCCCGGGAATCTGGATAAAAAAGCCTTACGTAGTATGGCCAAAGTACTCACCGCACACGCGGAGTCGAAAAATAGCGAAGTGGTTAGTCGGGTGTTTCTTGATAAGGATAAAAAGCGAGCTGTTTCCCTTTCGCTCAAAGGATCTATCATACGTAAAATAGATAAACTGTCCCGATTGATCGAATCCACCCGCAGCGAAGCCGTAGAAATGCTTGCCAGTAACTGCATTGATGATTTGATCCGTAATCTCCAAACCGCCAAAAAAGAGAAATAATTGCCGGTTTCTCAAAAAGAGGACGATTTGGTCTTGCAAGGCACATTTATCTCTTCGACGCGCCTGTAATCAACCTGTAATCCCCAGCGTCAAAACCAAGGCTCTAAAATAAGTGAAAGCCGTATAGTGGCATTTCAGACATAGCACTTATCAGGTTCCAACTCCCAGAAACGAAAAAACCCAGCTATTACGCTGGGCTTTGATGTTTTATCTATCTTTAGATGACGTCGATAAGATCCTAAGGATCAGAACGGGATATCGTCATCAAAATCCATTGGTGGCTCGTTGCCGCCCTGCTGCTGTGGCGCTGGAGCAGACTGCGCCTGGCGTGGAGCCTGACCGCCGCTGAACTGGTTGCCGCCCTGAGGTTGCTGAGGCTGACCCCAACCGCCTTGTGCGCCATCGTTGGAACCACCCTGCGCGCCGCCAGCAGGAGCACCACCGCCTTGACGACCACCCAGCATTTGCATCGTGCCGCCAACGTTAACAACCACTTCCGTGGTGTAACGTTCCTGGCCGCTTTGATCCTGCCATTTGCGAGTTTGCAGTGCGCCTTCGATATAAACCTGTGAACCTTTACGCAGATATTCACCAGCCACTTCTGCCAGCTTGCCGAACAACACTACGCGATGCCACTCGGTTTTCTCTTTCTGCTCGCCGGTTTGCTTGTCACGCCAGCTTTCGGAGGTGGCCAGTGTGATGTTGGCAACTGCCCCACCGTTCGGCATGTAACGGACTTCCGGGTCTTGGCCCAAATTCCCGACCAAAATCACTTTGTTTACGCCTCTGCTGGCCATGTGAACTCTCCTGATGAAGTAAATTTGTACAGTATAAACGAGTAAGTTTAACACGCTAGAGCCTAAACGGCACTGCCGATCGTTACTGCGGGATACATTCAAGTTTAGCAAAACAATCAGCCTGAATTGCAGCCATATACTGGATATTCATTCAGGTTTTTTTGTGTCATAATTATCCGTTTCGTACTGGCCGTGTCCTTTTTCTGGCGTTGCAACGTGCATTTTTTACATTAGGCTGCACAATAAAAGACACGGTGAGAGGCTCAGTTTAATCCGGGAAATGTTTGTATGGATAATATCGAAGTTCGGGGCGCTCGTACCCATAATCTCAAGAATATCAACCTGATTATCCCGCGCGACAAACTGATTGTTGTCACCGGCCTGTCTGGCTCTGGTAAGTCTTCACTGGCGTTTGATACCTTATACGCCGAAGGCCAGCGCCGTTACGTTGAGTCTCTTTCCGCCTATGCGCGCCAGTTTCTGTCATTGATGGAAAAACCGGACGTTGACCATATCGAAGGTCTGTCTCCGGCCATTTCTATCGAACAAAAATCTACGTCTCATAACCCGCGATCCACCGTCGGAACCATTACCGAAATTCACGATTACCTGCGCTTGCTGTTCGCTCGCGTAGGGGAACCGCGCTGTCCGGATCATGATGTTCCGTTGGCGGCACAGACCGTCAGCCAAATGGTTGATAACGTGCTAGCACAGCCGGAAGGTCGTCGTCTAATGTTACTGGCTCCGGTGGTGCAGGATCGTAAAGGCGAGCACACCAAAACGCTGGAAAACCTGGCGACGCAAGGCTATATCCGCGCGCGCATCGACGGCGAGGTTTGCGATCTTTCGGATCCGCCGAAGCTGGAACTACAGAAAAAGCACACTATTGAAGTGGTCGTGGATCGCTTTAAAGTACGGGAAGATCTGGCTCAGCGTCTGGCAGAATCCTTTGAAACGGCGCTGGAGCTCTCCGGCGGCACCGCGATCGTGGCCGATATGGACGATGCAAACGCCGAAGAACTGCTGTTCTCCGCCAATTTTGCCTGCCCAATCTGTGGCTACAGCATGAGCGAGCTGGAACCGCGTCTGTTCTCCTTTAACAACCCGGCCGGTGCTTGCCCGACCTGCGATGGCTTAGGCGTACAACAATTCTTCGATCCGGATCGCGTGCTACAAAACCCTGAGCTCTCGCTGGCTGGCGGTGCCATTCGCGGTTGGGATCGCCGCAATTTCTATTATTTCCAGATGCTGCGTTCACTGGCAGAGCACTATAAATTTGATATTGAAGCCCCGTTCAATACCCTGAGCGCAGAAACGCAAAAAGCAGTGCTGTACGGCTCCGGCAAAGAAAGTATAGAATTCAAATACATGAACGATCGTGGCGATACCACGATACGCCGTCATCCGTTTGAAGGCGTGTTACACAACATGGAACGCCGTTATAAAGAAACGGAATCCAGCGCAGTGCGGGAAGAACTGGCGAAATTTATCAGCAACCGCTCTTGTACTTCTTGCCACGGCACTCGCTTACGTAAAGAAGCGCGCTATGTATTTGTGGAAAACACCACGCTGCCTGAAATTTCCGAATTAAGCATCGGCCACGCTCTAACCTTCTTCCAGAATATGAAACTCAGCGGCCAACGCGCCCAAATTGCGGAAAAAGTCCTGAAAGAGATCGGCGACCGGCTAAAGTTTTTAGTCAACGTCGGTCTAAACTACCTTTCCTTATCACGTTCCGCCGATACGCTGTCCGGCGGCGAAGCTCAGCGAATTCGCTTAGCTAGCCAGATTGGGGCCGGTTTAGTCGGGGTCATGTATGTGCTGGATGAACCGTCCATCGGCTTGCATCAGCGAGACAACGAACGCCTGCTGGAAACATTGATTCACCTACGCAATCTGGGCAATACCGTCATTGTGGTCGAACATGACGAAGATGCGATTCGCGCCGCAGATCATGTGATTGATATCGGCCCAGGCGCTGGCGTTCACGGTGGGCAAGTGGTGGCAGAAGGAACCGTCGATGACATTATGGCGGCGCCAGAATCCTTAACCGGTCAGTTCCTTAGCGGAAAGCGGGAAATTGCGGTTCCAACGCAGCGTGTTCCCGGCGATCCGAGCAAAGTGTTGAAGCTAATCGGCGCTACTGGCAACAACCTGAAAGACGTGACCTTAACTCTGCCGGTTGGCCTGTTTAGCTGTATTACCGGCGTATCCGGTTCGGGCAAATCAACGCTGATTAATGACACTTTGTATTCCATTGCTCAGCGTCAATTAAACGGCGCTACCATTACCGAACCTGCCCCCTACCGTGATATTCAGGGTTTGGAACATTTCGATAAAGTCATAGATATCGATCAAAGTCCTATTGGCCGGACCCCACGTTCCAACCCGGCAACCTATACTGGTATCTTTACACCTGTGCGCGAATTATTCGCCGGGGTTCCTGAATCTCGCACCCGCGGCTATAACCCAGGTCGTTTCAGTTTTAACGTGAAAGGTGGGCGCTGCGAAGCCTGCCAGGGCGATGGCGTCATTAAGGTAGAAATGCACTTCCTGCCAGATATTTACGTCCCTTGCGATCAGTGCAAAGGTAAACGCTATAACCGTGAAACGCTGGAAGTGAAATATAAAGGCAAAAATATTCACGAAGTATTGGAAATGACCATCGAAGAAGCGCGGGAGTTCTTTGATGCAGTGCCTGCGCTGGCGCGTAAGCTGCAAACCCTGATTGACGTTGGGCTATCCTATATTTGTCTGGGGCAATCGGCGACGACGCTGTCCGGCGGCGAAGCGCAGCGAGTGAAACTGTCGCGCGAGCTATCCAAACGTGGTACAGGGCAAACCCTGTATATTCTTGATGAACCGACTACCGGCCTGCATTTTGCCGATATTCAGCAATTATTGGCGGTCTTGCACCAGCTGCGCGATCAGGGCAATACCATCGTGGTGATTGAGCATAATCTGGACGTGATTAAAACCGCAGACTGGATTGTGGATCTTGGCCCGGAAGGTGGCAGCGGCGGCGGTGAGATTTTAGTATCAGGTACACCGGAAACCGTTGCTGAGTGCGAAGCTTCTCATACCGCGCGTTTCCTGAAGCCACTTTTAGTGCGTAAATAAAAGCACAATATTGGTCTATCGGGGGGCGAGTTCATCGCCTCCCGCTCTGCTTACTCTCTAAGATCAGGCGCGCAATTCTTGCCGAATCTGTTCTGATAAACCTTGTAATACCAATTGATAAGAACCATCAATCAACGCATAGAATTGAGAGTTTGGCAGCTTTCCATCCAGAAACACCGTGTTCCAGTGCGCTTTGTTCAAGTGATCACTCGGCACGATCTCCGGATGTTTTCCACGCAGTTGTTCTGCTAATTCCGGACTACTTTTCAATGAAATAGCGGGACGCCCCTGTACCTCGCTGACCATGGCAAACATCACATCGCCAACCTTAATCTGATTCGCCTGCCACTCTTCATGATCGCTTTGTTCCGCTCCCGGTTTAGACATACAGTATTCGAGTAATGCCGAATTATTCATTCGCTTATCTCCTGTTATCTGGCTGCATTCAGCCATAAAAACCGACTATTCTAAAGACGGATTTCCTCAAAATAATAGCCAGAAAGCATTAGGTTTTCGCTGTCCGGTTTTCTGATCATGCAGTAATGCCGTGAGATTTACTGTGAGCGATAGATAGTCCTGACATTAATGATGATACCTATTATCAGTATATTCTTTAATCACCCCATCACAACCTACGCATCAGGAATAGGCCATCACCTTCGGTTCCTCAATAGAAAAGGGCGATATCTCTATCGCCCTTAGGTACCCAACACAATCACATCAACGAAAATTCAGTCGTCATCTGTTGAGCATTTAAACAAAACGGATTTACTGCACGGCGGCAAACGCTGCAGCTACCTGTTGAACATTTTGGTGATTAACCCCAGCCATGCACATACGGCCACTCGCGATCAGGTAAACACCGAATTCTTCTCGCAGACGATCCACCTGCTGTTCAGTAAAACCGGTATAGCTAAACATGCCGCGTTGAGTCAGGAGATAATCGAAGTTACGCTGCGGCAGCGCTACTTTCAGCGCCGCGACTAGAGTGTTACGCATTTCCAGAATACGGGTGCGCATTTGCTCGACTTCATTGCGCCACTGGCTGCTTAACTCTGAATCATTCAATACTTTAGCCACAACCTGCGCACCAAAGTTCGGTGGACTGGAATAGTTGCGGCGTACAGTAGCTTTGAGCTGCCCCAGCACGCGTCCTGCGGCCTCTTCGCTTTCACATACTACGGATAAGCCGCCAACGCGCTCGCCGTACATTGAGAAAATTTTAGAAAAAGAGTTGCTGACTAAGCACGGCAAACCTTCCGCAGCCATCTGACGAATGGCATAAGCATCTTCATTCAGGCCAGCACCAAAACCTTGATAAGCAATATCGAGGAATGGGATCAGTTCCCGCGCTTTGACGATCCTAATGATCTGATCCCACTGATCGTTAGTCAGATCCGAGCCGGTTGGATTATGGCAGCATGGATGTAACAGCACGATACTTCTTGCCGGTAACTGCTGCAAAGTGGCTGACATTGCGTCGAAATTAACGCTTAACTTTTCATTATCAAAGTACGGATAGGTGTTCACCTTAAAGCCCGCACCGCTGAAAATGGCAATATGATTTTCCCAAGTTGGATCGCTGACCCACACTTGAGAATTCGGGAAGTAGTGGTACAGGAAATCAGCCCCTACATTCAACGCGCCAGATCCCCCTACGGTTTGAATAGTGGCAACGCGACTTTGTTCCAGCATCGGGTGATCTTGTCCAAACAGCAAATGCTGAATAGCAGAACGATAAGCCTGTAAACCTTCCATCGGTAAATAGACCGACGCAGCCTGTGGCTGAGCACTCATTTGCGCTTCCGCTGTGGCTACCGCCTGCAATTGTGGGATCACGCCCTGAGCATCGTAATAAAGCCCAATACTCAGGTTAACTTTATGATCTCTGGTATCGGCTTTAAAACTTTCCATCAGCGAAAGGATGGGATCACCTGCATAGGCATCTACATTCTGGAACACGGCATGACTCTCCTTGATTGGGTGCAACCAAAATAGCACTAACTTACCCTACCCGGCTACTCAGGAATAAAAGCATGTACTGAAAGTAACAAATAGCGTTACCTTATGTTTTATAGGGTAATTATCAGGATTTTCTCTCTAAAAATTCAGGAATGAGAAAATAAAAATCAGTGGGGAATATTCGGCTATGACTAAAACGAAGAAGGCGCACATATCGCTATGCCGCGCCTTCAGATGGCTTGCTAAATCATGCTCGGTGAAGCTACTCGCCGATATATTCCATTGATACGCGAGGTGTTAGCTTGGTAATCAATTCATAAGCGCTGATACCGGTAGCGATAGCCACTTTTTCCACTGGCAAATCCGCTCCCCACAGCTCCACTTCATCACCAACTTTATCCATAGAGTCCGGGCCGAGATCGACAGAAATCATATCCATAGAAACTCTTCCAACGAGCGGGACTTCGCGGCCATTCACCCACACAGGCGTGCCAGACGGCGCGCTACGCGGATAGCCATCACCGTAGCCCATCGCCACTACGCCTAAGCGCGTATCCCGCGGACTGATCCAAGTTCCACCGTAGCCAACCGGTTCACCGGTTTTATGCTCGCGTACCGCAATCAGGCTGGATTTCAGCGTCATCACAGGTTGCAGACCAAAATCGGCCCCGGTTTGCTGCTCCATCGGGGAAACTCCATACAATATAATTCCTGGACGAACCCAATCGCGATGGGATTCTGGCCACAGCAAGATTCCGCCGGAAGCAGCAATCGACTGTTTACCCGGTTTCCCGGTGGCAAACTCATCAAGGCACTGAATTTGTAGTGTTGTTGCCGAGTTTTCCGGTTCATCCGCGCGGCTAAAGTGGCTCATAATATTCACCGGCTGAACCACATTCGAGCAAGCGCTCAGACGCTGATAAAACGCTTCGGCCTCATCCGGACGCACACCCAGACGATGCATGCCGGTATCCAGTTTCATCCAGACATTAATCGGATAAGGTAAATCTGCCTGTTCTAATGCTTCCAATTGCTCAACGCTGTGGATGGCCGTTTCGATATGATTGACCACTAATACCGGTAAATCCTCAGCGGAAAAGAAACCTTCCAGCAATAAGATAGGTTTCACAATCCCACCGGAGCGCAGCATAAGTGCCTCTCCGATACGAGCGACGCCATAACAATCAGCATCTTGTAACGTGTGCGCTGTTTCTAACAGCCCGTGGCCATAAGCGTTTGCTTTCACAACGGCAATCAGGCGGCTTTGCGGCGCCAAACGCCGAACCTGTTGCAAGTTATGTCGCAGAGCGCGGCGGTCGATGACTGCGGTTGCCGCTTTCATTTTCTATCCTTAATTATCAATATGTACCCAAGAAAATTGGAGCTTCGGGTCAATTGAAGACGAACCACCCAATAAGCTGATTTAAGCAAGAAATTTAGGTGCGCAAATCTTAACCAACTGCCTTAAAACGCCAGATTCGCTGGGGATTATTCGTCGTCGTATTGCGGACCGGCATAATTATCAAAGCGCGACCACTGACCGTTAAAGGTCAGACGAACCGAACCGATCGGGCCATTACGTTGTTTACCCAAAATGATTTCTGCGATGCCCTTCATATCGCTATTTTCGTGATAAACCTCATCGCGATAAATAAACATGATCAAGTCGGCATCCTGCTCAATCGAGCCAGATTCACGTAAGTCGGAGTTCACCGGCCGCTTATCGGCACGCTGCTCCAAGCTTCGGTTAAGCTGAGAAAGCGCCACCACCGGTACCTGAAGTTCTTTCGCCAACGCCTTGAGGGAACGAGAAATTTCCGCAATTTCCAAAGTACGGTTATCAGAAAGCGCGGGTACCCGCATCAATTGCAGGTAGTCAATCATAATCATGCTCAGGCCACCGTTTTCACGGTAAATTCGCCGCGCTCGCGAGCGCACTTCCGTCGGCGTCAGGCCCGAAGAGTCATCAATATACATATTGCGTTTTTCCAGCAGAATACCCATGGTGCTGGAAATACGAGCCCAATCCTCATCATCCAACTGACCGGTACGAATACGGGTCTGATCGACGCGAGACAGGGACGCGAGCATACGCATCATAATCTGGTTTCCGGGCATCTCCAGACTGAAGATAAGCACCGGTTTGTCCTGCATCATCGCCGCATTTTCGCAAAGGTTCATGGCGAAAGTGGTTTTACCCATCGACGGACGCGCCGCCACGATGATCAAATCTGATTTCTGTAAACCGGCGGTTTTCTTATCCAAATCCTGATAGCCGGTAGAAACGCCGGTCACGCCATCGTGCGGACGCTGATAAAGTTGCTCAATACGCGCAACGGTATCTTCCAGAATCCGGTCGATACTTTTCGGCCCTTCGTCTTTATTGACGCGGTTTTCCGCAATCTGGAATACCTTGGATTCGGCCAGATCCAATAGATCTTCACTGGTACGCCCTTGAGGATCGTAACCGGCATCAGCGATCTCATTCGCGACCGAAATCATTTCGCGTACGACTGCACGTTCACGAACAATATCGGCATAAGCGCCGATGTTTGCCGCACTGGGGGTGTTTTTTGACAACTCGGCCAGATAAGCAAAACCGCCAACGGACTCCAGATCCCCTTTCTGTTCCAATGATTCGGAAAGAGTGATCAAGTCGATCGGCTTGCTCATTTCCAGCAAGCGTTGCATTTCAGTAAAGATCCGGCGATGAGGGCGACTGAAGAAATCGTTACTGGTAACACGTTCGGAAACGTTGTCCCAGCGTTCGTTATCCAGCATCAAACCGCCCAACACGGACTGCTCCGCCTCCAGCGAATGAGGCGGGAGTTTAAGCCCTTCCATCTGGCGGTCTCGTGGCTCTGTCGTATTGTTGGTTGGTTTTTTTCCTGCCATGAAGAGTGTTCTTTACCCGGTTGAGAATAGAAAATATAACGACCCAGTATACGCGATGATAGGCAGCGAGTAATTATATACCCGTTGAATTAGCTATCGCATATCGGTATTAGCCTCAAGGTTATAAAGGTGGAACCGCCCACATCTTAGCTGTAGGGTTAAATGACTTCCATTATGAGGATTTCACATGGCCAAGCGTATTCAGTTTTCCACAACCGGCGATCCCGATGTGTTGCAATACATTGATTTTAATCCAAAAAATCCGGAAGAACATGAAGTTCAGGTGGAAAATAAAGCCATCGGCATTAACTATATTGATACTTACATCCGCAGCGGTTTATACCCGCCAGCCCAGCTTCCAAGCGGCTTGGGAACCGAAGGGGCGGGAGTGATCAAAAAGGTTGGCTCGGCGGTGAGCACGTTAAAAGTCGGTGATCGCGTGGTGTATGCGCAATCAGCCCTCGGTGCTTACAGTGAAATTCATAATGTTCCAGCCGAAAAGATCGCTCTGTTGCCAGATAACATTTCTTTTCAACAAGCAGCGGCCTCATTTCTGAAAGGGTTGACGGTGCAATATTTGCTACGTCAAACCTACGAAATCAAACCAGGAGAAATCTTCCTATTTCACGCTGCCGCCGGTGGCGTTGGGCTGATTGCCTGCCAATGGGCAAAAGCGCTGGGAGCCAGACTGATTGGAACCGTAGGCTCTGACGAAAAAGCCGAGTTGGCGAAAGCGGCAGGAGCCTGGGCCACAATAAACTACGCTAAAGAAAATATTGCACAGCGGGTTATCGAGCTAACCCAGGGGGAAAAAGTAAAGGTTGTTTATGATTCCGTCGGAAAAAACACCTGGCTTGATTCACTCAGCAGCCTGCAAAAGCGCGGCTTACTCGTCAGTTTCGGTAACGCTTCCGGCCCGGTTACCGGCGTTGATTTAGGTATTCTCAACCAGAAAGGCGGACTTTATGTTACTCGGCCATCGCTAAATTGGTATGTGACCAATCGGCAGGAACTTGAGCAGGCCAGCAACGAGCTATTCTCACTGATTGCCTGCGGTGCCATTAACGTCGATGTCGCACCAGAGCAGCAGTTCCCACTGAGCCAAGCCCAACGGGCGCACCAGACGCTGGAAAGCAGGAAAACCATCGGCTCCAGTCTTCTCATTCCTGGAAGCTAACGATTAGCTGACATTTATTTTCGGCAGTTATCCTGATTTCAGCCAGTAAAAAAGGGTTCCCGCAAAGGAACCCTTTTTTATAACGCATTGATACAGTGTAGGGGTACAGCAGTGTATTCCGTCGGAAAAGAGTGCGGCTTATGCCACTATTGTTATTCCCAGCGGAGATGAAAATATTGATACAAGAAACTATCGATTCGCATCCTAGCAGCCTGTTCAGGCAAAAAAAACGCTTTAACCGCAAATTAGCGGATAAATGTTTCAAGCTGTGATCACAACCGCAAAACATCTGTTCAACTTATCTTCAGTTGCATTTATTTCATGTAGTTTACACAAGAAAAACTTATCTTAACGTTTTGTTCTTTCTGCAATTTAGCCGACAGACGCCGATCAATATTCCATCAATTATATTAATAACGACGAATAGTCGGACTCTGCATAGCGCGCCAGATCCATACGATTGCAACGGCTAAAATCAGCCACGGTAATAACTTAATCATCATCACAAATAACCCGCCGACCATCATAAAAGCAGCCGCAACCAGCAAAGCACCTAAAATACCCAGCAGGGAAATACCGGTTACCATCAACATGATGAAAAAACCGATAACAAAGAAAATCTCTAACATGGTTGGCTCCTTAAGAATTGTTATCATCCAAAATATTGGATAATACTGATTGAGTACTACAAGAAGCGTGCCAGCTTATAGATAATGGCTAATTAACTGAATTAAATAGAGATGTGTCATTTTAGCCCGCTAAATCACATAGCGGACTTGGTCATTTTGACTAACTTATAGTGAATTATGTTGAGGCTGTTTCACTAAAGATAAGGCTTTCTCTACCACAGAGACATCGGCGCCGGGCTTATGAGCATTTTCGCTCAAATGGCGGCGCCACTGACGCGCACCGGGAATGCCCTGAAATATGCCCAAAATATGTCGGGTGATATGGCCTAAATAAGCCCCACGCGATAATTCTTGCTCAATGTAGGGGTAGAGAGCCTCTACCGCAGCCACACTATCCGTAATCGCCGCCTGCGGATCGAAGAGTTCGCGGTCTACCTGCGTCAAAATACTCGGATTCTGATATGCCTCGCGGCCAATCATCACGCCATCGAGATATTTGAGGTGTTCTTTCGCTTCATCCAACGTTTTCACGCCGCCGTTGATACCGATAGTCAACTCGGGAAAATCACGCTTTAACTGATAAACTCGTGGATAATCCAGAGGTGGTACTTCACGGTTTTCCTTCGGACTCAAACCGGATAACCAGGCTTTACGCGCATGAATAGTAAACATATCGCAACCGCCCTGCTCTGAGACTTTCTGCACGAAATCACACAAAAACTCGTAGCTGTCTTGATCGTCAATGCCGATTCGGGTTTTAACCGTCACCGGTATGGAAACCACATCGCGCATCGCTTTAACACAATCGGCAACCAGCTCCGCTTCCCCCATCAAACAGGCACCAAAGCGACCATTTTGTACCCGATCGGAAGGGCAACCAACATTCAGGTTAATTTCGTTATAACCACGCTGTTCCGCGAGTTTCGCGCAGTGAGCTAACGCCTGCGGATCGCTGCCGCCCAACTGTAGCGCTACCGGATGATCTTGCTCACTATAAGCCAGATAATCAGCCTTACCGTGGATAATGGCTCCGGTAGTCACCATTTCCGTGTAAAGCAGCGCCTGTTTGGTCAGCAAACGGTGGAAATAGCGGCAGTGACGATCCGTCCAATCGAGCATCGGCGCAACGGAGAAACGTTGTAAGGGGTAGTCTGAATGACCAGTTTGGGCGTGAGTTACAGTCTGATTTTCGTGCATGTGCGGTGAGTTTCATCGGTTGTTATTACGTCAATTCCCCGCTGTTTTGGTTGCATAGCAAATCATCAGTGGGCTGGAAGGCGGGATTATACCATAGAACCTAAGGATGCATTCCAGCGCAATAATCTTGCGGCTTAACCTATTGATCTATGCGGATATGTGATGTGGATAGAGGTAACTCACGGCGACTATCGGCGAACACGCTGAGATATGTTAAAATTGCACAAATAATAATGTTGCGGGACGATTATCATGACTTCAATCAACCAAGAAAAGCTGCTTGCCCAGGCCGAAAGCCTGTGTAAACAACGAAATGTACGGCTGACACCGCAACGTTTGGAAGTTTTGCGTCTGATGGCACAGCAACCGGGCGCAATCAGCGCTTACGATCTGCTGGATTTATTGCGCGTTTCCGAGCCTCAGGCTAAGCCACCGACCGTCTATCGCGCTTTGGATTTTCTTTTAGAACAAGGATTTATTCACAAAGTTGAGTCGGCGAACAGCTATGTGCTGTGCCATCATTTTGAGGAGCCGCTGCACACTTCAGCGCTGTTTATTTGCGATCGCTGCGGTTTGGTAACGGAAAAAACCACCGTTGGTATTGAAGAAGCATTAGCTTTGTTGGCGAAACAATCAGGTTTTGCGTTGCGTCACAGCGTGGTAGAAGCCCACGGCCTTTGCGCCGCGTGCGGCGAAGTCGAAGCCTGTGATAGCCATGAACATTGCGATCACGACCATAGCCTGGTGGCAAAAAGAAAGTAACCTTTGGAAGAAAGTAACCCTGGTGCAAAAAATAATTTCTGTCGTCATACGGCGGCAGAAATAAAATAACAAACGCTTTATCGTCATGAATCACTGTATTAATTAACATTGATTATAACCAACATTGGAAATATTAGCACCTCCTTGTGCTTGCAAGGTATTAATATAGAACATGTAAACTTAATGATATTAAATAATATTTTAATAAATAACTATATTTATAAAATATCGACACATTTAATAACACCGTTGAGGAAGATAAGTTTTATATTCATATATTAATACCGACGCAGGTTACCAGCGATATTTGGTATGGTCTTCCCAAGCTTTCACTTCTTTTTCCGCAGCTTCCTTCTGATAGCCGTATTTTTCCTGAATTTTACCTACCAGCTGTTCGCGTTTCCCTTCGATCACCTTCAGGTCATCATCTGTCAGCTTGCCCCATTTCTCTTTAATTTTCCCTTTAAACTGCTTCCAGTTACCGTCGGCTTGATCTTTATTCATAATATCTCCGTTAACTTTTGTTAGCTCAGTTTATTTGATTCCTATCAATATATAGGCTGATATAATCATCAGTAAATTAATAAGACAGTTTTAAATTAATCATTGTCTTATTCTTACCGTGAAATAACTATAGCAGAGCATTCTGCCGATGGCTAAATTAGCACGATGGAATATTAATAAAATAGAGGGCGCACTGAGAAAGAACAATATTATTTTGTATTTAAATCAGCAAGTAACTCGTTATTATCGGATAGTTCTCAATATTACTAAAAACACGCTCACGTGAGTGATCAACCAATATATATGCCTTCATTTCTGAGGAGATACAGAATTATTTGAGTCGGGGCACACATAATAAAACCCCAATGAAGGGGCTTTATTTAAAGGATAGAATCGATTGCTGTTAACACTAACCTACCGCAGATATAAATACACGATTCGTTAGATCCAGTCGCCATTACGGATAACGCCAACGGCTAAACCTTCGATAGTAAATGTTTGCTCGCGCAGATCGACAACGATGGGCTGAAACTCACTGTTTTCAGGCAGAAGCTGAACAATATTGCCCTGTTTTTTCAGACGTTTAACAGTAACTTCATCATCAATACGCGCCACCACAACCTGCCCATTGCGCACATCTTGAGTTTTATGAACCGCAAGTAAATCACCGTCCAGAATACCGATATCTCTCATAGACATACCGTTAACTCGCAGCAGGAAATCAGCGTTAGGCTTAAACAGCGAAGGATCGACTTTATAGTGACCTTCAATATGCTGCTGCGCTAACAGCGGTTCGCCCGCTGCAACTCGGCCAATCAATGGCAGGCCTTCTTCGTCTTCCATTAATAGGCGAATACCACGAGAAGCGCCGGAGACAATCTCAATCACCCCTTTACGCGCCAACGCCTTTAGATGCTCTTCTGCAGCATTAGGCGAACGGAACCCCAGACGCTGCGCGATCTCGGCACGTGTCGGTGGCATGCCCGTTTGCGAGATGTGATCGCGAACCAAGTCGTAGACCTGTTGCTGTCTGGTAGTAAGTGCTTTCATTCCGCCCCCTGTTTGTTTATACAGTTTAGCTGTGAGTATATACAGCCAAACCCCTATTGGGAACCGAAGAGTGAATAAAAACAGGGATTAATGGCTGTATTGTTCTTCACCACTATTTGCTCTTTCCCTGAACTATGCCAAATTCAAGTATTACCACAGCACAGTAGCCCAAATAAATACCGCCAGCAGAATCGTGATGAGCACTGCGGCGGAGCCCATATCCTTTGCCCGACCTGAAAGTTCATGCAGCTCGCTGCCAATCCGGTCAACGACCGCCTCAATCGCACTGTTGATAATTTCAACTACCACCACTAATACGACAGATCCGATCAATAAAATTCGCTCTATCGCTCCCACATCAAGCCAGAAGGCCAGTATGATAGCGATGACGGCCACCACGGCCTCCTGCCGGAAAGCGGCTTCGTTTTTCCAGGCAGCGGTTAACCCTTTCACAGAATAACCTGCCGCTTTATAGATACGGGTTAGCCCTGTTGATTGATTAGCCATGAGTTATGTACCTTTTTATTAGATTGATAATAGTTTCGCTGCTTTCATCAGTCTGATCACCACAGATCTCAAAACGAGTTTCTGGTATCCTTGCGGCGAATTGCTAACAAGAGGCTTCACGTTGTTATGTCAGGTTGGCGTAAAATATATTATAAGTTACTGAATTTACCACTTAAACTGTTGGTAAAAAGCAAGGTAATCCCCGCAGATCCTGTGACTGAACTGGGGTTAGACCCGTCACGTCCAATTTTGTATGTTTTACCTTATAACTCTAAGGCTGATTTGCTGACATTGCGAGCGCAGTGCTTGGCACAAGATCTTCCCGATCCGCTGATTCCTCTGGAAATCGACGGTGCACAGCTTCCAAGTCACGTTTTTATCGATAATGGCCCACGGGTATTTCGCTATTATGCCCCGAAGCAGGAATCGGTAAAATTATTCCACGATTATCTGGATCTGCATCGCAATAATCCTGAGCTGGATATCCAGATGCTGCCGGTATCCGTAATGTTTGGGCGTTCGCCGGGTCGAGAAGGTCACGGTACGCCACATCTGCGCGTACTGAACGGCGTACAAAAATTCTTTGCAGTACTGTGGTTAGGTCGCGATAGCTTTGTGCGATTCTCGACTACCGTCTCCCTGCGCCGCATGGCCAGTGAGCACGGCACTGACAAAACCATCGCCCATAAGCTGGCCAGAGTCGCGCGTATGCACTTCTCTCGTCAACGTTTAGCTGCCGTTGGCCCGAGTCTGCCAGCGCGTCAGGAGCTATTTAAGAAGCTGCTGGCGTCAAAAGCTATCGAAAAAGCGGTGGCTGATGAAGCGCGTGCCAAGAAAATTTCCCACGAGAAAGCGCAGCAGAACGCCATCAATTTGATGGAAGAGATTGCGGCAAACTTCTCTTATGAAGCCGTGCGTTTATCCGATCGCGTGTTGAGCTGGACCTGGAACCGTCTGTATCAGGGTATCAACGTTCATAACGCCGAGCGCGTACGCCAATTGGCACAAGATGGCCACGAAATCGTGTATGTCCCTTGCCATCGTAGCCACATGGACTACCTGTTGTTGTCCTACGTGCTTTATCATCAAGGCCTGGTACCGCCGCACATTGCTGCCGGCATCAACCTGAACTTCTGGCCGGCTGGCCCGATTTTCCGTCGCTTAGGTGCCTTCTTTATTCGCCGTACCTTTAAAGGCAACAAGCTGTATTCCACCGTGTTCCGCGAATATCTAGGTGAACTGTTCACCCGCGGCTATTCCGTTGAATACTTTGTGGAAGGTGGACGCTCACGCACCGGTCGGCTACTGGAACCCAAAACGGGCACCCTGTCGATGACAATACAGGCCATGCTACGCGGCGGCTCCCGCCCTATTACTCTGGTGCCAATTTACATCGGTTACGAGCACGTAATGGAAGTGGGGACTTACGCCAAAGAACTGCGCGGCGCGACCAAAGAGAAAGAAAGCCTGATGCAAATGCTGCGCGGTCTGCGCAAACTCCGCAATTTGGGTCAGGGCTATGTGAACTTTGGCGAACCTTTGCCATTGACCACTTATCTCAACAACAACGTGCCGGACTGGCGTGATTCTATCGATCCAATCGAAGCTCAGCGCCCAAGTTGGCTGACTCCGGCGGTTAACGATTTAGCTGCTCAAATCATGGTTCGTATCAATAATGCCGCAGCGGCTAACGCTATGAACTTATGTTCTACCGCACTGCTGGCATCGCGTCAGCGTTCATTAACTCGCGAGCAACTGTTGGAGCAACTCGATTGCTACCTGCAACTGCTGCGCAATGTGCCTTACGCCAAAGATGTGACCGTGCCGGATAAAACGCCGGACGAGTTGCTGAACCACGCCTTGAAGATGAATAAGTTCGAGGTAGAGAAAGACAACATCGGTGACATCATAATCCTGCCACGAGAGCAGGCGGTGTTAATGACTTACTACCGTAATAATATTCAGCACTTGCTGATGCTGCCGTCACTGATTGCCAGCATGGTGATGTACCATCGCCGTATTACTCGTTCCGAGTTATTACGCAAGATCGGTATGATTTATCCAATGCTGAAAGCCGAGCTTTTCCTGCATTATACCAAGGAAGAACTTGCGCCAACGCTGGATACGATGGTTAACGAACTGGCGCGCCAACAGCTGATTTGCGATAAAGGCAATGAATTAGTGTTGAATCCAGCGCGAATTCGCCCGTTGCAGTTGCTGGCCGCTGGCGTGCGTGAAACGCTACAACGCTACGCAATTACGCTCTCTTTGCTCAGCGCAAACCCAAGTATCAATCGAGGTGCACTGGAGAAAGAGAGTCGCATCATGGCGCAGCGTCTTTCCGTACTGCATGGCATTAACGCGCCGGAATTCTTTGATAAGGCCGTATTCTCCACGCTAGTTGCGACTCTGCGCGAAGAAGGCTATATCAACGATATTGGCGATGCGGTGCAGGAGCATACGCTGGAAGTTTACACTATGCTAAGCAACTTGATGACACCGGAAGTGAAGCTGACGATTGAAAGCGTCAGTATGCCTGCCGAGACGAATCAGTTACCTGCTCCAGATAAACCAGCAGAATAATTTCCAGAGAGCTGAATAAGCAAAGGGCCAGATAATGTCTGGCCCTTTCTATTTGTATCATTTGGGGTTTAATTCAATGACCAATAACTCAACAGAATGCCAAGGAACAGAACCAAACCAACATAATTATTATTCAGAAAAGCCTGGAAACAAGGTTCGCGCTGACGTTTAGCAATCATTTTCTGCTGATGAATAAATAGAGCGCCGGCTAATAAAACTGACCAATAGAACGCCCCGCCTAAATGCATCAGATAACCGATAGCCACCATCAATAACAATGTAGCCAGTTGCAGTAACCCAACGATGAGACGGTCATACTGACCGAATAGAATAGCCGTGGATTTGACGCCAATTTTCAGGTCATCGTCCCGATCTACCATTGCATACAGCGTGTCATAAGCGACGGTCCAGCAAATATTCGCCAACAGCAATAGCCAGCATACTAACGGTAGGCTTTCGCTTACGGCGGCAAAACCCATTGGAATAGACCAGCCAAACGCCGCGCCGAGTACCACCTGTGGCAAGTTGGTTACCCGCTTCATAAAGGGATAAATCCAGGCCAGCACCAGCCCCACGAGAGATAACCAAATGGTCATACTGTTTAAGGTCAGAACCAGCCCGAACGAAATTAGCACCAGTACGCCAAACAGGATTTTGCTTTCTTTTTCGCTCACGGCTCCGCTGGGCAATGGCCGTGAAGCGGTGCGCTTTACGTGTCCATCGATTTTACGATCGGCGAAATCATTCACCACACAGCCTGCGGCACGCATCATAAACACGCCCAGCACGAACACGACCAGAATTTTGGCATCAGGAATACCGCGTCCTGCCAGCCATAACGCCCATAATGTTGGCCACAGTAATAGCAATGAACCAATAGGCTTATCAATTCGCATCAAACGGCAATAGGCGCGCCATTTGCTTTGAAGAACACTTCCATCCAATTTATTTACCTCCCAAATCTTTGGTCATATTCACACCCTGGAAAGCTGATATAACGGTGACGCTGGCAAGAAAACTTCCGTTAGCAACAGGGGTTTCCCAGACAGGCGTAAAAGTGAGCGACGCGCCCAAAGCTTTTCCTGTAACCCGGTTTGGATATAGTCTCGCGTCAGAGCATCGCCGCTGAACAGATAGCGGCCTAGAGGCACCGTCCCCAGATCCACCAGCGCACGATCGGAGCCAGAAAGGGTTTCTTCTGGTACCACCGTCCGCCCCAATAACCAAGGCTGAGCATCACCGTACAAAATAACTTCTCGCAACCAGTAACGCTGGCTTACCGGCAAATGCTCTGCTTCTTCACCCAGTTCATCGCGAGTAATAAAACATTCCAGCTTTGGTTCGATATGTACCCGTTGGCAATGTTGCTCAAAACGGCGGGTCATCGACCCCAACTCCATCAGCCAATCGGCAATATCGGCACTGAGATTAGGCTGCTCAATAGAACGCCATTGAATAGGTTTTAGAATTGATACCTCGCCGTGTGACATTCGGCTCGCTCCCGCCGGGGATACATCTGGCTCCCCGCAATTGGTCAACATGCGGCTATTGTAGCGCAGAAAGCTCTTGGGGTAACACGTCGAGTAGCATCTGATGATCATAACGACAACAGTGAGTTAACTGCGTCACATTCGCACAATGCATAAGGTAAATTGATTTAATTAAGAGAAATAAGGTTGAGGAAGGAAAGAACGCGATAACCCTCATAAATCATCGCCAAAGATGTCGCAGATAAAATCAGTCGGGGTATACATTCGTGCGCGAACTAAATCGTGCGCAAACTAAATTCCACACGCACAGTAACAGCCATCATCAATACCAAAGTGTAGCGAACAGAGTCAATTTGGGTACGGACAGCGCGGAAAAATCGGAGCATACACGAAGTACGTGAAGATTCTGAGCACAGCCCAATGCTAAAATGGCAAAGCGCAGTCGCCCCCATAGACCACAAAGAAAAAAGGTGCGCCACGGCGCACCAATCATCCAGCCACATACGGCAGCGCTGGGTATCTAGCCCTTGCCTTTGACGCTGCCAATAAAGGTTTGACGCGCGGAGGTTGAGCCTAGTTTTTCCGCTTCATTCAGCAGTTTCAGCGCTTTATCCACATCGCCCGCTTTTATCGCATCTTTGATCGCCTGATTGAAATAGCTTTCGGTATCGTTAAGCATTGGCTCGGTCGGTTTACTCACCGGAGCCGGTACTGCTGCCACTACGGGCTGAGTATTTCCGACCACGACTGGTGCGGGCGCGGCTGGCTGAGTGAAGCCAATCATAATGTTGCCCATGCTTTGTTCCGCAGTGGCTTTAATTTTCAGCACGCCAGTCGGCGCATGAGTGGCGATAGGATCGGGAATATTCGGTACTGCGTTACCTACGCCTTGGGCATAGGCTTTGGCCGGATCGAGCAGTTGGGTCGTTTTTGCCAGATCCTGTTTGGTGGTGTACACCAGCAAGTAGATTTGTTTTTGGCCTAATGCCGGCGTCAGTTTCAGTACACCTTCAAGGCGGTCGAAACTCATGATTCCGGCTTTTTCATAGGTAAAATAGCTGGCTGGATAGTAGGCCGCCGGGCGCATTTGTTCGTCCAGCACCACGACGCTTGGGGAGTAGAGTTTATTATCCACCACCTGACTACTCAGCGTGATTTCCATCGAACCGCGATCGGCTGGCAACGCGAAAGCGGCTACCGCTCCTTCAATTTCACCCTGAGAGATATGCGGGCTGGCGTTGGTCAGTTTGATTTCCTGCGACGCCGGTGGAACCAACGGTTGCCACGGTAAGCTTTGTAAAGTCGATGGACTAATGCTCGGTGCAACCGAAACATTGGCCGGAGAAATAGTGGAAGTGGCCTGCACTGCCAGCGGCGCAGTCAAACCCAAGGCCAGAGACAAACAGAGTGACAGCAGATTCTTTTTCATTGTTATACCCTCATAGATTGAGCGTCAGCGCTAACTCCGCACGGGCAAGGTCGGCAAAGTTAACCAATCCATAACCCTTTATCTTTCAATCGACTGTAAGGTGGCGATGTGAAATCTATCGGGTTATCACTTGATCTTGTTTTAAAAAATCAAACAGCCGCCCCGAAGGACGGCTGCGTCACTGCTGTTACCACCAGGCTTCGAATTGTGCGCCGAAGGTCACTTCGTTGCTTTTACCACGGCTATCGGTGCCGATTGTGCCGTTCTGCGCTAAACCGAGGTCAGGACTGTTTTTAACGTTATTGTAGCCCCATTTCTCATCCCAGTTTGCATAGGTTGCAAACACGCGGATGGCCGGACGAGACCAGATGCTATCCCCAGCCTGCCATTGTTGAGCCAGAGTCAGTTTGTACTGCCCGTTACGGTCGCCGGTACGCTGAGACTTCACGTTGTCGTAGCCCGCTTCCAGTAAGGTGCTCATGATCGGCGTCCATTTGTACATTGGGCGCACGCCCACGCTGTACCAAGTGGTGCCGTTTTTGTTATCCCAATCGGTATCCTGGTATAACGCGACGTACATCATGTCCCATTTTTCAGCCAGATTAATGGCACCGTGGTCAATAATACGCAGCATACTGCCGTTGTTATTCACCAGAGAGCCCTGTGAGTGGCCGCTGTTCCATGAGGTCATCGAATCGGTGGCGTACTGAACCACAAATTTGTTAAAGCCGCCGAACATGCTTTGAGTATGTTCCGCCGTCAGCAAGACGCCATCTTTGGTCGCATCTTGTGCCAATGCATAACCTTCCTGAGTATTAGCGCGACCGTAGTCCACACCGAACTCAAGCGTACCGCCTGGGTTGGTTTCCAATCCGGCTAAACGCACGTCAAATACGTCATTAATGGTTTTATCTGCGTCTTTACGCTGATTGTCGATCCAAGCGCTGGAGCCACCGGCTTCAGAGTTACGGGTTGCGGCCAAAGACAACTTACCGAAGCCCAGATCGATGTTTTCCAAACCTGCACCTGGGCCGGAGATATCCCAGTAGTAGAAGTCGATCATGTGAACGTCATGACGTTGATAGAAGCGTTTACCTGCCCACATGGTGGAGCCCGGCAACCATTCGATCAGATTCTTACCCTGCACGTTGGCTTCACGGAAAGCGGGATCCGTTGATTCCCAATCGTCACGCTGTGATACGGAATAGGCTACGTTGGTGTCGAAGTAGAAGCTTTTATCCCCTTCTTTCCACAGTTCCTGGCCTAATTTGATTTCCGCATAGGTTTCACATTCGTTGCCCAAACGGTATTTAGTTTGAGCGCCGGTGGTTTTGAAACATTGTTGCTCACCGCCGCTTCCTGTCCAACCGATACCAGAACGAGCATAACCGTGGAAATCTACGGCCATCGCTTGTGTTGACAGAACACCAGCGGCAACAGCCAGTGCTATCGGTAACTTGCGCAGAGTAGTCATCAGAAATCTCCTGTTTAATTTGCCTAACGGCGTGCGTGCTTTACATTCACTGTCAGTAGACGCCCGGTTCTTGATGCAACCGTTTACACGCAGAACCATCTTCACGGAACAGATGACAGCGATAAGGCGGCAGCCCGATGGCGAATGTTGCACCTTCTTCTACCAGCACCACGTCGTTCTGGCGGTAAACCAGGTTCTGACGTATTGCGGGGATTTGGATATGAATCTGTGTTTCATTGCCCAGTTGCTCTACTACCTGAATCGGGCCTTCCAGCGTGACTTCCGATTCGCTACTTGGCAGCAGATGCTCAGGTCGAATACCCAGCGACATATTGGCGCCGACCTGAACACGATCGCCTTCCACCGGTAGCCAGACCAACTGGCGGTTCGGTAGCTCAATTTGTACCTGACGAGGCTCAACGGCGGTCACTTTCACTGGAAGGAAATTCATTTTTGGCGAGCCGATAAAACCGGCGACAAAGCGGTTGGCCGGATAGTGATATAGCTCCAGCGGTTTACCCACCTGCGCCACATTACCGGCATCTAACACCACAATTTTATCTGCCAGCGTCATGGCTTCGACCTGATCGTGCGTAACGTAAATCATGGTGCGTTGCAGGCGCTTGTGAAGTCGGGAAATCTCAATGCGCATCTGCACCCGCAGCGCGGCGTCCAGGTTGGATAAGGGTTCGTCCAACAGGAACACGTCCGGTTCAGCCACCAGCGTACGACCAATAGCGACTCGCTGACGTTGCCCACCGGACAAGGCTTTTGGTCGACGATCCAATAGGTGCGCCAGTTGCAGCACTTCAGCAACCTGATTGACTCGCTGGTTAATTTCAGTTTTTTTGGCACCGGCCAGCTTCAGGCCAAAAGACATGTTTTCCGCCACCGACAGATGGGGATAGAGTGCGTAAGACTGGAATACCATGCCGATCCCGCGTTCTGCGGGCGGTACTTCATTCATCCGTTTACCGCCGATCAACAGCTCGCCTGCGGTGATATCCTCAAGACCGGCAATCATGCGCAATAGCGTTGATTTCCCACAGCCTGACGGACCGACAAACACTACAAATTCACCATCTTCGATCTCCAGATTGACGTCTTTGGAGATCACGACCTCACCAAAGGCCTTATAAACGCCGCTTAGCGTTACGTTAGCCATGCGTTACTCCTTTGCTTGCGCAAACAACTTTTTCATGTGAATCCGATTGAAGAAAAATGGCGGAAGCAAAACCCGGCATAACCCAGCGATGACTCCCAGCACTCTGATGACTTTCTCTCTGCGCGCCGTGCCGCCATGCCACTGGCAAGGTTGCCTCGGACGGCGTCGCCGTCTGAGTATAAGGCTGCAAATTAATCAGCGCCTCAACACATTGATCTTGCTGGGTAATAAATAATCTGATTACGCCATTCTGCTGGCTGATTTCAGCCAGTTGCCCTTGTTGAATTACCGACTGACGGCGTAGAGCCAGCAAGGTTTGGCAGAAGCGTAGGGTGGAATCAGGATCCTGCTGCTGGCGGCTGATGGCCATAGCGCGATGTTCAATGGCCACACGCTGATACCAATGAATTTCTCCGGCCGTCGCCTGCTCTGGCGCTTCATGCCACGGCATCGGCGTCTGTGCACCTTGAGGTTCCTGTAGCGAGGCGGCATGAGGCAAGCCCAGCTCTTCCCCTTGGTACAGAGCTATAGGTGCGGGCAATAGCGCCAGCAAGGTAAGAAAAGCGTCCGCGGAACGAAGATCTCCCTGCCCCCAGTTGCTCACCACCCTTGGCCGCTCAGCGTCGCCGGTGCTCCACACGGACTGAGAAAGCGTGGCTCGACGCTCGGCCAATACCGCCACCAGTTTTTCCGAACTGAAGGGCACTACCTGCTGAGCCAAGGCGCCTTGCAATAGCGGTTGCTGTAACGCCTCAGAGCCTGTCTTGGTCTGTGGGTTAATCCACACAGCCAGACCTTGCTCAGCTAACCGCTGGGCCGTCTGCTCGCAGGGTTGCATATCCTGTGGCACCACCAGCCCATCAATCGATAAGGCATTCAGATAAGTCAGTGCTCCTAACAGGCCGCGATAATCCCCCATACCGTCGCCGTTTCCGTCACGGAAACTGATCGGGTGAACCCGATACAACGTAGGATGAGGAACGGCACGCGCTGGCAACATAGTCCTGGCCCTGCAAACAGTGGTTAAAATTGATGCTGTTGATACTGCGGGAGTGCCGCAATTTGGTAATCATCCGTAACAAAGTTTTTCATGGGGGAGGAGATGGGAGGATGAGAGAGGTAAGGGGGTAAGCGAAAGTTCCCACCGAAAGACAAATTCGTGATCCTGCTTACAAATTTCGACCGGTATTTTTGTGGCTAACCCCACAGAATAGGCAGCAGTGTTAACTGGGTCACAATAACCTTGTCGGGGGCGTAGAAGGGGGGAGGATGAGACTGTGTCCGGTTGTGACCCAATATGACAGCGTACTAAATTGCAGCGCACCCACATTATGACGCTGTCGCTGCCACCTCGCACTGTGACTCACAGCTACCCGATAAGCGGCTATTGATTCACACGAAAGTCGGTGCCCACAAAATTGGATAAAAGGATTGGATTATGACTCACAGTTTCATGAAGTCTGGCGTTGGTAAGACCGCTCGAGTCCTGGCGCTTTCCGCGCTGACCACGCTGGTACTTTCCTCTTCCGCTTTTGCCAAAATTGAAGAAGGTAAGCTGGTTATCTGGATCAATGGCGATAAAGGCTATAACGGTCTGGCAGAAGTGGGTAAAAAATTCGAGAAAGATACTGGTATTAAAGTCACTATCGAACATCCAGATAAACTGGAAGAGAAATTCCCGCAGGTTGCGGCCACTGGCGACGGTCCTGACATTATCTTCTGGGCTCACGACCGTTTCGGCGGCTACGCGCAATCCGGCCTGCTGGCCGAAGTCCATCCATCCAAAGCCTTCCAAGACAAACTGTTCCCATTCACTTGGGACGCGGTGCGTTTCAACGGTAAGCTGATCGCTTACCCAATCGCGGTGGAAGCGCTGTCGCTGATTTATAACAAAGACATTATTAAAGACGCGCCGAAAACTTGGGAAGAAATCCCCGCGCTGGATAAAGAACTGCGGGCCAAAGGCAAAAGTGCCATCATGTGGAACCTGCAAGAACCCTACTTCACCTGGCCGGTTATTGCCGCTGACGGCGGTTATGCCTTCAAGTTTGAAAACGGCATCTATAACGTGAAAGACGTCGGCGTTAACAATGCCGGAGCCAAAGCTGGCCTACAATTCATCGTCGATCTGGTGAAAAACAAGCATATCAATGCCGATACTGACTACTCCATCGCAGAAGCCGCTTTTAACAAAGGCCAAACCGCGATGACCATCAACGGCCCGTGGGCATGGTCAAATATCGACAAGAGTAAAATCAACTACGGCGTCACGCTATTACCGACTTTCCACGGCCAGCCGTCTAAACCTTTCGTCGGAGTATTAAGTGCCGGTATCAACGCCGCCAGCCCGAATAAAGAGTTAGCCACTGAATTCCTGGAAAACTACCTGTTGACCGACCAAGGCTTGGCTGAAGTCAATAAAGACAAGCCGCTGGGCGCCGTGGCACTGAAATCCTTCCAGGAGCAACTGGCGAAAGATCCGAAGATTGCCGCCACCATGGATAACGCCACTAAAGGCGAAATCATGCCGAATATCCCGCAGATGAGTGCATTCTGGTATGCCACTCGCAGCGCGGTATTGAACGCAATCAATGGTCGCCAAACTGTAGAAGCCGCATTGAACGATGCCGCGGCTCGTATTACCAAGTAACGGCTCTGCTCGTTAAAGGGGCACGGAGTCCGTGCCCTGATAAATTCTTCACGTCAGATCGCAGTGCTGTAGTCGCCACAGAATGGCCAAATAGTCACAAAAGGGACCCGTTATGCAGTTATCCCAAACCGAAAATTATGGACGCAAAAAGAAAGTCGCCTGGTGGCAGAGTGATGCGCTGAAGTGGCTGGCGATTGGCCTTATCAGCCTGTTTACCTGCTATCTGATCATATTAATGTATGCGCAAGGTGAATATCTTTTTGCCATAGTGACGCTGATTCTGGTTAGTCTTGGGCTGTACGTGTTTGCCAATCGTCGCGCCTATGCTTGGCGCTATGTTTACCCCGGCGTGGCCGGTATGGGGCTATTCGTCCTGTTCCCGCTGATTTGTACCATCGCCATTGCCTTTACCAATTACAGCAGTACCAACCAGTTAACCTTTGAGCGGGCGCAATCCGTATTAATGGATCGTCAGTTCCAGACCGGAAAAACCTACGGCTTCGGCCTCTATCCTGCGGGCGATCAATGGCGTTTACAACTCACCACGCCGGATAGCGATCAACCTTTGATATCTGAGCCTTTCAGCCTCGATGGGCTGAGCGAGCAGCGAATTAACGTCGCTCCGGCCAACGCTGAAGCTCAGGGTGAACGCGCCTCTTTGCGAGTGATTACCCAAAACCGTCAGGCGCTAAACCAATTGGTTGCGGTATTGCCTGATGGCGGCGAACTGCGCATGAGTTCACTGCGCCAATTCGCCGGAACCAGCCCGCTGTATGCGCTTGGTGCAGACGGCAAAGAGCTGATTAATAAGCAAACAGGCGTTATTTACCGACCCAATATTGCAGAAGGCTTTTATCAAGCCGTCAACGCCGATGGTCAGTGGGAAAATGAAAAACTCAGCCCCGGCTTTACCGTCACTATTGGCTGGAAAAACTTCCTGCGCGTGCTGCACGATGAAGGCATCCAAAAACCGTTTATCTCAATCTTTATCTGGACCATTATTTTCTCGGTTCTGAGCGTGACCTTTACCGTCGCCGTGGGCATGGTACTGGCATGCGTCGTGCAATGGGACGCATTGAAAGGCAAAGCAATTTACCGAGTGATGCTGATTCTGCCCTATGCGGTACCCTCCTTTATCTCCATTTTGATTTTCAAAGGGTTATTCAACCAAAGCTTCGGTGAAATCAACCTGATGCTGAGCCATCTGTTTGGTATCAAACCGGCGTGGTTTAACGATCCTCTGACCGCCAAGAGCATGATTTTAATCGTCAATACTTGGCTGGGTTATCCCTACATGATGATTCTATGCATGGGATTATTGAAAGCCATCCCTGACGATTTATACGAGGCTTCCGCAATGGACGGCGCCGGGCCGTGGCAGAACTTCACCAAAATCACCTTCCCACTGCTGATAAAACCGCTCACGCCCCTGATGATCGCTAGTTTTGCCTTTAACTTTAACAACTTCGTATTGATTCAGTTATTAACTAACGGCGGCCCGGACATGATCGGCACCACGACGCCTGCGGGGTACACGGACTTGCTGGTCAACTACACCTACCGAATCGCCTTTGAAGGCGGCGGCGGGCAGGACTTCGGCCTCGCGGCGGCAATTGCCACCCTGATTTTCATATTGGTAGGCGCGTTAGCGATACTGAATCTGAAAGCCAGCAAAATGAATTTTGATTAAGGAGGAGATGCAGATGGCCATGGTTCAACCTAAATCCCAGCGTTTGCGTCTATTGGGCACCCATTTTCTGATGCTCTGCTTTATCGCGCTGATTATGTTCCCGTTATTGATGGTTATTGCCATTTCACTGCGACCTGGTAATTTTGCTACCGGCAGCCTGATTCCCGACCAGATCTCGTGGGAGCACTGGAAGCTGGCATTGGGGATGAGCGTGACTCACGCCGATGGCAGCGTGACGCCGCCGCCATTCCCCGTAATGTTGTGGTTGTGGAACTCCATTAAGATCGCAGTGATTACCGCCGCCGGTATTGTCACTCTTTCCACCACCTGCGCCTATGCCTTTGCTCGTATGCGTTTCAAAGGAAAAAGTAGCCTATTGAAAGGGATGCTGATTTTTCAGATGTTCCCTGCGGTATTGTCACTGGTTGCGCTGTATGCGTTGTTTGACCGACTCGGCCAATATTTACCGTTTATTGGACTGAATACCCATGGCGGCGTGATTTTTGCCTATATGGGCGGCATCGCGCTGCACGTTTGGACCATTAAAGGCTATTTTGAAACCATCGATAACTCGCTGGAAGAAGCCGCCGCGCTGGATGGTGCGACGCCGTGGCAAGCATTCCGATTGGTGCTGCTGCCGTTGTCGGTGCCAATTCTGGCGGTGGTATTTATCCTATCGTTTATTGCCGCCATTACCGAAGTGCCGGTGGCCTCTCTATTGCTGCGAGATGTGAACAGTTACACGCTAGCGGTCGGAATGCAGCAATATCTCAACCCACAAAACTATCTGTGGGGTGATTTCGCTGCGGCGGCAGTCCTGTCGGCCATTCCAATTACCGCAGTGTTCCTACTGGCACAGCGCTGGTTGGTGGGCGGATTAACCGCTGGCGGGGTGAAAGGTTAGCCAGAATCGTTTTGCTGGTGCAGGTGTCTGTGTCGGGTGACTGCACCAGTAGGTTACAAAGCATGCCACTGCTTACTTTGCTGTAATTTCCTCTGGTACTGTGTCTTTATGGCGGCCTATATGGCCGCCATTTTTTATGCCTACTCTTGGTTTACTCTCGTTTTAGCCGCTCGGTATTGGCCAGATATAACGTCACCACCAACAGCAGAATTGACGCCGAATACATCAGCGTATCAATAGGATTCTCGTGATCGACAATAATCAGCCGGATAATGGCGGTTATTCCGATATAGATAAAATAGCGTAATGGGAAGTGATAACCTGATTCAAAGTACTTCACTATCAACGCGATAAATTCGAAGTACAGGAAGTAGATCACTATTCCTTCGATCAATTTATAGGATGAGGTTTCCTGATTGTTGGTAAACAAAACCTGCCCAAGATGAAACGTCTCTTTAATCAGAAAGACCACCAAAATAGCGGCCAACGCGATCAAACCAACGTTTAATAAACGCTGTAGATTTTTAGCTATCCATTGAGAACGCGAATTTTTCGCCATAAATACACCCAGAGAAAATAAGGAAACAGTCTGAGGCTAGCACAAGGCCCAGCTTCGGACCGAAAAAAGGCCCCTTACATCAGTAAGAGGCCAATAATAAGCACGGATCAATGAGCTTTAGCGCTCTAGCTTAACGCCAGTTCTTGAAACGGTTAATCAACGCATTGGTTGAACTATCGTGGCTGGTTACCGGCACATCATCCGCCAGCTCAGGCAGAATGCGGTTAGCCAGCTGTTTGCCCAGTTCTACACCCCATTGGTCGAAAGTGAAGATGTTCAGGATAGCGCCTTGAGTAAAGATTTTGTGCTCATACAGAGCAATCAACATCCCTAAGCTAAACGGAGTCATTTCGCGCAACAGGATGGAGTTGGTTGGACGGTTGCCTTCAAAGACTTTGAACGGAGCAACGTGTGCCACTTGCTCCGGCGTTTTGCCTGCGGCGGCAAATTCGGCTTCCACTTCTGCCAGCGATTTACCGAAAGCCAAAGCTTCGGTTTGCGCGAAGAAGTTAGACAGCAGCTTAGCGTGATGGTCGCTCAGCGGATTATGGCTGATAGCTGGCGCGATGAAATCACAAGGAACCAATTTAGTGCCCTGATGAATCAACTGGTAGAACGCATGCTGACCGTTGGTGCCCGGCTCGCCCCAGATGATTGGGCCCGTTTGGTAATCAACTGGATTGCCATTACGATCCACATACTTACCGTTAGATTCCATGTTTCCCTGCTGGAAGTAAGCCGGGAAACGATGCATATACTGGTCATACGGCAGAATTGCTTCGGTTTCTGCGCCGAAGAAATTGTTGTACCAGATGCCGATCAGTGCCAACAGAACCGGAAGGTTTTTCTCTGCTGGAGTTTCGGCAAAATGACGGTCCATGGCATGAGCACCGCTCAGCAACTGCTCGAAATTCTCGAATCCAACGGACAGAGCAATAGACAAGCCGATAGCAGACCATAGTGAATAACGGCCACCAACCCAGTCCCAGAACTCGAACATATTGTCGGTATCAATACCAAATTCGGCTACGGCTTTACCATTAGTAGACAACGCAGCAAAGTGTTTTGCCACATGCGCTTCGTCCTGCGCAGTTGCCAGGAACCAGTCGCGAGCGCTGTGCGCATTGGTCATGGTTTCTTGAGTAGTGAAGGTTTTAGATGCGACCAGGAACAGCGTGGTTTCCGGGTTCAGCGGTTTCAACGCTTCGGCCATATGGGTGCCGTCAACGTTGGAAACAAAATGCATATTGAGGTGATTTTTGTACGGACGTAGCGCTTCGGTCACCATGTAAGGGCCGAGGTCTGAGCCGCCGATACCGATGTTCACTACGTCGGTAATAGCTTTACCGGTGTAACCTTTCCATTCGCCGCCGATCACGCGGTCACAGAACTGTTTCATTTTAGCCAGCACCGCGTTCACTTCTGGCATCACGTCTTTACCATCGACCAGAATCGGGGTGTTGCTGCGGTTACGCAGGGCAACGTGCAGTACGGCGCGATCTTCGGTACGGTTAATTTTTTCACCGGAGAACATGGATTTAATCGCACCGGCCAGATCGGTCTCTTTTGCCAGAGCTTGGAGTTTTTCCATGGTTTCAGTGGTAATGCGGTTTTTTGAAAAATCTACCAGCATCTGGTCGTCAAAAGTGGCAGAGAATTTCTCAAAACGCTGCTTGTCCTCGGCAAACAGATCGCGGATTTGCACATCTTTCATCTGTTCAAAGTGTTGTTCTAACGCTTTCCAGGCAGCGGTTTGACTAGGATTTACATTTTTCATAGCGACGCTCTTCTAGGCTTAAGGATAATGAAACGAATGCGTTAATTGTATCCTGTTAACCTGTGATTGAGATCTCTTTTCTTGCGATAGGTAATAACTCTCGCTCAGAAAAAATCCCCTTTCCCTTTTTAAGGACAAAGTTCCTATACTTCAGGATAACAACCTGTTACTGAGGTTGTGTAACTGTCACAGGTATGTGGCAGATTAAAACATACCCACTTTTGCTTAAGATTAAAAAGGTTGTCGCTATGGAATTATCTCCCCCGCTAATGTTGGTGGTGATTGGTCTGAGTTCATTATTGGCGCAGTGGGTCGCCTGGTTATTACGTTTACCGGCGATTCTTCCGCTGTTATTGATGGGCATCGTACTTGGCCCGCTGGTGCACTGGGTACAACCCGATTTGCTGTTTGGTGATTTGCTGTTCCCACTGGTTTCCCTGTCCGTTGCCATCATTTTATTTGAAGGCGCGTTAACTCTGCGAGTGGAAGAGATTCGCGGCTTGGGCGGCGTGGTACGCAATCTGGTTACCGTGGGAATGTTGGTGACATTTTCGGTTATCAGTGTGGCCTGTTGGTGGCTACTGAATTTCCCTCCTGAGCTGGCCGCGCTAATCGGAGCCGTCACCGTGGTAACCGGTCCGACGGTTATTGCTCCGTTAATGCGAGTGGTTCGCCCAAAATCTACGATTAATCAGGTGCTACGCTGGGAAGGGATTGTCATCGACCCGGTTGGAGCAATATTCACCCTGCTGGTCTTTGAATTTATTGTCCTCAAACAGAATGCCGAATCTTACACTCACCTGTTCTGGACGCTGGGTATTACCGCCGCCGTGGGTCTCATCGCCGGTGCGCTATTTGGCTATTTATTAGGATTGGCGCTGCGCCGCGTCTGGCTACCTCGCTATCTGCAAAACCTAGCGGTATTGGCAATTATGCTGGCCGCATTTGGTATTTCTAACGCTATTGCCGATGAATCCGGCCTGCTTACCGTCACGGTAATGGGCATCTGGCTGGCAAATATGCGAGATGTCGATACCAGCGATATTCTGGCTTTCAAGGAAGAATTATCTGCGATTCTGATTTCCGCTCTGTTTATTATTCTAGCGGCGCGGTTGGATATTCATGCTCTATGGAGCATGGGTTGGCCGCTACTGATTTTACTGGCGGTAGTGCAGTTTATTGCTCGTCCGTTGTGTATCGCCGTTTCGACCTGGCGATCCAGCCTCCATTGGCGCGACCGTCTGCTGCTGTGCTGGATCGCTCCGCGAGGTATTGTCGCGGCGGCGGTCAGCTCATTATTCGCCCTAACTTTACAGCGTAATGGCTACGAAGGAGCGGATAAGCTGGTTACGGTGGTTTTCGCGATTATTATCGGCACCGTCGTGCTGCAAAGCCTGACCAGTGGAATGATGGCACGCTGGCTGCGAGTTCAGCAGCAGAAGCCGCGCGGCGTACTGATTGTCGGTGCCAATAGCGTGGCACGCATGCTGGCGCAGGCGTTGCTTAAACTGAATCTTCCCGTGCTGGTCACTGATAGCAGTTGGGAATATTACCGCTTGGCGCGTATGGAAGGCATTCCGGCCTATTATGGTCACGCTTACTCAGAACATGCTGAAAACTATCTCGATTTGAGCGAAACCGCGCAGGTTTTGGCGCTCTCTCCCAATCGCCACCAGAATGCGCTAGCGGTGTACCATTTTGGTCACATCTTTGGCGATAACCATGTGTTCGCCATTCGTTCCGGAACGCTACAGAAAGGGCGAACCAATGCAGAAAGTAGCCGATTCCGCCGCCACGAAGTGCTGTTCGCACCAGAAGCCACTTATGGCCGCTTAAGCAGCCTGATTGCCAAAGGTGCCACCATCAAAGCGACCAAACTCAGTGAAAACTTTGGCTGGCTGGAATATCTGGAGAAACATCAGGGCATTATTCCACTATTTTATCAGCGGGAAGACGGCACTTTGCAGCCAATTAGTGCCGGCGTGGCTCCTGCGGTGCCCTGTACTCTGATAGCCTTGGTACAGGACGATAACTCATTGGCAACCCGCTGATTACCCGATAAATCACTTCACCCAGAGGGAAGGCCAAGCGTCTTCCCTTTTTATTATAAGATTGACGAATAAGCGCTCGATCAGAAAAAAAATTATTGTTAACAATTGGTGACATCGTTGGGAAAATCGCAGTTTTGCAGATAATCCCAATATATTGCCCTCGCCACGCCACAGATTCCCCCAATACGCTAAAAACCGACAGTATGCAGGTGAAAAAACCTCATTGTGCCGCCGTTGACAGCGGCCCGAGAACCCGTTATTCCTAAACACCTACTTACGCAGCATTGCGTAAGCCAGAAGAGGTGCGTCGCCCAGGTAGAGTGTCGGAGGAGCCGTAATCCGCTGAAGACATTTGAGGGGGAGCGACGCCGAGACGTGATGACTTCGGCTATCACCACGTCGACTACAGGGGCTGAATCCCTTGGGTTGTCACCGGAAACCGTTCATTTAGAATGGTTCGCAAGGTGGAGCGCTTCTGGGTGTACCCTAGCGTAATTCTTATGCTTGTGCCCCCTGTCTCCCGCTCTTCCCTTGTGCCAAGGCTTATGTATTTAGATGACCACCCTGCGCGGTGCATCCCTGACACGAGGTTTTTTAGATGATTCATGCAGCACCCCAACAGGCTACCATCGTCGCCAAATTTGGTGGAACCAGCGTCGCCGATTTTACCGCTATGAGCCGCAGCGCTGACGTGGTTCTGTCTAATCCCGATGTTCGCTTGGTCATTCTCTCGGCCTCTGCCGGTATTACTAATCTGTTGGTCGCCCTTGCCGAAGGTTGCGAGCCAGAACAACGCGCCTTTCATCTGGATGAAATTCGCCGTATTCAATATGCCATTCTCGATAACCTGAAGGAATCCAGCGTAGTACGTGATGAAATTGATCGCATGCTGGAAAATATCGCCATGTTGTCCGAAGCCGCCAGCCTAGCGACATCCACCGCGCTGACGGACGAATTGGTTAGCCACGGCGAGCTGATGTCTACGCTGCTGTTCGTTGAAATCATTCGCCAACGCAACGTTGCCGTTGAATGGTTCGACGTGCGTAAAGTGATGCGCACCAATGATCGCTTTGGTCGAGCAGAACCGGATACTCAAGCATTGGCTGAGCTGGCTCGAGCGCAGTTGGCACCGCGTCTGGCCGAAGCCATTATTGTCACCCAAGGCTTTATCGGCAGCGAAGCTAAAGGCCGCACCACCACTCTAGGCCGAGGCGGCAGCGACTACACCGCCGCATTACTCGGTGAAGCGTTGAGCCTCAGCCGCGTTGATATCTGGACTGACGTTCCCGGCATTTACACGACGGATCCGCGTGTGGTGCCTCAGGCTCAGCGCATCGATAAAATCGCCTTTGAAGAAGCCGCTGAAATGGCGACTTTTGGCGCTAAAGTCTTACATCCCGCCACCTTATTGCCCGCCGTTCGCAGCGATATTCCCGTGTTTGTTGGTTCGAGTAAAGATCCGGCCGCCGGTGGCACTTTAGTCTGCAATAAAACCGAAAATCCGCCGCTGTTCCGCGCGCTGGCATTACGTCGTAAACAAACGCTGGTGACCTTACACAGCCTGAATATGCTTCACGCTCGCGGTTTTCTAGCAGAGGTTTTCAATATTCTGGCGCGCCACAATATTTCCGTTGATTTGATCACGACTTCTGAGGTCAGCGTGGCGCTAACGCTGGATACCACTGGATCCACGTCGACCGGCGAAAGTCTGCTGACCACGTCTTTACTGACTGAGCTCTCCTCCCTCTGTCGGGTGGAAGTCGAGGAAAACCTGGCTCTGGTGGCAATTATCGGCAATCAGCTTTCTCAGGCTTACGGCGTTGGAAAAGAAGTATTCGGCGTTTTAGACCCATTCAATATTCGTATGATTTGCTACGGTGCCAGCAGCAACAATCTGTGCTTCTTGGTTCCCGGCGACGATGCCGAACAAGTAGTCAAAACCCTGCACCATAATCTGTTCGAATAAATAATAACAATCAGCCGGGTGGATACCGCCCGGTACCTTCCCTGCACAACATCACCCGATAACAGGACATCGCTATGCTTGCCAAAGTCACTCGCTTGTTCCCGCTCTGGGCGGTTTTGCTGTCTATCGCCGCCTATTACACCCCCCACACCTTTACGCCAATCGGCCCCTATATTGGCCCATTACTCATGCTAATCATGTTTGCCATGGGCGTAACGCTGCGGTTAGAAGACTTTAAACGCGTGCTTTCGCGGCCTGCCCCGGTCGCTGCGGCGACTTTTTTGCATTATCTGATTATGCCGCTGACGGCCTGGATACTGGCAATGCTATTCCGAATGCCGCCAGATCTTTCCGCTGGGATGGTTTTGGTAGGCAGCGTCGCCAGCGGAACGGCATCCAACGTTATGATTTATCTGGCCAAAGGTGATGTGGCTTTATCTGTCACTATTTCTGCGGTTTCAACGTTGGTTGGCGTATTCGCTACGCCGCTACTCACCCGTTTATACGTCGATGCCACAATCAGCGTAGACGTAATCGGTATGCTGAAAAGCATCCTGCAAATCGTTGTCATTCCGATAGCTGCCGGATTGGTTATCCATCACTGTTTTACCAAGACAATTAAACGTATTGAACCCTATCTGCCCGCCCTCTCCATGGTTTGCATTCTTACCATCATCAGCGCTGTAGTTGCGGGTAGTCAGGGACATATTGCATCTGTTGGCTTCGTGGTGATTCTTGCCGTTATTTTGCATAACGGGATTGGCTTGCTCAGTGGCTATTGGGGCGGAAAACTATTCGGCTTTGACGAATCAACTTGCCGCACATTGGCTATTGAAGTTGGTATGCAAAACTCAGGGCTAGCGGCCACATTAGGCAAAATTTACTTCTCTCCCTTGGCTGCGCTTCCGGGGGCTCTTTTCTCCGTCTGGCACAATCTTTCCGGTTCTCTCCTCGCCGGTTATTGGTCAGGACGAGCAATCAAAAAAGCCGTATCAAACGATAAATCAACTAAATAGAGCTGTCGCACTCGATAGGTTTCGGGTGCGTTCTCGATCTAAATACAAAAACTTACGCGCGTTTGCCTTAAATGTCCTCTACGAAATTTCACATTCCCCCCTGCACGGGTTGTCAGTTATTCCCATTTCCCCTATTATCCACCCATAGAAACGAGTTAGGATTCTTCTGACTGCAAAGAATAAGATTAATAGTAAAAACAAAGTTAATCTTTATAAGAAATAATAATACTTACTTTTTAATTTTTACAAATTTTACAAACACCATGGAATTAATCCTTCTAAAAAAAGACATTCCATTAAGTCATTCCACGCATTTAATAAGTCATTAATTATCTACGCCAACATCGCAGATAAAGACCACCTAAATAAAGGTGAACTGACGCTTCAAGCCATTTTAGGCTTCTCTGTTATTTGCTATTTAACCTTTTCGGGCAGAGGTAGTCTTGCCCCGACGTATTAAATAAAGGACAGAAACAGTACCAACGTCTTTATATGGCGTAACAGACTGTTTCTAATAATAGGATTAGATGATTAAACGATACTCTGTGTTTTTTTTGCTTTTGAGCGCCAGCGCTCAGGGGAATACTTTGCCTAATATGGGTGACTTCTCCCCTATGAGCGAATCTCGTCGTGCATTGCAGGATAGCTCGCGTACCGTGCATGAAATAATGGATGAACGTCGCTACCAACAATTAAAGAAACAAAAGCTGTTGGATTCAGAAGCTAAAATGCACCACATGGCTTTGCCTATGTCGGCACAGTGTCTACCGATCAATGGTGTTTATTTACGCGGCGTTACTCTATTTAAAAAAAGTGATTTAGAATCGCTCACTGCTCTACCTAAAAATTGCATCAGTAGTAACGATATTAATCAACTTACCCGCGAGATCACGCATTTATATATAAGCAAAGGTTATGTTACTGCTAGGGTTCAATTTATCCAGCCTAATCAGGATGGTGAACTAGGCATTAATATTACCGAAGGCTTTATTGAGAAAATCACCGGTGGCGACCACTGGGTTAATAGCGATTTATTGTTTCCTGATTTAGTCGGAAAACCGCTTAATCTGACGCAGCTTGATCAAGGATTAGATCAGGCGAACAGGTTGCAATCCAATACAACTAAATTAGATATTTTACCCGGTAAAAAAGACGGTGGTTCTATTGTGCGATTGAACAATGTACATACCAAATCATGGCTTTTGTCCGGAAGTATGGATAATTACGGCCAGAAAAACACCGGGAAATGGCTGGCTCGAACATCGGCTAGTTATGATAGTCCATTTGGTTTATCTGACTTCGTTAGCTTAAATATCAGCGGCACATTAAAAGATCCGCAGCAGCGCTATAGCCGTGCCTACACCATGCTGTATTCCATACCTTACGGTGCCTGGACATTTAGCGGATTTGCCAGTTTCTCTGATTATTTAAATCATCAGAAACTAGCGATTAATACCGTTAAATTAGACGGAAATACAAAACAATACGGCCTGCGTACCGATTATGTGTTTCACCGCGATCAAGACCAGATTGACTCACTGAGCGCACAACTTACCTACAAAAACGTTAATAACTATTTTGAGTCATCCAAGCTACATATCAGTAGCCCAACGCTGACGGTGCTGGAATTGGGTGCCAGCCATATGCAAATTCTACCGCGCGGCCTGTTTAGCCTGAATGCCACGGTAGAGCAAGGCATGCCGTGGTTTGGCTCAGAGCGCAGTAGTGGCCGCAAACCTGCCGGTTATCCGGATGCACAGTTTACCAAAGCCAAGGTTTTCGCCAGTTTAAGCCAGCGCTTCAACCTGTTTGATAACCCGTACCAATTGACCAACTCGTTCTACGGTCAGCACAGCAAAAACTCTTTACCGGGCGTGGAATGGATTAGCCTGACTGACCGCAGCGCAGTCCGCGGCTTTAGTCATAATACCCTTTCCGGCGATAACGGTTGGTATCTGCAAAATACGCTGTCTCGCACGATTCCAGTGGGTAATACCACTTTTACCCCACGTTTAGGGGCAGATGTAGGACGAGTACAGGCACGTCATAGTCAGCAAAGCTGGCAAAGCAGCGCAGGTCTCAGCGCCGGAGTGACCTTCCGTTATCAAGGCTCATTAATTGATGTGGAAGCCAGCCGTGGCTGGATTCTTTCCGAACACAAAACCCCCGTTGATCCGGTACAGGTTCTGGCCCGTTTCTCGTACACCTTTTAACGACCCTTTTATTGATTAATAACACCCGTGGTTAACGTTATAAAAACGGAAATATCTAGGAGATACATGGATGAAAACTAAAAAATTCAAACTGTCGCCCGCAGGAAAACTGGTTGCCTCTTTGGCGATTATTTTCGCCTCATTGGGTGCTGCATACGCCGCCGATATCGTCGGGGCCGGTGACGCAGCCCATAACCCAACCATCAGCAGCGCAGCCAACGGCGCAGCGGTAGTCGATATTGTTGCTCCTTCAGCATCAGGTTTATCTCATAACCAATACGATAGCTTTAACGTTAATAAACCCGGCGCGGTGCTAAATAACTCCTTAACCGACGGCACCTCTCAACTGGCCGGTCAGCTTAATGCCAACGCCAATTTGGGCGGTAACGCTGCAAAAGTCATTCTGAATGAAGTGATTAGCCGTAACCCTTCTTTATTATTAGGGAAACAGGAAATCTTCGGCATGGCCGCTGATTATGTGCTTGCTAACCCGAACGGTATCGCCTGTGATGGCTGCGGTTTTATCAATACCAACCGATCTTCGTTGGTAGTAGGTAATCCGCTGGTTGAAAAAGGAGAGCTGAATGGCTTTAACACCTTCAACAATACCCATGCTCTATCAATAGGTAAAGGCGGGTTGGATGCGGATCGCGCTCTGGATCTGATTGCACCACGCATCAGCGCCGAAGGTCGTATCTCCTCTCCGGAGCAGGTGTACGCTCTGACCGGCGAAAACCGTGTCTCAGCCAAAGGCGAGATTCTGGAAAGCAGAAATACTCAAAAAGCTGGCGCGTTAGACAGCTACTACCTCGGTAGTATGCAAGCTGGCCGTATTCGCCTGATCAGCACAGCCGAAGGAAGCGGCGTAAAAATCGGTAATGAAATCAGCACGTTTCGTTTGGCTAACGGTCAGGTCAACGTTGGGGATATCGATGTTGCATCGAAAGGCAATCTCGAGTTAGAAGCCGCCAAATTAAAGGGAGCCGATATCAGATTAACGGGTAAAAACATCGTATCCAAAGGCAAAATCATCTCCGATAGTCACAACCGCAATGATAGCGATAACTACGATACCTGGTGGAGCGGCAAATACGTTAACAACCGCGATAGCAGCCAGCGCCTTCAGGAAACCAGTATTTCAGGTAATGATATTTCGATTGTTGCCAAGCAAAACAATACGCTGACCGGCGCATATGTCCAGGGCCGCGATGTAACTCTGCAAGGCGGTAACCTCAAGCTAGACGGGCAAAAACTGACACAAACCGACGGTCATACTGATAATCGGGATCGTGGCGCATGGCGTCGCAATACCAATAAAGAAAGCGAGAAAGTTGAACAAGTCGGCACCACGGTTTATGCACATCGAAATGCAAAATTAATGGCTGACGAAGGCGATATCGTGATCAGCGGTAGCCAGGTCTATGCCAACAACGATCTGAGCGTCAATGCAAAACACGATCTGCATCTATCGGGTTTAACTGAATCACAAACCGTCCGTGAAAATGGAAGACGTAAAAATGATACCAGCAGGTTACTGACCGGTAGCTGGTCCAATAGCACTACGACGGAAGATCTTAAAACCACCAAACTTACCGCCGGAACCGGTAATTTAGGCCTCTCCGCGGGCGGTAATATCACCAGTAAAGGCGCTGAAGTTCGCGCTAAAAAAGACCTGATTGTCACCGCAGATAAACAAATCAATATCGACGTACAGAAAACGGCCAACCAGAAAACCGTGAAGAACGATATCGTGGTGTGGGGCGGTATTGGCGGGGGAGATGATAAGGATAATGGTAATAAGAAAGAAGTCAGCCATTCCTCTGATTTTTCTAGCGAAGGGAAACTTCTGGTATCCGGTAATCAAGGCGTTAAGGTCACGGGCAGTAAAGTCACCGCCAAAGAAGGCGCATTCGTTGAAACCAAGAATGGCGGTCTGGTCATTGATAACGCCATTAGCTTAACCACCGATAAAGTGGATCAACGCACCGGTACCGTTTTCAATATCACTAAAGACTCGAAGAAAGCGAACAACTCTACCGAGCAATCAACCGGTAGCGAGCTGAAATCTGATGCGGATTTAAAACTGTTTAGCCAGCAAGACACGACTATCGTTGGCAGTCTGGTCAATAGCGCCGATGAGTTAGGGATTAAAACCCTGGGCAATCTGAATGTTAAATCGGCCGTTGAACAGCAAAAGATTGACGAAAAAAACACATCGCTGAAAGTCGATGCCTACGCCAAAGAACATAGCGATAAACAATATCGTGCTGGCCTGCGCATTGAGCATACCAGCGAAACAGAAAAAACCGACAGCGCCAAGAATAAAGCGGCAACCCTCAGCGGCGGCAGCGTAAAAATCGAATCGGATAAAGACGTTACCTTTACTGGTTCGAAGCTGGAAACCACCAAAGGCGACGCTAAAATCAGCGGTACTCACGTTGCTTTCCTAGCTGCAGAGGACAAAACCACCAGCGACAAAACCAGCACAAAAATTGGCGGCGGCGCTTACTACACCGGCGGTATTGATAAAGCGGGCAGCGGTGTAGAAGTTGGCTATGAAAATAGCAAAACTCACACTGACGCGAACAAAGCCGTGACATCCAGCTCCAACGTAGCTGGAAACTTTACCGTTGAGGCAAAAGGCGACCTGACCAACCAAGGCACTCAGCATAAAGTGGGTGGAAAACTGACGCAGGAAGCAGCGAATGTGAATAACCTCGCAGCTAAAAATACCGAAAGCAGCAAAACTGAAACTTTAAAAATCGGTGCCGAAGTCGGCGCTAACGTTGATTACAGCGGTATTACTCGTCCTGTAGAAAAAGCGATTAACAAGGTTGGTAAACTAGACGTTCTCGGTGCCGCTAGCGATTTGGGTGATATCGGCCTGCCGAACGTTGGTATCGATGTCGGCGCTAACGGCAGCAGCAGCGATGTCACTAAAAACAGTGCAAAAGCGGTCGTTACGTCCGTTCAGGCTGGCAGCATTACAACGAAAACCACAGGCGCAGTGAAAGATCAGGGCACTCAATACGAAGCCACTAAAGGCGGCGTAACCATTGAAGCCAAAAGCCATACCAGCGAAGCGGCAGCCAATACGGAAACCGTTAATAGCCGTGAGACTAAAGGTAACGCAGGTCTACGTGTTTATACCTCCACGGGCAGCGATATCAGTGCCGATGCTAAAGGCGAAGGCGGTACTACCCGTAGCGAAAAAACCTCCAGCAACGCGGTCACTGGCAAGATTAAAGCGGCCGATGGCATTAGTATCAAGGTCAAAGAAGACGCAACTTATCAGGGCACCGCTCTGGATGCAGGTACGGGTAAAACCAGCGTCAAAGCCGGTGGGGATATCAAATTCGATCAGGCTACGGATACCAGCAGCGAGAGCCATAAAGGCTTTAACGTTAAGCTTTCTGCTAAAGGCGGCACCACGCCAGAGAGCAAGAACTTCGGCCTTGGTTTGGGCGGCGGTACAGACAACGGCAGCAGCAGCGCTTCCGATGCCAAAGTGAGTCAACTCGCGGGTAAACAAGGCGTAGAACTGGATTCTGGCCGTGATTTAACGCTGAAAGGCAGCCTGATTGGTGGCAAAGAGCAGCCAACCGGCGATGTCACGCTGAAAGCCGCTGGTAAGGTTGATTTGCAAGCCGCTGAATCCACCAGCAGCAAAGAAAATACCAAGCTATCTGGCAACATCAATGTCGGCACCAGCAGTACCGATTCTAAAACCAAGAGCGGCGGCGGTTTCAATCTGGGCGGCGACGTTAACTTCGATAAAGTCGATGAATCAGCTACGATTCGTCAGGGTAGTAAAATCGACAGCAAAGGGACGCTGAAGATTGAATCCGGCAGCGATGACAAACAGGCTATCCATTTGCAAGGCACCGAAGTCACCAGCAAAACAACGGTTCTGGATGCTAAAAAAGGTGGCATAGTGCTGGAGTCAGCGCAAAACGAAGAGAAGAAAAACAACTGGAATCTGGGTCTGAAGGGCAGCGCAGGTATTTCTCAATCTTATGATAAGAATGACAAAGGCGTAGTCGACAGCGAATCTGGCAAAGACTCTCATAACGTTAGCGCGGGTATCAACATCGGCGTTGAGAAAAAAGATGCGGTTAAACAACAGAATACCAAGATTAATACCGGTAATCTGACGTTGAACAGCGGAAAAGACACCACGTTGGCTGGCGCCAAAGTGACTGCGGATAAAGTGACCGGTGATGTAGGTGGCGATCTGCGTGTCGAAAGCCGTAAAGATCGTGAAACCGGCGTCAAAGTTGGCGTGGATTTAGGTTTAAGCCACACCAATAAAAAAGAAGATAATCTGGTGACTCGCGTTTCTAATGCCAGCCCGGTAGGGAAGGAAAAAATTAAAAACGCTTTGGAAACTAAAGCGAATAAAGCCTTTGATAAGGTTGAAGATAAGTACAATAAATTCGCTCACAAAAACGACCCTAAGCAAGACACCACCAATGCCGTGAGCTTTAGTAAAGCCAACGATAAAGTGACCTTGCCAGAGAAATTGGTTGAGGAAAAAACTGACAGCGCTATTTGGGATAAAGGCGCTCGTTGGGCGGGTAACAAAGTGAAAAATAAAGTCGTTGGCCCGGCAGAAGAAATTGGTCTGGGCGGTCACTTCAAAGTTAACGCTAACGTGGTAAATAACGATGCCATTAACGAAACCTCAGCAATCAGCGGTAAAGAAGGCGTAACGCTGAATGTGAAAGGTAACACTCTGTTAAACGGCGGAAAAATAAGCAGTGAGCAAGGCAAAGTTGACCTAAAAACCAAAGCTCTTGAGCTACAGGAGATTAAAGGTAACAACTATCAGGGCGGCGGCAGCGTTAATCTTGCGCCAACCGTTTCTGGTTTGCTTACCGGCGGTGCGAAAGATGTGTTGAGTGGCAACACCCCGTTTATTCAGGCCCATACCAAGTCTGAAAATCGTGATGTAAAGGGTGGCATTGAAGAAGGCAAAAAAGATGATAAGGCTGAAGAAACCGAGTAGTCAAAGCTGAATCAAACGGGTTTTAGGGACATTATCGGTGCCTAAAGCTCCACCTGAAAATGAAAAACCGGCGCGCCTATCTGGCAGCGCCGGTTTCTTTTAACACTCACATTCATTTATCAATCTGCATCGTAACCCAGATTAGGGGCCAGCCAGCGTTCGACTTCGGCTATAGGCATCCCTTTTCGCGCCGCGTAGTCTTCTACCTGATCCCGCTGAATCTGCGCTACGGCAAAGTATTTGCTTTCGGGATGGCTGAAATACCAGCCTGAAACCGAGGCTCCTGGCCACATGGCGTAGGATTCCGTCAGTTTCATTCCGGTGTGAGCCTCCACGTCCAGCAGCGTCCAGATTTGCCCTTTTTCCGTGTGTTCAGGACAGGCCGGATAACCCGGAGCCGGTCGAATCCCCTGATAATTTTCCCGCACCAACTCTTCATTACTCAGGTTTTCATTTGGCGCAAAGCCCCAGTACACCTTGCGCACACGCTCATGCAGATATTCGGCAAAAGCCTCCGCTAGCCGATCAGATAAGGCTTTAATCATGATTTTATTGTAATCATCATGCTGAGCATCGTAAGCCTCCGCCAGAGCATCTTCCTCCAGTCCACCGGTCACGGCAAAAGCGCCGAGGTAGTCAGCTTTACCGCTGGTCTTTGGCGCAACGTAATCCGCCAGACAATAATTAGGGAAGTCATTTTTTTCCGTTTGCTGCCGCAAATGGTGGCTCACTAGCAGCACTTCATCGCGACGTTCATCCCGATAAACCTCAATATCATCACCCACCCGATTGGCTGGGAATAGACCGACCACGCCTTTCGGATGCAATAACCCTTCTGATGAGAGCTTATCCAGCATCTGATTCGCATCAGCAAACAGACGCTTAGCCTCTTCTCCCACCACTTCATCTTCCAAAATTCGCGGGTATTTCCCGGCCAGCGACCAGGTCATAAAGAATGGTGTCCAATCGATATAATTTCGCAGTGTTTCAATGCTGGCTTCGACCTGCTGAACCCCAAGCTTATGGACTACCGGCGGCGTATAATTTTCCCAGTCAATGACCGCAGCGTTATCCCGCGCAGCTTGCAGGCTGACCGGCGGCGTCCGCGGTTTTTTACGCGCATGCTGAATACGAACGGTTTCATACTCTTTGCGAGTTTTAGCAATAAATTCGTCTCGTTGCGCGTCCGAAAGCAACGCCGATACGACCCCAACGCTACGGGAAGCATTAGAGACATAAGTGGTTGAGCCGCTGTAGTTTTGTTCAATCTTAACCGCCGTATGCGCTTTGGACGTGGTTGCGCCACCAATGAGCAACGGCAAGGTAAAGCCCTGGCGTTCCATCTCTTTGGCTACGTTAACCATTTCGTCCAGTGACGGGGTAATCAGGCCGGATAAACCGATAATATCGACTTTTTCTTCCCGCGCTGTGCGCAGGATTTTCTCGGTTGGCACCATGACACCCAAATCGATAATTTCGTAGTTATTACACTGTAGAACCACGCCAACGATGTTTTTACCGATGTCATGCACATCGCCTTTTACCGTCGCCAATAGGATCTTGCCGGCGGTGGTGCCTTTCTGTTTACTGGCCTCAATATAAGGTTCCAGATAGGCGACGGCCTGTTTCATCACCCGGGCGGATTTCACCACCTGTGGCAAAAACATTTTTCCCTCACCAAACAAATCACCCACCACGTTCATTCCTGCCATTAACGGGCCTTCAATCACTTCGATCGGTCTGTCGGCTTCCTGACGAGCCTCTTCGGTATCCAGTTCGATAAATTCGGTAATGCCTTTCACCAACGAATATTCCAATCGTTTCACCACCGGCCAACCGCGCCATTCCGCCTGCTGCACCGCAACTTCATCACTTTTGCTGCCACGATACTTTTCGGCTAGATCCAGCAGTCGCTCAGTGCTGTCATTACGGCGGTTCAGAATCACATCTTCAACTGCATCACGTAATTCATCGGATAAATCGTCATAAATTGCCAATTGACCTGCATTTACTATCCCCATATCCATGCCACTACGAATGGCGTAATACAGGAAAACCGCATGGATCGCTTCACGTACCGGATCGTTGCCACGGAACGAGAAAGATACGTTGGAAACGCCGCCTGAAATTAGAGCGTGAGGTAGCTCGCTTTTGATATCCGCGCAGGCCTCAATAAAATCAACAGCATAGTTATTATGTTCTTCAATACCAGTAGCAACGGCAAAGATATTAGGGTCAAAAATAATATCTTCCGGCGGGAAGCCGACGGTTTCCGTCAGCAGCTTATAGGCGCGACGACAAATCTCGATTTTGCGCGCGCGAGTATCAGCCTGCCCAGCCTCATCAAAAGCCATCACTACCATGGCAGCACCATAACGACGAACCAATTTAGCGTGATGAATAAAGGCCGCCTCGCCTTCCTTCATCGAAATCGAGTTAACAATTCCTTTCCCCTGAATGCACTTAAGACCCTTTTCGATCACGTCCCATTTTGAGGAATCGATCATGATAGGTACGCGGGCAATATCCGGTTCACCGGCAATCAGATGCAGGAAACGCACCATCGCCGCTTCCGCATCCAACATGCCTTCATCCATATTGATATCAATGACTTGTGCACCGCTTTCTACCTGCTGGCGAGCCACATCTAAAGCTTCAGCGTATTTATCTTCTTTAATCAGCCGTTTGAAACGAGCAGAGCCGGTCACGTTGGTTCGTTCGCCCACGTTGACAAATAACGTATTGGCATCAATGGTTAAGGGTTCCAACCCAGCCAGACGGCAGGCGACCGGGATCTGCGGTAAAACGCGCGGCGGCACGTCAGCAACGGCTTTTACCATCGCGGCAATATGACGCGGCGTCGTCCCACAGCAGCCGCCCACGATATTCAGAAAACCAGATTGCGCCCATTCCGCGATATGCTCAGCCATTTCTTTGGCATCCAGATCGTATTCACCAAAGGCATTCGGTAAGCCAGCGTTGGGATGAGCACTAACGTAACACTCTGAAATTCTCGATAACTCAGCCACATACTGGCGTAACTCGTCCGGTCCTAAAGCGCAGTTCAGGCCGAATGACAGCGGTTTTACATGGCGCAATGAATTATAAAAGGCTTCGGTGGTTTGCCCGGAAAGCGTGCGGCCAGAGGCATCGGTGATGGTGCCAGACACCATCACCGGCAGCACCACGCCCAAGGCTTCAAATTCGGTTTCTACCGCAAACGTCGCGGCTTTGGCGTTCAGGGTATCGAACACCGTTTCAATCATAATAATATCGACGCCGCCTTCCACTAGCGCTCGGGTGGATTCGCGGTAGGCTTCCACCAATTGATCGAAGCTAACGTTACGGAAAGCAGGATCGTTAACCTTGGGAGAAATAGAAGCCGTTCGGTTAGTCGGGCCAAGCACACCGGCCACGTAGCGCGGTTTATCCGGCGTTCGAGCGGTCCATTCATCGGCGCAGAGTCGGGCTAGACGGGCGGCCTCGTAGTTAATCTCTGCCGAGAGCGACTCCATTTGATAATCCGCCATAGCAATGGTGGTGGAGTTAAAGGTATTGGTTTCAAGAATATCCGCACCGGCTTCAAGATAAGCATTGTGAATAGCGGTAATCACTTCGGGCTTGGACAGAACCAATAGATCGTTATTTCCTTTCAGATCGCTTGGCCAATCCGCAAAACGTTCTCCGCGATAATCGGCTTCTTCCAGACGATAACTCTGGATCATGGTGCCCATGCCGCCGTCTAATACCAAAATACGTTTTGCCAGCTGCTGGTGCAGTTTTTCTACTCTATTTGTCACTGTCGCCTCTTCGCCTCGATGCCCTGCCAAATATCATCCCAGCCCGTATTTCAGAGCCGTTGAACCTATCGGAACTGCTGCAAAAGCCAGCAAGCCATCCTAGCACAAGTTATAAGGCTAATGAGTCGACGGGAAGTTGAGACTTTTTCAGGTAGAAATTTGCACACATCGGATGAGCGTTTTAACCCATTAGCATGCATAATTACAAAACGAAAATGAATTCCATTTTATTTCCAGGGAGCTGATTTATGACGATACCGATTCCCATCAAACGGGGAAAGAAAACAAAGACTAGCGTAGCTACATCAGCAGCGGCCACCGGTCAGGTTCAATCATTGACTCGCGGCCTTAAATTACTGGAATATATTTCCGAATCCCAAGGTCAGGTTGCTCTGACGGATCTGGCGCAGCAGGCCGGTTTACCTAATTCAACGACTCACCGCTTGCTGACAACTATGCAACAGCAGGGTTTTGTACGTCAGGTGGGAGATTTGGGGCTGTGGACCATGGGCGCCCACGCGTTTATCGTTGGCAGCAGTTTTTTGCAAAGCCGCAATCTACTGGCCATGGTACATCCGATTCTGCGGCGTTTGATGGATGAATCAGGGGAAACCGTCAATCTGGCAGTATTGGATCACAGCGATTATCAGGCAATCATTATCGATCAGGTACAATGTACCGCGCTGATGCGTATGTCTGCTCCTATTGGCGGTAAGCTTCCCATGCATGCTTCCGGTGCAGGAAAAGCGTTCCTGTCGACTCTGCCAGATGAAAAGCTGGTGCAGCTACTCCATAAAAAGGGTCTGCACGCCTACACTCAACACACCCGTACTAATCCGGTCAGTTTAAAAGAGAATCTGGCGCAAATTCGCAAACAGGGCTATTCCTTCGATGACGAAGAACATGCGCTGGGCTTGCGTTGTATCGCCGCCTGTCTATACGACGAGCATCATGAAGCCTTTGCCGCTATCTCGATTTCTGGGCCGGTGTCACGCATCACCGATGACCGAGTGACCGAGCTAGGCGCACTGGTTATTCATGCCGCCAAAGAAATCACGCAATCCTACGGCGGCGGTAATCGCTAAGCTAACTGCCTCACTAGTGCGCCGCTAGTGAGGCAAAAATCACCCTATTACCCGTTGAGAGAAGCGCTGCTTACGCCGATAGGCAAAAACATCCTCCACATGCCCATTACGAATACGCTGTTGCAAACCGCGCCAATATTCCGCGTGGAATAAATCCTCGTGCATCTCTTCAAAGCAGGCTCTGACTTTCGGATCGCTACAAAGAAAATGGCGGAACTCTTCGGGGAAAACATCATTTGGAGAAACGCTGTACCAAGGCTCGCTAGCCATTTCGTCCTCCGGATAGCGCGGCGGAGGAATATCACGGAAATTCACTTCGGTCATATAGCAAATTTCATCGTAATCGTAGAAAACGACACGTCCGTGGCGCGTGACGCCAAAGTTTTTAAACAACATGTCGCCGGGGAAAATATTAGCTGCGGCTAGCTGCTTTATCGCATTGCCATATTCTTCAATCGCGTCCCATAACTGCCGCTCATTAGCCTGTTCCATATAGATATTTAGCGGAATCATGCGTCGCTCCATATACAGATGCTTAATCACAATCTGGTCGCCTAAATCTTCCAGCTTTTCCGGCACCTCCAACCGTAACTCGGCCAACAGCTCCGGACTGATACGATTCTTATCGATAACAAAATTTTCAAATTCTTGGGTATCCGCCATGCGCCCAACGCGGTCATGCTCTTTAACTAACTGATAGCACGCCTGCACTCGCGCTTGGCTGACCTCTTTTTGCGGAGCAAACTGGTCTTTAATCACTTTGAATACCCGATCGAAGGTCGGCAAAGTAAATACCAGCATGACCATGCCTTTCACCCCCGGAGCGACGATAAACTGCTCATCGGATTGATGCACATAGGTGAGATATTCACGGTAGCTTTCGGTTTTCCCGTGCTTCTGACAACCTATCGCCATATACAATTCGGCGGTAGATTTGCCCGGTAAAATTTCCCTTAGCCATTCCACCATCGCCGCTGGCAACGGGGCATAAACCATGAAATAAGAGCGAGCGAAGCCAAACACAATACTGGCCTCAGCTTTGCTAGTCAGGCAGGTATCAATAAATAATGCCGCTGATTCATTGTGATGAATCGGCAGTAAGAACGGATGCACTCCGTCAGACAATCTCAGTTTTCCCACTAGCCACGCTGCTTTATTACGATAAAACAGTTCGTTGGCAACCTGGAAGCAAGCAGTCGCCAGTTGCTGTGGGCTAAATGCCAGTTGGAGCGCGGCTACGATATAATCAATGTCTCTGGGCAAATTTTCCCAAGGTAAACGAAGGGGTAAATCATTCAATATCGTCTGCAACATCACAGATAAACCCTGCTCCGGCGTAAAATCCCGCGCCAATGGCCGTGGAATATCACGAAAACGTCGTTCCGGCTGCGAGCTGAAAACAAAGAGCTTGTCCTGAGTTAACTCACGGTGTTTAAACAGGCGGCAATAAACCGAGTTAAAAAAGCTTTCGGCTATTTCGAAACGAGGATAATCCGGCAATAGATCGGTATAGATAGCTTTTACCCGCGCCAGAAATTCGGCGTCAAAACTTCCGCTGCCGGTAATGCGTTTTAGTTGCTCCACCACCAGTCCAACGTGGTGATCATAGAGATGAATTCGCTTTTTCATGGCTTGCTGAATCGCTTGCCAGTCGGCCTGCTCAAAGCGCTGCTGAGCGCCCGCAGTCACTTCCAGAAAGCGGCCATACTGCGCATCAAAACCCTGCAAAATAGTTTGGGCGATTAATTGCTCTAAGCCTATTGCCATGCTCACCTCCCGCTACACGGAACAGAGCCTGCATACGCAGGCTCCGGTTAACAATGATTGCTACTTCGGCAGTAGGATTAGAACTGCTGCTCTTCTGTGGATCCGGTCAGCGCCGTTACTGAAGATTCGCCACCCTGAATGATATTGGTCACTTTATCAAAGTAACCGGTTCCCACCTCCTGCTGGTGAGAAGCAAAGGTATAACCACGATCCACCGAGGCAAATTCAGGCTGTTGCACTTTCTCTACGTAATGCTTCATCCCTTCGCCTTGCGCATAGGCATGTGCCAGGTCGAACATGTTGAACCACATACTGTGAATACCGGCCAGCGTAATGAACTGATATTTGTAGCCCATTGCAGCCAGATCTTCCTGGAAGCTGGCAATTTGCTTATCGCTCAGATTCTTTTTCCAGTTAAAGGACGGCGAGCAGTTATAAGCCAGCAATTTACCTGGGAATTTAGCGTGAACCGCATCAGCAAAACGCTTCGCCAGCGCCAAATCCGGCGTAGACGTTTCGCACCACACCAAATCTGCATAAGGGGCATAAGCCAGACCACGGCTAATCGCCTGCTCAATACCGGCGTGAGTGCGGAAGAAGCCTTCGGCGGTACGTTCGCCGCTGATAAATTCACGATCGTAAGGATCGCAGTCGGAGGTCAACAGATCCGCCGCATCAGCATCTGTACGAGCGATCAATAAGGTCGGTACGCCCAATACGTCCGCCGCCAAACGTGCGGCAACCAGTTTCTGGATAGCTTCCTGAGTTGGCACCAATACTTTGCCGCCCATGTGTCCACATTTCTTCACTGCAGCCAGCTGATCTTCGAAGTGAACGCCAGCCGCACCGGCTTCAATCATGGCTTTCATCAGTTCAAAAGCGTTTAACACACCGCCAAAACCGGCTTCCGCATCAGCCACAATCGGCAGGAAATAATCGGTATAACCTTTAGTACCTGGTTCAATATTATTCGACCATTGGATTTGGTCAGCTCGGCGGAAACTGTTATTAATGCGTTTAACCACGGCAGGAACCGAATCTACCGGATATAAAGACTGGTCCGGATACATGCTGGACGCGGTATTGGCATCTGCCGCGACCTGCCAACCGGACAGATAAATAGCTTCCACACCGGCTTTAGCCTGCTGCAAAGCCTGACCGCCGGTTAATGCGCCCAAACAGTTGATGTAGCCTTTACGAGCGCCGCCATGCAATAAATCCCACAATTTTTGCGCACCGTGCTGTGCCAGCGTGCATTCCGGATTGACCGAGCCACGCAGTTTAATCACGTCTTCAGCGCTGTAAGGGCGGGTAATCCCTTCCCAGCGAGCTGATTTCCAGTCTTGTTCCAATTGCTTGATTTGTTGAGCACGAGAGGTTGTCATTGTTCTTATCCTTATTATTAATTTGTAGGGTTATGCCAGCAGTGCGTAGCCAGGCAGGGTCAGGAAGTCGATCAGCTCGTCTTGTGTTGTTATTCGTTCCATCAACTGAGCGGCTTCTTTAAAGCGGCCGGAATCAAAGCGTTCGGAACCAAGCTCTTGCTTAACAACCTGCATTTCTTCACTCAACATAGTGCGGAACAATTCTTTAGTGACTTTTTTCCCGTTACTCAGGGATTTTTGGTGATGAATCCATTGCCAGATAGAGGTACGGGATATCTCAGCGGTCGCCGCATCTTCCATCAGCCCATAGATAGGCACACAGCCGTTACCGGAGATCCAAGCTTCAATGTATTGCACTGCCACGCGGATATTGGCACGCATCCCTTCTTCGGTTCTTTCACCAGAACATGGCTCTAGCAATTCAGCAGCGGTAATAGGTTTATCCTGTGCCCGACTCACTTCTAATTGATTCGGACGACTCCCTAATACGCGGTTAAAGACTTCCATCACGGTATCCGCCAAACCCGGATGCGCAACCCAGGTGCCATCGTGGCCATTAGTGGCTTCCAGTTCTTTATCGGCACGGACTTTATCCAGCACCCAAGCGTTCTTCTCTGCGTCTTTACTCGGAATAAAGGCCGCCATTCCCCCCATCGCCAACGCGCCGCGCTTATGGCAGGTTTTTATCAGCAGGCGAGAGTATGCGCTGAGGAAAGGTTGCGTCATGGTGACGGATTGACGATCGGGCAAAACGCGATCGCTATGATTCTTCAATGTTTTGATATAGCTGAAAATGTAATCCCAGCGTCCGCAGTTGAGGCCAACAATGTGGTGACGCAGGTGGTATAGGATTTCATCCATCTGAAACACCGCAGGCAATGTTTCGATTAATACCGTGGCTTTAATGGTTCCCTGCGGCAGGCCGAAGCGTTGTTCGGTAAAGGTAAAGACGTCACTCCACCAAGCAGCTTCTTGGTAAGACTGCATTTTGGGCAGATAGAAATAAGGCCCACTACCATTGGCCAGCAGGTGTTCGTAATTATGTAAGAAATAAAGGGCGAAATCGAACAGACCACCGGGGATGGCATTTCCTTGATAAGTGACGTGTTTTTCAGGTAAATGCAGTCCACGCACTCGTGCAATCAAAACCGCCGGATTAGGTTTTAGCTGGTAAATCTTGCCTGATTCATTGGTATAGGAAATAGTACCTTTCACCGCATCATGCAGGTTAATTTGGCCTTCAATCACTTTATCCCAACTCGGTGCCAGCGAATCTTCAAAGTCTGCCATGAAGACTTTCACATTAGCATTCAGCGCGTTAATCACCATTTTGCGCTCTACCGGGCCGGTTATCTCAACCCGACGATCCTGTAAATCAGCAGGGATATTCTGAATTTTCCAGTCACCATTACGAATGGAAGTAGTTTCCGAAATAAAGTCCGGAAGTCCGCCATTATCAATGCCAAGTTGCCAGTTCTCACGTGTATCAAGGAGTTGACGGCGGCGCCCTGAAAATTCAGCGACCAGTTCCGTTAAAAACTCGATGGCCTGAGCGGTCAATATCTGACGCTCCGCAGTGGAAAACTTCTGCGTGAAGACTAACTCCGTGCCTACTAACTGTTGTGTCATTACCCTTTCCTCATCCCAATCTGACGGCATATACATCAACGCACAAGCGGCGTACTTACCGCCTGATACGCATTTCATGAGTCATTGGTGGCAAGTTTTTCTGGTCGTTTTTCACCCCAACAGATTTAAGAATAATCAATTAATCATGAAAATCAAAAACGATTTCCATTTTTATATTAAATATTTATTTAATCTATATTTATCAATTGATTAACATAAATAACAAAATGCACACTTCAGGAAAGGCATTCCACCAATGACTGAATTACGTTGTAATACATTGTTTAATATAGAGATTAGACCAGTAGGAAAGGGATCGTTTATGCAGAACAGCAGGGGAAATGGTTAGGCGGCATCGATTCAGCCGCCATATAAAATGAAATCAGTCGAGAGTCGGGTTCATTTGACGTAGATCGAACGGTGTAATTTGATAGACATAATAATTGAGCCAATTGGCAAATAATAAGTGTCCATGACTGCGCCATGAGGCTAATGGGCGCTGAGTAGGATCATTCTCTGGGAAGTAATTCAGTGGGACGGCAGGTTCCAGACCCGCAGCCTGATCCCGCGCATATTCCCCAGCCAGCGTATCCACATCGTATTCCGGATGGCCAGTAACGAAAGCGACTCTTTTATCCTTACTGGCAAACAGATAAGCACCGGCTTCATCGGAGGCTGCCAGAATATCCAGATCGGTATATTTCTGTAAAATCTCAATCGGAAAATCTGCATAACGGGAATGAGGGGCAAAGAAGCTTTCGTCAAAACCACGGGTTAATAACGCCAAAGGTTTCAGCGTTTGATGGCGATAAATCCCCGACAATTTTTCCTTACGAGTTAGCTTGGGAATCCCATAGAGAATATTTAAAGCGGCCTGCACTGCCCAACAGACAAATAACGTCGATGTCACATGATCCTTGGCCCAAGTGATAATACGTTCTATCTGTGGCCAATAGGCAACATCGCTGAAATCCACTAACCCAAGAGGAGCACCGGTTACGATAAGCCCATCAAAATTCTGATTTTTAATCTCTTCAAAATCGCAATAGAAGTTATTCAGATGCTCCGTGGGCGTATTTTTCGATTCGCGGCTATCCACTCGTAGCAATTGAATATCCACTTGCAGGGGAGAGTTCGACAGCAAACGCAAAAACTGATTTTCCGTTTCTATCTTCTTAGGCATTAGATTCAGCACCAATACTTTTAGCGGTCGAATTTCCTGAGTTTTAGCTCTTGATGAAGTCATCACAAAAACATTCTCATTACGCAAGAAACTTACCGCAGGTAGTTCATCAGGGACCCGGATTGGCATGCCTACATCCTCAATATATCCGTTTATACGTTTAGACTTCCAGACACCTGAAGATAACGTTTTCCCAATACAAAGTCGAGAGATCAACAACAACCTGAAAATGTTTCATTGCGGTATTAAACCAATGCGCTGCTGTTCTTTATCTCCGCAGCGCGGCCTCGCATTTAGCCTGATGTCACAATCACCCTAAATGATAGGAACAAACAACCAGAAAACATAAATAGCATTTAGCTATTAGAGCACCAATGAAATGGTTAATACCGTATAAAACTGAGTAACCCCTGAATCACGACAAAGACAAACATCTCAATATATTGATTAATAACAATTATATTGACAATCTTGCATCATCACAGGCGATACGGCCCCTCAATATCCAAACCTAAATAAATTAAATTTATTAATATAATCATTTTAACCGTCAGAGAATTCCTCATTACATATAAAGCCAAGGAAGCATTGCGATCTCACCTACGGCTCTACTCTATAAAGGCTATTTTTATAAGGTTGCTAGATTGTGGCGACAAGTGACGCCGATAAAGAAAGGAAACCATTCAGTGGGTGCTATATAGATGTAGAGAGAGAGTTAGGATAGATGCGTATTGCTGCTGATATTTTGACAAGTTTCAGATACAAAAAAGGCCATCCGTTAGGATGGCCTCGTTTGTTTATTTGATACCTGGCAGTGTCCTACTCTCGCATGGGGAGACCCCACACTACCATCGGCGCTACGGCGTTTCACTTCTGAGTTCGGCATGGGGTCAGGTGGGACCACCGCGCTATTGCCGCCAGGTAAATTCTTTTCTAAGTGCCGAACTTAAACCCATATAACTGGTGCTGATACCCAGAGTCGAACTGGGGACCTCACCCTTACCAAGGGTGCGCTCTACCAACTGAGCCATATCAGCACAACTAAATTTGATGCCTGGCAGTGTCCTACTCTCGCATGGGGAGACCCCACACTACCATCGGCGCTACGGCGTTTCACTTCTGAGTTCGGCATGGGATCAGGTGGGACCA
>NZ_CPYD01000006.1 GCF_001112925.1 Yersinia nurmii
TCTTATTTCTTGGAAACATTATCGTGTACTGCTGATGCGGATAGATACATCGAACGCATCAGATATTGAGTGGCCACTAAAACCTGAGTGATTTGGAATATTTGGCAGGGAAGCCGGTCAGCACGGATTTAGGTTTTGTTGTCGTGTATTTCGGTGAATCGTGACTGGAGAGATCCGGGCAGGAGAAGGACATCATGAAGTTCGATGACAGCCTGGATGATTTCAGGTTGAAAGGGGAGTGAAAAGCTGGCGGGGCATATACGGGGCAAAAAATTACCGCAAACCGATGTTACTACGTGTTAAGTAGCGAGTCATTTTGCGGTAATACTCTGTTTAAACCGTGATTAAATCTTACTTCATGTCACTTCGCTTTAAGACATCCGCCTATTTTAAATAAGCCGAGCTGGGCTAGATAGTCAGTTGATGAAAAGAATGGATTGATTATAAAAACCGGGTGCGCCAGTGACGTATTGTAATTAAAATCCAATGTTTTCATCATGCCCTTATATAGGTTATTTTTTCCTTGCTGCTGAGTCATTGTGGGAAGGGGTAAGATAACCTTATCACTTCTTGTTTTTACTCATTATTTTAAATGCATTTCTTGTTGGCACTTATTAGGTTTATATAAACGATTAAAACTTGCATTTTATATTTTCAATTAAAATGAAAATATTTATTCTAATTGGATTTTTATTATTTTTTATTAGTGGCGGTAGTGATGTGTGAGTTATTTAGTTACGCTCATTATTGCATTGGTTCTACGAAGTAGATTACTAAATTTTAATGATAACTTTAATGTAAATATAGAGGTGACTAATGATTATTAGGAGTTCTGCTCCTGAGGTGAAACGGCATGGTATGCCTTTCATGATGCGAAGTCCGAAAGATGAAAAGATTCTGATTGGTGTGCATCAAGCGAAAAGCATTGCCAGTGAGCTAGTGGGTTTGAGTACAAGCACGACTCCCATTTCGGTGAATCTGATAAGCTGCTATGGTGCAAATGGAGGGACTTTCTCAAACGCTCAAGCGTTGGCTAATCAACTTAAGATTAAGGTAATAGGCTATTTGGGTAAGGTTAAGCCGATAGAGGCCAGGAGTAAATGTATCCCCCATAGAACGAGAACTTTTGAACCGCAAGGACCTCGTGAAGCATATTTCTCTGGTGTGGGCCACAATATTTTTGGTCAAATAGCCAAGACAACTTTATCTCTCTATCGTATTGTGAAACCACCAGTCGACAACGTCGATGCTAACCATATAAGAATGTGATTTTTATCAGAAAACAAATATTATTAAGGGGGTAACTATTCGCTGATCAAGTCATGGCATAATATTAATAGCTAGTATTAAGTAAATATGGGGTTATTTTTCTTATTATATTGTGGTGTTCAGTAGGTTAGACTCGATTCAACAGATTAAAGAATGTTTAATACGAGAATATTCCCCTGCTGTTCTCCGTGGAAACAGCAGGGGAGTCATAATGTTGTTAGCTGCTATTTAAGATTTATACTCAGCTAAAATTATTCGCGTTGCTTCAGCCAGAACATCCCGTCGAGATTCTGCATCTTTCTTATGCTGGGTAAAATATACTGCGAGTATTAACGGTGCTCCCGTTGGTGGCCAAAGTATGGCTACGTCATTGGTTGTCCCGTAATCACCGCTGCCGGTTTTATCACCCACGACCCACCCCGCTGGAACACCGGCGCGAATGCTGGCATTTCCCGTAGTATTTCCTTTTAACCATTGAGCCAATTGTTGCTGCTGCGCAGGCGCTAATCCATCGCCGAACTGTATTTTTTTCACTAACGCCGCCATTGAGCTTGGCGTTGTGGTATCCCGAGGATCCCCAGGGATAGCGCTATTTAATTCAGGTTCCCAGCGATCCAACCGAAACGCAGTGTCTCCGAGGCTTTGGGTAAACTTATTCACACCCTCTAATCCGCCAAGTTGCTGAATTAATAAATTAGCAGCGGTGTTATCGCTATATTGCAGCGCTGCGGCGCAAAGTGCGGCGACTGTCATGCCTTTTCCCAGATTTTCGCGTGCTATTGGCGCATAGGAAAGCAGGTCGGCCTCAGAATAAGTGATATGTTTTTCCAATAAAGCAGGTTGAGACATACTTTGGCGTAATATTGCTGCCGCCAGTACCAGCTTAAAGGTACTACAGAATGGGAAAGCTTCGTTGCCGCGATACTGAAGTTCTTTACCGCTTTGGGTATTAATTAGTGAAACGCCCAAACGACCCTGAGCTTTTTCTTCGAGGGCGGCCAATTGTTCAGATAATGACTGACCGGCAGATTTCGCCCATGAGGGGAATGCCAAATTGGCCAATGGAAGGGTGATACCTGCAAGTAGCAGCGATCGCCGCAGCGGTGAATGCTTCATAGTCGTCTCTTATGCAATGTGAATCTGGGGGGCTGAGCAATGAACTCTGCTCGTCTCTGTTTTACCGCAAAATGAGAGCGGCTTCGAGTTAATCAAGACTCGGTGAAATAAGAGAACAAAAAGACCAGGATTGCCACGGCGATCATAATCATGGTTGTACGTCTCATTTTTGCGCTCCTATATGTTGTTCAATCTAAAGGTGAATGAACATGACGACCTATTCTACGTCTGGTCAGGTAAAAACCCTAGTCCGTTAACATAACGGGAATTGACGGCATCAGGATATTGATTTAATGCAATTAAAACCGTGACATTTTTTACCTGTCTAACCGGATATGACATAATACGGGTAAGATTAAAATGATAAGTTGAATACCATGAAAAAAAATAAATTAGAGCTGTATGCCTTTGGATTAGTGATGGTCATAGGTACATTTTCTACCTCAGTATTGGCATCACCGTTGATGCGTTTACAGTGTTTAACTGAATCGGGGATAAAGTCAGAAAGTTTGCTGGATGGCCCTAACCAACAACTGACCATTGATGGTGCTATTTTTAAATTCACCGAAATTAAAAATGATGCCAATGGCGAACGTCTGTTTTTTCAACGTACCGTTGATAACAGCACTTTTCATGCTGCGCTGAATATCTCCACCACGCCTATTTATCTGGATGTGAACAACGGTGAGAAAACATTGAATTTCACCTGTAAAAGTCTTAAAGCCTAGGTTTCACTGCCGGTGATACCGTTAGAGTTTTACGTTTTCTCTGTAGGATAAAGGGTAAAGCAGCCCCTGCTTCCCATTCAGGGGCTGTCGTTATAACGAATTAATAAACGGTTTGGTTTCGTCCAGCTTTTTTGGCTTTATAGAGATTGTTATCTGCGGCCTTTAATAGCGAATCTAACGATGGTGTATCCTTACTTAGCTGTTTTAGCCCAAATGAAATAGTAAGTTTAATATTATCCCCGCTTGCTGGAGTGAAGATCGTCTCTTCGACCTCTTTCCTGATTTTTTCAATTCGTTGATAAGCTTCTTCCACATGACAGTTGATAAAGATAATGGCAAATTCCTCACCACCAATACGTATCACCATATCTGACTTTCGGCTGTTCTTTTTGAGCATATTAGCCAACTCGCACAGTATAAAATCACCCACAGGATGCCCGTAGGTATCATTGATTTTCTTAAAATGATCAATATCACCGGCAGCCAGAGTAATGGGTTTGTTCAGCGAATGGATGACTTCCCAGTCCTTTACTAATTTACGCCGATTAAATAAATGTGTTAACGGGTCTATATTAGCTTCTTTAATCGCTCTCTTCTTGGTTATGACCTGTTTGAATATAATAACCAAATAGGTTATTTGCAGAAGTAAGCTGAATCCTAGTCCCAAAATGAATAATGCCTTGGCGCTTTTATCTACCTCCGCGATGGCCATTTTAGCCTCGGATAGTTGCTCACTACTGTTTATCAATAGTCGAATTTTCCGGAGTTCAAAATCGACAAAATAGCTAAGCGCATCGCTGTATAAGATATTTCTCGCTTGATTAAAAAATCCGTTCTGATAAAGCGAGATGGCTTTTTCACTTAGGCTAATATAACGCAGCCAAGCATGATACGCATCATCAATATCCTGTCGATTATCGCTCTCAGACAAGGTTTTACTATACATATAGAAAGTATTTTCTATTCTTATTATTAACTCATTTATTACGTCTCGTTCCTCCTCAATATCTTTATCATCGTGGGCATTAACCAGTTGAAGCTGCAACTGCCTTAATTGCAAGGTGTCAGTAATTAAGCACCTGAAGGCCGTAAGCGCGGGTATGGTTTTATCCGTCAGTTCGGCTGTTCGAGCACTGAACCGGGCGGTATCTTTTAGCATGTTATTACCCATATGGAGATAAATAATATTCACAATTACATGGATAATAAATACAGATAGGGCGACCCCATTTTTTTTGAGGCAAAACATCTTAATCTCCCAGTGTTTTCCTGTTTATAAGGTTGTCATGACGAAGTTATATATTATTATCAGTATTACTAGTAGGTGATAGCAGTTTTTTTTGCCGCTGATAATAGTTAGATAGATAAGGTTAGTCAAAAAAATTTTATTTTATTTGATTCTAAACGGGGCTTATATTGTAGGGTGGGTTATGAATGTGATTGACTTAGGGTGTCTCTCTGAGAGACGGATGATTATAGTTATTATTAAAATAAAAAAAGGTGCCTTTTAGCACCTTTTTAAGATTAGGGGAGTGTTATTTATCGGCCAAACAGATCACGTCTTTTGGGTTTAACAAATTGACTAATAAGAACCAGAATAGCGACGACAAGGTAGGCGGCAAATATACCGACTAACCACTGAGGCATCTCAAGAGATAAGAATTCCCATTGTTTCACTGAGCAATCGCCACTGGCTAAGAATACAGAAGGTAGCCATTTGTCCAGTGGCAACCAGGTCGGGAAATTAACAAAGAAATCGCAGGTGGCAAATGGGGAAGGGTGAAGCTGTAACATGGTATGTTCCCACGCCAATTGAACGCCTTTCCAGGCACTGTATATCCACAATGCAATCGCTAAATAGCGTAATGGTGATTTGGGCGCAATAGCGCCAAGCAGCGAAGCACCAAGAATGCCAAACAACGCACAGCGTTCATAAATGCACATTACACATGGCTGTAATAGCATGATGTGTTGAAAATAGAGTGCGGCCAGCTCAAGCAGAAGTGCAGTCAAAGCCATTAAAAGCCAAGCACCGCGCCCTTGGGAGCAACGGTTAAGAAATTGCAACATATCTTTATATTCCATGCAGTAAGCAATTGTAGTGGCAGTGTAAACCAATTCATCATTGCTGCCAGCTATCCGGCGACGAAATTAAGCGAAAATCATCTGTTTATCGCTTAGGCCACGATTTAACGGATAAAAATTCATCTTTGGTGAAGTTAATGGCATTTTAAGCCAGCCCTTTAGTATAAAAGTGTAGGGCTGGCTGAGGCCAGAATGCAAGGAATCAGTGTGTAATCCCTGCACCTGGATCAATTTGGGGCACGGCGATCAGGTCCGATTGAATCATTAATTCGGTCATAGGAACTAATGCAAACTCAACGCACAATAGACCAACCAGCGTCATGACTATAGTATAGGGCAGTGCCATATACACCATTCTTCCGTAGGATAAACGAATAAGCGGAGCCAGTGCGGAAGTCAGCAGGAATAAAAATGCGGCCTGTCCGTTAGGCGTGGCAACGGAAGGTAGGTTGGTACCGGTATTAATAGCCACTGCCAGTAATTCAAACTGCTGTAGGGAGATAATACCTTGTTCGAAGGCGCTCCGAGCCTCATTAATATAAACGGTGCCGACAAAAACATTATCAGAGACGGAAGAGAGCAAACCGTTAAACAGGTAAAACAGCGACAGTTGCGCCGATGGCGAGGACTGTAGGACAAACTGGATAATCGGCGTAAACAGATGCTGTTCAATAATGACCGCAACCACGGCAAAAAATACCGTTAATAACGCAGTAAAAGGCAAGGCTTCCTGAAATGCTTTGCCCAGCGCATGTTCGTTGGTAACGCCGCACAAAGACGTGGCCAGAATAATAACGGACAACCCAATCAGACCCACTTCAGCTAAATGTAATGCCAATGCTAAAACCAACCAAACGCCAATTAACGCTTGAATGATTAATTTCACTTTTTCCTGACGCGTGCGTTTGGCTGAGGCTTGCTGATCGTATTCTTTCAAAACCTGGCGCACACGATCCGGCAATTCCGCACCGTAGCCGAACAGTTTAAAACGCTCAACCAGCAGACAGACCAATAAACCGCAAACAAATACAGGCAACGTGACCGGAAGCATGCGAATAAAGAAATCGAAGAAATGCCAGCCAGCGCTTTTGGCAATGATCAGATTTTGTGGTTCTCCAACCATCGTCATTACGCCGCCCAGTGCAGTACCTACACCGGCATGCATCATCAGGCTGCGTAAAAAGGCGCGGAACTGCTCCAGTGTTTTACGGTTTTCCTGCGAATCTATCCAGCTGTCATCGTTGACGTCCTTATCGCTGTGATTAGAGGCAACATGATGATAAATAGTATAAAAACCAACGGATACGCTAATAACCACGGCAATAACCGTTAGCGCATCGAGGAATGCAGAGAGGAAGGCCGAAGCTAGGCAAAAGGCCAAAGACAGAATGATTTTCGACCGAATATTCAGCAGCAGCTTGGTAAAGACAAATAACAGCAGCTGTTTCATAAAATAGATACCAGCCACCATAAAGATTAATAACAGCAGCACTTCGAGATTATTAGCAATTTCTTCCGCAACCTGATGCGGACTGGTCATCCCAATAATAATCGCTTGAATCGCCAATAAACCGCCGGGCTGCAACGGGTAGCATTTTAACGCCATCGCTAAGGTAAAAATAAACTCAACGACCAGCATCCACCCCGCGACAAAGGGACTGACGAAGAAAAAGACGAGAGGGTTTATTATCAGAAAGCCGATAATGGCTATTTTGTACCAGTCTGGTGAGTTGCCCAGAAAGTTCTTTATCAGGGCCTGTCGATTGGTCATATCCATTGTGTGTCATTATCCCCTTAATTTTTCTATGGTTCAGTTAATAATCAAGCTTACGGCATGCTTTGAGCAAGCGATTTAACGATTGTACAATTATGACTAGTCGAGTGGAGTTGGCGCGATTTTTGCCATTTTATGACCGCTTTCACCAATTGTTCTGCTGCGACGCTATATCATACACGGCGCGTCTGGTATGATAAGCTCTATTAAATTGCTGAAAAATATCGCTACGGAACGTCACACACATGGTTATAAAGGCGCAAAGTCCTGCCGGTTTCGCGGAAGAGTACATTATTGAAAGTATTTGGAATAATCGCTTCCCTCCAGGATCTATTTTGCCCGCGGAGCGTGAACTTTCAGAACTCATCGGGGTAACCAGAACGACCTTGCGGGAAGTATTGCAACGTCTTGCTCGCGATGGCTGGCTCACCATTCAGCACGGTAAGCCTACAAAAGTAAACAATTTTTGGGAGACGTCGGGCCTTAATATTCTTGAAACACTGGCTCGCCTAGATCACGATAGCGTCCCTCAATTGATAGATAATTTACTCGCTGTTCGAACCAATATCGCTTCGATTTTTGTGCGGACCGCATTCCGCCAACATCCCGATCAGGCATTGGATATACTGGCGAAAGCGTCAGAGGTAGAAGATCACGCAGAAGCTTTCACTGCTTTGGACTACGGAATTTTCCGCGGTCTGGCATTTGCTTCCGGCAATCCGATTTACGGACTAATCCTGAACGGACTAAAAGGTCTTTATACTCGCGTTGGGCGTTATTATTTCTCTAACCCGGACGCCCGTAAGCTAGCGCTGAACTTTTATAGCCAGTTAGCTAGCCTGTGTGAAAACAAATCATACGATCAGGTTATGGAATGTTTGCGTAACTACGGGAAAGAAAGTGGGGCGATCTGGCACAGTATGCAAGGCACTATGCCGAGCGATCTGGCCGAAGCGCGCCGTTAGAACGGTGAATGAAAATGAAAAAGGGCCATTCGGCCCTTTTTGCTATCTGAGAAACGGTATTCGCGATAAAACCGTGTAAGACGAAGGCAAAAGTTACAATTTGCTTTCGCGCGGTGGCGCACTTTCCAGTAGCTCGGTGCTGCCATCCTCATTCAATTGTTCAATGTGTACGTCAAATCCCCAGAGACGATGAATATGTTTCATCACTTCCCGACGACTTTTATCCAGTGGCGCGCGATCCTGCGGAATATAACGTAAGGTCAGGGACCGGTCGCCGCGTAAATTGACATTCCATACCTGAATATTCGGCTCATGGTTACTCAGATTGTATTGAGCAGACAGCTCATTGCGAATCGCCCGATAACCTTCTTCATTATGAATAGCTGAGATTTCCAGATAATTGTTTTTATCGTCATCCAGCACGGTAAATAAACGAAAATCGCGCATGACTTTCGGCGACAAAAACTGGCTAATAAAACTTTCGTCTTTAAAATCACGCATAGCGAAATGTAACGTCTCTAACCAATCAGAGCCGGCAATACCTGGGAACCAGTAGCGATCTTCTTCCGTTGGCGACATACAGATGCGCTTGATGTCCTGAAACATGGCAAAACCCAACGCATATGGGTTTATCCCACTGTAATAAGGGCTGTTATAGGCAGGTTGATACACCACGTTGGTATGACTGTGCAAGAACTCCATCATAAACCGATCGCTAACACGACCTTCGTCATACAGGTGATTCAAAATGGTGTAATGCCAGAAAGTGGCCCAACCTTCATTCATGACCTGAGTTTGTTTTTGCGGATAAAAATATTGACTGATTTTGCGTACGATGCGCAGAACTTCCCGCTGCCAGGACTCCAGCAAAGGGGCATTTTTCTCCATAAAATAGAGAATATTTTCCTGGGGTTCACTCGGATAGCGCAGCGCTTCAGTCTGAGTTTCTTCCCGGGCAATGCGTGGCAGGGTTTTCCATAGGGAGTTGACCTGACTTTGCAGATATTCCTCCCGACTTTTCTGCCGGGCTTTTTCTTCCTGCAGCGAAATTTTTTGCGGGCGTTTATAGCGGTCAACGCCGTAGTTCATCAGCGCATGGCAGGAGTCGAGCAGCCGTTCCACTTCTTCTACACCGTAGCGTTCTTCACATTCACTGATGTAATGGCGGGCAAACAGCAGGTAATCGACGATGGAGCTGGCGTCCGTCCAGGTTCGGAATAGATAGTTATTTTTAAAGAAGGAATTATGCCCATAGCACGCGTGAGCCATGACCAATGCCTGCATCGTAATGGTGTTTTCTTCCATCAGATAGGCGATGCAAGGGTTTGAGTTAATCACTATTTCATAGGCCAGACCCTGTTGGCCTTGTTTATATTTCTGTTCTGTTTCGATAAATTTTTTGCCGAACGACCAATGGGTATAATTTATTGGCATACCAATACTTGAATAAGCATCCATCATTTGCTCAGAGGTGATCACCTCGATTTGATGTGGATAGGTATCCAATCGATAATGTTTGGCGACCCGATCGATCTGATCGAGGTAAACCTGTAGTAATTCGAAAGTCCAGTCTGGTCCGTCAGTCAGACGCTTATCTTGCGCGCCCTTTTTTTCAGTTGAAGTTGTCATCAGCGCACCCTCACGGTTTTAACATCCGGCCAAATACCTGTCCCTTGCATAATCCTAGTTCAATCTGAACAAACTGAAGCAAGGCAAGACCTTATGTCAATATAGTTTATTTTTGACGCGCTGGGGCTATCATCTTATCTCTTAATTTAACAATATTTAATTCTGCGATATTGGTAATTTAAAAGAATTAAATATCGCAAAAGTAATCCTGGGCAATACACAGATTGTTTGAGCTATAAATAGATAAATTAATGAATTTTTTGAGATATATGCCTGTTTATGATGATTAAACCGAATCTTATCGCTAATTATGTAAACCACTTGAAAAGCAATAAGATCTAAATATAAATTAATTGTGAACAAAATCACAACCCACAATCAAATTGTTGGATAGTTTTTTGCACTAGGTTAATTTTCTGTCAGCAGAATATTATGCTTTATGTATTATCGGCGGAGTTAAGGTATGCGTATTATCATTTTGGGTAGTGGAGTGGTGGGGGTGGCCAGTGCCTGGTATCTGGCAAAAGAAGGCCATGAGGTGACGGTCATTGACCGCCAGTCTGGCCCAGCCCAGGAAACCAGCGCAGGCAACGCGGGGCAAATCTCCCCCGGCTATGCCGCTCCTTGGGCCGCTCCGGGCGTACCGTTGAAAGCCATTAAATGGATGTTCCAACGGCATGCTCCGCTGGCGATCCGATTAGATGGCAGCAGCTTCCAGTTACGCTGGATGTGGCAAATGCTGAAAAATTGTAGTACTTCCCACTATATGACCAATAAAAGCCGCATGGTTCGGCTGGCCGAATACAGTCGGGATTGTCTAAAAGATCTGCGGGAGGATACCGGAATCCAATATGAAGGCCGTCAGGGTGGAACCTTGCAATTGTTCCGTACTCAGCAACAGTTTGATAATGCGGCAAAAGATATGGCGGTATTGGAGGATGCAGGCGTACCTTATCAATTATTGACCGCTGATAAATTAGCGACCATAGAGCCAGCCTTGGCCAAAGTGTCTCATAAACTGACCGGCGGATTACGTTTACCTAACGACGAAACCGGCGATTGTCGTTTATTTACCGAGCAATTGGCGAAAATGGCTGAAGCTGCCGGAGTGAAATTTATCTTTAACCGTTCAGTAGATAAATTACTGGTGGAGGGGCATCAAATCGCTGGCGTACTTTGTGGCAATGACGTGATCAAGGGAGATGCTTATGTCGTGGCATTTGGCTCTTATTCCACGTCATTACTACAGGGATTAGTATCTATTCCGGTCTATCCGCTAAAGGGTTACTCGCTGACTATTCCGATTACCGATCCGGATTCTGCGCCATTTTCTACCGTGCTGGATGAAACCTATAAGATTGCAATCACCCGATTTGATGATCGTATTCGCGTCGGTGGTATGGCGGAAATTGTAGGCTTTAATACCCAATTGGAGCAGACCCGTCGGGAAACGCTGGAAATGGTGGTGCAGGATTTGTATCCAGACGGAGGCAAAGTTGAACATGCTACTTTCTGGACCGGGCTGCGCCCAATGACGCCTGATGGTACGCCGGTGGTAGGACGGACTACGCTGAAAAATCTCTATCTGAATACCGGCCACGGCACTCTGGGCTGGACAATGGCCTGCGGTTCAGGCCAACTCCTGGCCGATATTATTTCTGGCCGTCAGACCGCCATTGCCGCCGATGATTTAGCGGTTGCTCGTTATAGTCCAGGATTTCATCCCATGAATCATGGCAGATTGCACACGGCGCGTTCAATTCGCTGACTTTCGAATATTGCACATCAAGCGGCTGCGTAATATCGGCCCCTTGATGCGCGCGTTATTTCATAGAATAAATAATCCGGTAAAGTAAAAGGAAAGCGCATGCCTCGCCCGATATCTGCCACGCTGCATTTGTCTGCCTTTGATAATAATCTTAATGTCATCAGAAATTGTGCTCCTCAGTCAAAAGTATGGTCAGTGGTGAAAGCCAATGCTTACGGTCACGGCCTAAGTAGAATATGGGAAAGTTTATCCGCTACCGATGGTTTTGCATTATTGGATCTCAATGAAGCCATTTTACTTCGTGAGAAGGGTTGGAAAGGGCCAATTTTATTGCTAGAAGGATTCTTTCAACCACAGGATTTGACGTTGTTGGACCATTATCGTCTGACTACGACGATACACAGTGATTGGCAATTAGAAGCTATTCAACGAGCGCGGTTAAGTGCGCCACTTAATGTTTATCTTAAACTGAACAGCGGAATGAACCGTTTAGGCTTTCCGGTTCGTCAGGCTGAAACGGTCTGGCAATGGGCGAAAAGTATTGCCAATATCGATCAAATTACGTTAATGACTCACTTCGCTAATGCGGATAATCCTACCGGCGTGGCGCAGCAGTTCAATGACGTCAGCGATGCCAGTGCCAATATTCCTGCTCCGCGCAGTTTTGCTAATTCCGCCGCTACGCTTTGGCACAGTCAAACTCATGGAGATTGGGTGCGACCGGGTATTATTTTATACGGGGCGTCCCCGAGTGGTAGGACGGCAGATATTGCGGATACCGGTTTGCAACCGACAATGAGTTTGTGTAGCGAAATCATCGCCGTTCAGGATTTGAGCAAGGGACATGGCGTGGGTTATGGCAGCCGCTATCAGGCCAGCGATGCGCAGCGCATTGGCGTCGTGGCCTGCGGCTATGCCGACGGCTATCCACGCCATGCGCCAACGGGTACGCCAGCATGGGTAGAAGGGGTTCTGACTCGAACCTTGGGTACCATATCAATGGATATGATGATGGTGGATTTAACCCCTTGTCCACAGGCCGTAACAGGCAGCAAGGTTGAACTGTGGGGAAGAAATTTGCCGATTGATGACGTTGCCGCCGCTGCGGGAACCGTGGGCTACGAATTGATGTGCGCTTTGGCCACCCGAGTGCCGGTGAAAATCGAGAATTAAGCTTGAAAATTCCGGTATTCTGAAACCGATCCTGAAGGCGTATCTTTATCCAGATATGCCTTTATCATTTTGATCTCATTTCATGAATTTGTGGACATGGCGACATGTGAATAGTGGCTATAAAACCCATTTATATCGTTATTCTCCCTTCGGTTTTTATTATTGCCACCTCATCTGATTTATTTATAGTGGCTGAACTGCTGATCATCCGCATGATTTTTATTCTGAGAATAAATGAAATCGAATAGGAGAGTATTATGTCAGTTACCAGAATGGATTCACTCCACTCGCGAATGAATCAGATAAGAACACTCATCCGGTCATTAATATCTATCTCTCTGTTTATGCTTTGTCTGTAGTCAGCATTATCACTGTCGTAAGTATCGGGGTTTGATTATTTATTTTCAATACTAGGGGAAACTATTGTTGCTCAATATTATCTACGATCTTTTTATCGGTTAGCGAGACAGTTTTAGCGAGGAAATATGATGCGCCAACCAGTTGGTCCGATTACCTCTGATTTATCCCGTATGACGCTCAGCCACGCATGGAAAACGCTGGCGCGCAATATTGCTGCCGATCATTATCGGCGGGATAGCGGCGTAAAAAATACCAGAGAAACCTCTGGTGAATTGATGATTATCAGAACTGACACCAAAGCCATTGAGTTTTACTCTGGCGATAATATATTGATTAAAAATGCAGATTATCTATTTTATTCCTTGGCCCATCCGATAACTGAGCTATGGATGAAAAACACGCGGCCGGACGGTTACGATCTCAATGTTCTATATAATAATCCCCATTCTCTCCATCTTATTGATAGGCAGATGACCGAAGCCATGTTGTATTACGTTCGCCGGGGGTATCGGGTCTTGGTTATCTATCACGGCGATACGCAGGCACCCGAGATAGCAGTCCAGCGTGCTATTTCACTGGCGCGGCGGGAACGGCACCGAGTGACATTGCGGACTATGGAAGGGAGAACAGAGCCAAAACACGCAGAACAGCAATATTGGGCGGGTTTCATATCCGAGCCAGATAACCGCAAATTTATCTATGCGCTATTCACTCGTAAGAAAATCATGATGGCTGTTATCCATTATCTATTAAATAGGTCTCAGCCAAACTGTGACAGATTAATCTCAGTCTTGGCGGGTTTTCACATTGACTGGAATCGCCTTATTCCAGATATTGATCATCAGATTGATACTTATTTATATCCGTGGAGCGGCGTTTATTGTAGCGAAGAGCCCCGATTTCTATTATGCCTGCTGGCTTCGGTGGGCACGAATAAAGGCTGTTTATTGAAGATTAACGGGCACAGAGTTCGCCATTTACGTTATCGGTTCGGTACCTTGAGTTGGGCTGCGGGAGCAGGAAATCCTCACCACGGTTATTTGCATTTTGATTGGCAGGCACAGGAACGGAGGATGGCGGGATACTGTTGGAGAACGGGACAACGCTGCCTAGACGGTCAGCGTATTGTCGCTTTATCTGCAACTCTAGCAGGGCAGGACAAAGTCGAAGCGATTTTATCCTGCGAAGGGCACTGTCGCGAAGTCATTCAAAAATTTTCGAGTGGGGAAAATGAGCCCGGATTCGATTTACCTGACTGGGCGCAGGGATTTGTACAACCCATGCTACAACCGCGTCCGCAAGGCGGCGAAAGGGTGTTTAGCCATTATTGGCGGAAAGCAGCCTTGGCAAGACTGGCTCTGAGGTTATTACAAAGTAAGAGCTAAAATAGGATAAACGTTAGGGCAGAGTAAAATAACGGCTGATTTAGCGGGCTACCAATTAGCCTCTACGATTAATAATCCATGCCACCTATTACCCGACGAGTTCACATCATCCCATTCATTCCGTGAAAGCGGATCGACAGAGCGATCCGCAATCATTATCAGGAAATTTTCTTGATGATGGTCGGCATCCGTTTGCTGGCACGACGGGCAATCCATGCCAATAAACAGCCGGTTAACATCACCAATGCCAGCGAATATTTGGGCTGAACGGGTAATGACATAGCGATCAGACCCAAGGCGGCGCCACCGGCCATTTGTACAAAACCTACCAGAGCAGAGGCCACTCCGGCTTCATTGGCGTAAGGCTCCAACGCATAACTGGTCGCCGGGCCCATCATAAAGGCCAGACCGGCGCAGGCGCTGGCGACTGGCAGCATATAAGTCAGCCAGTTATTTTGCATTTCGGTACTTAATTGTGTTACGCCAAAAATTAAGCCTATGCACCCCAAAGCCATGAGCAGACTACCGGTTATCAGACAGGCTGGACGGCCCACTTTTTGAATAATCCTATTGGCAAAGAAACTCACAAACATAATCCAGAATCCGTTGGCACCGAAGGCTAGTGAGAACTGGAGCGGCGTGAGATTAGCCTCGCCCATCAATACGTTAGGAGCCAGAGACACATAGGTCAGCGCCATTCCCATCGCGCCAGCGTTCACCAGTGCAAAGACCAGAAAACGATCGTCACGCAAAATACGTAGATAGTTTTTGAACGGCAAGCCTTTAATCGACTGAGTTCCCGCTGGACGGGTCTCCGGTAGGAAAAATATCACCAGTATCAGTACCAGAGCGGCGTATAGCACCAGGAACCAGAAAGGGGCACGCCAGCCGAAGGCTTCGGCTAACAGGCCACCTAATAAAGGCGCCAGCGCCGGGACGATATTCAAGGTGCCATTTAAAAAGCCAAAGGCGCGGGCGGCCTCGTTGCCATTTAAGCGATCGCGCACGCCGCTGAATGCCACCACGGCGGTGCAACATACGGCGGTTCCCTGTAGCAGGCGTGAGGCGACAAACATCGTTGGCGTAGTTGCCAGGGCGGCCATAGCGGCACCCAGCATATACAGCAGAATTCCGATGATGGCGATAGGTTTGCGGCCATATTTATCCACCAATGGACCCGCGATTAACTGCCCGACGCCCAAAACCAGAATAAACAGCGCGATGGTGGATTGAATCAGTGATTCGCTGCTATTTAGGCCTTTGGCAATAGCGGGAATAGTGGGCAGGTAAAGGTCGATACCCAGTGGGCCTAAAAGAATCAGGCTGAGTAATAAAAACAGAAATTTTTGCATAGCAGAGATACAACGTCCAGGTGGCAGAAGCGGCAAAAAACAGGAGTTTGGCTGAGAAAGGGGGCGACGTTTCGGTGACGGCGTCACTTGTCTCAGAAAACTCAACCCGGATAGATTACTACAATCAATGGAATATAACCTGCAAATAGTTTTAATTGCGCTGTAATTCTGAGGAACCGGTGCGGGGGAAGCATCACCGCACCGGATTGATAACCCTCGTTTTATCTACAAATCCCGTGATTAACAATTCTATTATCAACACGAGGCGGAGTTACGATAGCTGAACCGAGGATATCACCACAGATTATTTGTAGTGCTCACGTATCATTCGTAGCATTTCAGGGTCGGGAAGCCATTTAGGGTCTGGAATTTGCCACCAGGCGTGCGTATCGCCAAAGGAGCATCGCGGGCGCGAATGGTTAAATTGCGATTGTGGCAGCAGGTGCCATTTGCCGTCTATTTTAACTTTCGGCTGTTTTCCTGGGAGGTAATCGCCGGGACGTGTATCGCAGTTTGCGTGTAGCGGATCGTCGACGGCCGCTTGCATGGCCATATGGCTGATGCGATAGCATTTTTCTTGATTAACCGCGACGCCTCGACGTTCCACTTCAGCGGTTAAGCGCAACACGGATTTACTGTCGTTATTATAAGTCCCCAGCGCGGAGCATAACGCGTCTGAATCAAATTCAGCGATCTGTTTGTCGGTCAAATGAGGAAGGGGGAGCGAGCAACCTGAAAGTAATAAAAAAGCCAGTGGTAATACAATTCTCATGAAAAATCCTGTTCCATAAGTCACTACAAAGAATAGTGGTAAATAATTTCAATACTAATTAATAGTCCATTTAGAATTAACCGTATTGAAAGGTGAGGGAACAGTCTAAGTGATAATAAGCAGATTTATTATATTAATTGCCAATTTAGATAAATAAAGGATAAACAAAGGAAATTAATTCATGATGGTGGTGTTAGTTAACCCGCATCAGGCTGATAAATAACCCCATCAGCCTGACGTGTGAGCAATAACCCATTGTTCCATGGCGAAAGCGTCCAGCGGCTCGGAAAACAGATATCCTTGCCCGATGAGATAACCCTGACGGCTAAGCAAATTGCGCTGTGCTTCGGTTTCCACGCCTTCCACCACGACGGAAAGTTGCAAACTTTCACCAATGCGGATTACCGCTTCGCTAAGCGTTCTGCTGGTTTCATCGTGCTCCAGATCGTTAACGAAACTCTTATCCAGCTTGATTTCATCTAGTTCCAGTCGACGTAGATAGCTCAGACTGGAATAGCCGGTGCCAAAGTCATCCATTGATAGCCTTACGCCTTGCTTATGGATCTTATGGAGCGTGGCAAAAATACTGGGATTATTATCAATCAGAATATCTTCGGTGATTTCCAAAGTTAAATCCTGCGGCGGCAAATGATAGCGTTGCAGAATGTGGGCGATGATATCCGGCAGCCCTAAATTATGGAAATTGGTTGGTGATAAATTAACAGAAATAGATGGCACATCAATGCCACGCAGACGCCATTCCGCCAGTTGACGACAGGCTTCATTAATCGTCCACAGCGCGAGTTCATTAATTAACCCGCACTCTTCGGCCAATGGAATAAAACGCTGCGGCGGGATCTCCCCTAGCGTTGGATGATACCAGCGACTTAAGGCCTCTACGCCGTAAAGTTGACTATCGTTAAGTCTGACCTGCGGCTGATAATAGAGCTGCAGGGTATTCAGATGTACCGCTTGACGCAGTGCGCCTTCCAGCGCCTGACGCTGTAAATTTAGCTGGTTCATTTCTCTGCTGAAGAACTGGAACTGCCCACGCCCCATCTCTTTGGCCTTATGCTTAGCGGTATCTGCATTGTGCAGCAGCGTATTGATTTCTTGGCCATTATCCGGATACAGGCTAATACCGATTCCGGCAGAAGGGATAATGGTCACCCCAGCAATCTGGCAGGGCTGCGACAGACAACCCAGCAGTTTCTCGACTCGTAGCGTGGTTTTATCAACGTCAAAAGCGCTTAAAATCAGGACGAATTCGTCACCCGATAAGCGGCCAATGATATCGTGTCTGGCCATATCTTCACGTAATCGCTGGGCAATGGTGCACAGCAATTCATCTCCCGCAGCCTGACCCAGTGAATCGTTAACCTGCTTAAAACGATCGATATCAATCACTAATACGACCAGCGAGTGCCCTTGCGCTTCGGCCTGACTAATTGCCTGATGAGCATGGTTGAGGAACTGGGCGCGATTAGGCAGGCCGGTCAGTGAGTCATACAGAGCCAGTTGCTGGATTTTCATCCGTGACCGCTCTCTTTCCAGCGCTAGCGCACACAGGTTGGTGGCCAGTTTGACTAACTTATGGTGGAAGGCGTTAGGGCCGCGTTTTTCGCGGAAGTAAAAGGCAAAAGTACCCAACACCTCTCCCCGGCTGGATAAAATAGGGCTAGACCAACAGGCTGATAACCCAAGCGGCAGCATAATATGACGGAGGCGACACCACAGAGGATCGTTGGCGATATCTTCCACTAATACCGGTTCTTTGCGATAGGCTGCAGTACCGCAAGAGCCGTTGTGCGGGCCGATGGGTACCTGTTGCATTGCGTCGGCGTAATGTTGTGACAAGCTGGGGGCCGCCAAGTGCTGTAAGGTATTATCATTCCGAGCTTGAAGAATACTCACCACGACTTCCGGCGCAATGCGTTCAATTTCGAGGCAAAACATATTCAGCACTTCATCCAGCGGGCGCTCTAACACTAAGGATTCCAATACCTTATATTGCAGTACTTCATATATTTTGGTCGGGGTAATATCCGTCAGTACGCCAATGGTATAACTGGGTTTTCCCTGTTCGTCATAGACTGAATTTATGGTTGCCGAGCACCAATGGGGCTGGCCGTCCTGACTATAAAACAGCTCTTCCGGATGCAACGTTTGGTGAAGATCGCCGGACGGAGCCGATATGGGTGAGGAAGGCGGTTTATTTTGTAACAGGGCAGCAATCGGTTGCCCCAGGGCCTGCTGTGCGCTGTAACCGAATAGTTTGGTAAAACCCTGATTGATATACAAGGTGAGATGACCGTCATCGCTGCCACCGGCGATAAACATTGCGCTATCGCTGCGGTCGGTCAGTTCGGTTAGCAGCTGTACCCACTCATGGGTTGAGGATTCCAGCGCCACCTGTTGGGTGATATCTTTGGCGATTTTGACCATTCTAGCGGTTTTACCGTCGCGACCCGGAACCGGCTGATAAATCGCGGCGAGCCATACTGGGGAACCGTCTTTGTGTCGCCGCTCAAAGCGACCTTCCAGAGACAGGCCAGCGCGCAGACTTTTACGCAAGGCGTGATACTCTTTGCTACCGATAAAATCGGGCTTACAGAACATTTTATGGGGCTGCCCGATGACCTCGTCCCGCTGATAACCGAAATAATCAAGATAGTTCTGGTTAACATTGACCACCACACCGTTAAGATCGAATTCGATAATAGCTAGAGAAAGATTTAATGCCTGCAACAGCGCCTCATGTTCACTGTATGCGGGCAGATCTTTTTCAGTGGGGAAAGGATCATTTAAATGGCTCATGAGGATTCCTGTAGCAATAGAAGCGCCTAGGCCGTTGTATCATTAAACTAAAATCACCGGACATGTAAATCAAATATCACTATCTATATAGAAAGAGAATAGGATAACTGGCAAAGAATTTAAATATAATGAAGTCATTCACCAAAAGAACAGACTTTGTACAACGACAATTAGATTTTTTAAATCTGTTTAGCGAGTCTTTAACCTGGAGTATCTCAGAAGAGAAAACCCACAACCATAAAGAGTAAATATAGTGCAATATTTATAAATTAATTAAAGTTTTTAATGCGTATTTAATCCGAGACTTTTTAACGACTAATTAAAAATTAAATGAATGCTTGCGGTCGACAGCTAATTACGCAGGGAATATCGGCTAAAAAAATAACCAGTGCTTGTAAATCATTCAATTTTGACGTGTTTATTATGGGGAGGGAAAGAATGCGTCCCCGCCAGCGCTGAAAAGGCCGGCGGGGACTCGGTGAGAGGGCAACGGTAATTACATTTGCCCGAAACGTCCGTCATTAAAATCTTTAATGGCTTCTTTGATTTCCGTCTCGCTGTTCATAACAAAAGGCCCGTAACCGACAATAGGCTCATTGATCGGTTCACCGCTGAGTAATACTAAGACAGCATCATTATTGGCTTCAATGGTCAGATGGCTACCCACAGAATCCAGCAAAACCATTTCGGCTTCGCGACCCATGCTTTCGCCATTCACCATAATGGTGCCGTGCAATACGATCAGTGCGGTATTCCAGCCTTCCGGCAGAGAAATTTCACTGACGCTACCCTGATTCAACCGCATATCCCAAACGTTCAGCGGTGAAAAGGTTCTGGCAGGCCCGCTATGGGTGCCGAACTCACCGGCTATGACCCTTACACGACCGGCGTTATCCGGCAGCTCAACACTCGGAATATCCTGATTTAGGATCGCCTGATACCCAGGTGCGGCCATTTTATCTTTGGCTGGTAGGTTCACCCATAGCTGAACCATTTCCAGCGGGCCACCGCTTTTACTGAAGGCTTCGGAGTGAAACTCTTCGTGTAAAATACCAGAGCCTGCGGTCATCCATTGCACATCGCCGGGGCCGATAACGCCGCCTTTACCGGTAGAGTCACGATGTTCGACTTCACCTTGATACACTAGGGTGACGGTTTCAAAACCGCGATGTGGATGTTGTCCCACGCCACGCTGGTGATTGCTCGGTTTAAAATCCTGCGGTCCGGCGTAATCCAGCAGCAAGAACGGACTCATCTGTTTGCCGTGGCTTTGATACGAGAACAGGGAACGAACCGGGAAACCGTCGCCAACCCAGTGGGAACGTGGCGCAGTGTAAACACCTAGTACTTTTTTCATCATAATCTCCTTACAACAGGTGGGTTGCTGTATTGGATAAAGTATAGGTTTAGGATAATTTAAGCGGTAGATAGCAAAATAGCACATCACTGTCCTATTAAATGAACAATAAGGTGACTATGCAGGATCTCAACGATCTTTATTACTACGTTCAGGTGGTCGATCACGGCGGTTTTAGCGCAGCCGCACGCGTGCTGGGTATGCCTAAATCCAAGCTTAGCCGCCGTCTGGCGCTGCTTGAGGACCGATTGGGCGTTCGTTTGGTGCAGCGTTCCACCCGACGCTTTGCGGTGACAGAGATCGGCCAAACTTACTATGAGCACTGTAAAGCCATGCTGGTGGAGGCCAAAGCGGCGCAGGAGTCCATTGAGTTAACCCGCGCTGAACCACGTGGCGTGGTGAGAATAACCTGTCCGGTAGCGTTGTTGCAGGCTAACGTGAGCCAGATGCTGGCGGATTACATGGCCCGTTGCCCTCATGTGAGTGTGCATTTGGACGCCACGAATCGCCGGGTTGATCCGGTGGCGGAAGCTATTGATATTGCGATAAGAGTTCGGCCTGGGCCGATTGAAGATAGTGATTTAGTGATGCGGGTACTGGCCGATCGCTGCCAGAGTCTGGTTGCCAGCCCAGCGTTGCTGGCGAAGTGCGATGACATCCGATCACCGGCAGATCTGACCGGCATCCCCAGTTTAGGATTAGGGCAGCCGCAGCAGAATTTTGTGTGGAATTTGCAAGGCCCGAATGATGCTCATGCAGCGGTTAATCATCAGCCTCGGTTTATTACTGCCGATATGGTGGCGTTGCGCTGTGCCGCGCTGGCTGGCGTCGGCGTAGTGCAGTTGCCGCTGATGATGGTCAGAGAGCAATTAGAGAGCGGGGCGTTGATTCGCCTGCTACCGGATTGGGCACCCAAACCGGAAATTATCCATGCGGTATTTCCGTCTCGTCGCGGGTTGCTGCCTTCGGTTCGAAGCCTATTGGACTTCCTCGCCGAAGGTTTTGCGCAGATTCGCGAAGTTTAATCGCTGAATTATCCGCCATGTCGTAGCAAATTCACCATATTCACGACCGCGGCGGAGCGCTCGTGGCGACGCCAAGCCAGCGTAATCTGAGTTTTTAGCTGGTCATCATCAATTTCATGGTAGGTAACATTTGTTGCCTGAATGGTTGTTAGCGAACGCGGTACTACGGTGATACCAAATCCGGCAGAGACCATTCCGATGGCGGAAACCAACTGTGGCGATTGCTGCCCCAGTTCTGGCTCAAATCCGGCGCGGTGGCAGGCGTTCATAATGGCATCAAACAAACCGGGGCCAACTTCCCTTGGGAAGGTGATCAGCTTTTCATGCTGTAAATCCCGCAGGCTTATTTTGGCACGGTGGTGCAGAGGATGGTCGGCGGGCAGCACCAGCACCATATCTTCTTCCACCAACACCTCGCAGGTAAATTCGGTACTGGCGTTGCAAGGTTGGCGAATGAAAGCCACGTCAATGCGTTCGCTGTGTAAATCGTTCATCAACACCGGCATGATTTCTTCGCTAGGCAATAAAATGACCGACGGAAAAGCTTCCCGATAGCGATGCAATAAGGATAAAACCGCCGGTTGGAAGGCGGTGGAGCTGGCAAATCCAACCCGTAGTTTCCCCGTTTCCCCTCGGGCGATGCTTTTGGCTCGCTCAACCGCTTCGTCCGTCAATTGCAAAATGTGAAGGGCGTCGGCATAGAAAGCCTCACCGGCCTCCGTCAGTTCAACGCCCCGGCTTAACCGATGTAACAGCGGCGTACCTATCTCGCGTTCCAGTTTTTGAATTTGCTGACTCAGCGGCGGTTGCGAGATGCCGAGCTTTTCAGCTGCCCGGGTAAAGTGCCGAGTAGAAGCGACGGCAACGAAGTAACGCAGATAACGATGTTCCATATATTTTTGATATCGAAATAGTGAGGTTCCTATATTGGTACTTATGTCGTTCTGGCGTCAACCTTATAGCTAAACATAAGTGTAATTTATGTTATAGATGAGAGGGAGAGCAACATGATTAACCAAGAGCACCCAGTATGTTCATGTGCAGAGGAGATTGCGCAAAGCTTCATTACCCATCAGAAAGGGCATCCTGAGTGTGTTTTGTACCAAACCTCATTAATGAGTGCGCTAATAAGTGGTGTTTACGAAGGCAATGTCACCATGAAGCAACTGCTTCAGCACGGCGATTTTGGATTAGGAACCTTCAACAATCTCGATGGGGAGTTGGTTGCGTTCAACAGCGAAATTTATCAATTGCGTTCGGACGGTAGCGCCCGTAGCGCCCAGCCTGAGCAGAAAACTCCCTTCGCGGTGATGACTTTCTTCCAGCCAACGGAAAAGCGTTGTTTTGAACATAAAATGAGCCGCCAGCAGATTCATAATGTGATTGATGATGTGACCGAGACCGATAATCTGTTTTGCGCATTGCGTATCGATGGCAAGTTTAGCCACGTTGAAACCCGCACCGTACCGCGTCAGCATCGCCCTTATAAACCCATGCTCGAAGCCATTGCCGAACAGCCAACGTTTGAATTCGAACATCGCAGCGGCGTCATTATCGGGTTTCGCAGCCCGGCTTATACCCAAGGCATTAATGTCGCGGGTTACCACGAGCATTTTATTACCAATGACCGCAGTGGTGGTGGACATGTGCTCGATTATCAACTGGAAAACGGAGAGCTGACTTTCGGCACTTTGACCAAGCTAGTGATTGATTTACCACAGGACAATGACTTCCTGAAAGCGGATTTGACGCCGTTAAATCTCGATAAAGCGATTCGCGCGGTAGAAAGTTAATCCCCTGATGGGCAATGAGAACGGTCATAAAGGACAACGTCATGAATCATGAAAATGAAATGCAGGAATGGAAGTGCGGTGCCGATCTGGTGGTGAATCATCTTGAGCAACAAGGCGTTAAGCAGGTTTTCGGTATTCCGGGCGCGAAAATTGATCGGGTATTTGATTCACTGGAAGATTCCACGATTAAAACCATAGTGGTGCGCCACGAAGCCAATGCCGCTTTTATGGCTGGAGCCATTGGTCGTTTAACCGGTAAGGCCGGCGTGGCATTGGTGACTTCTGGCCCAGGTTGTTCCAATCTGGTGACCGGGCTGGCCACCGCAACGTCGGAGGGCGATCCGGTGGTCGCTATCGGCGGCGCGGTGAAACGGGCTGATAGTCTAAAAATCACGCACCAAAGCATGGATACCGTCAGCATTTTCCGACCAGTAACCAAATTTAGCGTGGAAGTGACCGCCGCGAGCGCATTACCGGAAGTCATGGGAAACGCCTTCAGAACCGCAGAGTTTGGTCGACCAGGCGCGGCCTTTGTGAGCCTACCGCAGGATATTATTAATGAGCCGGTAACCAGTCGTATTCTGGCTCATCAACCTTGCCCGGTTAATGGCAGTGCGCGCACGGAAGATATCGTCGAAGTTGCGGCATTGCTCAATAAGGCCAGGAATCCCATATTGTTACTAGGTTTAATGGCGAGCCAACCAGCCAACGCCGAGGCGGTTCGACGTTTGCTACGCCATAGCCAATTGCCGGTTACCAGCACTTATCAGGCCGCTGGGGTCATCGATCAGGCGCATTTCGATCGTTTTGCGGGTCGCGTTGGGCTGTTTAACAATCAGGCCGGTGATAAGTTACTGCAACAGGCGGATGTGATTCTTACCGTCGGTTATAGCCCGGTGGAGTACGATCCTGCGCTGTGGAACAGCGGCCGTGCGACCTTAATCCATCTGGATGTATTACCGGCGGAAATTGACGTTGCCTATCAACCGGAGAAAGAGCTGGTGGGTAATATAGCCACCACGCTAGATGAGCTGACCAAACGGCTTAACGGTTCGTTAATCATGACCGCACAGACCGAGGCCGTGCTGGAAGAGCGCTGTCGTCAGCGCCGTGATCTGGCCAATCGAGCCGAACGCATGAGCGGTTTTGCTATTCATCCTCTGAGATTAGTTCGCGCGATGCAGGATATTGTTAACAGTGACGTGACGCTGTGCGTAGATATGGGGAGCTTCCATATCTGGATTGCACGTTATCTGTATAGTTTCCGTACGCGGCAGATTTTGATGTCTAACGGCCAGCAGACCATGGGGGTGGCTTTACCTTGGGCGATTGCCGCCGCGTTGGTCAATCCTCATCAAAAAGTGGTGTCGGTTTCTGGGGACGGCGGCTTTATGCAATCCAGCATGGAACTGGAAACGGCGGTGCGGTTGAAGAGTAATTTATTGCACATTATCTGGGTGGATAATGGGTATAACATGGTTGAAATCCAAGAGCAGAAGAAATACCACCGTCCTTCCGGCGTCAGTTTCGGCCCGATAGATTTCAAAATGTATGCGGAATCCTTCGGTGCCAAAGGTTTTGCCGTTGAATCTGCCGATGAATTAACCACCAAACTGCATCAGGCTATGGACGTTGCCGGCCCAGCCGTGATCGCGATCCCAGTAGATTACTCAGATAATTATCGTTTAATGGAAGAGTTAAATATCAGCCAGCTGTTGTAAGCGGTCTAGGATAGACCCACTGATTTTCATAGGAAAATGAAGGGCAGTGACAGTGTTGGAGAGATAAAAAAACCGGCTGATGTTTGGCCGGTTTATTTTTTTCTGATAAATCAACTTTCGACGGTTTGTCGGTGGAACAGTGCCCGGAACACGGGATAAATGTCTTCCGGTTCGCGAATATGCTGCATAGCGAAATTATCGAATTGTGCTTCCAAAGCCTCGTATTCCCGCCACAGGGTTTGATGTGCGCGGCGTGTGATTTCTATATAGCTGTAATAACGCACCATAGGGAGGAGCTTTTTCGCCAGAATCTCGCGACACAGCGGCGAATCATCGGCCCAGTTATCGCCGTCCGACGCCTGAGCGGCATAAATATTCCACTGCACCGGGTCATAACGTTCCTGAATTACTTCATCCATTAACTTTAAGGCGCTGGATACAATGGTGCCGCCGGTTTCCTGCGAGTAGAAAAACTCCTGTTCGTCGACTTCCTTAGCCTGCGTATGGTGGCGGATATACACCACATCTACGTTTTTATACGTCCGGCTCAGGAACAGATACAGCAGAATATAGAAACGTTTCGCCATATCTTTGGTCGGTTGATCCATTGAGCCGGAAACGTCCATCAGGCAGAACATCACCGCCTGGCTGGAAGGCTCAGGACGACGTTCATAGTTTCTATAGCGTAAATCGAAGGTATCAATAAAAGGAACCCGTTCGATTTTCTGCCGTAATTCAGCAATTTCTTTTCTCAGACGCTCTTCTTCTAGCAACTGGGCCGGTTCTGAGTTTTCCAGTAAAGCTAATTCTTCTTCCAACTGATGCATCAACCGCCGTTTACCTGCGGTCATCGCGGTTCGACGCGCCAGCGAATTTTGCAGTGAACGTACCACGCTGATATTGGCCGGAACCCCATTTGCCGTGTAACCCGCGCGATGTGTTTTAAATTCGGTCAGCTGCTTATATTGGTTCTTTTTCAAATTGGGCAGGGCGAGATCTTCAAATAGCAGATCCAGATACTCATCTTTGGAGATCTGAAAGACAAAATCATCCTCGCCTTCACCATCCTGACCGGCCTTGCCCTGACCACTGCCAGAACCGCCACCACCTTGCTGGCGTTCAACCCGATCGTTAGTCACAAAATGGTCGTTGCCAGGATGAACCCGATGACGTGCGCCACCGCGTCCCTGATGAAACATCGGTTCATTAATGTCGTCGATAGGGATAGAAACCGATTCGCCGCTGTCCACGTCAGTTACAGACCGTTTGTTGATGGCCTCGGTAATCGACTGTTTAATCTGCGCCTTATAACGGCGTAAAAAGCGTTGGCGGTTAACCATGCTTTTGTTTTTGCCGTTAAGTCGCCTGTCAATAAAGTAGCCCATAAGTCCCCCGAATCCGATCGACCTGAATCTCACCTTCATCTTTCGAACGGTTGTTGTGCTGGCTGCTACCCTTGACCCCGATCACTTAGCGGGCTAAATGACCGGGGGTGTTCAATTGCCGCCTTGCCGTCGCCCGAAATCACTTGGGGAGCCCCGCTATTTCTCAAGCTGCTGCTCGAAATCTATTGGGTTTATACCTGCTATGCCGAACTGCATCGGCAAACGGGTTATGAAGATTTTCTTACCCGCAGATACCATTCACACAGTAGGCGAACTTGCTTACGGGTATAACCTTTCTCCATCATCCGGTCGACAAAGTCATCATGTTTTTTCTGCTCGTCCGTTGAGGTTTTCGCATTGAAAGAGATGACTGGCAGTAACTCTTCGGTATTAGAAAACATTTTCTTCTCAATGACCGTGCGTAATTTTTCGTAACTGGTCCAGTTAGGATTACGGCCATTGTTATTAGCCCGCGCCCTCAGAACAAAATTAACGATCTCATTACGGAAATCTTTCGGGTTACTGATACCCGCCGGTTTCTCGATTTTCTCCAGTTCGGCGTTCAGTGCCTCGCGATCGAACAGTTGACCGGTATCCGGATCGCGATATTCCTGATCCTGAATCCAGAAATCGGCATAGATAACGTAGCGGTCGAAAATGTTTTGGCCGTATTCAGAGTACGATTCCAGATAGGCAGTCTGAATTTCTTTACCGATAAATTCGGCGTATTTCGGAATCAGATAACCTTTCAGGTGCTCCAGATACTTCTCCGCCACATCCTGTTGGAATTGTTCTCTCTCGATTTGCTGTTCCAGAACATAGAACAGGTGCACCGGGTTAGCCGCCACTTCCGCGTGGTCGAAGTTAAATACGCGCGACAGAATTTTAAAAGCGAAGCGGGTAGATAGGCCGTTCATCCCTTCATCCACGCCGGCGTAATCACGATATTCCTGATAAGACTTAGCCTTAGGATCGGTATCTTTCAGGCTCTCACCGTCGTAAACGCGCATTTTCGAATAAATACTGGAATTTTCCGGCTCTTTTAGCCGCGATAAGACAGAGAAGCGAGCCAGCGTTTCCAGCGTTCCTGGCGCGCAAGGCGCGTGGGTTAACTCACTGTGTTCCAACAGTTTGTCGTAAATCTTGATTTCCTCTGAAACTCGCAGGCAGTAAGGAACCTTGACGATGTATACACGGTCGAGGAAGGCTTCATTGTTCTTGTTGTTTCTAAAGGTGACCCACTCCGATTCGTTGGAGTGAGCTAGGATAATGCCGTTGAATGGCAGGGCTGAGATACCCTCAGTACCGTTATAGTTACCTTCCTGCGTCGCCGTCAGCAGGGGATGCAGTACTTTAATTGGCGCTTTGAACATCTCAACGAATTCCATAATCCCTTGGTTCGCGCGGCATAATGCACCGGAATAACCATAGGCATCGGGGTCGTTTTGCGCGTGATTTTCCAGCTTACGGATATCCACTTTGCCGACCAGTGCGGAGATGTCCTGATTGTTCTCATCTCCCGGTTCGGTTTTGGCAATGGCAATCTGCTGCAAAATTGAAGGCCAAACTTTAATCACTTTAAATTTAGTGATATCTCCACCGAATTCGTGCAGACGTTTGGCGGCCCACGGCGACATGATGGTGCCGAGATAACGGTTAGGAATATTGTATTCTTTCGCCAGAATGGCCGCGTCTTCCTGCGGATTAAACAGGCACAGCGGATGATCGTTAACCGGGCTGCGCTCGCCATTGGCGCTGAGCACATAAATGGGTACGAGCTGCATCAAAGCTTTTAGTCTTTCGGCCAGAGAGGATTTACCTCCACCCACCGGACCTAATAAATAGAGGATTTGTTTCTTCTCTTCCAGCCCTTGGGCCGCATGTTTCAGATAGGAAACGATTTGTTCGATGGCTTCTTCCATGCCGTAGAATTCTTCAAACGCAGGGTATCGGGCAATAACCCGGTTGGAGAATAGCCGAGACATGCGTGAATCAAGCGCAGTGTCGACCATCACGGGGCTACCAATAGCCATCAGCAAACGTTCGGCCGCGTTGGCATAAGCACTGCGATCCTGCTGACAGACAGTAAGAAACTCCTGCAGAGTGAACTCTTCGTCCTTGGCCGCTTCATAGCGCTGGCGATAGTGATCAAATATGTTCATAGCATGCCCGTCCTGTTTGAATGGTTGGGAACATAAAAAAGTAGTAGGGCTTTATTGGGTTAAAATTTTGAAACTACTACCTTATTGTTATGGTCGCGTCTGTTCTAAAGGTCAAGTTGGCAAGGGCGATAGATTGACCAATTCTGCGGCGAAGGAAGGCGCTGAATTAGAGTGTTATGCTGATGATGTGGGTTTAACCAGTTGAATTGTGATTATTTCTAGTTTTTTGTTCTGGAAAAGTGCCGGTATGCTGGTGTAATCAAAACGGCATAAATTTTACTTACTTTCTGTTAACAGAGGTTAAATCTATCGCAACCTATTTATCTTTGTAATCAATCCGCAGTGTCAGGCGGCGGCCTTTTGTCTAGGGTTTGAATGAGCGGCGGATTGATGTCGCTGTAGATAATCTGAGGAGGGGAAAGAAAGGACATTAGCGATAGATGCGATGGCAGCATGTTTAGCCGTAGAAAAGTAACAATAATTGTCACTAGTGATTATAATTAGCTTGGCTAATTGTATCGGTAAACCGCACTGTGATTAAAAATGTTACGAGTTTGGTAATGAAGGTTTCCTTTATAAATCACAGAGTTTTTGCCTGAACTTATGTAAAGTTCCAGCAGAAAACCAACAGTTGCTTTACACTAAGGCAACTAATTATTTGTTTACATATGGAATGGAAAATTTGTGAAAACCTTTAAACTAAAAACTTTGGCTGCTGTAGCCATCGCCATTAGCTGTGCCAGTGCTGCACACGCCGGTACTTGGTCTTTAGGGGCTTCCGCCTTAGTTAGCCCAGATCCGTATCTGGGTAAACAGGATCGCGTTTATCCGGTTCCTGTGATCAATTACGAAGGTGATGATTTTTACTTCCGTACTCTAGCTGCCGGTTATTACCTGTGGCGTGATGATAGCAACCGTCTGACTCTGGACGCTTACTATCTGCCGTTAAACTTTAGACCAGGTGATAGCGACGACTGGCGCATGAAGCAGTTAGACAAACGTCGCAGCACGTTGATGGCTGGCGTGTCTTACGCTCATACCGAAGACTGGGGAATTATCCGCACCGCGATTTCGGGGGATATGCTGGATAACAGCAACGGTTTGATCGGGGATGTGGCCTACTTATATAAATTCCAACTGAATAACTGGTTGTTGACTCCAGGAGTGGGTGTGACTTGGAACAGCAAAAACCAGAACAAATATTACTACGGCGTGAGTGGTAACGAAGCTGCGCGCAGCACTTTGAGCGCTTATGAGCCGAGTGATAGCTGGTCGCCTTATGCCGAATTGTCCGCGCATTATCAAATTAACGCTAGCTGGAATGCGTTCTTCCTTGGCCGCTATATTCAACTGTCAAGCGAAGTTAAAAACAGCCCAATGGTTGATAAATCCTATACTGGTATCGTCTGGACCGGTGTGACTTATACGTTCTGATTATACTAATCAGACAGCATGACAGGGGCCATCAGGCCCCTGATTTGGGTTAATTTAACGCTTAACTGACTCCTCCTCTTATCATTTCCCTGCTTGATTCGCTATTTGTTTCTTTTTTTTTATTATAAATATTAAATTATATTAATTCACTATTGGGTTTATCAAAAAACTCATGGAGAATTATTTTTTAATAAGTGGAAGTTTGATATGAGCAGTAAAACAGAAGTTTTAGTTATTTTACTATCAACAATACTGATGATAGTAGGTATGGGGTATGCATTGAAAATAGCGGATTTAATTATTATACCGCTATTGATAAAACTATTGTCTATAACTGTACTATCTCGTTCCATTATACTCTTCCCGCTATACTTTATTTTTGCCGCCTATTTCCCGGTGGGTTATGCTTATGGTCCGCCGGACTTTGGGATTATTGCTTCGTTCTTAGAGTCTAACTATAGAGAGTCGATAGAATTCACCCAGTCATTGCCGGCTTCGAGCTTCGTCGGAAGTCTGTTGATCATGTTGTGTTTTATTTATCTTCAGTTTTTTTGCTGGCAAAAAAATCAGGTTAAACCGGAACTGATGTTAATACTACTTGCGGTTTTATTCAGCGTATCTTTGGGGAAACTGATAGGCGGAGGAGTAACTAAGGTCAAATTTATTGATTTTTATTACTCGTTGTACAGTTCCTATCGCCAATATTTCGACGATAAAGCCGATTCCATTATGGGAAGCCAGCTTACACCAAGCTGGCAGATAGAAAGTGTCAGTGGTCGCTATAAGAACCATGTGCTCATTCTGGGCGAAAGTATGCGAAAAGACTATATGCCAGCCTACGGTTATCCGGTGAATACCATGCCATTCCTACAACGTACGCCGGGGATTTTCTGGGATGGCTATGTGTCCACTGCATCGAATACCTATTTGTCCGTGCCGCGCCTGCTGTCGCGAAACCAAGGTACAAAATACAGCCATGCCGATAATATTATTACTCTGGCCAATATGGCTGGAATCCAAACTCACTGGATATCTAACCAAGGCCGTTTCGGTGAGTTTGATACTTCGGCGGCACGGATTGCTGTTCGCAGTCACGCTATAGATTTCTTAAAGAAAGGTTCGTTTAATTCCAATAATCGTAGCGATATGGATTTGCTTCCTATATTAGCGGATAGTTTAAACAATGAGTATTCAGGGGGGCGATTATATGTTTTGCACTTAATGGGTTCTCATGGTCATTTCTGCGATCGATTAAACGGTGAATCACCTATCCCATATTTTAGCAATAATCTGGATATGTCCTGTTACCTATCTACTTACACTAAAACGGATGAGTTAATCAGGCTGGTGGTTGAGATGCTGGATAATAAAAAGGAAAGTTACTCTTTGATTTATTTAACCGATCACGGCTTAAGCCATCAGGACGGTTCATTAATTCATGGTAGTCGTTACAGGGAGAATTATGAGTCTCCTCTGGTTATTATTTCTAGTGATATGTTAGACAGGAAGTATATTCATTTAAGACGCTCTGGCTTTCATTTCATTAACGCATTAGCCGAATGGATGGGCATTGTCGAAACCGGTCTAAACACCCATTATAAATTCTTTAGTGAAGATTCAGAGAGTAAAATTGAAGTGTTCAATGGAAAAGAAATGATAGATTTTGATAGTTTAAGCAGTGATGAATTCATATTACCCGAAACCAGCTAAAGAGCGTTATTGAATCGGCTATTCACATATTAAAACTAACAACTTATCTATTTCAGAAGTCAATCACACCGATTTGATACCTGCTGAGGGCAAGAAAGCCGCCATACGCATGCGAATATATGTGGTTATCGGGAACAAGATATAGAGCAACATAAAATGGAGCACCAAGCTCCATTTTAACGTGTAGATATTGAGTGCAGCGACGATGTTAAGCGTTTTTGCGACTGCGAATTGTCATTGCAAGGCGAGCAGGCGCTTCATCGGCCGCGACCAAAGGTTGGCTCACTCGCGCAGTTTCAACGCAAACCATGGTTTTGTAGCCATCATTTGGCATATCCTGCATGCTACAAGACAGCTCAGGGCCTGGGTTCCACGCAACGACGTCGCTTTGGTGATGATGATGAATCTCGATGGTTCGTTTCAGCGCGGCGTCTTTAATCAGGCTGTAAGGTTCCGGTTGGGTATAAACCCGATCTGTCTGGCCGTTAAAGACCAGGTCGCCGCTTTGGGTAGCATCGTTGATTTTCAATACCTTATCGATGTACTTCTCGCCTAAACCACTAATTTTAATCTGACTAATATCCCCGATTTGGAAATAGGTATGCAGGGCGGCGGCGGCCTGATAATCCCCGTGGGATTCCAGCTCCATTTCACATTCAACGCCCAGTTTGAAGCGAGCGATTAACGTGAAGGCATGTGGCCAGTATTTACGGGTTTCATCGCTGTCTTTCAGAGTGAAAGTCAGCATCACGCCGTTATCATTTTCATCGTGCGCGGTCAGCGTCCACGGCAGAATACGTGCGAAACCGTGGGAAGGCTGTGCCGTTGGGCCGAACCAAGGCCAACAGATAGGTACGCCACCGCGAATCGCCACGCCGTCTGTCAATGCGGTATTGTTGCTTAGCCAAATAACCGGTTGTTCACCGTTAGGCTGCCATGCCAGCAGATGCGCACCTTGCAGAGCAACGGCGGCTCGCACTTTAGGGTGAGAAACGACCACGACGGGTAGGTTGTCCAGTTGACGCTGACTGATATAAGGAGAGATTTGTTCAACAACGGGCAGACTAAAAACTTTCTCGTTCATTAATTTGGCCTTAATAGAAAAGTGGCAGTTATTCGTTGAACCTCAGACTATCGATAGTATCACAAGCTTTTCTGTTTTTACCTACGGCTTATGTATAGCAGACTAATCATTGATATTACGCAAATTTATCGGCGTTGAGACAAAGAGAAGGGGGAGACGATAGGCATAAAAAAACCGCCCGAAGGCGGTTTTTACTGATTTCGACATCAATCCATTATTTGGAGATGTGGGAGATCAGGTCCAGAACTTTGTTGGAGTAGCCAGTTTCGTTATCGTACCAAGAAACCAGTTTCACAAAGTTGTCGTTCAGCGCGATACCTGCTTTAGCATCGAATACTGAAGTCAGTTTTTCGCCGTTGAAATCGGTAGATACAACGTCGTCTTCGGTGTAGCCCAGAACGCCTTTCAGTTCGCCTTCTGAAGCAGCTTTGATCGCAGCACAGATTTCTTTGTAAGAAGCTGGTTTTTCCAGACGCGCAGTCAGGTCAACAACAGAAACGTTAGGGGTAGGAACGCGGAACGCCATACCGGTCAGTTTGCCGTTCAGTTCTGGAATCACTTTACCTACAGCTTTAGCTGCGCCGGTAGAGGATGGGATGATGTTCTGGGATGCGCCGCGGCCGCCGCGCCAGTCTTTGTGAGACGGGCCATCAACGGTTTTTTGAGTTGCGGTAGTTGCATGCACAGTGGTCATCAGCGCTTCAACGATACCGAACTTGTCGTTGATAACTTTAGCCAGTGGTGCCAAGCAGTTAGTGGTGCAAGATGCGTTAGAAACGATTTCTTGGCCAGCATAAGACTTGTGGTTAACGCCCATAACGAACATTGGGGTGTCGTCTTTAGAAGGACCAGTCAGAACCACTTTTTTCGCGCCAGCAGCGATGTGCTTACGAGCAGTTTCGTCAGTCAGGAACAGACCAGTTGCTTCAGCAACAACGTCAACGTTGACTTCGTTCCACTTCAGGTTAGCCGGATCTCTCTCTGCGGTAACACGGATGGTTTTACCGTTAACAACCAGATGGCCGTCTTTCACTTCTACAGTACCGTCGAAACGACCATGGGTAGAGTCGTACTTCAGCATGTATGCCATGTAATCCGCGTCCAACAGGTCGTTGATTGCAACGATTTCAATGTCGGAACGTTCTTGAGCAGCACGGAAAACAATGCGACCGATACGGCCAAAACCGTTGATACCTACTTTGATAGTCATATATTCCACCAGCTATTTGTTAGTGAATAAAAGGTTGGTTGTAAAATTACAAAAACCACACCGAGCGTCAAGCGGAATCGTGTCAATTCTTGCTGCAAATCAAACCAGACGGGCGAGTTTGCACATTAATCACACATTCCTGAAACCATTGGCCACATTTCTATATTGGGGCGAACACATAAATTTAAAGGGCGGAGCGGTAAATTCTGCGATTTTTATCACAATAACGCGCTTCAAACCGGAATGGCATAGAGTCTAGGCTAAAATCTGCTGCTTTGTTGTTAATTTTTTGTTATTATTACACCTTGTTTTCGTTGACTTTATTCCCTGTCAGAGAACCGCACAAATGGCTAAAGAACAAAACCCTACAAAACCTCTTGAGCAACTGACTGATATACAGCGTCATGTTACCCAGAATCATGGAACCGAAGCGCCATTTTCCGGCAAACTGTTGCACAATAAGCGCACTGGCGTGTATCAGTGTCTGTGCTGCCAGCAACCGCTATTTATCTCCGATTCCAAGTTTGATTCCGGCTGTGGGTGGCCCAGTTTTTACGAACCTATCGCCGCCGACTCTATTCGCTATATCGATGATTACTCACATAATATGCATCGGGTAGAGATCCGCTGTGGCCACTGTGACGCTCATCTGGGCCACGTGTTCCCCGATGGCCCACAGCCCACCGGTGAGCGTTACTGTGTCAATTCGGCCTCGCTGAATTTTATTGACGATGAGAATGGCGAACAGATAGCGGGTTGAACCCTTATCTCTACGCATTTTTAATTTGCAATTTTGATGAAAAAACGATTCAGCAAACTATTCACTTAGGAATGCCCAATGGAGCTTGATGATCTGATTGCCTCCATGACGCCGGAAATTTACCAGCGTTTGTCGCAGGCGGTGGAGTTAGGAAAATGGCCAGATGGTGTAGCCCTGACGCCAGAACAAAAAGAGAACAGTCTGCAAATGGTTATGCTGTGGCAAGCCCGGCATAACACAGACGCTCAACATATGAGTATTGGCACCGACGGCCAGATCGTGATGAAGAGTAAGCAGGAGCTTAAGCAGCAGTTTGCCAAGCAACCGCTGATTAAGATCAAAGCACAATAATTCAGGCGAGAGCCGGAACCACACAGGCGATCAACAAAAGCATAACGGAGCCATTCGGCCTAATGTTGGTCACTTAAGGTGACCAGCAGGCTTTTTACGGGTACTGTTAACATTTTGCCCTGACCTACCGCGGGTAACTTCGTTCTCGCCTTAACGGCAACACGCCATAACTGGCCTGTTTGTCGATTCTAACTCTCCCAGCACTGTGTTCCTGCGAGGCTACGGCAGCGTTATCATTAGCTGCATTATCATCGTTATCGCACTGCTGCATGCTGCAACTCAGCGGATACGGCAACTAATCGCCCTTAGGGTGGCACGCCATTTTGGTTATCTGGTAGCGCGCTAGATTGTCAGTCAGCAGTCCACCCCATCATGTTTTGACCTTATCTCATTCCGTCAAGCAAGCCGTTCAGCTATCTGCGGCAATAAGACTAATTGAGCACCGGCGCTCTGCATTTCAATCAACGCCAGCTCACTGTCCTGAGGTTGTAGGTTAACACCGCGACAGCCTTCGGTAATCACCCAGGTTTCATAACCCAGCGCCAGAGCGTCTAACACGCTGTATTTAACGCAATAATCTGTGGCTAACCCCATGATAAATAGACGGTTAATACTCTGCGCTTTTAACCAGTCATCCAGTTCCGTTTTTGCCCGTCGACCGTTATCAAAGAATGCGCTGTAACTGTCGATTTCGGGGTCCTGACCTTTCCGGAATACTTGTTGAATCGCTGAATTGTTCAGGTGGGGATGAAAATCAGCTCCCGGCTGATGCTGCACGCAGTGTACTGGCCACCACACTTGTGCCAGTCCGTTCAGATCGCCAATAGTACCCGGTTGCGCATTGGAGTTAACGGCGAAACTGCGGTGGTTTGCCGGATGCCAATCCTGACTGGCAATAATCGGATAATCCCATTTTTGGCACAGTTCGATAGCCTGATTAGCGACCTCGATGACTTTATCGCCGTCGGTGACGGCCAATGCGCCAGCGGGACAAAAATCATTCTGTAAATCAATTAAAAGCAGGGCAGTTTTCATTCAGGCTCCGAAGATTAACCGACATCGGTTAATTCACCACGTAGGTTCTGTTGCATCAACTGGCGAATTTGGTCGGCGTCCAGCGGCTGGCTGAGCAGATAATGCAATTTGGTCAACGCCGCTTCTACGGTCATATCAAATCCACTGATCACGCCAGCATGAGCCAGAGCGTTACCGGTGGCATAGCCGTCCATATTCACGCGACCAGAAATACACTGAGTTAAATTCACCACGACAATGCCACGTTCGCTGGCATGTTTCAGTTCATCCAACAGTTCGGCTTTCTGCGGGGCATTACCGACGCCGTAAGAACGCAAAATCAACGCTTTGACCGGCTGTAGCAAGAAGTTGCGCACTACCGCGCCGGAAATCCCCGGATAGATTGTCACGACGCCAATGGGCTGCGGTGTGATGTTATGTACGATCAACGGACCGTTACTGACCGGAGAGGTGACCGACGTTACGCGGCGAATGTGTATTCCGGCTTCCAATAATACCGACAGGTTGGGTGAGGCGAAGGCGTCGAAACCATCCGCATGAGCCTTGGTGGTGCGATTACCGCGAAACAGTTTGTTATTGAAGAACAGGGTAACTTCGTTAACCGGATAGTTTGCCGCCAAATACAGTGAGTTCAACAGGTTAGTTTGCCCATCGGAACGCAGTTCCGCCAATGGGATTTGTGACCCTGTCACGATGACCGGTTTAGCCAGATTCTCCAGCATAAAAGATAAAGCGGAAGCAGTAAACGCCATGGTATCTGTACCATGCAAAATCACAAAGCCATCATAAAGATCGTAATTCTTCTTAATGTCGTCGGCGATGTGCTGCCAGTCTTCCGGTGTCATATCCGAAGAATCAATCAAAGGCGCGTATTCGTGAATGGTAAAATCGGGCATTTCAGGGCGATGAAATTCAGGCATCAGCGCCAGTTGACGTTGTAAATGACCGGATACTGGGATGTAACCCTGTTCAGAGCGCTGCATACCGATAGTACCGCCGGTATAGGCTACGTAAATGGATTTCTTTTGCATGTAAGCATACCGCTGAGTGAGATGACTGGATTATAGGGTGGCTGGCGCAGAAAAAAAGCCCGGCAAGTACCGGGCTGGAGATTTATCTGTTATTTGCGTTGTTTATCAGCGTACATCACCGCAATTTAGGCAAAGCGCATAGCGATTCTGTGGATCGTTCAGGTTAGTAAAGAAACCCGGCTGATCTTTTACCGCCATAGCGAGCGTGGAAACTGGCGCTGGCAGCCAGGCTTGCAGCACTGAAGGCAGCATGGCGTGAACCGACGCTCCCATTTGCCCAAACAGCATATCGAGGAAGCCCGGCTGATCCACATACCAGTTCAACTGGTAGGTTTTCAGCTTAGCCAGCTCGGCGGCTTTTTTCACCGCGTCATCAAAGTCGCCCAGTTGATCTACCAAACCGTTGTTTTTGGCATCCAAACCTAACCAGACGTGCCCTTGAGCAATGGCATCAACCTGCTCAGGCGTTTTATGGCGCGAGGTAGCAACCAGATCGATAAAGTTCTTATAACCATTCTCGATGCTGATTTGCATCATCTGGGCGAATTCAGGCGGCAAATTCTTGGTGACAGCCACGTCAGCCAGCGGTGAAGTGGCTACGCCGTCGGTATGGACACCCAAGGCACCCAGAGATTCCTGATAGGTGTTGACCACGCCGAAGATGCCGATGGAACCGGTTAGGGTGCTCGGGCTGGCGATAATGTAGTTAGCGGGAGTGGAGACCCAGTAACCGCCAGATGCAGCCATCCCGCCCATAGAAACGACAAGCGGTTTATTCGCAGCCCGTAGTGCGGCCAGTTCGGCGCGAATCAGCTCAGAGGCGCTAACGCTGCCACCTGGACTATTTACCCGCAAGACCACCGCTTTGATTTTCGGATTCAAACGTGCTTCACGGATCTGTGCTGCTGTATTGTCACCGCCCACGCTGCCGGGCGTTTGTGGGCCGTCCATAATCGCCCCGTTAATAAAGATAACGGCGATTTCTTCACCTTGCTGCACTTTTGGCGCCGGTTGGTAATCGTAAATACTGACGGAGTTGTAATCGTTATTTTGTTTGTCCCAGCCGAAAGTTTTGATCAGTTCAGCTTCTACCGCCGGACGGGAGGCCAACTGATCAACCAGTTTATGTTCCAGCGCGTACTGAGCCGGATCGCCACCAACCTGCTGCAATCCGCTGATAATACCGGCCGCACCAGGGAACAGTTGCTCTGGGGTGAGCTGGCGGTTAGCGGCAACCGCCGTCAGATAGTTATTCCACATGCCGCCGATCCAGCGGGTATCCGCTTCACGCGCAGCCGGAGACATATCATCGCGAATCATAGGTTCCACGGCGGATTTATAAGTCCCAACGCGGAAAATATTGGTAGTGACTTTCAGTTTTTCTAGCAGGGATTTGTAGTACAGGTTGTTGCTGGCAAAGCCTTTTAAATCCACCGAGCCTTGAGGAGATAGGTAGATTGTATTGGCGAAACTGGCCAGATAATATTGTTGCTGATTATAGCTCTCGCCTACGGCATAGATAGGTTTGCCACTGTCGCGGAATTCGCGCAGCGCTTTGCCAATATATTGCAGAGAAGGCTGGTCGGCACCGGCAAAATCAGACAGGGACAAAACGAGCCCATTGATATTGTTATCGGTTTTAGCCCGACGAATGGTTTCCACCACGTCGAACAGCGAATTTTCCTGCAGACGGTTGCTCGATGCCCCTAACATTTCGCGGGTGAACTGCATCACTTTATTGTTCACTGCCGGCGTATCCACCACCACACCGGTCAGATTGACCAACAGAGCGCCTTTTACCGGTTCAACCGGCTTGCTTTGGACCATCAGATAAATACCGACGCCCACGACGATGAGGAAAATCAGGAACAGATTAAGAATGAATTCCCTGACAAAATTAAGCAGACGCCAGGTCCACTTGAAAAAACCGCTAATAATTCGCCACAAAGTGCGCATGTTATCTCCAACAAATCCGAGCAAGTGGGGGTATCCTAATGACCTACAAATAAAAAGTCAGTATTAAATCATCAGACAGCTAAACGTATTGGTCAAGCTGGTAACAAATCCTCTACTTATGTTACCGTGCTGAAAATGAAAATCGTTATCAGGAGAAGAGTATGGATGCGTTAGATTTGCTGCTTAACCGCCGTTCGGCCTCGCGTTTAACCACCCCTGCACCAACAGGTGAAGCGTTGGAAAACATCATACACGCCGGAATGCGCGCGCCGGATCATGGCGCACTGCAACCCTGGCGCTTTGTGCTCATTGAAGACGAAGGGTTAGGTCGTTTCAGCGAATTACTGCAAAAAGCGGTGCGCCATGATGGCTCTGACGACGCGGTATTGGAAAAGGCGAAAATGGCACCTTTCCGCGCGCCACTGATTATTACCGTGATTGCCCATGTGACGGAAAACCCGAAAGTACCAAACTGGGAGCAGGTTGTTTCCGCCGGTTGTGCGGTACAGGCAATGCAAATGGCTGCGCTGGCGCAAGGTTTTAACGGTATTTGGCGGACTGGCTCATGGACCCATCATTCGGTGGTTCGGGCCGGTTTTGCCTGCCGTGAACAGGATGAAATCGTCGGTTTTCTCTATCTTGGCACGCCGCAGTTAAAAGGTTCGAGTAAGGTGACACCGCCGGATATCAGCACCTTCGTTAGCCATTTTTAAGCCTTTCCCAATGCAGCTTAGGCCAGAAATTGGCAGCTTAAGCTGCGTTTCCGTCTGCTTTGTGACCAAGCTAACTGCCTGAACAGCCAGCGCTACTTATCAATTCCCTCGGTAAGCGCTACCATAGGCGATACGTTCTTTGCCTATCATAATCAGTGTTAATTAATCCGATGATGGTTAACCGAGGGAAGTGATCTATGACATCGCCAGCGATACGTCTTACGCAATATAGCCACGGAGCCGGATGCGGCTGCAAAATCTCGCCGAAAGTGCTGGAAACCATTTTGCACTCCGATCAGCAGAAATTCCTCGATCCACGGCTATTAGTGGGTAATGAAACCCGGGACGATGCGGCGGTGTACGATATTGGCAGCGGCGTCGGTATTATCAGCACCACGGATTTCTTTATGCCGATCGTGGACGATCCCTTCGATTTTGGCCGTATTGCTGCCACTAATGCGATCAGCGATATCTATGCCATGGGGGGTAAACCTATCATGGCGATTGCGATTCTCGGCTGGCCGATCGATAAATTGGCACCGGAAGTGGCGCGTCGGGTGATTGAAGGTGGGCGACACGTTTGCGCTCAGGCGGGCATTTCGCTGGCCGGTGGGCATTCCATTGATGCGCCAGAGCCGATTTTTGGTCTGGCAGTAACCGGCGTGGTCAGTACCGAACAGGTGAAGAAAAACAGCGCCGCACAGGCGGGCTGCAAGCTGTTTCTGACCAAGCCTTTAGGGATTGGCGTGCTGACTACGGCGGAAAAGAAAAGTAAATTACGGCCGGAGCATCAGGGCGTTGCAACTGAAACCATGTGCCAACTGAATAAATCAGGCGCTGATTTTGCTCACATTGCTGGCGTTACCGCTATGACCGACGTGACCGGTTTCGGCCTATTGGGGCATTTAAGCGAAATCTGTCAGGGGTCGGGTGTACAGGCAACGCTACATTTTTCGGCGATTCCAAAACTGCCTGCGGTGGTTGAGTATATTGAAGAAGGTTGTGTGCCGGGTGGTACGCAGCGTAACTTTGACAGCTACGGGCATCTAATCGGGGAAATGTCTGATTTACAACGAAAACTGTTGTGCGATCCTCAAACTTCCGGCGGCCTGCTATTGGCCGTATTACCGGAGGCTGAAAATGAGGTTCAGGCCGTAGCTGAGCGCTATGGCATGATGCTCAGCCCGATAGGGGAACTGACCGCACCACGCCCCGATCGCGCTTTAATTGAGATTTGCGAATGATTTTTCCATCGCGTTCAATACCGATACTACCGACGTTTCTTTAGGGCCGATAATGCAACTGTTTATTGCCGAAAAACCCAGTCTGGCCCGCGCTATTGCTGATATCTTACCGAAACCCCATAAGCGGGGGGACGGCTTTATTGCCTGCGGTAATCAACACGTTGTCACTTGGTGCGTCGGGCATTTGCTCGAACAGGCGCAGCCGGATGCCTACGATAGTCGCTATGCCCGATGGTCATTGGCCGATCTGCCGATTATTCCTGAAAAGTGGCAATTGAAACCGCGACCTTCGGTAAGCAAACAGCTTAACGTTATCAAACAGTTGTTACAGCAGGCAGATGAAGTCGTCCACGCCGGTGACCCGGATCGCGAAGGGCAGCTTTTGGTCGATGAGGTGTTGGATTATCTGGGATTAGCGGCGGAAAAACGTCAGAATGTGCGGCGCTGCCTGATAAATGACCTTAACCCGCAGGCGGTAGAGCGGGCTGTTTCTCGTCTGCGCGATAACAAAGAGTTTATTCCGCTGTGCGTTTCCGCTCTGGCGCGCTCACGGGCCGATTGGCTATACGGCATCAATATGACGCGTGCCTATACCATTCTTGGGCGTAATGCGGGTTATGATGGCGTGTTGTCCGTTGGTCGGGTACAAACCCCGGTGCTGGGGCTGGTAGTAAGGCGTGACGAAGAAATTGAAGACTTTGTGCCCAAGGATTTCTTTGAGGTTAAGGCTCATATCGTCACACCGGCCGATGAGCGCTTTGTTGCCCTGTGGCAGCCAAGCGACTCCTGCGAATCCTATCAGGATGAAGAAGGTCGCTTACTGCACCGCCCCTTAGCGGAGCACGTCGTCAACCGGATCACTGGCCAGCCAGCGCGGGTGACTTCCTATAATGATAAACGGGAATCAGAAACCGCACCTTTACCGTTCTCCCTGTCTACGCTGCAAATTGAGGCCGCCAAGCGCTTTGGCCTTAGCGCTCAACAGGTGCTGGATGTGTGTCAGCGTTTATACGAAACCCACAAACTGATTACTTACCCTCGGTCGGATAGCCGTTATCTACCGGAAGAGCATTTTGCCGGTCGCCATTCGGTGTTGAATGCAATCAGCGTGCATTTACCTGATCTACAGTCGCCAGCGGTGATGGATAGCGACCGCCGTAATCGCTGCTGGGACGATAAGAAAGTGGACGCGCACCATGCGATTATTCCTACCGCACGTTCCAGTAAGGTTGCATTGACGCAGGATGAAGCCAAGGTCTATACCTTGGTCGCGACTCAGTATCTGATGCAATTTTGTCCCGACGCGATGTTTCGCAAATGCGTGATTGAACTGGATATTGCCGGAGGGAAATTTATCGCCAAAGCCCGTTTTCTGGCCGAGGCTGGCTGGCGTACGCTGCTGGGCAGCAAAGAACGAGACGAGGAAAACGAAGGTTCACCGCTACCGGTGGTCGCTCAAGGGGACGAATTGCTGTGTGAAAAGGGGGAAGTGGTAGAGCGACAAACGCAACCGCCGCGGCCTTTTACCGATGCAAGTTTATTGTCTGCCATGACGGGCATAGCGCGGTTTGTGCAGGATAAGGAACTGAAAAAAGTCCTGCGCGCGACCGATGGTTTAGGGACAGAAGCGACTCGCGCGGGCATCATTGAACTGTTATTTAAACGCACTTTCCTGTTTAAAAAAGGGCGTTACATCCATGCCAGCCCTGCGGGGAGGGCGTTGATCCATGCGTTGCCGGATATTGCCGCCCGGCCCGATATGACGGCACACTGGGAGTCGACTTTGACGCAAATCAGTGAGAAAAACTGCCGCTATCAGGATTTTATGCAACCATTAGTGGTAACGCTGCAAAATCTAATTTATCAGGCAAAGCAGAACCGGACGCCCCAGGCGTTTCGTGGTTTACCGGCTGCGCCGGCCGTTCCGGCTAAAAAACGTAAAAAAACCAGCGTGAAGGCAAAGGAGAGTAAATCATGAAAAAAGCCATAGTGATGGGGTGCCTCGCGTTGAGCGTTTTATTCAACAGCACGACCTGGGCAAACCGCCCGAGTGTGGGAAATAACGTGGATGTGGTGGTGCCTTTGCCTCCGGATATGTGGAATAACGCCGGTACGCGCGGAACCAATAATAATAACTGTACCCGCTGTTGCGTTTATCAAAATCAGAATTACTCGGAAGGGGCAGTTTTGCGGGTAGAAGGCGAGGTATTACAGTGTGTGCGGGATCCCAACGTCACTGGAACCAATCCACTGATTTGGAAACGACTTCCTCGTTAACCTATTTGGTTGTCCGTTGGCTGATAAAGGCTTCCAGTAAAGGAATATCCGCCGGAGCCAACGGATAATGTCGTGCTTGCTCCGGAGTGACCCAAATTAACGCCGAATGACAATGCATCTGCGGTTCTCCGTAAAATGTCTCTACGTGCCAGGCATGTAAACAAATTCTGCGATCGGGTAAATCTCGCTGGTGGCTGGCAATGTAACCGGAAATTTTTGCGTCAATTTCCAATTCTTCTGCTAATTCACGTCGTAACGCCTGCGGCTGGCTTTCACCTGGCTCGATCTTTCCTCCGGGAAACTCCCAAAAACCGCCTTGGTCGCTGTTTTCATCTCGCTGAGCCAGCAGGATTTTGTCCTGATGCTGAATGATAGCGGCAACCACATCGATAATTTTCATGAATATAATCTCTCAGAGGAGCAATTCGGCGTATAAAAATTGGGACATTCCCCCGCGTCGCAACGGGGAAAATATTTATAGAGAAAACTCAGACCAGATCGGGGCGTGATCGGACGGTTTTTCCATACTGCGGATCTCGTAATCAATACCGGTAGAAATGCAGCGGTCTGCAAGTGGTTTAGTCGCTAGCACAACATCAATGCGCAGCCCGCGGTTTTCATCAAAGCCGCGAGAGCGATAATCGAACCATGAGTAACGATCAGTACAATCAGGGTTGGCGGCGCGGAAAGTATCGACCAGTCCCCAATTCTGCAAACGGGCTAACCATTCCCGCTCTTCCGGCAAGAACGAACATTTTCCGGTGCGCAACCAGCGCTTACGGTTGTCTTCACCGATGCCGATATCTAAATCCGTTGGGCTAATATTGATATCGCCCATGATTAAAACCTGCGCCTCCGGGCTTAATTCTTTTTCCAAATAGCTTTGTAGATCCTGATAGAAACGCGCTTTAGCTGGGAATTTAGTTGGATGGTCACGGCTTTCGCCCTGTGGGAAATAACCGTTAATGACGGTTAAAACACCCTGTGGCGTTTCCAAATCGGCCATGATAATCCGGCGCTGGGCATCATCTTCATCGGTTGGGAAACCACGACGCACTGCCAGCGGTTGCTGTTTGGTGAGCAGAGCAACGCCATAATGGCCTTTTTGGCCATGATAAAAGACGTGATAACCATGTTGGCTAACTTCTTCAAGAGGGAACATATCATCGTGAACTTTGGTTTCTTGTAGCCCAATAACGTCCGGCTGATGTTGTTCGATGATCGCCGCTAATTGATGAGGGCGGGCACGTAGCCCATTGATATTAAAAGAGACAAATTTCATAGCCAGCGTCGTTTCCTGATAAAAATGTGCGTGAATAGTAGCAGATATCCGATAAAAATGTAATGAAGTGGGGATGTCGCTGAGTCTATAGGCTGGCCCTACGCTATAAATTTACATTCGGCGATTTATACTAATGTTAGGTTATCTTATTAACAATATAGAGAAATTAATTACTATGAGGGGGGAAGGCGAAACGAAGGACAAATTAACTTATATTATGATATCTATATTTTAAAGTAAGTTAAATATCTTGTCGTTAAATTATAAACTCAGAATTTCATTTTGCAGAGAATTTACGGCAGAGGTGAAATATAATTCCAGCATCTCACGCTTGCCGAGTGTAATGCTATTGCGTTGTCGATGAATAAATCGGGTGAAACAAATGGAAAAGCAAGATGTTAATGTTTTAATAATGATAATTATTTAATAATCACAAGGATATGAATGTGTCATTTATTATGCTGATATAGTAAAGGGAGTGGCACCATGGGTAATAAATAGGTTTGTTGTTATTTTGAAGTGTTTTCAATCTCTAATTCCAGAATTTTTATTTTAGTTAAATTTCGCTTCTTAGAAGAATTTTAAATTTAGCTGTAGTGGCTAATGCTTTAAGTGTTTTTGTGGATGAATACCATTGTAATATGAAAAATAATCAAGGCGATTCATTTAAATCGGCTTCAGTGGGATTGTTCACGTCGGTTAATTCAATATGGCTATATTTTCAGTGACGCTAGACGATAGATTAAACAATCTGAGAAAGCCAGTCTGCCAAATTGTAAAATAAATAGCCATGCTACAGGTGTGAAAATAGCTTGCATACTTGATGGTGGTTAACATTTATTTCTTAAGATTAACCCCGCTATATTTATGATGAATGATCATATGTAAATAAATAAAATTAAAGCACGATTAATTTTCATTCATGAACGAATAAAAATTATTAGTTAATAAACATGGAATTAAGTATCGAGTTTTGTTAAAAATTATAGAACATAAACTATATATATATTTAAAACCAATTCATGCATAACTGATGAATATTATGATCTTAACCGTACTTCAAATACATAAATGTCATTTTATTAGCCACTTGTACAATACGTGTTTACTGTTCTTGTTTTTGATTTAACCTGTTGTTTTTAGTGATTTTATTTAAATAAAATGAAGTTGAAAAAGTTAAGTTGTGGTGAAAGAAAATTTGTCCGGGGAACCGGTAGCATTTTTAATAATCAATGGTTGAATAAAGGATGGTGAACTATGTTTTTATCCAGAAAACTAGAGGCATTTATGGCGGTTGTGGAATACGGCTCTTTAAGTAAAGCGGCGCGAGTGATGAATCGCACTACGCCACCTGTAGCCAAATCAATTAAAGACTTTGAAAGTATTATAGGAAAGAAACTGTTCAAAAGAGAAAAATTTGGTATGAGCCTAACGCATGATGGAGAAGTACTTTACAATGATCTAAAGGATCTTCATCAGCAAGATAAGGAAATAACCAGTAAACATCTTACGGGGCATGTTTCTAATGCAGTGAATATTTATTACGATTGGGGGAAGGTGGATAGTTTAACAAAAATATGGGAGGTGGCAGAGAAGAACAATATACATGCAAGTATTATTAGATTTTGCTATGAAATGATTGATGATATTTGTGACTTTGACGGAAATAGCTTAATTATCTCTTCTGAGAAAATTCTTTGCGATAGATTTTCTCTCATTAAAGAAACTTGTGATACAGGCTTAGGTGTTTATGCCCGAAAGGAAATTATTGGTGAAAATTCAGATATTATCAACTTATTACGCAGCAATACCTGGCTATGTAATCCAATACTATACAAGAGCGAATTTATAAAATCGTTGGAAGAAGAGGTGAAGAAGTCTGTGAACAAAGTTAGCATCAGACAGGTAGATAATTTAAATTGTTGCCTTAGCTTTATCAATTCTGGTAATTATGTTTGTATTACTGACTCGATTATCGATAGTTTTGCTGTTTGTAATAAATTAGGTTTCGTTAACCTTAAAGATCACTTCGGCGATCATAAGTTCTACTTTTACAAGTCCAGATCGCATTCCAGTGTGCTCAATGGGTTAATAGACTTTGTAAAGGCAATAAACTGATAAGTATAAATTAACGCACAGAGGTAAACAGTCTGGTAGTTTGTCATGTTTGTTGGCATTGATTATTTATCTATATCAGACTCAGAGAGAGAGAAATATTTATATTTCTCTTATCGTGGTTGGCATGCTGACAAACATTACTTTTGAGTCAATAGGGATGTAGCTCATCTGACGCCACTTTCGTGCTGATAAGCGACATGTATTCCATGTTGATAAAGCATCGCCATTGAATGAGTGACGGGTATTTATCGCGTTGGGTTGTTCACAATGGCACTTATCGACGGTTTAGCGATAGATCACGTTACAGAAACCAGCAAAGGAGATAGAGAGGACAAACTGGTCGCAGGGTGGCGTAAATAGGGCGTGGCTTAGCGAAACGCAACAGGGTGAAGCACATTTTTGATTTTGAACCGAAATAAAAAATCTATAGTGCGATCTCCGTTTAAATTGACGGGTATATTACTGAGCGCATCGTGTCCAGCCTTTAAATTGGAATGCTGTTCATCTTAACTTCTTCTTGGAGGGCTAAGGTCTGCCAGATAACGAATGGTGATTTCTTGAAAGGAAGATACAAGTGGTTAGCGGAGCGTCATTTCATTCTTCAGCCTGTGGGCTGTCGCTGTGCGATGTTGTTTCGCGTTGATCGATTAAATCTTGTCGAAAGTTATTACTTTCCCCCAATCATATCTAAGGGTGGTTTCGTGATGAAGGATAATATCTTGGAGAGATAAGAGAGATAAGAGAGATAAGAGAGATAAGAGAGATGGTGGTGGGGGAAGGATTCGAACCTTCGAAGTCGATGACGGCAGATTTACAGTCTGCTCCCTTTGGCCGCTCGGGAACCCCACCACAGAATTCGTGGTTTTTATTTCTGGTTAAATACCTGGCCGGTATTTTTAAATGATTTTACTCTTCATCTTAATTACTGCACTTGGCTATTCAATATTCCGAACAACTTGATAAGTCAGTTTAAAATGGTGGTGGGGGAAGGATTCGAACCTTCGAAGTCGATGACGGCAGATTTACAGTCTGCTCCCTTTGGCCGCTCGGGAACCCCACCACTGGCCTAACTGCTTAGAGACGTTGTCTCGGTAAGCGGGGCGCATCATATCAAATGAAGCGCCACTGTAAAGACTTGATTTGAAAAAAAAGATTTGTTTGCCGTTTTTTTGCTCTTGAAGGTGTTTCTTCAAACAAAAACTAACGATTTATTGTGCAGTTACAAAATAACCGTGCGGTTACCGTAAACAAAAACGCGCTGCGCTAAAACACGATAAAGTGCGCGGCTCAGTACGTTTTTCTCAACATCGCGGCCAGCGCGCATCATATCTTCAGCGGTATATGAATGATCGACGTGGATAACGTCCTGCATGATAATTGGGCCTTCATCCAGACTGTCATTTACATAGTGAGCCGTTGCCCCAATAATTTTCACGCCGCGTTCATAAGCCTGATGATAAGGACGGGCCCCAATAAAGGCTGGCAGGAATGAATGATGGATATTGATAATTTGGTACGGGTAGCGCTGAACAAAGGCAGGAGTTAACACTCGCATATATTTGGCCAGAACCACATAATCTGGTTGGTATTGGTCGATCTGAGCAATCAGCTGCTGATCGTGCTGATCCCGAGTTAACCCTTCATGGCTAACCAGATGGAAGGGGATATCAAACCGCTCGACCAAGTGTCGCAATGAGTCATGGTTGCCAATGACGGCGGCGATTTCTACATCCAGTCCACCATAAGCGCTTTTCATCAACAGGTCGCCAAGGCAATGAGCTTCTTTGGTGACCATGATAACAATGCGTCTGCGTCCTGCGGTATGCAGCTCGCGGCTGGTGCCTTCGGGTAGAGCATCATCCAAATCGGCGAGCAACGTTGTATCGTTAAAGATCCCTTCAAGCTCGGTGCGCATAAAGAAGCGCCCGGTCAGATGATCTACAAACTCATTATTTTGAACAATATTAAGCTGATGCTTGTAACAAATATTGGTGATCTTGGCGATTAATCCTTTGGCGTCAGGACAAATAGTGCGTAATACTTTTCTTTGTACATTCTGATGTGGCATAAGTTGGTAAATCCTGTCTGAGATATCTTTGATGTTGTGTTTTAATTCGATGCAGCCAGATTAGGCACGTTTAGACGTAAATCACCCGCAGCATTTCTTATATTTTTTGCCTGAACCGCAAGGACAACTGTCGTTCCTGCCGACCTGAGGGCGTATTCCGTCAATATAGTACCAGCGTTCATTTAAACGAAGGAAGCGCGAACGTTCATGCAACATCAAAATGGCATCGCTATTGTCTTCTTTAAATCGGGCAACAAACTCGACAAATCCCTCATCTGGATGGGAGCCAGCCGTTTCTTCTGTAACGGTTAAACCCAACCATTGCGTGCCTACAAAACCCTTTACGATATTGTCACGCCATTCTTCTGCATGGCAATCGGGATGCCAAGTACCGACCAAATAATTGACGTCTTCTTTGACATAAGCGCTGTAACGCGAACGCATCAGAATACCAGGCGTAGCTACTACTTTAGCGCCGAGAATATAGGGTTCGCAGCATAGCTCGTAATTTATACGGCTTCCGCAGGGGCAAGACTCTGTCAAAATATCTCCTGATAACATAATTAAATTCGCGTAGTGCAATCTCGTTGTGGCAACGTTGTGTAATAACGGCTGCCTGACGCAATATTTCAAGATGTGCACAGGAATTCTTAAATTGTGCAGATCGGTCTAATTTGAAAGGTTTCAGCTGTATATCTTACCTAATCACCCCCAGAGGTTCAAAGGCTGGACTTAAAATGGGAATCGCGTAGTCATCGGTTTTTATTGTGATGTCAATCACAAAAAATGACCAACGTTTCATTTTAATGTACCTTGCGTTCTGCGATTTTAATCACATTGTAATAGCGAAACTTGAAGATAAAAAACATGAAATTAATCAATAAAATCATTAATATATTGAAAAGTATGAACATCTCTTTCGGCACATTAAACGCCTAACCATTTTCTGGCGTATTCGCCCAAGTCTAATGAGGTCTGGGTATCATTTAACTTTACTCGCTGAAAGTGAGTATTATCCTATCTATTCCGATAGTATTCTTCATCTTTACTTTGTGCCTCATCCCCAAATTCCCCCAAGTATGATTCCTTCCTCAGATAGTGCTCCATATAAACATGGCCGTCTCATTAAACTGGCAGGTTATCGGGGTGCCTCGTAGCAATTGTTCTCTGTTGCAATACGCTTAACTTTCTCTGTGAGACTCCGTGCAAAATGGAAGATTAGTCACGATTGCTTACAGCCAAGGATTGGGTAGTTCACTTATGATGCTGTAATTCAGCGATTAGAATTTGATGATTCGATGATAATCAGGGTTATAAATTGCTCGATAATTCATTTGGTTAATTTGATGAGTCAGATGGCAGAGTGATGATTAACAAGGAGGTTAGCGGTATCTCACTAATGATAATTAATGAAATTAGAACTAATGAAAGCGTGCATGATGCTAAGTCATGCGGGCAGTATAACCAAATAGACGCTGTTAATCGTTTTGAGCATAGCTGACGATGGTTGCGTAATGGGAACCGGATTCGAGTGAGATAAACCGAAACACATGCGAGTGGATAATGCGACAAATAAAGGTAGGTTTAGCTCTTGGCGCAGGTGCAGCAAAAGGATGGGCGCACATTGGTGTGATCAATGCGCTGAAAAAACTGGATGTGGAAATTGATATTATCGCCGGTTGTTCGGTTGGCGCACTAGTCGGCGCGGCACAGGCGACCCAGCACATGCCAGAGCTGGAGCGTTGGGTCAGATCCTTCAGCTATTGGGATGTGATCAAACTGATGGATTTTTCATGGCGAAGGGGGGGGTTACTGCGTGGTGAACGTGTATTCAATGCGGTGGGCGAACTTCTTTCTATCGATGACATAAGCCAATGCACCATTCCTTTTGGGGCGGTAGCAACCAACCTGAGTACTGGCAGGGAGTTATGGCTTACTGAAGGCAATGTCCATCAGGCCATTCGTGCATCCTGTAGCATGCCGGGATTGTTCTCCCCCGTTTTGCTTGACGGCTACTGGCTGGTGGATGGTGCGGTGGTGAATCCGGTTCCAGTTTCATTGACTAGGGCAATGGGAGCTGATGTGGTCATTGCCGTTGACTTACAGCACGACGCACATCTTATGCAGCAAGATCAGCTGTCTATCAGTATGCCAACAGAGGAAACCCCCTCCGATATACCACAAAACTGGCGAAGCCGCCTACGTGAACGCATTGCCTATCTTGCACCCAAACGGTCAGATACGCCTCCGAGCGCGATGGAAATTATGTCTACCTCTATCCAGGTGTTAGAAAACCGGCTGAAACGTAACCGTATGGCCGGAGACCCACCTGATGTGCTGATTCAGCCTTATTGCCCACAGATATCTACTTTAGATTTTCATCGGGCAGATGAAGCAATTGCAGCCGGTGAATTGGCGGTTGAGCGCAAACTTGAGCAATTAGTACTTTTAGCTAAAAAAAGAGGAAAAACACAGAATGGAAATAAAAATTGACGTCATGGCCACTTCTGGCAAGCACAAGTCACCTTTTTGAGCCACTATTAGCACAACGATAGCTAAGAGATAACATTGCATGGACAAACCGTTTACAGGTAAGAACATTTTGATTGTTGAAGATGAAATGGTCTTTCGCACGGTACTGAATAATTATCTGAGCAACCTAGGGGCTTCGATATTACAGGCATCGAACGGTCTTGAAGCATTGAGCTTGTTGGAAAGCAGTATGCCAGACTTGATTCTCTGCGATTTGGCTATGCCAGAAATGGGGGGGATTGAACTGGTTGAGCAACTGCTGGTTCGGGGGATTAAAACTCCGGTTCTGGTTATCTCAGCCACAGACAAAATGACGGATGTCGCTCAGGTTCTACGTTTGGGTGTAAAAGATGTTTTACTCAAACCTATTGACGATTTACACCGCCTGCGAGAAACGGTATTGACTTGCCTGTATCCGACATTGTTTAGCTCTCCGGCGATTGAGGAAACTGAACTTATTCAAGACTGGGATGCGCTGAAGAAAAATCCATTTGAAGCCGCGCAGTTACTGCATCAGTTACAACCGCCTGCGCAACAAATTATTGCTCATTGCCGCGTGAATTACCGTCAGCTAACCGGTGTTGATCAACCGGGATTGGTTTTGGATATTGCAGCACTTTCTGATAGCGATTTGGCTTTTTATTGTCTTGATGTCACTCGAGCCGGTGATAATGGTGTTCTGGCGGCATTATTACTGCGGGTTTTATTCAACGGTATCTTGCAAGAACATTTAGCTGGTCGCCATCAGCGTTTACCGCAAATGTCTGCATTGCTTAACCAGGTTAATCAACTCTTAAGACGAACCCATCTCGAAGGGCAATTCCCCCTGTTGGTAGGATATTACAATACCGAATACAAAAACTTGATTCTGGTTTCCGCCGGGTTGCATGCTAACGTCAGCGCGGGTAAAAACCATATACAGCTGAGTAATGGCGTGCCGTTGGGAACGTTGAGAACCGCTCATTTAAATCAAATCAGTCAGCGCTGCGAGGCTTGGCAGTGTCAAGTATGGGGAGGGGGCAGTCAATTAAGGCTTATGCTTTCTGCCGAATAATATTCATTAAGGTTATTTACCCTTCGTTATCCCTTATTCCCACCGGTTTATTTCCCGCCCTTTATTTAAGTCGAGTGCTTCGCCTATTTTTTGAACCAATGAAAAAATGTCTGAGCTGTAAATATAAGTCAGCTTATATCCATCGTTTTATCCGTTGTTTACTACACTTCCATTACTGGGTCTTAAGGTTACGTTAATGCTTCTCTCTTAAACTACGCTTAATGGCTGCCAGCATGCGGAAATAGTCATGCGCTTCGCGGTGGCTTAGGTTATTGAAAATCGAAAACTAATCAGGCAACACCGGATTAATCGCCGATATTGAATCTGAAAATGTTAACGATGGTTGATAAAGCATTCATACAGACTGTGCAATTGTGTGCTGCTGCCAGCAGTAGCCACTAACGTACCAAGGTTTTTATTCATCTACCTTTTACACTAGTGGTCCGAGAGTTCGGTGAATCGCCGCTGCAAACGGTTTGTATCGTTTCGGCAATGCGTCATTAGCGCAATACATGTAGCGGTATGCTCTGGCTTATTTATTAAACATTCGATGGCTAAAGATGATCGAATGTTTCGTGGCTAACAATTGGTTTTCGATTTAAACGGTTAGGGTAAATATAATGAAAGTAACCATTTTTGGTATTGGCTACGTCGGATTGGTTCAAGCTGCAGTATTTGCCGAGGTTGGGCATGATGTACTTTGTATTGATGTCGATGCACGCAAGGTAGAAGACTTGCAAAAAGGGCATCTGTCAATTTTTGAGCCTGGGCTGTCTACTTTGGTAAAAGAAAACGTTGAGGCTGGTCGTCTGCATTTCTCTACGGATGCGAAAGCTGGTGTGCATCACAGTGCGATCCAATTTATTGCTGTTGGTACTCCGCCAGATGAAAATGGTGCGGCAGATTTGCAATATGTGATTCAGGTTTCAGAAACTATCGCTAAATATATGCAGGAACCCAAAGTTATAATTGATAAATCCACGGTTCCGGTAGGTACTGCCGATAAAGTCCGAAGTGCCATGGCTGCAGTTCTACGTCAGAGAGATATTGAGATCGACTTTGACGTGATATCCAACCCGGAATTTTTGAAAGAAGGGGCGGCGGTATCCGACTGTAAGCGCCCTGAGCGTATTGTCATAGGTACTGATAATAATGACGTGATTCCACTTATAAGTGAGTTGTATGAGCCATTTAATCGCAATCACGACCGTATGCTGGTAATGGATGTGCGTAGTGCGGAACTGACGAAGTATGCGGCTAACTGTATGTTGGCGACAAAAATCAGTTTTATGAATGAGATTGCAAATCTGGCTGAACTATTAGGCGCAGATGTAGAAAAAGTACGGCAGGGTATTGGGTCAGATTCGCGTATTGGCTATCACTTTATATATTCAGGCTGCGGCTACGGTGGCTCCTGTTTCCCAAAAGACGTTCAAGCATTAATTAGTACAGCTGAGAATATTGGTTATCAACCAAAACTGTTACAAGCAGTAGAGCAAGTCAACATCCAGCAAAAATCCAAACTGACTCAGTTTATTAAAAAACACTATGGCGATAACCTGGCGGGAAAAACTTTTGCGCTATGGGGACTGGCATTTAAACCTAATACCGATGATATGCGTGAAGCGCCAAGTCGGGTTTTGCTGGAGTCGCTGTGGGAGGCAGGTGCTATTATTCAGGCTTATGATCCTGAAGCTATGGACGAAACTCAGCGAATTTATGGTTCACGTGACGACTTGAGATTAATGGGAACTAAAGAAGCCGCGCTTCAGGGGGCAGATGCGTTGGTTATTTGTACTGAGTGGCAAAACTTCCGAGCGCCAGATTTTGACGTTATCAAATCCAGATTGAAAGAGGCGGTTATTTTTGATGGGCGTAATTTGTACGACCCGGAGCGCTTAAATAGCCGGGGCTTTATTTATTATGCCATCGGTCGTGGAACATCGGTTAATCATGCTAACTCGCGCTAACTAAGAACATTCTAAGCAGTAGTATGTTTTACAACAGCATACTGCTGCATCTTCTGATTTTTCCATCCGCGTTAAAACCGTTAATCCTTTTTTGAATAAATCTAACGTTGGTAAAACTATGGCGGCAGTTTACCTGGAATTTAAAACTAACTATTAATATTGTTATAGATTAGCAGAGTATTCTTATGGATTTGCTATGAAAATGATAACGGAGAGTAATTTATAGAGAAGTGTAATGAATGGTGAGAAATTGGAAATTCTTCTGGGTTAAGGATCGTTTTTAAAGCCCAATAAAAAATACCCTCAACATAAGAAGAGGGTATTTCTCAGGTAATAGTAAATACTATTACAGTAGGAAATCGTCCAGCGATTTACCTTGTTCTTCGATAGCTTTCTTAATCACAGCTGGAGTACGGCCTTGGCCTGTCCACGTTTTCAGTTCGCCATTTTCATCAGTATATTGGTATTTAGCCGGGCGAGCTGCACGTTTAGCTTTGCCTGCTGATTTAGTAGCAGGAGCAGCGGACAGCAGGTCTTGCGGGTCAATACCGTCTGCAATAAGCATTTCACGATATTGCAGCAGTTTACGCGTACGTTCTTCGATCTCAGCTTTAGCCTGACTTTCTTCTTCAGAACGCTCATTAACAACTACGGTCAACTTCTCAAGCATTTCTTCCAATGTTTCAAGGCTACATTCGCGCGCTTGAGCACGTAGAGTACGGATGTTGTTTAGAATTTTTAACGCTTCGCTCATTGTCCTGGTCTCAATTATAATGTTAGGGGGGCGTCTGGATAATAATAGAGTGCTATTTTAATTTCTGCAATAGCCAATTTGATTAGCTTACTGGAATTTACTCTTTTTAAAAGCTGAAAGTTGTCTGCCGTTAGTAATAAGTGATGAGTTCGGGCAATTACTTTGCACAGTTCTAAGACAAATTCTCGATATGTGGGTAAAAGTTGCAATTTTGGAACATGATTTTCTCACTAAGTTATAAGTATGCTTTATATCAATAAAGCAAAAAATAGAGCGTTGTTGATTGTGTATGCTCGTTTACAACCATTGGAAAAAATGTGGATATAGATGAGAAAATTGACTTGGCCAAGGATACCTTTAACCGGATAAAGCTGCAGCGACACTAATAAATATGTCTGTTAGATATTTAATGTTAATTTCTATCGCTGCCATGATGCATCGGATTAATGAGTAAATTGGGCTGTTGTTGAATTCGATGTTTTTTGGGTTTTTACTCCCTTTAGTGCTGCTCAATGTTCGGGCGAAATCTTTAACCGAGATGATTACTGTGAACTCAATCAAAAAATAGCATCGTATGGGTTCTTAAATCAGTTTAGGTAAAAGAAGTCGGAATGCGTTCATACCATTACTCAATTTATTAAACTTAATAACCCGCTGCATCCCTTGTCAGCTTGCGCATAAAGTTTGTGTTACACTATGGGATATCATTAATTTGTGCGTTTATTATACCAGTGGAGTTACGGGCCCATGGCTCAGCTTTATTTTTATTATTCTGCAATGAATGCAGGGAAGTCCACCGCATTACTTCAATCCTCCTATAACTATCAAGAGCGTGGTATGCGCACACTGGTTTTCACGGCAGAGATTGATAACCGTTTCGGCGTTGGCAAAGTCAGTTCACGTATTGGCCTGACCTCTCAGGCTCAGCTTTATAACAATGAAACCCAATTGGCGGTCATTATAGAAGCAGAGCACCATGATAAGCCGGTGCACTGCGTGTTGCTGGATGAGTGCCAGTTCTTGACCAAAGAGCAGGTTAAGCAGCTTTGTCACGTTGTCGATGAATATCATATTCCGGTACTTTGCTACGGCCTGCGCACTGATTTCCTCGGCGAGTTATTTACCGGCAGCAAATATTTGCTGGCCTGGGCTGATAAATTGGTGGAATTAAAAACCATTTGTCACTGTGGCCGTAAAGCCAATATGGTGCTGCGATTAGATGCGCAGGGCAGAGCGGTGCATGACGGTGAGCAAGTCGTGATTGGTGGTAACGAAAGCTATGTTTCCGTTTGTCGCCGGCATTATAAAGAAGCAATCAGTGCGGCCTGCTCGCCGTTAGCTGGGCAGGGCGATATTTAATCCTCTAGAACCCCCATGGCCGCTGTTTTTTTTCGCCGTGGGGTAACTTACCTTTTTGTCTTTCCTCGTACTAGCAGTCTGTTGATGTCGTTCAAACCTAAACTCAATGGCGCAGACAGATACGTTCGTTAATCTATGTACCTCAGTCGATAAATAATAGGCATCGCGGCAGATAATTATGGTCGGGCCGATATTCATTATGCGTTTCGATGACGGGGGCGCAACGGGTAGAACCTGACAATGTTGCTGCAAAAGAAAACCCCCCAACCAGATTTGCCGATTGAGGGGTTAGACAGTTTGCTGATTACCCACCGTTAGGTGAGCAGTGCAGTCAAATTATTACTTCTTGGTCTTTTTTTCTGCTTTAGCCACTTCTTTTGCCGCAGCTTCTTCACGTTCGAATTCTTCGACGTATTCGCGACCGTAATAAGTGTCCATCAGAATCTGTTTCAGCTCAGAGATCAGTGGGTAACGTGGGTTAGCACCGGTGCACTGGTCATCGAAAGCATCTTCAGACAGTTTGTCGACCTTCGCCAGGAAGTCAGCTTCCTGAACGCCCGCTTCGCGGATAGAAGTCGGAATACCCAGTTCGGCTTTGATTTCATCCAACCAAGCCAACAGTTTCGCGATTTTCTGTGCGGTACGGTCGCCAACGGCAGTCAGACCCAAGTGGTCAGCGATTTCAGCGTAACGACGACGTGCCTGTGGGCGGTCGTATTGGCTGAAGGCCGTTTGCTTAGTCGGGTTGTCGTTCGCGTTATAACGAATAACGTTAGAGATCAACATGGCGTTAGCCAGACCGTGTGGGATGTGGAACTCAGAACCCAGTTTGTGGGCCATTGAGTGACAGACACCCAGGAAGGCGTTAGCAAACGCGATACCGGCGATAGTCGCTGCGTTGTGTACACGCTCACGTGCAACCGGGTTTTTCGCCCCTTCTTTGTAGCTGGTTGGTAGGAATTCTTTCAACAATTTCAACGCTTGCAGCGCCTGACCGTCGGAGTATTCGTTAGCCAGTACAGAGACATAGGCTTCCAAGGCATGAGTGACCGCGTCCAGCCCACCGAAGGCGCACAGGGATTTAGGCATATTCATAACCAGGTTGGCATCAACAATAGCCATATCTGGAGTCAATGCGTAGTCCGCCAATGGATATTTCTGGCCAGTAGCATCGTCGGTAACTACCGCAAACGGTGTTACTTCTGAACCAGTACCGGAAGTGGTGGTGACGGCGATCATTTTCGCTTTCACACCCATTTTCGGGAACTTGTAGATACGTTTACGGATATCCATAAAGCGCAGCGCCAGTTCTTCGAAGTGAGTTTCCGGATGTTCGTACATGACCCACATGATTTTGGCCGCATCCATCGGTGAACCACCACCCAGCGCGATGATCACGTCTGGTTTGAAGGAGTTCATCTGCTCGGCACCTTTACGCACGATGCTCAACGTTGGGTCAGCTTCAACTTCGAAGAAGACTTCGGTTTCGATACCGTGAGATTTCAGCACGCTGGTGATTTGGTCAGCGTAGCCGTTGTTGAACAGGTAGCGGTCAGTCACGATGAAGGCACGTTTTGCACCGTCAGTTGCCACTTCTTCCAGCGCGATTGGCAGAGAGCCACGGCGGAAGTAAATAGATTTCGGTAGTTTATGCCACAACATGTTTTCTGCTCGCTTAGCCACAGTTTTCTTGTTGATCAAGTGTTTCGGACCGACGTTTTCAGAGATGGAGTTACCACCCCATGAACCACAACCCAGCGTCAGAGACGGTGCCAGTTTGAAGTTGTACAGGTCACCGATACCACCTTGTGAGGCAGGGGTGTTAATCAGAATACGGGCAGTCTTCATTTTATCGCCGAAGTATTTCACGCGAGCAGTCTGGTTATCCTGGTCGGTGTACAGGCAAGAGGTGTGACCAATCCCGCCCATTTCAACCAGTTTTTCCGCTTTTTCGACTGCGTCTTCGAAGCTCTTCGCACGATACATCGCCAGCGTCGGGGACAATTTTTCATGAGCAAATGGCTCAGATTCGTCCACAACTTTGACTTCACCGATCAGAATCTTGGTGTTGCCCGGAACCTTAATGCCGGCCATTTCAGCAATTTTAGTTGCTGGCTGACCGACGATAGCTGCATTCAGGCCACCGTTTTTGAGGATGATGTCCTGAACGGCTTTCAGTTCTTTACCTTGTAGCAGGTAGCCGCCGTGGGAAGAAAAACGCTCACGCACCGCGTCGTATACGGAATCAACGACGATAATCGATTGTTCAGATGCGCAAATGACGCCGTTATCAAAGGTTTTAGACATCAGAATAGAGGCTACAACGCGTTTGATATCTGCAGTTTCATCAACCACAACTGGAGTGTTACCTGCGCCTACGCCGATAGCGGGTTTACCAGAGCTGTAGGCCGCTTTAACCATGCCTGGGCCACCGGTTGCCAGAATCAGGTTGATATCTGGGTGGTGCATCAGCTGGTTCGATAATTCAACGGTAGGAGCATCAATCCAACCAATAATGTCGGCTGGCGCACCTGCAGCGATAGCGGCTTGCAGCACGATATCAGCAGCTTTATTGGTTGCGTCTTTAGCACGAGGATGCGGAGAAAAAATGATACCGTTACGGGTTTTCAGGCTGATTAATGCTTTGAAAATAGCCGTTGAAGTTGGGTTGGTTGTCGGCACGATACCGCAGATTAAACCGATAGGTTCTGCAATAGTGATGGTGCCGAAAGTTTTGTCTTCACCCAAGATACCGCAGGTTTTTTCATCTTTGTAAGCGTTATAGATATACTCAGATGCGAAGTGGTTTTTAATCACCTTATCTTCGACAATACCCATACCAGATTCCGCTACGGCCAGTTTAGCCAAAGGGATACGGGCATCAGCAGCAGCCAAGGCGGCAGCGCGGAAGATTTTATCAACTTGCTCTTGAGTAAAGTTGGCATACTCGCGCTGGGCTTTCTTGACGCGTGCTACTAGCTCGTTAAGTTCAGCGACATTCGTTACAGCCATAATGCTCTCCTGATAATGTTAAACTCTTTTAGTAAATAAGCAGTTGAAGCAACTAGTATAGTCAGGCTATCCCGTGCTGCATCGTCGAATAGGAAGACTTTTCGCATTCTACTCAACCATTACTACCGCTGATTTACTGAAAGAGCTTTCTTTATTTTTGTCGGGATGCGGATTTGAAGCTAACCACAACTGACCCTTCCACGCTCTCTACCTCTTTTCCTATGACAGAGCTTAACTATTCTTAGGTATAGATTTCGTGATTTAAATCACAAAAACACCAAGCTGACACCTTTCAGCAGTGTTGAATTGAGAATTAAAAGCATTAAAACCATTAAAGCGACATTTTATGACGTTAAAACAGCAGAAAAGATACACTTTATTAACACTTGGTCGTCTATTCCCTGAGTAAACTTATTGCGTATTAAAATGCTGCTCTAATCCATAGATTCCCCAAAGTAATTCTATTACATTAGCGCGCATATAGATGAAGGCTGTGCGTTATGCCATTCAGGTAGCCAAAATAACTGTCTGAATGGCTCTCAGCGGCTGATTTCTTCTGTAGTAGCTTGTAGTCGCGCCGTCACCTGAGCAAAAACTGGCTGGGGAGGCGTTAATCGACGGACATTAACCGCTAATTGAAGGTTATTGCTCCGAGGTACTTTTTATATTAGCGATCGTGCGGAGTGGGTGTGAGTCAATCACTGTTGGACCTGTCAGGTTACATCAAGTTTTTTGTTGGCTTGTTTGCGCTGGTTAACCCGGTAGGAATATTGCCTGTATTCATTAGTATGACGAGTTACCAGGCAGAAGCGGGGCGCAATAAGACAAACCTGACGGCGAATCTTTCGGTCGCCATTATTTTGTGGATAGCGCTATTCCTTGGGGATGCCATCCTGAAAATATTTGGTATTTCTATCGATTCCTTCCGCATCGCCGGCGGCATTCTGGTAGTAAGCATTGCAATGTCGATGATCAGCGGCAAACTGGGCGAGGATAAGCAGAATAAGCAGGAAAAAACCGAAACGGCAGTGCGGGAAAGTATTGGCGTAGTGCCCTTGGCTTTACCATTAATGGCAGGGCCTGGGGCGATCAGTTCGACTATTGTCTGGAGTTCCCGCTATCACAGTTGGCCAAATTTGCTCGGTTTAACTCTTGCTATCGCCTTATTTGCCTTCTGTTGCTGGTTATTATTCCGCGCGGCGCCTCTGTTGGTACGCCTGTTAGGGCAGACCGGTATTAACGTTATCACTCGAATCATGGGTTTGCTGCTTATGGCATTAGGTATCGAGTTTATTGTTACCGGTTTAAAGGCCAGCTTCCCCGGCTTGCTTTAATATAATCTCGCGATGATACCGGCTGGCTGACCTATATCCTCGGCTGGCCGGTTTCCTACCTCTCGCTTTCATTTTTTGTTTTATTTCTAACTTATCCGGTTTTTCAAACTCCCAGTCTTTGCTCAAAAGCTATTCCGCTGCATTAATTTGGTGCAAATAGTGCATTGATTTTAACCAGATGCACTTTAATGTGGCGTAAATAGAGCTCTCCTGCCTTTAAACTGACTTATCGCTTATTTATCTGTGTTTATGTACCTGCATCAGTGCTGTTTGATTAAAATAAGTCCGTCATTTGTTGTTAATTTGCTCACATGATTCTGTAATGCTTGTGTGGAATTTATCTAGATGTTATTAGTGATTAAGACGGCATATCCAGATGTTTATTCTGGGAATGGTATAAATGTTAATTTTATGTTTCTTTTTGTGGGGTGCGCGAAATTTCATTAGTTCAATGCTTCCCTTTCCCCTAAATTAATATAATTAAATCAAATTGTTGTGCAATTCATTGCGTGGGGTTAATACTATGGACGATTACTCACTCAACGCAAGAAAAGAGAATTGCTTAACATTTCTGTAAAAATTATTGGCGTAGATTTTCTGCTTCTGTTAGCTTTCGAACAACTTTCCAATGAGATTTTTCTGTGTTCTCTGCAAAAAATGAGCATGGATATTGCAAGGAAATGAGTAGTGCAGCGTGGTCTTGGCTCCAGACTGACCCTAACCATTGAAAAAAACATCATAAATTTGGCAAAAGGACTATTGGACATGCAGATAAAGTTGAAGCGTAAGCCATTAACGCTACTTAGCACTATTCTGAGTTTATCGTTTCCTTGTATGGTCGGTGCCGCAACCGTTCCTGCTGGTGTTGAATTAGCCGCAACTCAATCCATCACTATTAATAACGGTGCAGAAGTTGCCTCGCTCGATCCTCATAAAGTCGAAGGCGTCGCGGAAAGCAATGTGATTTTAAATTTGCTGGAAGGTCTGGTGAGTAATGACGCCGATGGCCATATTATTCCCGCAGTTGCGACTCATTGGGAAAATAAAGATTTTAAGGTTTGGACTTTCCATCTCCGTGATGGCGCGGTTTGGAATGATGGCTCACCTGTGACTGCAGAAGATTTTGTGTATAGTTGGCAGCGCCTTGCCGATCCCAAAATAGGGTCGCCTTACGCCAGTTATTTGCAGTACGCTCAAATTGAAAACGTTGACGATATTTTAAACGGCACGAAAACGCCAGACACTTTAGGCGTTAAGGCATTGGATGCCAAAACGCTACAGGTCACGTTAAACAAACCTGTGCCGTATTTTGTCAGTATGTTATCGCATACTTCAATGAAGCCAGTGAATCGGGCTATGGTGGAAAAGTTTGGCGATAAATGGACTTTGCCGGGAAACTATGTCGGCAATGGTGCATACAATCTGAAAGATTGGGTGGTCAACGAACGCATTGTTATTGAACGTAATCCTACCTATTGGAATAACAACGCGACGGTGATTGATCAGGCGACGTTCCTGCCAATTGCTTCTGAAGTGAGTGATATCAACCGTTATCGTAGCGGTGAAATAGATATTACCAGCGGTGCTATCCCGCCAACTTTATTCGCCAAAATGAAGCAAGACCTGCCAAAAGAAGTTCACGTTAGCCCTTATCTATGTACTTTCTATTATGAAATTAATAATGGAAAAGCGCCGTTTACCGATGCGCGCGTTAGAACCGCCATTAAATTGACGCTGGATCGTGATGTGATCGCCAATAAGATTATGGGACAAGGGCAGATCCCAGCTTACGGATTTACGCCAACTTTTATGGAAGGGGCGAATTTCACATTGCCGGAATGGGCGGGCTGGTCGCAAGAGAAACGTAATCAGGTGGCAAAACAACTATTGGCCGAGGCGGGATATAACGATAAAAATCCGCTGAAGTTCAATTTGCTCTACAACACATCGGATCAGAATAAACAGCAGGCAATTGCCGCCGCGTCTATGTGGCAAAAGAATCTGGGCGCCAAAGTTACTTTGCAGAATCAGGAATGGAAAACTTCGCTTGAAAGCCGCCATCAAGGTCAATTTGACGTGGCTCGAGCCACTTGGTGCGCGGATTATAATGAGCCTAGTGCCTTCCTGAATATGCTGTTATCCGACGGTAGCAATAATACCTTTTTCTATAAAAGTCCTGAATTTGACGCTATTTTGGCTAAAACGCTGACGGTGTCGGATGAAAAAGCGCGGGCCGCGCTATACCAGCAGGCAGAAAATTTGCTGGATAAAGATTCGGTGATGGTTCCGGTGTATTACCGGGTCAGCGCCCGACTTATTCGGCCAACAGTTGGTGGTTTTAGCGGGAAAGATCCGCAGGACGCAACTGATATAAAGAATTTGTATATCCGTAAACTCTAGCAGAGTCAGACATATCGTAGTAAAAACAATGATGGCAGTGAAATAGGGATGTATGACGCAGCGTCAGCGCGGTGTTAATACATGTGGGTCTTACTTCCTATGGATTCGTTCCTCCATAGGGGTAAATAAAAAAATGCCTTTTAAAAGGCGAGGCGTATTCAGTCACTGGATAACGCAATAATAAAAAACTGGAGTTAAGATAAGTATGACCAACATCACAAAGAAAAGTCTCCTGGCCGCAGGTATCATCGCCGCTTTGGGTATAGCGTCCGTCAGCAGCAGTTTTGCCGCAGACGTTCCGGCCGGCGTTCAATTGGCAGAAAAGCAGGTTTTAGTCCGTAATAACGGCTCTGAGCCTCAGTCTTTGGACCCGCACAAAATTGAAGGCGTGCCTGAGTCAAACCTGTCCCGTGACCTGCTGGAAGGCGTAGTGATCAACTCGCCAAACGGTGACATTGTTCCGGGTGTGGCAGAAAGCTGGGATAACAAAGATTTTAAGGTCTGGACTTTCCATCTGCGTAAAGATGCTAAATGGTCAAATGGTGACCCTGTCACTGCTCAAGACTTCGTTTATAGCTGGCAACGATTGGCCGACCCAAAAACGGCTTCCCCTTACGAAAGCTATGTGCAATATGCGCATATCGCTAATATTGATGACATTATTACCGGTAAGAAACCGGCAGACACGCTGGGTGTAAAAGCGCTGGATGACCATACGCTGGAAGTCACTTTAAGCGAGCCGGTGCCTTATCTGGCCAAATTGCTGGCGCACCCGTCTATGTCTCCAGTGAATAAAGCCGTCGTTGAGAAGTTTGGCGACAAATGGACTCAACCGAAAAACTTCGTTGGCAACGGCGCTTATAAACTGAAAGACTGGGTGGTGAACGAACGCATCGTTCTGGAACGTAGCCCAACCTATTGGGATAACGATAAAACCGTTATCAATCAGGTTACTTATCTGCCAATTTCTTCAGAAGTGACTGACGTTAACCGTTATCGCACCGGCGAAATCGACATGACCTATAACAACATGCCGATCGAGTTATTCCAGAAGCTGAAGAAAGAGATTCCCGATCAAGTACATGTAGATCCTTATCTTTGTACTTATTACTACGAAATCAATAATGCTAAAGCGCCATTTACAGATGTTCGCGTACGTGAAGCATTGAAATTAGGTATGGATCGTGACGTTATCGTTAATAAGGTGAAGAATCAGGGCGATCTGCCAGCCTTTGGTTTCACGCCGCCATATACCAGCGGTGCCAATCTGAAGCAACCCGAGTGGGCGAGCTGGACACAAGAAAAACGTAATGAAGAAGCGAAAAAATTGTTGGCCGAAGCCGGTTATACCAAAGATAAACCGCTGACATTCAACCTGTTGTATAACACTTCCGATCTGCATAAAAAACTGGCTATCGCCGCTGCGTCTATCTGGAAGAAAAATCTGGGTGTGGACGTGAAGCTGGAAAATCAGGAATGGAAAACCTTCCTGGATACGCGTCATCAGGGCAATTTCGACGTGGCGCGTGCCGGTTGGTGCGCCGACTACAACGAGCCTTCTTCATTCCTGAATATGATGCTGTCTAACAGTAGCAACAATACCGTTCATTATAAGAGCCCGGCCTTTGATAAGTTGATTTCCGATACGCTGAAAGTGAAAACCGATGAAGAGCGTGCGGCGTTGTATCAGCAGGCAGAAACTCAGTTGGATAAAGATTCTGCCATCGTGCCAGTGTATTACTACGTGAATGCCCGTTTGGTGAAACCTTACGTGGGGGGATATACCGGTAAAGATCCGCTGGACAACTTGCACGTTAAAGATCTTTATATTATCAAGCATTAATCATTTTGAGGGCGGTTTCCTATGGGAAACTGCCCTTATTGTTTCGATAATATAAAGCCGTATTAAAAGGCTAAAGACACAGGTACGGGCAATGTTAAAGTTTATTTTACGCCGCTGTTTGGAAGCGATTCCGACGTTATTTATACTGATTACCATTTCATTCTTTATGATGCGTCTTGCGCCGGGAAGTCCATTTACCGGTGAGCGTAATCTTCCGCCAGAAGTCATGGCCAATATTGAGGCGAAATATCACCTCAACGATCCTATTTATAAGCAGTATTTCAATTACCTTGGCCAATTGGCGCAAGGGGATTTGGGGCCTTCATTCAAATATAAAGATTATACCGTTAATGATTTGGTGGCCGCGTCTTTCCCGGTTTCCGCCAAGCTCGGTCTTGCGGCCTTTATTTTGGCCGTGGTGTTGGGGGTGAGTGCCGGCGTTATTGCGGCGTTGAATCAGAATACCAAATGGGATTATACGGTAATGGGCTTTGCCATGACCGGGGTAGTTATCCCCAGTTTTGTGGTGTCACCGCTGTTGGTGCTGATTTTTGCCATCATGCTTAAATGGTTACCGGGTGGAGGCTGGAACGGGGGCGCACTGAAATTTATGATTCTACCGATGGTGGCGCTTTCTCTGGCTTATATAGCCAGTATCGCGCGTATTACCCGCGGTTCGATGATTGAAGTGTTGCATTCCAACTTTATTCGCACCGCGCGAGCCAAAGGTTTGCCGCTGCGTACTATTGTATTCCGCCACGCATTAAAACCGGCGCTGTTGCCCGTTTTGTCTTATATGGGGCCAGCGTTCGTGGGCATTATTACCGGTTCTATGGTAATTGAAACCATTTTCGGGTTACCGGGGATTGGTCAGCTGTTCGTAAACGGAGCGTTAAACCGCGATTATTCTCTGGTATTGAGTTTGACGATACTGGTGGGCGCGTTAACCATTTTATTTAATGCGATCGTTGACGTGCTGTATGCCGTTATCGATCCCAAAATCCGTTACTAACACTGGAGCTGGCCTATTATGTTGAGCAAAAGAAATAGCGAAACGCTGGAAGCTTTCAGTGAAAAACTGGAAGTGGAAGGGCGTAGCCTTTGGCAGGATGCCCGTCGCCGTTTTGTACATAACCGCGCGGCGATCACCAGTTTGGTGGTCCTGATGTTAATTACTTTGTTTGTGATTCTGGCTCCGATGCTGTCGCCATTTGCCTATGACGATACCGATTGGGCCATGATGTCGGCGGCGCCAAGCTTTGAATCCGGGCACTATTTTGGCACCGATTCCTCTGGCCGTGATTTACTGGTTCGTGTTGCCATCGGTGGACGAATCTCGCTGATGGTAGGCGTTGCCGCGGCACTGGTCGCGGTGGTGGTTGGTACGTTGTACGGTTCACTCTCCGGTTATCTGGGTGGAAAAATCGACTCCCTGATGATGCGTTTGCTGGAAATTTTGAACTCCTTCCCGTTTATGTTCTTCGTGATTCTATTGGTGACCTTCTTCGGACAGAACATTCTGCTGATCTTTGTGGCGATCGGTATGGTTTCCTGGCTGGATATGGCGCGTATCGTGCGCGGACAGACTCTAAGCCTAAAGCGCAAAGAATTCATCGAAGCGGCGCTGGTGGGCGGCGTATCAACCCGCAATATTGTGGTGCGGCATATTGTCCCTAACGTATTGGGCGTGGTGGTGGTTTACGCTTCTTTATTGGTTCCGAGCATGATTCTGTTCGAATCCTTCCTGAGCTTCCTCGGATTGGGAACTCAGGAACCGTTAAGTAGCTGGGGCGCATTATTGAGTGATGGCGCCAACTCGATGGAAGTTTCCCCTTGGTTACTGATGTTCCCGGCGGGTTTCCTGGTGATTACGCTATTTTGTTTCAACTTTATCGGCGATGGCTTGCGTGATGCCCTCGACCCGAAAGATCGCTGAGGAATATTGCCATGTCGATTACGAATAATCAGTCTGCCAATCCACAGTCTGTCTTGTTGGATGTGAAAGACCTCAGTGTGACTTTCTCTACGCCGGATGGCGATGTGACGGCGGTGAACGATCTGAACTTCGACCTACGTGCCGGCGAAACCTTGGGCATCGTCGGGGAGTCTGGTTCAGGTAAATCTCAGACCGCATTTGCTCTGATGGGCCTGCTGGCCAGCAATGGGCGTATTGGTGGTTCTGCCAAATTCAACGGCCGGGAAATTCTGAATCTGCCGGAAAAACAGCTGAACCGGCTGCGGGCAGAGGAAATCTCGATGATTTTCCAGGATCCAATGACATCGCTGAATCCTTATATGCGCGTCGGCGAACAGCTGATGGAAGTGCTGCAATTGCATAAAAAGATGAGCAAAAGCGAAGCCTTTGAAGAATCCATTCGGATGCTGGATGCAGTAAAAATGCCGGAAGCTCGTAAGCGGATGCGGATGTATCCCCATGAGTTTTCTGGCGGGATGCGTCAGCGAGTCATGATTGCTATGGCGTTGTTGTGTCGTCCTAAGTTATTGATTGCCGATGAGCCGACTACTGCGCTGGACGTTACCGTACAGGCGCAGATTATGACGCTGTTGAATGAGCTGAAAAACGAATTCAATACCGCGATTATTATGATTACCCATGATTTGGGGGTGGTGGCGGGTATCTGCAATAAAGTATTGGTGATGTATGCTGGCCGAACCATGGAATACGGCAAAGCCCGCGACGTGTTTTATCATCCAAGCCACCCATATTCTATTGGTTTGCTAAATGCGGTTCCGCGTTTGGACGCTGAAGGCGAATCGTTGATGACCATCCCCGGCAATCCGCCGAACCTGCTGCGTTTACCGAAGGGCTGCCCGTTTCAGCCTCGCTGCCAGTACGCCATGGACCGTTGCTCAACCGCACCGGCATTGGAGCATTTTGGTGAAGGACGTTTACGCGCTTGCTTTAAGCCAGTGGGGGAATTGGTATGAATACAGTGACAGATAAGCGCGTTTTGCTCGAAGTCGCCGATCTGAAAGTGCATTTCGACATTCAGGATGGCAAACAGTGGTTCTGGCAACCGTCGAAAACCTTGAAAGCGGTGGACGGCGTGACGCTCCGTTTATACGAAGGGGAAACCCTGGGTGTGGTGGGCGAATCCGGCTGTGGTAAATCGACTTTTGCTCGCGCCATTATCGGTTTGGTTAAAGCGACCGGCGGCAGCGTTGCTTGGTTAGGGAAAGATTTGCTGAATATGAGCGACGCCGAGTGGCGTACTACGCGCAGCGATATTCAGATGATTTTCCAGGACCCGTTAGCGTCATTGAATCCGCGAATGACTATCGGTGAAATTATTGCCGAACCTTTGCGCACCTATTACCCTAAAATGCCACGTCAGGAAGTGCGGGATAAAGTAAAGGCCATGATGTTAAAAGTGGGCCTGTTACCCAACCTGATCAACCGTTATCCGCATGAGTTCTCTGGCGGTCAGTGTCAACGCATCGGTATTGCCAGAGCGCTGATTTTGGAGCCGAAACTGGTTATTTGTGACGAACCGGTATCGGCTCTGGACGTATCGATTCAGGCGCAGGTGGTTAATCTGTTGCAGCAGTTACAGCGTGAGATGGGGCTGTCGTTGATCTTTATTGCTCACGATTTGGCGGTGGTAAAACACATTTCCGATCGCGTATTGGTGATGTATCTCGGCCATGCGGTCGAACTGGGTACCTACGATGAGGTGTACCATAATCCGCAGCATCCATATACTAAAGCGCTAATGTCGGCAGTACCTATTCCCGATCCTGATAAAGAGCGTGACAAGGTGATCCAACTGTTGGAAGGGGAACTCCCTTCGCCGATCAACCCGCCGTCCGGCTGCGTGTTCCGTACCCGCTGTCCGATTGCCGGGCCGGAGTGTGCTAAAACCCGACCGCTGCTGGAAGGCAGCTTCCGTCATGCGGTTTCCTGTCTGAAAGTTGATCCGTTGTAAGCATTCCTGCTGAGCTTCATTGAGGCAAACAAAAAGCCCTGTCAGTTCAATTACTGACAGGGCTTTTCTATCGGCAAGGTACCCCATTAGTCTGAGACTGAATGCGTGCCTGACTTACTCTTTCCACAAAATATGGCAGAGTTTATGGTCTTTTTCTCGGCATAACAGAACGCGGGCAAAGACGTCATTAACCGGTTCGCCTTCGCTCTCGGCCAGACCGATGACCACTTCCGCGAAGAAATCGGGATTCAGATCAAAATCGACGTGCTCATTCCAGTCTTCCGCGGGATCGAAAAGCTCCGCCGCACCGCGTTCCTCAAACTGCAAATTGAAGAGCAGAATATCTGCCGGATCCAGATTGTCGCCTGCCAGCTCAAGAAAAATATCGTAAGCCTGTTCCAGCGTTTCGTCTTCGCTCAGGCGGTTGTTGAGGTCCATAATCGTCTGGTCCATGTGCAGGTTCCCATTAGTCATCGCAATATTGCCCACATTAAAACATTCTCTTTGCACCTTTTACACACTTTATAGCGCTTATTGCCAATAACTAAGAATTTCTACAATACAATAATCATTACTAAGCAACATTATTATAGGAATGGACTGAAGAAATAGAACAGACGCTCCATCACTCGATGCCAGAGCGGCCGTTTGGCCCAAACTTCACCGTCCAGCAGCACTGAGCGAGCGATGTAATCGTCCTGAACCTGAGACAAATCATTACCGAAACCGGCATCATCAATCACCAGCGTGATCTCAAAGTTTAGCCACAGGCTGCGCATATCCAGATTGACCGTACCGACCAGGCTTAGCTGACCATCGACCAAGACGCTCTTGCTGTGCAGCAAGCCGCCTTCAAACTGATGAATTTTAACGCCAGCCTCCAGCAATTCGGCGAAGAATGCGCGACTGGCCCAGCGGACCATCATGGAATCGTTGTCTTTTGGAACGATAATACTGACGTCTACGCCGCGCTGCGCAGCGGTGCAAATAGCGTGGAGCAAATCGTCGCTAGGCACGAAGTAGGGGGTGGTCATCACCAATTGCTCACGGGCGGCGTAAACCGCGGTCAGTAGCGCTTGATGAATCATTTCTTCCGGGAATCCAGGGCCGGAAGCAATAACCTGAATAGTATGGCCGGACTCTTGTTCAAACGGCATGATATTGGTATCGGGCGGCGGGGGTAAAATACGTTTTCCGGTTTCGATTTCCCAATCACAGGCATAAACTATACCCATGGTTGTTGCTACCGGGCCTTCCATTCGCGCCATCATATCGATCCATTGACCCACGCCTGCATCCTGTTTAAAGAAACGCGGATCAACCATATTCATACTGCCGGTATAAGCGATAAAGTTATCAATCAGCACCACTTTACGGTGTTGACGTAAATCCATTCGGCGCAAGAATACGCGGAACAAATTCACTTTCAGTGCTTCAACCACTTCAATGCCGGCGTTGCGCATCATGGCGGGATAAGGGCTGCGGAAGAAGGTCACGCTTCCGGCAGAATCTAGCATAACGCGGCAATGCACGCCCCGACGAGCGGCGGCCATTAAGGATTCCGCTACTTGGTCCACCAGTCCACCGGGTTGCCAGATATAGAAAACCATTTCAATATTATGTTGAGCCAGATCGATATCGCGGATCAGCGCTTTCAGTGTGTCATCGGTGGTGGTCAACAACTGAAGTTGGTTGCCTTTAACGCCGCTGATGCCCTGACGACGTTCGCACAGTTGGAATAGCGGTGCAGCTACTTCGCTGTTTTCGGTGGCAAAGATATGCTGGCATTCTTTTAATTCACTTAGCCAATGAGCGGTGGAAGGCCACATGGCCTTGGCACGTTCGGCTCGTCGTTTACCAAGATGCAGCTCCCCGAACGACAGGTAGGCAATAATTCCGACCAACGGCAGAATATAGATGATCAGCAACCAGGCCATGGCGGAAGGGACTGCGCGTCGCTTCATCAGGATACGTAGCGTTACCCCGGCAATAAGCAGCCAGTAGCCGAAGATGGAGAGCCAACTGATTACGGTATAAAATGTTGTCATAAAAGCGAGAAGTCCTGTTCGCAAACGTTCATCACTGAGTGTACGCACAGTAATGAAAAGGGGAAACCATTAACTCGATATATTCAACTATAAATTCTTTCAGTTAAAAGGACTTGCGTCCATTCATGCTCTTATAATCTTAGCGGGTTTCTCGTCAAGCGTGAATAAACCTGCGATGGAATAAGATAACTACGAATTCTTATTACCTGCGGACAAGTACTTGGCGGCTGAGCCGAAAGGTCTATAATGAGCCGGTTCTCAGCTTTGGAAGAATAGTTTCATGAGACGTAGTAAAAATGAAGTTGGCCGTTGGCGGATGCTTCGGCAAAATCAACGTCGGCGTAATCGCTGGCTGGAAGGGCAATCTCGTCGTTATCGCCATATATATAGCGTGCGCCAGATTCATGTAAATCAGCATCGTCGGGCGTTGTTGTTTAGTGTGGCTTACGAGTGGCAGTAAATGATGAGAATAATAAAAACGGTCCCTTTGTGGGGCTGTTTTTATCTTGCTTCAATATATCCTACAAATAGGCCATGAGTATTTTTACTTCATTTTTCTGCGCGGAATCTAACCAGATGAAGTGGACATAAAAATATTCTTCAGATATTTCTTGAACGGATTTCACTTCTGAGTAAAGTCGCGTTAATATATATACATGGTCGCTTTGTGACTAGAGGTCAGTTTCAGGGGTGTTACTGAGCGATAGCATAAAGCGACCGACCTTTCGGCGTAATATTTAGCCATTTATTCAAGTTTCCTTTCTTTATTAATGTTCGCATTATTCATCGTATCATGCTGTTTTTTATAGATTTGACATTCAATAATGACGAGTTCAATTTCGGTTGTATATCAATGGACACTATCTGAAATATTTCAGAAATGACTATTTAGGTGTGCGAGATGAATCTGATTGCTTAATCAAATGTCAATATCCATAACAACCTAAAAATAAATATTACAACGCTTTTCTCGTGCGATGGACAATAAATCAGACAATTAACTTTTGGCCAAATCTGCGGGTAATCATCTTCAATGCGCAGCCTAAAATAACGTTATCCCACTTGTTGTTATATGTTTTCATCTGTTCTTTTTAGGGGCGATGAAAGATGAATCAACCGCTTATAGTCTTATATCCAAACCGTGTACGGGGTTCTGCAGATAAATCCAGTTTAAAACTAGGTATTAATTTAAAAAAAACAGAGTCGGTATTCGCGCGATTGAGCGAAATCTCGTTTTTATGCGTGAAACGATAATAATTAAAATTGGTGTAGATAGGACTATTGATCTGGAGCCCGATTCGGATAAATCCTCAACGCAACTTTAAAAATTGAGTTATTTCAAAGCCGTTACTGCGGTTATGCCGTGATCATCACAGATGTCATTATCAAATCGGTGGAGACTGGCTCTTCCATTTCAGCAGAGAGTGTATTTTTTATGTCTCGATATATTTTGGCTAAAACGGTTTTCTTTGGGAATTTGCAAAAGAGTGACGCGCTTTACAAGTATGAGATTTACAGCGATCGGGCTGAAACTGTGTTCCAAACCACCATTTATGCTGAACAGACTTTGACTCAGGGGAAACACAGTTATAGTTTGTGGGTACGGAAAGATCATCGCATTTTGAAGGCTGCGCCTCATGATCTTGAACAGGCCGTCGATGCCTGCGAGGAGCATTGGGAAAAAACCTACGCGAACCTTAAATAATCGCTGACATTTTGTTTTCACACAAATACGGTTATTGGCAGACACTGTGGGCAGCTGCCAATAACGCCAGATAGAGTGGAAACAACATCCAAGGATATCAATGCAATTACCGATTAAAACCTTAAGACTTCTGCTACGACGCTTTACTCCAGATGATTTCCCTTCTTATCAGGCCTATCACTCACTGGCGTCTGTTTATCGTTATCTCTATTGCGCGCCGGCGGATGATGCCACTCTTCGGGCAAATTTACTGCGGGCCGCTGAATGCCGTTTTCAGGAAGAAGGAGATACCTTGACGTTGGCCGTTGAGCGCGTGGATACCGGTGAGCATATTGGCGAAGTATTGTTTAAGCTGTCTAATAAATCGGCCGCTCAGGCAGAGGTCGGCTATATATTTAATCCAAAGTTTGGCGGGCAGGGCTTTGCCACTGAGGCGGTTCAGGCCATGTTGAATATCGGCTTTACCCAACATGGATGTCACCGTATTTTTGCCCGGCTGGATGCATTGAATATCGGCTCGATAAATGTGGTCGAGCGTTTGGGTATGCGCAAAGAAGCGCATCTGATACAAAACGACTGTTTTAACGGCGTGTGGGGCGATGAACTTATTTATGCGCAACTAAAACGTGAATGGCTGGCTAATTCTGCCCGACAGAATTAGGGGGAAAGTTATGCAGGCCGTGTTCGCGAGATCCTGACCAACTGTGGCGGTGTAACAAAGGAGGCTCGAATGTTAGATAATTACTTTGGTTCTGGGAATATCCCAAGCGATCAGCAAAAACAGCGACTATTGGCGGTACAGGCAGCCTTAGAAATTATTAAACAGTCGGTTGGGGCCAGCGAAGGAGCGGCTTATTCGCGAGTAAATGACGATATGAAGCACGCTGTCGAGTGGCTAGCGCCACTGGCCGATGCCATTCAACAAGCCCTGATTGTGAAGAAATAGTTTTATTGAGGGTCTCATCAGAACAGCGGTTATCGATGAGACCCAGATTAGTATACGCCATGACTTGCATACACGGGCTGCACTGCTCTATTCATCGCACAGTTAATCAGCAAGATATGAATGATATTTAATCAGGGTTTATATTGATTACTTTATTTCAGTAAGAAAAAATACAGTTAATTAAATTGATATAATGAATTAACGGAGAGTAAGACTGAAAAAGTTAATTTCCCACATATATTATATGGGCGAAAGAAATGACTTTTAAATCAGCGTCAGCCAATAGGCCACACATTTAATATGTCGATTTGATCCGCCGGTAAATTCAAATACTCATCAAAATACTTGTTTAAAAGGTTTCACGATCACCGATTGATAAACACCGGCCGCCACATAGGGATCGCGTTCTGCCCAAGCCTGAGCTTCTGCCAGACTTTCAAATTCTGCAATAACCGTTGAACCGCTGAAACCCGCGGCACCTGGGTCATTACTGTCGATAGCCGGATTAGGACCTGCGGTTAATAAACGTCCCTGATCCCGTAGGGTTTGCAAGCGCGCTAAGTGGGCGGGGCGTACGGACAAACGCTGTGTCAGAGAATCGGGTACATCGGTTGAGAAAATTAAATAAAGCATCGTTTCACCTTAAAAATCAGACCGATAAAAGAGTAGTAATCAGAATATTCATCTGACCATGTTCAGTGAATAAATTCAACCCGCGAACGGCGTTTCGGTTATTTGTTTTCACTCGCTCGATAATGGCAGGTTATCAGTGCTGAAATAAAATGATAATTAACTGTCAACAGAAAGTTTTATCACTCTGAGATCGCAGGTAAAAACATCATTTAGTGCCGATTGAAGCAATTGTTTGCCATTGCTTATTGAATATGATTGCTATTTGCATTTAAACTTGGCGGCATCAGAGGATATTGAATCACTATGCAGCTAAAAAAACTTTTCTCGGTTCGTCGGCTTACATGGCCAGTAGCATTTTCTCTCGGGTTGCACGGCAGCGTTATTGCTGCATTGCTTTATGTCTCCGTCGAGGAAATAAATAAACAACCTGAAATTGAAGATGCACCGATTGCAGTGACGATGGTCAATGTCGCCACTTTTGCTGCTCCGCAGCCAGCGGCAGCCGAACCTGAAAGTCAGCCGGAGCCAGTAGTTGAGGAAACCCAGCCAGAACCTGAAGTTTTGCCAGAGCCGGTGCCTTTGCCTAAACCTGAGCCAGTGAAAAAGGAAGTGGTTAAGCCGAAACCCAAGCCGAAACCGGTGAAGAAAGAAGTGAAAAAACCGGACGTGAAGAAAATCGAGCAACCGCCAACGGAATCTCTGTTTAAATCCGATGAGCCGACCGCGGTGACCCAAGCGGCACCGGTGAAGTCTGCACCGCCAGCCTCGGTGCCAGGCACTTCTAACACAGCCGGCCCTAAAGCGCTGAGTAAGGCTAAACCGACTTATCCGGCGCGCGCACTGGCGTTAGGCGTGGAAGGTTCGGTTAAAGTGCAATATGACATTGATGAAAATGGTCGCGTGACCAACGTGCGTATATTAGAAGCCACACCGCGTAATACTTTTGAACGAGAAGTTAAACAGGTGATGAGGAAATGGCGCTTTGAGGCTGTAGCGGCAAAAAATTATGTCACCACCATTGTGTTCAAGATTGGCGGTGATATGGAAATGAACTGATGGGGTTATTTCCCATAGGTTCGGCCTGTCATAAGGTTGTGCGGTATCTAAGTCAGCATCTATGTCACATTAAAAAGGGTCGCTTCAGCGACCCTTTCACACTGTAGAAACTGAAGTTAAAAAGCAGTGGAAAATGATTACTGCCCGGAACCCACTTCAAAATTAATCTTTCCTGCAGGCAGTGGGCGAGATTTGCCTTCATCATCGACGGCCACGTAGGTAAATACCGCCTCGGTAGCGCGATAACGCTGACCAATAGGTTCTGATGAGACTTTCTTGACCCACACTTCGACATTCACCACGATGGAGCTGCGGCCAGTTTTAATGCAACGGGCGTAGCAGCAAACTACATCGCCGACGGCCACTGGTTTGAGGAAAGTCATGCCGTCCACTCGTACCGTCACTACTCGACCGTGAGCAATTTCTTTCGCCTGAATAGCTCCACCAATATCCATTTGTGACATCAGCCAGCCGCCAAAAATATCGCCGTTCGCGTTGGTGTCGGCTGGCATTGCCAAGGTACGAAGTACCAATTCCCCGTTGGGTAAAAGTTGCTGAGTCATCTCTGTCTTCTTATAAAAAGTAAATTCATACAATAATGGCTCGCCCAGAACGGCGGGCGAGCATCAAATCAATTTTAGGATTTTTTTTGTTCTGCTGGCATATGGCGATAAATATACACGCCGCTTATCAGGGTAAAAACTAGGGTTAATGCGGTTAAACCGAATACTTTGAAGTTTACCCAGATATCCTGTGGCAACCAGAAAGCGACATAGATATTCGCCAGACCGCAGAGCAGGAAAAACATCGCCCAGGCCAGATTCAGTCGCGACCATACGCTATCCGGCAGGGTTAACTCTTTGCCCAGCATGCGCTGAATCAAGGGTTTCTTCAGGACTAACTGGCTGATCAGTAAAGCGCCGGCGAACAGAACGTAAATTACCGTGACTTTCCACTTAATAAACTGGTCGCTATGGAAGGCCAGAGTCAGTGAACCAAATACCACAACCATGGCGGCGGTGATCAAGGTCATTTTCTCGACCTTACGGTACATCACCCAACTTATAGCCAAAGCTAACAATGTTGCGACGATGAGTGCGCCTGAGGCGACGAAAATGTCGTACATCTTATAAAATATAAAGAAGACGACCAGCGGTAGGAAATCTAAAAGTTGCTTCATTAATCAATCCATTTTCTGTACATCAGGTGACTATACCGGATTCAGCGGTGTGAGGGTACAGTGGGCAAATCGTTATTATCCCTAATTATCAGCCGGAATGCGCGGGCTGCCAGCGTTATTTGCAGAAACTTACGATTAACCTATCTGGCAGTTGCCAGTTGTCGTAGAACTCAGCATGATGGACTGAGACTATTGATTTAGAGGTAGAGAAGAATAAATGCTGAGGAAATCGCTCCGTTATTGGATGCCGGGATTAACCCTGCTAATGGCCTACCAGCGTGAATGGTTAAAACCGGATATTCGCGCGGGTCTATCGGTGGCTGCGGTGGCGTTGCCTATTGCCATTGCTTATGCCGAGCTAACCGGCGTGAGCGCGGCGGTGGGGCTATATTCCTGTATTTTGCCGATGATTGCCTATGCTTTTTTCGGTTCTTCCAGACAGTTAATTGTCGGCCCGGATGCGGCAACCTGTGCAGTAATCGCGGCGGTGGTAGCGCCGTTGGCAGCAGGAAACAAAGAGGTTCATTGGCAGTTAACTATCATGATGACGTTGATGATGGGGAGCTGGTGTCTGGTGGCCAGCCGGTTCAAGCTGGGCGCGCTGGCGGATTTGCTGTCGCGACCGATTCTGACCGGTTTGTTAAATGGCGTGGCAATTACCATTATTGTCGATCAGTTGGGCAAAGTGTTTGGTTTTATGACCCGGCCGCCGCAGCTAATAGAACGGGTGCTGGCGCTGCCGCACAATATTCTTAACAGCCATTTACCGACGCTGGCGATTTCTATCCTGACTTTTGCCATTCTATTCGGCGTGAAATGGGCGCGTCCCAACTGGCCGGCACCGCTGCTGGCTATCGTAATCGCGACTTTTGTGACCTGGGCCGGTGGCTTACAGCAGTTTGGCGTGGAAGCGGTGGGTGGTTTTAATGGCGGCTTGCCGATAGTCAGTTGGCCGGAATTCAAGCCGGGCTTGCTGCGAGATATGGTGATCCCGGCGCTTAACCTCGCGGTAGTCAGCTTCGTTAGTATGATGCTGACGGCGCGCAGTTTTGCTACCAAAAACGGTTACGAGGTCGATGCAGACGTTGAACTGCGCGCTTTAGGCGTGACTAACATCGTTTCGGCGCTATCGCAGGGCTTTGCCATCAGCGGAGCCAGCACTCGTACCGCGGTTAACGATGCCAACCACGGCAAGAGCCAATTGGTGTCGATAATTGCCGCGCTAGCCATTGCGTTGGTGCTATTTTTCCTCACCGCGCCGTTGCAGTTTATCCCTGTAGCTGCCTTGGGCGTGGTGTTGATCTACGCCGCGTGGTCATTACTGAGTTTCAAAGGCATCTGGCAACTGCGGAAAAGAAATACGCAGGCTTTCAGTTTGGCGATTTTTACCTTTGGCAGCGTAGTGCTGGTGGGGGTTATCGGCGGGATTGGGTTAGCGGTCTTACTGGGGTTACTGCAGTTTTTACGTACGGTTTTCCGCCCGACGGAGCAGATGTTGGGGGTGAACTCAGAAGGTATGATTCACTCTATGGGTAACAATAATGGCATTAAAGCAGTGCCGGGAGTGATGATTTATCGTTTCAACTCGCCGTTAACCTATTTCAACGTAGCTTACTTTAAGCGCCGCATCCTTAACTTAGTAGACTCAACGCCACATCAGGCCGATTGGGTGGTGATAGACGCGGTTGCCAGTTTCACCTACGCCGATATCAGCGTGTTGGCGGCTATTGATGAGCTAAAGCGAGACTTAAAACAGCGCAATGTCAAACTGGTATTGGCCGGGCGTCGCACTGAGTTAACGCGTTGGTTCCGCTTGAATCGCTTAAGAAGTCAGGATAACGATCTGATTTTGGTACCGGATTTGTATCTGGCACTCAAGCTGATTCAAAGTAAACAACGGGTTGAGGAACGAACCGAAGCGGAGCAACTGGAAGGATCGTCTTGAATAAATTGCTGGGCGTGAAGCGAGGCGGCCTATGACTGACTGCCGTGTTTCTCCCACCTCGACTTGCGGTTTTCTCGTTCGTTTGCCAGAACATTGGCAATAAAAAAGGGCCTGAGCGGCCCTTTTCGGTTTCTCTATGATGACGTTATGCTTTACGCAACAACATATATAAGCGGAACAGATAAACCAGCAGCAGTGCCGAGACCAAGTTGCTCAGGGTGCTCAGTACCACGGTGGCAATAGCCGGTGGCAGCGCGGCAAGGTGACCGGCCAGATACAGCAAAATCAGCTTGGCTGCTAGCCACAACATTAACGCCGGAATCACCAAGCGCACGTTAGCAAAGGCCAATTTGGCACTGGCTTTCATTGCCGCAAATACGCCGATTTTTTCGTTGGCGACCATCACTGGAGCCAGACATACCGCGACCGCAATCACCACGCCCGGCACAATAAACAGCGCCAGACCCAATTGAATCAGTAGGGTACAGATAAACAGCAATAGCAGCAGACGCGGCAGGATCGGCAAGGAGAGCCCCACAGCCTGCAATGCGCTGATTCGACCACCCTGTGAGACGGCAGAAATCAGCGTCAGCATTCCACCAACCAGCAGCAGATTACCGATCAGTGCGGAGAAGGTTGCCACCGCAGAGACTTTGAGCAGCACCATTTGCTGTTCTGGCGTCATTTGCGACACCATTTCGCGAATTCCCATGGTGCTTGAAGAAGCGATATCCGTATCACCAGCATTCAAAATCAACAATTGGTCTGCATCAGGAATAAACGCCTGATTCAGCATGACGGTAATAAACGCAGTCAATAACGCCAATAACAGAATGGCGGCGAGCTGATTGCGAAAGAAATTAAAACTGTCACGGTACAGAGTGTTCGCCGTGATAGGCATGAAGGCTCCTTGGGATAATCGATAAAAATAACTTTCAGGGAAGGATTATACCCTGTTATGCGCGTTCTGTGATCCTGTGATCAACAGGCTGCCTATTTCCTCGACGGCCAATTGCTCAAATTCTTCAACGGGTAACGGTGGTAAGCCGTAATAGGCTCTGGCCCGATCGCAGGATTCATTGCGTTGGTTATTTTCACCAGAATAGGAAAATTCATGGCAGGGAGTGGGGCGATCCGGATAAATGCTACAGGTGACCCGTTGGCCGATGTCACCCTCTAGGGCGACGCAGCGCGGCGATTTGCAGTTAGTACCGCTCATGCAGCTAATAAAAGGGGTGACTTGCTCAGTCAGGTCATTGGGCACTGAACCTTGACCGCTGGCCGCTTCAGACCAATAGAAAGAAACACGAAAATAGGCGCAGCATGCGCCACAGCTAATACAAGGGTTGATAACAGCGCTCATCTTGAACTCATTCGCTCCTGTATAAATAAAGAATATAGGACAGCCAACCGATCACGAATTCACACAACTCACAACGTCTGACAGCATTACCCACCTCACCCTGAGGAATCAATGGTTATTTAACAGACGGCAACAAATGAACCATTTACCCCTTTCTTGATTCAGATCAATTCCAACGTTTTTAAGGAATTAAATAACCTTACGTAAAATGTTATTTTTTAAAACGACGTTAAAAGTTGTGATCCGGATTGGATCACAACCACGCATTTATAGGTATATTCTGCCTCACGATAAACCATACAAATGGAATGGATAATGAAAAAGGTATGTTTGTTATTACTGGCTGCGGCAACTCTGGCTCCGTCTCTGGCATCTGCTCATCAGGAAGGTGATTACATTTTCCGCGCGGGTACGGCAACGGTACGGCCAAATGCCGGTTCAGATGACGTATTGGGGCAAGGTTCTTTCAGCGCTGACAACAATACCCAACTGGGCCTGACTTTCAGTTATCTGGTTACGGACAACATCGGGGTGGAATTACTGGCTGCGACGCCTTTCCGCCATAAAATTGGTTTGGGCGCGATGGGCAATATCGCTGAAGTCAAACAATTGCCGCCAACCTTGATGGCGCAATATTACTTTGGCGACAAACAGGACAAACTGCGTCCTTATTTAGGCGTGGGTCTGAACTACACCACTTTCTTTGATCAAAAATTCAATAATACCGGTAGCGAAGCGGGTCTGACGGATTTGAGCGTGAAAGATTCCTGGGGTATCGCTGGGCAGGCGGGTCTGGATTATATGGTCAGCGAAAACTGGATGCTGAACATGTCCGTTTGGTGGATGAATATTGAAACTGACGTGAAATTCAAAGCGGCGGGGGAAGAGCACACGATCAATACCCGTCTGGACCCTTGGGTATTCATGTTCGGCGCGGGTTACCGCTTCTAATTCAGCTGAGCCATATGGCACAAAACAGAGGAGGCGCACTGAGCGCCTCCTTTTTCTTATAATGATGATGACTGACTAAGACGCATATTAATTATCGAATTCTCATATCGTTTGCTACAGATTTGACACCGGGTACGGTGCGGGTAATCTGTACGGCGCGATCGGCTTCCTGGCTGGAGCTGACAAAGCCGCTCAACTGTACCCTGCCTTTAAAGGTTTCAACGCTAATTTGAGTCGATTTTAGGTTCTTCTCACCCAATAACGCGGTTTTTACTTTCGTGGTAATCACGGTGTCATCTACATAACCCCCGGTGCCTTCGGTTTTAGCCGTCGGAGCACAGGCGGATACGGCTAACGCCATCACGGCGGCAATACATAAGGCTGAAAGGGTTTTAAATAGCTTCATAAGTTACTCTCCATGTCCTGCCAATGTTAAAAGAACGTTCGCTACAGCGTTAATAGCTGAAACCTTAATCGTGTTAAAGCGGTAATTGTGTTGAGAAGAAAATAATGTTGAGCCAAGAATAACGACACGCTCAATACCATCAGTACCGCCGAAGTGATTCGGCGTTGGGCAATTGATCGTTCGCGTGTGCAGTTAAGTATTGATTATGAATAGTGATTGAGCAAATTAGTGCAGGCAATTTGGTGTGAAAAGAGACTCATTAAACATAAATAATGCCCGATCTGACGGACCGGGCATGCAGTATTAACGGCGAGTGGCGGCCTTCATTTTACTGACAAATCGAGATAGCTGCGCCAGCATTTCTGCAGGTTGCGCCAGATTGTTTTCGATAATTTTCACAATGGCCGAACCGGAAATAGCACCAGCGGCACCGGCATCCAGCGAGGCTTTTACCTGTTCAGGATCGGAAATTCCGAACCCTTGCAGTGCCGGAGCCGCGTGGTATTCATGCAGTTTATCCAGCAAATGATTGAGCGGTTGCTGCGCCCGGTTTTCTGTGCCGGTGACGCCTGCGCGGGATAGTAAGTAAGTGTAGCCGCGACCGTGGGAAGAAATCTCCCGCAGCAGGTCATCACTGGCGTTAGGCGGGCAGATAAAGATCGGCGCGATACCGTGGCGCAGAGCGGCGGCGCGGAAAGGCGCTGATTCTTCAAAAGGAACATCGGCGATTAATACTGAATCCACGCCGACTTCAGCACAGCGCTGATAGAAATTATCGATGCCTTTGGTGAAGACCAAATTGGCATACATCAGTAGGCCGATAGGAATATTCGGGTGTTTTTTGCGAATTTCCGCCAGCATTTCAAAACACTGGGTCGGGGTGACTCCGGCGGCAAAGGCTCGCAGGGCAGCATTTTGAATCGTTGGGCCATCAGCCAAAGGATCGGAAAAAGGAATACCTAATTCGAGAGCATCGGCACCGGCAGCAATCAATGTATCAATGATCGCCAATGATTGGGTTGGCGATGGATCGCCCAGCTGCACAAAGGGAACGAATGCGCCTTCTTTACGTGCATCCAGTTGTTTGAAAAGTTGCTGATAGCGTTCCATCAAATTTCTCCCCGTGCTTTCAAAATATCGTGAACGGTGAAAATGTCTTTATCACCGCGGCCAGAGAGATTCACTACCAGAATCTGTTCTTTCTCTGGCGCTGCTTTAATCATTTTCAGGGCATAGGCCAATGCGTGGGAGGATTCCAACGCTGGAATAATGCCTTCTTTACGAGAGAGCGCCTTAAAAGCTTCCAGCGCTTCATCGTCAGTGACGGAAACGTATTCCGCGCGACCAATGCTGTTGAGATATGCGTGCTGTGGCCCGACGGAAGGGAAGTCCAGACCGGCGGAAAGAGAGTAGGACTCTTCGATCTGACCTTCGGAAGTCTGCATCATCGGTGATTTCATACCGAAGTAGATGCCAACGCGACCATGTTTTAACGGAGCGCCGTGCTGACCACTTTCGATACCGTGACCGGCGGGTTCCACGCCGATCAGCCCAACATTTTCTTCATCGATAAAATCGGCAAACATTCCGATGGCGTTGGATCCGCCGCCGATGCAGGCGAGAACGGCGTCGGGCAGACGACCTTCGCGCGCCAGAATCTGCGCTTTGGTTTCTTCGCCAATCATGCGCTGGAATTCACGGACGATAGTCGGGTAAGGGTGCGGGCCTGCAGCGGTGCCCAGCATATAGTGAGCCTTTTCGTAGCTGCCTGACCAATCGCGCAACGCTTCGTTGCAGGCGTCTTTTAGAGTAGAGGAGCCGCTGTGTACTGGGATCACTTCCGCCCCCATCAGGCGCATACGGAAGACGTTCGGTGACTGACGTTCAATATCTTTGGCACCCATATAAATGCGGCATTTCAGGCCCAACAGGGCGCAAGCCAGCGCCGACGCTACGCCGTGTTGACCGGCACCGGTTTCGGCGATGATTTCAGTTTTGCCCATGCGTTTGGCGAGCAAGGCTTGCCCTAATACCTGGTTGGTTTTATGCGCACCACCGTGCAGCAGGTCTTCGCGCTTCAGATACAGCTTGGTATTGGTGCCTTCTGTCAGATTCTGGCACAGGGTCAGAGCCGTTGGGCGACCGGCGTAGTTTTTTAACAAATCATGAAATTGTGCCTGAAACTCAGGGTCCAACTGGGCGCTGATAAAAGCTTCTTCCAGTTGTACCAATGCTGGCATCAGAATCTGCGGCACATACATACCGCCGAATTCACCAAAGTAGGGGTTAAGTTTGGTCATTATCCTGTCCGTTATTCGTTGGTTTATCGGGTTTACCAATAGCAAAGCTATTCTAATAAGCGCGTAAAGTCTGGAACGCTGCAGCAATCTTGTGCGGATCTTTAATTCCGGCTGCGCCAGCCACTTCTACGCCGGAATTAAAATCCAGTCCGGCACAGCCAAGGGTAGCGGCAGTTGCACAGTTTTCGGCATTCAGGCCGCCTGCTAGCAGCACATTATCCAACGGCTGTTGTTTCAAAACCGACCAGTCAAAGCGTTGGCCGCTGCCGCCCGCGCCGTTGTCCAGCACATAACGATCCACATTGGGGATATCGCGGGCGGGCAGGGAATCGCCGACGCTAACCGCTTTCCAAATCTGGCAGCTTGCCGGTAGCCATTCCCGTAGCTTCTGAATATAGTCCCGATCTTCGTTACCGTGTAACTGAACTGCCGCTAATGCCAGCACTTCGACACTTTGCTGCACGGTTTCCAGCTTGGCGTCACGGAATACGCCGACATACTTCAGCGGCGCGGCGCTGATGACGGTGCGGGCCTGTGCCATATCAATATAGCGAGGGGAACTGCCGACGAAAATCAATCCGCCGTACACTGCGCCAGCGCTATAGGCGGCTGCAGCGTCTTGCGGGCGAGTCAGGCCGCAAACTTTGTTTTCCCCGAGCAACACCCGACGCACTGCGGCATTCAGGTTTGGTTCTGACATCAAAGCGCTGCCAATCAGGAAACCGTTGGCAAACTGGCTCAGTTCTCGCACCTGTTGATAAGTATTAATACCGGATTCGCTAATTACCGTGACGCCGGCTGGCAGGCGAGGAGCCAGCTGTTTGGTGCGATTCAGGTCGATAGACAGGTCGCGCAGATCGCGGTTGTTGATACCCACTACTTTGGCTTCCAGTTTAACTGCTCGTTCCAGCTCTTCTTCATTACTGGCTTCGGTCAGCACGCCCATATTCAGGCTGTGAGCGACAGCGGCTAGCGCCAGATAGCGTTGGTCGTCCAAGACCGATAGCATCAGCAATACCGCATCGGCCTGATAAAAACGCGCCAGAAGAATTTGATATTCTTCGATAATAAAATCTTTACACAGCACCGGCTGAGTGACCGCCGCGCTGACCAGAGGCAGAAAATCAAAGCTGCCTTGAAAATATTTTTCATCAGTCAGCACTGAAATGGCCGAAGCATAGTTGGCGTAAACCCCGGCTATCTCCGCCGGATTGAAATTCTCGCGAATCACTCCTTTGGAGGGCGACGCTTTTTTGCATTCCAGGATAAAAACGGTTTTATCCCCTTGCAGCGCCTGATAGAAGCTGCGTTGACTTGGCGTAACCAAATGTTGGAAGCTGGACAGCGGCTGATGTAGCTTACGTGCGGCGACCCAGATTTCTTTGTCGCGAACAATTTTGTGAAGTACCGTTTCCTGCATGATCTATCCTCTTGCTGCCAGTGCGCTAACTCGCTCAAAAGCTTTGCCGCTATGAATCATTTCCAGAGCCTGATGTGCGTTTTGACGTAAATCCTCCTGCCCGTTTAATTTCAGCAATAGCGCCACGTTAGCCGCTACCGCCGCCGCGTGGGCAGGTTCACCTTTACCTTGTAACAACCTTGCCAGAATGTCACGATTTTCTTCCGGCGCGCCGCCTTGCAAGGACGCCAGCGGATAGGTTGATAGACCAAAGTCTTCCGGCGTCAGTTGATAAGTTTGGATCTCACCGTTTTTCAGTTCCGCTACCTGAGTGGGCGCGTGGATGGCCACTTCATCCATTCCTCCACCGTGAACCACTGCCGCGCGTTGGTAACCCAGCACTCGCAGCGTTTCGGCAATCGGCAACACCAATTCCGGGCTATATACCCCGATCAGCGCCAGCGGTGGGCGCGCCGGGTTTATCAACGGGCCCAGCACGTTAAACAGGGTGCGAGTTTTTAGCTGTTGACGTACCGGCATCGCGTGGCGGAAACCGGTGTGATACTGCGGTGCGAACAGGAAACAAACCCCTAATTCATCCAGCGCCTGACGAGATTGCTCGGCGGTCAAATCCAAACGAATGCCGAAGGCTGCCAGCAAATCCGAGGAGCCAGAACGGCTGGACACACTGCGGTTGCCGTGTTTGGCTACTTTCATCCCGCAGCTAGCAGCCACAAAGGCACTGGCTGTGGAGATATTAATGCTGTTGGTCCCGTCGCCGCCGGTGCCGACGATATCGGCAAAGGCGTAATCCGGGCGAGGGAATGGCTGCGCGTCGGCCAGTAGCGCCTGTGCTGCTCCGGCGATCTCTGCCGGCGTTTCCCCGCGGACTTTCATGCTGATTAAAATCGCCGCCAGTTGGCTAGGTTCCAGCTCGCCTCGCACGATGGCGGTAAATAATTGCTGGCTTTCCTGCTGAGTCAGTGGCTCGGCGCGGAACAGTTTTTCAAATAAATTTTGCATGATGAGTTCCTTAAACATTACGCCAAAGCCCAGGCCAGAGTTTGCTCGAGTAAACGAGCGCCCTGAGCGGTTAAAATAGATTCCGGATGGAACTGGTAGCCGCAAACTCGATGAGCATCGTGACGCACCGCCATTACCATTTGGTTAAAATGCGCGTTAACCGTCAGTTCGGTGGGAATATGGCTGCCGACCAATGAGTGGTAGCGGGCGACCGGCAGCGGATTCGGCATACCGGCGAACATACCTTGTTCATCGTGCTCAATCGCCGAGGCTTTACCGTGCAGGATTTCCCCCGCTTGACCTACGTGACCGCCGTAGGCTTCCACAATGGCTTGATGTCCCAGACAAATCCCGATAATGGGAAGTTGACCGCGTAGGCGCTGCAATAATTCCGGCATACAACCTGCTTGCGCTGGCGCACCGGGGCCGGGTGAAAGCACCAGCACCGGCTGAGACATATGTTGCAAGCGCTCGATAATGGTGTCGGCGGCGATCTGGTTGCGGTAAATCACCACGTTATGACCGCTGGCGCGAAGTTGATCCACCAGGTTGTAGGTAAAGGAGTCAATGTTGTCGAGCAGTAAAATATCGGCCATTAGAAAATCTCCTTTGCCTGATGAGCGGTCGCGATAGCGCGTAATACCGCTCGCGCTTTGTTACGGGTTTCATCGGCTTCGGCCTGCGGGATGGAATCCAGAACTACACCTGCACCGGCCTGTACCGTCGCTACGCCGTCTTCGACGTAAGCCGAGCGAATAACAATGCAGGTATCCAAATCACCGTGTGCGGTAAAGTAACCGACGGCCCCGCCATAGCTGCCGCGTCGAGTGCCTTCGCTTTGGGCAATAAGCTGCATGGCGCGAACTTTGGGGGCGCCGCTTAAGGTGCCCATATTCATACAGGCCTGATAAGCATGGAGAACGTCCAAATCGTGGCGTAGCGCGCCGACAACGCGGGAAACCAGATGCATCACGAAGGAATAGCGATCCACTTTGGTTAAATCCGCGACGTAGCGGCTGCCTGGCTCGCAAATTCGCGCCAAATCGTTACGTGCCAAATCCACCAGCATCAGATGCTCCGCCAGCTCTTTATGGTCGGTACGCATTTCCAGCTCGATGCGACTGTCCAGATCTCGGTCCAGCTCGCCGTTGGCACGACGACCGCGCGGGCGGGTTCCAGCAATGGGGTAAATTTCGATCTGGCGACTGTCTGCGTCGTATTTCAAGGCGCTTTCCGGCGATGCGCCGAACAGAGCAAATTCGTTGTCCTGCATAAAAAACATGTAAGGGCTGGGATTGCTGTCTTTCAGCGTTTGATAGGCAGCCAGAGGCGAGGGACAAGGCAGAGAGAAGCGGCGTGAAGGTACCACCTGGAAAATTTCTCCGGCGCGAATCGCCTGTTGCAAGCCGCTGACCACCTGACAGTATTCCTCGTCGGACTGATTGCAACGCAGCGCCATTTCTGGCACGGAGACCGCTGGAATCGGCTGCGGAACCTGCTGCATTTGCTGCACCAATTGGTTCAGGCGTTGCTGTAAACGGTATTGTTCTTCGGCATCTGGCGTGAACAGACTGGCTTGTAAACGGGTAGTGCGGTTCTGGTGATCCAGTACCAGCAAAGTTTCTGCCAGATAGAAACAAAAATCCGGGCAGCGTTGCTCCTGGCGCAGCGGCGGCAGGTCTTCAAATCCGGCGACCAAATCGTAGGCAAACAGACCGCCTAACAGCATGGCTTCGCGTTCGTCGGCCGGTGTTTCTACTAGCGTTAATAACTGACGTAACGCGTCAAATACCGACAGCGCCTGTAGGCGGGAATCTTCGTCCTGCATATCGTTGATCGGCGGAAAGGTGAGCTCGCGACCAATAGGACGAACTTCGATTTTGACTTGATCGGGCAGCGCCGCATCCAGCAGTGGCAGCAGCGCCGCGCCGTTGCGACTCAGTGCCTGAATGCTGACCTGAGGACCTAACGCGGTGATGCGTAGTGCGCTATCAACCACCAGCAGGCTTTTCAGATTTTGTTTGCTGGTGATCTCGGCGGATTCCAGCAGCAACGTTGCCGGACGAGCGCCGCACAGCTGATGGAAAAGGGCGGTCGGGTCGTCACGATAACAGGCTTCAGCCGTGAGTAGCTTTAATGTGGGGCGTACTGTTTGCATTGATTTAACCCTAATTCTGTCCATAAAAAAGCCCGCGGGTGAGCGGGCTGAAGCAATCTGCATGGTCTGATGACTGATATGCGTGATTACACCGCCCGAGAAAGGGAGCTATGCCACCAACGAAGTAGAGAAGTCATATATTTGTTCATCATCAGTCTCTTTATGATTGCATTCAGTTTATGGGGCTGGGTCAGCTTACCGCTGTCCGCACTACCGTTTTCTCGCTACTGTTTGATCGTTATTACTTATACTTTTATTACCGTTGTTACTGATTGCCTTGCACTGAGGAATTTTCTTCGATAGCGGTTTGCTATTGCTCAACCGAGTTATTCGCTCTGCAAGTGAACTCGTGTACTAGTAAACTAGTTCTAGAGATTGCTGTCAACCCCTTAATATTGTTTTTTAACGTGCTTTTTCATCCACCCACATGCCTTTGTTAAGATTGGTTAACATCTGCGGCGGGTTAGCGGTTATGATAGGCCGCCCAGACTGATTCGGACCCTAGCTTTGACTGACACCACAATTGAACCGACCGCTTTTACCCTGTATGACCTCCATAGCCATACCACTGCCTCTGATGGGTTATTAACGCCGTCACAATTGGTGGCGCGTGCGGCATCCATGCGGGTGGGGGTATTGGCAATAACTGACCATGACACCACAGCTGGACTGGCCGAAGCGGTGCACGCTATAGACGAGCAAGGGTTAGCGCTACGGTTGATTAACGGGGTGGAAATCTCAACGCTGTGGGAAAATCATGAAATTCATATTGTCGGGCTGAATATCGATATCAGCCATCCTGCGATTTGCGGTTTGCTGCAACAGCAGTCAGATCACCGCCATCAGCGAGCGATGGAAATCAGCGTTCGTCTGGAGAAAGCACGTATTCCTGACGCTTGGGCAGGGGCGAACCGACTGGCCAGCGGCGGGCAGGTGACGCGCGGCCATTTTGCACGTTATCTGGTGGAGTTGGGATTAGCGTCGAACGTCGGTCAGGTATTTAAAAAATATCTGGCGAAAGGCAAGACCGGTTACGTTCCGGCGCAGTGGTGTACAATAGAACAAGCGGTTGAGGCCATTCATCAGTCTGGCGGACAGGCGGTAATGGCGCACCCTGGTCGTTACGATCTTTCCACCAAATGGTTGAAACGGTTGTTGGCTTATTTCGCCGAGCAAGGCGGAGACGCAATGGAAGTCGCTCAGTGCCAGCAGGCACCGCACGAGCGAGCTCAGCTGGCGCAGTATGCGCGCGACTATCATTTACTTGCATCCCAGGGGTCTGATTTTCATCAGCCTTGTTCTTGGATTGAGCTGGGCCGCAAATTGTGGCTGCCCGCTGGGGTGGAACCGGTGTGGCGTGATTGGCCCGTAGAAGCCAGCCATACCGAAGACACGTTGAAAGATGAGGTAGAGTCATGAGTCAATTTTTTTATATTCACCCGGATAACCCGCAGCCGCGTTTAATTAATCAGAGCGTAGACGTGTTGCGCAAAGGCGGTGTGATTGTTTATCCAACGGATTCTGGCTACGCGCTGGGCTGTCGTCTCGAAGACAAAGCGGCGATGGAACGCATTTGTCGTATTCGTCAGCTCGATGGTAACCATAACTTCACTCTGGTTTGCCGCGATCTCTCGGAATTGTCTACCTACGCCTACGTAGATAACACCGCTTTCCGTCTGATCAAAAACAATACACCGGGTAACTATACTTTTATTCTGAAGGCGACCAAGGAAGTGCCTCGGCGCCTGATGAATGACAAACGTAAAACTATAGGGCTGCGCGTGCCGTCCAACCCCATTGCACTGGCGCTGCTGGACGTATTGGGTGAGCCTCTGATGTCCACGACGCTTATGCTGCCGGGGAATGATTTTGCCGAATCCGATCCGGAAGAGATTCGGGATCATTTGGGCAAACAGGTGGATTTGGTGATTCACGGTGGATCCCTTGGGCAGCAGCCAACTACGGTTGTCGATCTGACCGAATCTGCGCCGGAAGTGATTCGCGAAGGGGCAGGTGACGCCCGACCTTTCCGATAATTTTCCTGAAACGGTCATATTTATCGGGTTTGGCGTTTGTCCAAGCCCGATAATTTTTCATATTTTTCCTCTAAACGGGTCGTATCTTGGCCACTAAACATCAATAGTTTTCCCATTCCTCCTCTATCCTGAGCCCATACTCACGCAGATAAGACGTTATTTTGCCCATCGCTATGGTGACTGATACCGGCAGAGAGGAATGTGGTGTGCAACGGCGATATTTATTAGAATCATTGGGCAGAAAATTAGTGTAAAATAACCGACCACGGACTGGCTTGTGTGGCTGCCTATAGGGCGGATTTATTGACATGCTTAGTTCTAAAATGTATTCCAATCAGTTGGTTATGCTCGTTTCGGGGTAAGCGATTGATAAAAATATATAACACGACGCCTGTGAAGGCGACATTAGAGGTTGCTCAATGAGCGAGAAGTTACAGAAAGTTCTGGCGCGTGCCGGTCATGGTTCACGCCGTGAAATTGAAGGGATTATCCAACAAGGCCGCGTCAGCGTTGACGGCAAAGTGGCAAAGTTGGGCGATCGCGTTGAAGTGGCTCAGTCCACCAAAATTCGCCTGGATGGCCGCGTTCTGTCGATCACTGAATCGGAAGAAGCGGTATGCCGGGTTTTAGCCTATTACAAACCGGAAGGCGAGCTGTGTACCCGCAGCGATCCCGATGGACGTCCAACGGTGTTCGATCGTTTACCTAAACTACGCGGCTCCCGTTGGGTCGCTGTAGGTCGTTTGGACGTTAACACCTCAGGTTTACTGTTGTTCACCACCGATGGTGAACTGGCAAACCGCCTGATGCACCCAAGCCGCGAAGTTGAACGTGAATATGCCGTACGTGTTTTTGGCCAGATTGATGATGAAAAAATCAAACAACTGAGCCGCGGCGTACAGTTGGAAGACGGCCCGGCCGCATTCCGCACCATCAGCTTCCAGGGCGGGGAAGGTTTGAACCAGTGGTATAACGTTACTCTGACGGAAGGGCGTAACCGCGAAGTTCGTCGTCTGTGGGAAGCCGTTGGCGTACAGGTCAGCCGCCTGATTCGCGTGCGTTACGGTGATATCAATCTGCCTAAAGGTTTACCGCGAGGCGGTTGGACCGAGCTGGATTTGAAAGCCACCAACTACCTGCGTGAGCTGGTTGAGTTGGATGTTGAAACTGTTAGCAAGCTGCCGGTGGAAAAAGATCGTCGCCGTGTGAAAGCCAACCAGATTCGTCGGGCGGTAAAACGTCACACTGAAGTGGCGGGTCGTCAGCAGACTGCGGGTCGTCAAGGTTCAGCACGTAAAGGTTCGACTCGTCAGAACGCGGGTAATACCCCATCTGCGAGCACTCCGGTTTCAGGTCGCCGCGGCGCGCCCGCTAAACGCGGATCAAAATAGCGGTTAACCTTATTGCCGCAGTCTCTGTACTGCGGCAAATTTTCTTCTTCATCCATCGTCTTCAAATTACTGCCTGATTATTCCCATTGGTTTCCCAATGCTCGTATTCATACAGCGAATGTAGTGTTACCAGTCGATTCCTTGCTGCGCCTTAATTCCGGCGTCAAAAGCATGTTTAACCGGCCGTAACTCGCTTACGGTATCCGCTAGTTCCAGCAAATCGCGATGACAACCTCGCCCGGTGATGATGACCGTTTGATGATCAGGGCGATTATTCAACGCTTGAATAACCTCTTCTGGCGTTAAATAGCCGTAACTGACCATATAGGTCAGTTCATCCAGCACCACCACATCCAGCGTGGTGTCTGCCAGCATCCGTAATCCATGCTGCCAAACTTCCTGACAGGCAGCGGTATCGGTGGCTTTATTCTGCGTATCCCAGGTAAAACCGGTGGCCATAACCTGAAATTCGACGCCGTGAGGCTCTAGCAGATTGCGTTCGCCATTCGGCCATTCGCCTTTAATAAACTGAATAACACCCGCGCGCAGACCGTGGCCAACAGCGCGGGTGACAGTACCGAATGCGGCGGTGGTTTTACCTTTGCCATTGCCGGTCATCACAATCAGAATACCGCGCGTTTCCTGTGCCGCCGCGATGCGCGAATCTACTTTTTCTTTCAGCCGCTGTTGGCGCTGTTGGTGACGATCGTCAGACATAGTTGAATACTTTCCTTAAGCGACTTGACGGTCAGGTTACTCGGCAGCGCCAGCTTTGCGTCCCGGCTGTGCATCAAAGCTAACGCCGGTTTTGCGGCGGCTATCATCGCCCATTAAATAGAGATAAAGCGGCATGATTTCAGCCGGTGTTTTCAGGCTATTTGGGTTCTCTTCCGGGAAAGCAGATGCGCGCATTTTGGTGCGAGTTCCGCCTGGATTGATGCAGTTAACCCGTAAGTTGGTCGTCTTATACTCTTCGGCCAAGACCTGCATCATTCCTTCGGTAGCAAACTTGGAAACCGCATAGGCTCCCCAACCGGCGCGCCCTTGGCGGCCAACGCTGGAACTGGTAAAGACCAGCGAAGGAGAAGCCGCTTTCAGCAACAATGGCAGTAAGGCCTGAGTAAGCATAAAGGTCGCGTTGACGTTCACCTGCATCACGTCTTGCCAAATCTGCACGTTTTGCTCAGTCATTGGCACCACTTCGCCCAGCAAACCGGCGTTGTGCAATACGCCGTCCAGATAAGGCACTACCTCAGCAACTTTTTGCGCTAGCTGATGGCAATCGGCGGAGGTAGCATGCAGTAAATCCAGTGTCAGAACCGTGGCGGGTAAACCGCCGGACTGCTCGATTTGTTGCTTAACACTTTCCAATTTGCTTTCAGTACGGCCAACCAAAATCACGCGTGCGCCGTAGCGAGCGTAGGTTAGCGCGGCTTCGCGGCCAATGCCGTCTCCGGCACCGGTTACCAGAATGATTCGATGCGTCAAAAGGTCATTTTTAGGTTGATAATGCATAACAAATCCTCTCACTATCGGCAGGTTTGCGCGATAGCAGGCAGTTAACAAAGCAGGATAACGGAAGGGAACTCGATCGAACCTAAGCTCAACCTACTGACTATCTTGCGCGAAAATGGCGAGCATCAGAAAAAGTCATTACTCCTATATGCCTGAAACAAAATGCATTTTCAATCGGAAATGCCTTGAAGATGTTTTTGTTTGTAACAATTTAGGGGTGATTTCGTTTCATTTTTCCGCTACTGAATAACATTCATTCTCATATTTAAGAGAAACTAATGCAATTCATCATTTGCGCAAGACGGCGAGTCAGGTGTTCGCTAGAATGCAAATACTCTCTTTCAACACTGATTAAGAAAGGCGGAATGTGTGGAGTTAATTTCACTGTATGGGCTGTTTCTAGCCAAGGTTATCACTGTTGTTGTGGCTATTGGGGCGCTGGTTCTGCTGGGGGTAAGCCTTGGGCAACGTAAGCAAGGTGCAAAGGGTGAATTAAATCTGGAGGATCTTGGCGAGCAGTATCGAGAAACCCAGCGGGAAATGCGTTTAGCGCGTATGTCATCCGCCGAACGGAAAGTCTGGAGCAAAGAATTTAAAAAGCAGCAAAAAGCCGATCTGAAGCTGAAAAAAGAACGCGCCAAGGCCGGTGCTATTGCTGCGGTGAAACCTTGCCTGTATGTGCTGGATTTCAAAGGCAGTATTGATGCACATGAGGTGACCTCTTTGCGTGAAGAGATTTCGGCCGTATTGGCGGTGGCGACGCCGCAAGACGAAGTGTTGCTTCGGTTAGAAAGCCCCGGAGGCGTGGTTCACGGTTACGGATTGGCGGCGTCCCAGTTGGAACGTTTACGCCATGCAGGCGTGCGTTTGACGGTGGCGGTAGATAAAGTGGCGGCTAGCGGTGGCTACATGATGGCTTGTGTCGCTGATCGCATTATTTCTGCACCTTTTGCCATTATCGGCTCGATCGGCGTTGTTGCGCAAATTCCTAACTTCCATCGTTTATTGAAAAAGAATGATATTGATGTGGAATTGCACACCGCCGGCGAATTTAAACGCACTTTGACATTATTTGGTGAGAACACCGAACAGGGCCGCGAGAAATTCCGAGAAGACCTGAACGAAACTCACGCGCTGTTTAAGCAATTTGTGCATCAACAACGACCTTCACTGGATATTGATTCAGTGGCAACCGGAGAACATTGGTTTGGCACTCAGGCAAAGGAAAAAGGTCTGGTTGATGCCATTGGCACCAGCGATGATTTACTGATTGCCGAGATGGAAAATCACGAAGTGATTGGCGTGCGTTATTCTCGTCGTAAACGTCTGATGGACCGTTTTACCGGTAGTGCGGCAGAAAGCGTCGACCGCCTGTTATTACGCTGGTGGCAGCGCGGTGAGAAACCACTTCTGTAAGTAGATTGGCTAATTGCCTGGCAATCAGTATCAGGTAATAAATGTCAGATAATAAATAGAAGAAAGCAGGGGGCTAATGCCCCCTGTTGTTTTATGGTGCCTAGCAAAATTGAGATGCCGCAAAGCGGCGGTTAATCAATCAGGTGATATTTGGCCGACAGCACGTGGGCTAAATGCTTAAACATATTAAATACGGCGGTAGTTTTTGCCGTCGGTAACCCGTCCTCATCTAGGAAGAATTCGCCGCGAAAAACCAATACCGGCCCTTTTTGCTCCACTTCAGTTGCCACCATGCCGTGCAAATAATCCTCGTGTTGTTGGATTATTTCGTTAGCTTCAGCCAGTAATGCCTGACGTTGAATCGGGGTTGTTTCACCGTGCATTATCTTTCTCCCTCTAAGGTAATTTCTGTCGCTATTCTACTGCGGGTTAGCGTTTATCCGCAAACAGGCTAAGGTTTATGCGAGTGAACAAACGTTTAACCTTAAGGGATTGGCTAAATTAAGATTCCGAGTTAATTAGGTTGCGCAGCGGTTTTTATCAGGTACAGTGTGGGATTTTATACTACTAGGTGGAAGGTTTTGTTGACGCAATTGGGCTGAATTAATGGCTTGGCCTCTGGGCGCAGACAAAAATCTTGAAGGCGTTTGATACGGATTTTAGGATCGTCGGGTTGAGGCGCCGATCAAAAAACATGTTGATCTCCTGCAAAAGTACCGCAATATAAAAAAGAGATGCAGAATGCCGCGGTATGGCGAGATAAAAACCTTCTTTTAGAAGCAATAATTTAGGTAAAGGTAATTATGGGTAAAGCTCTCGTAATAGTTGAGTCCCCGGCAAAAGCCAAAACTATTAATAAGTATTTAGGGAATGACTACGTGGTTAAGTCCAGTGTCGGTCACATTCGTGATTTGCCGACCAGTGGTTCAGCCAGCAAGAAGAGCGCTAACTCAACCGAAGATAAAACCAAGAAAGAAGACAAACCCAAAAAGAAAGTTAAAAAGGACGAAAAGGTTGCGCTGGTAAATCGTATGGGCGTTGACCCGTATCACGGTTGGAAAGCGCATTATGAAATCCTGCCCGGCAAAGAGAAAGTGGTTGCCGAGCTAAAAGCCTTAGCGGAAAACGCAGACCACATCTATCTCGCAACCGACCTTGACCGCGAAGGAGAGGCTATTGCCTGGCATTTGCGGGAGGTGATTGGCGGTGACGACAAGCGTTTCAGTCGCGTGGTTTTTAACGAAATTACTAAAAATGCTATTCAGCAGGCGTTTAATCAACCAGGTGAGTTGAATATCAACCGGGTTAACGCTCAGCAGGCTCGCCGCTTTATGGATCGCGTGGTGGGCTACATGGTTTCTCCACTGTTATGGAAAAAAATTGCTCGCGGTTTATCCGCTGGGCGAGTGCAATCCGTAGCGGTGCGTTTGGTGGTTGAGCGCGAAAAGGATATTAAAGCCTTTGTTCCTGAAGAATACTGGGAGCTGCATGCTGACCTATTGGCCAAAGGTGAAGTTCCAATTCAAATGGAAGTCACCCATGCGCACAATAAACCTTTCAAACCGGTTAATCGCGAACAAACTCATGCGGCGCTCAAGCTGCTTGAAACTGCGCGTTATAAAGTGCTGGATCGTGAAGATAAACCGACCAGTAGCAAACCGGGTGCGCCCTTCATTACGTCTACCTTGCAACAGGCGGCCAGTACCCGTTTGAGCTTTGGCGTGAAGAAAACCATGATGATGGCGCAGCGTCTGTATGAAGCGGGTCATATCACCTATATGCGTACCGATTCGACTAATTTGAGTCAGGATGCATTGACCATGGTGCGGGGTTATATCGGCGAGAATTTCGGCGATAAATACCTGCCGTCAGCACCTAATCAGTACAGCAGCAAAGAAAACTCTCAAGAGGCTCACGAGGCTATCCGTCCATCGGATGTCAACGTGTTGGCTGAGCAGTTGAAAGACATGGAAGCGGATGCGCAGAAGCTGTATCAGCTGATTTGGCGTCAATTTGTCGCCTGTCAGATGACGCCGGCAAAATACGATTCCACTACGCTAACGGTGCAGGCGGGTGATTATCAGTTGCGTGCCAAAGGGCGAACTCTGCGTTTTGACGGTTGGACCAAAGTCATGCCCGCATTGCGTAAAGGCGATGAAGATCGCACCTTACCGGTGATTGAGGTCGGCAGCGAACTGGATCTGCAAAAACTGATTCCTAGCCAGCACTTTACCAAGCCGCCAGCGCGTTACAGCGAAGCTTCTTTGGTTAAAGAACTGGAAAAACGCGGTATTGGTCGTCCTTCTACCTACGCGTCTATCATTTCTACCATTCAGGATCGTGGATACGTCCGAGTGGAAAACCGTCGTTTCTATGCGGAAAAAATGGGTGAAATCGTCACCGATCGTCTGGAAGAGAACTTCCGCGAGCTGATGAACTATGATTTTACCGCGCGTATGGAAAGTGGTTTGGATCAGGTTGCCAACGATCAGGCTGAGTGGAAAGCGGTACTAGACGAGTTTTTTGCTGAATTTAGCGAGCAACTGGAAACCGCGGAAAAAGATCCTGAAGACGGCGGTATGCGCCCGAATCAGATGGTGATGACCAGCATTGATTGCCCGACCTGTGGCCGCCAAATGGGGATCCGTACAGCGAGCACCGGCGTATTCCTCGGCTGTTCTGGCTATGCCTTACCGCCGAAAGAGCGCTGTAAAACCACCATTAACCTGGTGCCGGAAACGGAAATACTGAACGTTCTTGAAGGAGATGATGCGGAAACTAACGCCTTGCGCGCCCGTCGTCGCTGCCAGATTTGTGGCACCGCAATGGACAGCTATCTTATCGATACTCACCGTAAATTGCATGTGTGTGGTAATAACCCGGCTTGCGAAGGTTATGAGATAGAAGAAGGTGAATTCCGCATTAAGGGTTATGAAGGCCCAATCGTTGAGTGCGAGAAATGTGGCTCTGAAATGCACCTTAAATTAGGGCGTTTTGGTAAATACATGGGCTGTACTAACGATGAGTGTAAGAATACGCGTAAAATTTTACGCAGCGGCGAAGTGGCTCCACCTAAAGAAGATCCGGTTCCGCTCCCTGAATTACCGTGCGAAAAATCCGATGCTTACTTTGTATTACGTGACGGTGCAGCGGGCGTATTCCTAGCGGCTAACACTTTCCCTAAATCCCGCGAAACTCGCGCGCCGTTGGTGGAAGAATTAGTACGCTTTAAGGATCGCTTACCGGAGAAACTGCGTTATTTGGCCGATGCGCCGGTAACGGATAAAGAAGGCAACAAAACCCAGGTTCGCTTCAGTCGTAAGACCAAGCAGCAGTATGTTTCGTCAGAGAAGGAAGGAAAGGCCACGGGTTGGACGGCTTTCTATATCGATGGCAAGTGGGTTGAAGCTAAAAAATAAGGCAGTTTTTGTGGCGCGGTGATTGCAGCGCGATGCCTGTTAATAAAACCAGTCTTTGTGACTGGTTTTTTTATGGGCTAAGCAGGAGTAGTGCTTTATAGTTTGAACAATCCGAATATTTTAGAAAATATGATCGATCTATTCTGTTTTTGATAATAATGAGTATGGCAAGTTTGTTGGCTATTGTTTTTTTATTGTTAAGTTCTATACAGCGCTAAGCAAAATGTTATAGTGGTTATATTAAAACTTTTCTTATCGTTAAAAGATATTATAAAGTCGCTTCCAGTACTGTTGGCATAATAGCGTTAATGGTTTTTTACTTAATAACTATTTGGCTTACCAGGGTGACACCGATATACCAAACTGTGAGATGATCACAGCGTTCAACCTAGGATGGTATAGATATGAAATTGCAGCAGCTACGTTACATCGTTGAGGTGGTAAACCACAATCTCAACGTCTCCTCGACCGCTGAAGGCTTGTACACTTCCCAGCCGGGAATCAGTAAGCAAGTCAGAATGTTGGAAGATGAACTGGGTATTCAGATTTTTGCCCGTAGCGGTAAACATTTGACGCAGGTTACGCCGGCTGGACTGGAAATTATCCGTATTGCCCGCGAAGTATTGTCGAAGGTTGATGCGATTAAAGCCGTTGCCGGTGAACATACTTATCCTGATAAAGGTTCACTGTATGTGGCGACCACTCACACCCAGGCTCGTTACGCTTTGCCTAATGTGATTAAAGGTTTTATTGAACGCTATCCGCGCGTGTCACTGCATATGCATCAAGGCTCGCCGACTCAAATTGCCGAGGCAGTATCCAAAGGCAGCGCCGATTTTGCGATTGCCACCGAAGCGCTGCATCTGTATGACGATTTGATTATGTTGCCGTGCTACCACTGGAATCGCGCGGTGGTGGTCAAACCGGATCATCCGTTGGCAGGAAAGGCGCATGTCACTATTGAAGAATTGGCGGCTTATCCTATTGTGACCTATACCTTTGGTTTCACGGGCCGTTCCGAACTGGATACCGCTTTTAATCGTGCCGGGCTGACACCGCGTATCGTCTTCACCGCCACCGATGCCGATGTGATTAAAACCTATGTACGCCTTGGGTTAGGGGTTGGGGTTATCGCAAGTATGGCGGTTGACCCGATTCAAGATCCTGATTTGGTTACGGTAGACGCCCGCGATATCTTTACCTACAGCACCACCAAGATAGGTTTCCGCCGCAGCACTTTCCTGCGCAGCTACATGTATGATTTTATTCTACGATTTGCACCGCACCTGACCCGCGATGTGGTGGATAATGCCGTTGCTCTGCGTTCAAATGAAGATATTGAAGCTATGTTTAAAGATATTAAGCTGCCGATCAAATAAGGGCAGCATCTTTATTCTTGGGCTCGTTAATCGCGTAGCCATCGTAAAAACCGAATGCTCTTGCCTTCGGTTTTTCTTTTTATAAGAAGTGAAAAAATATCCCATTTTGTACTAAAAATAGATGTGCTGAGTTTTTAACTTGGGAACGATTGTCTATGTAAATTTTATCAAATTTTTTAATGAGCGGCGATGGTCAATAACTTATTTGCTCTTTAATTTGAAATAAGCGTTTTATAATAGACTGAGGAATTATATTACTTATTCTCACCTGTATAAATAAAAAAGTATCTTATAAGGGGGAACTATGAAAACAATGCTACAAAGGCCTTCTGTTATAAAGTATGCACCAAAGTTATCTGAGATAAATAAAAAACAGACTAACGATATTCATTGGCGGAAAAATCTTGTTAAGATTTATTCTGGTAATATTACGGGGGTGAAAAATATCAGTGATGTAGAACAATCTTATGTTGCAGGGAAATTGGTTTCTAAATTAAAAGATAATGCATCAATACCACCAAAACAGAATCTTATGCCAAAAAGTAATTATTTCTATTTGCCACTGTATAATGAGGTTTCAGTGCGTCAGGTCATTGATAAAAATAGCACAAGAATACTATCGGGCAAGGAGCCTTACCCTATTTTTTTGGCCGATCCGAAACTGTTTTGCGATACAGCTTTGGCCGCAATGGCTAAAAATAAAAGTATAGATACGGACAGTGAGAGTAATGAAAAACGATTTCAGAAACTGGGTTGCTGTTTAACTAAAGAATTGATTAAAATCAATTATAATAAAAACCCAGACGAATTTAGAACATTGGGTCGATATCTGGCGTTAAAAACCACTAAATATATTAGTTTGAACGAAGTTAATCCGTCCTCACTGGGAAAGATATATATCGCCGGATACGGTAAGCCGGGGGGGGAACTTTTAAATTTGGGTAAAAACACATTAGAAAATTTCAGTTTAGCGACAGCCAACCTAGTGACTAAAGATCTCTTACCATTACTAACCGCCGTGGATGGCCCTGTTGATATCAGAATGCTACAAATGGAAAGTGCCGAGCCCGCCGGTGACGAAAAGCCTTTAGCTCAATATATGAGTAATGCGCTCTCTGATGCAGGTGTCCCGGCCAGAGTATTTGGCTATAGAGGTACTTCCGCCCTGAATGAACTACATCATATTCACTCAACACGTGCGGTGAAAAAGACCATCGATAATAAATTTGTAAAATATGACATTTATCGTGCCAGCGATGTACGCCAAGAGTTTTTACCGCAAAAGAAATCTAACAAAATGTAGATAATCCTATTGCTTGCTCTGACTGTAGAGTAAGCAAACTTATCGCTTACGATAACTGTAAAATGGCTTTCTTTGCTATTTTTAGGCTCTTCTTTAAGGAGATGATAATGTGGTCGTTAAAAGTTCCTGTTATTACTTATGTGTCTAAAATGGCGACAGAGTCACCGAGGGGAAATCAAGAAAATTCGGTGGCGACTCGCTGCATCAATATCAATAACGCTACTCAAAGCTCACCAGCTATTCTTTCAAAATCATATTCAGCAGAAACCAGAACTGATGCTAAGACTACCACGCCAATAAAAAACAAGGGTTATATATATTGCCCATTTTTCAATGATGAAATGATAAAAATCGCTTTCTCTATGAATAGCACCAGAATGTTACAGGGGAAGGAACCCTACGGGATATTATCGCCCGACCCAACAAAATTGTTTAATGAAGGGTTGTATTATTATCTTTTAAAGAAAAGGGATTCAATTATTGAAGCAGACGAATTTATCAGTGGATGTGACAAAAAACTGTTTATAGATAAATATTTTAATAAAGATTCAATGGATGTGATGTACAGTGAGAACTGCAACAATCTTCACAAACTAGGGCAGTATTTGCTTTACGATAGAACCAAATATTTTTCTCTTTCCACCGTCAAAGCATCTGAGATTGGAAAAATATATATTTGTGGCCATGGTTGTGCTGGGAGTGAACATATAGTTAGCTATCAGGACGGAAAGAAATTCGTTAAGACGGCAAAAGAAATTGTGGCTGAATTGGCAGACCTGCTAAAACGTCAGGCAGAAAATAAAATTGATATTCGTCTGCGTCTGTGTGAAAGCGCGGACAGTAAAAGTGCCCGGAATCTGGACGAACAATATTTGGCAGCGCGAGCGACAACCCAAGGTAATAAAAAATCGCTGGCTCAGCATATGAGCGATGCGTTACAGGAAAGAGGATTAACGACTAAAGTATTTGGTTATCATGGTTTAGGCATAATATCTAACCATCGTAGCGTACATGGGATTCGGGCGATCAAAAGTGATTTCGAATCAAATCGGGGCGACAATAGTTATAAAATTTATCGCGCCAGCCAGTATCGAAAAGAGTTTCATCCTTATCAGAAAACGCCAGCCACGGGGGAATAGATCTCAGCCAATGCGACATAGAAAGCGTCTCGGGAACGTATGATGTAAATAGGCGCTTTTATTTTTATTAGTGTGTTCAGCCGGTTGCCTCAGCGTTTTCCTATTGGCATAGCGCTTATTCCTTCTCAAAAGATCTGATTTCCTCGTAACAAACGCTATTCATCGATTTTACCTATTGCTATAAATAAAACGTGTTGTTATCAAAATGTTAACTTGGCTTTGTGTTATATTTAAATCAAACCCTATAACCGAGCGGGTTATTCTCCGTCGGACTGCATCAATATCCCAATAAAAATCCTCTGTACAGAACAATAAAGGAGCCGCTATGTCGTTGGATCTACGTAAAACGAGTATGGACACGCTGGTCGCCTTAGGTACGGAATATCACTATTACAGCTTGCCAAAAGTGGCTCCGCTGTTAGGTGATATTGACCGGCTACCTAAATCTATGAAAGTCCTGCTGGAAAATCTATTACGCCACATTGATGGCGATACGGTACATGAAGAGGATCTGGCAGCCGTTGCTGACTGGCTAAAGGATGGACATGCCGATCGCGAAATTGCCTATCGGCCCGCGCGCGTGCTGATGCAGGATTTCACCGGTGTACCGGCCGTGGTCGATTTGGCCGCGATGCGGGAAGCCGTTCACCGTTTGGGCGGCGATGTCAATCAGGTTAATCCGCTGTCACCGGTCGATCTGGTGATTGACCATTCGGTTACCGTTGATGAATTTGGCGATAAAGCAGCCTTCGGGGAAAACGTTCGGCTGGAAATGGAACGCAACCATGAACGTTATATCTTCCTGCGTTGGGGGCAAAAAGCCTTTAATCGATTCCGCGTGGTGCCGCCGGGAACCGGTATTTGTCATCAAGTGAATTTGGAATACCTCGGGCAAACGGTGTGGCACGAACAGCAGGGCGATAAACAGATTGCCTATCCGGATACCTTAGTCGGAACCGATTCCCATACCACGATGATTAACGGTTTGGGGATTCTGGGCTGGGGCGTCGGCGGGATTGAGGCGGAAGCCGCCATGTTGGGCCAACCGGTATCCATGCTGATTCCTGATGTGGTGGGGTTCAAGCTGACGGGGAAAATCCGCGAAGGCATCACCGCCACCGATTTAGTGCTTACCGTCACCCAAATGTTGCGAAAACATGGGGTGGTGGGGAAATTTGTTGAATTTTACGGGGACGGACTGGCCGATTTACCTTTGGCTGACCGGGCCACTATCGCCAATATGTCGCCAGAATACGGCGCAACCTGCGGTTTCTTCCCGGTTGATGAGGTCACGCTGAGTTATATGCGCTTGAGCGGGCGCAGCGATGCGCAAATCGCACTGGTAGAGGCGTACAGCAAGGCGCAGGGACTGTGGCGCCATCCGGGGGATGAGCCCGTGTTTACCAGTTCATTATCTTTGGATCTCGGTGGCGTGGAATCCAGCCTGGCCGGGCCGAAACGGCCGCAGGATCGCGTGGCGCTGCCGAAAGTCCCTCAGGCGTTTAACGCTTTTGGTGAGCTGGAAGTGGGTAGTAAGAAAGATAAGGTTGAGCAGGTTGAGTTTTCACTGAACGGTGAAAATCATCAGCTTGAGAACGGGGCTGTAGTGATTGCGGCCATTACTTCCTGTACCAATACTTCAAACCCAAGCGTACTGATGGCTGCGGGTTTGCTGGCTAAGCACGCCGCAGAAAAAGGGTTGAAAACCAAACCTTGGGTGAAAACGTCTTTGGCTCCCGGTTCGAAAGTCGTGACTGAGTATCTTAATTCAGCGGGATTAACGCCTTATCTGGATAATCTGGGCTTTAACTTGGTGGGCTACGGTTGTACTACCTGTATTGGCAACTCCGGTCCTTTACCGGATCCAATTGAAAACGCTATCAAAGTTGGTGATTTAACCGTTGGTGCCGTGCTGTCAGGTAACCGTAACTTCGAGGGGCGTATTCATCCGCTAGTTAAAACCAACTGGCTCGCTTCACCGCCGCTGGTGGTGGCCTATGCGCTAGCAGGGAATATGAAGCTGGATCTCACGACCGAACCCTTGGGGAAAGGTCATGATGGTAACCCGGTGTATCTGAAAGATATCTGGCCGAGCGGAAATGAAATTGCTAAAGCGGTGGAAGAAGTTAAAACCGAAATGTTTCGCAAGGAGTATGCGGAAGTCTTTAGCGGAGACGAGACCTGGCAGGCTATTCAGGTAGAAAGCACACCGACATACGATTGGCAGGCTGATTCTACCTATATTCGCCATCCTCCTTTCTTTAGCGATATGAAAGCGGAGCCTGAGCCGGTGCAGGATATCCAGAATGCGCGGATTCTGGCGATTCTGGCGGACTCAGTGACCACCGACCATATTTCTCCCGCAGGCAATATCAAACTCGATAGTCCGGCTGGTCGCTATTTGCGGGACCGCGGCGTGGAAATCAAGGAATTTAACTCCTACGGTTCGCGTCGAGGAAACCACGAAGTCATGATGCGCGGTACTTTTGCCAATATTCGTATCCGTAATGAAATGGTGCCGGGAGTGGAAGGGGGAATGACGCGACATATTCCTTCAAATAATCTCATGGCGATTTATGACGCGGCGATGCAATACCAGCAGGAAAAAGTGACGCTGGCGGTGATTGCCGGTAAAGAATACGGTTCAGGTTCCAGCCGCGACTGGGCAGCGAAAGGGCCGCGTTTGTTAGGTATTCGCGTCGTGATTGCCGAATCCTTCGAGCGAATTCATCGTTCTAATCTGATTGGGATGGGCATTTTACCGTTGGAATTTCCGCAGGGCGTTACCCGTAAAACTTTAGGGTTAAGTGGGGATGAAACCATTAGCGTGAGTGGAATGCAGAATCTGACGCCGGGGCAACAGGTGCCGGTGACGCTGACTTACGCCGACGGGCGACAGGAGATCGTCAATACACGCTGTCGTATTGATACCGGCAATGAGCTGATCTACTTCCAAAACGATGGCATTTTGCATTATGTTATTCGCAAGATGCTGTAATCCATCAGGATAGATAAGTGACGTTGTAACAAAAGGGTGGCGTTGAGGCCACCCTTTTCTGTGTACGTCTATGTGCGCGATGCTTATATTGGACGCAATAATACTTATGATGTGAGTAATACTAATGTCGATACTCATTTTACGGAAAAATGTAGGGATAAAAGCGCATCGGCGGTAAAAACCCCCCTGTATTATTTGCTTAGCAAATGACCCATTTTGGCTGCTTTGGTCGCCATATAATGTTCGTTTTTAGGATTACGACCCACTAACAGCGGCACGCGTTCAACGATGTTAATTCCGGCTTCAGTCAGAATTTCGACCTTCTTCGGGTTGTTAGTCAACAGGCGAATTTCTTTGACATTCAATAGCTTATAGATGTCTGCGCACAGGGTGAAATCGCGTTCATCGGCGGCAAAACCAAGCTGATGGTTGGCTTCCACAGTATCTGCGCCCAAATCCTGTAGTGCATAAGCGCGGATTTTATTCAGTAAACCAATATTGCGGCCTTCCTGGCGGTGATAAATCAGCACACCACGACCTTCTTCCGCGATTTGAGCCAGCGCGGCTTCCAACTGGAACCCACAATCACAGCGTAAACTGAACAGAGCATCGCCGGTCAGACATTCGGAATGAACCCGGGAAAGTACCGGTGTATCACCTGAAATATCACCAAAAATCAATGCCAGATGGTCGTGACCGGTTGCCAGTTCTTCAAAACCGACCATCAAAAAATCGCCCCACGGAGTAGGCAATTTGGCTTCTGCTACACGTTTTAGCTGCATGTTAGTGTTCATATTAATACATCAGGCTCTTATACAATTATTGTAGCGCATCCTACTTTCAGATTCGCGGTTTAACCAGTGAAACGGTCGAATTATAACTTTCGCTACACTTGATGATTTATATTGCCATAACTTCAAATTATTAGCTGTTCAACAAATGAGCGATGAAAGAGGGTGTAACAGATAACTTCGCTATCCAATCAATTTTACGTATATTATCAATGAAGTAAAAAATGGTCTGCGGTTAAGGCTAAGTAAAGAAAAGGATATTTGATGTTAAACATCGCAAAGCGAATCATTATTGGGACTGTTCTTTTATTACTTATGCCGGTAGCGGTATGGATCTCCGGTTGGCATTGGCAACCCGGTGCATCCGGATTTTGGCTTAAAGGACTTTTTGCGCTAACGGAAACTGTCACCGCGCCTTGGGGAATAGTAACCAGTATCATATTAAGCGGTTGGTTTTTATGGTGTTTGCGTTTCCGCCTTAAACCGGCTGCGGGTCTGCTGATGATATTAACGCTGGTTATCGTTGTCGGGCAGGGCGTGAAATCTCTGATTAAAGAGCAAGTGCAGGAACCGCGTCCGTTCGTGGTCTGGCTGGAAAATCAGAATCACTTAACCAGTGAAGAATTTTACCAGTTACCTCGTAAAGAACGCAGCGCAATGGTGAAAGAGCAGCTTCAGAATCAAACGCTGGTACCGAAATGGCTAGTCAAACATTGGCGTTTTGAAACCGGATTTGCTTTTCCCTCTGGACATACGGTTTTTGCGGCAACCTGGGCATTGCTGGGCGTTGGGTTGCTTTGGCCACGTCGTCATTACAAAACCGTCGGCTTATTGATGGTATGGGCGATGGGCGTGATGGGTAGCCGTCTGGTGCTAGGAATGCATTGGCCACAGGATCTGATTGTCGCGACCTTCATTAGCGGTCTACTGGTGGCACTGGCCACTATGGGGGTTCAGCGTTGGATCGGCCCATTGACTATTCCGCCGCAAGAGCAAAAAGAAATTGAGCAGCGAGAACAACGGTTATAATCAGGGGTTATGGGTATCTGATTGGCGGCGCTATTGGCTTTTGGTTGCAGACGCCCCATATCTTTACTCTGGCGTATGATTGTGAGCGTTTCTCATTATTTTTTAAATGAAAGCGATAAAAAGTCAAAATAGCGTTCAAGATCGTGCTTTTATCGTGCTCCAGGGTTTATTTGCGCACAGGGTCAGTGTTAATTTATAACGTCATGTCGCCACTTTTTTGGCATAATTCGTCGGGTAATCCGGCCTATGGGAAAGAACGTGAAATATTTGCTGATTTTTTTGTTAGTACTGGTGATTTTCGTGATATCAGTCACGTTAGGGGCGAATAACGATCAGGTTGTTACCTTTAACTACTTATTGGCTCAGGGCGAATACCGGGTATCAACGTTATTAGCAACATTGTTTGCCATTGGGTTGATCTTGGGTTGGATTATTTGCGGCCTGTTTTATCTACGTGTCCGCATTTCTCTGGGACGCGCAGAGCGCAAAATCAAACGGCTTGAACTGCAACTGGAACAACCTGCTGAAGAGCGTCACTCTGCGACTCAGCCTGCTGTCAGCAAGGAATAATTCTCTATGTTAGAACTGCTGTTTCTGCTGTTGCCCGTGGCTGCCGCCTATGGCTGGTACATGGGTCGCAGAAGCGCTCAGCAGGATAAACAACAGGATGCCAACCGCCTGTCTCGTGAATACGTGGCAGGGGTTAACTTCCTTTTATCCAATCAGCAGGACAAAGCGGTCGATCTCTTTCTCGATATGTTGAAAGAGGACAGCTCCACCGTTGAAGCGCATCTTACTTTGGGTAACCTTTTCCGTTCGCGTGGTGAAGTTGACCGCGCCATTCGTATCCATCAAGCTTTGATGGAAAGCGCATCACTAACCTTTGAACAACGTCTGTTGGCCATTCAGCAATTAGGCCGCGACTATATGGCCGCCGGGCTGTATGACCGCGCCGAAGACATGTTTACCCAACTGATCGAAGAAGCTGACTTTCGCGTTGGAGCCTTACAGCAACTGCTGGTTATCCATCAGGCCACCAGCGATTGGACCAAAGCCATCGAAGTAGCGGAAAAACTGGTGAAGTTGGGCAAAGATAAGCAGCGTAGCGAAATTGCGCATTTCTATTGCGAACTGTCGCTGCAGGCCATGGGAAGTGACGACCTGGATAAGGCAATGGGGTTGCTGAAAAAGGCGGCAAGCGCCGATAAAGACTGCGCCAGAGTGTCAATTATGCTTGGGCGCGTTCATATGGCGCGCGGCGATTTTGCTAAAGCCGCGGAAGCTTTACAGCAAGTGTTGGAACAGGATAAAGAAGTGGTCAGCGAGGCGCTACCGATGCTGCACGATTGCTACCAGCATTTACAGCAACCGCAGGCGTGGTCTGATTTCCTGAAGCGTTGTGTAGAAGACAATACCGGTGCCACCGCTGAGCTGATGCTGGCAGAAATTTTGGAACAGCAAGATGGGCGCGATGTGGCGCAGGTGTATATTAACCGCCAGCTACAACGCCATCCAACCATGCGGGTATTCTATCGTTTAATGGATTACCATTTGGCCGACGCGGAAGAAGGGCGAGCCAAAGAAAGTTTGCTACTGCTGCGGGATATGGTGGGCGAGCAGATCAGAACCAAACCGCGTTATCGCTGCCATAAATGCGGTTTTACCGCACATTCGCTCTATTGGCACTGTCCATCTTGCCGCGCTTGGGCGTCGGTCAAACCGATTCGTGGGCTGGATGGGCAATGATCGCTAAGGATTGTTTACAGCGATGGCTGGTGGCCGGGGAACAGTAGGGTGAGAACTTTTCTCACCCTAATCATGTCATTTTCTACTTCTTCTTTTGTGCCGGTTTAACGCCGTCTTTGAGCAACTGCCGCAGTTTTTTCAACTCTTTCTGACTCAGCGGCTGTTCGGAAATCTCTTCAACTCCCTGGTTATCAATCTCACTGTGATGCGTTTTCCCGTCCTTTCGGCCAGCTTTGGCATTCTTGGCTACCGGGTTAAAACTTTGCTCCAGTCGTTCGCAGACTTCGGTGCTGAGCGAAAACTGTTTCTCCAGCGCAGCGGCTTTAATCTTTTCTTTTAATTCCAGAGGAATTTTAATGGTTAAGGTCGATACTTCGCTCATCATGTCACCTTTAAGCAGGGGAAAGTACCAAGCTATGTGAGGTTTAGCGCGCTGTCTAGCTGATAACATAAAATTCACAAAAAATTCATATATAAAATGCAAAAAAGAGCGCATCGGCGCTCTTCTTGTCATAGCTACATGAGATTAGTTATCTTGACATGGGCCAAAATTGTTATTTATTGGTAAATAACAGCGGTGCCGTGCAGCTTATTGTTGCCGCTGGCAGAGGTGATCTGGAAAGATTTTGCACCCGCGGCCTGCGCTTTTTGAGCCAATGCGTTTTCCAATTCGGTCAGAGTACCGGCGTTACTGGCAGAGATAACGCCAGTTTTGTTCAAACTTGCTGACTGTTGAGTGTTCACACTGGTTGAAGCTATGCTGGTGAACGATGCTAGGGAAAGAACTAAGGCAGAGGCGATATATTTGATATTTTTCATGTGAAACTCCAGTCCGTTATGATTAAGTGGAAGGCGATGTCTTCCGATGGACTGAATGATATAGCATCTTAAATTAATGAAAATCTCAAACTCCTGATTATCTCATTCAAATGTTTTGATTAATAATTTACCTTTCTTGAAACTGTTTTACTTTCTACTGGTTATTCACTATTGGGCAGGGCTGACCTAAATTGACCTTTCCGCAATGATTTATACATTTCATACCTCTGACACCTCGCCGTTGTCATAGCCGTGGTGATAACTGTCATCCCTCGAGAGATAACAGGGACGGATATCTGTAATTTCCCCTCGACGCCATGTAGAATGCGGTCGGTTAATATTTTTGAGTGGCTGTTATAGATAGCGTGTCGTTAGCCGTTAAAGGCAGCCTTGATTATTTGCATATATGACAGAGGGCAGAAACATGACGTCGGATACTAAAACCAATAATAATGACTCAGGATCTTCCCCGATTGTGGTCGCATTGGACTATGCCGATAAAAACGCGGCGCTGGCGTTTGCCGATCGCGTTGACCCGCGCGATTGTCGGTTAAAAGTCGGCAAAGAAATGTTTACCTTGTTTGGTCCTCAGTTGGTGCGTGATCTGCATCAGCGTGGGTTCGACGTTTTTCTGGATCTGAAGTTTCACGATATTCCAAATACTACCGCTAAAGCCTTGGCTGCCGCTGCAGAAATGGGCGTCTGGATGGTGAATGTCCACGCCAGCGGCGGTGCGCGTATGATGACGGCGGCAAAAGAAGCATTGCTGCCTTATGGCGCGCAGGCTCCACTGTTGATCGCCGTGACCGTGCTGACCAGTATGGAAAAAGAAGACTTACTCGGCATCGGTATTGACGCCGATCCGGCCGATCACGCCGAGCGTCTGGCTAAACTGACTAAAAACTGCGGCCTGGACGGCGTGGTCTGTTCTGCTCAGGAAGCGGTGCGTTTAAAACAGAGCTGCGGCAGTGACTTTACGTTGGTGACGCCGGGTATCCGCCCCGTAGGCAGTGAGGCTTTGGATCAGCGCCGGATTATGACGCCACAACAGGCGCTGGCGGCCGGTGTAGATTATATGGTGATCGGGCGTCCGATTACGCAATCAGAAAATCCAGCGCAAACGCTACGGGATATTCGGGCATCTTTGGTAAAGGGGGCTTAATGGTTAACGATAGTAGTCGGTTGGTGTATTCAACGGAAACCGGGCGCATTGACGAACCCGTGGTGAAGGCTGAGCGTCCAAAGGGCGACGGCATTGTCCGTATCCAACGACAAACCAGCGGGCGTAAAGGCAAAGGCGTGTGCCTGATTACCGGCGTTGATGGCAGTGATGAAGTGCTAGAGAAACTGGCGGCGGAATTAAAGAAAAAATGCGGTTGCGGTGGTTCATTAAAAGATGGTGTGATCGAAATTCAGGGTGATAAGCGGGAGCTATTGAAACAGTTATTGGAAGCGAAAGGAATGAAGGTCAAGCTGGCCGGAGGTTGATATCAGGAGAATCCCTGTTGGGGACGACTATTTTCTGGCGTCACTCATTCACTCCACCCATCGGTTTTTTGCCATCTGAAATAATCGTTTGGTATGTAGCTGGACTGATAGCAACGTTATTTAAGCAACAACTTTCGCTGCGGTTTAAATCACCGCCGCAGCGAAAGATATTTCAGCGGAACGATCAAGTAGGGAATAACTCGCCTTATTATTTACCCACTTGATGCCCGATAACCCCACCAATAGCTGCACCACCTAACGTACCCAGTGTGCTGCCGGTCAGTACGGCGCCGCCCACGGCACCGGCACCGGCACCAATAGCGGTATTACGATCGCGCTTGGACATATTGGAGCAGGCGCTCAGGGATAACGCTAAAGTAATAGCCAGAGCGGCGGTAGCAAATCGTTTAGTCTTAATCATCATAAATTCTCCTGACGTTGGCCTGGAATATTGTCCATTAACTCATGGGCTGCCGGACATTACTCCGCTGGAGTTACCTCAATAAGTATAGGCATTACTCCAACTTTAGCTGGTGGGTCATTTTTTAAAGTAACGGTATATAAAACGTTAATCTGACTTAAATGCCAGATTAATGATAATTTGACGGTAAATACCCCCGTAGAAAATAGTATAAATCACTAAGAGGTATTTAATAGGTAAATAGTCTTAATTTGACACCTATTGACAGGCAAAAGCGAGGATGTGCGTAAAATCGCACGATTAGTCAATAAGAACGACAGCTCATGTTCTCCAATCGATGGTGACTTCCTGATTGCCAATGATGTCGGCCAAAGGTTATCCGTATTTGCTGAAACTTGAAGTCACCGTCTTTACGAGCCATTCTGATTGGCCGGCCTTTCTAATTAATTAATTATGGACGGGTTTCTCTAGCCACAGCAGGGTATCCACCATATTTTCCATTTTGGCTTCTACTTGTGCAATAGCATCGGCAATACCTTGATTATAATAATGAGCGCCGAGTTCCTGGGTAAAAAAATCCAATAAAAATTCGGCTTCAAAATCCCCTAATTCGAACTTATGTTCGCGCTCCAGATAGCGCTGAATTTTCTGCGCCATGAGACGGGTCTGTTCACGGTTAAATACGATTTCCGCCATTTTAATCTCCACTATTTACGCCGATGGGATGAGCCTGTCTGCGTATTAAATTGTTGCGCCAATGGGCAAAAGTCGCGCTATACGGCGAGAAATGGCGCGGCGTAGTAATAGCCTGACGTATAGCAATTAATCCAGAATAGCACTGGGTTTTTACCTTGATAAGGCTGTAAAACTGAATGATACCTGATAATGGTCATCATCTGGCGGGAGGTGTGGTAGCCGAGCTGCGAAATACCCGAATGGAATCATGAGGAACATCCATTTTGACCCGCGGCCAGATCGGCGGTAAAACAGCTATGACAGCGATCACCCTATAATAACCTCGATTAGTTTATGATTAGTCATATGATCTTGGCACTCACATTTATTGAATCAGGAGATCCCCATGGAGCTTTATCTCGATACGGCGGACGTGACGGCAGTAAAACGGTTGGCGCGTATCTTGCCTTTACAGGGCGTGACCACTAACCCGAGTATTGTGGCGAAAGAGGGGAAGCCGATATGGGAAGTGCTGCCCGCGCTGCGGGACGCTCTGGGAGGAACCGGCAAGCTGTTTGCTCAGGTGATTGCCAGCGATAGCGAAAGAATGGTGGCGGAGGCGATGTTATTGTCTCAACGAGTGCCGGGACTGGTGGTGAAAATTCCGGTGACCAGCGAGGGGCTGGCAGCGATTAAAAAATTGAAAACTATGTCAATTCCGACCTTGGGTACTGCAGTGTACGGTGCCGGTCAGGGATTGCTGGCGGTGTTGGCGGGGGCAGAGTATGTAGCGCCTTATGTCAACCGGTTAGATGCGCAAGGCCAGGATGGCGTGGCGATGGTGCGCGAGTTGCAGCAACTGCTGAATTTACATGCGCCGCAGGCCAAAGTGCTGGCGGCCAGTTTCCGCACGCCGAGGCAGGTTTTGGATTGCCTGCTGGCGGGCTGTCAATCAGTGACGCTACCGGTAGACGTCGCCGAACAGTTTATTTCAACGCCAGCGGTACAGGCCGCAGTCGAGCAGTTTGAACAAGATTGGCAGAGCGCATTTGGGTCGCCGATGTTGAGTTAACGGTCCTGTGAGTGAGACACTGTGCTGATTTTGGTTTTTCATCCAATAAAAAACGCCTCATCGTTGCGGATGAGGCGTTACATCGTCACTTAATTCCTCGCCTGTATAGAGTACTGAATATTAGGCTGGAATCTCCGCTAACACGGGCACTTTCCTAGCTTTCCGCCCTGACTAGGGAAACGCGCATCCAGACAATAACGGTGGAATTCCCGTTCGGTCATCGGCGTTTTTTCCGGATGATGACGCTGCATATGCTGCAGATAATTACCGTAATCCTGCACGCCAACCATCAAACGAAAACTCTGGGCAGTTCGCTTGGCGACCAGCCTCACTTTGCCCCACAGACTTTTCGGTTGGGGCATCAGCGGAGCCAAAGGAACACAGCGTAGGATATGCAGCCCAGACCGGGCAGCGGCAGATTTCTGCTGGAAAATTAAACCTGAATTAACCACGAGCGACCTCCTCGCGTAACACAATTTCGCTCTCATGAGCGGTGGGTTTACTGGATTTCAGCGCCCGACGTACCACGAAGAATGCAGAAATCAGCATCGTTACCGCCACTAACATAAAGAAAGCGCAGAGGGCGGCGTTGATCTGGTTATTAAACACGATAGTTTCCATGTCTTTAAAGCTTTTGGCCGGAGCAATTAATACCCCTTGTTCTAAGCCGGTTGAGAATTTCTTTGCCTGCGCCAGGAAACCAATGCTCGGTTTTTCATGGAAAATCTTCTGCCAACCGGCGGTCATCGAGGTAATAAACAACCAGATAGTTGGAACAATCGTCACCCAGACATAGCGCTGTTTCTTCATTTTGAACAGCACCACGGTGCCCAGAATCAGCGCCATCGACGCCAGCATCTGGTTACCAATGCCGAACAGTGGCCACAGAGTATTAATCCCGCCCAATGGGTCAACAACCCCTTGGTAGACGAAGAAGCCCCAGCAAGCGACAGCGACGGTGGTTCCCGCCAGATTACCGAACCAGGAACGGTTATTGGCCAGACTTGGCACTGCCACGCCGACCAAATCTTGCACCATAAAGCGGCAGGCGCGGGTTCCTGCATCCACTGCGGTTAAAATAAACATGGCTTCAAACAGTATGGCAAAGTGATACCAGAACGCCATCATATTGCGGCTATTAAAGACTTCGCTAATGATATGAGCCATACCCACGGCGAAGGTCGGTGCACCACCGGCTCGCGACAGAATGGAGTTTTCCCCCACGTCTTTGGCGATCATGGTTAACACTTCCGGCGTCACCACAAATCCCCAACTGTTGATCGCCGCTGAGGCGCTTTCCACCGTAGTACCGATCAGCGCTGCCGGGGAGTTCATGGCGAAGTAAACGCCAGGATCGATAACCGAGGCGCAAATCAAAGCCATGATCGCGACGAAAGATTCCATCAGCATCGCGCCGTAGCCAATAAAGCGAATGTGGCTTTCCCGCTCGACCAATTTAGGCGTGGTACCGCTGGAAACCAAGGCGTGGAAGCCAGAGATAGCTCCGCAAGCAATGGTGATAAACAGGAATGGGAACAGGCTGCCGGAGAACACCGGCCCACTGCCGTCGATAAAGCGGGATACCGCAGGCATCTTCATTTCCGGCATAGCGAAGACAATGCCGATAGCCAAACCAATGATAACGCCGATTTTCAGGAAGGTAGACAGATAGTCACGGGGAGCCAGTAACAGCCAGACCGGCAGCACCGAGGCAATAAAACCGTAGATCACTAAGACCCAGGTCAGAGTCGTGCCATGTAACGTGAAGAACGGCCCCCAATAAGGGTGAAGGGCAATATTTCCACCATAAATAATAGCGGCCATCATCAACACGAAACCGATCAGGGAGACCTCAGCAATTTTCCCCGGACGCAGGTAACGCATATACACGCCCATAAACAGCGCGATAGGAATGGTGGCAGCGATAGTGAATAGCCCCCACGGGCTGTCTGCCAGCGCCTTGACTACCACCAACGCCAGGGCGGACAGGATAATGATCATGACCCCCAATGCGCCAAGCATAGTAATCACCCCGGCGAATGCCCCCAGCTCTTGCTTCGCCATTTCACCCAGCGAGCGACCATCTCGGCGGGTAGAAATAAACAGGATAAGGAAGTCCTGCACTGCCCCGGCCATCATTACGCCGACCAAAATCCAGATAGTGCCCGGCAAAAAGCCCATTTGCGCGGCCAAAATTGGGCCGACCAACGGGCCGGCACCGGCGATAGCGGCAAAGTGATGGCCGAAGAGCACCCATTTGTTGGTAGGAACGTAGTCCAGACCGTCATTGCGCCGTTCGGCGGGTGTCAGGCGACGATCATCCAACTCAAAGATATTCTTGGCGATAAATAGGCTGTAGAAACGGTAAGCGATGCTGTAGCAGGCTACCGCGGCGATAACTAACCAGATGGCATTTACGTGTTCGCCGCGGCTGAGCGCCAGCATAGCAAAGGCAAAAGCACCGATTAACGCCACAATCAGCCAGATAACGGCGGTCTTGACGTTTTTCATGAACAACAACTCCTTGGTTGGTAGGGGCAGAGTGTGAGGGTATAGGTCTATTTGATTAACGAACCGTTAACATATGATCTTCAACGTGGAAGAAAAGCCCATAGAGCGAAATCTGTGATGCACGAATTATTTTAATGTCATAAATGTTTGCATTTGCTTACAAATTGCGAGCTGACAGGATTTTTTGGCTGGGGAAATAAGTGAGGAGGAATAGGCAGAAAGATTAAAAAAAAACCGTAGGATAGTTGGCTATCCACACGGTTTTTAACGAAGAACGTCTAGTTTCAGGCGGCTGGGCGAGCGATCACATTACGGGTTTCCATACGGACTTCCGCGATGACAACCTCAATTTTGTCGCTCTGACGGTAAACCACTTCACCGTTGATTTGTACGGTGCCGGTTTCCTGACTGCATACCATCTCATCACGTACCGCGTGAATAAATGGCGCAGGAATAAAGGCGACCGCGCCGTTATCCAGCAGACGAATGCGTAAACCACCGCGAGTCACATCGATAATTTCTGCAGGGAAGCGGGTATCGGTACCTGCGCTTGGCTGTAAATAACGGGCGTACAGCCAGTCACCCACATCGCGCTCGGCCATACGGTTCAGGCGGCGGCGTTCGGCCAGTTGAACGGTAATCTCTTCCTGTGGTTTTTCGGCCTGTTGACCGGTAATTACCGCTTTCAGCAGTCGATGATTAACCATATCGCCGTATTTACGAATTGGCGATGTCCAGGTGGCGTAAGCCTCTAAACCTAAGCCAAAGTGCGGGCCTGGTTCGATGCTGATTTCCGCAAAGGTCTGGAAACGACGAATACGACTATCAAGGAACTGGGTCGGCAACGAATCAAGATGACGACGCAGTTCGCAGAAGCCTGGTAACGTCAGTAGAGCCTGAGGATCGGCGTCCACTTCGTTGGCTTTCAGCACTGTCGCAGCCTGCTCGACCAGCGCCGGATCGAAACCGGTGTGAACGTTATAGATACCAAAGCCCAGATTCTCGCGTAGCACAATGGCGGCACAGACGTTGGCGGTAATCATGCATTCTTCCACAATGCGATTGGCAATGCGGCGTTGCTCGACGATGATATCCAGCACCTCGCCTTTCTCACCCAATAGGAAGCGGTAGTCCGGACGGTCTTTAAACACCAGCGCATTCTTCTGACGCCAGGCGTTACGCGCGTTGCATACGCGTTGCAGGAGTTTGATTTGCTCGGCGATTTCGGCGTTCTGCGGCTGCCAGTCACCTTGATTTTCCAGCCAGTCAGACACTTCATCGTAAACCAGCTTGGCTTTAGACTCGACCCAAGCGACAGAAAATGAAATATCGTCGCCCAGCGTACCGTCTTCGGCGATGGTAACCCGACAAACCAGTACCGGACGGCGCTCGTTCGGACGTAGAGAACACAGGTTATCGGACAGATCTCGCGGCAGCATCGGGATGTTAAAGCCCGGTAGATAGTTGGTGAAAGCACGTTTACGCGCAATCAGATCCAACTCGCTGTTTTCGTCCACGTAGGAGGTCGGATCGGCAATGGCGATAGTCAGCAACAGACTACCGTCGCCTTTGTCTGCCACATGCAGCGCATCGTCCATATCTTCGGTGCTGGCGCTGTCAATAGTAACAAAGTTCAGTGCGGTTAAGTCTTCGCGTTCAAAACCGTCCTGCTTTAATTCTGCAACCACCATAGCTGGCGCTTCGCGCTCCAGATTATGGCGCGAGAGGGTGACCCACCACGGAACGAAATGATCGTCGGCATGAGTGATAAAGGCGGTTAAATCAGCGTTGAAAGCGCGATCGCCTTTGAGCGGATGGCGGCGCATTTCGGCTACGGCCCAATCACCGTTTTGGAAATCGTGGGTTAACTCGCGTACCGGACGGCACTGGATAGCATCTCGCAGCAAAGGATGGTCTGGAATAATCGACAGGCGGTCATCTTTTCTCTGCACTTTACCAACAAAGCGAGACAGGAAAGGCTCGACCAAAGATTCTGGCTCAGCAATTTCACGATCTTTTTCGGTATGGAGAGTGGCTATTATACGGTCGCCGTGCATGACCTTCTTCATATACGGCGGTGGGATAAAGTAACTTTTCTGCCCATCTACCTCAAGAAAGCCAAAGCCTTTCTCAGTCCCTTTTACCACGCCTTCAACGCGCGGGGTCTGAGTGTGAAGTTGCTGTTTAAGCTGCGCCAGCAGCGGGTTATCTTGAAACATATCGTCCAGTGAATGGTGTAGTGAGTCGAGTGATTCGCGGCTGACAGTTTTACGCGAATCAGCCGCGTCGGGCAAGCGTCATATCACTCTGATGCACAAATCCCTTAAATAATGCAGGGCATCATGAATGCCCTGCATAAGAGAAATATTCCTAATTCAGGCAATACGTTGCGAGTGTGGCTCCTGCCACGAACGTATCACCACCGGGATAGATTTGGAGGTTGGCGTATGGGTTTGATCGCCAAAACTCGATAGCGGAACTAATGGATTGGTTTCCGGATAATAGGCCGCCAGATTGCCACGGGGAATGTCATAGCTAACCAGTTTAAAACCGTTAACCTTACGGGTAATACCGTCATTCCACAGAGTTTCAATTTCTACCTGATTGCCATCTTCCAAACCTAAATCCGCCAAATCCTGCGGGTTGATAAACAGGACTTCCCGCTGCCCATAAACGCCCCGATAGCGATCGTCCAATCCGTAAATGGTGGTGTTGTATTGATCGTGAGAACGCAGGGTTTGTAGCACGAAAGGCGCTTTGGTCTTGCCAATCTGCGGGAATAAACTGTCTGGTAAAGGAGCGTCGCTGAACTCGGCTTTTCCGCTGGCAGTGGTGAATTTCAATTCGGCGGCGGTACTGCCGAGATAGAAACCGCCCGGTTGCTCGCAACGGGCGTTAAAATCGCTAAAACCCGGCACCGTGGCGGAGATATGGTCGCGAATCAAGTGATAATCGTCTGCTAACGCTAGCCAGTTCAGTTTATCGCTTCCCAGCACCGCATTGGCGATGGCACAAACAATTGCGGTCTCCGAACGTTGGCTATCGGACAGTGGTTTACCGACGCCTTCAGAGGCATGCACCATGCTAAAGGAGTCCTCTACGGTGATGTATTGCGAGCCGCTGGCTTGCATATCCCGTTCAGTGCGCCCCAACGTTGGCAGAATTAAGGCGTCGGCTCCGGTCACCAAATGGCTGCGATTCAGCTTGGTGCTGATATGCACGGTTAAATGACAACAGCGCAGCGCCTGAGCGGTGCGTTCGGTATCTGGCGCGGCGGCGGCCAGATTCCCACCCAAAGCGATCAATACCTTCACTTCGCCACGCAACATGGCTTCCAGCGCTTCCACGGTATTGTGACCGGCTTCTCTCGGCGGGGTGAAATCAAAGTGTGCGGCCAGTCGATCCAACATGGCGGCAGACGGTTTTTCGTCGATGCCCATGGTTCGGTTGCCCTGTACGTTGCTGTGACCACGTACCGGACACAGGCCAGCTCCCGGCTTACCGAGCTGACCGAACAGCAATTGCATGTTCGTCATTTCACGCACCGTGGCCACGGAGTGTTTGTGCTGAGTAATGCCCATTGCCCAAGTGAAAATAACCCGTTCGGCATGCTGGTAAACTCGGGCTGCGTGGCGTAGCTGCTCTTCGCTCAAGCCTGATTGTTGAGTGATTTTCTGCCAGGAAGTATTGTCGACGGCGGCAAAATAGGCGGCAGATCCTCGCGTGTGCAGATCGATAAATGCTTGATCAAATATGCCTTTTAACCCCATAGAGAGTTGCTCGCGATGCGTTTCTAACAGGGCTTTCACCATACCGCGCACCGCCGCCATATCACCGCCTAAATTCGGCTGATAATAGGATGAACTGATCGGAGAAGACTTCGGTGTAAGCAGCTCAATCGGATTCTGCGGGTCGGCGAAACGCTCCAGACCGCGTTCCCGGAGAGTATTAAAACTGACAATGCGCGCGCCGCGATCCTTGGCGTGACGCAGGCTGTGCAACATCCGCGGATGATTGGTGCCAGGATTCTGGCCAAAGACGAAAATGGCATCCGCACGTTCAAAATCTTCCATACGAATGGTGCCTTTACCCACGCCGATACTTTGGTTTAGCCCGGTACCGCTGGCTTCATGGCACATATTCGAACAATCAGGAAAATTATTCGTACCTAGCATACGACCAAACAGTTGGTATAAATAGGACGCTTCGTTACTGGCGCGACCGGAGGTATACAATTCTAACTGATTCGGATTAGTCATCGCGCCGATGTGATGGGCAATCAATCCCAAAGCTTCTTCCCAACTTACCGGACGATAGCGGTCGGTGCTGGCGTCATAGCGCATTGGGTGGGTAATACGGCCTTGGTACTCCAGGAAGTAATCGCTTTGCTGGCTAAGGGTTGTCAAGGTATGTGTGGCGAAGAATTCTGGTTCGACGGCTTTACGCGTGGCTTCCCAGCTGACGGCTTTGGCGCCGTTCTCGCAAAAACTGAAGGTGCTGTGATTATCATCGCCCCAGGCACAGCCAGGGCAGTCAAAACCTTTGACCTGATTGACCCGCAGCAGATTACGGATATTGGCGAGCGCACGCTTGCTGTCCAGCACAAAACGGGTCGTAGCTTCCAGTGAACCCCAACCACCGGCTGCGGCAGTATAAGGTTTGATCGATGGTTTGAATTTCATGATTGATGGCCGCAGATGTTGTTTCGAATAAGTAAATTTTTATTTAAATACTTGAGAGGAATTTGTCACAATTTTAGTGCGGCGGCGGGAGGGCGTCTAATCGAATGCCGCAATCGCGGCATAGAGGATATTTATCGCGGTAACATCGCGTTGATTTGGGAAGAAGAGCGGTTCTGAAGCGCGGCCCAGCGGGATAGCAGGGCGAAAGTCATCAGTTTTCCGGGTAAACTTTGCTTTTAAATTCGCATAAATCTTCGATAATGCAGGAACCACAGCGAGGTTTACGGGCAATACAGGTGTATCTGCCGTGTAAAATCAACCAGTGGTGACAGTCCAGCTTGAACTCGGCGGGCACGACTTTCAGCAACTTTTCTTCAACCTCATCGACATTCTTACCGGGAGCAAAGTTGGTGCGGTTACAGACTCGGAAAATATGGGTATCGACGGCGATAGTCGGCCAGCCAAAAGCGGTGTTCAATACCACGTTGGCCGTTTTGCGTCCCACCCCTGGCAGTGCTTCCAGTGCCGCCCGATCTTCAGGTACTTCTCCCTGATGTTTTTCCAGCAGAATGCGGCAGGTTTTAATCACATTTTCCGCTTTGGTATTAAACAGCCCAATGGTTTTGATATAGGACTTCAAGCCGTCCACGCCCAAATCCAAGAGGGCTTGTGGCGTATTCGCCACCGGATACAGCTTGGCGGTAGCTTTATTGACGCTGACATCTGTTGCCTGCGCCGATAGCAGCACCGCAATGAGTAGCTCAAACGGGCTGGTAAACATCAATTCGGTGGTTGGGTGCGGATTGTCCTCGCGCAGGCGAGTCAAAATCTCGATGCGTTTTTGTTTATTCATCAGGCTTTCTCAACCCTACCTTTGGGCACCGACTCAGCGGCGATTCGCCGGGCTTTACGGGCTTTCATTTTTTCATCAATCACATATTTTGCTGCCAGCAATAACCCGAGGCCAATAAATGCACCTGGCGGCAGCATAGCCAGCAGAAACGGACTATCCAGATGCACGATTTGAACCCGCAACACTTTAGCCCAGCTTCCCAGCAGCATGTCTGCGCCGTCAAATAGGGTGCCGTTGCCCAGAACTTCCCGTAGCGAACCGAGAACAAACAGAGCGCCGGTTGCTCCTAACCCCATTGCCAGCCCGTCAAGCGCCGAGAGCCCGATTGGATTTTTGGCTGCATAAGCTTCGGCGCGGCCAATCACGATACAGTTGGTCACGATAAGCGGAATAAAGATCCCTAAAGACTGATATAGGCCAAAGGCATAGGCATTAATCAGCATTTGTACTGTGCTCACTACCGAGGCGATAATCATCACGTAAATAGGGATGCGAATCTCGTTTGGCACCCAACGACGTAAGGCTGAAACGGCCGTATTGGTACATACCAGCACCAGCGTTGTTGCCAGCCCCAGCCCAAGGGCGTTAGTCGCGGTGGAGGAGACAGCCAGCAAAGGGCACAGCCCCAGTAATTGCACCAGCGCAGAGTTATTCTTCCACAACCCTTGCACCATCAAACTCTTAGCTTCACTCATTGTTCAACTCCGCAAGTTGGCAGGGTAGACAGCTTAGCCGGCAGGGTTTCCATATACAGCGCGGTATTTTTAATGGCGCGAACTACCGCTCTTGGGGTGATGGTGGCTCCGGTAAATTGATCGAAAGTACCGCCGTCTTTAATCACCGCCCAGCGCTTATCGTCTTTGCCTTCAACCTGTTGATTACTGAACCGGGTCATCCAGTCCGAAATACGAATATCAATTTTATCACCCAACCCTGGCGTTTCGTGATGTTCCATCACCCGACTGCCGAGGACTTTACCCTGAAAATCTGCGCCAACCAACAGTTGAATGGCACCGGCATAGCCATCTGGCGCGGTGCTCTCTATCGCGGCGGCGACGGGCTTGCCGTCTTTACGCGCCAGATACAGGCGATGTGGCGCGGTGTTGCCTAATGCTGAGTCAGTGACAATGTAACACTCACCCTGCATATCGTTATCGTATAACTCTGCGGGAACCACCTGATCTAACAATGCCTTCTGCTGCAAGGCTGCCTGATGAGCGATGGTATTTTGTGTCAGGTTGTTCACCACGGCGGTCAGACCGGTGGCCAGTGCGGCAAAGACGGCCAGCGTCACGCCGTGACGTTTCATGGTAGCTAGCATGGCACTCTCCTTACTTGTGGCCGTAAACGCGTGGCTGGGTGTAATGATCGATCAACGGCACGGTGATATTCGCCAGTAGCACGGCAAAGGCGACGCCGTCCGGATAGCCGCCGTAAACGCGAATTAACCAGACCAGCAAGCCGATCAGCGCGCCAAAAATCAGGCGACCACGCGGTGTTGTGGAGGCGCTAACCGGATCGGTCGCGATAAAGAAGGCCCCCAGCATGGTCGCGCCAGAGAACAAATGCAGCATAGGCGAACCGAAACTTTCCGGTGCCAGCAGCCAGCTTAATCCGGCGCAGATACTCAGGGACAGCAGAAAGCTGACCGGAATATGCCAGTGAATGGCTTTTCGCCACAGTAAGAACAGGCCGCCGGCTAAAAAGCCAAGGTTAATCCATTGCCAGCCTAAACCGGCCAGTACGCCGCCAAATAGCGGTTGCTGTAGAATTTCTCTCGCCGGCAGGCTGCGCAGCGAGGTTTTGAAGCTGTCCAACGGCGTAGCCTGGCTGACGCCGTCATAGCCTAGCTGTAAATCATGAATGCTCGCGCCTTGAGAGGTATGGCCGGTAAAAATGGTCAACAGACTGTCATAAAAACCAATGCTATTAGCTTGCAGGCTGATCGGGGGCAACCAACTGGTCATCTGCACCGGGAAAGAGATCAGCAACACCACATAACCCACCATCGCCGGATTGAAAGGATTTTGCCCTAAACCGCCATACAATTGTTTGGCAATGACGATTGCAAAAAAGGTGCCCAGTACGATCATCCACCACGGAGCCAGTGGCGGCAGACTAATCCCCAGTAGCAAACCGGTAAGCAGTGCAGAATTGTCGGCCAGTCGCGTTTTAATTGGCTGTTTACGTAAAGCCAGCACTGCACTTTCGGCCAGTACCGCGGTTATCATGGCCAGCATCATCTGAATCAGGGTACCAAAACCGAAGAAATAGGTCTGGGCGGCTATGCCGGGAAGACAGGCCAGCATCACCAGCAACATAATGCTGCGGGTACTGCGCTGATTATGAGTGAAAGGGGAACTGGCTATTTGTAACCCTTTACTGAGGGTGTGTTGCACTGGCCTGAATTTCATGAAGTTACAACCATAGGTTCGAATAGGTAATCAAGGTTCTTAACGTTGTTGCTGTGCCGCCGGGCGGGGTACTTGCCGGGAAAACACACTTGACCATTAGGGCTATATTGGGCTGGCGCATTCTACCCTAATCACGGCAAGGGTAATACGTCTTAATTATAAGGGTATTATCCTGATAAAGGGAAAATGATTAAACGATGCTAATCGGAAGGTGATTATTAGCAGGGCACATTTCTCTTGCATTTCCGCTCTAATTAGGAACAACGCGTTCGGTAAAAATGCACTTTTATTTATGTGGCTACTGGTTTGTTACTTAAAAGTAATGAAATTAGCATCAAACAATCAAGACTTGTATATTAATGTAAGTGAGTTAACCTGCTGTATTTAAATGGGTTATTCACTTTCCTTCGCTCTAATTAAAAAACCGTTGGTTTCAGGTCAGATTAATGTAGTATGCAATGTAATTATATATTTGAAGACCTCAGTAATGATGAACGAAGACGTATTGTTTATTGAAGAACTTATTGAATGGATCGAAATTAATTTAGAGAAAAGGCCGACGCTGGATGATGTTGCCAAAATCTCGGGTTATTCAAAATGGCACCTGCAACGGAAGTTTAAAAGTATTGTCGGCCTGCAACTGGCGTCTTATATCCGTGGTCGAGTTTTGACTCGTGCGGCGGTGGCGCTGCGTATTTCTCGCCGTCCTATCATCGAAATTTCCGATGAGTTGGGCTTTGACTCCCAGCAGACCTTTACCCGTACTTTTAAGAAACGTTTTGGCACCACACCCAACCATTTCCGTCTACAGGATAAATGGAACGTAGAGGGCATGATCCCGCGCTTTAGTTTCTATGAGAACTATACGCCGGAGATTAAGCCTCTGACGCTGGACGCCAAAGAGCTGGTCGGTATTACTCGCCGTCTGAACTTTGATGAACGTAACCTATGTAGCGGACAGCACGCATCCTGTATGGCCATGAAGGATGAGATTCTGCTCGATTTCTTTAAGGAGATGAATTTCACCAGCCAGAGGATTTATGCGGTTTTCTCGGTCGATCCTGACGAACAAGATCAAAACAGTTTCTATTACTCAACGGCGGTAGATAAAGATCAGCGCCATGAGTTGCAAGGTCATAGCGAAACCAACAGTTTCACCATCCCAGGCGGTGAATTTCTGTCTATTTCTCATCAGGGTAGTGCGAAGGAATGCGTGAAGTTTTCTTCTTATTTGTTCAATGAGGTTTTGCCGAAGATTCGAGAGGAAGTGAAGGGCAGTATTGAGATGGAAGTGATAGAAGTAGAGCACTGTCATTCGGAAGCGAAAATGCGTGATATCGACGTGGTATATCAGTATTTGATTTCCGTAGATTAATCGAGTTTTAACTCCCAGCATCTGACCGATCGGCCACCCTAGAACGGGATGGCCGATGGCGCTGATTTTACAAGGATATTGTTGATTTTTCTGCGGCTTTCTTGGCTTTCACTCGGGCAATCGCTGCCGCGACCGCCGCTTTGCGCGGATCGTCTGCCGCGTTATCCGTGGGTTCGCTGGTGACGGGCGTGGCGCTGGCTTCTTGTTGATTCTGCGCGGCTTTCTTGGCTTTCACTCGGGCAATCGCCGCCGCCACCGCCGCTTTGCGCGGATCGTCTGCCACGTTATCCGTGGGTTCGCTGGTGACGGAGGTAGCGCTGGCTTCTTGTTGATTCTGCGCGGCTTTCTTGGCTTTCACTCGGGCAATCGCTGCCGCGACCGCCGCTTTGCGCGGATCGTCTGCCGCGTTATCCGTGGGTTCGCTGGTGACGGAGGTAGCGCTGGCTTCTTGTTGATTCTGCGCGGCTTTCTTGGCTTTTACTCTGGCAATCGCCGCCGCCACTGCCGCTTTGCGCGGATCGTCTGCCGCGTTATCCGTGGGTTCGCTGGTGACGGAAGTAGCGCTGGCTTCTTGTTGATTCTGCGCGGCTTTCTTGGCTTTCACTCGGGCAATCGCTGCCGCGACCGCCGCTTTGCGCGGATCGTCTGCCGCGTTATCCGTGGGTTCGCTGGTGACGGAGGTAGCGCTGGCTTCTTGTTGATTCTGCGCGGCTTTCTTGGCTTTTACTCGGGCAATCGCTGCCGCGACCGCCGCTTTGCGCGGATCGTCTGCCGCGTTATCCACGGGTTCGCTGGTGACGGGCGTGGCGCTGGCTTCTTGTTGATTCTGCGCGGCTTTCTTGGCTTTTACTCGGGCAATCGCTGCCGCGACCGCCGCTTTGCGCGGATCGTCTGCCGCGTTATCCGTGGGTTCGCTGGTGACGGAGGTAGCGCTGGCTTCTTGTTGATTCTGCGCGGCTTTCTTGGCTTTCACTCTGGCAATCGCCGCCGCGACCGCCGCCTGACGATCGTCGGTTGACTCTGGTGTAGAGGTTGTCGCTTCGCGTTTTTCTGCCTGACGTGCTCGAGCCTGCGCTTTTCTGGCTTCTCTAGCGGCGATGATTGCACTGTTATCCGGTATTTCACCGGGTTGTACGTTAATCGCTGTGTCGGAAGATTTTTGCGCCGTAAGTCGCTCCATCGCAGCCTGTACTGCCTGTTGATCGCTATCGGTCAGTTTGACAGCCGCTTGTTTATGACGTTGTTCTCTAGCCTGTTTTTCCCGTTCCAGACGAGCCTGTTTGGCCTCAAAGCGTGCCTTGGCTTCGGCCGCTCGCGCAGCTTCCTGATCCAGTGCTTTAATTTCGGCTTTTTCTTTTCGGTAATACTGCACTAAAGGAATATTACTCGGGCAAACATAGGCACAGGCACCACACTCAATACAATCAAATAGATTATGATTGCGGGCTTTTTCATGTTCTTCGCCGCGGCTGAACCAGTAAAGTTGCTGCGGCAATAGCCCCGCAGGGCAGGCATCGACACACAACCCACAGCGAATACAGGCTTCTTCCTGCTCGCTGATGCCGATCTCGGTTTCTGCGGGGGCCAGAATACAGTTACTGATTTTGACTATCGGCACATCCAGGCTTGGCAGCGTAAAGCCCATCAGTGGGCCGCCCATAATCACCATTGGCTGCGCTTGCGGAGTAAAGCCAGCCAGCGCCAGCAGATGCAGCACCGGTGTACCGATTCTGGCCCAGAAATTGCCGGGGTGAGAAAGGGCGTCACCGGTCAAGGTCACGACACGTTCAATCAGCGGCTCGCCGTCGATAATGGCTCTTTTTATCGCGACGACGGTTCCGACGTTTTGCATTAATACGCCGATGGATGAGGAATGTTTACCGAATGGGACTTCCTGACCGGTCAGAATTTTAGTGAGCTGTTTGGCTCCGCCGGAAGGATATTTGGTCGGTATGACGCGTAACAGAATCGACGGATGACCGACCAATGACCGCTTCAGGGCTTCTATGGCTTCGGGCTTATTGTCTTCGATGCCGATCAACACCCGCTCAGGTTGTAGTAAGTGAATTAAGATATTGATTCCGCTGACCACTTCGTCGGCATGATCCTGCATCAGACGATCATCGGCGGTAATATAAGGTTCACATTCGGCGGCGTTAATAATTAAGGTTTTAACGCCGTTTAACCCCCCCTGTAATTTGCTTGCCGTCGGGAACCCCGCACCGCCCAGCCCAGCAATACCGGCCTGATGAATACGCTCCAACAAATCGCCAGGTTGAGCCTGCTGATAATCGGGCAGGGGATGGCGTTCACACCAGCGGTCTTCTCCATCCGGTGTGATATGCACACAAAGTTCGGCTAAACCTGATGGATGCGCGGTAGTGTGTGGTGCAATCGCAGTGATCAACCCGGATGTCGGCGCATGAACCGGGACAGTGCGTCCGCGCCCCACGGTCAGCGGCTGACCTTTCAACACGTTATCGCCCGCTTTTACCCGCAGTTCGCCTTCCGGTCCTAAATGTTGTTGGAGCGGAATAATCAATTGATCGGGAAGCGGCGCAATACGCATGGGTACGCGGCTGGATTGCACCTTCATTTCCGGTGGATGAATGCCGCCATCAAAGTCCCAGATTTTATCTTTTTTACGCGGTGTAAATAGCTTAAACATGTTGCTCCACGTCAATCAATTTCACCGGAATAATCTGTGATGGGATAGTTTTCACCGGAATAGTCTTGAGATCCCACTTCCAGTTGGCGGTTGTGGTAGGCACTGGAATCATCTCAATACAGTCGGTTGGGCAAGGATCAACGCACAAATCACAACCGGTACACAGATCCGGTAATACTGTGTGCATGGCACGGGTTGCGCCCACAATGGCATCGACCGGGCAGGCCTGAATACATTTGGTGCAGCCAATACAGTTACTTTCATCAATAAATGCCACTTTACGCACCGGATTAGCCAGACTTTCGTCGCCGTCCAACGGTTGCGGTTCTACGCCCAGTAAATCGGCCAGTTTGAGCATAACCTGCTCGCCGCCGGGGGCACATTTATTGATTTTTTCGCCGCCGTTGGAGACCGCTTCAGCATAAGGACGACAACCGGGATAGCCACATTGGCCGCACTGGCTTTGTGGCAGAATCTCATCGACCTGCTCAACGATGGGATCTTCGTCTACCTGAAACCGGCGTGCGGCAAAGCCAAGCACCACACCGGAAATTAGCGCTAGCGTGCTGAGTGCGCCAATAGCAATCCATAACGACATCATTAGAATTTCACCAGCCCGGTAAAGCCCATAAAAGCTAATGACATCAGCCCGGCAGTGATCAATGCAATGGACGAGCCACGGAATGGCGCGGGAACATCGGCGACGGCCAGACGCTCGCGGATTGCCGCGAAGAGAACCATCACCAAAGAGAAACCCGCCGCGGCGCTAAAACCGTAAACGGCTGATTGAAGGAAATTATGTGACTGGTTCACGTTCAGCAGGGCCACGCCTAATACCGCACAGTTGGTTGTAATCAATGGCAAAAATATTCCCAGTAGACGGTATAGTGCCGGACTGGTTTTGCGTACCACTAACTCGGTGAATTGTACCACTACGGCAATAACTAGAATGAATGCCAGCGTTCGTAAATAAACCAGCCCCAGCGGCAGCAAAATAAAGCTGTTTACCATCCAGGCGCATACCGATGCAAGCGTCAGTACAAAAGTGGTTGCCAGCCCCATGCCGATAGCCGTCTCCAGTTTTTTGGAAACGCCCATAAACGGGCACAGGCCAAGAAATTTGACCAGCACAAAGTTATTTACCAAAACGGTGCCAACGAACAAAAGCAGGTATTCAGTCATTGCGGGACCTAAAAAAATAAAAGCCGCCTATTATCCGAAATTGGCGGCCTGACGACAACAGATGAAATGCAGGGTTATTGCATTTTTCCCTCGATTTTATGGGGAATTAGTGCGTTGCGGCCTTAAATCTCCGTAAAAGTCCCTTTTACTCGAACAGATTTTTGCATGTAGGGCACAAAGCAAGCCGCAGCCAACAGAGGCCAACCGAGGGCTCTCAGGGCAATTTCATCGGAAATCGGCGCGAAGGCGAAGGCTTTCAGCGCTAGAAGTACAGTAAGTAACAGCCACAAAATAAACAGTTTGGGGAAACGGCGGGAGCGGCTGCAAAACAGCCATAGTACCCACAGTGTGAAGCACCACATAAACAGCGTCGTCACCACAGAAAAGTACCATTGAAGAGTAAATGCCTGTGAGTTGGCCATAAGGTATTCCCGCGACTCTGGTGTGACTACCGCCATGGCATAGAGTGCCAACATCAACGTAGCGCTGAGCAAGGTGACGATCAGATAGGCCATTGGTGCCAGTAACCAACCGCCGATTCGCTGATATTCTTCAGAGTGAGACATGACAAAACCTTATTCTTCATTACATATTAATGGCCGGATAAACCGGCCAACAGAACTTTAGCTTAACCCGTAGATATGCCCTTCGTCATCTATATCAATATGATGGTAGGCGGGCAAACTGCCTAGCCCCGGCATGGTCATGATATTCCCAGCGTAAACCCGAACAAAACCGGCTCCGGCGGAAACGGCGCAAGAAGTAATCGGTAGCGTGAAGTCACGGGGAACGTTCTTTTTCGCTGGGTCTGCACTGATCGATAACGGCGTTTTAGCAACGCACAGCGGCAAGTGACCAAAACCCAGCTCGGTAATATCCGCCAGTTGCTGGCGTGCCTGCGGGCTGAGCAGCACTTCTTTGGCTCCGTAACGTTCGGCTAAGCGGTTCAGTTTGGCTTCCAAAGGCATATCGTCCGAATAAGGCAATTGCGGTGTATTCTGGCTGTTGCAGGCTGCCAGTACGCTGCGTGCCAGTTGCTCAGTGCCCGCTCCGCCGGAGGCAAAGGCATCGCTGAGTTCGCAGGCCTGTGCGCCGGCAGATAAGGCGAAGTCTTGCAAGAAGGCAAGCTCCTCCTCGCTATCGGTCGGGAAATGGTTTATGGCGATGACCACAGGTAAACCGTAGCTGGCGGCATTATCAATATGCCATTTCAGGTTAGCGCAACCCTTGGCGAGCAGTGGAATATTGCTATCGGCAATTTCTGCTGGCAAAGACTGGCCCGGTTTAATGTCAAAATCGCCGCTGTTAGCTTTGAGGCTGCGTAAAGTCGCCACCAGAACCACGCAGGAAGGGGCGATGCCAGATTGGCGATATTTGATATTGAAGAATTTCTCCATCCCCATATCTGAGCCAAACCCGGCCTCGGTGACGACACAATCTGCCAGTTGCAGGCCTAAACGGTCGGCAAGTACAGATGAATTACCGTGCGCGATATTGGCGAAGGGACCCGCGTGAATTAACACCGGCGTTTGCTCGCTGGTTTGCATTAACGTTGGGTGAATACTGTCTTTCATCAACGCAGTCATGGCACCTGCTACGCCTAAATCATCGGCGGTAATAGGTTGACCGCTGGTGGAATAAGCCAGAATAATACGGCCGATACGACGGCGCATATCCTGCAATCCCTCCGCCAGCGCGAGAATAGCCATAAGCTCCGAAGCAGCTGTAATTTCTACTCGGTCGGCTCGTTCCACGCCGTGGCTGCCGCCACCCACCCCCACGGTAATCTGGCGTAGAGCACGATCGTTATGATCCAGCACCCTTGGCCATAGAATGCGATGCGGATCGATATTTAGCCGCTCCATGCCGGTCTGCGGGTAGAAATCCTCTCCTAGACGCTGTTCGTGGTAAAGGCGGGCGTCCAGCGCGGCGGCGGCCAGATTGTGCGCTGAACTGATGGCGTGGATATCGCCGGTTAGATGAAGGTTAAGCTTTTCCATCGGTAAAACCTGCGACGCGCCACCGCCGGCGGCACCGCCCTTAACGCCAAACACAGGACCAAGGCTCGGTTGCCGAATACAGGCTACACACCTTACGCCGAGTCGGTTGATGCCTTGGCTGAGCCCGATGGTGGTGACAGTTTTACCTTCACCTAATGGGGTAGGTGTAATGCTGGAAACCAGGATCAATTTGCCCTGCGGCTTGTTGGCATCAATACAATCGATATCAATCTTAGCCATGTGCCTCCCATAGGGAATCAAAGCTTCATCGGCTATCCCGAGGCTGCGGGCGATGGTCTCAATAGGCTGCATAGTAGGGGCAATGGGCTTGTTTTCAATCGTCGATAATTTTTGTGTCATGGCGATAGGTGTTCCTGTTATTTGGCGGCAGAGCAACTGACTGAACATAACCCGTGAATTATGTCATAGACCGGAGAGGAAGCTTGGCAGCAAATCAATAAAATGCGAATCAACGCGAAAAATAAAAAGAAACTGATGTAAATAAACTGGGGGTATTGCAGAGGGCTTATTTTGACCATATTTTAACCACCAGAGCCGACGGCGATTTATTGATAATAATCCTCAAGTAAAAATATTAAAAATAATAGATTAATAGTTGTTAGCTTTCGTTATTAATACTTAATAACCTTTTAATACTATTAAATAAATGAAGTAGATAGGGGTAAAGAACAAGGAAGATATAACAAGATTTTATCCATATCGATTGCGATGCCCACCCCTTTACCTTGGGGCAGTCTGAGTTTGTTGCATTAAATTCATTTGAGTGCTTTGATTTTAATTCAATAAAAACAAGGAGATATAGAAATGGTTTTGTGATAAACCCTTAAACATGTATATTAAATGCATGTTTAAGGATATGATGATACCTCGAACGATAGCCGATGGAACATTGATCACCGTTGGGTTTATACGATGAGCGAAAGAACGGCAATACATTCTAAATGATTTAGAGCGAGGTAATGATGATGCAAATATCAATGGCAGATGTGAAAGATAAAGGACGATTAATCACAGATTGGCGGCCAGAGGATGCTATTTTCTGGAAACTACGTGGTCAATTTGTAGCAAGACGGAATCTCTGGATTTCTATTTTTTGTCTGCTATTGGCCTATTGTGTCTGGATGTTATTTAGCGCATTGTCCGTTAATTTAAATCACGTCGGATTTTCATTTTCGGCAGACCAACTGTTTATGTTGGCCGCATTACCTTCGGTATCGGGTACGTTATTGCGGGTCGTTTATTCCTTTATGGTGCCAATTTTTGGCGGAAGACGTTGGACCGCGGCGAGCACGGGGTTTCTGATTATTCCCTGCGTGTGGCTAGGTTTTGCGGTACAGAACCCCAAGACCACCTTTGAAACCTTCGTCATTATCGCTCTACTATGCGGGTTTGCCGGAGCCAACTTTGCTTCCAGCATGGGAAATATCAGCTTCTTTTACCCGAAAGATAAACAAGGGCAGGCGCTTGGTTATAACGGCGGCTTGGGCAATATTGGGGTAAGCCTAATGCAATTGGTAGTACCCATTGCTATTTCGGTTTCGTTGTTTAGTGCCTTTGGTAGTACAGGGCAACTGATGCCCGATGGTGAAACGCTGTGGCTGGAGAATGCAGCGTGGATCTGGGTGATTCCCCTTAGCATCGCCACGTTACTGGCCTGGTTTGGGATGAACGATCTGGCCATGAGTAAGCCTTCCGTTGGAAAACAGTTTGGTATTTTGAAAAATCGTCATCTATGGGTTCTGGGATTATTGTATCTGGCATCTTATGGCTCGTTTATCGGTTTTGCCGCTGCTTTTGCCATGCTTTCCACCATTGAATTTCCTGAGGTAGAAATACTTTATTACGCCTTCTTTGGCCCGTTTCTCGGTGCATTAGCGCGTTCGGTGGGTGGCATCATGGCTGATCGTTTTAGTGGCGTATTGGTCACTGTGCTCAATTTTGTTGTGATGGCGCTATTGATCCTGCTGTTGATTATGACATTACCGAATGCTAAGGGTCCTGGTTCGTTTGTTGCTTTTTTTAGTGTTTTTATGCTGCTGTTTATCACTGCGGGATTAGGGAGCGGTTCAACCTATCAAATGATCGCGGTGGTCTTTCGTAAAAGTACTGCCGACAAGATAAAAGCGCAGGGCGGCAGTCAAGAAGAAGCAGAGCGCCACGGCGTAGCTGATACCGCCACCGCTCTGGGCTTTATTTCCGTGATTGGTGCATCGGGCGGCTTCTTTATTCCAAAAGTCATGGGCTCGTCGTTGGCAATGACCGGCTCGGTCTTTGCAGCAATGTTGTTTATTTTTGCGCTTTATATTTTATCCATCACGATGACCTGGCTGGTTTATGGCAGAAGAAAAGAGTGTTAACGTCCGCCACAACACCAGAGAAAAGTTATTCAGTGTTTACAAAGAGGTTTATATGCAGGAACTCATTTGCTACAAAAAAATGCCGGTTTGGAACAGTCGCACACTGCCTGCTATGTTCCAGGAAAAACACAATACCAAAGAAGGTACCTGGGCCAAGCTGACGATATTACAAGGCGAGCTGGCTTTTTCACTGCTCACGGAAGATGGGGAAGACATTGAATCCTTCATTTTTAGTAAGGTTAACCAGCCGAAAATGATCGAGCCACAGGTGTGGCACCGGATTGTGTCTTTTTCTGATGATATAGAATGCCAGTTAGAGTTTCTCTGCACGCCAGAAGATTTCTATCATAAAAAATACGCTTTAACGCCGACTCATTCGGAGGTTATCAACGCGGCCCGTCTGATAACACCTTGTAAAGCGATGGATTTGGGCTGCGGTTCCGGCCGTAATTCACTGTATCTCAATCTCCTCGGTTTCGATGTGGATGCCTGCGATCACAACGCTCAGTCGGTGGCATTTATTGATGAGATTATTGAGAAGGAAGGACTGCAAAACATCCATACGCAGGTGCGTGATATTAACGATCTGGTGATCGACGGCCAGTACGGTTTTATTTTATCTACCGTGGTGTTTATGTTCCTCGACCGCCAGAAGATACCGGCGATTATCGACAATATGCAACAATCAACTCAGCCCGGCGGCTATAACCTGATAGTGGCCGCGATGTCTACGGAGGATTACCCATGTAATATGCCTTTCTCCTTCACCTTTAAACACAATGAGTTGAAAGAATATTATCGGGATTGGACTATCGTGAAATACAACGAGGACGTTGGGGCTTTGCATAAGAAAGACGCAGAAGGAAACAGAATTAAACTGCGCTTTGCCACTTTATTGGCAAAGAAAGGTTAGCAAAGAAAGAGTTGGTTACATAGTTCCAACAGCAGTTAGCCAAGGTAAACGAGGTGTGGGAATCAATACCTGTTTGCGCGAATCAGAGGGTGGGGCTAAAAACGCCATGTCATTACGATAAATGGCATGATGAAGAAACGCTATGACGCTCTTAAAGTCGTTGTGCCGTATATTGAGCGAACGCCATAAAGATAAAAGGAATAAAGCGTAATAAAAACGCTCTGACCGCAACTGAGCAGAGCGTTTTTCATCGTCATTACGTTATTTGCGTTTACGGTTTTAAAGCGATAAACCTCAACAAGGTGGGCAACCGATATTTAGCGTTGCTCGCCGTTGCTTTCAATCACTTTTTGATACCAGAAGAAGCTTTTCTTACGTTGACGCGCGAGCTGCTTTTGATGATCAACGTAGACAAATCCATACTGCTTCTGGAATCCATTGAGCCAACTGAGCAAATCGATAAATGACCAAGGATAGTAGCCGCGTACATCTGCACCTTGCTTGATTGCATCTTCAATAGCACCGATATGTTGGTTGAGATAATCAATACGATCATCGTCTACCACTTCGCCATCAATAATAGGATCTTTAGCACCTAAGCCATTTTCGGTGATGTAGATCGGAATATCACCATAACGGGCTTTGATATTCATGATGCCTTCGGTCAGGCCTTGAGGATAGATTTCCCAATCCCAGTCGGTGTAAACGCCGTTTGGATTACGGACAAACTTGAACAGTCCTTTGAAACCGAATTCATTACCCTGTTGGTGGCCTGCGCCTTTCTGCCCGGTGGTATTAATTTTCAGGTGAGTATCCTGATTATTGGCGGCAATAGTCTCGCGCTTATAGTAATTCAAGCCAATAAAGTCGCAAATATTGCTGCGTAACAGTTCGTCATCCCCTGGCGCAAAAGTCGGAACACCCCAGATAGCCTGAGCCTGCTCCAGCAACTCGGCAGGATATTCGCCTTTCAGCACAGGATCGTATAGCCAGTGGGTGAAAATGCCTTCAGCCAGATTGAATGCCGCCATATCTTCCACAGAGTTGCTTAGCGGTGTATGGGTTTGCAGCACGTTCACAAAACCAATCTTTCCGTCGATACCGCTGGAACGGAAGGCCGCGACTGCTTTGGCGTGGGCCACGAATACGTGGTGACAAGCTTGAATAGCGCGAGCAGGTTCCTGAACGCCCGGTGGGTGCGCGCCAGTAATATACCCGAAACCGATGAAACACACGGTTTCATTGAATGTTGACCAGAGTTTGACCCGATCACCATATGACTCATAGCAAAGGCGAGCATATTCTTCGAAAGCATCGGTAGTACTGCGAGCTTCCCAGCCGCCTTCATCCTGTAATGCTTGTGGTAAATCCCAGTGATACAGGGTAATCATTGGCTCAATGTTATGTTCCAACAGAGCATCAATCAAATCGCTATAGAATTTCACGCCAGCGGGATTAACCTCCCCACGGCCCGTCGGCAGTAGGCGAGGCCAGGAAATAGAGAAACGGTAACTTTTCATTCCCATTTCGGCCATCAATGCGACGTCTTCGCGGAAGCGATGGTAGTGATCTACGGCAACGTCGCCGTTCGTTCCCTGATAAGTTGTACCCGGTAAATGGGAGAAGGTATCCCAGATGGAAAGGCCCTTGCCGTCGGTGTCGTAAGCCCCTTCGACCTGATAGGCGGCACTGGCTGCGCCCCAGAGGAAATCTTTTGGAAAAGCAGACATAAAACATTCGCTCCACGTAAATTGAAAATGGGATCGTCCAATTTGTTAAGTTTAGTGTAAGCGGAATAGATTTATTCCTGCAACCGGTTTCTGAAACCGGTTGCAGAAAATGGATGTCACTTTGCGCAACATCAATTTTAAGTGGTATGAGGGGAATGCCAGAAGAGAAAACAGCAAAATTCAGGATGTGTAGGAGCGATTTAACACCTTGTCAGATGGTTGACAACCGACGTTAGACAGATCGGGCAATCCAGTATGAGAACCTGATGCTAGTAAGCGCTTTCGCGGGAATAACGCATAAAATTCAGAATAATGGCAGGAGGTCAACGCGGGTTGAGTGGGCAGAATTACTGACTATTGGTATCTAGGGCGCTGATTAAGAAGGCTTCGCGTTAATAATTTCTCAACAGAGGGGCCAATGCTACATCACCGCCGTAATCTTAAACCTTATTATCTATCGCATGAACATTACCACCTCGAGAATAGCGTTCACATCGTGCGGATTTTGCCTGATTGTCCGAGTTGAAAGGGAATTAGCCCTTGTTCAGAGTGACATCATGGTGTCAAATCGATCCTGATATCAAATAGAAAAAGCTTATGGCGAGGGGATTAACGATGGCTGATAACATTAGAGTTGGGTTGCTGGGCTACGGTTATGCCAGTAAAACCTTTCACGCGCCGCTGATTTCGGGTACGCCCGGCGTAGAATTTGCGGCCGTTTCCAGCAGCGATGCCAGTAAGGTGCGCGCCGACTGGCCGTCGGTTACCGTGGTGGGCGATGCTCAACATTTATTTGACGATCCGAGTATTGATGTCATTGTTATTCCTACTCCCAATGATACCCACTTTCCACTGGCTCAACGGGCACTGGCCGCAGGCAAGCATGTGGTTGTGGATAAGCCGTTTACCGTGACGCTGTCACAGGCTAATGAGTTAAAACGTCAGGCAGATGAGGCCGGTTTGCTATTGTCGGTCTTTCACAATCGTCGTTGGGACAGCGATTTTCTGACATTAAAAACCTTGCTGAAAGACGGTGTGTTAGGGGATGTGGTGTATTTCGAATCTCATTTCGATCGCTTCCGTCCGGAAATTCGTCAGCGCTGGCGGGAGCAACCCGGTGCTGGCAGCGGTATCTGGTATGACTTAGGTCCACATCTGCTGGATCAGGCGTTGCAGCTATTTGGACTGCCGGAAACCCTTAATGTCGATCTTGGTTTGCTGCGTCCCGGCGCACAGTCGGTGGACTATTTCCACGCAGTATTAAGCTATCCTGGCCAACGTGTTGTGTTACATGGCACGGTGCTGGCGGCGGCAGAAACGTCGCGCTATATCGTTCACGGCACCAAAGGCAGCTATATTAAATACGGTCTGGACCCACAAGAAGATCGCCTGAAAGCTGGTGAACGCCTGCCTCAAACCGATTGGGGTTATGATATGCGTGACGGGGTGGTGACGTTGTCACAAAATGGTGTGTTGACGGAGAAGCCTTTGCTGACGCTGCCGGGTAATTATCCAGCTTATTATGCCGGGATTCGTGATGCCATTTTGGGGGTAGGCGAGAATCCCGTTCCTGCCACCGAAGCGATTACCGTAATGGAACTGATCGAGTTGGGGCTGGAATCAGATAAACATAAGAAAGCGTTGCCGGTTAATCCGCGTTAGCACTAACCATTATTACAGGCTATGAGTAATAGCTTTCCAGCACTGTCAATAATGACAATGACGCCTATTGCTTGTTTACGTCTATTGTTGATGGTTTTCTCTAATTGATAACCCAGCGTTATTAATCGGAGGCATTTCGATTGAAGGAATACAGTGGCATGTCTTGGTTGCAACGCTTACGTATTGATACGTTTTTACTGGTATTAATTGGGGTGGTGATCATCGCCTCTTTTTTCCCCTGTGAAGGGGAAACCAAAGTGTGGTTTGAACGATTGACCACCGCGGCTATTGCGCTGCTGTTCTTTATGCACGGAGCCAAATTATCCCGCGCGGCAATAGTGGCTGGCATGGGGCATTGGAAGCTGCATCTGGTGGTATTCCTGAGTACTTTTGCGCTATTTCCGCTGTTAGGGCTGGGAATGAACGTATTGGTGCCGGGCATTCTGACGCCAACGCTGTATTTGGGCTTCCTGTATCTGTGCGCCTTGCCTGCCACGGTACAATCGGCGATTGCTTATACCTCTGTTGCCGGTGGGAACGTGGCGGCAGCGATTTGTAGCGCCTCGGCATCCAGTATTCTCGGCGTTTTCCTGTCACCGTTGCTGGTGGGCGCGCTGATGCAAACTCAGGGCGGCAGTACGGATACCTTGCACGCTATTGGTTCTATCATCATGCAATTAATGGTGCCGTTTATCGTCGGTCATTTGTCTCGCCCACTGATCGCCAAATGGGTCGAACGCCATAAAAAACTGGTCAATATTACTGATCGGTCATCGATTCTGCTGGTTGTTTATGTGGCTTTCAGCGAAGCGGTGGTGGAAGGTATCTGGCATCAAATCGACGGCTGGTCGCTGCTGGCGATTCTGGTGTGTTCGCTGGTGCTGCTGGCTATCGTCATTGTGGTGAATACGCTGGCTGCGCGTTGGTTAGGCTTTAACACCGCAGATGAAATCACTATTGTGTTCTGCGGCTCGAAGAAAAGTCTGGCCAACGGAATTCCAATGGCCAATGTTCTGTTCCCAGCCTCCGTGGTTGGCGTTATGGTATTGCCGTTGATGATATTCCATCAGGTGCAATTGATGGTGTGCGCGGTGCTGGCACAGCGTTACGCTCGTCGAGTGGCGCGTGAGCGGGATGAAAGTGGGAAACTGGAGCAAGGCAAAGCCTGAGTTCACTCATTTATTCACTGATTTTGATAATAAAAAAGGGGCTGGATCATTTCCGCCCCTTTAGTTTATCGATTTCGCCTGATGCGGGTTTACCGAGTGAAACAGGCTAAGCCGTTAACTGCGAATTTTATCGCGCAGCGCCTGTTTTTCCGCTTCGCTGATAAAGGCCATAGTCAGACCATTTTCCTGTGCCTGACGAATTTCATCACGAGTCAGACCCGCCGCTGGGGCGGCTATGTGGTACTCGTTGGCAATTTCAATTCCCTGAACTGCAGGATCGTCGGTATTGATGGAAGCCAGCACGCCGTGGCGCAGGAAGGTCGCTAACGGATGTTCGGCTAAGGAAGCCACGGTACTGGTCTGAATATTGGAGGTCAGGCAGGACTCGATACCGATATTGTTTTCCGCCAAATAGTCCAGCAGGCGGGAGTCATCGATAGCTTTGACGCCGTGACCAATACGTTCCGCGCCCAGTTCGTGAATCGCCTGCCAGATGCTTTCCGGGCCAGCGGCTTCACCTGCATGAACGGTAATGCGCAAACCCGCATCCCGCGCACGGTTGAAGTGGTTGAGGAACAGCCCACCAGGGAAGCCCAGTTCGTCACCGGCCAGATCCAGCGCGGTAATACCGTCACGGTGAGCCAGCAGGGCATCCAGCTCTTGCAGGCAGGCCTGCTCACCAAAAGTCCGGCTCAGAATACCGATCAGACGAATATCAATGTCGCGATCGCGGCAGCCCGCCTGAATGCCATCAATGACCGCTTCAACCACGCCTGCAATTGGTAGTTGGTGTTTCATCGCCATGTAATAAGGAGAAAAACGTAGTTCGGCATAGTGTAGGCCGGCATTAACCGCGTCCTCCACGTTTTCATAAGCTACGCGGCGGCAGGCATCTAAATCGCCCAGTACCGCCACGCCCCAATCCAGTTTTTGCAGGAAGCTGACCAGGTCAGGTTCGGTTTTGGTGATCTGTACATGAGGACGCAGCGCTTCTAATTCATTGGCCGGTAAAGTCATATTGAACTGACGCCCCAGATCCAGAATAGTTTGGGCGCGAATATTGCCATCAAGATGACGGTGAATGTCTGTCAGAGGAAGGCGGGGATCGATCATGGATGCACTCACTTATATTTATTAATGATATTTATTCTAGGTAAAGTGCAGAACAGTATAAAAACAAACGCATGAAAACTTCCAGTGAGTTGCAGGAAAAAGAGATTTAGATCACATTAAATATGCTGTTTTTTTATTAGGTTCTTTGTTCAATGGTCAAAATAAGACCTCTGACAATGAAGAAAACCCCCTGCGTTAAGCAGGGGGTGAGGATTGATGAAGGTTTACGCTATATCAGCAGAAATTAGCGACGTCTAGCTATTACCGATGACCGCGTTCAACCCATTGATCAATTTATCCATTCCTGTTTCCACCTTACTGCGGGCGCAACCGACGTTAAGTCGCAGGAAGCCACGACCTTCTTCGCCGTAGGTAAAGCCCGGCATTATTGCCACTTTTTCCTGTTCTATCAGCACTTCCTGCAATTGGCGGTCGTCGATATTCAACGGGCGCAAATCAATCCACGCCAGATAGGTCGCCTGCGGCGGTTGCCAGTTTAGCTGCGGAAAGGCCTGATTTAACCGATCTGCGACGTATTGCAGGTTGGCCTGTAAATAGGCGCGTAGCGCATCCAACCAGGGCGCACCTTGACGGTAAGCGGCAATATGTGCGACCAGCGCCAGCACCGCCGGGGAAGACAGACCGTCGCGACTTTTCAACATATTGGTGTAGGTTTCGCGGGTTTCACTGTCACTGATAAAGCCGTAAGCGCCGGTTAATGCGGGAATATTGAAGGTTTTTGAACCCGACGTCAGCAGCGCCCATGGAGATTGAGCCACCTGACTCCACGGCGTATGTCGCTGTTCGCCCCAGATCATATCCATATGAATTTCGTCGCTAATAACCTTAACCTGATGGCGTTCACACAGTTCGGCCATGTGCGCCAGTTCTTGCGGGCTCCACACTTTACCGGTTGGATTATGTGGGCTACACAGCAGCAGAATTTTGGTTTGTGGTCGCGCCAGCAGTGCTTCCAGGTGTGCCATATCACAGTGCCATTGGTTTTCCACTTTATGCAGCGGGCAAGACAATAACTGGCGCTGATTGCCCAAAATGACCTTATAAAACGCATCATAGGCCGGCGTGTGGGTCACAACGTATTCACCTGGTGCAGACCAGCAGCGAATCAATTGCGCCACCATATAAATGACCGACGGGCCATACACTGCCATGGAGGTGTCGATACCGCATTGAAACCGTTCCTGATACCAATGGCGAATGGCGCCAAGAAAATCTTCGTGCTGCCAACGGCTATAACCCAGAACGCCGTGCTCCAGACGTTGGGTCAGAGCTTGCAGAATTACCGGTGCGGTAGGGAAATCCATATCGGAAATGGTAAAGGGCAGCAGATCGGCGCTGCCAAAACGGTCGGCAATATAATCCCATTGGGTACACCAGGTACCATGGCGATCTACCGGCGTGGAGAAATCAAACATCGGGCTCTCACTTTTTTCAATCAGGGGAAAACCAAACGGGGCACCGGAGCGCCCCGCAGAGTTGTATTATCGAGACTTATTATGCTGTGGCTATGAGTGAGTCTAATTCATCTTTCACCGATTGCACTTGAGGGCCAATAACCACCTGTAAATTATGGTCGTTCAATTGGATAACGCCCAGCGCTCGGTTAGCTTTCAACACCTCTTTGTCCACTTTGCTCATATCTTTGACGGACATACGCAGGCGAGTAATACAGTTATCCAGCGAAACGATATTCTCCGCGCCGCCCAGCGCCTGCAAAATAGCCTCGCTGTTATAACCGGATTTACCGACTACACCCTGCGCTGGCGCTTTTTCTTCGCTGGCGCTGTCATTTTCGCGGCCTGGCGTTTTGATATTGAAATGCTGAATGGCAAAACGGAAAATCAGGTAATAAGCCACAAACCACAGGCTGGCTACCACAGGCACCCAATACCATTTAGTGGCGGTACCGTGCAAAATGCCGAAGACGACGAAATCAATCAGGTTTCCGTCGGTATTACCAATAGTGACCCCCAGCAGTGCCATTACGGTAAAGCCTAGACCGGTTAACAGTGCGTGGATCAGATACAGGAACGGAGCCACAAACAGGAATAGGAATTCCAGCGGTTCGGTAGTGCCGCCGATTACGCAGGCGACAACGCCGGAAATCAGCAATCCTTTAATTTTATGACGATTTTCCGGCTTGGCGCAGTGATACATCGCCAGCGCAGCGCCCGGTAAACCACCGAGGAAGGCGGGCATTTTGCCTTGAGACAAGAAGCGAGTCGCACTTTCTGAGAAGCCGGTAGTGGTCGGGCAGGAAAGCTGCGCTTGGAAGATAGTCAGCGCGCCACTGACGCTGTGACCGCAGACATCCATGGTGCCGCCAGCTTCAGTGAAGCGAATCAGTGCCACCAGTATATGGTGCAGGCCGAAAGGCAGTAACAGGCGCTCACCGCTGCCGAAGATCATCGGACCAAAAATTCCCGCGCCGTTAATCAAGCGGCCCAAACCGTTAATACCTGCGGCAAACCACGGCCAAATGAGAGGGATTAATAAACCGACTAGCCCCAGTACCACGGTGGTAATAATAGGAACAAAACGGGTGCCACCGAAGAAGGCCAACGCATCCGGCAGGCGAATGGTATTAAAACGTTCGTGCAGCAGGTAAACGATAATCCCCACGATCACTGCGCCCAAAATACCAGTATCAATCGACTGAATGCCTAAAATATTTTGGATGTTGTGGGTTTTCAGCACCAAGGGGTCGGTAGTCGGCAACACGCCGCTGGTGGTGAGATAGAAGTTAGTAGCCAGATTCAGCACCGCAAAACCGACGAAACCGGCAAAGGCAGCAACACCTTTGTTTTCCCGCGCCATACCTAAGGGAATAGCAATGGCAAACATCACGGGTAGGAAGCTAAAGGCGAAAGAGCCAACTTTGCTCATCCAGGTGAATAACAGCTGGAAAGCTGGGTGGCCTAACACAGGCAAAAGGGTAATAACGTCTTTGCTGCTCAACGAACTCCCAATGCCCAGCATAATGCCGCAGAAGGACAGTAAGGCGACCGGCAACATGAAGGTTTTCCCCAGACTCTGGAAAAACTCCCATAGCGTAATTTTTTGTTTTTTTACCGCCGACATAGGTGGCTCCTGGTGTGTGAATAAGGATCTGTTCTGTGGATCTTTAGCGTCCTGAGGTTAAATTAAGATAAAACGTTTAACCTAAATAATATGCGCGGCAAATCACAGTTATTGCGGCCTTTAACCACGGTAAATGAAATTCTGTGAGATACGCCCGAAAATGTCATTTTGTCGATAGAAACTCACTTGAACTCAGACTAATGAAAAACCGAGGATGAATTTTTCAGCCAGAGAACAGGCGTGCTGATGTGTTGACTCTGGCTGGTCTGCACGGCTTTTGGGCTGCAGGGCTTGATGGACACCGCTAATATTTGAGTGGGAGGTTAAAATCGCTATGTAGTGCACAGATACTGATTAAAAGGATTAATCGTTTTACCCAGATTATTGAATTGGGTGTAACATTTGCCCCGAAGCATAGATTTGTCTGCCAAAGGACGTGAGACAAAAATGATACCGAATAGCCGCGATGAATCATAAAAAGATCACCATTACCGATGTTGCCAAACACGCCGGAGTTTCTGTTGCCACGGTCTCGCTGGCCGTCAGTGGCAAAGGTCGTATTTCACCGACGACCGCCGAGCGGGTGAATCTGGCCATCGAACAGTTAGGTTATGTGCGTAATCGGCAGGCGGCTCAGCTGCGCGGTGGTCATTCCGGGGTGATTGGGTTGATTGTGCGCGATATCGGCGATCCTTTTTATGCGGCGATGACGGCGGGACTCAGCGAAGCCATTGAAGCAGAAGGGAAAGTGCTGTTTCTCACCCAAAGTGGCAAAGAAGGGAAAGGTCTACAGCGCTGTTTTGATTCCCTGATAGAACAGGGGGTTGACGGGCTGGTTCTTGGCGGAGGCGCGAATCAGGAAAGTGGCCTGAAAGAGAAGGCTGAGCAACAGGGCATTCCGCTGATTTGTGCCGCGCGTGCCAACGTATTGGAAGGTGTCGACGTGGTTCGTCCGGATAATATGCAGGCGGCAAAAATGGCGACAGAACTGCTGATAGGCAGAGGGCATCGTAAAATTGCTTATCTGGGCGGTCACGGCCATTCATTGACGCGGGCAGAACGATTGGGCGGATTTTGTGCCACGTTGGTGCAATACGGCCTGCCGTTTCGTTCGGACTGGGTGATTGAATGCGATAGCCAGCAGCAAGCAGCGGCTGATGCCGCGGAGCGTTTGCTTAGCCATCATCCCAACGTTAGCGCAATTATTTGTCATCAGGCATCCGTGGCGCTCGGTGCTTATTTTGGTATTCTGCGCACCGGCAGAGGAATTGGCAGCGCTGGAGTGGATACTTATCTCGATCAGCAGGTGGCATTAATCGGTTTTGGCGACGTACCCGAAGCGGAATTAACTGAGCCTCCGCTCACTTTTATTACCAGCTCGGCGCGAGAAATTGGCTATAGCGCCGGTCAGCGGTTGTTGCAGCGTATTGCCGGCGTCGATTTGCAATTGCAAAACGTTATTCTACCGCCGGTGCTTATTCGCCGTGGCTCGGTGTAGCCGATGCTATTTCTGCAGAAGGATCTATTTATCCTCTTGTTCCTGATGAGCTATAAACATCGCAATAATCCTATTCCATATTCGACGATAGCCGTCCGATAAAACGGGGGATACCGATCCTTTTCTCAATTCTGACAGCCCAACGATGATTTAGATATTTGGGCCATTTTTGAAAGTAAACTTTAGCATTCCCGATTCTAATAAGTCTCTAGAGAGATCTCGGCCTAATTCCATGCTTTTAGAGCCTGACGTTTAAAAACGTTTTACCAAAAAATGCCGGGTGCATTTTGCGAGTTTTATTCAATCAAGGATGGGATATATGTCAATTATCAGTTCTTCAACGCTGCGCCGCTATTTAAATTTAAATCTGACGACTAAAGAATTAAAAACGCTGGAAAAAACAAATCTGCTGAAGGTTTCAAATGTGGTAATGACATGTTTGAACAGTACGTTAAATAGCACAAAAAATACAGATAAAATCAATAAAATACAAAGCATCGTGGCAAAGATAAACGATGTTAGATATCTCGCCGTCGTAGATAAACGTCGTGATGAAGTCAGTAAAGAATTATCCGCTTTAATGCAGATGAAAGTGACCCTAACCAGATTAAAAGTCATAGAACAGGAAAAGGCTGCCGCCGCTGCGGATGAAGCCAATAAAATAGTCGCTGAAGTGAGGGAGGCTAATTATCGTCGATTAATTGAAAAAATTCAGAAAAAAGAAATCATCGCCGGTTTTATTTTTGCCAGTACCACGCCGCCTGGCATGAAAATCGACCCGGATCCGGTTATGGTTGAATTGCAAAAACTGCCGCTGAATATCTTAAAGACAGCAGACACTTTGGGGCAGTTTATAACACTGACCAACGATAATGTCACCAATCACCCTCGAATGAACGTACTGAAAGGTGTAACGCCGCGTGGGTGGACCAATGGCCAAACTTGGGATTCAGTCCCCGGAGTTGGGGCTTCGGGTATAGGGGTAAGCAATGGATTGGATGCCGATGAAACCGTACTGGCATTAACGCAACACGCCAACGGTGGCTGGCAATTATCTACGGCGCATGGTTCTGCCAATCTGGTTTTGCATGAGTACGCGCATGCCATTGATCGTAGTTTTGCTCAAAAGGCAAATATGGGAGATAACGGTTTTGGTGATGTTGGCGATAGTTTGAGCCGTCGTCAAAGTTTCCTCGATATATGGCAGGCGGAATTGGGATCAACGCCCCAAACCGATAGCAATTATTACTATTGGCAGGATGGTGATCACGGTGGTGCCGAAGAAGCCTTTGCTGAAGCCTTCTGCGATCTTTATGGGGGAACGTCCCTCCGCCCGTGGCCTAATATAAAAGCTTATATTGCTGCGAAAATGGCATCGATTAATCCTGTCGAATAGAAAGTTATCTTCGGCGTACTGATATTGCTGTCATTGTGCTTCGGACTGAGCTAAACCAACGCTTTATCGTCGTCTACCTTCCTTCTGGTGAAAATGTCTTCCTCGAGTTGTTAATCTTCATCTCCTTTATCATTAATTTTCATTCATCAATTATTACCTTTGGTTATCTCTAATCAAAATAAATCACCAATAATTAGCAACGCATTACCCTGAAAATCAAACGCGTCAGAATGTGATTGGGTGAAAACATTCAGGGATGAAACATGGCGTTATCAAAATGAGTGAGTGCATCGGATTCGTTATTGCCGACTATGGCACTGATGGCACAGAGAAATGCTGAATACCGCATTCACGCAGCGCACCGCGTTTGCCGGCTATGGAAAAAGTGGTTTTACTCAGGCTCAGTGGCGAAACCAACGACATCAAGCCTGTTGATATACTGATAGGTTGATAGAGACGCAGATGGTACTGCTTATCGATAGCAGGCAAAGGGGTCATAAAAAATGCCAGCCCTGCAAAGTGGCTGGCATTAATCATTCTGTTTCGATTTTAGCCCACTGAGCCGTTACCTGCGGGTAAGCGACTTATTGATCTGAATCGATATTACTCTGCGGCAGGGGCTTCAGCAGCCGGTGCTTCTTCTTCCTGCGGCATACCGCCAAACATACCGAACAGACCGGCAAATTCCTGCAGCGTCATTTTCTGACCGTTCAGATCAATTTTGTTATCAGCGAAGCTGAAGCTGCTGCTGATAACCTCATCTTTGGTGGTAGTCAGTTTGAACATCTGGCCCATAGCGGCAATGCCCTGAACCTGCTGAACGGCCATTTTAGCGGCTTCTTCAGCGCTGTAACCTTGCAAACGTGCAGCCTGAGTAGTGAGTTCGGTCGCCATTGGCATTGGGATTGTCAGGTTAGCGTCGATTTTCTTGATCGCACGCGTCACGATTTCTTCCTGGCTAGTGATTGGCGTTGTCACTTTGCTTGGATCGGCCAGTACTACGTCCAGTTTCAGGGCGCTTTCGCCTTTGCTGTTTTTCCAGCTCAGCGGAGAGATGCTGAAGCTAGGATCGCCTTTCAGCAGGCTTGGCAGCTTGGTCAGAACCAGCTCGGTCATCTGCAACTGGTAAGTTTCAGGATCGATGTTAGCGGTTTGCAGGCCCTGCATAGCGATTTGGTTGTATGAGGTAGTGAAGTTCTTCACTGCTTCACCGTCCAGACCGGCAAAGGTAAAGTTCAGCTTACCGGAGCCAAAGTCATTACCCTGAATTTTCAGGGAGTCCAGCGTGTAGGTCAGCTTACCGTTCAAGCTTTTGTCAGACTCGCCCATCTGCGAAGTCAGAGTAAAACCATCAAGAACCAGCGCTTCTTTGCCTTCCACGCTCAACAGAACTTGTTTGACTGATAGATTCTGGTCGCCGATGCTGAGATCAAACTTACCGGTCTTGCTGTCGTTCTTCAGGCTCAGACCTTTAACGGTAAAGGTTTCTACCTGATCCATTTCGTTTTTCTTGAACAGCACGATGCTATCGCTTTCGCCGCTCAGTTTAATGTCACGCATATCTTTAGAGAAAGCAGCGTCAAGGCTGGCACCAGAGAAGTTCAGGTTCAGGCCGTCTTTCTCGTAGGTGATAGGGATCAGTTTGATCGCAGAATCGGTGCTACCGTTATAACCAATACGCGAATCAGCGGTAAACGGTGATTTGCCTTTGGTGATGTCAAATAGGGCTTTAACCGCTGCGGTGTTTTCCAGTTCGGAGTGAACTGATGCCATGCTAGGGATCAGATTGAATTTCTTCAATTGAGCCATTGGGAAAGGACCGTGATCGATAGTTTCGATAAAGGCGATCTCTTCACCTGGCTTCATCACTGCATTTTCGCCGGTGATAGTCCCGTCTGGTTGCAGGATATAACGGACTTTACTACTGAAGGTTCCGCGTTGGTAATCGGTATAAGCCAGTTTCAGACCGGCTTGTGGCGCCAGTCGTTTAATTTGCGAATTGGCGTTATCGACGATTTCACCCATCCGCTGTTCCATTAATTTGCCGGTGTACCAAGAGGCACCTGTCCATGCAGCGCCGAGAACGACAATAACGCTGACAGCCACTAACGATTTTTTCATGGTTCTGTTCATCCTTTTCTAATTCAGCAAATTCAATACGTTGAACGCGGTTGTGGGCACAATAACGCCCATAAGCGCGTTATTGTGAATGCAATAGCTACTGATTGGCAACAAATAAGAAAGATTTGTAACACCAATTAGTTAAATAATGTTGTAAACCCGCGCAATGTGACCAGAACCACGGAGGTTTATAGGGGATTCATTGGCGGAAACAAAGCAGGATTCCCCCGGCTGTAGCACAATCTGCTGTGAGTCTTTTTGCACAATACTCTGTCCGTCGATACAAAAGATAATCGCCGCGCTGTTTTGCTCAACGTTTTCCGGCTCGTCCGTCAGGCGATGAATGGCAAAGGCAAAGTCATCCACAGGGATCGGGAAAATCAGCGCGTTACCCTGTTCCTTCGGCGCGGTGAGTAACGCCGACTCCGGCTTAGGAATAAATTTCACGTTAGCAACTAACTCGGGAATATCGATGAATTTCGGCGTTAACCCGGCGCGTAGTACGTTATCCGAGTTGGCCATCACTTCCAGACCCACGCCATCCAGATAGGCGTGCGGCGTTTCTGCATACAGGAACATGGCTTCACCCGGCTGTAGGGTAATCACATTCAGCAATAGGGGGGAGAACAAGCCGCTATCGTCAGGGTAGATTTGCGCAATATGACGAATAGTATCCCAAGGTTCGCCTCGCTGATTGTTCAGCGCGGATTTCAATACGCCTAGCGCTAACGCTTTTTGCTCGCCTTCCATACTCAACAGGCTGGCAAACAGCAGCGCCAGATGTTCCGCATCCGGCTGAAGCAGGAAAGCGCCGATATCCGGATGCGCCGCAGACACCGGCTGCAATAGCTCGACTAACTGCTCTGGCGTGCGGAAACCATTCATGGCGTGGAAAGGCGTCAGTGCATAAACCAGCTCCGGTTTATGGTTGGCATCTTTGTAATTACGTTCGGCGGCGTCTAAAGGAATACCGGCGGCATTTTCACGGGCATAACCGATTTCCGCTGCCTGCTTACTAGGATGAACCTGAATAGACAGTGGCTGAGCCGCGCAAAGCACTTTGAACAGGAAGGGTAGCTCACCAAAACGTTTAGCGACTGCATCCCCTAAATGGCCAGACGGGTCGCTATCGATAAATTGGCGCAGAGATTGTGGCTGCCCCTGAGCATTTAATATTTTTGAACTGCTTTTAGGATGCGCGCCCATCCACAGTTCTGCCATCGGGATATGTTGCGGATTAGGAATGCCATAAAGACGGGTCAGGGCATCGGTACTGCCCCAAGCGTAGTGTTGTACTGCATTGATCATCTTTTGCATGATTAAGGTCTGCTGTCTCAGTGGCTGAAAGGAATTCAAGCCAGATTGAAAATATAAGCTAGTAAACAATGAGGTTAGATGGGTTGCAAGGATTCCACACCGGGAATTGTGCTTTTTGCCGTAAATTCGCGCGACGCTCCAATAGGAAGGATAGCAAGGAAGAGAAGCCATCAGTGTTATTGGAGCTGATGTTTTGGTCGTTTTAACGGCTAAAAACCGCGGTATAAAAAGAAGGTTTCCGTTAATTGATAACTTAGGTCGATGGTTTGGTAATGAAGTTTGTTAATAAAAATACAGATTAATGACAGAGAGCTGAACGCCGGCGTATTGCCGCCAAACGGCTGGTGGGCCATAGGGTATAGGCGATGTTCGGAAACGGCTCAATCGACAGTTTACAAAAAATCAACATAAAAGTTATCACCCAGACCTACAATAAAGGCGACCCGGTCTCATAATGAGAATGATTGTTATGGCATGATAATTATTCTCATCAGCGGCTGTTATTGTCGCTGATGTTCGACACCGAATCATTTTGTTATCTGTGCTAAGGAGAGAGTCATGGCAGCCACTCGCATTGAAAAAGATTCAATGGGGCCAATCGAAGTACCCGCTGACCACCTGTGGGGCGCGCAAACGCAGCGTTCACTGGAGCATTTCCGTATCTCCCAAGAGAAAATGCCGACTGCGCTTATTCATGCGTTGGCGCTGACTAAACGCGCTGCCGCTAAAGTGAATATGGATTTAGGGCTGCTGGCGAAAGAGCGGGGCACTGCCATTATTCAGGCCGCCGATGAAGTGCTGGCGGATGAGCATCCTGATGAATTTCCTCTCTCCATTTGGCAAACCGGTTCTGGCACCCAGACCAATATGAACATGAATGAAGTACTGGCTAATCGTGCTAGTGAAATTTTGGGTGGCGTCAGGGGCAATGAACGACGGATTCACCCTAATGATGATGTGAATAAAAGCCAAAGTTCCAATGATGTCTTCCCGACAGCAATGCATGTCGCGGCGGTGATTGCGGTGCGTGAGCATCTGTTACCGGAGCTGAAAGTATTACAGAAAACGCTGGAGGATAAGGCTGAAGCCTATAAAGGTATCGTAAAGATTGGTCGTACCCATCTACAAGACGCCACGCCACTTACGTTGGGGCAGGAAATTTCCGGTTGGGCGGCGATGCTCAACTACAGTCTGCATCATATCGAAGCCTCCATTCCCCATATCTGTGAACTGGCGCTTGGGGGAACGGCGGTAGGGACTGGCTTGAACACGCATCCGGAATACGCAGGGCGTGTGGCTCAGGAACTGGCGAATCTGACCCAGCAACCTTTTGTGACCGCACCGAATAAGTTTGAAGCGCTGGCGACCTGTGACGCACTGGTTCATGGACACGGTGCGCTGAAAGGTCTCGCGGCGTCTCTGATGAAAATTGCCAATGATGTGCGCTGGCTTGCTTCCGGACCGCGTTGTGGCATTGGCGAAATTGCTATTCCGGAAAACGAGCCGGGCAGCTCTATCATGCCGGGTAAGGTTAATCCGACCCAATGTGAAGCCATGACCATGCTGTGTGCTCAGGTGATGGGGAATGATGTGGCAGTGAATATTGGTGGCGCGTCCGGTAACTTTGAGCTGAATGTGTTCCGACCAATGGTGATTCATAACTATCTACAGTCAATTCGTTTGCTGGCTGACGGTATGCGTGGCTTTAATGAGCATTGCGCCGCAGGTATCGAACCGAATCGGGATCGTATTACCCAACTGCTGAATGAATCACTCATGTTGGTAACGGCGTTGAATACCCATATCGGCTACGACAAAGCGGCCGAGATTGCCAAGAAGGCGCATAAAGAGGGGCTGACGCTTAAAGCGGCGGCGCTGAAACTGGGGTATCTGACGGATCAACAATTCGATGAATGGGTAAAACCAGAAGAGATGGTAGGTAGTATGAAGAGTTAGCTCTTCCTTAAGCTAATGATATAAATATTCATGATTAAAGCGCTGGCGATGGGAAAGCTGGCGCTTTTCATGTTTGAGATGACCGCCGTTGCTTTAAGGCAGGGTGCCGGTCAAATTCCAAATCATTCCGGTATCCATACTTTGATTCAATACGGAAATGCAGGCATTCACTGCGCCTCTTTGATTGATAGGATCTGTGATCGTTTGAACGGAATGCGCGATCATGGCTGCAGCCACAGTACCGGTTCCTATTTGAACTTGAATATTGGCATCTCCTGCCGCCGTCCTTCCTTGCATATCGAGACGCGCAGAGCCCACAGTATGTAACGTCCCGGGGCCACGGCCAAGGTCGGCATAATCAAGCAGAGCGATAACGTCCTGACAATCTCTTCGTTGTGCGGCGGTAGGGTTAACAATTCCGCGAATAGGATTCTGAGTATTTGTCTTAGTTAATGGCATAGTATACCTTCCAATTCATATTAGGATTATGGCATTGCGCCGTGAAACGCTGTGATAAATATAAATAATATCGAGCTCTATTAACTCGGGATTATAAATATGCATGATTCTGGTTATGAAAATAAAAAGCAATATATTGAGCTATTTAAATAAATCAAGGTGGAGAGCATATCAATTTATGTTTTTAACGTGATCAATCAATTTGTTATATTTTTTGTGAGTAATCAAGGCATTATGCGGTTGGATGAATTTATTAGCCTGCTATCATTTTGTATTTAACTATCAAAGTAAAACATTTTCATCACACAATTAATAATCTATATTGTGTGCGATGAGTATTAATCATAGCAATAAATAATAAGACTGCCAGAGAGATATAGATAATTTTTTCTCATAGCATCACTACGCGTAACTAAATGATTTAAGTTAAGGTTTATTTTGATAATAGGAAAATAAACCCTTGTTTCTTATAAGCGGATAAGCCGCTTGACTCATTCGAGGTCTGTATAAAGATGCAGACGCGGAATTAACAATCGTAACGGCTTAGCCTGTGGTTTATGTTTGTGCTTAATCTGCGCAGCATCGTAATTGGGTAGCTCTCCAATTTTAGGCATGCTTGCACCTAACTCGGTTTGGCATAAGGCAATTAACGGCATAGGGCAGGGGTGTTGCACCTGTTTTTGCTGCTCCTGGTACCAGACGCGAGCAATGGGCTGAACCTTGACTGGGCGTTTGATTTTCAATTTTGCGGTTTCTGGTAATCTTTGCACGTCGGCAATTTCTTTACTCACCCATTCGGCCCATTGCTCTTTGGTAAAGGGAGGCACGGCGCGGCCGGCATTTAGGCTCTTATTTAGCTGAGTCAGTAAATCCTCTTTGGTTATATTTTTAATTATATTCTTGTTTGCCCAGCCGAATCGCACTGAACTTGGATTTATCAACGGGGTGAGGGTGCGGTAGGTATTTAGCGTAATCAGGCCGTGCAGGTGAGTGTGAACGAATTCAAAGCGTTGCTCGCTGGGTAGGCCGGACTCAACGGTAATAATATGCTCCAACTGATGTTTCAATTGATTAATATGTTCAATCAGGGTGATACAGTCCCGATATTCCGTCTTATCCAAAGCGAAGCACAATACGCCGGGTAGGCGAACGGCCGCTTTGCTGCTGACATTTTGCTTATTATGATGAATAAACAGGCGACGGAAATGCTGCAAACCCAATTCGCGGGCTTCTTCTCCAACTACTGGCGTGACGTTAATCTGTTCAATCGCTTCATGTTCCTGGCCTTTTTCGATATCGGGCAGGGTGAAAACTTGAGCGGCCAATAATGGAAATTCAGCCAGCTGCTGGTGGAGCGACTCCAATGAGGATTCCAGTTGGTTAAAATGGGTATTCATTCTCAAAATCAAATCGTACTTATCCATAGGTCCATCTCAATAAAATGCCAACTTAGTTACAACATACATTGTGCTTCTCTAAAATAACAGTGCTCATACAAGCAACAGTGCAAAAACATCAAGGATAGTGCTCAATTATTCATGCATAACGAAGGGCGGCTCAGTGTTCAACATTATGATTAATAGAGCGGTTAGATTAATTTTTTCATAGGGTTAACTTACATGCTGGCCGAGTAGTGTAGCAGAATACGGGGGCGGCTATCGGATGGATATGTCTGACTTTTCGGTATCAACGGTTTTGGGTGTTCGCTATTTTTTTGATCGAACTGACGTTGATTATTATTCTCCAGAAAATAATCCTTTAGATGTGAATATGGGTAAATAGGCTCTGGCTGATGGCCAGAGCCACAAAGGTCAATATTCAGTATTTAAATAGGTGCAGCTTCAGGTAACACTCGTAAACGCTGGCCGACGGCCAAAGCAATAAGCAACAGCAAAGCGATAAATCCGGTAACGCCGTACCAGCCTAGATTCAGCCAGAAGATGCCTCCCAAGGTGCCTGCGACGCTTGAACCGGCGTAATAGCAGAACAAATACAAAGAAGATGCCTGCGCTTTAGCACGTCTGGCGCGGCGGCCAATCCAACTGCTGGCAACGGAGTGTGCTGCAAAGAAACCGGCGGTAAATATCATCATCCCAATCAATATTGCGATAACCGATGAAAATGCGGTAATCAATACGCCACCCAACATCAGGCCTATTGAACAGAGCAAGACTGAACCACGACCAAAACGAGTGGTCAGGGCGCCGGCTTTAGGGGAACTGTAGGAACCGGTGAGATACACAACGGACAGCAGGCCAACCAGCGCCTGACTCATTCCATAAGGTTCTCCCAATAGGCGATAGCCGATGTAGTTAAACAAGGTGACGAAACTGCCCATGATCAGGAAACCTTCGGCAAACAGCAGAGGCAGACCGGAATCGCGCCAGTGCAGTTTGAAGTTAATCGCCAGCGTTCTCGGGCGTAGCGAAGTGGCACGAAAGTGTCGGGAAGGCGGCAAAATACGCCAGAACATGAAAGCGGCGGCCAACGCAAACAGCCCAATCACCGCCAGCGATACCCGCCAGGAAAAAAAATCGCTTAAAACACCGGTAACCAAGCGTCCGCTCATTCCCCCAATCGAGTTACCGCTGATATACAACCCCATCGACAGCGCCACAAAACTGGGATGAATCTCTTCGCTTAAATAGGTCATGGCCACTGCCGCCACGCCGCTGAGGGATAAACCGATCAATGCGCGCATTAATAAGATGCCGTGCCAGCTGGTCATAAAGGCACATACCAGCGTGCAGAACGCTGCCAGCATCAATGACACCACCATGACCGGTTTGCGGCCAATCGCGTCGGAAAGTGGGCCGGTAAACATCAATCCTACCGCGAGCATTCCGGTAGCGGTAGATAAAGATAAGCTGCTACTGGCGGGGGAAATACCAAAATCTTGCGACAGCAAAGGCAAAATAGGCTGCACACAATACAGTAAGGCAAATGTCGCCAGTCCGGCGGAGAAAAAAGCCAGCGTTACGCGAATAAACTGCGGTGTGCCGCGTTGGATGTAAGGGCGTTTATTAATAGGTAAAGTCGAGGTGTGGCGGGCAGAGGCAGTATCATCATTGGCTGCCGGTGTCGGCGCTACAGAATTCGCAGAGCGCAAAGAGGTGTTCACTTTCATTCCTTATCCAAAAAACCACTATAAAACAGTCTGTTCGCCCCATAGAAAGGGGGAACACTGTGATCATAGGAATAGCGCAGTTTTTTGTCTAATATATTAATAATTGGAAATAAGACGTTTAACCTATTAATGGATTTTCATGTCAATCGAACTCAGACACTTACGCTATTTTATTGCTGTCGCTGAAGAGCTGCATTTCGGACGGGCGGCGGAGCGACTTCGGATTTCGCAACCGCCGCTGAGCCAGCAGATTCAGATTTTGGAAGAGCAAATAGGCGCCCGACTGTTAGCTCGGAATAACCGTAACGTTAGCCTGACACAGGCCGGAGAGCTATTTCTCAAAGAGGCTTACCAGATTTTGGCGCAGGTCAATAGCGCTGCGGAAAAAGCGGGGCGGCTGCACCGAGGTGAGCTGGGTGAACTGACCATCGGCTTTACATCGTCCGCGCCCTTTATCAGCGTGGTATCAAAAAATCTGCGAATATTCAGGCAGTTGCATCCGCATGTTCATATTAAAATGCAGGAAGTTAATACCAAACAGCAGATTGAACCGCTGCTCGATGGGCGTCTGGACCTGGGCGTTATGCGCAATACGCGTTTGCCCGATGCCCTACAGCATCGTTTGTTGCTACGGGAGCCTTTAGTCGCGGTAGTCCACGAGGAACACCCACTGGCCGCAGAGCCATTAGGAACGCTGAAATTCCATATGCTAGCGCAGGAACCTTTCGTTTTTTTCTCCCGCGAGGTCGGTACGGCACTGTACGACGAAATCCTGAATTTGCTGGCACGTAGCGGCATTATGCCTTACATCACGCAAGAAGTGGGGGAAGCTATGACCATCGTCGGCTTGGTGTCTTCCGGTCTGGGGATTTCGATCCTGCCTGCCTCCTTTACGCGGGTAAAAGTGGACGGAGTGAAATACCTGCCGCTGGATGAGCCAGAGGCAACGACCGAGGTGTGGTTGGTCAATCATCGTCATCGTCCGGTTACGGCTCCCGCTGACGCGTTGATTCGTTTAATGATACCGGATTCGGTGGCGGAACCTGTTTGAATAAACGCCTTAAAAGGTGATATGTACTGGGAATATGTGCAGTAAATCACATAACTAATCAAATAGTTGACGCCTTATGCCAAAAGCCCCAACATAGCCGTTAATATTTATTTAGAAGCGCGAAAATACTCGGTAAGTGGCAAAGAAGGAGCCGGTTTTGTGATTACGGATGGACAGCCTGGGCATATTGATCAAATCAAGCAGACCAATGCCGGGGCGGTATATCGCCTGATCGACCATTTTGGCCCAATATCCCGCATCGAACTCTCGAAACGCGCGCAGCTGGCGCCCGCCAGTATTACCAAGATTGTGCGGGAACTGGTTGAAGCTCATCTGGTAAAAGAAACCGAATTTCAGGATGTAGGCAGCCGCGGGCGTCCGGCTATCGGCCTAGTGTTGGATACCGAGGCCTGGCACTATTTGTCTGGTCGCATCAGCCATGGCAGCATCACTCTTGCGCTGCGGGATCTCAGCAGTAAATTGGTGGTTGAGGATTTACTCCCACTGCCAGATTCCCATCCCGAACCGTTGCTCAACCGCATTCTTAACGAAGTTGACCAATTCTTTATTCGTCATCAGGAAAAACTGGAACGTCTGACCGCTATCGCGATTACCATGCCAGGCATGATTGATGCACCTGCAGGTATCGTGCATAAAATGCCGTTTTATGATGTGGATGAGATGCGCCTCGGTCCCGAACTGGAGCAGCGCACCGGTCTGCCGGTATTCCTTCAGCATGATATTTGTGCTTGGACTATGGCTGAAGCCTTATACGGTGCTGCCAAAGGGAGCCAGAACGTCATTCAAGTGGTGATTGACCATAACGTTGGCGCAGGTGTGATCACCGCCGGTAGGGTACTCCACGCCGGTAATCGCAGCGTAGTCGAGATCGGCCATACTCAGGTTGATCCCTATGGTAAGCGCTGTTATTGCGGAAATCATGGTTGTTTGGAAACCGTTGCCAGCATTGAAAATATGCTAGAAATCGCCCAACAGCGGCTCAATGGCTCTATGAGTTCATTGCTACACAGTTCTCCACTAACGGTGGAATCGCTATGTGCCGCCGCAATGGCAGGCGATCAGTTAGCCAAAGATATTATTCTGGGCGTGGGTCACAGCGTTGGTCGGATTCTGGCTATTATGGTCAATTTATTTAATCCGGAGAAAATATTAGTCGGCTCGCCGCTTAATCTGGCGTCTTCTATTTTACATCCGGCAATTGAATCTTGTATTCGTCAGCAGGCATTGCCGGCTTACAGTGAAAATATTCAAGTAGAGTCCACCCGATTTTATAATCAAGGAACGATGCCCGGAGCGGCGTTGGTTAAAGAGGCGTTATATAACGGCTCTTTATTAGTGAAATTGCTACAGGGTTAATCCACTGTTGCTAATAACTTAGAGTTAATTATTAATAGGTATTAAACACTATTTCTCTGCTAATTACACGCGCGCCATCCGCCAGTTAGCTAAAAAAAACATTCCAGTCCGGCAAAACATTGCGCTAACGCAAGCTGTTTATCTTCGTCATCGCCTAGACTTTTAAGCCAATCGACAATTTCGCCAAGGTTCGGCGGGACTATTTTGAGTTAAAACGGCAAAATTGCGGAGTAATTCCTTTATGTTAACGCGTGTATTTGTTACTGGAACGGATACCGCCGTGGGTAAGACGGTGGTGTCTCGGGCTTTACTGCAAACTTTCAGTCAGCACGGTAAGAATGCTGCGGGATACAAGCCAGTTGCCACCGAAAGCAAAGAAACAGCGGACGGGCTGCGTAACGCAGATGCCTTGGTGTTGCAGGCTTCATCATCCATTGCGCTGGATTATTCGGCGGTGAATCCTTTCCCACTGCATGAGGATGTGATCCATGCCAGCATTGAAACCCTGATCGACTATGACCGGATGAGCGCCGGGTTAGCCGCGTTAGAGCAACAGGCTGATAGTGTCGTTGTGGAAGGCTGCGGTGGTTGGAGCGTGTTGATGAACGATCAGCGTTTTTATTCCGAATGGGTAGTGAAAGAGAAATTACCGGTTATTTTGGTGGTAGGAATTAAATTAGGCTGTATCAATCATGCTATATTAACGGCTCAGGCAATAATCAATGCTGGTTTACCTTTATTAGGCTGGGTTGCTAATAGGATTAATCCGGGTTTGGCGCACTATGCGGAAACTATTGATGTATTACGCCACCAGATACCTGCGCCACAATTGGGCGAGTTGCCTTATTTACCTCGGCCAGAACAGCGCGACTTGGTTAAATATCTTGATTTATCTCCGCTGATTAAAGAGTGAATCAGATATAATCTTTGCCTCATATCTCTTTTATTTTATATCCGATTCTGGCGGTTATATTTTCCGCTAAATCGGCGGCTTATCCCGAATGATAAACCGATATCGGTCTTATCCAGCGGGCAATTGCCGTTGCGATTACGCAAGATAATAATAAGCCTGGCAAGAGCGTGTATTCGCCAGTCATTTCGCACACCATCAGTGCCGCCATAATCGGCGCATGAGTGGTGGCTGCCAGCAGCGTGGCCATGCCGGTCAGCGCCATCAACAGGGCAATATGTTCACCTAAAGGTGGCCATAAGGCGAAAATCTGCCCAATTAGCATTCCTAAGGCTGCCCCGACAAATAACGTCGGGGTAAATACCCCTCCGGGCGCACCAGAACCGCTACTGGCTAATACCGCAATTAATTTACAGATCAGAATCCCGCCAATCAGCAATATTCCCGGTGGTACTGCCAGCATCGATTGCACCACGCTATAACCATTCCCCCACACTTCAGGAAATATCAGCGACAGTAAACCAACGATAATTCCCCCCAGCCCCAACTGAAGCGGCAGGGATAAATTTAGGGAACGAAAAGCATTACCGCTGGCGGTCATGGCTTTCAGAAAGATCGGCCCGCTAAATCCGGCAATCACGCCCAATGTGGCCATCAGCAGATATTGCATCGGTAACGGAGAGGGAAGCGCCTGCACCTGATATAACGGTGCCTGTTCGCCTAATAGCATATTGGTGGTTAACAGCGCCGTCACTGCGGCAATAATCACAGGGCCTAGCGAAGCCAGCATTAAAGTACCAAACAGAATTTCGGCAATAAATAGGCTACCCGCTAGCGGGGCGTGATAAGCACTGGCCATACCGGCGGCCGCGCCGCAGGCGACCCACAGTTTCCACTCGTTAGCTTTGGCATAGCGTTGAGCAAAAACCGATGCAAAAAGCGCCGCCAGCAACACCATGGCGCCTTCGCGGCCAATAGCGCTACCGCTTGATACCACCAAAAGAGAAGCGAAAGACTTAACCAGACTGGCAGACATATCGAGACGACCATCGCCGACTTCGATTGCCTCCATATAATCAGTAGGGGCTGCGGGCCGCTGATGGCGATAGCGCTGGAATAACCACAGCACGCCACCTGCGACTAATCCACCCAGCGCCGGCGTCAACGCACGCCGCCAGCCAGAAATCGAGGAGGCAGCGGCCACCAAACTACCATCGGTACGGGCAAATAGCAGCCACTCTAATCCCAACATGCCGCGGTGGAACAGCCAGACAATGACCGCCGAAGTCATTCCCAGCATGATTGCAATTAGCAATCGCCGTAGCATGGCGCGATAAAAATAATGGTGGAGTGGTTTTTTCATGCGTCGCGAGTTAACTGATTGAATTCAGACCACCATTGTTACTTGGCCTGATGTGAATGGCTAGTGAATATTTAGCCTGGGTCAATACGGCGAAAAATGTGGGAAGTATTCATGAAAGAAGCACAAAGAAAGCAAAATGGAAGGATTTAACAAGCAAGAAGCTCCCGCCAAAAGCTGGTCGCAAGGCGGGAGAAAGAGACTTAGCGTTATTTTTCAGATGTCAGCGTAAAATAGCTGGTCATCAAATTACGATAATCAGGAATGTGGTTGGAGAACAGCGCGCCCAGACCCTCTACGTCATTGCGCCAGTCTCGGTGCAATTCGCAGGCGGCGCCAAACCATGTCATCAACTGCGCACCGGCGGCAGACATACGATCCCATGCAGCATCGCGAGTTAACGGATTGAAGGTGCCGGAAGCATCGGTAATCACGAATACATCAAAACCTTCTTCTAACGCGGACAGTGCTGGGAAAGCCACGCAAACCTCGGTTACCACACCCGCGATAATCAGCTGTTTCTTACCGGTGGCTTTAATCGCTTTAACAAAGTCTTCGTTGTCCCAAGCGTTAATTTGTCCTGGTCGGGCAATATAAGGGGCATCCGGGAACAGAGCTTTCAGCTCAGGAACCAGCGGGCCGTTAGGACCGGTTTCAAAACTGGTCGTCAAAATGGTCGGTAAGTTAAAATACTTAGCCAGATCGGCCAATGCTAACACGTTATTTTTAAACTTATCCGGATCGATGTCCCGCACCAGAGACAACAAACCCGCCTGATGATCTACCAGCAACACAGCTGCATTGTCTTTATCGAGACGTACATATGGTTTGTTCATTTCTCACTCCATTGTTTACTACCTGAATGACCGTTGGTTGATATAAACCAACCAAACAGCGTGTAATCAGCTGCTAATTCCGCTGAGCAACTGTGCAATAAAGTATAGATAAAGTTCCAATAAGTGATAAGTAGGTCAAATTAAGCCACAGTGTTCCATAAAAAGAACAATGGGCATGTGCGAAGGAAGAGAAAACCCTATTACTGAACGGAGGAACAGCGCACTTTAGACGGGATCACCGCGAGGAATTGTGGAATTGAGAAACTGTAAAAATAGAAAAGGGCGCAACCCGCGCGCCCTGACGGATATAACTTAACGACACTATTCGCCGTTGGTAATCCGAGTATAAACAATTTTTTGCGTATCGTTCTCGCAGTGCCCAACAACCTGACCGCCAGCTTTTTCAACCTGATCGTTAGGTACGATCTCCAGTGTAAAACCAGACTCCGGTACACCGTTATTGATAATCTTTTGCGCAATATCCGCTTTCACGCTTTCGCAAGATGCCTGTGCGGCCAAAGGCGCAACCGCCAGTAACAATGTGCCGATAAGAAGCGTTTTTTTCATCAGTAAGTCCTTATTTAGGATGAATTGCTTGTGTCGCTAATAGTAGTTCAGACAGCCTGAACTTCAAGTAAAAAGCACCTTTCTTACCTATTAAGGATTAATCTTATGGCCACTTTGACGGTCTAAACAACGCTGGGTATTAGGTTCCCAATAGGCATTAAAATTAGAGCTGCTCAGGCATTTATCCTTAGCATCTTCAGCAACATCGTATTTGTCGAAATCTTTCTCTTTACGCGTATTAACCTTATTACGTAGGCGGCGGGTTTCATCCCACTGCTCTTTGCTCTGACGGGCGGCTTCTTTCGCCAGAGGATCATTGGCATTATTGCCACCAACGGTAACGCAGGTGCTTCCTTGCGAACAATGACTCAATTGCGCTTGCGCCATAGAGATCCAAGATAAAGGTAGCATCAATACCGCAGCAGGTAACAGAACGCGCAATGCGATACGCAATCGATTGTTTTTCATCATTAAATCCTTCTTTATCGATGAGTTAAGTGACTCATTTTGTTTAAGCATACAAACTTATAGATAAACTATATCATTGCTCTGTGACGATGTACCCACTACCGCAGAGTCATTTAACCTTTAGAGAGAAAACTCGTTGTTATGTTGAAGACTTCATTACTTTTTTTTGCCACTGCACTCGCAGAGATTATAGGCTGTTTCCTGCCTTATCTCTGGTTGAGGAAAGGGGCATCGGCCTGGCTGCTATTACCGGCTGCGGCAAGTTTAGGCCTGTTCGTCTGGTTATTAACGCTACATCCGGCGGCAAGTGGGCGAGTGTATGCGGCCTACGGCGGTGTTTACGTGGCCACAGCCTTAATCTGGCTGCGAGTGGTAGATGGCATAAAACTGTCAATGCTTGACTGGTTAGGTGCAGGTATTGCATTGATAGGTATGTTGATTATCGTGGCTGGTTGGCGGGTTAATTAGCGGAAACGAATGAAAGTAATCAGTGAAAATAGAGCGCAGTGACTTCACTGCGCTCGATCCGATACCACGTATTATGACTCTCGATGAATGTTCAATCCAGCGAATGATTGGCTGACCGGCATCATTTCTAACGTATTAATATTGACGTGAGCAGGCAGGGTAGCTACCCAATATACCGCGCCAGCAATATCTTCTGGCATCAATGGGTTAGCTCCATCGTAGGTTTTATTCACCTTTTCATCATCCCCTTTGAAGCGCACGGAGGAAAACTCGGTTCCTCCGACCAATCCGGGTTCAATATCCGTCACGCGAATACGCGTTCCGTGTAAATCCGCTCGCAGTCCCAGGCTAAATTGCTTCACAAAGGCTTTAGTGGCTCCATATACGTTGCCACCGGCATATGGCCAGTTTGCCGCGGTAGAGCCAATATTAATCACGTGGCCAATATTCCGGCTGACCATTTCTGGTAGCAACGCGCGAGTCATATTCACCAAACCCTTGGTATTGGTATCGATCATGGTTTCCCAATCATCGGCATTGGCTTTGTGCGCGGGCTCCAAACCTAATGCCAAACCGGCGTTGTTTACCAATACATCGATATTTCGCAGTGATGTAGGCAATTCGTCAATAGCCTGCTGAATGGCGGCGCGATTACGTACGTCTAACCGCAAAATATGCAGGGCTTCACCTAATTCGTTCTTAAGTTGCTCCAGTTTTTCTAAACGACGTCCGCTGGCAATCACTTGATGGCCGTGGCTGACAAATTTACGGGCAATGGCTTCGCCAAAACCGGAGGTTGCACCTGTGACAAAAACGATCATATTCCGTTCCTTACCAATAAAGTGGGGCGATAACTGATTTTATATCATTAGCATACTCGGATAATTTTTATCTCGATATAATTACCATTACTTGAAAAGAGTCGGAACTCAATGGGGTGATGGTGGTTAAATAGTCACCGAACGCACCGGTAGGTACCGTTATCTTCTGTTGCTTTATCAGAGGCAGGTTCATCAAGATTAAGCAAGAAGGGCACTGACAGTGCAGGTAAATATAATACCGGAGATAAATATAATTTCGCTTTGATTCGCTACAAGCCACGGCCTTTATCCCGAGTGATTTAATACATTAAGGGTAAATAACAGGTTGCAAGAGAATCTCACTAAAAATCATCGATTCCACTTACCTCAGACAAAAATGAATCGTAACGCATCCATATTTGCAGTGATAATGAAATGATAAAAGTCTGGCGCCCATATGAATGGCGCCAGAAACGTTAGAGAATAATTTATTGTTTAATATTTTGGTAAATCTATATTGATAAGTTAGAGTGTCGCTTTGTAGTGCTGTGAGTAATAAACTTCAATCAGAATATTATGTTTTTATTTGTTATCGTAGATTATGTGAAAATAAAATACCTTGAATTATAATTCAGATTGGAAATACTTTTTAACTAAGGCTGAAAGGACTGCGAGCGTTTCTTCGTCCATTTTCCCGTCATAGCACTCTGGGCGAAAATGTAGTTGGAAAGCTCGAATTAAAATCTCATAACCTATGTTAGTATCAGCATTGCTGGTATCGTAACCATAAGTATTAAATAACTTTAGAATTTCACTTTTATTTGGCATGGAGTTATTATACTGGCATAAATATTCTTTTTTGGTTTCATCATCATACCAAGCTCCGACGCCACACATATAGAGTTCAAACCACGGGAAGGCAGCTCCGGGATCACTTTTACGTCCCAATGAAATATCTGAGTGGCCCAATACATGAGTGGGGGATATATCCGGATAACGTTGTAAGATGTTAAGCGCCAAATCTTTTACAGCTTCAATTTGCTCATCATTATAGGGTGGAAAGGTAAAATTACCTTTATTATCAGATGCCTGATTAACAATCTCAATACCAATTGAACTGTCATTGAGATTGGTTCTCTGGTGCCAGCGGCTTTCGCCTGCATGCCAGGCACGGTCATTCTCATCTACTAAGTTGAATATACGCAGCTCGTCAAAACCGGCGGCTATATAGCCAGGGTCCATAGGATCTGGAATTAAATAATGCGAACTGACTAGCGGCCCAGTCAATGCGGTGATCGAACCTGTGAAATCAACTACGGTATAGTGGAGAATCAAAAACCTAACGCGTTTATTGAATCCTTTCACATTACGGTATGAATTATAATCTATATTTATTAATTGAGAGTTTTCCATTTAAGTGCTCCTTGTTATTTGTGCATGATTAAAATAACTTTACTCATCTTGCTGTCCATTAACGCCGATTGAGATTTACATTAATTTAATTTAATCGAATGGGCAAGTTTGATTTTAAATTATGGTTCAGGTGGTTACTGATTTATATCACTATCTCAATATCGTATTTAATAGAATCAATAACATATAAGGATTAAAAAAGTTATATAACACTTCTAATGGAGGTTGGATTTAATAACCATTAAATATCATTTCTGAACGTGATGGGTTACTTATTTAAGAGGGTTATATATGCGGGGGTAAAACCCCATAAATTCTAAGAGTAGCATTTACGGAGCCTAGGGTGTTACAGAATTGTATTTCGACTAAATTGACATCTTCGCATCTTAAACTGGCTGAAATGACAGCGAATCATATTAATAACATTACGAATAGGATTTTTAGTTATAGAATTATTATTTCAAACTCCGGTTGAGAAGCCAATGTAGTCGCTACGACCCGATGATCATTTTAGGGATAGGATGAGATACATCAGCCAATATTTTTCCGTCGATTGACAGTAAATCTGTCGATGGGCTGGATATCAAAGCCGAGTTTATTCATGTCCTTTATGCCAATAGCCAGTTAACCTCGTGAGCAAGAATACTACAATGTGACTCTATCAGCCTAAATTGTCTTAAGTCGTGTTAACGGGAGGATCACTGACCCAGTCAGTTAAATGGTTTAGATTGATAAGCTTAGTAAGAATATCTATCCTTACCCCTCAGGATCATCGAAGCAGTTTCTAAACCACCCCAGATTTACTACAGCAGTTGATGAGGTAAAATGAATACTCCGTTAAACCGCACCACCCGTGAAATGAAAATCAACAATGTCGTGTTGGTCACCAACACCTTGAAATCACTGGGTACGGCAACTAAAGGCGAGCTGGCTGGAAACACGAGTCTGAGTATTGCCACCTGCGGCGCGGTGCTTAACGAATTATCACTGAGTGGGGAAGTGTTGGCGTTGGAATTTGAAGAATCTCGCGGGGGCAGGCCAGCACAGCGCTATGCTTATAATCCCGATTATTTTTCCGTTCTCAGTTTATATGCCGCGGGCAGTGATACCTCAGCAGAAATTATCTGGTCGCTGAGTTCAGCTACCGGAGAAACTTTAGACCAAGGTGAACTGCTATTTCAGCCGCTGGGACTTGCCACGTTTTACCAAACCCTTGATGCGCTATTGACTAAATATCCCAAAGTTCGAGCAATAGGAATTGGGTTGCCGGGTGTCGTGGGAGAAAATGGAACCGTAGCTTCGTGCGATATTTCACTGTTCACCGGGATAACGATAGTGCAGCAGTTAGAGGAAAAATTCGGTATTTTTTCTCAGGCAGGTAATGATATGAATTATACCGCCTACGGTTTCTATCGTAATAGCTGCGCTGGAGTCAGCGCTCCGGTCGCGTATATATATAAACCTGAACTGCCTTGCACCGGCTGCGGTATTGTTATTAATGGTAAAGTGCTACATGGTGCTAATAACTTTGCCGGTGAAGTTTCCCATTTACCGTTTAATTATCAGACTCTTTTACCGGATACTGAAGAGATAGCCCAGACCATTGTTTCTTTGGCCGCGATAATCAATCCGGTTACAGTGGCCATTTCCGGGCCTAAGATAAATGAATCACAACTTGCTGATATTCTAAGTATTTGTCATCAGCATATTCCAGAAAAACACATGCCGACGCTCATTTATCGCCATTCTATTCGTCAGGATTATCTGCAAGGTATCGCAGAACTGACGCTACAAAACTACAATTTCCATCGTCTGTTCGAGCTTTAACTTCCCTATTTTTAATCACCACGACGTTTTTAGCGTCGTGACGTTTGACATCTTATCCCGCGACGGCCACAATGAATTCACTTTTTAAAAGTCTTTTATTAACTATGGCGTCTTTGTAACCAGACAGCCTTTAACGTGTAAGATAAGGATTCTCTGTATATGTCATTGGGAAAAGCCGCGGTAGGGACTCCAAACAACCGAATTGCCACTCGGGCCGTATTTTTTGTCACGGGAATGGCGATGGGAATGTGGGCAGCGCTGGTACCTTACGCCCAGATGCGAACTCAGGCTGAAGCAAAAGATCTTGGCTTATTATTATTATGTCTAGGAGGTGGCTCGTTACTCTCAATGCTGTGTTCCGGACGGATTATTGGTCGCTTTGGCTGTCGGGCAGTGATTGTTGCTTCGGTAAGTCTTTACTGTTTGATGCTACCGCTGTTAGCAACTTTCAGTGATATCAGGATGTTAGCCTTAAGCCTGTTTGTCTTTGGCATGGGCATCGGCTTGGCTGATGTGGCGATGAATGTTCAGGGTACGCTGGTTGAACAAGCGGCAAAAAAATCCCTCATGTCAGGTTTCCACTGTTTATGGAGTGTTGGCGGAATTGTCGGTGCTGGCGGCGGCGCGATGTTGCTCAGTATTGGCGTTATGCCTCAAGGCAGTACATTTTTCGCTATCGTTTTGATTACATTAGTCACATCCTTGTCATATCGCTCGTTATTACCTTTTGGCGGTGAAGAAGGACGGGGCGACGAACCCAGAGGAAAACCGAATTTTCGTCTGATATTGATGGCATTAATGGCAATGATTTGCTTCATGGCCGAAGGTGCGATACTCGATTGGAGCGGAATTTTTATGACGCAAGATCGCGGGATCGCAGTCGAACATGCTGGTTGGGGCTTTGCCGTATTCGCCATCGCCATGTCGTTAATGCGCGTCACAGGTGATGCGGTGGTTAATGCTTTGGGGCGCAAACGCGTGTTAATTTTGGGTGGACTGCTTGGAATTGCCGGTTACCTGATGGTTGTACTGTTACCTGGGTGGGTGATGGCGCTGTGTGGCTTCGCACTCGTCGGTATTGGCGCAGCGAATATTGTTCCTGTCTTGATTACTTTAGCGGGACAGGAAAAAGTTATGCCGGTAAATATGTCTGTAGCAATGGTTGCGACCTTAGGTTACTTCGGCGTATTGGGCGGTCCGGCGCTGATTGGCTGGATAGCGCATCTTTCTAATCTGTATGTGGCATTCTCTATGGTTGCGGCCGCATTCCTGATTATTACTTTAGGTGCCTTTAAATTAAAGTATTAGATTTAACTGAGTGGCAATTGTGCCAGCGGGTACAGCAGCGCCAGTTATTTTTTATCCTGATTATCCTATACCGCAAGGAGTTTCAATGAGCGTCAAACTTATCGCAGTTGATATGGATGGCACCTTTCTAAACAGCAATGGTCAGTATAATAAATCGCGCTTTAGAGAACTGTATCAGCAGTTATTACAGCGGGGTATTAAATTTGTTGTGGCCAGCGGCAACCAATACTATCAGTTGAAAAGTTTTTTCGATGATATTGACGATCAAATAGCCTATGTGGCTGAGAATGGTGGATATATCGTTGATAAAAAGCAGGAAGTTTACTGTGGAAACCTACCTTCTGCGCAGGTTGCTCAGGTGCTGGAATGCATCAGTACCTTATCGGGAGTAAATTTTCTGGTTTGCGGTAAAAAGGGCGCTTATATGCTGGAGACTGGCGATCCCGATTTCTTTACTGGAATGCGTACCTATTATCACCATCTCGACACAGTGGCTGATTATACACAGATCGATGACGTTATCTTCAAGTTTGCTCTTAGCTATGAAGAAGATGATGTCAGTGGACTGATGGATGAAATAACACAAAAAATAGGTGACATTGTCACAACAGTTTCCAGTGGGCATGGATCTGTAGACCTGATAATTCCGGGGAATCATAAGGCTAATGGTATCAAGCGGATTCAACGCATCTACGGGATTGCGGATAATGAAGTAATGGCAATGGGTGATGGCGGTAACGATCTGGAGATGTTAAGGCACGCAGGATACGGTTTTGCTATGAAAAACGGCTCCCCGGCGGCAAAACAAGCGGCGAAATACCTTGCACCGACAAACGATGACGAAGGTGTATTAAAAATAATCGATGATTGCTTGAATAATCGACCACCGTTTGATTTAGTCACCCAATAAATGATGTCGCTACGTGAAATCAGCAAGGTCATAGCAGGTGATTTTTATCAGATTTCACGTAGCGCGATCGAAAATAGGCAGGGTTTGCCGCGATGGGCAGCAATGAATAGTATGAGCATCCCGTCATCATCTCGATTAAAGTTAATCTTAACGCTGTGTAATTGGTCAATTGGTAGTAAGGTCACTCACATTAAAATGGGTTCGCAAGCACTGAAGAATTCGAATGAACAAGTTGAGTGAGCGAAAGCATTAAATTATTCATCGGTTATCCGGCATACAGGCAGGTCAGTAAAAGATATAGGCCACATTCACTAAGGGTGAAGCCATGATTGGGAATTAGTTTTTAGCTGGGATAAGCAAAGCCGAAATGAACTTGGAATAACGAACAATAAGAATAAACCGCAATGGACAAGGATTAAGGCAAACATCGGGAACCTCACATATTCTTATCTTGGTGCGCATAATGTATATTATGTTAAATTGACTGGGTTCGTTATGTTATTGAGTTCATGCGTCGCTCTCTTTCTATGAATTACAGATAAGTTTACGGTTTGCTAAAGTTGAGTTGTGATTTTACGATAACTACAGAATGTAGCAATTATGGGACCACAGCTAAGTTCCTGGCATATTCCATCGTACATATATCAAGAAACAACCAGAGAACTCATCTTATGGTTGATGACGTCTTCCCTTCCCTGTTCAAAACGTGAAGTGCGCACTCCATCAGGCATTTGTAGCAGTTCTTCAAGTAATGAGCACTGTTCATCTGATGCCAGTGTAAGCACACCCGTTTTAGTTCCATGCACTTTTTGATAGTTCCTGTTTCTCAGCCGGTATTCTTCCGGTGTTAGATTATTCAGGGACTCATGAGCTCGCTCGCTGTTATATTCCGTCAGCCAGCGATCTGTGATCTCCTGTGCGTCACTCAGGATTCTGAACAGATAAAAATCCAGTATTTCTGTCCGGTAGGTTCGGTTAAACCGTTCCGACGGACTTCAGAACGGTGATGATTTGGTGTTTAGTGAATCGATCTTACGTATAGCGATCTCCTCAAGGGACATACTCAGTAGATCTCTAAAAGTGAATTCAAGACAGGAACAATGGTACGTTTTACAGGCATACTTACACCAGCCCTGAAAGACGTGGTCAGAGTCTGTCTGCTGATTTTTCACGAACCCGCTTCATCCAGCAGAAAGAAACGGGCCAACTGAACATCATTGGGTTCACGAGAAGTATGATGAAAAAAACATACTGTCGCACAGATATGTGAACTCATGAGGGTTCAAGACCTACCCTCTATAATATATTGATGCTGCAAAAAATGTTTGTTCATGGATATTGTAATCCTGCTTTTGAAAGCGCTTTAATGTTTATTTTTCTTGTTGGGCTATCTTTCCCAAGAATATCATCTAATTTTACAATGCATGAATTATATTCTTTCTTGATTTCGCTTGGAATATATCTAAAGCCACCTTTAATATAGTCTGAAATTATGTTTTTTTTCACTTCATCATCAATGCATTCTAATTCATCTCGCTTAAATACAAGTCCGAAATCTATGGGTTCCACGCTGCCTTCTGGAGTTTTCAAAAAATTGGATGGGTTTGCATCACCCATAAAAAATCCATTTTCAAAGAGATAGTTAACTCCGATTAGTGTGTCTTGAAAATTTGGAGTGTTGCCGTTAATAAATGGCATTTCAATGCAGTTACCTACTATAGTGGCTGCGTTTTGAAAACTCCCTTTTTTTATGTTATATTCATTGCACATATTTCCTTCGTGAAAAAGTTCATTAAGTGTTAAGTTTTTCGTTTTCTTTATAACAGACTCTCCATCTTTATATACAGCCCCTCTTGATCCTTTACCCAATAGCTTTTTCTCCTCCTTAGGTTCATGATTTGTTTTTAACAATTCTTTCGCATTGACTTCCCACGAGTAAATTCGAGACTTGATAAAGGAATCATCTTTGACAGATTTAATGTTTTTAATGTCTTTGATTAACCTAGATACCTTTTCATAATTTACATTAGCAATGCAAGGGGTATCCCTGAGTATAAACTCACTCTCTCCATTTTTAAATTCATACTGAGTATTTGCTATACTCACCAATTTTTCCAACGATTTACTAGATAATGATTTATTGTTTATTTTTTTAGCAATGGCACTTTGTAAATTATCAGAGTGAATATTTATTTTTTCTTTAAAAAAACTAATCATATTAAAATCACTTAATTGTAGGTTTATTGAATGAGAAGAATGTTAACTTCAATTCATGATAATGTTTTTTGTTGTAGGTTTCTTTCAAAAATAGGGATATAAAGCGTGTCACAGCTGTTATTTGAACCACAATTTGATCAAAAAATGCACTCTCCGTGCGTTTTCGGACGATTGGGCTTCAGACCCCTTGCACATCCTCTAAGCATATTGGTATTAGTGGCGGTTCTGGCGGGATTTCGGGCGTTAGCATTGGCACTGTTGTACGGTAATTGCTGTAAATTAGTACATCAGATAATCTGGAATTATGTAGATAAATACGGCAAGGAAAACATTTATATGACGTTCTCATCTTGCAAATGAGCCATCGGGTGCTTGTCTTTGATATAAGCCCTCCGGCAAAAAGGAGTCTGTCTAGGCGGTTTCATAGTTGAGTCCTTTCAGTTATTACACCTGTCTGTGATCACTACACTCAATTTTTTTTCACAGTTATATAAAAGTGTCTTGCTAGATAAAATCCACCAGCGAATTAATGCCTTTTGTTTAAAAACATCAAGAAAATACACACACCTTTATTGCTAACTCTTGCCTTTTGTTTTGTCACGTGAAGTGCATTGATAAGTTAATGGCCGTAAATTATTTCGTACAATATGAATGAATAATTCATCATCCCGATAATTGAATTTACATTTTTCCGCACTAGCCTTACTAAACCATTCATAGTCAAAGGTTAATAATGGGTATTTCACCGTTTTCTTCTCCTCGTCAGCCATTCAGTTATTCGATAACGCACAGGCTGGATCGTGTGCTGGATGCGGCCATTACACAAAACAGGATCGTGGGTGCCACGGTTCTGGTTGCTCATCGAGGTAAGGAAATTTATCGCGGTAGCGCCGGTTATTTCGATCGGGAAGCCCGGCTCCCTATGCGTGATAACACCATTTTTATTATGGGATCTTTGAGTAAGCCGCTCGTTTCGGTTATTGCTATGCGAATGGTAGAGAAAGGTCTGATTAGTCTGAGCGATCCGCTGACTCGCTGGTTACCCGATTTTCGCCCAAAATTGGCCAATGGTACCGAGCCAGTCATTCGTATCTGGCATTTGCTTACACATACCTCTGGGTTGGCCTATAGATTTGTCGAACCACAGGATTCCCCTTATCACCGCCTGTCGATACCAGATACGCTGGATGAAGTTGGAATGACGATACAGGAAAGTTTACAGCGACTGGCTTCTGCGCCGTTGTTCTCCGTACCCGGTAAGAAATGGCGTTATTCCCTGTCGATAGACGTATTGGGAGCGCTGCTGGAAGCAGTTTGTCAGCAAAAGCTAGGAGATATTGTTAAAAATTGGTTAGCCGGACCTCTGGGTATGGCAGACACTGGCTGTGGGGTGACGGATACTTCGCGCTTTGCTATTACCTATCACGATGGCCAGAACCGCCCAGTACGGATGAACATGAATAAAAACACTCAGCTTCCTCTGTTTGGCAGTAGTGTTGTGTTAAATCCTAATCGAACTGTGCATCCTGACGCCTATGCTTCTGCTGGTATCTGTTTGGTCAGTACCGCCGACGATATGATGCTTTTTACTGAAAGCCTTCGCCGTGGCGGTATGCCCCTGCTTAAACGACAAAGCTTCGAATTAATGTTGCGGGATCATGTAGGTTCTCAGGCCCAATCTCAAGGCCCTGGTTGGGGATTCGGTATGGGTTGGGGGGTGTTAAATGACCCTCTGTGTACTTATACGCCGCAATCTGCAGGAACCATTCAATGGCGAGGCGTGTATGGGCATTATTGGTTTATGGATCGGCAAAACCAACTTAGCGCCGTAGTTATGACGAATACCGCCTTTCGCGGCATGATTGGCTGTTTCCCGCGTAATATCCGCGATGCAATCTATGGTGTAGAGAACAAAGGCGAATACCGTGAGGGAATTTGGGACGGTTATCAATAGGCACTGTTAGCTCGTTAAACCCTGGCCTTTATTCGTATTACCCGCTAACACTTAAAAACTCTCGGTTTGTTGTGCCTATCGCAACGCAGAATATACATGTCGTTTGTCGTTGATGGCTGACAGTCAGTATACGGCTGGAGCGAAGCAAACCGAGAGTGAGAATGCTACCCGCGCTTGGTTAATTAATTACGTAATAAGATAAAGTGGCTTTATCGAGGTGAATATCACATCGATTCTTATTCTCATGAGGCGTTTCCGCTACGGTAGAGACCAGCCATTGACCTTTCGCCGTAAGAGGTAGCGTTAATTTCCCATGGCTGTCTGTCTTGCCTTTTAAATCCACATCTTCAAAGGCGTAGGTATGCGCCAAGGCGGGATGAGACAATGTATTATTTTTTTCATGGACGTGGTCGTGATGATGGTGTTCATGCCCCTGCCCCTCGGCGTCGCTGCGTGCCTCTCCATTATTAAAAATAACGCCAAAGGTGTGATTAGCCAAAGGTTTGCCGTTATAAAGAAGTTGTAATTCCAAATCGTCACCAATAGACAGCTCATTCGGATTCTGTAATGGGACAAACTCTAATCTCAACCCCATCGGTTGGGTAATAAACTTATTAGCATCGGGATTGTTCACAAAGCTGATGGTTTTACCCGACATCGTGTTATCGGTGCAAAAGCTACCTGGCCATTGGGTTTTATCTTCTTCCTGACGCCATTCGTCTTTCTCTCCTACGCGCTTCACTGACCAAATAGTTGGCTTATAGGTAGACAGAGCAATATAAGAGCCGGGCTTCAAGTTTTCCTGCTGGAATTTGACGCTTTTACCATCGATGTTAAAACTGTATTCCTCACTGCCGTTGGTCAATTTTAGTGGCGCAAAGAAATGCAGCCTTTTCGCCGGAATCACTTCCCCATGAGGGAATCCATGACCATAGGCCATTTCTACCGTTGCCGTAGTGGTGTTTTGCACCGGAGGCATATTGGTCCATAAATCATGGGCGCTTACCGTTGAATGCACTAACGAGGCGCACAGGCCAAGAGAAAAACACAGGGTTTGAGTTCGATTCATTTAACTACTCCATATTAAATATCCAACATTTTCTGGACGTTCAGGTCAGCAATACATTCCCGGTAACAGAATTTGAGTGTGATAATGTAACGAACTTCATTTCCTACGGCAAAGATTTTGTTATGTTATAACATATTTATTGCTGCAATGATTCACTCTGCCCTGTCCTGCTCTGCATGAAGCCACAACCCCTTCCCCGTTAAGGTATGATGATTAGTGCTTTCATCACCTTTTCTATCGTATGATTGAAATCATATACATTTCTAATAACCTGATTCCCACGCATACGACGGCGGTAGCAATCGAGCTCACGCCCACTTTTCAGCCACGATCTTTAGATAAAAACCGGGTTATAGGTGTTTGGTTTATAATTATTTGTTTTATACCTGCTAGGTTTGCTATGACTAGGTTTATAGACATGAGTGTTTAGGATTAAGCCCCCTGAAAACTGCCGGTGAGAATCATTCAGTGAGAAATAACGATGAGAGAAAGTAAGAGGCTGTCCTGGCGGCACGCTAGCGCCCTGATGGGTTGGGCATTAATCTATTATTTTGCGGGTGTGGTTTCGCAACAGTTTGATTCCCCTGATTTTCAAATATCTCTGGTGTGGTTTCCCTCCGGCGTGGCTGTAGCCGCCTTTTTGGCGGTTCGCTGGGGTTTATGGCCGCTGCTGTTCTTTATTTTTTCGATTGTGAGCGTTCTACTTGAACAACACTGGCGCGAAGATGTGCTCAGTGCGTTGTTCTATTCCGTCTTGTCGTTACCTGCCAGCGTGATTATTGCCTGGATAGTGCGGCGTTTTGCTCGCCCCAATGACGATTTGCACGCTATTTTACTGTGGATAAGCGCGACTCTTATTATCAGCGCGCTGGATGCATTGATAACCGGCGGTGGAATTGCGCTAGCGGCAGGTTTACCGCTATTCAGCCTGTTCTGGGTCAGCCTGATTGCCGACGTGACCGGCATTCTGTTTGTGACCATCATTATTATGGGCTTCCTGAATATCAGAGTGCGTTCCGCTCGACTGACGCTAAGAGCAAAACTGTCGGGAGCGGTTGTCTGGTTACTCCTTTGTGCTAGCACCTGGCTAATCTTTTCGGGAAAACTACAGGATTTTGCGGCCAGCGGTGCCGCGCTGTACTTTGCGTTGTCCTGCCTTCCTATCGCTATCGCTATCGTGCTATCGATTGTCGCCGGTAATCGGGGCGGTTCACTGGCGCTGCTGACGCTGGGCGCCATCGTGATTTTTTATACCTATCAACACAAAGGCCCATTCTTCTTACAAGGACTTCATCGTGGCGAGCCTTTGCTACTTACTCAATGCTACCTGACCGCCACGGCTTTATTGATGGTATTCCTGCGTGGATTATCCCACTCAATACACAGTTTCAACCCAGAGACCGGCCGCATTGAAGGAGACGGCGTGATGTATCAGCTCAACCCAGAATCGGGCGAAATCCTGTGGGATAGCGACATTGGCGCCTTATTGGGTGAGCGGGAGTCGACAGCTTTCCAGCATATTGATGATGTATTGCCGCGCATTCATCCACAGGATAGAGAAAAACTGAAACAACATTGGCGGGCGGCAGAAGGTCGGGAGCCGCAAGGTGCTTTGGTGTTGCGCATCCGGACGGCCAACGGAGAGTGGCTTTCTATCGTGGATGGCGGCTGTGTGTTGCTGACCAGCGCTGAAGGCAATCGCGTGATGGGTAACTGGCAAATTAGCCAGTACAACTAATGAGCCAGTACAATCAAGGGAATCAAGGTATGAACCGATATTTACCGCAGAGATGCCAGCTATGATTCAAATCGCCCTACTATTATTTGGCGTTGACTTTGTCCGTTCCAAAGCCCGATTTCTTGGTTTTATTGGCGCGGTTTGGGGATTAACGGGTATCGGGATTTTTATCGATGGTATCGATGGCACGCTGTATTTTCCCTTAAAGACCTTTGGCTTGCTGCTATTGCTGGAAAGTCTGGTGACGCTCAGCGTGGCAGCCAGCGGCGTAGGCGCACAAAAAGCGGTGCTGTATTTTAAAGGCGGCTTGTTTTGTTTCGTGGCGCTGCTGATCCTGTCGAATAGAACCTACAGTAACCTGCTGCTGGCGATTATCTTCGGTTTTGCCTATTTCATTATTGGCGCCTTAGTGATTGCCTCCGCCTGGGTGGTTCGTTATCCCCGCTGGAAACATGCAATGACTAGCGGAAGCTGTCAGATTTTATTCGCCATATTTATGTTTAGCCCTTATCCCACGCACTATCAGGCTACTGTGTCATTCTTTCTGGGTACTCTAATGTTTATTAGCGGAATGAATACCTTACTGCTGGCAAGGCGCGCCAGCCAGTTAAGTGAAGGCACTTCGGTATTCGAGCTGTTGGCTCCCTCGGATATTCTGTCTGGATTGACTATAAAATCTGCGGCAAAACCTAGGGCGCTCCCACCAGAGCATGCAGATTTCACTGAACCCCTGACCGTACATATTTGGACGCCGGAAGGTGCTGCGAGTGCCAGAACCATTCCGCGCCCAGTGATCAATCGCTATATTGCGGCGGTGGATACACAAGGGGTGATTTCCACCGGTCATGCGGCGCTGGAATTGTCGCCGAAGGTGTATATCAGTCTGTATCCCGCAGCAGATATCGATCGTTCCCCCTCCGAGTTTTTGCGGTTGCTCAAGGCTACGCGCGATAATGACGTTGCCGGGATTTTTCAGCCGGATTACGCCACCGAAGCGGCCAATTGGTGTGAATCTGATAGAAAAATATTATTCCATGAGTACAACGGCCCGGCGCTTTTGCGCTATTGGGAGATTTATCAGCGCCAGAAGACCTATAACCTGACATCACGCAATTGCTCCAGCAGCGTAGCATACGCGTTAGAAGCGTCATTAGATGGCGTACTGGCCGATCAGGGAAAACATTGGCGACCCGCGTTACGAACCTTGTTTATGCCTGAATTGTGGATCGCGGCTCAGGTACGGCGACGGGCGATAACTATGGCTTGGACGCCCGGTTTAGTGATGGATTATGCCCGCGCGCTGCGAGCGATTGTCCATCCGGTGCCGCAATCTTGGTATCAGCGAATGCCGTGGAAATGGCGTGTAGGCGATGAAAGTAAGGCCGAAACCGAAACGGATAAGGGTTTTTAGACACGACATTCAGAATTACGCGATCTTAATAATTGAAAGTGACAGCGTCACACGTTCAGTGACGCTGTTGTCTCATAATGAAAGTGTGTAGACAGCAGAAGTTTAGCGAGCAGATGTTTAGCGGAACGGTGGCTCGTTAAAGGTACGCAGTTTACGCGAGTGTAACTGGTCACCCTCTTCGCGTAACAAATCAATGGCGCGAATACCTATCTGCAAATGTTCGGAAATCGCCCCCTCATAAAAATGGTTCGCCTGACCGGGCAATTTGATTTCCCCATGCAAAGGTTTATCAGAAACGCAAAGCAAAGTGCCGTAAGGAACGCGGAAACGATACCCCTGAGCGGCAATGGTCGCACTTTCCATATCCACGGCGACGGCGCGGCTCAGGCTAAACCTCAGCGCTGAAGCAGAGAACCTCAGCTCCCAGTTGCGATCGTCCGAAGTGACTACAGTACCGGTACGCAATCGCTGTTTAACCTCTTTCCCCGGCATCCCGCTAACCGCTTTGGTTGCGTCATACAGCGCCCTTTGCACTTCGGCAATGCTGGGAATGGGAATATCCGGCGGCAATACGGCGTCCAGAACGTGGTCGTCCCGCAAATAAGCGTGCGCCAGTACGTAATCCCCAATTGCCTGACTTTCCCGCAGCCCGCCGCAGTGGCCAATCATCAGCCAGGCATGAGGCCGCATAACCGCCAAATGGTCACATATCGTTTTGGCATTGGATGGGCCGACACCAATATTCACCAGTGTGATTCCCTGCCCGTTTTTAGCGATCAAATGGTAGGCCGGCATTTGATGTTTTTTCCACGCCAAATCTGAAGTGGTTTTCTGCGGATCGGCGTTTTCTGCCGTGATATAAGTGCCACCGGCGCAGGACAATCCCTCATAGGGGCTGCTCGGATCGAGAATCTGTTCGCAGGCCCAACTGACAAACTCATCCACATAGCGACTGTAATTGGTAAATAGAATATAGGGCTGAATATGTTCGGCTGGCGTACCGGTGTAGTGTTTCAAACGCGCCAGTGAGAAATCGGTACGCAGCGCGTCAAAGTGAGACAGTGGGAAGTTATCCGTCGCGGTATCCAGTCCATCGGTGATACCGTCGCCAATTTTGGCTAGATCGGTGGTGGGAAAGTGCTGCGCCAATCCGGCGGTCATGGTGCGGTCTAATAGCAGGTCGGAACCGTCAATCACAAAGGGATATGGCATATCTATTTGTGACGGCGTCACCTCAAAGCGTGCCCCGTACTCACTTTCCAACAGAGTCAACTGCTCAGTGAGATAGCGACGGAACAACGCCGGGCGCGTCACCGTGGTGCTGTAGCGGCCGGTACGGGAAAAGCGTCCATAAGCGCGGGTGCGAATGTTGTCGCGGAACTGGCCTTCCCAACTGACGCTCAGCTGAGGATAGGCAAATAAACCTTGGGCACGTTCTGCCGCATCGGGCAGCTTTCCCTCACGCACAAAGTCGCTGATGGCCTCTCGTAGCGCAACTAATGCCGCGCCGTACAGCGCCTCGAGTTTATCCAGCGCCTCAGATGCAGTGAGATGGACACTATCTTGTGTTTTTTTCAAAATATCTCCTTAAAGCAACGGTTAAGGCGTCTGATTTAGCTTACTAATATAGTCGTCTTTAGGAAATGATTGATATAATGATTTGGGTTTATAAGAAGAACAAATAGGGCCACATTCCTTAATCCTTTCGTCTACCCCCTTTCATGCTAAGTTTCCCCATCGGCGCGAATCCATTGATTTATTCAATACTCATCTGACGAAACGCAGTAGCCAACATGGCCATACGCGCAGAACGGAAAAATTACAGCGGCAGTGGGATAATAGTGAAATAAACAACATGAGTCTCTGCACAAAAATACGGTATCCCAAACTGAATACTACCGAAATGAGCTATATTGTTCTGTTTGCTATAGGTATGACAGATTTTCTGAAAACAACCTCAGTGCTGAAGGAATAATGGAAAATAATATGAACGGACCCGATCATACGAACAAACACCCGATGGCGGGTTTTCCGCAAGTTTGTTACATCAAAAATACGGTAACTAATCCCAATATTATTATCGGAGATTATACATATTACGATGATCCTGATAATTCGGAGGACTTTGAACGTAATGTTTTGTACCACTTCCCATTTATTGGGGACAAACTGATCATTGGAAAATTTTGCGCCATTGCCAGAGGTGTTAAGTTCATTATGAATGGTGCAAATCACAAGCTATCAGGCGTCTCGACTTATCCTTTCCAGATATTTGGAAACTGCTGGGAAAAAGTCACCCCTTCTCCCGGCGATCTGCCGTTCAAAGGCAATACTGTGGTGGGTAATGATGTGTGGATAGGATTTGAAGCGCTAATTATGCCGGGAGTCAATATCGGTAATGGCGCAATAATTGCGTCCCGTTCTGTCGTAACCTCAGACGTACCGGCGTATTCCATCGTTGGTGGTAATCCAGCAAAAGTCATTCAATATCGATTTACTCCAGACCTTACGGCTAAACTTGAGCAATTAGCATGGTGGGACTGGCCAGTTGAGAAAATCACTCAGAATTTATCATTAATAGTGTCGGATGACGTGAATGCGCTGGTTTCAGTCATGGATATCTAGTTCATCTTGGCAGAGCTGACCTGCGGATGTTTTCCCGTGGTCAGCGATTAAACCATCTTAAGCCGCTATAACGGATAATAATTTGCGCCAGGCGGTAAATTTCCAGTCTATTTTTCTCCTTTCCTTTTTTATGCCGAACGAATCAGCGTCGGCACGTTTGTTTGCGTCCCCCCGATCGTTAACTTATTTGTGAGAAATCAGATAACGCTAACCACTGCCATTTGAATAATAAGTCTAACGATATATCTGATATTTAATATCCATTATTTATTAAGTAGTTAACTGTGTTTTGTCATTTGATTTGGTCAGCAAAGATGTGGAGTGTAGGGCTTCCCACAAGGGAGAAAGCAGGTAGCGCCAAACGGCTTCAAAGTTATAGGCGCTATAAAATAACAACATTCCACCATTTAATTTAAGAGAGCAATATATGACGACTAACAATGCACAATTGAGACATGGCCGAATTATTACTCCTAAAACTCGCGGATTAGTGGCAACCGATTTAGGATTAATCGGCGCATGGGAAAATGATGAAATGGAAGGCGGTAAAAATTTCCCTGACTTAAACGCGGGTCCGTTTCCTGCGCCGTACCAAGCGGATAACCCAAGTAATATTCCGCCTCAGGATGGGTTGATTCTCAGCGGCGGTCACGCAGGCAACCGTGAAGCGGTCAACTTTACCGATCAGGAAATGCAGCAAAAACTGCGGGCGCTAGGCAATGCCGATGACAGTTTCAGTTGGCCAAAGATCGCGGTAAAACCCGGCGAGCTGTTTGACGTCAATTGGGCCTACACTGCCCCTCACACCACTCGCGGTTATCGCTGGTTTATTACCAAGGATGGCTGGAATCCGCAGGAGCGCATCACTCGCGATCAGCTGGAAGTGGCTCCGTTCCACGAAGATTTCTACCCGTTCGTGCCTTATTACTCATATTCGGCTAAATTGGTAGCAAAAACCAGCCATCAGGTGCCTTTACCTACAGGTAAAAAAGGCCATCACGTTATTGTACTGCTTTGGATCGTGGCGAACTCAGGTAATGCTTTCTATCAGGCATTTGACGTTGATTTTGGTGCATAACCCTCCTCGGTGATGCTCGACTATCATGTTTTTCGCGACGCCGGTCTGCTTAGCAGCACCGGCGTTTTCTCGCTTGATTTCCCACGCTGATCATTCTCTTCTTTACAGTCACTCTTTTATACACATTCCATGTTCGCCCCTATCTTCGCGCGTCAATTCATTCCGTATAGCGATTGTTATTGATAAACAAGGGGTGGTTTTGCCACCTATTCAAGCGTTTGATTGGTGTTAATGAGAATTAAAGTATCCGCTGTTGCAGATAACACATTATTTTCTGCGTTAGACATCTCTCATAAAGGGTCCCTTTTGCGTGGCAAAATCATTTTTACGCAGTGGAAATTTAGATGACATGCTTGCCTTGGGCGAAAATGGGCAACCGGTTTATGCTTCAGCACGCCAGCTTCGGGAAGCGTTACGCTTAAGGAAACAGCAACATATTGCTGACTGTCTGGCGATTCCCCAGCCAAATGAAGACGGCGACCGCATGGATTGGTATTCCCCTATTTCAGGCAAGGTTACCTCCTGGATTGCGGCTAGCCATAGCCAGCGCACTTCGGCCATCAAGCAACTGGAAATGTGTCAGGCCACGGTGGCGGCGATTAGCCAACGTGCTCAACAAGCGGAAAAAACCGGTCATAAGCTATTCGGTGCGCTGTTGGCAAAAGCCTTCCAATTCCCCGATCAAAATCATGTTTATCTGGTCGACGGCAAGCCAGTCATTACCTTCTGGGGTTTCGTCAATCTCGATAAAAAATCCCGATCCGACGCGCTGGATTGTCTGCGCGCCACGGTGAATGAACCCGCCGTTGAGATGATGCCAGCGGCTGCGCCGGTTAGCCCAAAAGCAGAGCCTGCCGCGATCGTGACGCCGACGATTCCGGAGCAGGTGATTGCGCCACCGCCAGTCGCGGAAAACGAGCCGGTAAGGCCAAACCGCTGGCGTCGCCTACGGTTATGGCTATTGTTACCGGCCGCCGGCGTGATGGCAGTTTTGGCGCTGCAACTGTCTGCGACTAAACCAGCAGCCGTAGCTAAGCCCGCCGTCAGCCAGCCCGTGACCAAACCTGCCACTAAACCGGTAGAAAATCCGGCTTCGGCAGCTAAACCCGCGCCTCTCGTGGCCGCAGCCCAGCCTGTAGCAGATAAACCTGTGGTAGAAGTCGAAAAGCCAGCGCCGATAAAGACCGCAGAAGCGCTGCCGTCAAACTCACTGCCGGTTACCCATGCGACAGTGATCGCTCCAGTCGTACCTGAGCCACCTGTGGTTGCCGCAGTAGAAACCGTTGCGGTGCCGATTCCGAAAGATGCGCTGGTATTGCCGCCGGACGCGGTAAAAATCGGCTCCACAAAATTTCTGAATGGCCGCTGGCGAGTATTTGTTGATATCAAAGATCCGCTGACTGGCAAACCGCCGGTACTGAAATACCAGATAAAAGACGGCAAAGGTACCGCCCGTATCACCTATGGCGACAACATCAGTTGCCGGGTCAATGTTAACGCCGGTCTGATGCAATCTGGCAATCTGGTTATCAATAGCCGTACCAAAGCCCGCTGCAGCGATGGTTCCCGTTATCAGGTCCCCGAACTGGTGTGCAAACAAGGCCTGATCGGCCCCGCCGAATGTACCGGCCGTTATGACGCTGAAACCCTTCTTCCAATGACGATGAAACGTGAGAGTAAATAAACACTATGCTGGCGACGATCACGGATTATAAACAACGCATTACGCTGATTCAGAACAGCGGAATTCAATTTTTGGATTTTGCCTTAACGCCCGCCGTGGATGCCGACTTGCCCCATGCCTTTGTGCGTAAAAGCGCCAATGGCCCATTATTGCGTTTGATGTTTAATCAGGAACGCGGCAAATACCTGTTACCGGTAGCGGGTTCTACGCCTGAAGTGGTGAAACCTGAATTCAGTTTCCCACTGGATCAGTCACTTAAGTTGCTGGAGAACATCTGGCTGCCTTTACCTTTCCTGCGTTTTAATCCGCCACGTAACTTTATCGGTGGCCCAGATAACTGGGCGCGGATGCAGATTTTAGCGTTGGACACTCCGGATCAGGACGGCAATACTCACCGCGTATGTCTGGCATTTGATACCAAGGTTTATCCTGAAGGTCACGATAACGAATTCCTTGCGCCTACCGAGCATGATATTGATACCGGCACGCATTTTGCTCTAGCATATCAAAATGATGAATTAGGGGAATTTCTCGATCTGACCTGGGTAGACGGCTGGTTACGGGAAACCTTTATTCAACAGGTTAGCCAGCAGGAGCAACGTACCGAGCGCGAGATTAAAGCCTCGCTGCGAGAATTCGAATATCAGGCGCACTATCTTAACCTGCTGGATATGTTAGGTAAGCAATTAGGTGTACCGGACATCAAAATGGCCACCGCCACGCTGCAAGAGCCCGCGGTGAACGTTGATCTGATTCTGGACGTGGGGAATTCCCACACTTGCGGCGTTCTGGTGGAAGATCACGGCGACGGAATCAACGGGTTGCAGCAGTCTTACGAACTACAGCTGCGGGATCTCAGTCAGCCACATTATTTGTATAACGAACTGTTTGAAAGCCGCGTCGAATTTTCCCAGGCAGCCTTCGGCAAACAGAATTTCTCGGTGGAAAGTGGTCGTGACGACGCCTTTATCTGGCCGTCGATCGCGCGCGTAGGTCGGGAAGCCAGCCGAATGGCGCTGCTGCGTCAGGGTACCGAAGGTGCAACCGGTATTTCCAGCCCGCGCCGCTACTTATGGGATGAAGAAAGTTTCACTCCCGGCTGGCGCTTTAGCCGTACCGCCACCAAATCTCACGGAGAAGCGCCGGCGATCGCCCTGCCGTTGACCAATCTGATCAATGACGAAGGCCAGCCACTCTACGCTTTGCCGTTGGAAGAACGTTTGCCGGTATTTTCCCCTCATTATAGTCGCAGCGCCTTGATGACGTTCATGTTGTCGGAACTGTTGGCGCAGGCGTTAATGCAAATCAACAGCCCAGCGCAGCGGCAGAAAATGAACCATGCCAGCGCACCGCGCCAATTGCGCAATATTATTCTGACGCTGCCTTCGGCTATGCCGAAACCGGAGCGCGAAATATTCCGTCGCCGAATGCATGAAGCCATTGGGCTAATCTGGAAAGCGCTGGGCTGGCATCCGATGGACGATGATTTCACCTGTGCTGAAGATAAAGCCAAAAGCCACGTACCTGTGCCAGATGTTCACATGGAATGGGACGAAGCCACCTGCGGGCAGATGGTTTATCTGTATAACGAAACTCAGGTGAATTTCGGTGGCCGTACCGAAGCCTTCTTCGCCAGTATGGCGCGTCCGGATAAACCGCTCGCCGCAGATGAAACGGCAGGAAAAAGTCTGCGTATTGCCTCGATCGATATCGGCGGCGGCACGACCGATCTGGCGATTACTCAATACGTTTTGGATGATGGCGTTGGCAGCAACGTAAAAATCACCCCACGCCTGCTGTTCCGAGAAGGATTTAAAGTCGCCGGCGACGATATTTTGCTGGATGTGATTCAGCTTTATGTATTGCCAGCGGTGCAGGCCGCGCTGAAAAAATCCGGAGTGCCTTCTCCTGATCTGTTGATGGCTAAATTATTTGGCAATGATGGTCGCGCCGATGGACAATCGACACTACGTCAACAAGTGACTTTGCAGCTATTTATGCCGTTGGGCCGCGCAATTTTACAGGCCTATGAAGGTTTCGACCCGTTAGACAGCAGCGCCGAGATCGACGCCAGCTTTGGCGAATTGCTGACTCAGGCTCCCACTGCGCGTGTGCTGGATTATTTGAATACCGAAGTGCAGCGTGAACTGCGCGCCGATGCTGAACCTTTTGATATTCTTCAGGTTGTGCTGATCGTTAAACTCAGCAAACTGCACGCCGAGTTTCTTTCCAACCGGATGAATTTGACCCAAAGCCTGCGTTCGCTGTGTGAAGTGGTTTCGCTATATGATTGCGACGTTTTGCTGCTGACTGGTCGCCCTTCCCGCTTCCCTGGTATCGCCGCGCTATTCCGCCATTTACAGCCTCTGCCAACTAACCGGATTTTGTCGCTGGATGGTTATCACACCAGTGAATGGTATCCGTTTAACAAATTGGGTCGCATTGATAATCCCAAATCCACCGCCGCCGTCGGTGCCATGCTGTGCCTGCTGGCGCTGGATCTGCGTCTGCCGGGCTTCTATTTTAAAGCCGGTGATTTTCAGCCTTATTCCACCGTGCGTTATCTCGGTATGCTGGACAGCAATCACACCCTAAGTACGGATAATCTGTATTACAGCGATATCGATTTGGATTTGCCGTCCTACCAGTTACCAGCGAAAGGCAGTTTCCCAGTGCGCGGCGCACTGTGTCTGGGGTTCCGTCAGTTGGATAATGAACGCTGGCCCGCATCTCCACTCTATACTCTGTCGATAACTGATACAGAATTAGCGAGAAAAGTGGCTGGCGACGGAGATCTGCGGGTAAGGTTAACCTTGGTGAAAGGTGTACAGGATAACAGCCCGGAACGCTTCGACATTGCCGAAGCGTTACTTGGAGATGGTAGCCGCGTGCCGCTGCAACATTTACGACTGAAATTGAATACTCTGGCCGGTAATGGCACCGGTGAGACGCATTACTGGATCGACAGTGGGAGCGTATTTAAAAAATGAAATCTTTAACACCCGAACAGCTGTCGGCCACGCTTACCTATCAGTTACAGGCGGTTGTGCAAGGCATTGACCACAGTTTTGGCTGGATTGAAAACTGTCGCCAGCAGGCCCCACGCTTGGATACCGAAGCTGAGCGGCTAAAAATCAAACTGCGCCGCCATCGGAGTGAGGCTCAGCGTTTGTCAGTTGTTTCTTCCAAAGCAATGACCATCGGTTTTTTTGGTCAGTCTCAGCAGGGAAAATCGGCGTTGATTACCGCGCTGACTACGAACGGCGACAATAAGCTGGAAACCCGCTTAGGAGATAAAACCTATGATTATCTAATGCATATCAATCCGGATAATCAGGCTACCGCATTGGCAACCCGCTTCACCCGCCAGAATGAGCCAGAAGAACACGCTTATCCGGTACAGCTCTCTTTGCTCAATGAAACCGATTTAGCCAAGATGACGGCCAACATCTTCCTGCATGATTTCTTACAGGAAAAGGCACTATACCAGCCAGATGCCCACTATATCGCCGAACATCTCAACTTATTGGCGATGCACCGCCAAAGTCAGGCAGTGAGTGGTATCACGGAAGATGATGTGGTTACGCTGTGGGATTATCTGCTGCGTCAGGATAAAAACAGCCAGTCCCTGCTGAATACTCATTTCTGGCCTACGGCTATCGAACTGGCTCCCTGCCTGAGTGTAGACGATCGCGCACGTTTGTTCTCGCTGTTATGGGGAGAAATCCCTGCTTTAACAACAGCTTATAATCACTTCGCGCAGACTTTACAGCATCTTAACGGCGCCACTGCGGTATTGGCACCTTTGAGCGTATTAGTTGATGACCTACAGTTACCGGCTAACAGCCTGATGAATATGACCACGTTGGCCAACCTGAATACGCCGTCGGATATTTCGGTTCAGGTTAAACCGCTATGTCAGGGTGAAAAACAACGTGAAGTGACGTTGTCACTATCCGAGCTCACGCTACTGAGCGCCGAGCTATGTATCCCGCTACACTCTACCCCGCGTGATCCGGCTTTTGCCTCCGTGGATATGCTAGACCTGCCCAATTGGGGAGCTCAGCTTGATACGCCGATGTTAAGTGAATCTGAAAATTTGCAGCGTTACCCGTTAGCACAGAATTTTTTGCGCGCCAAATGTGAATATTTACTCGATCGCTATACCGACCATCAAGCTATTAACCTATTGATGTTATGCAGTGCCGCAGGCCAACGTTCTGAGGTAAAGAAAGTCGCCAAGGCATTGGATTACTGGGTAAAACAGACTCAAGGGGAAAATGCACAGGTACGTGCACGTCGTCATCCAGGGCTAATTTGGGCGCTCACTCCCTTCGATCAACGTGTCACTCATGGCCAACATTATGATGAAGCGGTACAGCGGCAGGTTGGCAATCCCGGTGATAGCTGGGGCTCGGTGCAAGCGCTGGATGAACGCGGTACCGAACGAATGGCAACCTATTTAATCGGAGAAATCGCCCGAAATATTAAAGGCGAACGCCTGACGGAGCAACTGCATGAACTGCAGCGGGAGCTACAGGATAATCTGCTTGGCCACTGGTATCACTCCGAAGGTGTCAGCGATCCGCAGAAAAGAAAGCGCATCGCCGAAACCTTGATTAAAACCCTACAAACTCGTACCGGCGTTCACGGCGAACTGTTGGAGCGTTTATTACCTGCCAGAGAGGAGCTGCTGCGGTTATTCCTACAACAATCTCAGGGAGTGACTAGACAACCGAGAGCCGCTCAAAGGTTAGTTCAAACCAGCAACGAACCCTTCAGTGTAGGAATTGAAATCGATTTGTTTAGCGAGTTACAGGAAAATGTCGACACAAACCTCGACGTTTCTCCATCCATCACGACAAATAACGATGCCAGCTATGCCAGAGATGTACACCGTTACTGGATCAACCATCTGCGTAGTTTGCCAGAAAATGGCCCGTTAGTCGCCCTGCTGGGCGTGAGCAAACCGACTATTGAAATGCTGATGGAAGAACTGATCACCGCCAGTATTCGTCTGGATATGGAAGGTGCTCTACAGCGTAAACTGACCAATCACGAACAGCCAGGTACACCGTGGGAACCGTTGGCAGATCAACAGGTTTCGCGTGCATTAACGGTACTGGGTGATTTTGTCGCTTGGCTGGGCTTCCTGCAAATTGAACCGGCGCAGCGGCCTGACAGCCGGATTAATCGTGGCCATAAGATTTTTGCTCAGCCAGAAAAACCGGAAGCAAACTGGGGCACATCCCAACGTTTGACTCGTTTGGCTCTAACGCCAACCAATACCACAGCGTTTTATATTTATGACTGGCTGGTGGGACTCAATGAACTGATTATGCAAAACCTCGGTTACTCAGCCGGAAAAGAATTGAGCGTGGCGCAGCGCGATCGCTTGGGCGCGATATTGCAGTTGATTAAACCTATGGCACTGTAGCCAGAAAGCTACACTTCCTGGTTATAAAGCGTCCGGTTATTTTCGTCTGTGCTTTCATCCTTCCGCCTGTGGCCCCGAATATCAGTGGCCGCAGGCGGAATGTCTGTAATCAAACGCCAACAGCGATATTTTTAAACCTCAGGTTTTTTATCTCGCTGAATGCTGTTTTTTAATCAGCTTAAAACCTGACAGACTTTCCAGCATATTTTCAATCTCTGGCCATTCCCCGTAGCCCGCCGCCGTATGAAAATGGCCACCGCCTGATTTTATCACCCTCTCACTGCCCCACTGACTGGCAAGCTGCTGCGCGCGATCCAGCGAGAGATATTCATCATTGTCACTGCAAATCAGCGTACTGGGAAACGGCAAAGGTTTTGACGGAATGGGACGTTGAACCTGAATAGCCGCCGGTGCCGTAGTGGCATCTACATCGGCTGGCGCGACCAATAATGCGCCAATCACTTTACCGGACGAGTAACACTCTGCCCATTGAGTCACGGTAATGGCACCGCAACTGTGGCCTACCAGAAAAATATTACCAGGAATACCTTCTATAGAGCGAGCCAGCCTCTCCCGCCACGCGTCACGATCCGGATTATCCCAATCTTTTTGTTCAACTCGCACCGCGTTGATATATTTACGTTCGATAAATGACTGCCAGTGCTCGGGGCCTGAATTGGTATAACCGGGAACCAGCATAAAGGTACATTGAATCATGGGATGTCCTGCAATCAGAAATAAAACAGACGTTGAGTCTCGATTATAATGGAACCGTTTTTAGCAACGGCGAGTTCAGCATCGCTACCGGGGAAATAACCGGTGCGTCCAGCGGCACATTTTTGCCGTAGCGCTCTTTGATTTTTTGCTGCACTGCGGGTGCGGTGAGATTAAACTCTCTCACCTTTTGCAATTGACCAATTTCAAGCCCGGTGGCGCGTTGATACATTTTCCACACCAGTTCGGAGCAATACATCCGTTCATTAGACCAATCAAAAGTCAGATCGTAAGGCTTGTTTTGGAAGGCTTTTCCTTGCGCATGCAGTTGCCTGATCTGCGCAGCGGTCAATGGCGTCTTTAGCCGTTTTACCCGATACTGCCCGCGGGCACCGCGTTTGATCCAGCGATCCAGCGGCGTATATCGCACCGTGGCAACCGCTTCATAGACATAGGGTTTTCCCTGCTTAAACAACACTATTCCCATATGGCTATAGCGAGAACCGGTCGCAAACTGAATAGCCTGACTTTGGGATGAAGTCGATGAATGGAAAATAATGTCGCCTTCCTGCGGCTGATAGGCAAAAGCCAGCGCGCTGAAAAAACAGCCTAATAGGACAAACGCCAACTTTATCATCGAGATATATCCCTATCAATTCGCTATTAATCACGGCTGACATCCTAACATCCTTCCGTGGCGGATATATCCATGAATTTCTGACAACAAAACAGGGACTGACGTTTTTACACATCAGTCCCTCGCACAGCCATAAGTTTAAGGCTAGCCAGCGTTAATTATGCCGCCGCCGAAGTGTCACTCACTAATTGCTGTAGCTGCGACCATAATGCCTTTACATGGCGGCGCTCAGTACCCAAAGTGCCAATGGAAATTCTGACCATCCAACGCCCTCCTAACGTCGCCGTAGTTACATAAGCATTGCCCGACTGATTCAGGGTTTCCGCCCAGGAACGGGTGTAGATATCCAGCGCTTCTCCTTGTAAACCGTCAGGCTCATGCCGCACACACAGCGTTTGCAAATTCAGCGGAGCCACAAGTTTCCAATCCTCATGTTCCGCCATTTGTTCTGCCAACCAGCGCGCATTATCTATATCGCGACGCAACCGCGCCTGCAGCCCTTCAACGCCCTGTTCACGGATTAAAAACCACAGCTTGAGCGCGCGGAAACGGCGTCCCAGCGGAATCCCCCAGTCACGATAATTACGTACCTGACCGTCAGCCGTCGATTGTAAGAAGCTCGGATTGGTACTCATGATACGTATCAAATGCTCTGAATCACGGACACAATAAACCGAACAATCAAAGGCAGCCCCGAGCCATTTATGCGGGTTCAGCACCACCGAATCGGCTTTTTCGATCCCATGCCATAAGTGGCGAAATTCCGGCAAAATCATCGCAGAACCCGCCATTGCCGAATCGACATGCATCCACAGTCCGTACTTTTGGCTTATATCACCGATAGCATCCAGCGGGTCCATCGCCGTGGCCGCCGTGGTTCCCGTGGTGGCAATCACGATACAAGGCCGATTTCCGTCGGTCAGATCCTGCTGTATCGCTTTTTCCAGTGCGCGGGGAGACAAGGCGTTGTGCTCATCCGTAGCGACTAACCGGATGTTATTTAAGCCAAATCCCGCCAGCATCGCCGCTTTGTTCACGCCGCTATGGGCTTCCTGCGAGGTATACACAATCAGCGGCGCGTCGCTATTTTGCATGCCGTCCTGCATCAACGCGTAGTCGGAAGTCCGTTCCCGTGCGCTGATTAATGCCACCAATGTTGCAGTCGATGCGGAATCCTGAATGACGCCGCTCCAGGCATCACTAAGACCAATCATTTTTAGCAGCCAGTTGGTCGTGACTTCCTCAATCTCCGTCAGCGCCGGACTGGATTGCCAGGACAGGCCAATTACGCCCAACCCGGTACTCAGGCAATCACCTAATACCGATGACAGCTCGACGTTGGAGGGGAAATAACCGAAAAAGTGAGGATGCTGCCAATGTAATAAACCGGGCATCACTAGCGTTTCCACATCCGCCATAATGTGTTCAAAAGATTCGCCTTTCTCTGGCGCTGTCATTGGCAAGCTGGCTTTAATCTCACCTGGCATCGTATTAGGATGCACCGGCCGCTGCTCAATATTCTGGCGATAATCAGCAATTAAATCGATCATGGCGTGACCATGCCGACGAAACTCATCAGGAGTCATAATTTATTATCCGAAAAGGAAAAAGTGAATACTGCTTAACACCAGAAATAGAATGGCTCATTGGTGTTATAGCCGATAAATGACTGCATGCTGATGCGTTTTCCCGAATCAAAGCCGCAAATAGCATGTGGTCGACGCGTATTAATAATCACCAGCTCATTCTTTTGCGGCTGAATTCGCAGCGGGAATTGCAGACGTTCCTCAGGCAATTGATCGCCCTCAAACAGTTCAACCTCATCAAATGAAAACGCCTCAGTATCCCATACCATTAATTCACCGCCGGACGGTGGCGTTTCAATATAAATATTGGCGCTAAACTGATGTTCTAATTCGGCTACGGAGAGTGGTAGGCAATCCACGTGAGGAACCGTTTCGGATAGATGAGCCGTTTCCGGGAACATGGCGCGAATAATCCCAGCAAACATCGGTTTTCCCTCAAAAGATGCGGTAACCGCTCCGTCTGGCCAATGTTGTTGGAAATGGTCGATCAATGCCTGCACCGGTGGTTTTGCCGGCGCGCAAATATTATCGATCAGTTCACGCATCTGTGCCGCATCGGCATAATATTTCTCTTTAGCACCGTCGCCATCAGGCTTACCGTAGGTCATATTGAACGGTGTCCCCCAGCGATGCACGCCGTAGAAATTCTGCACAACCTGACCATCCTCATAGGTTTCATGAGTGTATTGGTGCAGTTTCGCCGTTTGATCAATGTAATCATTCAGCGATGAGGCGGTCTCTTCCGTGCAATAGTCAGGAATTCTTATGGCAAGAATTTCGCCACTGATTAACTTCTCCAGACTGCGCTGATCAAGTTGTTTTAAGGTCACAATTTTAGATTGGTTGGCCGTAGTGGTCTGGTTGGTGGTGTTTTGTAGGCTAGACATGATGATGATACTACTCCGTTAGTTTGATCTCACTCATCAAAACCTTTAAATACAAAGGCTTATATTATCATCACTGCATTTTTGAGAGGGTGTGCCAACCTGAGGCAATGGCTTCATTCAGCGTTCCCTCGCTAATAACCAAAGATGATAATAGTTATCTTTACCAATAAATAATCGCCTGTATATAACAAAATAAATTTATTTTATGAATATTTTGATTTTTTTCATATAAAGCTATTTGTCTATAGTCCTGACCTGATAAAAAACCACCAAATACTGGTTATTTATCCACCAAGAGGCCCATTTGAGAGAAAAATTGGGGGGGTGTAAAACAGATGTTGAATGAGGTGGTTAAGAATAAAATCTATTAATTTCAATGATAAAGTGATTTTAAATATGTTATTAGCGAATGGCTTGATAATGAGATAGGGTGAACCTTGCCAAAATTGGCAAGGTTCACCCTATTTATTCTGCTGTTGTTTACAGGTTAAAGATTTTAGGCGAGTAGTAAATGCTGCAACTCAGTTAAAGAACTGACCTGATAACGTGGTTGAATGCCTTCTGGTCGCGCATGCCCTTGAGCATTTAACCAGCAAGTATCGATACCTGCGTTAATTCCTCCCTGAATATCTGAATGTGGATTATCACCTACCATCAGAATTTGCTCTTTTGGCGGATTTGCCATCAGATTGAACGCATACTCAAAAATTCCCACATCCGGCTTGGCTACCCCCACTTCTTCGGAAATAACCAGCGGCGAGAACACGTTCTTCAAACCGGTGCGTTCCAGACGAACATTCTGTAAATCAGTAAAGCCGTTAGTAATAATCCCCAATTGCGCTTTACCTTGCAGTGAATCAATTAATTCCTGCGCGCCGGGAAGCAGAGAGCAAATATCCGCCATCGCAACCAGAAACTCGCTGTTTAGCGTATGGGGCGATACGCCTAACCTGTTTGCCCACATGTCAAAACGCGTGCTTTGCAACTGTGCGGCATTAATTTTTCCGTTCTGATAATCCACCCACAATGGCTGATTAACCAACTGATAATGCTCATAATCCTGCGGCGTAAACTCAGTTTTGAAGCGGGAAAACATCAGTTTTAACCCTTGGTAAGCATCAAAATGAAATAGCGTTTCGTCCGCATCAAAAAGTATCCACTTGTACTTCATTCTTTCTATGACTCCTGCGGTTAATACGCCAGTTGGGTTCCTGATTTGATCTTAGCCGGCTATTCTCCGGTAGTTTATCTGTATGAGCAACCTTACAACGCCATACATCGAGCAAAATATCAGATCAATAAAAGTCTTATTCGGCTACCTGAACTGATATTTACACGACTACGCCGCTAAAGATCGCAATATAGTACGGTTGATTTTTACCGGCCGATTGCCTTCGGTTAATGGCAAATTGAAAACCGTGTGCGTTTTCTCATTCAGCGTAGACAAGGCTTCATCCAATGAGAGTGCCATATCTTCCGCAATATCGATAAGTTCATCTCTGGACCACAGCAGCCGGCTAATTAATAAACGTAACAGCGCCGAATGATCGGCATCTAATCCAAATATTTCCACCGGTTTTACCCAGGTGGTCATGGGCTGAATAGGCTTAGATTTCTGTACTACGGTAGCGGGAAACATCGTCGATAGTACCTTATACAGATCGCGGCTTTCCTGCTGCAATTGTGCCACTCTGGCATTATCGTTAATCATTTTAGCCGTAGTCTGCGCCACGCTAACCGGCGGTGATTGATGCAGGTCGGTATAGACCAATTTACTGTCTAGTGATAACCGCACATAAACCCGCTCCAGAAATTTCACTTCCTGCGGCGTTACTTTGCCATCGGCCTGAATAAGGTGAGCCAAAAACGCGGCAATAGCCCGACGGGTTGTGACACTGAGCGGCTCCATTTTTTTACGTAACGCCCCCAAGGTACTGGTTTTCTTTATTCCCGGCTGTAAATAAGCTTTTAAGCGCATACGTTGACCGGGGCTGATATGTCCCCAAGCATCGACATGTTGACTGAGCATCATTAATTCTGGCTCGGAAATCCCACCGTCTACCATGACCGCCGCGCAGGCCAGATCGAGCGTTACCACCGTGACCCGATAAGCCGGAAGCGTTTCTGATTCCGTTGCTAGCACCGTGATAGGAAAGAGTGCAATCGTATCCTGCGCCGACGGAGTGATATTATCGGATAAAATATCAGGTTCGACTCCGAGCTGTATTTTTTCCAGAGCCCGGACTAGCGCCATGACTTTATTCCGCGTCACCTCTCCGGGGCTATTCAAACGGGTAAATAGCTCGCTGTAGGTCATTAACAGTAACCCGTATCCCACCCGCTCCTTGATATTGTCCAACTCTTGCTTTAACTCTTCTGGCCACAAAGTCATCGGCAGCAGCAGAATAGCTTCCAGATCGTTAATTTTATCTGGATTGAGCGCAATAAACTGGCTGTAACCGGCTAACTCGGTATAACAATCCTCCAGAATCAGCCTGAGTTTATCCCTGCTATCTTTAGCCACGACCACATCAGGCAAATCATGAATGCGTCGGGTAAACTGCTGATCCATCAGCCCTGTGGAGGCCGAACGGTAGCAAATCTGTAGTTTGGTTTTATTCATAGGCAATATTAAACCTTGCGGGAAATACTGCCTATATCGCTGTTGGAACAGCTGCGAGAAAACGCTAAAATTGCGCGTAGCGGCAATATTATGCGGCAAGTTAGGATCAGATAATGCCCAGGCGACGGCCCAATCCGCCGGTAATGGATGCTGGTCAACGGCTAACTGCCCTAATCCGATTCGTAAACCTAATGGTAAATCTGTCCCGTAGCTGCCAATCGGCGGCGGCGAAGAAAGATAAGTTTTTTCCGTGGGATCGAGTGGTGTGAGATAAACCAATAAGTTACGTGCACAGCGTTCGAATTCACGGTGCTCGCCATAAATCCCAAGTAAACGGATAATTTCCGCTTTTAACGCCGGTTGCTCATTTTTAGCCGCTGCGTCTACGTTAGCGTCAATTAATAAGCGATGTTCTAAACCATAGAAGAACAGGAAAACATAGCCTATATAAGCTTCGGGTGCCTGACGCCCTGCTGCCAGCCATTGCAAATAAGCGCGGCGAGCCTCTGGCGATATCATGGAGTAGTTAGGACGTTCATCAGTCAGCGGCAAAGAAATATCAACGTGTTCGGCGGCCACTTTTAGCGTTGGGTTAATAAAGGCAGGCTCTGCGCCACTGCGATTGCTTTTCAATTTATTCCCGATGTAGATCATGCCATCCGGTAAATTAATTCCAGCCACCACGGCCAGCTCCCCAGGAGACAGCCAGGATGCTCGCGATAGTGAGCCTTGAGGCAGCACTGAAGCTTGATAATTTTGTTTATTCAGCTCATCCGCAAGCCTGAAAATATAAAACTCATCGTCCGATTGCAGCGGGAGCTCAGCCGAAATGTCCCTCTCGTCGGAAGGTATATCGGAAAGCAAAGGTGAAGTTTCCGTTGCCAGTTCCAGCTTCGGCTTAGAGACGCGCTTTGCGGCTTTCAAATAATGCCAAAAGAAGAAAAGGCATAATAGTGCAGCACCAAAGGCTATTGATGTTTCTTTTGGCAGCAGTGATAGCAAAGCCAAAAGAATCATTAACAGTATGACCCAGCCAGTTCTGGCAGATTTTATCTTAGTCACGATGGTTTATAAGCCCCTATCTTGAAATAATAATTTTTATGCTGCCCTTAAGGGCAATTTCTTAATAATAATTCTATTTTTAAAAAGTCTGCATTGCAGATAGCCGAAATCCCCCCGTGTTAATACAGGTGAAATCAACTCAGCAGGTTATCAATATAAGTAATTTATAATAAAGCATCCCGATTGCGGGAAAACAATTATGCCAGTAGACGAGAGCTTGAGCACGCTGTTTGTAAGGAATAATGCCAAGGCACTAACAATATAAGTGGCTCAAAAGTAGGTAATCGTTACCAGACCAATCTGAGTATATCTCTATTACACATAAAATGCTGAATGATTGCTATTTTCAAACAGAAAAATCTCAGTTAATCTCTCAAGATTAACTTTCTGTTTCAATGGATGTTTTATTCTGATGGGAAAAATCTCACCGCAATGAGTAAGTTCCCTACAAGCATACTGGTTACTATACAAGGATGACGGTGAAAAACAGAATTAACTGGCTTGATACGCCCTCCCGATTTGGTTTAATTAGTCGGACGCTTCACTGGTTGATGGCTTTGTTGTTTTTATGGCAATTTTTCAGCGTGATTGTCTGGCATACTTTCGGACGCACTGCATTTACCCTGTGGATGGATAAACAGGGTTCCCACACAACCGTAGGCTTTTTACTATTTATCCTGGTAATAGTACGTGCTTTATGGCGTGGATTTAATATACGCCGCTCCCCGCGTTCGACGCCAAATAAAGTGAACAAGATCGCTATTATTGGGCATATGACGCTTTATTTACTGATGTTTATTATTCCCCTTTTGGCCCTACTCCGCGCCTATGCGGGTGGCAAAGGCATGGTTGTCATGGGCATCCCTGTATTGCCAACCACGGGAATAGAAATCAATCGGATTACCGCTTGGGTCGATAATATGCATGGACCATTGGCGTGGCTGCTGCTCTTTTGCATTGGCGGTCATATCCTGATGGCAATAATTCACCGTTTTATACTTCGGGATGCTAATCTTCGCCCCATGATTTAAGAAAAGGCATCGATTCAGGATCAGGGTTGGACCTTTTCTATTACACCATCAGCAATGTGGCAGAATAACATTTGAACAAGGAACCGAACGACATGATACCTAAGACTAAATTGAGGAATAACCTTCCCTACGTGTTGATTGGGCTCAATTTACTTTTTACGGCGCAGGTTCATGCTGAAATTGATGATCGGCGAGTCATTGCCGACTGCAAAAAAATTCCTTCTTACGCTCGTGCAGGAAATGCTGCCTATCAAAAAGGTGATTACGTTACAGCGCAAAAGCATTTTATGAACCAAGTTGCTTGGACAGAAGCCTGCCACTTCTCTGACGAGATAAAAGTAGATAGCGGCGCCCGAGCTACGGCTTATAACAATATGGCGCTAACCTATATTCGTCAGGGGGATTTACTTAAAGCTAAAGCTTGGTTGATGATTGCCCCAGAAGATAAAAAGTCGCAATATAACCTGAAACTCATCGCTGATAAAATAGCCGCACTGCCTAAACCGACAATTTATGCTGGTGAATATTGGCAATATGCCGGGCTGGGTAATTGGAATTCCATTGAAGTCACGCCCAAAGGCAATAAATTCACCATAGATTATAATGGTTACTATTTTGGTATTATGGGCATCTACTATGGCCCTAATATGGGGCAATTCTCTTTTGTTAGCACTATACCAGCTGATGGCAAGGTGCAATACGACCAGAGTAAAGCAGATAAAGAAATAGACTACTCCGGTGACTGCAAAGTTAATATGCAATTTACGCATGCGGATGTGACTGTGGAAACTGATGGTGACTGTGGATTTGGTCATAATGTCAGCGCTGATGGTAATTATATTCGCGTCAGATAATCACTGTTTATAAGAGCTGGCAATCGGTATGGTTGCCGGTTTTATTCTATCTTCATTGATCTTTTCCCCAGTAGGCCCTCATCTTATAACGTAATGACCGAGTAAATGTTGGTATTTATAACAAAAATCGGGGTGTTTACGAATGAACTAAATAAATTTAATACACTTAATGTTTTTAAGTCGAAACTAATCAACATAATTATTCATTTGATACTAAATAATTAACAATTAATTTAAAATAGTGATCTTGATCACATTTTCTTTGATAAATATAGATAGTATGAATTTTGAGCACGTTAGTGCTTGTCTATTTAAACTGCAAAGGAGTGTTAATATGGGATATATGGTTTCGTTTAATGCTAATCCAGTAAATGAGTCAGAAGAGAGCCATTCAACTCAGGAAGTTCATTTAACTCACTCTGAGACTGAAGCTCTAAAGGATGACGAGTAAATATAAATAGTCATTAACATACTGACAATTAAGTTATATTTCTCTTATCTTAATGACTAAAAAATTAAGCGCCGATAGTGGCCTCATCGGCGCTTAAATAACCCCTTTCCATTCATGTTTATCATTTAACCGAAAATTTCCCACGATGACTGCTTGCTATTCCAGGGAGGAATTCCTATGCGTCCTATTGAGCGTGAATTCACATTATCTGATGCAAAAGATCGAGTTATCAAAGAAATTGATAATCTGGGTTTGACGTGGCGTAAAGAGGTCTACGGGAAGAATATTTTGACGATTGTCGTCACATTGATACATCCGCATAATAAAAATCAAACGGGTGGCGTAGGTAAAGGGGATTATGACAATGCTTTTGTTGGCGCATTATTTGAAGCACTTGAGCATTATATTGAGGATTTTTCCGCTCCTCTAGCCACAGTTCGACCTGCAAAGACTCTGATGCGTGCAGGGATACTGGCTAGTGACGATGTGCTCGATATGGTTAACACTCAACCTGATAGTCATCTAGCCACGCGCCGCTTCGCTTCTAGCGCGGGAGATTTTTATTATCCATTAGCGCTTTGTGATCCCAATTATTCCCGTAAACCTCTTGCCGATGATAATTTCGACTATCGTTACTTAGCTCGCTACGGCAGCAATAGCGGCATTGCTATTGGCGCAACTCGAAATGAAGCTTTATTACATGGCATAAATGAATGTATAGAAAGGGATGCATTTTCTTTGTTTCTTATCCACAGTTTATACAGCCGAAGCCCATGTAAAATATATGAGATAGATAAGCAGAGTTTACCGGAAGAGGCCGCACGCAACTGGCAAAAATCAGAAGAGGAAATTCAAGAAAGAATACGAGTACTGGATATCACTCAGGGAATGAAATGTCGTACTTATTTGGCGTTAGCTGAAAAATCAAAACTTATAAAATACCCAATAGGCTGCGGTACATCGCTACATCCGCACCACGCATTGCAGCGAGCGTTAAGTGAATTGGTACAAATCAATGCGGTATTCAATCATCGCCAAGAAATTCAACGAGAGAACGAGGTATTGCATCAGCGGCTATTAAGATATAAAAGATTAGAACGTTGTTTCTGCATGCGAACCGCGGATATTTTTAACACCAATGAAGTCTTACTGTGTCGCCTGCCTGTTTCGGACAAGACACACAGAAGCCCCGCCGAAGATCTTGTGGAGATAGAACAGGATTTAACGGAAAAAGGGTTTGTTATCGGCAAAAGTATTCTCTATGAGACCTCTCAGGTTTGTCTAACCCATGCTTTAATTCCTAACTTTGAACGCTTTTATATTATTACCAGCGGAAATATTGTTTTACCCCTATTAAGAGGAAGGAGGTCTCTTGAAAAAAAACATATCTAAACATGATCTGGCCGTAAGGTGGTTAATCAGAGAACATCAATATATTAAACACCAGAAACAGACAGGAGATATTCCAGAAGGCAATATAGTCTCCTTAATCGAGGAGGTTAACCTTAGCATGGGGAGTTATTTCCTGGCACATGCGGAAGATGAATCCTGGCTAGGACGAAAATTCATATGTGAAAATAAATCAGGACGACAAAGCTGGCCCAGCGTATTAAGCGATATTAATTTATTAGGTCCGTTCAATTCTGCGAGTCTGGAAGGAAACCATGTCACGTTCAGTTATATTGCCCCCTCTTCTCGCCGGCGCTCTATTTTTTTCCAAAGCCTATTAACCGATCCTATGGGCGAAGTTGATTTTTGTTTTATTCGCGATTTTGATGGCGCACTTCCCTCTGGCGATAAATTTTGGCAAGTGGACCACCTTTCTGCAGAGAGAATGGCTAGGGAAGAACGCCATTTTCAGATTCACACAGAACTCAGCCTCAAGGTGTTAAAAACCCAAGGAGTTATTTTCGATCCTGCCTGTTCTAGTGGTGATTTTCTGGCATCCCTGGCTAATAAACTTCCTAACTTTAATTATATTGGTTCAGATATTTCTCCTAAGATGATCGAATTTGCTCGTGAGAGGCATAAGGAACGGCCTATCTCTTTTTCCATTGGTGACGCCATGTCTTCTCGGCAACGCTGCGATATTCTTATTCTACGTTTTCTGAATGATGAAGTGATGCAAATCGGTAGCGCTGCGCTCGCTTTCAAGCATTTGATCGACCTATTGAACCCCGGCGGGATCGCATTTGTTTTTGGCCATACTCCAGTATTGGTTCCCATCACAGATCTCGCCTCGGAGCTTGGATTTGAGGTGATTAAGAATACTGCTAGCTCACTGGATAAGTGCAGCATATTTCAGTTTTATATGCTGAGAAAACACCCATGACGCAAGTGAGAAGCTCAGGTTTCTTCCCGGTAGATGATCTGCACTCCCTATATTGGGAGCGGCATGGCAATCCACAGGGTGAACCTTGGATCGTTATCCACGGTGGGCCGGCGGGGCAAAGTCATCTTATTCATACAGCATTTTTTGATTTGTCACTCTGCGACGTTTTAATTTTTGATCAACGAGGTTGCGGACAATCTCTTCCTTACGGCGAGCGAAGAATCAATACCATCAATCATCTGGTGGATGATATTGAGAGGCTTCGATGTTTTTTAAAAATGCCGCGCGCCAATATTTTAGGCCTATCCTGGGGCTGTTGGTTAGGCATTTTATACAAAATCCGCTATGGCATGAGCGGTTTGAAACTGGTTATCGGTTGCCCTTTTATTCCTATTGCGACGGTGCAGGAGCTGCATTGGTTTTATTTCCATCAGCAAATCTGTCAGACGCATAGTCTAAAACCTCTTCTTATTGCTGAAAGCGAATCCAAATCGGCCACCTATTATCGCTGTTTACGGATGATGACCACGGGGCTAGCCAGTCAGAAGAGAGCCATTGCTCAACTCTGGGTGAATACCGATGAAATCGCGACGAATGCACACCAAAATTTCTATCAGCCAATCACGTTAACCGATGAGTTTTTCAATCCGCGAACTTATTCCGCTATCATGCTGGAGATTCATTACCATGCCGCCGGATTTTTTATTACCAACGATATATTGCGACAAGTTGCGCGAATGGATGCTCAGAATGTTACTCTGATTGGTGGTGAAAAAGACCGAATGGGTATGGTTGCAACCCACTGGTTAGCCGAGCGGGTTAACGTTGAGGTGATACTCGTACGTGATATTGCTCATCAGGCGCTTCATACCGAAATGATTACACAACTTCGGCATCTTATTGCCCGATAGGCGTCGCGCTGTAGGCAGAGAGCCAACTCTAAAAATCCCCGCAGTTGACGCAAGCGGGGGAGTCTATATCTTCCAACAAAACCAATAATTATTTCAACGCCATTGCATCACGCATGGTGAAGAACAGGTCGGTTTGGTCAGTCAGGCCAACGACGTTAGACGCGTGAGGGCCATAGGCTGCAATGCGTAGCTGCGTGCCAGTATGACCTTGGGAGTCATCTTCGGAATTCCCATAACTGATCGCCATCACTGCACCATCTTTGGTCATTAATGCCTGCGTCAACCCCGGCGCTTTGGCATCAGCCTCGACGATCTGGCTGGAATGAGCATGGTCGGCGGTCACAATCACCAGCGTATTGCCGTCGGCTTTTGCGAACTCAAGCGCTTTTTGCACCGCTTCATCCAAATCAACGGTTTCACCGAACTGGCCACAAGGGTTCGCGGCATGGTCCTGTTTGTCGATTGACGCCCCTTCTACCTGTAGGAAGAAACCTTTTTCATTGGTTTTCAACACATCTATGGCTTTTTCTGTCATGGCGGCCAGCGTTGGAATATCCGCAGTACGCTCCGGATTAGCCTCGCAGGTGACTGGAGATTTATCGATATTACCGTGGTAAGACGCCTTAGGACCTAACCAACGTACAGGCATATTACCCGCCGAGAATAGGCCAAGAACGGGTTTATCCTGATTTGCCTGAGTGACCCCATTAAGATCATTCAGATTCTCAACAATCAGATAACCGTGGGCAATAGCCTGCTCGCGCAAGGTTTTATCCTTCCATTCACCGGCTTTAGCCTGTTGCTCAAAAGATTTTGCTCCGCCGCCTAGCGTGATATCCGCCCGGGTTTGAATCATTTGCTCGGTGATAGAGCCTCTTCCGCCGTTTTCCAGCGCATTGGTCGCGCACTTTTCGCTAGTTTCTTCAGGTCCATAGCATTTGCGACCGGTAACGTGAGCAAACTGTGCGGCTGGCGTGGCATCTTGCAACTCTGCGGTAGAAACGTTGCCGGTGGCTTTCCCTGCCGCTTTCGCCAGTTCCAGAATGGTGATGTGGTCTTTGCCTGTAACATCTACACCTAACGCGCCGTTATAAGTTTTAACGCCGCTCGACCATGCGGTGGCTGATGCAGCGGAGTCGGTGACATAATTCGGTTTTTGCGTTTTTTTGTCTAAAGAGTAATGGGTATATTGACCTGTCAGAGGCAAGGCATCAATACCTTTGAAGAAACCGCCGGCACCAGCCGCATAGTTACGCGCCGAGGTGATTTCAGAATCGCCCATTCCGTCGCCAATCAGCAAAATGACATTTTTTACGGTTTTATCCGATAAAGAGTCGCGTAAAGCTTGCGTTTGGTCGCTCTCTAATCGACGCGCTCCGCCGAACTGGGTGATGTCGCCTTTCACGGAGCGGTCGTATAAGCCCGGTGCGGCGGCACTGGCGTTAGGCATAAATAATACGCTACTGGTAGATAACAGCAGTGTTGATAATGCGACTTGGGAGGCAGTGGCAATACGCTTTGACATCGGTAGAGTTCCTTTTGTAACACACTAATACAGTTTATATTTATTGGTTACATTGGATACTAGAGTAGCCGGATGACGTTTTTATGACGGTTTATGTTAATTATTTCACTATCATTTTTAATAAAACCACTTTAAAAACATCGGCCTAATTTAATAAAAGAAAGCGGCATTTTGCAGCTCTGGCATGCTTCCTTCAACCCTCGATTAACCGACGCCCCCAGTTTTACTTAACTATCATTCTATTTATCAATCAATAAGTTAAATCAGCAAGAGCGGAGTTTAGCGAATAGGGAAATGATGACTCGGCAGAGTAAACGTCACTCGGTGTCCATCGGGCTCACTGACTGATAGATATCAATATCAAAATGACCGTCGACCATTCCGTCATTCAAATAGACCTCAAAACATGCGCCTTCTGCCGGGAGGTAGCCGCTGGCGGGTAAATGCAGGTTATATAGCTCCCCCCATGCTTTGGCATAATCTCCATCGGTCACCCTCGCACGATAAACCGCATAAGTCCCACCGGGTATTATTTGTAATAGCACGCCACTGCTAGCATGTGCCGGCAAGACAAAATCATCGGCCACAGAAAAAGCCACATCAGCCCGCAGGTCGGCGGGAGGCGTCGTTTCCGGGTTATCCCAATAAAGCGCTAGCCAGGATTCATAGGGTAACTGATGTTGCTGCTGCCAGGATGATAACTGTTTGAAACCAAGAGGAATGGTTTTGGCATAAGGGCCAATCACCCGAATGCTCACAACTTGCTGCGGCTGTTTTTCAATAATGCGAAATGTCATCGTAGCGGCCTCTCAAGATAAGATTTAGGAAGATCTCTCTTCTCACGAACGGTTTCAAATCCGATACGGAGCCTGATTGAACGTGAGCAAATATCAATACCGTGCGTTACTGTATAAATAAACAGTACTGCGATATTATCTGACTATCGTTCATTTATACAGCGTTAATTGCGCCATTTTTGTTCTATTTCGCATAAATAGGCATCAGCAGCGTCTAATTGGTTCTGACTGAAAACCTGAATCCCCTGACTGCGTAGCAATGCTGTGACTACTCCGCTACCCGATAGCAATGTCCCGCTAAAATGACCATCATAAATCACCGAACTGCCGCAGGACGGGCTACCTTCGGTTAAAATTGCCACTTTACAACCGTTTTCCCTTGCTAGCTTTAGCGCCAGTTGTGCCCCTAACACAAATTCTGCGCTGACATCAGCACCGGAAATCTCTCGCACGAGCGCGCGTCCGGCTAAAACGAACTCGCCATTACCCGCCTGAATTTCTGCCGCCGGTCGTGGAACCGGCATTCCCGCTGCCATTTCAGGGCAAATAATGACCAGCCTTCCGTCGCTCTCCCAGCGGCGTAGAATGTCGCGTTCACCGGAGACGGCACTGACGTTGTAACGCACCGGTTGCCCCATCAGACAGGCGCTCACCAGCACTTTATTGGTTGGCGGTTGTTTATTTTTGACAGATTCCACTCAATTAACTCTTCCTTATTAGCTATCAACTCGGCGAACGATCAGCAACGGTTGCTAAATTGTTGCCACAGACGCGGTAGAATACGCGCCAACTTTCCTGCCCATTCCTGTTGTCCAAAGGTTTGCGTTATCAAATCCTGACGAATCTCGATGCCGACATAAGGTAAATGCCGCCGTTCGGCGTGGAATGGCAAGGTGTAATCCGTCGCATCAGTCATGGCATAAGGTTCGTTGACTCCGACCTGTAAATCTCCTTCTGCACGTAATAATTCAACCAGCAATAAAGCCAATTTCGGATTACGGTTAAACAGCGTACCGATCTGCCAGGGTCTGGAAACACCTTTAAAAGTGGGCGTAAAACTATGCATCGAAATAATAACGCTAGGCTGCCCTTGTGCTGCGCGTCGAGCCAGAGTTTGGCTAATAAGATCGTGGTAGGGCTGGAAAATTTCGGTTCTGCGGGCTTCAGCCTGCGCGGGAGTGACGCTTTGATTGCCTGGAATTGTGGTTTGCTCTGAAATTTCAGGAATAGAACTGGCGATACCGGGAGTACGGTTACAGTCGATGACCAAGCGAGAATAACGCTGATGGATTAAGGTGGCGTCCAGCAGTTCACTGAGCCGTTGGGCTACAGGTAAAGAGCCGATATCCCAGCCAATATGTCGATCTATTTCACCGAGCGGCAGGTCTAAATCACCTAATCGCCCGGGGATTTTTTGTCCGGCGTGGTCAGCCAGTAAAATGAAAGGAGAAGCTCCACAAGCGCGTTCTAGCACGGCCGGCGAGCAATCCTCAGCGGTTAATAAGGGTTGCGGACGGTCAACTGACATATTTCTGACTCCGATATATTAGGCAAAACCTTATCCTAGTCGCTATTCGATGCGATGCCCAGTCACGGCTTATAACCTGTCATAATCAGTTGGAAGGACAAAGACTAACGCTTTGTAGTTAATCGGTGAGAGCCGCTTCGCATTGTCCGTGATTTGCCGCATCAAACTGACAGAAGCTATTCAAAAACACTGATTTTTCGTGCCATACTGCTGTTGATAAAACCAGTAGACAAACTCCACGGAGCCTTATGGAAACCTTTTACATTGACCGTACTGACACCCCTGCCGGTGAACTGGTCATTATTTGCGATAGTGAACATAACCTGCGCGCCATTGATTGGGTTGATCATTATGAAAGACTGCTGAAATTACTGACGTCTCACTATGGGCCAAATACTTTTACGCTGATTGAAAAGGCTAATCCTGGCGGTTTAACCGATAAAATGCAGCGTTACTTTGCCGGTGAGCTGGATATTATCGACGGTCTGCCGGTAAAAACCGCTGGAACGGCGTTTCAACGGCAAGTGTGGCAAGAGTTGCGTAATATTCCCTGCGGGAAAACGCTATCTTACGGCGAATTGGCTCAACGAATTGGTCGCCCTACCGCCTCCCGCGCCGTGGGAATGGCTAATGGCCTGAACCCCATCTCCATTGTGGTGCCCTGTCATCGCGTCATCGGCGCGTCTGGCTCTCTGACCGGCTACGCCGGTGGCGTAGAACGGAAACGCTGGTTATTGGCTCATGAAGGTTATCTTTTAGCGCGCTAAGCATTGTTACTCTTATCAGACGCCTTAAAAGATGTTAAAATTGACTAATATCAATATTAATGGGAATACCCTAATGATCCCGGAAAAACGTGTTATCCGACGTATCCAGTCTGGTGGTTGCGCAATTCATTGTCAGGATTGCAGCATCAGCCAACTCTGTATTCCTTTTACCTTAAATGAACACGAGCTGGATCAGCTCGACAACATCATTGAAAGGAAAAAGCCCATTCAGAAAGGACAGGCGTTATTCAAAGCTGGCGATGAGCTGAAGTCTTTGTATGCTATTCGTTCCGGGACCATTAAGAGCTATACCATTACCGAAGAAGGCGATGAGCAAATTACCGGTTTCCATCTGGCTGGTGATTTGGTTGGTTTCGATGCGATCAGCAATTTACAACACCCGAGTTTTGCTCAGGCGCTGGAAACTTCGATGGTCTGTGAAATTCCGTTCGATACGCTGGATGATTTATCCGGCAAAATGCCTAACCTGCGTCAGCAGATGATGCGTTTGATGAGCGGTGAAATCAAAGGCGATCAGGACATGATTCTGTTGCTGTCGAAGAAAAACGCGGAAGAGCGTCTGGCCGCCTTTATCTATAACCTGTCGCGCCGGTTTGCCCAACGTGGTTTCTCACCTCGTGAGTTCCGCCTGACGATGACGCGTGGCGATATTGGTAATTATCTGGGGCTAACGGTTGAAACCATTAGCCGCTTACTGGGTCGCTTTCAGAAAAGTGGGATCCTCAGCGTAAAAGGCAAATACATTACCATTGAGAATACCGAAGCGCTGGCACAGCTAGCGGGTAACCCAAAACCGGCGTTCTAATCTGACCTAATGCCAGATCAATAATTTGCATATTTATTGGTCTGGCTCTCTATCACCCCTGTTCTGTTTTTCCATCATGGTTTACTCTGTAAGTAACACACTGTTAATAGTGATTCGCAGTTGTAAGGAGACCCTATGGCAAAGTATCAGAATATTCTGGTGGCTATTGACCCCAATCAGGACGATCAACCGGCATTGCGCCGAGCTGTTTATCTCGTGCAGCGTAACGGCGGGCAAATCAAAGCTTTCCTCGCTATCTACGACCTTTCTTATGATATGACCACCCTACTTTCGCCAGATGAACGAACGGCGATGCGTAAAGGCGTGATCAGTCAACGCGCCGCCTGGATTGCTGAACAGTGTCGTTTCTATGTTGAAGCGGGCATTCCTATTGAAATTAAAGTGGTATGGCACAACCGACCCTATGAAGCCATTATTCAGGAAGTTCTGAGTGCTAAGCATGATTTGCTGTTAAAAATGGCTCATCAGCACGATCGGCTGGAATCTATTATTTTTACCCCAACAGATTGGCACTTACTGCGTAAATGCCCGTGCCCGGTGTGGATGGTGAAAGATCAGCCTTGGCCGGAAGGCGGCACGGCTTTGGTGGCGGTTAACCTTTCCAGCGAAGATCCACTTCACGATCCGCTCAACCTCAAGCTGGTACAAGAAACCAAAGAGCTGGCTGAGCATGTTAACCAGACTGCGGTGCATCTCATTAGCGCCTATCCGGTGACGCCAATCAATATTGCCATTGAACTGCCTGATTTTGATCCGAGCGTATATAACGATGCTATTCGCGGCCAGCATTTGATAGCCATGAAAGCATTGCGGCAAAAATTCGGTTTAGACGAAAAATTCACCCATGTTGAAAAAGGTCTGCCGGAGGAAGTGATTCCGGATTTGGCTGAGCACCTACGCGCTGGCGTGGTCGTACTGGGCACATTGGGGCGAACCGGTCTTTCCGCCGCTTTTATCGGTAACACGACCGAACATGTGATCGACCATCTGAAATGTGATTTGCTGGCAATCAAGCCGGATGGATTTACCTGTCCAGTGGAATGTAATGAGGATGGTGAAGGTCTGGAGTCCAACGGATAACGGCCACTAAGTTTAGCGGACATAAATTTAGCGATAACCTCTTCAATACCAAAGCCAGTCTGTGAAAACGGACTGGCTTTGGCTTAGTGAACTCACTCAAAACGATATGTTGTCTGCTCCGCACCGGTGCCGACAAATCAGGCACATCCGGTGCGTTCCCTACCCTTAAAAATCCCCTTATAGCAGTGTAATTGCGGGTTTTGAGCCTTAGTCTTTGGTGGATAAAACAGACGCCGGTTGTTGCCATTCCAGCGCCTATTGGTATGGAATATCAGCTACAGGAAGGCTTTGTATGGCAGCTCCGGCTCATCGATAAAGATATCGTGGAAGCCTCGGTTATGCTGATAATGCATTTTATGCTTGTCTGTTGGATAGGTGTATTTCCCGCCGACTTGCCAGAAGAACGGCGCAAATTTGTAGTCCAATCGATCTTTTTTCATTTTCCACAGCACTTCGATTTCACGAGTATCACTTTGGAAGTTAGCCCAGATATCGTGATGGAACGGTACCACTACCTGCGCATTCAGAGATTCAGCAGCGCGCAGAATATCTGATGAAGTCATTTTATCCGTTACACCGCGAGGGTTTTCACCGTAGGACAACAGCGCGACGTCAATATCGTAATCATTGCCGTGTTTAGCGTAATAATTTGAGTAGTGAGAGTCGCCAGAATGGTAGATCGTGCCACCACTGGTTTTTATCAGGTAATTCACCGCTCGCTCATCCATGGTATCCAGCAGAGCCTTGTCCTTGGAGGATGTGCCTTTTGGTAATGTAATCAGTGCGGTACGGTCAAAAGAGTCCAATACGGTGATTTGAATATCACCAATATCAATCACCGCTCCAACTTTTGCCACGATGCAGCGATCTTCAGGGACACCCCAGCCGAGCCACAGATTAACGCAGGCCTGTGGGCCGATAAATTTCACATGATCGCCGCAGTTTTGCAGCACCGCGGCAGCAACGTTGACGTCGATATGATCAGCGTGATCGTGAGTGGCCAGCACGGCATCAATCTTCTTGATAGCAAAAGGGTCTAATACAAAAGGCGAAGTCCGAAGATTTGGCTGTAATGCCCGCACGCCGCCCATACGCATCATTTGATGTTGAGCATTCATATAAGGATTAGACTGCGTTTTTTTCCCAGTACCGCACCAAAAATCGATAGAAATATTGGTATCACCGGCTGATTTTAGCCAGATACCGGTGCATCCTAACCACCACATGGAGAAAGTATTTGGCTGAACCTCGGTTTTCTCGATTTCTTCATTTAACCAAGTTCCCCACTCAGGGAAAGTGTTCAAAATCCATGACTCACGGGTAATCTCGTTTACTTTGCTCATAATCAGACCTTTAGGATAAAGAAATTAGACCAAAATGACGTCTACCCCCTGTGCTTTCAGGCTGCTGATAACCTCTGGATTTGCATCCTTGCCGGTAATCAGGATATCGATTTTACGGGCCGGGCAAAACAGCAATCCCGTGCGCTGCCCCACTTTGGAGCTATCAACGACCACCACCAGTTTGCTGATTTTATCCAGCATCTGCTGTTCCGAGACTGCGGTTAACATATCGGTTTTATACAGCCCGGTTTCATTGAGCGCCTTGCCACTTGTAAACATCCATTTGCCTGCATAAGCATCAAAAGTTGTCGAGGTAGGGTTAAGAATAATGTTTTGCGTTTTGTTGTATTGACCTCCAATAATGATCACGCACTCGTGGTCGTTTTCAATCAGATAACAAGCCAGCGGGAAGTAATTCGTCACGATTTGTACGTCACGTCCGCACAAAGTTTGTCCCAGTAAAAATGCGGTGGAACCGCAGTTAAGCACTACGCTGTCACCGTCCTGACACAATTCCGACGCCTTGGCGGCAATGCGTGATTTCTCTTCATAGTTATCGGCGTTATTAATATTCAGCGGCGACCAGGCCAGCTTTTTTTTATCCGCGATGCGTTCTGCACCGTTGCGTACCTTTCTTAACTGTTTCAATGCATCCAGCTTGGCGATGTCACGGCGTGCAGTCGCGGGTGAAATATCAAAACGCTCAATAAGATCGTTAATAGTGAGAGACCGCTTCGCATTTACCCAAGCCACGATTTCATGGTGACGCTGCATTTCATTCATTTCAGTCATCCTACGATAACCGCTCACCCGTTGATTACGTGGTGATTGGTTTTGATTTAAATTGATCATATACGTGAGAAAAATAACTGTCAATGGCGTAATATTCAACAATTGAATGGCTATTATCTCGGTATACCCTTGATTTCTTTATACGGGAAAAGACATCCATGACTCATCATAATCATATTATATGTTTACTTTCAATGCATTAAAGTCAAATCGTAACCACGCGGCCCTTATTAGTGTGAGTAGAATCAAATTAATCACATTGAATCATTGAATGATCATCTTTGATTATATAGCTTATTGTTGTGTCATGTATTATCCGAGAAATGGATCTCTACAGGACGGTGGCAAAGATTCCGTCCAACCATATTAGTATCAGGGGGTGGTATGGAGTATCTGTATGATGTGTTTTATATCTTCTACAGCCAGGTCATGACCAAAGCGCCGTTGCTGCTGGGCCTAGTGACTTGTATCGGCTATAGCCTGCTACGTCGTGATATCACAACCATTATTAAAGGAACAATCAAGACTATAGTCGGTTTTATGCTGGTACAAGTCGGCGCAACAACGTTGGTCTCCAGCTTTAAACCGGTCATCGAAAAAATGGCCGAATTCCATGGTCTGACAGGATCGGTTATCGATCCCTATACGTCAATGATGGCAACCATGGAAACCATGGGCGACGATTATTCCTGGGTCGGGTACGTGGTATTACTGGCGCTGGCAATCAATATTCTGCTGGTGGTGCTGCGCCGCTACACTGGGATTCGCACCATTATGCTAACCGGCCACATTATGTTCCAGCAGGCTGGATTGATCGCGGTCTTCTACTTTGTGATGGCAGTTCCAATGTGGGAAACCGTGATTTACTCATCGATTCTCCTCGCCCTTTATTGGGGTATTTTCTCCAATATTATGTTTAAACCGACGGAGGCGGTGACCGGCGGTGCTGGGTTCTCTATCGGGCACCAACAGCAGGCGGCCTCTTGGATTGCGGTAAAAGTTGCGCCTAAACTTGGCGATCCGAAAGATAACGTTGATAACCTAAAGCTGCCGAAATGGTTACATATATTCCATGACAGCATTGCCGCCACCGCTATTGTTATGACGCTGTTTTTTGGCGTAATTTTACTCTCTTTCGGCATGGACAATCTGCGTTCGATGGCGGGTAGCACTAACTGGGCCATCTATATTCTGGAAACCGGTCTGAAATTCGCCGTAGCAATTCAGATTATTGTGACCGGTGTGCGTATGTTCGTGGCCGAACTGTCAGAAGCTTTTAAAGGCATCTCTGAGCGGGTTATTCCCAATGCGGTACTGGCGATTGACTGCGCTGCGATCTACGCCTTCTCCCCTAACGCGATGGTTTTTGGTTTTATCTGGGGCGCTTTAGGGCAGTTCACCGCCGTACTGGCGATGCTGGCCTTCAACACGTCTATCATGATTATTCCCGGCTTTATTCCGATGTTTTTCTCCAACGCCACTATCGGCGTATTTGCCAACCACTTCGGCGGTTGGCGTGCGGTAATGAAAATCTGCTTCGTAATGGGAATTATCGAAGTATTAGGTTCTGCTTGGGCTATTGATCTGTTTATGCAGAATGGCACCACCTTTAATAGCTGGATGGGTATGGCCGACTGGTCGCTGCTATTCCCTCCTATCATGCAAGGTTTGTCTGCTTCATCCTTAACTTTCTATCTATTGATCGCACTGGCACTGGTTTACATGTTCTTTGCCTCCCGCACCTTACGGGCTGAAGAAGATGCCGCTAAAGCGCTGGCGGCACTCCCCCCTACGGCGGATGAAAATCAGGACGAAGCGATAAAATCCGAACATTTTACCGATGAACCCAGTGTCACTAGCGCTAAACCGGTCCGGATTCTTGCCGTTTGCGGCAACGGGCAGGGTTCTTCGATGATGATGAAAATGAAGATCGGCAGCTATCTAGAGAAAAAAGGCATTCCTCATCACATGGATTCCTGCGCGGTTTCTGACTACAAGTCCAAACTGACTAATACTGACATTATTGTTTCGTCAAAACACCTGTCGAATGAGATGGTCGTTGGCGAAGGTAAATTCATTCTTGGGGTGCAAAATATGCTGAACCCGCATTCCTTTGGCGAAGAGTTGCTTGCCCTGATCGAGCGAGTTACCCAACAAAAATAACCTTAATTTTCATATTGAAGACACACCAGAGCTATCCGGGGAGATATCACTATGACCACCTCATCACTGAAAGGCTCGTTGATAGAAAACCGCTCCATATTGTTACAGGCTCAGGCCGACGACTGGCGCGCGGCCATTAAGCTGGGGACCGATATGCTGATTGCATCAGGTGCCGTGACGCCGGCCTACCATCAGGCCATTATCAGCAGCGTTGAAAAACTCGGTCCTTATATCGTTATTGCACCGAATTTTGCTATGCCCCACGCCCGACCGGAAGACGGCGTAAATCGCACGGCGTTTGCGTTAGTGACGTTAACCGAGCCTATTTATTTCGACGGAGAAGACGACGCGGTGGATGTGTTGATCACCCTCGCAGGTAGCAGTTCGGATGAGCACATGGCGGGATTAATGGAGGTTACGCAGGTTCTGGATGACGAAAACAGCGAAACCGGAGTCGATCTCGACAAACTGCGCCGCTGCCGTACCGCAGAAGACGTTTATGCGGTGATTGATGCAGCGCTGCGGGTGTGACAAGGAGAATTAAATTATGTATCAAGCTTTGAAACATCGGGTGCTGGAAGCCAACTTGCTGTTGCCTCGCTACGGTTTGGTGACCTTTACTTGGGGCAATGCTTCTGAAATCGATCGAAAACATGGCGTCATTGCCATTAAACCCTCCGGTGTGGAATACGACCAGATGAAAGCCGAGGATATCGTGGTTCTGGATCTGGAGGGCAATGTGATCGAGGGCGATTTAAATCCCTCGAGCGATACACCTACTCATCTTGAGTTGTATCGCCTGTTTCCGGCGCTAGGTGGCATCGTACATACCCATTCGCGTTACGCCACTATTTGGGCGCAGGCGGGAAAAGATCTTCCGGCGCTGGGAACGACCCATGCTGACTATTTTTACGGCGACATTCCCTGCACTCGCCCACTAAATGACAGTGAGATTAATCAAGATTATGAAAGAAACAGCGGGCTGGTGATTGATGAAACTTTCAACATGCGCGGTATCGATCCGGTAGCCGTACCCGGCGTGTTGCTCTATGGGCACGCCCCCTTCACCTGGGGGAAAAACGCGCGTGAAGCGGTACATAACGCGGTGGTTTTAGAGGAAGTCGCCGCCATGGCGCTGGCGACACGCTCGCTCAATGCTCACATTCACCTCCAGAATGCTTTGTCAGATAAACATTATCGACGCAAACACGGCAGCAACGCCTACTACGGGCAACGTTAGCCGCCTCACCCTCCTGCTTCGCTATCACATCGGCATCTGGTTAACGGATGCCGCTTACTGAAAAGGAATATCACTATGGCTAAACCTATGCTCCAAATCGCCCTAGACCAAACCGATCTGGCTAGCGCCGTGACTCTGGCAAAAAGCGTCGCGGGTTACGTCGATATTATCGAAGTCGGGACTATTCTGGCCTTCGCCGCAGGAATGGAGGCGGTAACGACGTTACGCCAAAACCATCCAAATCACCTATTAGTCTGCGATTTAAAAACCACCGACGGCGGCGCGATTTTATCACGTATGGCTTTCGACGCTGGCGCAGATTGGCTGACTGTTTCTGCCGCTGCGCACATCGCTACTATTGAAGCCTGTAAAAAAGTCGCCGATGAGTTGGGCAGAGAAATTCAAATTGAAATTTACGGTAATTGGACGCTCGATGATGCTAAAGCTTGGCGCGGTCTGGGCATTAAACAGGCCATTTATCATCGTTCCAGAGATGCAGAATTGGCCGGCGTGGGCTGGAGCGATGATGATCTTCTTCGCATGCGCACCCTGTCTGATTTAGGGCTGGAACTCTCTATTACCGGCGGCATAGTACCGCAGGATATCCGATTGTTCGAAGGCATTCGCGCCAAAGCTTTTATTGCAGGTCGAGCGTTGACCGGCCCAAAAGGTCAGTCCAACGCACAGGCATTACGCGCTGAAATCGATAAATACTGGTCGTAACTGATATGGTCCGGGAGGCTGATAATGTATGCAAACAGAGTAAACCAGATTGTTGGGATTTATGAGAAAGCCCTCCCCAGCGCCATGCCGTGGGAAGAAAAACTTAAAGTGGCCAAGTCTCTAGGCTTTGATTTCATGGAAATATCGATAGATGAATCCGATGAACGACGCGCGAGACTGGATTGGTCAGACGAGCAAATCTATGGCCTGCGTCGCTTGTGCGAACAGCATCAGATTCCGCTACATTCGATGTGTCTCAGCGCTCACCGTAAGTTTCCCTTTGGTTCCTCAGATAAAGTTATTCGCGAACAGGCTAAAATCCATATGGAAAAAGCGATTAATTTTGCTTACAAGCTTGGGATTCGCGTGATCCAACTGGCGGGTTATGACGTTTATTACGAAGATTCTAACGAACATACTCACCAGCGTTTTATTGATGGGATGAAATGGAGTGCTAAACAAGCCGAACGCGCAGGCGTGATGCTGGCGGTTGAGATTATGGATACCGACTATCTGAATTCATTGAGTAAATTCGAAATACTGAAGCGAGAAATTCCCTCCCCTTATTTTATGGCCTACCCTGACGTGGGTAATATTAACGGTTGGAATTACGATACGTTGACGGAGTTGAGGCTAAGCCGCGACCACATAGTTCAGATTCACCTGAAAGACACCCTTAAAGTCAGTGAACATGCACCGGGCCAGTTCCGCGATCTGGTTATTGGTGAAGGTGAAGTGGATTTCACGGCTATTTTCCGCGCGCTTCGAGATATGGATAGCCGCGTACCCTTGGTGATTGAAATGTGGGCACAGAATGAAAACTGGCGCGAAAACATTCTCACCGCGCAAAAACAGTTGAATCAGGCCGCCGAACGCGCCAACTTCCCGCTGTATATATCCCCGTTATTTCACTAAGTTATTGGCATAAAAAATCCGGAGGTAGATGCGCTCCGGATTTTTGTTTTGTCGCTTGGAATGCGTTTTTAACCGTTGAAATTAAGGAGCCAAATGTAGCCGCTCTTTTTTGTTAACGGTTACAACGCGCGCAGAATGGCTTCCACGCTAGCTTTAGCATCGCCAAACAGCATTTGTGTGTTGTCTTTGAAGAATAGCGGGTTCTGAACGCCTGCATAACCAGTATTCATCGATCGTTTAAACGCGATAACGTTCTGCGCTTTCCACACTTCCAGCACGGGCATTCCGGCAATAGGACTGCGCGGATCTTCCAACGCCGCGGGGTTAACCGTATCGTTAGCACCGATGACCAGCACGGTTTCGGTATCCGGGAAGTCTTGATTGATTTCGTCCATTTCCAGTACCACATCGTACGGTACTTTGGCTTCCGCCAGCAGCACGTTCATGTGACCAGGTAAACGACCGGCAACCGGATGAATTCCGAAACGAACCTTGATACCGCGCGCCTGTAGTTTGGCGGTGATTTCTGCCACCGGATACTGCGCCTGTGCTACCGCCATGCCATAGCCCGGAGTGATAATGACCGAGCTAGAGTTTTTCAGCATTTCAGCGACTTCTTCCGCCGTTGTTTCACGGTATTCGCCCATTTCTTCCGCATCACCGACGGACGATCCGTCAGTACCGAAGCCACCGGCAATCACGCTGATAAACGAACGGTTCATTGCCTTACACATAATGTAAGACAGAATCGCACCGGAAGAACCCACCAAAGCACCGGTGACGATCAGTAGGTCGTTGCTGAGCATAAAGCCCGCCGCCGCCGCTGCCCAACCGGAGTAGGAATTCAGCATGGAAACCACAACCGGCATATCCGCGCCGCCAATGGAAGCCACCAGATGCCAGCCGAAAGCCAGCGCGATGGCAGTCATCAGGAACAGACAAATGCCCTGCATTGCCACGCTGTCGGTTTTCACAAACAGCACCATCAGCAGGAATGACACCACCAACGCCGCCAGATTCAGCTTGTGGCGATGAGGTAAAGTCAGCGGTTTAGAGGAGATAATCCCGCGTAATTTACCAAAGGCCACAATAGAACCAGTGAAGGTTACTGCACCGATAAAGATGCCAAGGAACACTTCGGTCAGATGAATGTTCTGCATCACTGGCTCCATTGGCGCGCCATGATCCAGATAACTGTTGAAACCAACCAGTACCGCTGCCAGACCCACGAAGCTATGCAGCACCGCAACCAGCTCTGGCATTTCGGTCATTTCGACTTTTTTCGCCAGATAAATACCGATGGAGCCACCGATAACCATAGCGACAATAATCCAGCCAACGTTGCCGGAATCCGGCCCCAGAATGGTGGCGATCAGCGCAATGGCCATACCGGTAATACCAAAAGTATTACCCTGCTTGGAGGTTTCGTGGCGGGATAAACCGGCCAGACTGAAAATAAATAAAATCGCGGCAACTATGTATGCAGCTGTTACGAGACCACTAGACATCAGTTACCCCTTAGTGTTTACGGAACATTTTCAGCATGCGCTGAGTCACGGTGAAACCACCGAAAATGTTGATACTGGCAATCAATACGGCAATAAAGGATAAGAAACTTACCCAACCGCCGTGGCCAATCTGCAACAACGCCCCTACCACAATGATGCCTGAAATAGCGTTAGTGACCGACATCAGCGGCGTATGGAGCGCATGGCTGACGTTCCACACCACGTAGTAACCCACTACGCAAGCCAGAGCAAACACGGTGAAGTGTGATAAAAACTCTTTCGGCGCCACGTTAGCCAGCCAGCCAAACAGCACGATGGCGATCGCCATAAAGATATATTTGGTCCAAGGAGACGAAGGTTTAGCCTCCGGTTTTTCAATCGGAGCCGCCGATTTCGCCGCCTGAGGCTGTGCAGAAACCTGAATTGGCGGTGCTGGCCAGGTAATTTCACCGGTTTTCACCACGGTTACGCCGCGAATCACCGTATCCTCGAAATCGATATCAATTTCGCCATTCTTCTCTTTGCACAGCAGTTTCAGCAAGTTAACCAGGTTAGTACCGTAAAGTTGGGAAGACTGGGTTGGCAAACGACTGGGTAAATCGGTGTAACCAATAATTTTAACGCCATTATCAGTCACGGTGATTTTGTCTGCGACGGTTAGTTCGCAATTACCGCCGGTTTGTGCCGCCAGATCGACCACCACGCTCCCCGGCTTCATCGAGGCAACCATTTCTTTGGTGATCAGCAACGGAGCAGGTTTGCCCGGAATCAGCGCGGTAGTGACGATAATGTCTACTTCCGCCGCCTGTGCCGCAAACAGCGCCATCTCTGCCTTGATGAAAGCTTCGGACATCACTTTGGCGTAGCCATCGCCGCTGCCCGCTTCTTCTTCAAAGTCCAGCTCGAGGAATTCGGCCCCCATACTCTGAACCTGTTCTTTTACTTCCGGACGTGTATCGAAGGCGCGAACGATAGCCCCAAGGCTGCCCGCGGCACCAATGGCTGCCAGACCGGCAACACCAGCACCGATAATCATCACTTTTGCCGGAGGTACTTTACCTGCGGCCGTAATCTGCCCGGTGAAGAAACGACCGAATTCATGAGCGGCTTCCACAATGGCGCGGTAACCCGCGATGTTGGCCATGGAGCTTAAGGCATCCATCGACTGCGCCCGTGAGATACGCGGCACCGAATCCATCGCTAGGACCGTCACCTGACGGTCTGCCAGTTTTTTCAACAGTTCGGGATTTTGCGCAGGCCAGATAAAACTGACCAGCGTGCTGCCCTCACGCATTAAGGCAATTTCATCCTCAAGGGGCGCGTTAACTTTTAGGATCAGATCCGATTGCCACACATCCGCCGTATCCGTAATTGTGGCGCCAGCTGCCTGATAAGCCGCATCGTCAAAACTGGCCAGTCGCCCGGCATCGGCCTCTATGGTGACGGTAAAGCCCAACTTCAGCAGTTGTTCCACCGTTTTCGGCGTTGCTGCAACCCGGGCTTCATTGGCCAACCGCTCTCTTGGTACACCAATACGCATAATGTTCCCTTTTAGTTCTCTTCGATGATGAGTGTGTCGTCATCCTGCCTATAGTTGTGATTTCGTTGCGCCGAATCTTCGCGCCGCCGAAACCTGCTTGCTACAGCTTCCTATAACCTACTGAAAATGTGGCTGATGATCCATATTTGTCTGCGTCACATTAACGCTTTTTGCATAAAAACTGATAGCCAATGGGAAGATTGTATAAATGACTATCAATATTATATTTACCAGAGTCTTATCCTGCCATTTATCGTCAGATTAAATTTATTCTATCCATTCTATGAACCCAGTAAATACGTGGCCTTAGGTTAGAAGAATGTAAATAAATCGAGCTTATATGGTTAATTGGATTATTATCAAAGCTTATCGGTATTGGCGGGAAAGATCGCCATAAATTGCCGGTAGCAAATAGTCACACTGTGCGGCATAAATTGCTGAGACACCTGCCATTATTACATGTAATAATCATCGGCTATTCTGTTACACATCAATAGTTCTGCTCGTATAACGTTAATGCGCAAGGCGAAAGGATTTTTTATGAAGCTGAAATACACGATCATCGCGTCAGCATTGCTATCACTGACTGCATTTTCTGCTGCACAAGCCGCGCAAGAATTAGCGCCGGAAAAAGCAGCCTCCATTAAACCGTTCCAACGCATAACAATTACCGGTCGGTTTAACGCAATCAATGAAGCAGCCGCTGCGGTGTCACGTCGCGCTGACGAATTGGGCGCAGACGCTTTCTATATTCAGGATACTAACAGCAATAATAACGGTGGTAACTGGCGTGTAACGGCCGATCTGTACCACAAAGATGCGGAAGAAGTGAGTAAAGATACTCAATACCGCACTTTTAACGGCGTAAAAGAGCTGCCGAAGAACGAAGCTTATCTGCTGGAGCCTTTTGATACCGTGTCGGTCAGTGGCTTCTTCCGCAGCCAGCCGGATATCAACGACGCTATCTCTAAAGAAGCGAAAAGCAAAAATGCCAGTTCCTTCTTCATCGTGCGTCAGGTCGATGCCAACGGTGGCGGTAACCAGTTCATCACCGCTTACGTATATAAAGCTGATGCGCCAAAACGTAAGGTGCAAAGCCCGGACGCCATCCCTGCCGACTCTGACGCAGGCCGTGCCGCACTGGCAGCTGGCGGTGCCGAAGCGGCTAAAGTTGAATTGCCGGGCGTGGCCTCTTCGGGTACGCCAAGCAATGCTGTGGGTCGCTTCTTCGAAACTCAGTCCTCAACCGGAAAACGTTACACTGTAACCCTGTCCGACGGTACGCAAATTCAAGAACTGAATAACACCACTGCGGCGCAAATGGTGCCCTTTGATTCCGTTACTTTCACCGGTCATTTCAATAGTATGACCGATGTTTCGCAAGAAGTGGCTAAACGCGCCGCAGCGAAAGGAGCCAAGTACTATCACGTGACTCGTCAATGGCAGAACAAAAGCGGCGGTAACCTTACCGTGAGCGCTGATTTGTTCAAATAATCTTTGCGGGGCAGCCTAAGGTTGCCCCGTTTTACTTTTGTTTCCGCCATTCTTTACCCTCTTCCCGCCTAACCGCCTTTCTGGTTGCACAAAACCTGAACGACTGAATAACTTTTTATCCTAATCGCATAACCAATCATTGCATCCACACCCCGCACTCCGTAAAATCTTGGCACTTTTTAGGGCTATTATCTTTCAGTTATCGGTGCCGACTCCCCATATCCTGCTAGTTGATAGCTAACATCCATAGATTAATTCTTTAAATACCAGGACTTCTAGCATTGGAAAAAAAACTCGGCCTAACCGCGCTAACTGCACTCGTTCTCAGCTCAATGCTAGGTGCTGGCGTCTTTAGCCTGCCGCAGAACATGGCTGAAGTTGCCAGTCCCGCGGCGTTACTTATCGGTTGGAGTATTACCGGCGTCGGGATTATCTTCCTTGCCTTTGCCATGCTGTTGCTGACTCGCCTCAGGCCGGATCTGGATGGCGGTATTTTTACCTATGCTAAAGAGGGCTTTGGCGATCTGATCGGTTTTTTCTCCGCCTGGGGTTACTGGTTGTGCGCGGTTATCGCTAACGTGTCTTATCTGGTGATTGTGTTTGCCGCTCTGAGCTTTTTCACCGATACGCCGGAAAACATCGTTTTTGGAGAAGGAAATACCTGGCAAGCATTAATCGGGGCCTCTTTCCTGCTGTGGGTCGTTCACGCCTTGGTATTACGCGGCGTGCAGACAGCGGCCAGCATCAATCTGGCGGCGACGCTGGCGAAACTGTTACCCTTAGGCGGCTTTATTATTTTGGCGGCGATCGCCTTTAATATGGATACCTTTACGCTGGATTTCAGCGGCATCGCTTTGGGTACGCCGGTGTGGGAACAGGTTAAAAACACCATGCTTATCACTCTGTGGGTGTTTATCGGTGTGGAAGGTGCGGTCGTGGTTTCCGCGCGGGCGCGAAATAAAAAAGACGTTGGGCGGGCAACCATGCTGGCAGTGTTATCTGCGCTGAGCGTGTATTTGCTGATCACCCTACTCTCACTAGGCGTAGTACCACGCGCCGAGCTGGCAGAGATGCGCAACCCATCGATGGCCGGTTTAATGGTTGAGCTGATGGGGCCGTTGGGTGAAATCGTTATCGCCACCGGCCTGATTATTTCAGTCTGCGGCGCTTACTTGAGCTGGACCATTATGGCCGCCGAAGTGCCGTTGCACGCAGCTAAACACGGCGCTTTCCCGAAAGCATTTTGTCAGCAAAACAAGAATAATGCGCCATCCAAATCGCTGTGGTTTACCAACGGCGCGGTACAGATTGCGTTGGTTCTGATTTGGATCACTGGTAGCAATTACAATACGTTGCTAACTATCGCCTCTGAAATGATTTTAGTACCGTATTTTCTGGTCGGCGCATTTCTGTTTAAAGTTGCGCTAAAACGTCAGGATTGGCGCTTGATTGTGGCGGCCAGCGGTGCCTGCTTATACGGTTTATGGCTGATTTACGCCGCCGGTATGCTGCATTTGCTACTGTCGGTATTATTGTATGCGCCGGGATTATTGGTATTTATTTATGCTAGAAAAAGCCACCATGATATTCGCATCTTAAATAAAATGGAGCGCGTGGCTATTTGTCTGGTAATGGTCGCTACGCTGCCCGCCACTTGGCTAATTATGCATTAATTTCTACTCTGTTCAGCTCTCCACATACAAATGTTAGTAATAATAAAGTAGAGGCTGAGCGGCGTTTTATAGTAGAAAAGAATGAATGAAAATTGATATTCTCCTATTTCGCAAGTCAGCCAATAGGAGTAAATAATGATTTCATCCAAGCCCCCATCCTATGAAAGCAGTTCATCCTTCCCTCTTCTCAATTCAAATGCACCACCCACATATCAGCAAGCTATGCTTATGGAAAAAGCAAAAGATATTAAACCTACGATTATGCTCATGGTGGGGAAAATCAACGAAATAAGCAATAACGGTCCTATTGCCAGCTTTATCTACTCAGACATCAAGCCGCAGTTGAAGTGGCAAGAAACCCAACAATTAATAAAAAGTTTGGAGAGAATCACAGTTGAAGGCAATTTCGATGAAATAGTAAAAGCAAATAAGGCTGCTTTTAATGGAGTTGATGCATTGATAAAAACAATCCAAGAATCGGAAAAAAACCTTATTTCTCACCTGTATAAACACCAGAAACATCCAGTTAAGTATGATACGTTAGAGGAGAGAAACGATAGAATAGATGATATTGAACAACGTATAAATACCGGGAAGGAAGCCGAGCATGAAATTAAAATTATCAGTAAGCACAGCCGATATTTAGCTGAAATTGTGGGTGATAAAATATAGATATAAATATAAAATGACCAAGAGCTATTATTGCTCGCTATGAACGACTATTACTCTATGAACGGCGAACGGCTATTATGCCATGAACATTCGATCTACGGCTGAATGACGGGCAAATTAACCAACAACCGCTCGCCGTTCAACGTCAAAGCAACCTGCGGTGAGCACTGGCGTGAAATAGTCGCTAATTGACCGATATCCAAACCATAGGGTAATTGAACCTCCAGAGATTGAATCCCTTGTTGGCGCGCCAACCGAATTAACCGAATCATATTGGTTTCATCGCTGACCTGTGTAGATAGCACCTGCAAAGCTAAGGCAGTTAACTGCTCTTGCGGGTTTTTTTCTAATTCAGTTTGAGATTTTTTTACCACCATGCCGAAGATAGGCATTACACCATAAATAGCATCGACAAAACTCCAGCGTTTTTTGCAAGAGGCCGATAGAAATTTCATGTAATCAAAGCAGATGGTTTCGTGCTGTATCCGCTCACTACTCATCCCCTAATCCTCTCTTATAATCAAAATAGTGTTGGACTACGGCTAAATAGAGACGACGTGACAGTCAGTGTCATCAATATAATGACATAATTCCCTTACTGTTTACCAGACGGAGCCGACGCTTTAATCATATGAATGAATAATTGCGCGATACAGCTCAAGATTAGACACCAAATCCTCATGGCATTGCCCTCCTCCGCGCGCTATGCTGAATTCCGTCACTTTTATCGCAGATTCTTATAGATCGGGAAATATGGCTAAAATTGTTTTTGTCGAAGACGATCCAGAAGTTGGAAAACTTATTGCTGCCTATTTGGGCAAACATGATATTGACGTTCTGATTGAGCCGCGAGGCGACACCGCGCAGGACTTTATTACCGAGCAACAACCGGATTTGGTGCTGTTGGATATTATGTTGCCAGGTAAAGACGGTATGACGCTATGCCGGGATTTGCGTCCTCATTACGATGGTCCGATAGTGCTGCTGACCTCATTGGATAGCGATATGAACCATATCCTATCGCTGGAAATGGGGGCTAATGATTATATTCTGAAAACTACGCCACCTGCCGTTTTGCTGGCGCGGCTGCGTTTGCATTTACGACAACATCAAAGCCAGACTAAAGAGCCGCAAGTAACCACGCTGACCAATCAAAATGCGATTCGATTCGGTCTGCTCTGTATCGATCCGGTTAATCGTCAGGTCAATCTGGGCCAGGAAGAAATTACGCTTTCCACGTCAGACTTTGATTTGCTTTGGGAGCTGGCCACCCACGCCGGTATTATTATGGATCGGGAAGTCTTATTAAAAAGCCTACGCGGCGTCAGCTATGACGGCATGGATCGCAGTATTGACGTGGCGATCTCTCGTTTACGTCGCAAACTTTACGATAATACGCTGGAGCCCTTCCGCATTAAAACCGTGCGTAATAAAGGTTACCTGTTTGCTCCTAACGCTTGGGAATCCGTCCAACAATGAGAAAACTATTCATACAGTTTTTCTTATTGTTGTTTGTCTGCTTTCTGGTGATGGCGATGCTGGTCGGGCTGGTTTATAAAGTCACCGCCGAACGCGCTGGGCGCCAGTCTTTAGACGACTTAATGAAAAGCTCGCTGTCATTAATGCGCAGCGAACTGAGAGAAATCCCTCTGCGTGACTGGAATAAAACCATCGAAACGCTGGATTTGAATCTTTCGTTTGAGCTGCATATTGAACCGCTGGATAAACGAGATTTAGGGCCGCGCCTGAATAAGCGACTGCGGGCAGGAGAAATCATCGCTTTAGACGATGAATACTCATTTTTGCAGCGAATTCCTCGCAGTCATTATGTATTGGTGGTCGGTCCGATTCCGTATTTATTCTATTTACATCAAATGCGACTGTTGGATCTGGCTCTGCTGATTTTAATCGGTATGTCGCTGGCGCTGCCGGTTTTTCTGTGGATGCGCCCGCACTGGAAAGACCTGCTACAGCTGGAAAACGCTGCCCAGAGGCTGGGTTCCGGGCATTTAGATGAACGGACGCACTTTGACCCAACGTCCAGTTTGAATCGTCTCGGCGTCGCTTTTAATCAGATGGCGGATAACATCAGCACTCTGATTGCCAGCAAAAAACTGCTGATTGACGGCATAGCCCACGAGTTACGCACCCCATTGGTTCGTTTGCGCTACCGTTTAGCCATGAGTGAGAATCTGAGCGAAACAGAGCAACTGGCATTAAACCGGGATATCGGTCAGTTGGAATCATTGATAGACGAACTACTGACCTATGCTCGTCTGGATCGCCCTCAGGTTTCTCTTAATCTGGAGCCAATAGATTTACCGGCCTGGCTGCAGACTAAAGTCGAAGATATGCGCCTGATTCACAGCGAGCGAAAAATCTCGCTGGATATTCCGCACAGCGGCGATTTTGGCGCGGTGGATTTACGCCTGATGGAGCGAGTACTGGATAATCTGGTGAATAATGCCCTGCGCTACTCCAATCAGCGTTTGCGCATTGGCCTGTGGTTCGACGGTGATGAAGCTTGTCTTCAGGTTGAAGACGATGGCCCCGGTATTCCGCCGGAGGAACGTACCACAGTATTTGAGCCTTTTGTACGCCTAGATCCAAGTCGCGATCGCGCGACCGGTGGCTGCGGTTTAGGTCTGGCAATCGTTCATTCCATTGCGCTGGCTTATCAGGGACGCGTTTTTGTAGAAAGCAGTTCTTTGGGCGGTGCGTGCTTCCGTTTCTGCTGGCCTGTCAAAGACTACTACAGTTTATCCGTCGATCCAGACGCCGTGTCAGATAAAAAGTAAATAGCAAAAGACGTTGATTATGATTGGTTAACTAATGGAGTGCCCTATGAGCACAGCATATCATCACCTGCGCAGCACCTTCACTCGCCTGTCTCGTTTTGAACATCTCTCGGCCATTACCGGCTGGGACATGCAAACCATGATGCCCCCTAAAGGCAATTTGGCTCGCTCAGAGGCCTTGGCTGAGCTAAACGTGCTGCATCACCAAATTCTGACCGCGCCGCAAGTCGATCAATGGCTTAATCAGGCTGAACAGGAAACTCTGAACGTTATTGAGAAAGCGAATCTGCGCGAAATGCGTCGCCATTACAACAACGCGGTTCTGGTGCCAGAAAGTTTGGTTGAAGCTAAGTCACTGGCAGGCGCGCGTTGCGAACATGCCTGGCGTCAGCAACGCATCAATAATGATTGGGCGGGTTTTGCCGAAAATCTGCGAGAAGTGGTAAAACTCAGTCGTCAGGAAGCCGAGATCCGCGCGCAGGCTGCCGGCACATCTCGCTACGATGCGCTGTTAAATTTGTATGAGCCAGGTTTACGCAGCAGCGATTTGGATCATATTTTTGGTGATTTAAAGCAATGGTTACCGGATTTGCTGCAAAAAGCGATCGTCAAACAGGCTAAACAACCACATTTAACGCCAGTCGGCCCATTTGATTTAGAGAAACAGCGCCAGCTTAGCCTGAGCGTTATGGCGCTGCTTGGTTTTGATTTTGACGGCGGCCGGGTTGATGTCAGCGTGCATCCTTTCTGCGGCGGTGTTCCGCAAGATGTGCGTATTACTACGCGCTATAACGAGAAAGAATTCACTAGCGCCCTGATGGGGATCGTCCACGAAACTGGTCACGCCCGCTATGAACAGAATTTACCGCGCGAATGGTTAGGCCAACCTATTTCTCATGCTCGCTCCACGGCGATACATGAATCTCAAAGCTTGCTATTTGAGATGCAATTGGCACGTAGCGACGAGTTCCTAAAGCTTTTGTTACCGCTGGCTATCAAACATTTTGGCGAACAAGCTGCGTTAACCGAAGATAATTTCATTGCGATTAATCAGCGCGTTGAAGCCGGTTTTATTCGAGTGGATGCTGATGAGGTTAGCTATCCAGCGCATGTGATTTTGCGTTACGAAATCGAAAAAGCGCTTATCGAAGGCGAAATTGAGGTTGAGGATATTCCGGCACAGTGGAATGAAAAAATGCAGCGTTATTTGGGCGTTAATACCGATGGCAACTATCGCAATGGCTGCATGCAGGATATTCACTGGACCGACGGTGCTTTTGGCTATTTCCCAACTTATACCTTGGGTGCAATGTATGCCGCGCAGTTATTTCAGACCGCTCGCGAATCGATTCCCAATCTGGATCAACAAATTGCTCATGGCGATCTCAGCGTCTTATTCGCTTGGTTGCAGCAAAATATCTGGCAGCACGGCAGCCGTTATCTCACCGACGAGTTGATCACTAAAGCAACGGGCGAAACGCTTAATCCGCGCTTCTTCCGTCAGCACTTAGAGCAGCGTTATCTCTAAACTCTAAATCTTGCTTCAGGCCGCCTGAAAATGGCGGTCATTCTTAGACGCTGATATTTTTATAAATTCTATTAATAATAATCGTGGGCTTCTCTAAATGAATCCGCACCAGAATCCGTTCTACTATGACCGAAGAATTAATGTTTATTAAAACGTTACCACGATTCGTTGAAGGCTATAGTTCCCGTACGCACCCCAATACCCCCTGTTAGACTTTGCGGAATGATTATGTTCCCTTGATTATTTTTTAATCACGTAAGCTTCAAATGTTATTATTTGAGTTGATGCACATATGTATGTTGTAACTAAATGGTTGTCCGGAGCGATAAAATTCGCCACTCATCATCAATATAATTCAGCAGATACAGTGTCTTATTTATTTTCCCGGCTTCGATAATTGCCTGTGTTAACCCTGAAGGGCGATCGCTGCTCAGCAACGATCGGCTCAAAACTGACGCCCAAATTGTTCCCAGCGTCAGGGTACCTGAGCAAATATTTGCCAGCTCTAATGCTGACTTATCAAGATCTTTCAGCGTTCTCACGCGTTTTTTTTGCCCAATTTTTTTCGCCTCCCGGCCGATATCAGCGATAACTCCATCCAGAACGTCCAACACATTCTTTGCCGTAAATATGAAACTGATAGAGGTAGTCATCACCCCAGCCCTGCACGATCTGGAAAATGAAGTGAAGCGCGGCCAGCGGCGTATCAGCAGAGACTCTTAGCCGACGCCAGACCATGGGACTGACTCCACGAACAGCGGTTTTGATGACGTAGATTTTCATAGCAGTGGAACTGGGTATTGTTGTGAAATGGTGTTGGTTATTCTAGCCTCTGCAGGCGGCCTATCCGATGGCTGCCCCACACTTTTTCATGCTCTCCTATATGGGCTCTCCAAAGTTCACATTTAACTTTTTGGAATGACAAAAATCGACAAAGCCTTGGGATACAACTAAGCGCTCTTTGAATTCAGCATCCCTAGCAATCATAAAGTCATATTGAAAATCACTTTTATATATAGCTTTCGTTAATATTTTATCCCCATCACTTAACGTTCTAAATGAAGATTTTTCTTCATCGACCAAGTTCAGATAAACACCAACCCAGCACAAATTATAAGTCACCTGTCTTCCCTCACAGGATATGATGCACTCCACTCCTTTCACACTCTCAGGAATGAAATCTCTAATTGCACCCATTGCTTTTTCTGAGAATATTGGTATGCCGATATTTGCAGGAAGAAAATCTGCCATTAATAAGTCGAAAGCCTCACTTTTTCTTGAGCGAGTCCTTTCGGCTTCATGAAGTCCAAGAATTTACTCTTTCCTTCATTCCATATAAAATAAGAGGATATTCGGCCCTTAGGATCAGAAAAACTGACAACATCACCACTGGATTTAATAGGACTTTCAAGGCTGTATAATCTTATTATAATCTCCTTTACCTAAGCACACGTATACTTACCCGTTTTAAAACCTGCTCTTCTTTTATGTTGTAAGTTAAGAACTTCTTGCTGTGTCCGTCGATAATTCCAATTATTTTGTATAGTCCTCCGTTCTAGCGCATCAAGTTCAGCGCCAATTGCACGGTTATACTCCGCATGTTCTGCTGTTCAACCCCTATGTAAACCAAGATTTGGATTCGGATCGATACCTGGAGCAACAGGTAATCGCATCATATTCGATTTCAGGTTGCCAAATTAACTATGCCACTACATTACCAGTATTCCTTACGTTCAACATAAAGAGCATAATTTTCAAGAAACCTTGGATACTTCCTTTCTTCCTGTAAAAACTCAAACGAGTCATAAAAGCTTAGTTTTGAATAATCAATACCTAAGCTTTGAAATAGATTTATTAAAGAGCATTCTTTTTTTCATTAAATTAGGCCACATTATAACAGCCACACGCTATTATTTATAAAAGATCTTTAGTCAATTTCATTCCTTTATCTATTGTATTTCTTACAAGCTCCGCGAAGAAATCACTAAATTCATGATGGATTTTATAAAGACTTCCACATTCATCCACTTCCTGAATAGAGATTTTTTGCATGTCATATTCCGAATGCAGATGTGTCCTATCCCAGTAGTAAACTCCTTTTTGAACACCATTACAAACTAGCACAAAGTAATTTCCTCCAGGATCACCACCAATGATGAATGCCTCTTCAATGAAGCTTAACTCATCTAGATATTCTTTGTTCTGATGATTTATGTCATGATTTTTATTTGAAACACCAAAGCCAAACAAAGAATAAAATGCAATATACCCATCATCTACATCATTACAAGGCAACTCACAGTAATCAGGTTGTTTGACTACAAAACCATTATAAACAGATAAAAAATTCCTGTAGTCATTAGGGAAATGAATACTATACAACTGCTCAAGGTTATTGATCTGAACATCTGATGAACCATTACCACATGAAATTGGCATATTGCCTCCATATTAGGGACACGACTTTTTAATTTTTGACACGCCACCCCTATGAGTGAAATTACTATGTATATCTTTAGGTACCTCTTGCATCGTAACGCCATTCTGGTGGTGGTGCCACGTGTTAACTTCCAGATTTGCAGCCCCATTAGGGGCAAGGGCATTCGCTTTACCAAAATCCCCTGAAGGGCCAAGACGGTGGTTACCTTTCATATCAGGAACATCAACTCGCTGCACCTCATAAGGTGTAAAGTCTGGATAACCATTCGGATATCTCACTACATTGCCAACGTTATCTTGATATACCCAAGTTCGCGTATCGATCTCTTGCCAAACACTCCCCCCCTTATCTATCCATTTGTCTATCAATGGAGAATTTAATGGCTTGCCAGTTAAACCCCAAGGGTCAATCCAACTCAGCGGATTCGGCGCATACTGGTAAAGATTCAGTCCCCCCGACAAACCAATCGGATCCGGCGTCGTGAACCGACCGACTTCCGGTGCATAATAGCGGTAAGTATTGTAGTGTAACCCGGTTTCTTCATCCAGATATTGCCCGGCATAACGCAGCGGCTGCCTGAACTGCCCCAGCGGTTTGCTGAGGTTGCGCCACATCGCATCGGTCTGGCGGGTCACCTGACCAAACACGCCATATTGCCCTGACCACACCATGTCGCCCTGTTTGTTGGTCACTTCCTGCGGTGAGCCGTTCAGGTCGGTGTGATACCAGTACAACTGGTCTTCGCCGTAGCGCCGCTCAATGCAGGCCAACAGCGTATAGGCTTCGTTCGGGTCGTAACAGCAGGTTTGCTGGCTGTCTGCGGTGTGGCTTTGCAATAACCGTAATCCTTGCCACAGAAAATGCGTTTCGTGCCGCTCTTGCCGATGAGTCACGGTCTTGCTCAACCGGCGGCTCAACGCATCATAGTGGTACTGCGCTTCAAACACTCCCTTCAGCCCCCACCAAACGGTTATCTCCGTCGTAGCGGTAACGCTGGATACGGGCGCTGTCCTGCCTTGTCACCATGTTGCCAAAGGCATCATACTGATATTGCCACTGCTCCTGTAAGTATCCCGCTTAAACGGCCCATTCACTTTTAGAGATCTTCCGACATACTGATGATGTCAC
>NZ_CPYD01000007.1 GCF_001112925.1 Yersinia nurmii
CAGTTGGTTAGAATACCTGCCTGTCACGCAGGGGGTCGCGGGTTCGAGCCCCGTCCGTTCCGCCACTTATTGCATAACCCTGAATCTTTGATTCAGGGTTTTTTGCATTCTAATATTTATAACTTTTCTCTCAGATAAGATAGGTAGAGCGGTAAATTCCAATCATTGATACTTATATTCTTATTTTTTAAATTCATCTAATCGATACTCAACACTTTATAGCCAATCACTTAGCTTACAGTTGATTGCCGTAGTTCGGTCATTTCCTAAGCCTTGAATCACTTGGCTAACGTGTAACGGTCAACTAAAACCGGACACGGATTTAGGCACATTGCTGTAGTCGGCGTTCATATTCATCCGGCGATATATTTCTCAGCCGATAATGCCGCCTTTTCAGATGATAAAAACTGTCGATATAATCGATAACATCAGCGATACCCTGACTTCGGGTTTCATAACGACGATAGTTAACCCTCTCAGCTTTCAGGCTGCGGAAAAACCTTTCCGTAACAGCATTATCCTGGCAGTTACCTTTTCGGCTCATGCTACCTGTAACATCCAACTCCTGCTGGCAGGATTGGAACTGCGCGCGGGTATATTGCACCCCTTGATCGCTATGGAACACCACAGACCCTGTGGGTCGGCGTTTATTTACGGCCAGCCTTAAGGCCCGGACGGTCAAGTCGCTGTCCGGCTTGTCTGAGAAGGCCCAACTCACTATTTTTCTTGAACATAAGTCCATCATGATAGCCAGATATAACCAGCCCTGAGCGGAACGCAGATAGGTAATGTCACCTGACCACCAGGTATTCAATGTCTCTGGATTACACTGCAGATTCAATAGATTAGCGGCAACGACAGCGGGTTTTCCGCCGCGTGGATAACGATCACGTCCGGGGCGTTTAGCCTCCAGTAATAAGTTTTTCATTAGCTGCCGAACGCGGTATCTGCCCACGTTAAAACCTTGTTCCCGTAACTCGATGCACATGCCCGGCTGCCATATGTGGCATCCATTTCAGCATGAACATGCTTAGCCGCCGCGTGCAACATCAGAACATCGGGCTTGATCATTAGCCGACGACTACGGGCATAAAACACGCTGCGCGTGAGCGATAAACAGCGGCATACCTGTTGGATATTTGCACCGACCTTCTTCAGTTTCACCGCGACTTTTTGTCGTTGTTCATTTCCATGGCGAAGAAGGCCGAAACCTTTTTTAACAGGTCATTGTCGCTCTGCAACTGCCGTACCTGCTTTTCAAGTTCTTGTATTCGCCGTTGTTCCGGTGTTATAGCACTGGCTATCGGTGTGTTTCCGCGGATCTCTCCGCGATACTGCCGTAGCCAGTGTTGTAAGGTTGAAAGGCCAATATTCATTGTTTCAGCAGCTTGGGTCACCGGATACTTATGCTGAAGAACCAGATTGACGCACTCTTGTTTAAACTCATGAGTAAATGATTTTTTTCGCATTCTCACCTTGTTAGTGTTGCTCATTATATCTCTAACAAAGTGTCCGGAATGATTAGACCATTACAGATCTCAAACTACGGTGAAATGCACCGGTACGGGGAGCTGGTTTCAATGGCGTTTGTGGAATCAACGATCAATAAAGTAATCGCCAGACGAATGGCCAAAAAGCAGCAAATGCAGTGAAGCAGAAAAGGCGCGCATTATATGTTACAGACACGGACAGCAGTCCTGAATAACGAACTTCAGGATAAATTTTCCAGTTGGTATCCCGGTTGCGCTATAGACGATCAGAATGGCAGGAAGCTATCCGCGATGGCAGCATAGCTCAAACGCGGACTTCGCATGTGATGATAAAAACCTTTTATTATCGGTAACTCATAGTAAAACTAGCCACGCCGTTTGCTGCTCCGGGCGTGATATGTTCTCCAATCTGGTAATAACGGGCGGTCAGAGGAATTTCAACGTTTCCAATGCTAGTTGTATCCAGTACGTTAATTGCTGTTCCTAAGGGGAATGGCATGTTATTCCTCAATATTTGGATTCCTAATCCTGTAGCGACTCTTTCACCATTAGACCCACCACTCAGTGGCAGAGCATTATTGATGTACTCGCGATCTCCAATGATGAGGTCGACTTTGGTATTGACATCGCAGTTTAGTTCAATAGTAAAAGGTATCTCTTTGGCATAGCTTCCGATTCCTTTAAACATGTAACTATTGACGGTGCCCATGGGGACTAGAACTGACGGTGTGGTCAGGTTACAGCCATTGACGTTAATTGCTACCGATGGAAAATTGACATGCCCTAGGTGCCGCCCCACACTGGCGCGAAGACAGACATAATCGACGTGATAAGGTACAAATGCAGGCATGACTCCAGATTTGATTTCCCCATATTTCACCAAAAAATACTCTACCTTGGTGGAAAGAATGTAGTATATCGGTGTTTCACGGGGTCCATTGGCATCTAGTAGACCCGGCTTTCCGTCCGTTCTAAAAGCAATGCCTACACCATCCCAAGAGGTTTTGTAGACCCTCGATCCATCATAAGTGAGGCCGGTTTCCCCCATTCTATTATATGGTTGGAGGACGAAATCCCCAATCACATGAAAACCTTCATTTTCCAGTAATTTAGCAGAGTACTCATAGCTTCCTGAACCCAGCAATGTCCCAATTGGTGCATTATTGGGTACAGTAATAGGACTCATGTTTGTGCTTGGGGGGTTATGCCATATGGCGCGGCAATCACCATCAGCATAGGCCGTAGAAGTAAATATCATCGTCAGTAGAAAAGCCAAAACAGCGGGGTACGGGCTATGGCCTCTTAGCAGGAGAAAACTGCGGTTATTCATCATATTAAGCCACTCCTAATTTTGTATTTATAAAAAGTATTTCCCTATGTAAATTTGAGAGCGGTTTGATAATTCTTACCAGATTTACCCCTATAATTCCAGACACATCGCCGGCCTTATTTTAGATTTGCCGACGCCGCAGATATTCCCGCGGTGAACGGTAACCTAACGCACTGTGCGGATGCCATTCGTTATAGTGCTCGAACGCCATAGCCAGATTCTGCACTGCGGTATACGCATCGGGCCTGGCCATCACGCTGATATAGCCGCGCTTCATCGTCTTCACGAAGCGCTCTGCGATGACGTTGATCTCAGGGCTACGTACTGCCGTGCTTTTTGGCTCCAGCCCCAGCAACCGGGCGAACCGCCGGGTTTCATGCGATCTCTAGGCTAAGCCGTTGTCCGTCAGCCACTCAATGGGCTGAGTAGGCTGTTGTTGACCGAAGCGTCGTTCAACCGAAGCACGGGGAGTGCCGTAGCGCTGCAGATAAGCAGGGGAAGCCACAATATGGCGGTAACTATTCATCAGCTTTCTGGTGCGCAAAGTTGAATCCTGTAATGTGCCTACGCGAATGGCGATATCGACTTTACGTTCGATCAGATTGATAAATGTCTCTGAGGAAACCAGTGAGAGTGTCATTAACGGATAGCGCACTCTGAAGCTAGCCACCGACGGTGCTAGCATATGCAAGATTACCGGAGTAGAGGCATCAATGCGTAATAGCCCTCTTGGATTCAGCGGGTTATCGAGCAGTTCATTTTCCGCCAATGCCATTTCACGCAAAATCGCCTGCGTGCGTCTAAAGTAATGTTCGCCTTCCTGCGTTCGGCTGATTTGTCGTGTTATACGATTCAGCAATGTTACGCCCAGCTTGGTTTCTAGCTTTTTAACCGCTCTGCTGACCACGGAGTTAGCTTTCATTGTTGCTAATCAAGCAAAAATATTTTGATATTTCTATCATTTTTGTCATCCAGAGAGAAGCTCATAATGCGGCCTATCAAGTCGATACTTATTTTATCTGGAGTCAACGATGCCTTTAGCCTTACTCGCATTGACCATTAGCGCTTTTGCTATTGGTACCACCGAATTTGTGATTGTTGGACTCGTGCCCACGATTGCTGAACAGTTAAATGTTTCGGTACCCTCAGCCGGTTTACTGGTTTCTATTTACGCGCTGGGTGTAGCAATTGGCGCACCAATATTGACCGCATTAACAGGGCGTATTCCACGGAAAACCTTGCTGATTGGCCTGATGATACTCTTTACGCTAGGCAATTTTCTGGCATGGCAGGCACCGGGTTATGAATCGTTAGTCGTGGCTCGTCTGCTGACCGGGCTGGCTCACGGCGTGTTTTTCTCAATCGGTTCTACCATCGCAACCGGTCTGGCGCCGAAAGAGAAAGCCGCATCGGCGATTGCCATTATGTTTGGCGGGTTGACGGTAGCCTTAGTCACAGGTGTGCCTCTAGGCACCTTTATCGGGCAGCATTTTGGCTGGCGTGAAACCTTTTTAGCTGTCTCATTGATTGGTGTGGTGGCGATCGTTGCCAGCGCTATTTTGATTCCCAGTCATATTCCCAATAAAGCTAGCGCCGGTTTAAAGCAGCAGTTACAGGTATTAACTCATCCGCGTTTATTACTGATTTATGCCATTACTGCGCTGGGGTACGGCGGTGTCTTCACTATGTTCACCTTCCTGGCACCGATAATGCAAGAATTGGCCGGTTTCTCTGCGTCAGCGGTGAGCTGGATCTTGCTGGCATACGGAGTTTCAGTCGCGATTGGGAATGTTTGGGGTGGTAAATTAGCGGATCGTTACGGTGCGGTACCGGCACTTAGCTTTATTTTCGCTGCGTTGGCTGCGCTACTGTTTATTTTTCAGTTTACGGCGAACCACAGCATTGCCGCTCTAATGACTTTAATGGCTATGGGAATCTTTGCATTTGGTAACGTGCCGGGCTTGCAGGTATATGTGGTGCAGAAAGCTGAGGAATACACGCCACATGCAGTGGATGTTGCTTCAGGGCTGAATATTGCCGCTTTTAACGTGGGGATCGCCTTGGGATCGCTCATCGGTGGGCAGATCGTTTCCCAATGGGAATTAGCTCAAACCCCATGGATTGGCGGTGTGATAGTGATTGGAGCGTTAGCGCTGATTATGGTTAGCGGTGAGTTGGATAAACGGCATTTTCGCCGAGCGATAGCCCGCTGATTTATCATCAAAGCGGATAGCACTAATGGGAAGCTGAAGCTATTGCCCGAAACATGTTATTCAAATAATCGATACGTGCTCTAAACCCGCGAAATGCGGGTTCTTTTATGATGTAAATCATCGTCGTTGCCTATTCGGACTTGAGTCCGTTCGCGCTATCAGACAGTATTCCTCAATCGGACGTGTTGATAGCCAGCAAAAGAAATGTCTGGCTGAAGAATATCTGAGCGTATAATACTCAATTACAGGCTGGTCCATCCGGCCAGTTTGTTTTTAACGGGAATGGGCAAGAGCGTGCCGAAAAAAACCTATGCCATGCGCTATGTAGCAGGGCAACCAGCCGAGCAAATCTTTCCGGGCTCTGCCAGTCAGCTAGGGCAGGGGCTACCTCCGGGCGTTCCATTACCAACTTCTGAGCGTCTGCGGATTATGGTATGGAATATCTTTAAGCAGCAGCGACCTGATTGGCTCTCTGTGCTGAGAGGTTTTGGCAGCGATGCTCAACTGATGCTGTTGCAAGAAGCACAAACCACCCCTGAACTGGTGAGATTTGCGACGTCTAATTTTCAGGCAGCCGATCAGGTGCCTGCCTTTGCGCTGCCTCAGCATCCCTCTGGCGTAATGACGCTTGCCGCCGCTCACCCAGTATACTGCTGCCCACTACGAGAGCGTGAACCCCTGCTACGCTTGGCTAAATCAGCATTGGTAACGGTTTATCCCATTCATGATGGTCGATTGCTGATGGTTGCCAATATTCACGCTGTGAATTTTAGCTTGGGCGTAGACGTTTACAGCAAGCAGTTGGAACCTATTGGTGAACAAATCGCAATGCATCGTGGCCCGGTGATTCTGGCCGGTGATTTTAATGCCTGGAGCCGTCAGCGAATCAGAGCATTATTGAAATTCGCCAGAACCCTGAGTTTACAGGAGGTCGAGTTTCAGGCCGATAATCGTAGCCGAGCCTTTGGCCGACCGTTGGACTATGTTTTTTACCGCGAATTAAAAGTTGCTGATGCCGAAGTGCTGGTGACCAGAGCCTCCGATCACAATCCCTTACTGGTTGAATTCAAATCTTAATCCGCTTGCGACAACCCTCATTAATGACAAATTGTAGACATAAAAAAAGCACCCCGAAGGGTGCTCTTTAGCTGTTATAACCTTAATGCATTATGCATCTGGTGCTTTTTGACCGTTGACATACAGGGTCAATTTTAAACCAGGTTGCAAACTGTTAGCCTTGCTGACTACCGAATTCCATCGCATCACATCGTTGGTGTTTACACCGTGACGCTTGGCAATACTGGCAAAAGAATCACCTTTACGAACCTGATAGGTGATGCTTTTGCTGGCCGTATTGCTTGCCAGTTGCAGGGTTTGCCCAACTTTTAAGGTACTCGAGGTACGTAAGTTGTTCCAACTCTGCAAATCGCTGGTCTTGATATTCAATCGCTTGGCTATCGTAGATAAAGTGTCGCCAGGGCGAACTTTATACTGCGAACCTGATGCTGACGTTTTTGTGTTATTAGCCACCTGAGTGGATTTGGACACAACAATATCAGTTTCAGCCAGTGAGTCTTTAAACTGCTCTGCATGGGTTTTCGGCAACATAATGTAATGAGGACCGTTAGGTGCCGTTACATTGCGCTTATACCCTGAATTATAAGCTTTCAGCTTAGTCAGCGACATTCCTGCCATCTCAGCCGCCTGAGTTAGCTCTATCTGCTGACCGACGTCTACTCGCGCTAACGCACGGTTTTCGTTGGTTTCAGGTAACTTGATACCGTATTTCTTGCTGTTCTTGATAATGTCACTCAAGGCCAGCATTTTAGGGACATAAATTGACGTTTCACGCGGAAGCGACAATGCCCAGAAATTGGTCGGTTTACCCTTAGCTTTATTGGCTTTCACCGCTTGCATGACTCGGCCTTCACCACTGTTATACGCGGCGATGGTTAATAACCAGTCACCGTTAAACATTTTGTTCAGGCGTTCCATCATATCAAGCGCTGCCTTGGTAGAGGCAACCACATCGCGACGGCCGTCATACCATTGGTTTTGCTTTAATCCATAATTTCGACCGGTACTCGGGACTATCTGCCATAGCCCTGCGGCGTTGGCGGAGGAAGTCGCGTGTGGGTCAAAAGCGCTCTCCACTATGGGTAGCAGTACCAGCTCCATCGGCATCTTACGTTGCTTAATCTGCTCGACTATCAGGTACATGTACGGCTCTGCCCGTAATGTTACATCGTGGAGATAGCTCTTATTTTTTAAATACTTTCGTTTTTGTTCACGGATCAGGGCATTATCCTGAACCTTCATCTTCAGCTCGTCGCTAATGAAGTTCCACAGATCGTTCTGCGCGACGCCGGTATCACTTTCCAGCCATCGCGCGGAGCCCTCTCGGGCACTATCCGTGTACTTTCCTGCTTCACTTTCTTGACCTGCCGAAGACAAACTCTGTGCATGCTGCTCGGGAACCTGCACGTCCTGCCTGGACGTTTGGCACCCTACAAGCAAGACTGAGGCGAGAAATATCGCTTTGGTCTTCATGTGTGTGTCAATGTTAGTTGCTTAAAAGACGAGCAATCATACTTTGCTTCGACAAATAACACAACTAAAAGCTTCAGAAGCTATCTTTACGGGCACGTAATTCAGCAAAAATCAGGGAGTTGTCATTAGGCGGAGTATCCACACCTAAATTCCTTTGTAAATCAATGTCATCACAGCGTAAAAAAACATTAATTTTACGCTCTAATTGCAATTCTGAGGGTAGGCTTGAGTGGTTTTTTGCTCTTAATTGCTTGATTTGTTGTTGATATGTTTCAATATCTCGATCTTGTGGTAAAACTGAACGGGCAAAGTTAAGATTCGAAAGAGTATATTCATGCGCGCTGCAAATTAAGGTCTCATCGGGCAACTGTGCGAGTCGTTGAATTGATGCGTACATTTGTTGGGGCGAGCCTTCTAACAGCCGTCCGCAGCCGCCAGAAAATAACGTATCCCCGCAGAAAAGATAAGGTGCGCTGTAGTATGCGATATGGCCAAGGGTGTGTCCGGGAACGGCAATTACGCTGAAAATTTGTCCGCACAAAGACAGGCTATCGCCTTCTTTTACGATAATCGTAGCCCCTTTTTGTGCCGTTTCCTGCGGGCCGTAAACCGGAATGTTGGGGAAATTCTGGCGTATTTCGGTCACTCCGCCAACGTGATCGTGATGGTGGTGAGTCAATAGAATTCCTTCGGGAATCCAGCCTTTTTCTTTTAGCTTGCTCAGTACCGGCGCGGCTTCTCCCGGATCGACAATCAGGCAGCGTTGCTGTTGGTTAACCAATAGCCAAATGTAATTGTCTTGAAATGCAGGAATGCTGATAAGATTCATCGGATACCTCTCGTTGGCAACAGCTTGATAGAAGATAATAAAACATGAAACCAGCTCAAACACGCCAAAAGATTCATGCCCCAGCTTCCTGGGCCGAGTTACCTTGGGGAGAGTATTATCGGGCAGCTATCGAGCAACAGCTACAGCCATGGTGGCCAAAGTTTTTCGGTTTTCATCTGCTTAAAATTGGGCAACTCAGTGCGGAGATTGCCAGTGAAAGCTGCGCTGTTTCCCATCAGGTTAATGTTGGGGATAAGGGCAGCAATATGCAGGTGCTGGCCAGTCCTTACCAGCTTCCTTTTGCTGAAAAATCGGTGGACGTCTGTCTGTTATCTCATACGCTGGCTTATTCAACCGATCCTCATCGAATTTTACGCGAGGCGGATCGCGTGTTGATCGACGATGGTTGGCTGGTGATCAGCACGTTCAATCCGTTAAGTTTACTTGGGGTTGGGAAGTTACTGCCAGTGATACGTCGACGCCAACCTTACGCGAGCAGAATGTTTACGCAAATGCGTTTACTGGATTGGCTCAGCCTGCTGAACTATGAAGTGATGCATGAATCCAGTTTCCACGTACTGCCGTGGCATAAACAAGGCGGGCGCTTTATCAGCACCCATCTACATGCATTAGGGTGTATCGGTCTGATTGTGGCCAGAAAACGTATGATTCCACTGACGTTCAACCCCATGAAAATGGGAGCGAGAAAACCCTGGTTAAGCCGATCCGTGGGCGCAACGAAAAGTTACCGTAATCGCCCTTAAAACTCGGAATTAGTCTGGGTTATAGCCGGTATCTTCCTGAGTTGGAGCGTTGGCTGCATCGCGCGCCAATACGTCACAACGTTCGTTTTCCGGGTGCCCTGCGTGGCCTTTAACCCACTCCCACTGCACTTTATGGTCCGAAATCGCCGCGTCCAACCGTTTCCACAAATCCACATTGCGGACCGGCTTACGATCGGCCGTTTTCCAGCCGCGTTTTTTCCAGTTATGAATCCACTGAGTTATGCCCTGACGCACATATTGACTGTCGGTACTGAGCGTAACTTCACAGGGTGACGTCAATGCTTCTAAAGCAACGATGGCTGCCATCAATTCCATACGGTTATTGGTCGTGAGACGATAGCCTTCACTGAAAGTCTTTTCGTGCTGTTTGTAACGCAAAATCGCGCCATAACCACCGGGACCCGGATTGCCTAGGCAAGATCCGTCGGTGAAAATTTCTACCTGTTTGGTCATCTCTGGTAGACTCTTCCTAATGAGTTTTAAACCTTAAGTCTGACATAAACGAGCGCTATGAGCACTGCAATATGATCCCAACACCTACCAGACAGATAGTTCTCGATACTGAAACCACCGGTATGAATAAGCTGGGCGTTCACTATGAAGGCCACCGTATTATTGAAATCGGTGCCGTCGAAGTGATCAACCGTCGGTTAACCGGACGGAATTTCCACGTCTATGTCAAACCGGATCGTCTGGTTGATCCAGAAGCTTACGGTGTCCACGGTATTAGCGATGAGTTTCTCGCAGATAAGCCAACTTTTGCCGATATCGCCTCGGAATTCCTCGAGTTTATTCGCGGAGCCGAGCTGGTTATTCATAACGCGGCGTTCGATATCGGCTTTATGGACTATGAATTTCGAATGCTTCAGCAGGGAATTCCGAATACGGATACCTTCTGTACCATAACCGATAGTCTGTTATTAGCGCGCCGTCTGTTCCCCGGTAAGAGGAACAACCTCGATGCGTTATGTGACCGTTATCTGATAGACAATACTAAGCGAACGCTGCACGGCGCATTGCTCGATGCCGAGATTTTGGCTGAAGTCTATTTGGCGATGACCGGCGGGCAAACCTCGCTGTCTTTCTCAATGGAAGGGGATCAGAATCAATCCGATTCTACCGATGATATTCAACGCATCGTCCGCCCGGCCAGCGGGCTGAAAATTATTTATGCCAGTGATGAAGAATTGGAAGCTCATAACCAGCGTTTGGATTTGGTTCAAAAGAAGGGCGGAAGCTGCCTGTGGCGGGCTTCTGCTGAAGATGAAACGGCAGTCAATGTGGGATAATTCATCTTTTGGGTGAAAATCTGTTCAACCGGTTTATTTTTCAGGAAAAAGTGTTGACGAAATAGCGGGGTGACCGTAATATTCAACCCGTTCTTAACCGGAACAACAGCGCGGTGCGGTAGTTCAGTCGGTTAGAATACCGGCCTGTCACGCCGGGGGTCGCGGGTTCGAGTCCCGTCCGCACCGCCAACATTCAGAAGCCCTGAGTTAGCAATAACTCAGGGCTTCGTCGTTTTCGTCATTCCAACCACTGTTTTCTGTCTATTCCAACGATTAAGCTAATAAAAAACGCGCCGTGAGAGACGCGTTTAACGTCGCTATTTTTTGCGTGGCTATGTCGACTCGATAATTAGTGGTGCAGCAGAAAATCATCGGCATCGCGCCAGATGGGAAAACGCTCGCGATAGTCGGTTAGCGCTTCCAAAGAGAGATCGGCGTCCAGTCTGACACTTGCATGCAATGGCGCGCTAGCCAGGACCTCACCCAGGGGACCGATAATTACGCTATCTCCTTGATAAATATGGCCGTTATCATCTTTACCTACCCGATTACATCCTGCGACAAATACCTGATTCTCAATGGCTCTGGCAGGCAATAGGCTTTGCCAATGTTCGGCTCGCGCTGCCGGCCAGTTGGCAATATAAATAGCTAAATCATAGTCTTGCTGGTTACGCGACCAGACAGGGAAGCGCAGGTCGTAACAGATCTGCGGCAAAATACGCCAGCCACGCCATTCCACCACTTTACGTAGTTTTCCAGCCTGATAATGATGGTGTTCGCCGGCAATGCGAAACAGATGGCGCTTATCATAAAAATGTACTTTTCCGCCGGGTTCCACCAGCAGAAAGCGGTTTACCGCGCCTTCTGGCGTTTGCAGCGCTACGCTACCACTGAGTAATGCGTTGGTTTTCACAGCCCAATGGCGAAGCCAATCGAGGATTTCCGCCTCCGGTAGCGCGAACTCGGCGGCGTTCATGGCGAAGCCGCTGACAAACATCTCCGGCAGAATAATGACATCTCGCTGGTGGATATCTTCGAGCAGCTTCGCAAAATGGCGTAAATTCGCTTCGGCATCCAGCCAGACTAACGGTTGTTGTAGTAGAGTCAGTTTTAAAGTTGACATAGGCGCTCCGCTGCGGCGTCCAACGTGGCTTCCTGCTTAGCGAAGCACAGTCGAATCAGTTTATGAGGGAAAGGAGCCTCGCAGAATACTGACAATGGAATTGCCGCAACGCCGATTTTTTCCGTTAGCCACAGGCAAAAATCTACGTCATTTAGATCGGAAACGGCGCTGTAATCGACCAGCAGGAAGTAGGTTCCTTCACTGGGTAATATTTTGAGGCGGCTGGCGGCCAGCGCCTGTACGAAGTGATCCCGACGAGCACGATAAAAATCGGACAGTTGCTGCCAGTGCTCAGGCTCTGCGTTCAGCATATCGGCTAGAGCCAATTGAATTGGTGTACAAACGGAAAAGGTCAGGTATTGGTGGATTTTACGCACTTCCGCGCTAATGGCGGCAGGCGCTATGCAATAACCGACTTTCCAACCGGTCATGTGAAAGGTTTTACCGAATGAAGATACGGCAACGGCCCGTTGGCGTAATTGAGGGTGAGCCAGTACGCTAGCGTGGCCTTCAGCGGCGAAACAAATATGTTCATATACTTCATCGCTAATGACATAAATATTGTGATCGGCAATGGCTTGCCATAATTGCTCAAAATCAGCCGCTCGCCATAGGGTCGCTGACGGATTGTGCGGAGTGTTGACGATCACTAACCGCGTGCGTTCGGTCAGCAAATCGGAGAATTCAGCCCAGTTAGTATTGAATTCCGGCGGCCGTAGCGCGATGCGTTTGACTTCGCCACCCGCCAGTTTAATGGCTGGCGCATAGCTGTCGTAGCTGGGATCAAAGCAGATAACTTCATCACCGGGGCGCACGAGAGCGGTAATGGCAGCAAACAGGGCTTCGCTGGCACCGGTGGTCACCGTTACTTCACTATCAGCATTAGGACGCCAGCCATACACGGCTGCGGTTTTATCTGCAATGGCTTCTCGCAGCGCCACAACGCCAGTCATTGGCGCATATTGATTCGCTCCCTGGTTAACATGATAAGCCAGACGCTGTTTAAGATATTCTGGTCCATCAAAATCGGGGAATCCCTGAGACAGGTTGATTGCCTGATGCTGGTGCGCCAGCGCACTCATTTGCGTAAAGATGGTGGTGCTTTGGGAAGGCAATTTACTGTCTGGAATCAATGATAAGGTGCTCATTCTGGGCTGAAACTCCTGGCGCTGATGTTGCTGTCAATATAACACGATGTTAAGATTTGGCAATCAAGACGCTTAGATGTTTAAACGGCTAAATGATTTTTTGTGTTAATGTCAGTTCATCGGGTGCTAAGCGTGAAATATTCCTCTGATGCACGGCGAAAATAACTATTGCAGAGGTAGGGGAATGGCAGAACAGACACAACTTGAGGCGTTACTTTCGGCCTGCCACTGGATTGGCGGCAAAGGCTGGTGTCCGGCGACTGGCGGTAATATGTCACTGCGTGCCGGCAGCGAATATGCGCTGGTCAGTGAATCTGGCAAAGATAAAGGTAGCCTCACGGCGGAAGATTTCCTGAGCGTAGATATTGCCACCAATCATGTGCCCAGCGGGCGTACGCCTTCAGCGGAAACCGGGCTGCATACTTTACTGTATCGGTTATATCCTGATGTTACTGCGGTTTTACACACTCATTCTGTGAACGCCACGGTACTTTCTCGCGTGGAAAAAAGTGATGGATTGGTTTTACAGGGTTATGAAATGCAGAAATCCCTGTCGGGTCAGAAATCCCATTTGGATACCGTAGTTATTCCTATTTTTGATAACGATCAGGATATTAGTGCATTGGCTGAACGAGTGGCAGCCCGCGCAGGTTTGGCGTCGTTACGCTACGGTTTTCTGGTACGAGGTCACGGGCTTTATTGCTGGGGGAACTCCGTGGCTGAAGCGCGCCGTCATCTGGAAGGATTGGAATTCCTGTTCCAGTGCGAATTACAACGTCGCCTGCTGGAGGTCAAATGATTCAGGCTATTGTTACCGATATTGAAGGTACGACCAGCGATATTCGCTTTGTGCATCAGGTACTTTTTCCTTACGCTCGCGCCCGATTAGCGGATTTTTTGCGTCAGCACGCCAGCGAAGATGACGTCACTGTTCTGCTGGTAGATTTACGCCGTGAAATTGGTCAGTTGGATGCGGATATAGAAACTCTTATTAGCGCCCTATTCGGTTTTATGGATGAGGATCGTAAGTCTACCGCGTTGAAAGCTTTGCAAGGCATGATCTGGCGTACTGGTTATCAAAGTGGAGATTTTCGCGGTCATCTTTACCCGGACGTGGCTCCGCAGCTTGCTCATTGGCAGCATCAAGGGGTGAAGCTATATGTTTATTCCTCGGGGTCGGTTGAGGCGCAAAAATTGCTGTTTGGCTATAGTGAGGCGGGGGATTTACAGCCGTTATTCAGCGGTTATTTTGATACCCGCGTTGGCGCAAAGCGTGAAGTCTCCGCTTATCAGAATATGACTGAGCGCTTGGCCGTTGCACCGCAAGATATCTTGTTTTTATCCGATATTCGTCAGGAACTGGACGCAGCTCATCAGGCCGGCTGGCAGACTTGCCAGCTGATTCGCGATTTGCCGGATGCAGAAAGCCAACATCGGCAGGTTAACCGTTTCGATCAGATCGTTTTAGGGGAGTTTGCATCATGAGTGCCTTGACTATTTTCAGCGATGAGCAGCCGGAAGAGCCTATCTGGCAAAGCACCGATGCAACGGCTATTCAGAAGCAATTGGCGAGTATTGGCGTACGTTTTGAGCGCTGGCGTGCAGATCGGGCGTTGGGGGGAAATCCGGCTCCGAAAGCCGTAATTGCGGCGTATCAACATGAAATAGACCGGCTGGTGGCAGAAAAAGGCTATCAAAGCTGGGATGTCATCAGTATGCGCCCAGATAACGCTCAGCGAGAAACTCTGCGACAAAAGTTTTTATCCGAACATACTCACGGCGAAGACGAAGTGCGTTTCTTTGTTGAAGGTGCGGGGCTGTTTTGTCTGCATTTAGAGGGGGAAATCTTCCAGATTCTCTGCGAAAAAAACGATTTAATTTCCGTTCCGGCGGATACACGTCATTGGTTTGATATGGGATCGGCACCGAATTTCACCGCTATTCGGGTATTTGATAACCCGGAAGGCTGGGTGGCGCATTTTACCGGCGATAAAATAGCTGATGCTTATCCTCGTTTAGATTAATGCTAATTATCAGGCGGCTCAGTAAGGCCACCTGAATTCTCATTATTTAGGCTGGAAAAATCCGGCTTGAACCTGTTGTGGCGTGATTACGCCGCTATCCAGAACCCAACCGCTGATGAGGGTTGATGCCGTGACGTCGAACGCCGGGTTATACACCTGGGCGTCTTGCGGTGCCCAGTGACATTCGCCAAAGCTGCCGGATACGCCGGTGACTTCGCTGGCTGTGCGCTGTTCGATGGGGATAGCGGCTCCGTTTGGACACTGTGAATCCACGGTGGTGTGAGGGGCCGCAACATAAAACGGAATATGGTGATAATGCGCCAGTACCGCCAAGCTATAAGTGCCGATTTTATTCGCTACGTCACCGTTAGCGGCAATACGATCTGCGCCGACCCAAATAGCGTCTACTTGGCCTTGAGCCATTAAGCTCGCAGCCATGGAATCACAAATTAACCGGTAGGGAATACCCAACTCGCCCAATTCCCATGCGGTTAAACGTCCACCTTGTAGTAATGGCCGGGTTTCATCGACCCAAACGTTATCTATTTTTCCCTGCTGATGAGCGCGTAATATTACGCCGATTGCCGTTCCCACGCCCGCAGTGGCTAAGCCGCCGGTATTACAATGGGTAAGAATTCTGCTACCGGATTTAACCAGTGCTGCGCCGTGATTAGCAATGCTATCGCACAGAATCCGATCCTCGTCGACCAAACGTAGCGCCTCTTCCATCATAGAATTTACCCAGTCTGGTCGCAGTAACGCTTGCTGCATTCGTGCCAGATTATTCATCAGGTTAACTGCCGTCGGCCGTGATTCCCTTAGCGTGATTAGCGCTTGCTCCAACTGCACCTGAGATAAACCACGCTCCGCCAGCAGTGCCAGTAACAGACTGGCAGAGAGACCAATCAGCGGCGCACCGCGTACGCGTAACGTCAGAATATGTTCGACCAGAGATTCTACGTCGTCAGCTAAACGCCAGATTTGGCGTTGAGGCAGGGCTTGCTGATCGAGAATCCAAAGCTGGTTATCGCGTATTTTCAGGCTGGTGGTGTTAAGCGTCTGCATCGTCAGTTAAATCCATGTTGCGTTATTGCATCTGAGTTCTTATTCTGCCAACATGTTTTACGGATGTATAGACGTCTATATGTTTTTACGCCTAAATGATTAATGCGCCGTGGGCGATCAGAGAATTGAAAAGGGGTGGGAGATGTCAGGTTATCATACGTTTACTGCTGCTGATGCCGTTGCATATGCGCGTCAATATGGTCAGATTGCTGAACCGCACACGTTGGTTTCGGCGGATGAGATTGGCGACGGCAATCTGAATCTGGTTTTTAAGATCCGTGATGAAACGGGGCGAAGCCGAGTGGTGGTGAAACAGGCATTGCCTTACGTTCGTTGCGTGGGTGAATCCTGGCCTTTGACCTTGGACCGAGCGCGTATCGAAGCGGAAACCCTGCTAACTCACAGTCAGTTCTGCCCTGAACACACGGTTAAAATACTGCACCATGACACGGAGTTGGCGGTGATGGTACTGGAGGATCTTTCCGACCATCACATCTGGCGGCAGGAATTGGTGAAAGGCCGCTATTATCCGCAGGCGGCCAGCCAGTTGGGTGAATATCTGGGGCAGACTTTATTCCACACCTCAGATTTTTATCAGTCGGCACAAAGTAAAAAGGCGGCGGTGATCCGCTATACCAATCCCGAGCTGTGCCAGATCACTGAAGATCTGTTCTTTACCGATCCTTATCACGATCATGAACGCAATAATTTTGACGCCGCGTTACTGCCGGAGGTGCTGGCATTGCGTCATGATAACGGGCTGAAACTGGCGGTAGCTTCCCTTAAACATCGGTTTTTGAGCAAGGCGGAAGCTTTGCTGCACGGTGATATCCATAGTGGCTCGATTTTTGTGACGGAAGGTAAATTGAAAGCCATCGACGCAGAATTCGGTTTTTATGGCCCGATTGGCTTTGATATCGGCACAGCTTTAGGAAATGTGCTGCTAAATTACTGCGGTTTGCCGGGGCTGACCGGGCCGAGGGATGCGGCGGCAGGGCGTGAACAGCGTTTGGATGACATTCGTGAAATCTGGCAGGCTTTTGCCACGCGTTTTCTAACCCTATGCGCAGAGAAAACCCAGGATCAATCGTTGAAAACCGCTGGTTATGCCGAGTATTTCCTTCAGCAGGTGTGGAATGATGCCGTGGGGTACTGTGGAACCGAATTGATCAGACGTACCATCGGGCTGGCACACGTAGCGGATTTAGACAGTATTGAAGATGAGGGGATGCGTTTAGCCTGTCAGCGTCAGGCTCTGAGTTTGGGGCGGACGTTAATACTGGCCGCGGCGCACATTGATAATGTGGGTGAATTAATTGCCCGTATTCGTCAAAACGGATAATTGAGCGCTTGGTTGTTCGCCATTTTCAGGTTCAACGCTAATTCGTTATCAAGAATCAGGGATAAAAAAAGTCCCGGCATTAGACCGGGACTTTGTATTAGACACATGAATCATCAATGATTGTTATCAGTTACGCCGCTTCCGTTTGACGTGGCCGATCTGGCTGCTTTACCGGGGACTGGGTAGCCAGCGCCTCCGGTTCAAATTCATCTACGTTAATCGAGCGCAGGCGGCTAGCTTCAGCCTTAATCAGTATGTTAGCTTCTTCCTCGCTGATTTTCCCTTCAGCCAGTGCGCGTTTGGCTAAGTGATCCAAACGGGTGAACGGCAGATTCTTACCGGCTCCTTTACTCAGGCGTTTGTGGATTGGCTCTGCGGCGATAACGTCTTGCAGTGCGGCTTCCAGCAGGCCGACCGGGTTAAATTCACTCGGTGTCAGGTACTGACCGCGCCCAATACGTGAACGGGTTGCTGAAGGTACCTGCAGCAATTGAGCCAATTGGTGATCCAAGCGATCTGACGGTGCACGATGTACGCAGCCAAACGGGAAGATTCCAATACGCATCACGCCAGCAATAAAGCGATTCGGGAAGTTGCGCAGTAAGTCATCCAGTGCTTGTTCTGCCTGATACAGCGCATCCTGCACGCCCCAATGAACCAGCGGTAAATCTTCTTTCTGACGGCCTTCATCTTCATAACGTTTCAGCGTTGCGGTAGCCAGATACATTTGGCTCAGAATATCCCCTAAACGGGCAGAGATACGCTCGCGACGCTTCAGGCTGCCGCCCAGAACGCCCATGGAAACATCGGACATCAGCGCCAGGTTGGCACTTAAGCGATTAAGCTGCTGATAGTAGCGACGAGTGCTGTCGCTTACCGGAGCATGACTGGTACGACCGTTGGTCAGACCCAGCCAGAAGCTACGAACTTTATTGCTACCTACGTGGCCAAGGTGACCAAACAAGGCGCTATCAAAAGCGTTAACATCGTTACTTTGCGCTGCGGCCATTTCTGCCAAAACGTATGGATGGCAACGAATAGCCCCCTGACCGAAGATAATCATGCTACGCGTCAGAATGTTGGCACCTTCAACGGTGATACCAATTGGCGCGCCTTGATAAGAACGGGCGACGAAGTTGGATTCACCCAGACAGATACCTTTACCACCGGCAATATCCATCGCATCCATGACTGCGCGCTGACCCCTGTGGGTACAGTGATATTTCACTATAGCGGACAGTACCGCCGGTTTTTCACCCAGCATAATACCGCTGGTGATTAAGGTGGCAGCGGCGTCCATAACATAGGCGTTGCCAGCGATTCGCGCCAAAGGTTCTTCGATCCCTTCCATTTTACCGATGGAGATCTTGAACTGACGACGAATATAGGCATAAGCGCCAATACCCATTGCCACACTTTTCAGGCTACCGGTCGCATTAGATGGCAGGGTAATACCACGTCCGACGGACAGACATTCAACCAGCATACGCCAGCCCTGACCGGCCATTTTTGGCCCGCCAATGATGTAATCGATCGGCACAAAGATGTCGTTACCGCGAGTGGGGCCATTCTGGAATGGCACGTTCAGCGGGAAGTGACGGTGACCGATTTCTACCCCAGGAGTGTTCGTTGGGATCAGGGCGCAGGTAATGCCCAAATCTACGGTTTCACCGAGTAAATGCTCTGGATCGGACAGTTTAAATGCTAGGCCCAGTACGGTCGCGATCGGTGCCAGCGTGATATAGCGTTTGTTCCAAGTCAGGCGCATGCCCAACACTTGCTGACCTTGCCATTCACCCATACAAACGGTACCGGTATCCGGAATTGCACCGGCGTCGGAACCCGCTTCCGGGCTGGTCAGTGCGAAGCAAGGAATTTCCTCACCGCGCGCCAATCTTGGCAGATAATGATCTTTTTGTTCGGTAGTGCCGTAATGTTGCAGCAGTTCGCCGGGGCCGAGGGAGTTAGGAACGCCCACAGTAATGGCCAGAATGCCGGAAACACCGGACAATTTCTGCAATACGCGCGCTTGAGCATAAGCGGAGAATTCCAGTCCGCCGTATTCTTTCTTAATAATCATGGCGAAGAAGCGGTGTTCTTTCAGATAGGCCCACAGTTCCGGCGGCAAATCAGCCAGTTCATGCGTAATCTGAAAATCATTCGCTAAACGACAGGCTTCTTCCACTGGACCATCAATAAAGGCTTGTTCTTCAGCGGTTAGCTGTGGTTTTGGATAGTTATGTAGTTTTTTCCAGTCTGGCTTGCCTTGGAATAAATCACCTTCCCACCAGGTCGTCCCCGCATCGATCGCTTCTTTTTCGGTGCGTGACATGGCTGGCATGATTTTACGGAAGGTACGCAGTGCAGGAGCTGAGAACAGAGAGCGGCGCAGCGGCGTTAAGTTCAGTGGCAACAACACAATCACCAATGGGAGCAACGCCCAAAATGACCATACTTGCAGCGCCCCCAAGGCGGCGGTGTATACCAGAAGAAGCAGACTACTGAGGTGTAGGTTCACCCGGTGATAGAACAACACACCAATAAGAACCAGCAAGGCAACAATGCTAAGAACCATCATAATGAAGCTCCTGAGTTGTAGGAGGTCTGACCTGTTGAGTGATGTATTGGTTTTAGTTCATCTCATTGTTTTTATCAATGCCATTACATATCAATTACAACTTGGTTCACAAATTCGTAGCATTTAAGGTCAAAAGCCATTGCAACAGTTCATCACGGCGCTTCTCGCAGTTTGCGCTATCCGGTACACTGCCTGCGGAAGATTATTGATGCCACAGGACACATAAAGAGGCTCCCATGTACCACGATTTAATTCGAAGTGAACTTAATGAAGCGGCTGATACTTTGGCTAATTTCCTGAATGATGATGCCAATATCGACGCCATTCAGCGGGCAGCTATCTTGCTGGCTGACTCATTTAAAGCCGGTGGGAAAGTGCTTTCCTGCGGTAACGGCGGCTCCCATTGCGATGCTATGCATTTTGCCGAAGAATTAACTGGCCGCTATCGTGAAAACCGTCCTGGCTATCCGGCGATCGCCATTTCTGATGTCAGCCATATGTCTTGCGTCAGTAATGATTTTGGTTACGACTATGTTTTCTCCCGCTATGTGGAAGCCGTCGGCCGTGAAGGTGATGTTTTACTTGGTATTTCCACTTCAGGAAATTCTGGCAACATCATTAAGGCTATCGAAGCTGCAAGAGCCAAAGGGATGAAAGTGATCACCCTGACTGGCAAAGACGGCGGTAAAATGGCGGGTACTGCGGATATCGAAATTCGGGTGCCTCATTTCGGTTACGCCGATCGTATTCAGGAAATACATATCAAAGCGATTCATATCTTGATTCAGCTGATTGAAAAAGAGATGGTTAAGGCCTGATGACTGGCTGGTATGGATTAACCTGAGGTCGCCGTGGAGTTTCCTGCGCCCTAGGTTGTTCACCGTTCTGCACCGGAGGCTATCATGGCCTCCTAATCGCACGCTTTACCTCCAGTTTCTTTGCCCTGATTGGTTTTGGCTTTTTTATTGCTACTGCAAAGGCAGTAGAGGAGGTTGGTGATGTGCGAATTGCTCGGGATGAGCGCGAATGTGCCCACTGATATCTGTTTCAGTTTTACCGGGCTGGTTCAGCGCGGAGGGGGCACTGGGCCGCATAAAGACGGTTGGGGTATAACTTTTTATGAAGGTCACGGTTGCCGTACCTTTAAAGACCCGCAGCCCAGTTTTAATTCACCGATAGCCCGCCTAGTTCAGGATTATCCGATCAAGTCTTGCGCGGTAATTTCCCATATTCGTCAGGCAAACCGTGGCGAAGTGGCGTTGGAAAATACCCATCCTTTTACTCGGGAAATGTGGGGGCGCAATTGGACCTATGCGCATAATGGACAATTGAAAGGGTATCGTCAGTTGGATACCGGCACTTTCCGCCCTATCGGCCAGACTGACAGCGAATATGCGTTTTGCTGGTTGTTGAATCAATTAGCCCAGCGGTATCCGCGCACTCCGGGTAACTGGCCTGCGGTATTTCGCTTTATTGCGACATTGTCTGAGCAACTGCGCGCCAAGGGCGTATTTAATATGCTGTTATCGGATGGGCGTTTTGTGATGGCCTATTGCTCAACCAATCTTTATTGGATTACGCGTCGGGCACCTTTCGGTAAAGCTACTTTGCTGGATCAGGATGTGGAAATAGATTTTCAGCAGCAAACCACACCCAATGATGTGGTCAGCGTCATTGCCACTCAGCCGTTAACCGGCAATGAAACCTGGCACAAAATAGCGCCAGGCGAGTTTGCTCTATTCTGTTTTGGTGAGCGCGTACTCTGAGGCTGGCGCACTGGACATTAACGGGCGATTAATCACATATTGTCCGTTAATGACACCGACCAAAGGCGGTATGCGATTTTTTGCAAAGTAGGCATAACCAGGCTGTAATTGACGCCAGAAGTTAATATCTGACGAGTTACGGTGGCGCTGCATATTTTGCTCGGTCATGCGGAATGGATAAATACTAATATCCACTTTGCTTTGACCATTCATAAATGCAGTTTGCACGTAGTTAAATATCTCATCCATGTAATTGTCGGTCATGGCATAACAGCCAATGGATTTACAATCGCCGTGGATCATCAGATATTTTCCCGAGTACCCCTGAGACTTATCAAAATCATTTGGGAAGCCGATATTGATCGCCCGATAAAACTTACTGTCGGGTTTTAAATGACGCGTATCTATGCTGTAAAACCCCTCCGGGCTTTTAAAATCTCCCTCGCGGCGTTTGGGACCAAGACCGCCAGAAAAATTACAGATCTGATAACTTCGTACCAATTGATATTCGCCCTGTAAACGGGCATATAATTCCAGCGTTCGCTCTTCTTTAAATATTTGGATATAGACCGGAGAACCGAGTAATTGCTGTTTAAGCGCATTGGTAACCGCAACAGGCTCACTGGCTGAGCTGTTTAAGGATACCGCAGGCAAACAAATTATCATCGCAAGTAACAGAGCGATTTTGCCCATTAATTATTCCTACTTCTCTTACTGGGAACCGATCGTATCTGCCGATCGGTGAGCCACTGCTTTTGTTAGTATAGGTTTGCAGATTATCAGTCAGAATATTTTTATCAATAATAGATTTGTATAAAAAAGAAACTGTAATCGGTAAAAACGAATTAACCTTACGTTTTTATCGAGTGCAGAGGCGATTCTTGATCAATATAATGTCGTTTGCTTGAGCCAGGTCACTGCTTTTATCAGACAGCAACAGGCTAAAATGCTAAAATCCTCGGCTACTGAAGGCATATTGGTGTTAAAGATATTGAGTTGTTTTGTTGAGCAATGAAACGCAATTTTTGTATCTTCCAACGCTGTCACATTAGCAGAGATTAATACTGTTATTTAAATCAGTAAATGCCTGCAAGTAAAATGCACGCTTATTGCGCTGCCGGTTAATGCCTCGTCTATTAACTGAACTGTTAAAAATATCTAATCATCGCGTTGCTGTGCTCCTCTGGATGACGTACAGCATTTGATACACCTGACAGAATCGTGCAAACCTTATGATTAAAATAAAAAAAGGACTCGACCTACCTATAGCCGGGGCTCCGGCTCAGGTCATACAGGAAGGTCCAGTTATTCATCATGTTGCACTGCTCGGTGAAGAGTATGTGGGCATGCGTCCTTCAATGTTGGTGCAAGAAGGGGAGAAGGTCAAAAAAGGCCAGGCGCTTTTTGAAGATAAAAAGAACCCCGGCGTGTTTTTCACCGCTCCAGCAGCAGGCAAGATTTCTGCGATTAATCGCGGTGAACGGCGCGTGCTGCAATCTGTCGTGATTGAAATAGAGGGAGACGACAGCGTTTCCTTCGATCGTTACGACGTCGCCGAGCTCAACCAGCTTAGCGCGGAGCAGGTTCAGCAAAATTTGCTGGCCTCAGGTCTGTGGACTGCTCTACGCACTCGTCCATTCAGTAAAACTCCGCAGCCGGGCACACAGCCACGCGCTATCTTTGTCACGGCGATAGATACCCAGCCGCTGGCTGCCGATCCTCAGGTCATTATTGCCACGCAAATGGATGCCTTTAACCACGGCTTGAGCGTACTGACGCGCTTAACCGAAGGTAAAGTACACGTTTGTCACGGCGCTGGGGAAATCATTCGCGGTCAAAATAACGGGCAAATAACCTATAACGAATTTTCCGGTCCGCATCCTGCTGGGTTGGTGGGTACCCACATTCACTTCCTCGAACCGGTCAGTATGACGAAAACCGTCTGGCACATCGGTTACCAGGATGTGATCGCCATTGGCAAACTGTTTGTTGAAGGTGAGCTTTACACTGATAGAGTGATTGCGCTGGCGGGGCCGCAGGTGAAAGAGCCTGGCCTGCTGCGCACGCGTTTAGGCGCCAGCTTGACCGAACTGACCGCCGGTAAACTGAAAGCAGGGGATAACCGTATTATCTCCGGTTCGGTACTGAGCGGAACCGCGGCCTCTGCGACACACGGCTATCTTGGTCGTTTCCATCAGCAGGTTTCCGTCGTGTTGGAAGGGCGAGACAAGGAACTGTTCGGCTGGATTATGCCGGGTAAAGATAAATTCTCCATTACCCGTACCACTCTCGGTCATTTCTTCAAGCGCAAGCGCTTTGCTTTTTCTACCGGATTGAACGGTGGCGAACGTTCTATGGTGCCAATTGGCAACTACGAGCGAGTAATGCCGCTGGATATTCTGGCGACACATTTGCTGCGCGATCTGTTAGCCGGCGATACCGACAGCGCACAGGCGTTGGGGGCTTTGGAGCTGGATGAAGAAGATTTGGCGCTGTGTACTTTTGTCTGCCCCGGTAAATATGAATACGGTCCGGTACTGCGCGACATTTTGACCAAGATTGAGCAGGAAGGATAACTCATGGGCCTGAAAAGTTTTTTTGAGAAAATAGAGCACCACTTCGAATCCGGTGGAAAGCTGGAAAAGTATTATCCGCTATACGAAGCTACAGCCAGTATTTTCTACACTCAGGGTAAAGTGACGCCGGGTGCCTCCCACGTGCGTGACGCTATCGACCTGAAACGGATGATGATTCTGGTATGGCTAGCGGTATTCCCGGCGATGTTCTGGGGGATGTACAACGTTGGTCAGCAGGCGATTCCTGCGTTAAACCACCTGTATAGCGGCGCGGAGCTGCAACAGGTGATTGCCGCCGACTGGCATTATCGACTAGCGGAGATGCTTGGCGCCTCGCTGGCACCGGATGCCGGTTGGATTAGCATGATGACGCTGGGTGCGGTCTACTTTGTGCCGATTTATGCGGTGGTGTTCTTGGTTGGGGGCTTCTGGGAAGTTCTGTTCGCCATTATTCGCCGCCATGAAATCAACGAAGGTTTCTTCGTCACTTCCATTCTGTTTTCCCTGATCGTTCCGCCAACTTTGCCCCTCTGGCAGGCGGCACTGGGAATCTCATTTGGCGTAGTTATTGGTAAGGAAATTTTTGGCGGTACTGGACGTAACTTCCTGAACCCGGCACTGGCTGGGCGAGCGTTCCTGTTCTTCGCTTATCCGGCACAGATCTCCGGCGATCTGGTCTGGAACGCGGCCGACGGATTCTCTGGCGCAACGCCGTTGTCCCAGTGGAGTGTTAACGGCAGCCACAGTCTGATGAACGTGGTAACCGGCCAACCAATCAGCTGGATGGATGCTTTTATGGGCAACATTCCAGGCTCTATTGGTGAAGTCTCCACCCTGATGATTCTGATCGGCGGTGCCATCATTATGTTTGGCCGCGTGGCGTCCTGGCGCATTGTTGCTGGCGTGATGATCGGCATGATTGCTACGGCCTTCTTGTTTAACTGGATTGGTTCTACCACTAACCCGCTGTTTGCTATGCCTTGGTACTGGCATTTGGTATTGGGTGGCTTTGCTTTCGGTATGATCTTTATGGCTACCGATCCGGTATCGGCTTCCTTCACCAATAAAGGTAAGTGGTGGTACGGCGGCCTGATCGGCGTGATGTGTGTCTTAATCCGAGTGGTGAATCCGGCTTATCCGGAGGGAATGATGCTGGCGATTCTGTTCGCCAACCTGTTTGCGCCACTGTTCGACTATGTGGTTGTACAGGCCAACATCAAGCGGAGGAAAGCTCGTGGCGAGTGATAAACCAAGAAATAACGATACTATCGGCAAGACGCTGATGGTAGTGATCTTGCTGTGTCTGGTGTGCTCCGTAGTGGTATCGGGCGCAGCCGTTGGCTTGAAATCTAAACAGCAGGAACAGCGTTTGCTGGATAAGCAACGCAACATTCTGGACGTGGCCGGTTTACTCCAGCCCAACATGGACGCAGAGCAGGTAAAACAAGAGTTTTCCGCTCGTATTGAACCGCGTTTACTGGATTTGCAAAGCGGTGATTTCGTTAAAACCGATCCGACCAGCTTCGACCGTTCTCAGGCTTTACGTGATGATAGCCAAAGTATTGCTCTGACCGCTGCGCAAGATAAAGCTGGCATTAAACGTCGGGCTAATCTGGTGGAAATCTATCTGGTGCGTAATGAGCAGGGGCAGACCAGTAAAATTGTGCTGCCGGTTTACGGCTCCGGTTTGTGGTCGATGATGTACGCCTTCGTCGCGATAGATAACGACGGCAAAACTGTACGTGGCATCAGCTATTACGATCAGGGTGAAACCCCTGGGCTGGGTGGTGAAGTTGAAAACCCAATCTGGCGTAGCCAATGGGTTGGTAAGCGTTTGTTTAATGAACAAGGGGAGCCGGCTATTCGCGTAGTGAAAGGGCGCGCGGATGCGAACGATCCTTACGCCATTGACGGTTTGTCCGGTGCAACGCTGACCTCCAACGGGGTACAGAACACCTTTGATTTTTGGTTGGGTGAAAACGGCTTTGGCCCGTTCCTGAAAAAAGTGCGCGAAGGAGCGTTAAAAAATGGCTGATAGCAAAGAGATTAAGCGGGTTTTATTCGGTCCGTTATTTGACAACAACCCGATTGCATTGCAAATCCTTGGGGTCTGCTCGGCGCTGGCGGTAACCACCAAACTGGAAACCGCACTGGTAATGACACTGGCGGTAACGCTGGTAACGGCATTTTCCAGCTTCTTTATCTCGCTGATCCGTAACCATATCCCTAACAGCGTGCGCATCATCGTGCAGATGGTGATCATCGCCTCTCTGGTGATTGTGGTGGATCAGATATTGCGTGCCTACGCCTATGAGATTTCGAAGCAGCTTTCGGTATTTGTGGGTTTGATTATCACCAACTGTATCGTCATGGGGCGTGCGGAAGCCTACGCCATGAAGTCGCCGCCAATCGAGAGCTTTATGGATGGTATCGGCAACGGCTTGGGCTACGGCGTGATTCTGGTGCTAGTGGGCTTTGTTCGTGAGCTGATTGGCTCTGGCAAACTGTTCGGCGTCACCGTGCTGGAAACGGTACAAAACGGCGGCTGGTATCAGCCGAACGGATTGTTCCTGTTAGCGCCTAGTGCGTTCTTTATCATTGGCATGCTGATTTGGGGCTTACGTACCCTGAAACCTGCGCAGATTGAAAAGGAGTAATTGACGGTGGAACATTACATCAGTCTGTTTGTCCGCGCGGTGTTTGTAGAGAACATGGCGTTAGCCTTCTTCCTGGGGATGTGTACTTTCCTGGCGGTTTCTAAAAAAGTGTCCACCGCCTTCGGTCTGGGCATTGCCGTAACCGTAGTGCTGGGTATTGCCGTTCCTGCCAACAACCTGGTTTATAACTTGGTGTTGCGCGATGGCGCGCTGGTGGAAGGTGTTGATCTGAGTTTCCTTAACTTCATCACTTTTATCGGCGTGATTGCGGCGATTGTGCAGGTGCTGGAGATGATTCTCGATCGCTACTTCCCCGCGCTTTATAACGCGTTAGGCATCTTCCTGCCGTTGATCACCGTGAACTGTGCCATCTTTGGCGGCGTGTCCTTTATGGCGCAGCGTGATTACAACTTCTCGGAATCCATTGTGTACGGTATTGGTTCGGGAATTGGCTGGATGCTGGCTATTGTGGCGCTGGCGGGTATTCGGGAAAAAATGAAATACGCCGATGTTCCGGGTGGCTTGAAGGGGCTGGGAATTACCTTTGTCACCACCGGGCTGATGGCACTGGGCTTTATGTCCTTCTCCGGTGTGCATCTATAAAGGCAGGAAGAACTCATGGAAATAATTCTAGGCGTAGTTATGTTCACCCTCATCGTGCTAGCGTTGACGGTGATGATTCTTTTCGCCAAATCCAAGTTGGTGAATACCGGTGATATTCAGGTTGAAATCAACGGTGATATGGAAAAAAGCTTTACCGCACCGGCCGGTGATAAATTGCTGAATGTGCTTTCTGGCCACGGCATTTTTGTCTCCTCCGCTTGTGGCGGCGGCGGTTCGTGCGGGCAGTGTCGAGTGACGATTAAAGAAGGCGGTGGTGATATTTTACCGACCGAGCTTTCTCATATCTCTAAGCGTGAAGCTAAAGAAGGTTGCCGTCTGGCCTGTCAGGTTAGCGTGAAGCAAGACTTGAAAATTGATTTGCCGGAAGAAATATTCGGCGTGAAAAAATGGACCTGCGAAGTCATTTCAAATGACAACAAAGCGACGTTCATTAAAGAACTGAAACTTAAAATTCCTGATGGGGATGTCGTTCCCTTCCGCGCGGGCGGCTTTATTCAGATTGAAGCTGAGCCTCATACCGTCAAATATGCTGATTTTGACGTGCCGGAAGAATATCGCGGCGATTGGGATAAGTTTAATCTGTTCCGTTTTGAATCCGTAGTGACCGAGCCAACGGTGCGCGCCTATTCCATGGCGAACTATCCGGAAGAGCATGGCATTATTATGCTGAACGTGCGTATTGCAACGCCGCCGCCGAATATGCCGGACGCGCCTCCGGGCATCATGTCTTCGTATATCTGGTCGTTGAAGCCGGGTGATAAAGTGGTTATTTCCGGTCCATTCGGTGAATTCTTTGCGAAAGATACTGATGCGGAAATGGTGTTTATTGGCGGTGGTGCCGGCATGGCACCGATGCGCTCGCATATTTTCGATCAGCTCAAGCGTTTGCATTCTAAGCGTAAAATCAGCTTTTGGTACGGCGCTCGATCTAAACGTGAAATGTTTTATGAAGAGGATTTCAACCAACTGCAGGAAGAGAATGAAAACTTTACCTGGCACGTTGCTTTGTCCGATCCTCAGCCTGAAGACAATTGGACGGGATACACTGGCTTCATTCACAATGTGTTGCTGGAAAACTATCTGAAAAACCATCCTGCGCCGGAAGACTGTGAGTTCTATATGTGTGGTCCGCCAATGATGAACGCCGCAGTGATCAAAATGCTGAAGGATCTTGGCGTTGAGGACGACAATATTATGCTTGATGACTTCGGCGGCTGATGTCATACCTGACGGGCGTTTAACAATAATAGGATTATTGTGCATAAGAAAATAACACTTTGGCTGGCACTCCTGATGGGAGTGCTGTTGCTGGCGGGGTGCGGCCCTGAGCAGGTGAATCTCACCGGTAAAACCATGGGTACCTATTACTCAATAAAATATGTGAGTGATACGTCCCGATCTTCTCCGGAACAACTGCAAAAAGAAGTCGATAGGATACTGGAAGTGGTGAATGACCAGATGTCGACTTATCGGCCAAATTCTGAATTAAGCCGTTTTAATCAGAGCCGGGAAATTAATAAGCCTTTCCCGGTGTCCGTTGCTACGGCCAAAGTGGTGCAGGAAGCAATTCGTATTAATCGGTTAACCGACGGTGCGCTGGATGTCACCGTCGGGCCATTGGTTAACTTATGGGGTTTTGGCCCTGAAGGACGCCCTGATAAAGTGCCTTCTGCCGAAGAGTTAGAGAAACGTCGTGGCTGGGTGGGAATAGATAAGCTCGCCGTTGAGGGCAACGCATTAATTAAGCGAGTGCCAGAGCTGTACGTCGACCTTTCTTCAATTGCCAAAGGCTACGGTGTTGATGTGGTTGCGGAATATCTGCAATCGCAGAATATCAAAAATTTCATGGTTGATATTGGCGGAGAAGTTCGCACCCGTGGAAATAATGGCGAAAATAAGCCTTGGCGTATAGCGATCGAAAAACCGGGTGCCGGTGTCGATCAAAGTGCGCAGGAAATTATTGAACCGGGGAGAATGTCGCTGGCAACCTCTGGTGATTATCGTAACTATTTTGAAGAAAATGGCGTACGCTATTCTCATACCATTGATCCCGCGACGGGGCGGCCGATCAACCATAGATTGGTTTCCATTACCGTACTGAATCCTAGCTGTATGACCGCTGATGGTTTGTCTACCGGGCTGGATGTGTTGGGGCCGGAAAAAGGGCTGGCGCTGGCCAATTTACTTGGTATACCGGTATTTATGATCGTTAAAACGGATAAGGGTTTTGAAGAACGCTATTCGGAAGCCTTCGAACCCTACCTGCAAAATCGATCTTAGGAGGAGTTATGCTGACAGTTTTTCTCGCGTCTTTCGTCTTCTTCCTGCTGGTTATCGGCGGAATGTCGATTGGCTATGTAGTGAAGCGCAAAACCTTACAGGGGAGCTGCGGCGGTATTGCTACACTGGGGATGGAGAAAGTCTGCGACTGTCCTGAGCCTTGTGATTCCCGTAAAAAACGAATGGAAAAAGAAGCGGCTCGGCAGAAGAAACTGGATCAGTTTCGTATCCTATAACATAAAAGGCCCGGCTGATTAACTGCCGGGCCTTTTTGTCTACAAGGATGTATTTAATCAATTACTTTTTTTCATTCACTATTTTTTTAAATTCCTTCGGTGAGTTAACCATCACGGCATCTGCACCTAGCTCTTTTGCTTTTTCATAATCCTGCGCTGAATTGATACCAAAGAAAATAATATAGGCCTTCCCTTTGGAACGGAAACAATCAATAGCGTCTTTATCCCATGTTAATACGGTGTTTGAGTGAGAACGCCCCTCACCAAGAGTGAACTTTTCCACAACGACTAACTCAACATTTCGTTTCATCTCTAATCCGTACCAGCGCTCCTTTTGGTCTACCGACAGCTTACATTGATGGCCTAAGGTTATATCGACTAGAGCATCACGAGTTTCATCTCGACTTTCAAAACGTTGAATTTGCTCTTTTCTTCTCGCATCCTTATTTATCTGGTCTATCGCGTTCAGATACATTTTGTCGGTCGAATAAACCCGGGTACGTTCAAAACTGTTGGTTTCCTTCAGCACTTTTTGTAGAGCCTGAGCAAAAGGCTGTGCCAGATTTTCGGCATCAGGTGATTTAATATCTAGATAGAATATGACGTTAGGATAATCTTTTAGCACATATTTTAACTTCAGAACCTCTTCTAACGTTGGAATACTGGCTGAAAATGCAGTTTTATTTTTTTCATTATAAAATTTAGCAGCATTAACTGTTGATAGCTGTTTGTTCGTATAGTCTCTGACTTTTCCTGAAACGTTAGTCAGTTCTTTTAAATCCAAAGGTCGATAAAGTACCGGCACATTATCTTTTGTTAACTGTAGGGTAATCCAAATAGCATCAGCTCCATTTTCCAACGATTTTTTAATTGCAGGGAGTGTATTTTCTGGTGCGTCTCCGGTACCAGCCCGGTGCGCCACTATTTTCGGCGGTTCATTAGCTGAAGCAGGTGACATAACTTGTAATGAAAATAAGATTAAGATACTTGCCATAATATAATTCCGCATAATGTATATCCCGTATAATCCATGTAAATTGAATTTCTCTCTATATATGTTTTACTTTATAAATAAACTATTACTCTACGACTTTATCGAATGTAGTACTTTTTCATTAAAAATAAATGAAAGAATTGCATAAATGTAAATAACAGTATTCGATCTGGAATTTATAAATATTTAGCGGCATTTAAATTAGGATAATCTTGATTGTAGTATTTTTTACTGTATACTTATACAGTTGTTTGTTGCCAATGGGAGTGAGAGTGCGTAAGATTATCCATGTTGATATGGACTGCTTTTTTGCAGCCGTGGAGATGCGGGATGACCCCAGTCTACGCGATATTCCTTTGGCTATTGGCGGCAGCGCAGATCGTCGTGGTGTTATCAGCACGGCCAATTATCCTGCTAGACGTTACGGTGTTCATAGTGCGATGTCCACTGCGATGGCATTGAAGCTTTGCCCGCATTTAAAAGTGATTCCGGGGCGTATGGCGGCGTATAAAGAAGCTTCTTTACATCTTCGTGAAATATTTGCCCGTTACACCTCGCTTATCGAGCCATTATCGCTGGATGAAGCATATCTGGATGTCTCCGAATGTCAGGTTTTTAGCGGTTCAGCAACCTTAATTGCTCAACAGATCCGCCAGTCAATCCATGAGGAATTAGGATTAACGGCATCCGCTGGAATTGCCCCGATCAAATTCTTAGCCAAGATCGCTTCAGATTTGAATAAACCCAACGGACAATACGTGATCACACCGGATCAAGTTCAACCTTTTCTACAAACTTTGCCTCTTAGTAAAATTCCGGGCGTGGGAAAAGTAACGGCTAAGCGCCTACAGGAATTGGGGTTAACTCATTGTGTTGATGTCCAAAATTATCCTTTGGCTGATTTACTGAAAACCTTTGGTAAATTTGGGAGGGTGTTATGGGAACGCTGCCATGGTATTGATGAGCGAGGAATTTCTCCCGATAGGTTGCGTAAATCCGTTGGCGTAGAAAGGACGCTGGCGCAGGATATTCATCACTGGGAAGAATGTGTTGAGATTATTGAAAAACTTTTCCCCGAACTGGAAACCCGTTTGGCTAAGGTCAGGCCGGATTTGCAAATTGCTCGTCAGGGCGTAAAGCTTAAATTTCAGGATTTTCAGCAAACGACTCAGGAACACGTCTGGCCAGAATTGAACAAGGTGGATTTATTGCGTATCGCAAAGCAAGTTTGGGATGAACGACGGGCGGACAGAGGCGTGCGATTGGTGGGATTGCATGTCAGCTTGCTGGATCCGCAGATTGAACGGCAATTATTGCTGAATTGGGAATAGCGCTGAATAGATCTCAGACTCTGAGTTTTTTAGCAGCGAATTTGCCATAAAAAACGGCGCTACCATAGTTAGGTCGCGCCATTCGTAATAATAGTGCGGTGCTTGATTAAGCGCGTTTTGGAATCGCTTTCAGTAATGCGGTCAGCAATTGCCAGTATTGGCCAACGCTCTCGATATGAACTTGTTCATCCGGAGAATGTGGGCCAGTCATAGTTGGGCCGATGGAAACCATATCCATTTCTGGGTAAGGTTTTTTGAACAAACCACATTCCAGACCCGCGTGGATTACCATGATATTTGGCGTTTTGTTAAACAGTCTCTCATAGGTTTCACGAACTAAATGCATAACCGGAGAGTTTGCGTCAGGCTGCCAGCCAGGATAGCCGCCTTTAGGCGTAGTCTGCGCGCCAGCCAGTTGGCCAACGGCGGTTAGCATACTAACAACATAGTCTTTGCCGCTGTCGATCAGGGAACGAATCAGGCACATAATTTCGGCCTTATCTTCTTCCATCGTCACGACGCCCACGTTTAGTGAGGTTTCAACCACGCCTTTCACTTCATCACTCATACGGATTACGCCGTTTGGCGTCGCATTCAGCAATGCCAGCAGACGGTGTTGGGTATCGGCGGTTAAAGCTTTCGCTTCGCTGCTGACGGGTTCCAGCACCACGGTGAGATTTTTTTCTACCGCAGAGAGCTCATTTTTCAGGATATCTAAATAGTCCTGGCTCAGGGTTTTCAAATGGTCCACTTTATCGGCTGCAACCGCCAATATAGCGGAACCTTCGCGTGGAATCGCGTTGCGCAGCGTACCGCCGTTCAGATCCAGAACCCGCAGGCCGAGCTTCGCTTCATGTTCAAATAGGAAACGAGCCAGCAGCTTGTTGGCATTACCCAAACCTAAATGAATATCTGCACCGGAATGACCGCCTTTCAGACCTTTGACGGTCAGTTTCAGCGTTTGATAGCCAGCAGGAACCGCCTCACGCTGCAACGGCAAAGTGGTGATGAAATCAATACCGCCAGCGCAACCCATGTAGATTTCGCCTTCCTGTTCGGAATCGGTATTAATCAAAATGTCAGCTTTCAGCCAGTTTGGCTGCAGGCCAAAAGCACCGTCCATACCGGCTTCTTCGGTCATGGTCAGCAGAACTTCCAGCGGGCCATGTTCTACGCTGTCGTCAGACAGTACCGCCAGCGCGGAAGCCATACCAATGCCGTTATCTGCGCCCAGCGTGGTGCCACGAGCTTTTACCCATTCGCCGTCGATATAAGGTTGAATCGGGTCTTTAGTGAAATCGTGAACAGTGTCGTTGTTCTTTTGCGGCACCATATCCAAGTGGGCTTGCAGCGCCACAGGTTTACGGTTTTCCATGCCTTTGGTCGCCGGTTTGCGCAACAGGATGTTACCCACTTGATCGCGTTCGGCGTGTAAACCTTTTTCTTTTGCCCAAGCAACAATGTATTGCGCCAATTCTTCTTCGTGATAAGAAGGATGAGGGATTGAACAAATTTTAGCGAAAATATCCCACAACGGCTGAGGCGAAAGTTTAGACAGTTCAGACACTGTAAGTCTCCTTTAACAGCATGCTCATACAGACACCAGATTAATGCGGAGGTGTCTGAGATACTGTAGGTTTTAGGGTTAAGGACTAACCGCCATTGCTATGGCGCGATTTATCGAGAATATCACTTTCATTTGCGTTGCGCGCGTTTGGCCGCACAAATACCGCATTCGATTCGTGGAATTACCGGGATAATTGCTGGTTTTTATGTTGTTGCCTCACTATAATCTCGCGCAACCTTTTTTCCCCTTCGATACATGACAAGCCACTTTAATACGGCTGGGACTACATTTTATGAGCGAAAAATACGTCGTAACTTGGGATATGTTGCAAATGCAAGCCCGTAAGCTGGCACAGCGTTTACTTCCTGCAGAACAGTGGAAAGGCATCATCGCGGTCAGCCGCGGTGGATTGGTTCCTGGCGCAATTCTGGCGCGCGAATTGGGCATTCGTCATGTTGATACTGTGTGCATCTCCAGCTATGACCACAATAACCAGCGTGAGCTGACCGTGCTGAAACGCGCCGAAGGCGATGGCGAAGGCTTCATTGTGATTGACGATCTGGTTGATACCGGCGGTACGGCGAAAGCCATTCGTGAAATGTATCCGAAAGCACACTTTGTGACTATTTTCGCTAAACCGGCTGGTTGTCCTCTGGTTGACGACTATGTGGTTGATATTCCGCAGGATACATGGATTGAGCAGCCGTGGGATATGGCTGTGACCTTCGTGGAACCGCTAGGCGGCAAATAATTTACACAGCTTTAAACGTCCGACGCTGTCGGACGTTTCATTTCTCCCTCGGTATGAGTACACTAACCCCATATTCCCTAGCCTAAACCAAGGCGGGATCTCGGCTTATGGAGGCTATTGTAACCATGGCACAAGCCAACCTTTCTGAAATCCTATTTAAACCCAAGTTCAAGCATCCTGAGACCTCGACTTTGGTCAGGCATGCTCATTGCAACCAAACCATGAATATTCACTCTGCATTGGACGGCGATACTACCTGTCATTGGTATCGTATGATCAATCGCTTGATGTGGACCTGGCGCGGAGTGGACCCTCTGGAAATCGAAGAGGTGCTGGCGCGGATTGCGATGTCTAATGCGGAACACAGTGATAATGAATTACTGGATACCGTGGTGGGTTACCGCAACGGCAACTGGATTTACGAGTGGTCTCACCAAGGCATGATGTGGCAGCAAAAAGCCATGGAAGAAACCGATCCTCTGGCCGCTGGGCAGTATTGGCTGAATGCCGCCAACATGTACAGCATCGCCGGTTATCCTCATCTACGTGGTGATGAATTGGCCGAGCAGGCGGAAATTTTGTCTAATCGGGCCTATGAAGAAGCGGCAAAGCATCTGCCTTTCACTTTAAAAGAGCTGAGCTTCTCAATTCAGGATGGCGGAACGCTGACTGGCTTTCTGCATATGCCGACAATGGGCAATGCGCCTTTCCCAACGGTGCTGATGTGTGGCGGCCTAGATATGTTGCAGAGCGATTACCATCGTCTCTTCCGTGATTATCTTGCCCCGGCGGGTATCGCGATGTTGACTATCGACATGCCTTCCGTCGGCTCATCTTCCCGCTGGAAACTCACGCAGGACACCAGCTATTTGCATCAACAGGTGCTGCAGGCGTTGCCGACGATTCCTTGGGTTGATCATCAGCGTGTTTCGCTATTTGGTTTCCGTTTCGGTGCCAATGTCGCGGTACGTTTGGGCTATTTGGAGCCACAGCGTTTACGCGGTGTGGCCTGCGTAGGCCCTATCGTCCATCACCTACTTTGCGACAGTCACAGCCAAAGTCGGGTGCCGGATATGTATATGGATGTGCTGGCCAGCCGGTTAGGTATGGCGGATGCATCTGATGATACGTTAAAGACTGAGCTGAACCGTTTCTCTCTCAAAACCCAAGGGTTGTTGGGACGGCGTTGTCATACGCCAATGCTGGCCGGATATTGGGATAACGATCCTTTTAGTCCGAAAGAAGATGCGAAACTGATTGTCTCCTCTTCCGTTGACGGCAAGCTGTTAAGCATCCCTTCAACACCGCTGTATGACAGTTTTCATAGAGCTCTGTTGCAAACTTGCGATTGGCTAAAAGATAAAATGCGTTAATTAGTTGCTAAAATTTAACAGTTTGCTAAAAAGGTGAGCGTCTACTTAAGGAGATTGAAGCATGACGATATCCAGCGCTCACCCTAAAAGCAAACTGATGAAACGTTTTGCAGCTTTAGGGCCATATCTACGTGAAGGGCAGTGCCAGAACGACCGCTTTTTCTTTGATTGTCTAGCCGTGTGCGTCAATGTGAAACTTGCTCCCGAAAAGCGTGAATTCTGGGGGTGGTGGATAGAGCTGGAGTCGAAAGACAGCCGTTTTACTTATGTATACCAACTCGGCTTGTTTAATACCGAGGGAAGTTGGAAAGAACAAAAAATCAAAGATCCTGAGGTTCAGGAAAAATTGGAAACTACGTTGCGTAGTTTCCATAAACGCCTCCATGAAATGCTGACGACGATGGAACTGACACTAGAACCGGCAAAGGATTTCGGCGAACAGCCCATCAAACTCTCTGCATAACCCCCTTTCTGCTCAATAAAGCGGTGATTTCGCGTTATGCCTGTTGGCATAACGCCTGTCTCCTGCTACAAAGTCTGCTGTATCATTCCTTTTTATTTGATCCCAATGGCAGAAAAATTATGAATGGCAGCCAGACTTTGGTTGTGAAATTGGGCACCAGCGTACTGACCGGCGGCTCTCGCCGTCTTAATCGTGCCCATATTGTTGAACTGGTGCGCCAGTGCGCCCAGCAACACGCAAAAGGTCATCGCATTGTTATCGTTACTTCCGGCGCGATTGCCGCCGGGCGTGAACACTTGGGTTATCCTGAATTGCCGGCGACCATTGCATCGAAGCAATTGCTGGCTGCGGTCGGCCAGAGCCGTCTGATTCAGCTATGGGAGCAGCTGTTCTCCATTTATGGCATCCACGTCGGGCAGATGTTGCTGACTCGCGCCGATCTGGAAGATCGCGAACGGTTCTTAAACGCCCGCGATACCATGAATGCTTTGCTGGATAACCGTATTGTTCCGGTTATCAATGAAAACGACGCCGTCGCCACGGCTGAAATCAAAGTAGGCGATAACGACAATCTCTCGGCGCTGGCGGCGATTCTGGCCGGTGCGGATAAATTATTGCTGCTGACCGATCAGGCTGGGTTATATACCGCCGATCCGCGTAATAACCCTGCCGCAGAGTTGATTCGGGACGTTCATGGTATTGATGACGCGTTGCGTGAAATCGCCGGTGATAGCGTTTCAGGTTTGGGAACCGGCGGTATGGCGACCAAGCTACAGGCCGCAGACGTTGCGTGCCGAGCGGGCATCGACGTGATTATTGCCGCGGGTGCTCAATCTGATGTTATCCGTAATGTGATTGACGGCACGCCGGTGGGCACGCGTTTCCATGCGTTAGAAACGCCGCTGGAAAACCGTAAACGCTGGATCTTTGGCGCACCGCCAGCCGGTGAAATTACCGTGGACGATGGCGCGGTAGCCGCAATTATGGAGCGGGGCAGCTCGCTATTGCCGAAAGGTATCCGTAGCGTGAAAGGGGACTTCTCCCGCGGGGAAGTGATCCGCATTCGTAACCTGAGCGGCCGCGATCTGGCTCACGGTGTCTCACGTTATAACAGCGACGCATTGCGTATGTTGGCGGGACATCATTCTCAGCAAATCAGTGAGATACTTGGATATGAATACGGCCCGGTCGCCGTTCATCGTGACGATATGATCATCAGTTTATGATTATCAGCTAAGGAGCTAGCATGCTGGAAGAGATGGGAAAAGCGGCTAAACAGGCCTCTTGGCAATTGGGCGTATTAAGCACTGCGCAAAAGAATAAAGCCCTGATGGCAATGGCGGCGCTGCTGGAAACGGAAAGCGACGAAATCCTTCAGGCAAATGAGCAAGATATGGCTGCAGCACGCGCCAGCGGAATGAGCGACGCTTTGCTCGATCGCTTGCTGCTTACGCCTGTGCGTTTAGCTGCGATCGCTAACGATGTGCGCGATGTTTGCCGCCTGAGCGATCCGGTAGGGCAGATTATGGATGGCCGGTTGCTGGATAGCGGCCTGAAGCTAGAGCGCCGCCGGGTGCCATTAGGCGTAATTGGCGTGATTTATGAAGCTCGTCCTAACGTTACTATCGATGTTGCCAGCCTGTGCCTGAAAACCGGCAATGCGGTGATTCTGCGCGGTGGTAAGGAAACGCATCATACCAATCAGGCGATGGTTAAAGTGATTCAGCGAGCGTTGGAATATAGCGGTTTACCAGCGGCGGCGGTACAGGCGATTGAAAGCCCGGATCGTGAACTGGTGAATGCTTTACTGCGTTTAGATCGTTATGTCGATATGTTGATTCCGCGAGGCGGCGCTGGCCTGCATAAATTGTGTCGTGAGCAATCTACTATTCCGGTGATCACCGGAGGTATTGGGGTCTGCCATACCTTTGTGGATGCCGACGTTGATTTTGCCAAAGCACTGACGGTGATTGAGAATGCGAAGGCGCAACGTCCTAGCGCCTGTAACTCATTGGAAACGCTGTTAGTTCATCAGGATATCGCCGCTGCCTTTTTAGCCGCGTTAAGCAGCAAAATGGAAAGTGCGGGCGTCACTTTGCATGCTAGCGAGCAAGCGATGCCGTATTTGCTGGCCGGGCCTGCGAAGGTCGTTCCGGTAGAAGAGGCGAATTATGACGATGAGTGGCTTGCTCTGGATCTGAATGTACACGTGGTGGCGGATATTGACGCCGCGATTGAGCATATTCGCCAACACGGAACCAGCCATTCAGACGCCATTCTTACCCGTTTGATCAGCAGTGCAGAGCATTTTGTCCGGGAAGTGGATTCCTCAGCCGTTTACGTTAATGCCAGCACTCGCTTCACCGACGGCGGGCAGTTTGGTTTAGGGGCTGAGGTTGCCGTCAGTACGCAGAAATTGCATGCCCGAGGGCCAATGGGGCTAGAAGCTCTGACCACCTATAAGTGGATAGGTTATGGCGATGATTTAATTCGTAGCTAACGGATTGAAAAATGAAATAGTATCAAGCGGGCACTTATTTAGGTGCCCGTTCTCGTTTACCGCCAATTGCAGAAATTTGTGCCATATCGAATAAAAGTAAATAAATGTTTCCTAAATTCTGCCGATAATTTAATTGACGGTTATACTCTTTCCGGTGTTCTCTAGGGTAATTAAATCAAAAAATTCTTGGCGGGGATCGGCAGGTGAGTGAGATATCGAAAGAACAGTATGTTAAAACGAATCGATTAGCTATTTGCGCAATTTTGCGGGATCTGAAAAAAAATAATACCGCTATTATGGTGACACATTCCCGCGGGCAATTTATCAGCCGCATTCTGGATGTTCATCCAGATGCTAATCAATTCATTTTTGATTTTGGCAGCGTTGAACGTGAAAATCTGTTGGCACGGGATTCCGAACAGCTAACTTTTATTGCCGAACCTACTGGCGCCAAAATTGAATTCTCCTGCACCACACAAACAGAGATAACCTATCTCGGTTTACCCGCGTTTAGCAGCCCGATTCCCGATTCTTTGTACTTTATTCAACGACGCGAATATTTTCGAATCAACATCCCTCAATGGCCACCTTTTTATTGTACTGGCAAGTTTCCTAATGGCACCGCTTTTAAGCATACACTCACGGATATCTCTTTGGGCGGTGTAGGTATGTTTGCCAATAAAGACAGTGAGTTGCCGTTGGAAGGGTGTGAGATCCTTCGCAGCTCTTCGTTGGATCTCGGTGAGTTTGGATCTTTTGATCTGGACCTGCAATTTATACGTGCAGTAGATAAAAAAGTTATTAGCAACAAAGGCGAAACCGTCACTATGCAGCGCCTGAGTTTTAAATTCCCCAAGTTGTCTCCAATGCAGGAAAAGGGGTTGCAGCGAGCGATCTTTGAGCTGGAAAAGCAGCAAAGCCTCAAGGCCAGAAAATTTCAGGATGGAATCTAGCGGCGATCACTGAAGGTGCTTTCTCTCAAATTCTTTTGATTGGAAAAGGTCAATCAGATTCTTCCTGAGCGATGAAAATTAAAACAGAAAATTATGTTGTATTATCATACGTCTGGCCCAATATTATAAGTTCACTCACAGAGGGGACAAATGATGGGAATTAGCGAGGAAGAGCATATCCGCCGTCTGACTAATGAAAAAAACTCTGTTGGTCATACGGCGAAGTGGGTTGCAATTATTTCTGCTGTTTATTTTATTATCATGCTGTTTTATCAGCAAGAAATGGGTGTTTTGACGCTGGCTGGCGGTATTTTTGTAGTGTCATTTACCATTTGGTTTAAGAAGCGCCAAAAAGTAAAATCTTATCGAAATCAATTACAGAATTTGGATGGTGAATAACGACCATCCTATTCATGCAGTTAAACTTACCTGCATGAAATCAGTCATGGCCTGATCACCCGCAGTGTTCAGACTGTATCGAGTCAGTTGATAGGTATTGCAAAAATAGCTTCAAAGCTACTGGCGTCTTTGCTTCGCAGTAAAGATCAATTATTTTATGCTAAGCCGTTGCCAAGGCGAACACCAAGCTATGGCTTATCTAGTGTTTTAGCCATATTGAATCCGGTAACGGTGAATTCGAATTGTTCATACAGTTTTTTGGCTCGTGGGTTATCTGCCGCTACCCGTAGCTTAATTTCAAAAATTCCCTGTGTGATGAGTTCTGCTTCTAAAGCTTGCAGGCTGGCTTTTCCGAATCCTTGCTGCTGAAATTCAGACAATATGCAAAAATCCTTAATATAAACCGAAGTGCCGCCGTCATTTAATCCGTACCAAAGATAACCCACTAAACGATAGTTATTTTCAATCCGGTAAATTTTATTCCCTACCGTATTAATACCGTCTGGTAGTGATTGAACGAAGGATAGTTGAGCTTGATGTCGTGCTTTATCCTGACTGTAGCCGCAATTAGCACTAAGGTCTTCAGCGTACTCCCCAATAAAGAAATTTCGATAGGCATCCAGTTCTTCTGAAGCCAACTCTCTTAACAGCACCATTTTTTTCCCTCTATTCGTGATGTTTGGTAAGGGTGGCAAGATCGCCAATTGCATTTCTGTTCATATATAAAATCATTCGTTGAAGCTGTTTATCCTTTGGTTTAAGCCAACTCTAAAGGTTGTTTTATTAGAGGGCAAAGTTGTCTATATTACTAGCATTTTCAGCCATTCCTTTGGCGAAATAACTTAAATCAATTCCTCCTTAGTTTCCCCACAATGATTGAGCTTCTTTACTCAGCATTACGTCCGCTTTCATTATTTCGCGCATAATTAATCTCACTGAGCACTGAGAATAATCAGAAAGTTGGAGCTAAAAATGAAACTATTAACCGTTATTACCGCAGCGATTATCGCTACCGCTTCTTTTTCAAGCCTGGCTGCCCAAGAAGTCAATCGCGAACAGGCGAGCCAATTGCAGGCAATGGGCGTAGTTTCCGTATCCGGCATTAGCGGCTCACCAAGCGACGTTGAGGCCGCATTAAACGCCAAGGCCGTTGCTGACGGCGCCAGCCATTATCGTGTCATTGGCATCAGTTCCCCCGGTGATTCAAGTAACTATACGGCCAGCGCTGAAATTTATCGCTAATCAATAAATTCTTAGCACTTATAATATCTCTTAAATTTCGCTGAGGGCGTAAGGGTTCCGATTGAAAGTTATAGCTTTAGCAGGCTGTAGCTTCCAATCGGGACCCTTTTTATTTGCCGATTTTGATTATCCAAAATTAACCGAATGATATTTCGGCTAGGAAAAAAAACGCTTTGTATGGCGGTAATAGGCTATTTTTGTTACGAAAAAAATAACCGACTCTTAGAACAATCTTAAAGAGATATTCCGGTTTTTAAGGTGTTATTGTGGTCTATCCGGACTTAATGGGACAGGCTATGTTAAACACCGTGCGACGTAATTTTAAAAGTCAGTTCTCATATATTCAGCGGTTCATTGCCTCACCGCGTACTGTTGGCACTTTGGCGCCTTCATCTCCTTGGCTGTGCCAAACCATGCTGAATCAGGTTGAGTGGATACCGGCGATGACAATCGCGGAATTAGGGGCTGCGGATGGTGTTTTGACTCGGCGGATTTTATCGCGAATGGAAAAGGATGCGAGGCTACAGGCCTATGAGATCCAATCTCACTTTATTGATGAATTGAATAAAATTGACGATCCGCGTTTACAGGTTGCGGCGCGTTCGGCAGAGCTGTTGGATTTACATTACGACGCCATTTTCTGTTGCCTGCCTTTACTGTCTATACCAACCAAAATCAGCATGAAAATATTGCAGCAAACTCAACAAAGATTACGGCAACGCAATGGGGCATTGATACTGTTTCAATATAGCCATTTGTCCGAGCCTTTGTTATCTCGCTATTTTACCTGGAAGAAAATCCGCGTAGTCAGAAATTTCCCTCCCGCCTTAGTTTATATCTGCCAGCCTCGTGAACTTTGTTAATCAAAGGGAGCAGTATGGAATACAGATTAATGGTCAAACAGAAACATAAAATAGTTTAGAGGAATGCTTCACCGGGCATTCCTCTTTTTGTGTTTTATTGATTTCAAATAAATTGAAAATGCAAGTGATAACCATTATCATGCGCGATTATTTGTTTTTAGTGAAGCATCATGGGAATAATTTCAAGAATATTAATAACCTGCCTGTTATTAATGTCATTTAACGCTCAGGCAAAAAACCTCAAGGATATTATGGGGCGTCAGGTTGCGGTACCTGAGAATCCCCAGCGCATAATTTTAGGCGAGAGCCGAATGCTCTATACCTTAGCGTTACTTGAAGAGGGCAATCCGGCTCAGCGAATTATCGGCTGGCCGGGGGATTTAGCCTATTACGATGCTCAAAGTTGGCAGCAATACGTTGAGAAATTCCCTGATATTGAAAAAGTACCCATGATCGCGCAAGGGAATATCCGCCAGATAAACGTCGAGAAAATCATAGAGCTTCATCCCGACGTGGTGGTGTTGCCGCGCTTTGCCAAAAATGATGCCGATGAAGAAGTCATGCTTAGCGGATTATCCAAGGCCGGTATCCCAGTGGTGTACGTCGATTTACGTGTCGATATGCTAAATAACACGGTTCCTAGCATCCGATTATTGGGGGAGTTACTGAACCGCCAAGCGAGAGCAGAGCAGTTCATCAATTTTTATCAGCAACATATGCAGGTTATCCAACAACGGCTGGCACAACATCAGGGGCCGAAGCCCACGGTGATGCTTCAGTTGCATTTGGGGCGTAGAGAAAGCTGCTGTACTACCGCTTCCCGCGGTAGCCTCGGCGATTTGATTGATTTCGCCGGCGGGGACAATATTGCTCGCTCGCGAATTAAAACGGTCTACGGCGAGCTGAATCCTGAAACCATTCTGATGGCCAACCCAGACGTTTATATTGCTACCGGTATGGCTGGCCCAACGGGTAAGCGTCTTTCTAGCCTGCAATTAGGACCGATGGTGAGCGCCAGCCAGGCTCAGCACAGTTTTCAGCAGTTAATGGCTGGGCAGCCCATCATTTCTCACTTGAATGCTGTTCAGCAGCACCGGGCTTACAGCATGTGGCACAACTTTTATCTTAGCCCTTACCACGTTGTGGCGGTGGAGATGTTTGCCAAAGCGTTTTACCCCGATCTTTTTGCCGATATCGACCCACAAAAAACATTCCAACAATTATATGAACAATTTTTGCCGTTAACTTTTTCAGGGACTTATTGGAGTAACTTCAACAATGATAATCAGTGATATTCGTCGCTTGCATTGGCTTAGTCTGCCTTTGCTGGTAGCGATGCCAGCCGCTCAAGCTGAAACTGTGCCGCACAGTGAAAACAACAAAATGGTAGTGATTGGCCAGCTTAGCGAAGAAGATTCCGATAGCTATCAGCCCACCACATCAACGACCGGAACGCGAACCTCAACCAACTTGTTAAATGTACCGCAGGCGGTCAATGTGGTTGCTCCGCAGGTATTGCGCGATCAGGCGGTGAGAAGTATTGATGAAGCGTTATATAACGTCAGCGGTATCACGCAGTCCAATACGTTGGGCGGGACGCAGGATGCGCTGATGAAACGCGGCTTTGGCGATAATCGCGACGGATCGATTTTACGGGATGGCGTTCGTTCGGCTCAGGCGCGTAATTTCACGCCGACTACCGAGCGGGTAGAAGTGTTGAAAGGGCCAGCCTCAATGCTGTACGGAATGGGTGAGCCGGGCGGCGTTATTAACGTTATCACTAAGAAACCGCGGCTGGTGCAGCGTACTCATGTAGAAGGTTGGGGCAGCAGTTTTAACGGTGGCGGCGGTCAGTTAGATGTGACCGGCCCGCTGGGGCAATCCGGCTTTGCTTACCGTATGATTGTCGATCACGATGAAACCGATTATTGGCGTAACTTTGGTCGTAATCGTCAAACGGTTATCGCCCCTTCACTGATGTGGTATGGCGAAACGACAACCGTGCGTTTGGCCTACGAACATATGGAATACCTCACGCCTTTCGATCGCGGCACCATTATTGATTCACGCACCGGCAAACCGGTCGATACGCCACGTAAACGTCGTTTCGACGAACCTTTCAACGCTACGCGCGGCGATCAGGACAACATTACGCTACAGATAGATCAGGAGCTGAATGACAGCTGGAAAGGCTCTCTGACCTATGCTTATAACCGTAATCGTTATAGCGATAATCAGGCTCGGGCACTGTCTCTGAATGAAAATACCGGTGCACTAACCCGCCAGGCTGACGCCACCGCCAGTGCAGTGAGCCGTGCACAAGCGGTGCAGGCAACCTTGAACGGAGATTTGACTTGGGGAAGCGTAGGGCATCAAGTCTTGGTCGGATTTGATTATGAAGATAACCGCACCTATCGTGGCGATATGATTCGCGGTAAGAAAAACGCCGATTTTAATATTTATGATCCGATTTACGGTTTGATGCAGCCTTCAACGCTGGTGAGTGCCAAAGACAGCGATCAGCGTGAAAATCTTAAAAGTTACGGCTGGTTTGCGCAGGATTCTATTGAATTAGGTGATAAATGGATTTTGTTAGCCGGGCTGCGTTATGACAGTTTTGACGTTTTTGCTGGCAAAGGGCGCCCGTTTATCATCAATACGCAGAGTTCAGATAGCAAATTGATCCCACGCACCGGCGTGGTGTACAAGTTGACGCCAGAAGTGTCTTTGTACGGTAGTTATAGCGAATCCTTCAAACCCAACTCATCTATTGCGACCCAAATCGGTGAATTGCCGCCGGAGCAGGGGCAATCCTGGGAAGTGGGAAGCAAGGTCGAAATGGCCAACGGAGTGACCGGAACTCTGGCATTGTTTGATATTGCCAAACGTAATGTCATGGTGAATGAGCTTATCGGCACTGAAACTGTGACCCGAACCGCAGGTCGCGTACGCTCGCAGGGCGTAGAGCTGGATGTGGCGGGGCAGTTGACCGATAGCGTCAGCGCCGTTGCGACCTATGCCTACACCGATGCACGGGTGACGGAAGATCCGAAAAATAAAGGCAATCAGATGGCGAACGTGGCACGCAACAGCGCTTCCTTGTTCCTTACCAAAGAAATGGGTTCTACCGGACTGTATGGTGGGGACGACTTACGGCTTGGCGCAGGTGTGCGTTATGTTGGAAAGCGTGCGGGAGATGCAGCAAACAGTTTTACTCTGGGCGACTATACCGTGGCAGATGCCTTTATCGCTTATACCTTGCCAATTCAGAATTACCGCGTGAAATGGCAACTTAATGTGAAAAATCTGTTCGATACGACCTACTATCCTTCCAGTGGTAACAGTTATCGCGTGGCGATAGGCGAGCCGCGGCAGTTGGTGTTGAGGGCGAGCGTAGATTTTTGATACAAATGCCCCTCAGGTTATTGAGGAGTACTTGAAAATAAGGTGTATCGTATAATTTACGATTTCGTAAAGTTTGCACTACTACTAATTACAGGTATTATTTGCTTTGGCTGTCGATAAGCCAGCAAATGTTTACTTTCTATGGGACCGGTCCATGGTGGTGACCGGTTTTTTAATGCATAAACCTTATCCAGAGAATTTGATGCAAAAGGACGATCAGGCAATGACTCGAACTATCTTTATGGTAGGTGCACGCGGTGCGGGTAAAACAACGGTAGGGAAAGCGTTGGCGCAGGCGTTGGGATATCAATTTATCGACACAGATTTATTTATGCAGCAAGGCAGCCAGCTCACGGTGGCAGAAGTGGTCGCCAAAGAGGGTTGGAAAGGGTTCAGGCTGCGGGAAAGTTTGGCATTACAGGAAGTTACTGCACCTAAAACTGTGGTGGCTACCGGAGGCGGCGCGGTACTCGCGGCAGAGAATCGGGCCTTTATGCATCGTCAAGGGATAGTGATTTACCTGCGTGCGCCAGCGGATATTTTGGCCGAGAGATTAGCCGAGGAGCCTGAAGACGCGCAGCGGCCAAGTTTGACGGGTAAACCTATTGCTGAAGAAATACAGGATGTACTGGCTGTTCGGGAGGCGATGTATCAAGAGGTTGCCCATTATGTCCTTGATGCCAGTCAGGACCCACGGTCAGTGGTACAACAAATTCTGGAATTATTGGCTGATGCTACGGTGAAATAATTGGCTACAGGTGAAAATTTGAGTTAACGCGGCGATTTATCGCCGTTTTTCATTTCTATCAACGGTGTTTCATCACAAGAGCCGTTAGTCAGGTGAGTGGCATGTTTTTGCCGTGACTTTTCTCGTCATTATTGTCTGGGTTGTATAGCAGGAGTACAATTATATCCCACGTAATAATTTCAGCGTAAATCCTCTGTTTACCTGCATCGGATGCCAATTAAGGCGAGACTGATGAGACATATCAAGCTTTATCTTCGTCAACACAGTAATTTCATGCCGGCTTTCTGGTCGATTTCAATCATCGTATTTGAAGCTTCATTGGCCGTTTATATCTTACGTAATCTTTGACTGATACGCCTGACCTTCGGTTGTACTAAAATCGTGAACGGTGTTTTAGTCAATATTTTCAGTAAAGCCTATATTTTCAGCAAAGATATTGTGGGGAAGGCGTTATTTAGTTTCTACAGGTAATTAAATATCAGAGCATTATTTTCATAATTTTGAGTAATTATATCTTTGCGGTTATCAGCGTTTTATCCTGCCACTCCGTAATTAATGAGCGTTAAACTTGTTCTTTTTCGTTTTTCTTCGATAAAAACTTCAATGTTTCATTATAAAATATGTGCATTAGCTAATTATTTTAATTTAAATTAAATAAAAAACTTGACGATGTGATAGAAGGCTTCTAGTTTTATTTCATTCAATCGGGAACTTAGTTTCATATATTGGAACTCATTTAAAATGAGCACATTAGAAAATGCTTCGGCAGTACTAAAGTTATTTGCCAAACAAAACGTCATGCATGCTCATCCGGGGATTTCATTTAGCGATGTTATTAACCAATTAGGATTGCCAAAAAGTACGACGTCACGTTTATTAATGACAATGGAATCGGAAGGTTTATTAGAGCGAGATCCGGATACGCGGCTGTATCATATTGGTCGCTTATTATTATCAATATCCAGCCAATATCTTTCTACGCCTTTAGTCGATATGGCTGCTTCAATGATGATTAAATTGAGTCAAATAACGCGCTGCACCGGTTATATCTCTGCGCTGGATGGGCAGGAGATTATGGTTTTGCGAATGTTTCAGGGGCAGCAGTTTTTACCGGTGGTTACGCCGGTTGGTACGCGCTCACCTGCCGCGGAAACCTCAGTGGGTAGGGCTATTTTGGCTCGCCAGAGTGACGATGAGGTTCGTGAACATTTTGGCTCTTATAAACCACGCTCTGCCAATGCTCCGCAGAATCTGGCGGCATTATTAGATAAGCTGGCAACGGCACGCCAGGTTGGCTGGACTTTTGCTCGTAATGAGACTTTACAAGGCGTTAGCTCAATCGCGACCAACATCAGCAATAAGCATCGCAGTGAAACGATTGGGCTATGTTTGTCTTTTCCGAGTCCGGATGAACCCCCGTTTTATCCCAGTGAATATGTTGAAGCCTTAATTTCTACAACCAGATTATTAGCTGAAAAATTAAATGATGATTACTGGTTAAAAAATAATAATCTATAGCTTGCTAAGACTTATAAATTAAAGTTTTATTTTAAATAATGTTTTTTATTTTCTTTATTTCTCCATGGGAAGACCTGTGAGCCAAATAAACTCCATTGATAGGAGTTTGGCCATTAATAGATAACCAAATTAGCGCCTCACCAGGGAACTAATATTATCGTGTTATTTGATAGCTAGCGCTAACACCAGCGAAACTCAGGGAGAAAAAATGCAGCAGACATCAGGGAATCAACTAAGGGATATTGGCACGCTGGTTGTGATGATATTTCTTTCTATTATTGGCGCAATTATTGGCGTCCAGTTGATTACAACTTTAGGGGTGACACCCAATACTTCAATCATTGGTGCGTTATTTGCCATGTTATTGGCTCGGATCCCTCTAAAGTTTTTTCAACGCTATCGATCCATTCATACACAAAATCTGGCACAAACCGTTATTTCGTCGGCAACCTTTGGCGCTGCAAATAGCCTGCTGATGCCTATTGCTGTTCCTTATGTTATGGGGCAACCAGAGCTAATTTTACCGATGTTTTGTGGCGTCGCCGCCGCGATGTTACTGGATGCCTATTTACTCTATCGATTATTCGATACCAAAATTTTCCCAGCAGAAAATGCTTGGCCGCCGGGCGTTGCAGCCGCAGAAGCGATTAAAGCCGGTGACAAAGGGGGCCGTCATGCCTGGCTGTTGGTCGCAGGCGTAGGAATTGGCGTCGTCGGGGCCATGTTCAAAATTCCGATGGCCGCCTTTGGCACCGCCTTTATCGGTAATATTTGGGCATTGAGTATGTTTGGCGTGGGATTATTGATTCGTGCCTACATTGAACCCCTTACCGGATTTGATATTAATGCCAATTATATTCCCCACGGCGTGATGGTCGGAGCCGGATTAGTGGCTCTGATTCAGGTCATTCAGGTGATTCGTAGCAATAAAGTATCGGATAAAACGAACCATACCCAACCGGCAACGGAGGTTCGTAAAGCTCTCGGTATTGGTGCCGTGGGCTATGTCGTGATTGCAACCTTGCTGGCGCTGGCTGGTGGGTTGTACAGCGATATGTCTACCGGCATGTTGATTGGTTTTATTTTTTATGCCGCTTTTGCCGCTTTTATTCACGAACTGATCGTTGGCATTGCAGCGATGCACTCCGGTTGGTTCCCGGCTTTTGCCGTTGCTTTAATCACACTGATCGTCGGTATTTTGATCGGCTTTCCGCCGTTGGCATTATGCATCTTAACCGGTTTTACTGCGGCAACTGGGCCTGCTTTTGCTGATATGGGCTTTGATCTGAAAGCCGGATTTATTCTGCGCGGATACGGTAAAGATCTGAAGCAGGAGCTGATAGGGCGAAAAATCCAGTTATTTGCGGCGCTGATTGCTTTTGTTATCGCGATTCCAGTGGTGTGGTTCACTCATATGGGGTATTTCACACAGGATTTAGTTCCGCCGGTGGCGCGTGTTTATGCCAAAACCATTGAGGCCGGTGCGCAGTCGGGCATCGCGTTTAGCCTGATGATTTGGGCTATTCCAGGCGCAATTATTCAGCTGATTGGCGGCCCAAAACGTCAACTTGGGATACTGTTGGCGACGGGATTACTGATCAATAACGCGCTAGCCGGCTGGGCCGTGGTACTAGGAATTGCTTTACGCATTTTGATTACTCAATGTTGGGGCGAAAAGGGGCGTACACCAATGCAAATTATGGCGGCAGGTTTTATTGCTGGCGACGCATTGTACAGCTTCTTTAGCTCCATTTTATCCAGTAAGGGCAAATAGCTATGCCGCTGCCTACTGAGACCTAATGATGAAGGATATTCCTGATGAGCTTGCAACAAACATTACGCGTTTTTGAATTGATTGATAGTGCCCATGTTTCTGGTCAGGATATCGTGGAACTGTTTGTTGATTATTCAGGAGTTAAGGCCAGCACGGTCCGTGCCACGGGGCCAAAAGGCAGCACGGATTTTGTACGAATAGAAATTGTGGGAAGTGCGGGTAAAACTTTGGGCGGCACGGCACCGACGCTGGGCATCATTGGTCGTTTGGGCGGTATTGGTGCGCGACCTGTACGCATTGGTGTGGTTTCTGATGCTGACGGCGCCATTGCAGCAATTTCCAGCGCGCTGAAACTGGCGGAAATGCGTAGTAAAGGCGATATTTTGGCCGGTGATGTGGTGATTACCACTCATATTTGCCCCAATGCGCCAACTCGGCCACACGATCCCGTCGATTTTATGGATTCCCCTATTGATGACATCACCATGAATAATAACGAGGTGATGCTGGAAGCGGATGCAATTTTATCAATTGATACCACTAAAGGTAATCGCATCATCAATCATAAAGGCTATGCGTTATCACCTACGGTTAAGCAAGGTTATATCCTGCGCGTCGCCGAAGATTTGCTGCGTATTATGGAGATGACCAGTGGAAGCCATGCCGTTACATTCCCTATTACTATTCCTGATATCACTCCTTATGGTAATGGCGTGCATCACCTGAACAGTATTTTGCAGCCCTCAACGGCTACTTCATCGCCGGTGGTTGGCGTCGCCATTTGTACTCAGTCGGTAGTTCCCGGCTGTGGAACCGGTGCCAGCCATGAGACAGATATCGCGCTCGCAGTAAAATTTGCCGTAGAAGTAGCGAAAGAGTTTGGCCGCGGAACCTGTCAGTTTTATGACGAATCAGAATATGCACGGCTTATTGCACTTTATGGCCCTTTGATACATCTACAACAGCGCCAGCCCGAACATGGCGAAGTCGTCCTATGAATGCGTCATTGGCAACATTAACCATAGGCCAGGCACCGCGCAGCGATATTATGCCGCTGTTATCCCAATACCTACCGTCGGATAAGGTTATGCATATTGGCCTGCTGGATGGGCTGGATTGGAAGCAGGTGGAGGAACAATATCAGCCAATTGAGCGCGGCGACCATGTGCTGGTTTCGCGTTTGAGCGATGGCACTCAGGTTTCTTTGGATGCAAATAAAGTTGAACGAGGTTTACAGCAGAAAATTGAGCAGCTTGAAGTTCAGGGATGCCGCATTATTTTACTGTTATGTACCGGGCAGTTTCATCATTTGAAAACCCGCGAAGCATTGTTGCTGGAGCCGGATCGCATCATTCCACCGTTGATCGCTGCGATTGTCAGCGATCATCAGGTCGGGATCGTAGTGCCACTCTTAGACCAAATTGAACAGCAGGCCGCCAAGTGGGGAATGCTGGCTTCACCTCCCTGTTTCGCCGTCGCCAGCCCTTATCTGGCCGATGAGCCGACACTTGAGCAAGCTGCGCAAACGCTGCTGCAGCAGGGGGCGCAGGTTATTGTGCTGGATTGCATTGGCTATCACCAAAAACATCGGGATTTTTTACAACGTCGGCTCGGAATACCGGTTCTGTTATCGAACGTGCTGGTGGCGAAGCTGGCTGCTGAACTGATTATGTAACGCTGTGATTAGATAATTCTTCTGTTGTTATCATCACCGGGGCCGATTGCCCCGGTTTTTTTACCTCTATTGTTCGCTTTATCAGCAACCACCCCTATGAATTGGCCTGCGATCGCATTTTGTCGTAATAATCAGTGACAGAATGAATGCTGTGACCCTAATATGAAATCTCATCAATGATTAGGATGCGGGTGCCAAACTATGCTGAAATTTAATGAATATTTTACCGGGAAAGTGAAGTCCATCGGTTATGACAGTAGCAGCATTGGGCGCGCGAGCGTTGGGGTAATGGAAGAAGGGGAATATACTTTCAGTACCGCCCAACCCGAGGAAATGACGGTAATTACTGGGGCATTGAAAGTTTTGATCCCTGGTTCTCCTGACTGGCAGGTGTTTATGCCGGGAGAAACTTTTTACATTCCTGGACAGAGCGAATTTAATCTGCAAGTTGCAGAAGCCTCTGCTTATCTGTGCAAATACCTAAGCTAATCAAAATATTGCCCTCTCCATGCCAGAGGGGGCAACGTCTTCAAATGCGCGGCAAACTTAGCGTTGTGCTTCGCCACCCAGAGCTTCAATCAGGTTTTTGATCAATGCTGCCAGTTCGCTGGTCATCAGAATAAAATCGGCGTCGAAACGCTGGGCGAAATCATCCCTATCGATATCATCATTTTGTTCGCGAAGTGCGTCTGAGAATTTCAGACGTTTGAGTGAACCGTCATCAGACAGTACCAGTTGCACGCGTTCTTGCCAGTCCAGTGCCAATTTGGTGACTAATTTACCCGCTTCGATATGTACTGCAATTTCATCGCTGACTAAAGCCTGTTTCTTGCAGCGGATAATGCCGCCTTCTTCCAGAATAGCCTTCAGTTCTGCTTCGTCCATCAACGCGAAACCGGCAGGTAATTCACCGGAGCGAACCCATTCGGTCAATGTCAGTTCGATAGGGTTTTCTAAAGTCAAAGGCACGACAGGCAGTGAGCCTAGGCTTTTACGCAGCAACGCCAGCGTGTCTTCGGCGCGTTTGGCACTGGCCGCATCGACCATAATCAAATCGTTAACCGTATCAATCCATAGGAATGTTTGGTTAAAACGGCTGAAAGCGCGCGGTAACAGGCTATGCAGAACTTCGTCTTTTAACGAGTCTTTTTCCGTTTTCTTCAGTTTGCGGTGCTGCTCACCTTCCAGACGCTCGATTTTGGCCTGTAGCTCTTGCTTAATCACCGGTGAAGGCAGGATTTTTTCTTCTTTACGCGCACAAATAATGATTTGCCCATTAACTGTATGGGTTAAAGCATCGCTGTGAGAGCCCATCGGAGGCACCCAACCGGTCTTTGCCATATCTTGGCTGCCGCACGGGGTGAAAGACAGGGCGCTTAACTGTTTTTCCATTTCGTCCGCAGACAGTGAAACTTCCCGGCTCAAACGGTAAACCATTAAATTTTTAAACCACAGCATAGTGTTATCCCTAGCTCGGGCGCGCTAAAAGCACGCGTGTTAATCAAACGCAGGGCGGCATGATAACGAATTGAAGCCGCAGTCCCTAGCAAAATAGCGTGATGAATTTGGGTCTGAATCGAAATGTTGCGTGAAAAAGCACTGCAACTCATCGCTTGCTGAGGGTGATGAATTATTTAAATTGTCGGTAGCGTCAAATAGATAAATGCAAAGATTGTGAGATGCATAATGATTGTCCAAACTAGTATGCAATAGCTAATAATTGGCACGTCTGAGTTTGCGGAATGACGCAAAAAATTTCGCTAAAAATAAAGTCATCAGCTCAATGAGGTGAGGCGCAATGCGCATTGGTATAGATTTGGGTGGTACTAAAATAGAAGTCATTGCATTGGCGAATGATGGACGAGAGCTTTTTCGTAAGCGGATTGAAACGCCTCGTCATGACTATCATCAAACGCTATCGGCTATTGCCAGTTTGGTTACGGATGCGGAGGAAGCGACTGGCGAGAAAGGAAGCGTTGGGGTAGGTATTCCGGGCACTTTGTCCCCCTTTAGTGGGAAAGTAAAAAATGCCAATTCGGTATGGTTGAATGGGCAGGCGTTGGATCGCGATTTATCTGATTTGCTTGCCCGCCCAGTCAGACTGGCTAATGATGCTAACTGTCTGGCTGTTTCCGAAGCAACAGACGGTGCCGGAGCAGGGAAACATTTGGTCTTTGCGGCAATTATTGGTACCGGCTGTGGTTCGGGTATCGCTATTGGCGGGCGTGTTCATTCTGGTGGAAACGGTATCGCCGGTGAATGGGGGCATAATCCGTTGCCGTGGCAGGATGAGGAGGAACGGCGTTATCAATTAGAGGTTCCCTGCTATTGCGGTAAGAAGGGCTGTATCGAAACCTTTGTGTCAGGAACGGGCTTTGCTATGGATTATTTTCGTTTAAGCGGCAAGCCATTGAAAGGTTATGAAATTATTACTCTTGTGGAACAAGGCGATGTGATTGCCGAGCAGGCGATGCAACGTTATGAGCAACGATTCGCGAAATCACTGGCTCACGTGATTAACCTGTTCGATCCGGATGTGATTGTATTGGGCGGCGGGATGAGTAACGTCGATCGTTTGTATTGTACATTGCCTGATTTGATACGTCCGTGGGTCTTCGGTGGGGAGTGTGAAACGCCGATTCGCAAGGCGATACACGGTGACTCCAGCGGCGTGCGTGGTGCCGCATGGCTGTGGCCGCAGCAATAGTGTGATTGCCTGATCATTGCTCTTTCGGGTGACTACAGGCATATCAGGAATCTTATTAGGGCAGTTTGGCGGCTAATCGCTTCGTCCGTTGCCCTTGTTTATCTATGGCTATGTTCATACCGAATACATGCTAAATCTCTACGCGGCGCTTAGTTTCATTATGTATTAGAGAATAGGAATAGCCGCCTTTCTCTACCTGTAATAAGCGGCTATTGGCTGGCGAAAGCGGCATTAGATTAATAGTAAACGGTGCTAATTTACCTAATACCTAATACCTAATGCCTAATGCCTAATGCCTAATGCCTAATGCCTAATGCCTAATGCTTAATGCTTAATGCTTAATGCTTAATGCTTAATGCTTAATGCTTAATGCTTAATGCTTAATGCCACAGACTCCAGATTCAAAGTTCACTAGGCATTCACTCGTTGATCTGTAGTAATCTTACGGTCTGAGCTTGGATTTCGGCTGCTTCTTGCTTCATCTTTCCATAACACTGCCTTTAATTAACTGCAAAAGTATTATCAAGCCTACTAATACCTAATCCATTAATTTTCTTAACTTTAATTTGCACCGGGATGCGTTCTTTCATTGCCTCGACGTGGCTGATCACACCGATGGTTTTGCCCGTTGCATTCAGGCTGTCGAGAGCATCTAGCGCGGTATCCAGCGTTTCGGCATCCAAAGTACCAAAGCCCTCATCAAGGAACAGCGAATCAATACTGGTTTTATGGCTGACCAGATCGGAAAGGGCTAATGCCAGAGACAGGCTGACCAGGAAACTTTCACCTCCTGAAAGCGTGCGGGTATCCCGAACGGCATCGGCCTGCCAGGTGTCTACGACCAGTAACTCCAGTGCATCATTGCTTTTCCGTTGGAGTAAATAGCGGCCATGCAGCCGGTTAAGCTGGTTGTTAGCCAGATAAACCAGATGATCGAGAGTCAAACCCTGAGCAAACTTACGGAATTTATCGCCTTCCTTTGAACCGATAAGTTGATTGAGGTAACTCCAGTCGTCGTATTGTTGCTGGTTATGTTTTATCTGCTCGAACAGGGCTGATTGGCTGGCTCGTCGATGTGTATCGCTCTCTAACTGATTACGCAGTTCCCCTTGACGCAGGGTGTTAGCTTTTAGCTGCAGAGCCATCTGCTCTGTGATTCCTTGCCGCTCGCATAAATCGCTGTGTGGGTCGATACCCAACGGGCAGTGTTTCATGTGTTGGTTTAGATTGTCATTCGCTTGTTGTAGGCGGATCTGTGCTCGCTGCAAGCGTTCATTCAACTGCTGTTGCAACTGGAGTAAAGAGTGGCGCTGGCTTTCATCTAATAAAGCTGCGGCAAACGTGACTTCAGTATCAAACACGCTCGCGGCAAGAGCCTGTTGGAATTCGGCCTGAGTTTGGCTGGCCTTCTGCTGATATTGCTTCAACTGCTGTTCCAGTTGAGCTAATTCACCGCCTAATCGACTCAACTGAGACTGCAACTGTTGCAGTGCTTCGGCGGCGGCCTGTTGCGCTAGCTCGACTTGCTGTTGTTCTGCTCGCAGTTTTTGCCGTTCGTCTGCAACAACCTTATCGCCAAATAGTCTGTGGCGTTGTTGAATATATTGCTGTAACGCACGGTGTGCCTGACTGAGCTTTTGCTCTAGATTCAATAATTGGTCGTGGTACTCTTTTTGGTGCTGGCGCTCGCTTTCTATCCGCGTTTCCAGCGTTTTTTGTTGTAATACCAGCTGTTGCTGAAGCTGCTGGTTCTGCTGCCAGCGCTGCCATTCATATTCCCGTAGATCTAGCCACTCAGTTTGCTGCTCCGGCTCAGGCTGCTGTAGATCGAGCTTGATTAATGTATTGAGGAAATCCTGTTGCTGTAGTCGATATTCGTCCTGCTGACGCTGGTCGGTCTGCTGTAACTGCAGCTGAGCTTGCTGAATGTTTTGCAGGCGTTGTTGTTGCAGGCCGACTTCATTCAGGTTCTTCTGCTGATTCTGCTCGGCTTGAACCAATGTGTCTTTTGCCTGCTGATATTGTTGGTTGAGTTGCTCAAATTCGGACAGTTTCTGCTGACATTTTTGCTCTTCCTGCTCCTGTTGATCTAGCCACGCAGTTAACTGCGTCGGTTCATCCAGCGTGAAATTCAGAGCTAACCGCGCGGTCAACGCCAGCCAGTTTTGCTGGTGTTCAGCTAACTGCTGACCACTTTGTAGTAATTCTTGTTCCAGACGTGATTTTTGCTGCTGCAGATTTTCTTTTTCGGCTTTTAATCCGCTGCCCGTCTTAGACAGCTCATCAACCTGTGCGCGTAATGTCTCCACGCGAATCGCAGTTTCGGACGGTTTTACTGCTTGATATTCAGCTATAGCCGGGTGTTCAAGGGAGCCGCACAGTGGGCAGGCTTCTCCTGACTGCAATTGGGCTCTTTCTGCTGCCAATGTCACAATCTGTTTTTCGCGATCCCATAGCGTTTCCAAATCAGCAAGGTGCTGTTTTTGTTGGGCGTATTGCTGTCTTTTTTCTACCAACTGCTGCTCGAGTTGTGACAGTTTCTGGTTTTGATCAAGCAGATATTGTTGGTTTTTCTGGTGTTGGGCCTGTAGCTGTAAAGCCAGAGGTGATAAGGCAGCGAGCCTCTGGCGGGTATTTCTTTGCTCGCTAAGTTCAGCAAACCGTTGACGCAATTGTGCCTGAGGGTGCTGTTTTTCCAGCGCCTCCAGCCGTTGTTTGCTGGCTTCAGCCTGAATTGTGGCTTGCGCCAATGTTGCCTGCTGCTGTTCGCACTGAGCTCTGAGTACGGCGAGTTTCTGTTGCAACTCAACGATATGTGTCGCTTGTTGTTGTAAAACTTGCTGATTATCAGCGAGTTGTTGACGTTGGCTGCGCTGTTGACGGAACTGTTCTTTCCATAGCGGCAGATGCTTTTCCCAATGTTGATGATGAGTATTTTGCTGAACGTAGTCAGCTAGCTGTTGCAGCCCCTGATGTGTTTCCACTAGCAGGCGTTCATCTTGTTCAAGCTGTTGCTGGCTTTTCTGCGTTTTATTCTGCTGTTGAAGTTTCTCCTCATCGAGTTGCGACAAGGTTTTCCGTTGTTCGGCAATATGGTTGTCTAACGGAATGATATGCTGTTCAATCAGGGTTTCCAGCTCGCGCTGCCGTTCAACATGCTGTAGCCGGGCGCTGGTGGCCTGTTCCAAGGCTAGCGTCAGCGGCGAGAGCCGCAGCTGTTGTTGCTGTTGCTGCTGTTTTAAGGTCGCGATATGTTGCAGCGCTTGCCGCAAATCTTGCTGGCAGCGATTCCGTTCTTGTTGCAATGGGCGCAGTTTTTCTGCGGGTTCACTGCGCGCCAAACGTTGGAGATCGGGCTGTGCCTGTTGATACTCTTCTTCTAGCTGCAGATGTTGTTGAGCGAATTGCTGCACATTATGTTGCAACTGGCGCAAAGTCGTAATCCAGGCGACCTGATTTTGCAGGTTAAGTAATTCGACGCTGAACTGTTGTTCCTGCTGATGCAGTGTGTCTAACTGTTGTTGTAAATCCTGCCGCTGTTCTTCATTCAGCAGTTCAATGCCATTGGCTCGTAAATATAAGGCATCCAGTTCGGCTTTAGCCTGTTTATGCTTTTCAAAGACCTGCTCGGATAAGCGACCGTAAATTTCTGTGCCGGTTAATTCTTCCAGCAGCTCGGCGCGATCGTTAGCATCGGCGTTCAAAAAGGCGGCAAATTGCCCCTGAGATAGCATCATGGATTTAGTGAAACGGCCGAAATCCAGCCCGGTAATCGAGGCGATAAGTGACAATTTATCACCGACTTTATCCGCCAGTATTTTACCGTCCGCGCATAGGGCTAACTCAACTTTAGGGGCTTGCAGATTGCCTTCAGGAGAGTTTTTGGCTCGTCGCTGGCTCCAGAATGCGCGATAGCTGACACCTTTTACCTCAAATTCCACTTCCGCCAGTGACTCAGCGGTGTGGCGTGTCATTAGCTCATTTTGGCTGGGTGAGACTTTTATCCGTGGTGTTTGGTGGTACAGCGCTAGGCAGATCGCGTCGAGTAACGTTGTTTTTCCCGCGCCGGTTGAGCCAGTAATGGCGAAAAGACCGTTACTGGCAAAAGGCTCGGCGGTAAAATCAATCTTCCACTCGCCTTGTAATGAGTTAATGTTTTTTAGGCGCAGGCTTAAAATTTTCATACTTATTCTTCTCTTGCATCGGCATTCAGCGTGACTTCATCGACAACTTGTTGAAACATTTCTCGCATTTTCTGCTGTCGTTGTTCTGTTAGCTCCGTTTCTAACGCGAGGCGACGTTCGAAGACGTCGCTAACGCTTAGCTCATTCAACGTTTCTTTCTCTTGCTGATGAATACTGCTTTGGCGCTGCTCTTTACTGCGGCGCAGGAGTACCACTTCAACCGGGAGATTCTCCGTTAATGCCTGAATGCGTCGCTGAATATCGCTGAGATAGTCTTGGGTGGCCACTTCAATATCCAGCCATACCGGCGGACCGGGAAGCTGGCTAAAAGCAGTGAGCTGTTGCTCTATCTGCCGTAAATCCCCTTTGATTAATTGCATCGGTTGCCACTGTGGGACAGCCAGAGTTTCGACCCCGGCAAGGCTTTGCCCAGAGAATTCCACCAAAAATACGCTTTTCTCTTTATTCAGTTCATCAAAACTGAGAGGAATCGGGGAGCCGCTATAGCGAATATGTTCTGACTTTGCTACCTGCTGAGCGCGGTGGATATGGCCCAGAGCAATATAATCAGCGGGTGGGAAAGCCTGAGCAGGGAAGGCGTCAAGCGTGCCGATATAAATGTCTCTAACTGAGTCGGAGGTGCTGACGCCTACGGTAGTTAGGTGACCCGTGGCGATAATGGGCAAGGGTAATGCTAGCCGTTCGCGCAGGCTGATGGCCATGTTATAAAGCTGCTGATAATGTGCTGCAATGGCTTCTTGTAGTGCTAATTGTTTTTGCGATCCGGACTCTCCTGCTTGACTGGCAATCAGATCTCTTGGGCGTAGAAAAGGGATCGCACACAGAATGGCTCCGGGCTGATCTTCACGATCGTTTAGAACGAAAACCTGTTGCTCCAGATCGCTGCTAGCGTGGGCAATCACTTTGGTATTGAGATAGGCCAGCAGTTCGCGTGACTCATTTAACGTTGCGACAGAATCATGGTTGCCGCCAAGAACCACTAACTGACAGCCCGTAGGCTGAAGATCGACCACAAAGCGGTTATATAACTCACGGGCGTAGCTTGGTGGCGAACCTGTGTCGAAGATATCGCCGGCAACAATTAGCGCATCAACCTGATGTTCTTCAACTTTTTGGATAAGCCAGCGTAAAAAGGCCTGATGCTCCGCCGCCCGGCTCTTGGTGAAGAAATACTGACCTAAATGCCAGTCTGAGGTATGAATAATGCGCATAAAACTCCCGCGAGGGCAGGTTAACAATGGGGCTGATTATAAACGTTGAGAAGGGGATGTCGCGGTTAAAAAGGGGGATTGGTTGAAATCCCAGAACGGCTTCGCAAAGTTGCTGAAATAACCTTGCAACACCCTTTCGGTTAACCGCTATGCTTATTGGCTGCAAAGGGATGGTTTTTTTCATAAAACTGTCATAAAACTGACGCATAATGGCGCTGAAATCAAATAGCAACCGCTAACATATTGGCAGGATTGACGATGGCAAGACGCATACTGGTGGTGGAAGACGAAGCGCCGATTCGCGAGATGGTGTGTTTTGTGTTGGAGCAAAACGGCTACCAACCGTTAGAAGCCGAAGATTATGACAGCGCGGTTACGCGTTTGTCTGAGCCTTTCCCTGATTTGGTACTGCTAGACTGGATGTTGCCAGGCGGCTCTGGGATTCAGTTTATTAAGCATATGAAACGTGAAGCCATGACCCGGGATATTCCGGTGATGATGCTGACCGCCCGTGGTGAAGAAGAGGATCGGGTTCGTGGGCTGGAAGTGGGAGCCGACGATTACATTACCAAGCCGTTTTCTCCCAAAGAGCTTGTTGCTAGAATTAAAGCGGTGATGCGCCGAATTTCACCGATGGCTGTGGAGGAAGTGATTGAAATGCAAGGGTTAAGTCTCGATCCTTCTTCTCATCGGGTCATGGCTAACGAAAAAGCGTTAGACATGGGGCCAACCGAGTTTAAATTACTGCATTTCTTTATGACTCACCCAGAGCGGGTTTACAGCCGCGAGCAGTTGCTAAATTATGTTTGGGGCACTAACGTTTATGTGGAAGACCGCACTGTTGATGTCCATATCCGCCGTTTACGCAAGGCGCTTGAATCCGAAGGGCATGACAAAATGGTGCAAACCGTCCGGGGCACCGGATACCGTTTCTCAACGCGCTATTGAGTCTGTAGTGCCGGAGAATGTGTCGTGCTAGAACGCTTATCATGGAAAAGGCTGGCTATTGAGCTGGCACTTTTTTGTCTGCCCGCGCTATTACTCGGGCTTTTCATTGGTTATCTCCCCTGGCTATTACTGGTTTCAGTATTGGCAGCGCTGATCTGGAATTTTTATAATCAGCTTAAACTTTCTCATTGGCTATGGTTAGACCGAAGCATGACGCCGCCGGCCGGACGCTGGAGCTGGGAGCCGTTGTTTTATGGTCTTTATCAGATGCAACTGCGTAATCGGCGGCGGCGGCGTGAGCTGGCGCTGTTGATCAAGCGTTTCCGCAGCGGCGCTGAATCATTACCCGATGCGGTGGTCATGACGACCGTAGAGGGAAATATCTTTTGGTGTAATGGGTTAGCTCAAAATTTACTGGGCTTTCGTTGGCCGGAAGATAACGGTCAGCACATTCTTAACCTGCTGCGTTACCCGGAGTTTACCTATTATCTGCAACAGCAGGAATTCAGCCGCCCATTGACCGTGCAGCTAAATAATGGCCATTACGTTGAGTTTCGCGTTATGCCTTATTCGGAAGGACAATTACTGATGGTGGCGCGAGATGTCACGCAGATGCGTCAACTGGAAGGCGCGCGGCGAAATTTCTTTGCCAACGTTAGCCATGAATTACGGACGCCGTTAACTGTACTGCAAGGCTATCTGGAAATGATGCACGATCAGGAACTGGACCCGGCATTGCGCAATAAGGCCTTGAATACCATGCAAGAGCAGACCAAACGGATGGACGGTTTGGTGAAGCAATTATTGACGTTATCAAAAATCGAAGCAGCACCTAATGTGGATATGAATGAGCGAGTGGATATTCCACTGATGCTGAAGCTCTTGCAGCATGAGGTTCAGGCGTTAAGCAGCGGTCGCCATGAGATTACTTTCCGCGTGAATGAACAGCTTAAAGTGTTTGGTAATGAAGACCAGTTGCGCAGTGCCGTATCTAATTTGGTGTATAACGCGGTCAATCACACGCCAGCCGGTACAAAAATCGAAGTGTGCTGGCAATTGACGCCACAGGGCGCTCAGTTTCAGGTCAGTGATAACGGACCGGGTATTGGGCTGGAGCACGTTCCTCGTCTTACTGAGCGTTTCTATCGGGTAGATAAAGCCCGTTCGCGGCAAACCGGTGGAAGTGGGCTTGGGCTGGCGATTGTTAAACATGCGCTGAGTCACCACGATGCGCGTTTAGAGGTAATGAGTGAAATCGGTTTGGGGACGCGTTTTGTCTTTACCATACCGAAGCGATTGATTGTTCCTACGGTTTTAGCTGAGAATGCGGTCAAAACCTAGGCTTGACGGACGATATTCTGATGATGAAATGGAGCAAAACGGCGTTACTGAGCGCAATGTTATGGGTCAGCACACCGGTTTTTGCTCAGGCACCGGTTGGGATGCTTTCCGGTAACCTTTCCAGCGTAGGCTCTGATACGCTGGCGAATCTGATGTCTCTGTGGGCGGAAGATTTCAATCATCAGTATCCGAGTATTAATCTGCAAATTCAGGCCGCCGGCTCGTCAACCGCACCGACGGCTCTGGCCGCTGGCGCAGCACAGCTTGGCCCGATGAGCCGTCCGATGAAAGCCGCCGAGATTGCCGCTTTTGTTCAGCGCTATGGATACCCTCCTTTAGCCGTGCCAGTGGCGGTGGATGCGCTGGTGGTTTTGGTACATCAGGATAATCCGCTGGCGGGGCTGAGTTTGTTACAGCTGGACGCCATTTATTCGCAGAATCAATTGTGCGGTGATAATAAGCCAGTAAATTTTTGGGCTGATCTTGGGCTGAAAGGGCCGTGGGCCGAGCGTTCTCTCCAGCGTTATAGTCGCAACTCAGCTTCCGGCACCTACGGTTATTTCAAACAACGTGCTTTGTGCGGCGGTGATTTTCGCAGCCAGGTCAACGAATTACCTGGTTCAGCTTCGGTGGTTCAGGCTGTCGCAACCTCGCTGAACAGTATCGGTTATGCCAGCATTGGTTTTCGCGCCAGCGGTGTCAGATTATTGCCCTTGTCGGTATCCGGGCAGGATTACGTCATGCCAACCGCCGAAAATGTTCGAAATGACCGCTATCCCTTGTCCCGCTACCTTTATATCTATGTCAATAAAGCGCCGGATAAACCTCTGGAACCGCTAACGGCGGCGTTCTTGCAGCGAATTCTATCTCCGGAAGGGCAAGAACTGGTGAGCCGTGACGGCTATCTACCCTTGTCGCCAGAAAGCTTGAAAAAGGCCCGTTCAGCGCTGGGGTTTACCCACTAACTTAGTTGTATGTGAATTTATTTCATATGCAGTGAAAATTCCTCTATTGAATCAAAATCAGTGAGATGAGACTCTCCAGTTAATTCATTTGGACGTCTGGATGTCTATTTGTAACTCAAAGAAACTATCCATTCGGTAAATTTTTTGTGCCGTGGCGGTTTTAGTCGGCGGTATAAGGTCTGGAGCCTGTTATGCCAAGAACTCCCCCTGCTTTTCGCGCCGATGTTGTCGGCAGTTTGCTGCGCCCTGCCGCTTTGAAACAGGCGCGCCAGCAGCACCTGAACGGTGATATTAGCGCTAGCCAGTTACGCGAAATTGAAGATAACGAAATCAGGCACATTGTGGCAAAGCAGCAGGAGGTAGGGTTGCAATTGGTGACCGACGGCGAATTTCGTCGGGCTTGGTGGCATTTCGATTTCTTCGAAGGTTTGGAAGGTGTTGAAGGTTACGATGTCGAGCAGGGCATTCAGTTTAACGGTGTTCAGACGCGCGCTCGCAGTATCAAAGTGGTTGGCAAACTGGGCTTTAGATCCCATCCAATGGTGGAGGATTTTCGTTTTCTGCAAAGTATTGCCGGAAATTCCGTGGCTAAAATGACTATCCCCAGCCCGAGCGTGCTGCATTTTCGCGGTGGTCGTAACGCTATCGATAAGCGGGTTTATCCCGATCTGAGTGCGTACTTTGACGATTTAGCACAGACCTATCGGGATGCTATTCAGGGCTTTTATGATGCGGGCTGCCGTTATTTACAGCTGGACGATACTGTGTGGGCCTATCTGTGTTCGGACGATCAAAAGCGTCAGATCCGGGAGCGTGGTGAAGATCCAGAGCAGTTAGCACAGATTTATGCTCAGGTGCTCAATAAGGCACTGGCAGGCAAGCCGGCGGACCTGACCATTGGCTTACATGTGTGCCGCGGTAATTTCCGCTCGACTTGGATTTCAGAAGGCGGTTATGAGCCAGTAGCGAAAATTTTGTTTGGTGAAGTTAACGTCGATGCCTTTTTCCTTGAATATGACACGGAGCGTGCCGGCGGTTTCGGCCCTCTGCGCTTTATCAAACCGGGACAGCAACAGGTGGTTCTGGGGCTGATTACCTCGAAAAATGGCACCTTGGAACAACCGCAAGCGGTGAAAGAACGTATCGCCGAGGCGGCCAAATTTGTCGATATTGAACAACTCTGCCTTAGCCCTCAGTGTGGTTTCGCTTCGACGGAAGAAGGCAATAGTCTGACGGAGCAGGATCAGTGGAAAAAACTCAAGCTGGTAGTCGATATTGCTAACGACGTTTGGTGAGTTTTTGGGCGGTGAAGGCCGCCCAATGCTAATAATTGATTAAAAATGATACAAATCATATGGCGTGTATTTCTCAATAACCGACATGTTCAACTAGTATTGAAGAATTATCTGGTTGATGACTCTGCTTTTCCGATCCAGACTTGCCTTTCTCCGCTATAAACGTTCTACTTAGCCCCCGTTGTTGGTTTATTCCATCTGCATATAACTTCAAAAACACTGCAAATCATCGAAACCGATTAGTCGGAAATTAGCGCTCTCTGTGAAGCGTTATAGCGTTTTCGATCGAGCCGGAAAGACAACAACCCTGGGTTTTCCTTTTTGGTCCTTTTAACTAGGCAACACGACAACCACTATGAGTCATCGTTTATCATCTAAAGACATACTGGCATTAGGTTTTATGACCTTTGCCTTATTCGTCGGCGCGGGCAACATCATTTTCCCGCCTATGGTCGGCCTTCAGTCAGGCGAGCACGTTTGGATTGCTGCACTTGGCTTCCTGATCACTGCCGTGGGTCTGCCGGTCATCACCGTTATTGCATTGGCGCGCGTTGGCGGCGGTATTGATGCGCTGAGTTCGCCAATTGGGCGTACTGCGGGCCTGGTTTTGGCGACCGTCTGTTATCTGGCCGTTGGCCCGTTGTTTGCTACCCCGCGTACTGCGACCGTTTCTTTCGAAATTGGTATTGCTCCGCTGACTGGCGATGGTCCATTGCCGTTGTTTATCTATAGCTTGATCTATTTCGCGTTGGTTATTGGTATTTCACTTTACCCAGGCCGCCTGCTAGACACCGTTGGGCATATTCTGGCTCCGCTGAAAATTGCCGCATTGGCTATTTTGGGCGTTGCTGCGGTTCTGTGGCCTGCAGGCCCGCAGATTCCTGCAACCGAAATCTATCAGCAAGTGCCTTTCTCTTCCGGTTTCGTTAATGGTTATCTAACCATGGATACGCTGGGAGCAATGGTATTTGGTATTGTTATCGTTAATGCTGCACGTTCTCGCGGTGTGGTTTCTTCCGGTTTGCTGACTCGCTACACCATTTGGGCGGGCTTAATCGCCGGTGTGGGCCTGACGCTGGTTTACTTGAGCCTGTTCAAGCTGGGGGGCAGCAGCGGTACGTTGGTACCGGATGCGCAAAACGGCGCGGTGATTCTGCATGCCTACGTGCAGCATACTTTCGGCGGTTTGGGCAGTATGTTCCTGGCGGCGCTAATCTTCATCGCTTGTATGGTCACTGCGGTTGGCCTGACCTGTGCTTTAGCCGAATTCTTTAGCCAATATTTGCCGCTGTCTTACCGTGCGCTGGTATTCATTCTGGGCATTTTCTCCATGTTGGTATCCAATCTGGGGCTGAGCCATTTGATTCAAATTTCCATTCCGGTAATGACGGCGATTTATCCTCCGTGTATTGTGCTGGTGATTCTGAGCTTCACTCTGCGTTGGTGGCGTAATGCCAGCCGGATAGTGGCGCCAACTATGTTGGTCAGCCTGTTATTCGGTATTTTGGGTGGAATCAAGGCGTCGACCTTTGCGCCTGTCCTGCCTGCATGGACTGAACAGTTACCGTTGGCGGATCAAGGCCTGTCGTGGTTGCCGCCTTCCTTGTTGATTCTGGTGGTGGTCGCGGTCTACGATCGCATTTGTGGACGTCAACGAGTTACTGCCAAACAGTAATTGCCACAGAAGAGAGTATCTTTAGCCACGCGCCTTTGCTCGTGGCTTTTTGCTGAAAGAAGACGGGATATTGTTATGGAATTACCAGTCAAAAATAAGCTAAAACGCGGGCTGACTACTCGCCATATCCGTTTTATGGCCCTGGGTTCAGCAATTGGTACTGGCCTGTTTTACGGCTCGGCAGACGCCATCAAAATGGCGGGTCCAAGCGTGTTGCTGGCTTATCTGATTGGCGGCATCGTCGCCTTTATCATCATGCGCGCGCTGGGTGAGATGTCGGTGAATAACCCACAGGCCAGCTCATTCTCCCGTTATGCGCAGGATTATCTGGGGCCGATGGCCGGCTATATTACCGGTTGGACATACTGCTTTGAGATTTTGATTGTCGCTATCGCCGACGTTACTGCCTTTGGTATCTATATGGGCGTCTGGTTCCCAGACGTGCCTCATTGGATCTGGGTGCTGAGCGTGGTATTGATTATCGGCGCGATCAATATGATGAGCGTGAAAGTCTTTGGCGAGCTGGAATTCTGGTTCTCCTTCTTCAAAGTTGCCACCATCATCATCATGATTCTGGCCGGTATCGGCATTATTGTCTGGGGGATTGGCAACGGCGGTCAACCGACGGGAATTCATAACCTGTGGACGAATGGCGGCTTCTTCAGTAACGGTTTTGTCGGCATGATGCTGTCGTTGCAGTTGGTCATGTTTGCCTACGGCGGTATTGAAATCATCGGTATTACCGCCGGTGAAGCAGAAGATCCGAAAAAATCGATTCCTAAAGCGATTAATTCAGTGCCGTGGCGAATTCTGGTGTTCTATGTGGGCACCCTGTTTGTGATTATGTCGATTTATCCGTGGAATCAGGTCGGCACTCACGGTAGCCCATTTGTACTGACGTTCCAGCATTTGGGGATTACTATTGCTGCAGGTATCCTGAATTTTGTGGTTATCACTGCGTCTTTATCGGCAATTAACAGCGATGTATTCGGCGTAGGTCGTATGCTGAACGGTATGGCTGAACAAGGCCATGCGCCTAAAGTCTTCGGTGCGATTTCTAAGCGCGGTGTGCCTTGGGTGACGGTGTTGGTGATGATGGGGGCGATGCTGATTGCCGTTTATCTTAACTACATCATGCCAGAAAATGTCTTCTTGGTGATTGCATCACTTGCGACATTCGCGACCGTTTGGGTATGGATCATGATTCTGTGTTCCCAAATCGCTTTCCGCCGTTCATTGACGAAAGATCAGGTTAAAGCATTGGATTTCCCTCTGCGGGGCGGGGTGTTTACCTCGGTCGCTGGGATTATTTTCCTGCTGTTTATTATCGGCCTGATTGGTTATTTCCCAACGACGCGCATTTCGCTGTATGTCGGCCTGATATGGGTGGCCTTGCTGTTGGCGGGCTACTATTTGAAAGTGCGTTATCAAAAAAAACAGGCGGCGTCGGTAGCCGTGTCTAAATAAAGTTCGCCGATTGAATACATCCCATAAAAAAACCGGGCTAATAACCCGGTTTTTTTATGGGTGACATTTTAGTGAGTTCGGTTAATTTGCGGCAGTTTTTCGATTTTTTTACAAAGAGATAAAACCCCATCTTCGACCTGCTGTGGATACTTTAAGCTGAGTGATTCCGCTACTTTATGCGCCAGCTGGCTATAAAGCTGAATACTGGCGTAAAAGGCTCGGCGGGCGCTGTCCGCATCAAATTGACCAAAGGTCTGGTGCAGCTCTTGCCATATGTGTGGTGCCAGCCACTGCGGCATATGGCTACCTTGATGCCAGGTATCTACGCCCGATGTTGATGTTGCCAGTGCTTGCCATTCCATCATCTGTAGTAATAGCTCCTTCATGGTCCAGTCGCGTAGTTTGACTGTCCATAACTCCCCACGGTACAGATATTTAGGAATATGAGCGGCTTCAAACCAGAATTCTTCGACGCTGGCCTGAAACTGTTTTTGAGTGGGCAAGGAGGGTTGCTGGCTTATTCCGCTGGCGGCAGGTAACTGAGAAGCAACGCCATTTTTATCCAGTAAAGTCCGATAACCTCGCTCGTATAGCGAATCCAGCGTTGAGGCATCGATCATGGTTTGCAGCCGCGTGCTATCTGCGAGGGTAAAATCCACCTTAGTTCCATCGCGATAGAACACCAGCCGGGTTGCCCACGCCTGATTTTCATCGGGATCGAGCGGGAGACAGGTAAGGATGTCTCCGATCTCGCCGATCCAGTCGCTATTTTTCAGTAGATCCTGTGGTCGTTCGGCAATGATTTCAATATCGATATCTGAAAGCTCGTCGATCATCCGATCCTCACGCGCCAGCGAACCGGTCAGAATCAGTGCGGTAATATCTGAGCGCTTATTGGCCCAATCAATAATTTTATCCAGATAATCCGTTACGCCCACGGTGTTCTCCCTGTTATTTATTTTGTCATCAGCGGGCAGTATACCTGAGATAAAGCTTGTTTCTGCTTCCTCATCCCCCCGGCTCCTCCCTGATATTTACGCTGACAGATGAGGGGATTGCATCAGCAACATGGCATCGTTGGCATATTGAGATATTGGGTCACTTTATCGATGCTATAGGCACTACAGGGCCAGATTGCGCGATAATTATGCTTAAAAGTGGAGAGTTATATGCTAAGTGGTTGGCATTTACCGGTCCCCCCTTACATACATTTGCGTAATGAGGCATTACACATCAGTTTATGGTTACAGGGTGATGACTTACCGGAGCAGGTTTTTCTGCGCTGTGAGCCGGATAATGAAGAGTGGCTGCTGACAATGAAAGGTCGCGATCACGATGGTTTTCGCCGTTATCGTGGGACTTTGCCACTGCGTGAAGGGCAGCCGACTCGTCGCTATTGTTTTAAATTACTCTGGGCCGATCGCCAGCAATGGTTTAGCCCGCTGGGTTTTTCGGTCGTGCCTCCGGCTCAGCTGGCGCAGTTTGCCATTGAGGTACCTGACGCGGGGCCGGATTGGGTTACCGATCAAATTTTTTATCAAATATTTCCCGATCGTTTTGCCAGCAGTCAGGGCAGCCATTGCGTGCAGAACGGTAGCTATTTCCACCATGCGGCCGGTTGTCCGGTGGTACGGCGAGAGTGGGATGAGCCTTTGGAGGATATCCATGCTTCTTCCACGTTTTACGGCGGAGATTTAGCCGGTATTTGCCAAAAATTGCCTTACCTGCAAAATTTAGGGGTGACGGCGCTGTATCTGAACCCCATTTTTACCGCCCCCAGCGTACATAAATACGACACGCAAGATTATTATCAGGTCGATCCCTATTTAGGTGGTAATGAGGCCTTTCTGCAATTACGGGAAAAAACCCGTAGCGTAGGCATCAAGCTGGTACTGGACGGTGTTTTTAATCACACCGGTGATTCCCATATCTGGTTTGACCGGCATCAACAGGGAACTGGCGGCGCCTGCCACGATGTCGCATCGGTTTATCGCGACTGGTTTAACTTCTATCCCGACGGGCAGGCGTTGGACTGGAAAGGCAACCGTAGTCTGCCGAAGCTGAATTTCGCCGCTGATGGCGTGGTTAATCAAATTTACCAGGCTGATGATAGCGTAGTGCGTCATTGGTTACGCCCGCCGTACAGCATCGATGGCTGGCGGCTGGATGTGGTTCATATGCTTGGAGAGCAGGGGGGAGCCAAGGGGAACTTGCGTCATTTAGCGGGAATTTATCAGGCGGCTAAACAAGAAAATCCGCAGGCCTATATTTTGGGTGAGCATTTTGGTGATGCGCGTAACTGGCTACAGGCAGGCGTTGAAGATTCGGCGATGAATTATATGGGCTTTGCGTTACCGGTTCGGGCATTTTTGGCCGGAGTCGACGTTGCGGCTCACCCGATAACGCTGGATGCGGCCGAGTGCGTTCAATGGATGGACGGCTACCGCGCCGGTTTATCCCATAGCTGCCAGCTACGCTTATTTAATCAATTGGATAGCCATGATACCGCACGGTTTATTACTTTGCTGAAAGGTAATAAATGCCGCATGAAAATGGCCTTAGGCTGGTTGTTTAGCTGGATCGGTGTGCCTTGCCTGTATTACGGCGATGAAGTGGGATTAGACGGTGAAAACGATCCTTTCTGCCGTAAAACCTTCCCGTGGGATGAAAGTCAGTGGGATCGGCAACTGCTTGAATTGAGTAAACGCATGATTGCCCTGCGGCGAGAAAGTGTAGCGCTACGGCGCGGTGGCTGTCAGGTAGTGTTCGCCAGTGGTGATTCGCTGGTGTTTGTGCGCACTTATCGGCAGGAGCGAATATTGGTCGCGTTGCAACGCGGTCAGGGTGCTGAAATTTGTTTACCGGAATCGCCGTTGCTAAATGTAGAAAACTGGCGGCGTGAGGAAGGTGATAGCCAACTCATCCTGAACGCGGAGAATGTAAATCTGCAATTGGTTGGGGAAAGTTTCACCCTGTGGCGCGGAGTGGGTAAGTACTGACGCTATGAGTTTGCTATTAAACAGAAGCCCATAATCCACGGTGAAAAACGCCGTGGATTCAAAATAATTGAATTACAGTGACTGATTTCTCCACTTCTTTCCTTGCCGTTTTTGTCCTATGGTGAATATTCCCGCTGCTAATCATTAAGCGTCAATGCGGCAATACGAGTGGAAAAGGATGAGAAATGAGCGTAACTAAAAAAACGGCATTAATTATAGGGGCATCTCGTGGGCTGGGCTTAGGTCTGGTGGATGAACTTAACCAGCGCGGCTGGTCGGTGACTGCCACGACGCGTCAGCACGCCAAAGAAACCGGTGCCAATCACACTCGCTGGCTAGTATTGGATATTAATCAGCCGGCCAGCATTGAGGCATTTTTGCCGCAGATTGCAGGGCATCAATTTGATCTGATTTTTGTGAACGCGGGTGTAGCAGGCCCAGAGCATGAATCTGCTCTTAAGGCGACACCGGAAGAAATTCTGGCCTTATTCCAAACTAATACCGTTTCTCCTATCCGTATTGCCGAGCATTTATTGCCTTATCGTAAGCCACATAACAGCGTATTGGCGTTTATGTCCTCGCAGCTCGGTAGTATTACTAGCAATGAGAGCGGACATAAGCCTTTGTATTCAGCCAGTAAAGCAGCGCTCAATATGATGACTCGTCATTTAGTGGCAGAAACGGCGGATAACTCATTAACGGTATTGTCATTCCATCCGGGCTGGGTAAAAACCGATATGGGCGGTGATGCTGCACCTTTAACCATTAGCACTAGCGTGCGTGGCGTGGTGGATCAGGTTGAGAAGTTAGCAGGTAAGGGCGGTCATGCTTTTATCGATTATCGGGGGCACGCATTGCCTTGGTAACCATTAACCCCATCCATAACGGATGGGGTGTTTTATCAAACAGTCGTTCAGGTGTGAGCCTTTATTTCATTATCTAAATCTAGGGAGATAAATAAGTATAACTTATCAATAACCTATGGCCGCACCTGCCGGACGCCGAACGTCGTTGGCACCGTAGAGATAACCTTCCCGAACTTTGCCTGAAACCGCAGAGTCATTACCTGAATTAGCTGGCGACACGCCCTCTACGTTCGGTAAGCCCACCAGAATCAACTCGGCGGCTCCCCACGGGCTTTGTTCAACCATTTTATAGCCCATTTCCTTCAGGATTTTCAGGCTGTCGGCAGACACACCGCGTTGCTCGTAATACACCTCATCCGGTAACCATTGGTGATGAATGCGTGGCGCATCAACCGCTTCCTGCGGAGCCATACCGTGATCGATAATATTTAGCGCAGTTTGTAGTGTGATAGTAATGATACGCGAACCGCCGGGTGAACCCAGAACCATATAGGTCTTACCGTCTTTAGTCACTAACGTCGGGCTCATAGATGATAGTGGGCGCTTACCGGGGGCAATGGCGTTGGTCGCTCCCTGAACCAGTCCATACAGGTTTTGTTCGCCGACTTTGACGGTAAAGTCATCCATTTCATCATTGAGGAAGAAACCGGTACCCGGTGCGATGACGACTGCGCCAAAGCGGCCGTTCACGGTGTAAGTGGTTGAAACGGCGTTACCTTCATGATCGACTATCGAATAGTGAGTGGTTTCCGGTTTTTCGTGAGGTTGTTTACCGGGCTGAACATTTTCTGACGGCGTGGCTTTTCCCTGCACGATTTGTTTACGAATCTCATCGGCGTAGCTTTTACTGAGCAGGCGATCGATAGGATTTTTAACAAATTCAGGATCGCCGAGGAAGGTGTTGCGGTCCATGTAGGCGTGGCGCATGGCTTCTGTCAGCGTATGAATATAGGCCGCTGAGTTAAAGCCCATGCTTTTCACATCGTAACCTTCGAGAATATTCAGCGTTTCGCACAGGGTTACGCCGCCAGAGCTAGGAGGCGGGGCAGAAACAAATTTATAGCCACGATAGCTACAGGTAACAGGCGCGGTTTCGGTAATTTTATAGTTGGCAAAATCTGCCGCGGTCAGAATGCCACCGCCTTTTTTCGATGCTTCTTCCACTGCCTGCGGAATTTTCCCCTGGTAGAAAGCGTCAGGGCCTTTTTCTGCGATAGCTTCCAACGTATTGGCTAAATCGGTTTGAACCAGTCGATCTCCTGGTTCAAAGGGCGAACCGTCTTTACGCAGGAAAATACGAGCGGACTCAGGATCTTCACGAAAACGCTTGGTAGTGGTATCGAGAATGTCAGTATCAGCACGCGTCAGGATAAAACCTTCACGCGCCAGACGAATCGCCGGTTCCATCACTTGCTTACGCGTTAATTTACCGTATTTCTTCTGTGCGCTGTCCATGCCCAATACGGTTCCTGGAACGCCGGAGGCCAGATAGCCGTACAGACTGGCATCTTTAGTCACTTTACCGTCTTTATCCAGATACATATCGGCGCTGGCGGCGGCTGGAGCCATTTCACGGAAGTTGATAAAGGTGTCTGTACCATCGGCTAAATGAATGGTCATAAAGCCGCCGCCGCCGATATTCCCACAACAAGGATTCACTACCGCCTGAGCGTAGCCCACGGCCACTGCCGAATCGACTGCATTACCGCCCATTTTCAGAATATCAACGCCAACCTGAGAAGCGAGATGCTGAGAGGAAACAACCATGCCATTTTTAGCTTCCACTGCTGGCATAGAGGCTGCGTGTAAGTTACCGCTAACTAACAAGGCTACGACAGTCAAAGGTATCGTCCATTTTTTTAAAAGCATACTGACTCCTGTAATGAGGTATTTTTAATAAATCCCTGACATATCTAAAGGTTAAGTCCCTGGTATTGCCGAGTATTCACAACACCCTTTGTTGCAAACATCACGCCAATTATTTATTTAACAACAAATGATTTGTTTATTAACTAACAAGTTACAGATTAGTTCGGCGCGAACCGTTTTGCAGCTCGGAGAGGGGGACAAATAAAATGACGTAGAAAAAATGTCGATGGGATCACGTTGCACTAAAAAGGAGCGGTAACAAGAAAAGGAGAGAGAGACGGTACAGGGAAAGGTACGGGCGTAAAAAAACCAGTCAGCGTGAACTGACTGGTTGAGATTATTCGATTAATCAGGTCTAACCCAATTTTACTTCGGCTTAATTACAGCTTAGAAGCGTTTTTAGACAGGTATTTTGCTACGCCGTCTGGAGACGCACCCATACCTTCTTGGCCTTTTTCCCACTGTGCAGGGCAAACATCACCGTGTTCTTCGTGGAATTGCAGCGCATCAACCATACGGATCATTTCGTCGATGTTACGGCCCAGCGGCAGGTCGTTAACTACTTGGTGACGAACAACGCCGTTTTTGTCGATCAGGAATGAACCGCGCAGCGCTACGCCAGCATCTGGATGCTCGATACCGTAGGCTTTTTGGATTTCACGTTTGATATCAGCAACCATCGCGTATTTAACTTCGCCGATGCCGCCATTTTCGATAGGGGTTTTACGCCATGCGTTGTGAACGAATTCTGAGTCAAAAGAAACACCAACAACTTCAACGCCGCGTTTCTGGAATTCTTCGTAACGGTGATCGAAAGCAATCAGCTCTGAAGGGCAAACGAAAGTAAAGTCCATTGGCCAGAAGAACAGGACGGCTGGTTTGCCGTTCAGGTGTTTTTTCAGGTTGAAGTTTTCAACGATTTCGCCGTTACCAAGTACAGCAGCCGCAGTAAAGTCAGGGGCTTGACGAGTTACCAGAACCATAAATTACTCCTGTTAATAGGGATGGATTAACGAGTTGGGATAAAACATTCTTCACAGCATAGGGAGTTAGACACAATCAATAAAGGTCTATATACCAATCGCTGTGATAGTTTTTGTCTATCAATAACTTAATTTTATATCTTTTGTCTTGTTAAGATACCCACTTTGACATAAAGAGCAAGTGACTTAAATCAAATAAGCCACACCAGACTCATCGATAGGTTAAATCTGTTTATGCTGCGCTTTGTGCATCATTTGTGGGTAGAACTGCCAGAATACTTGCTCCAGCGGTTGATAATGTTGCTCAATATCGTAAAACGAGCCAGCCAGTGCCGATAGTTTAGGGCGGCGATGCGCCATGCCTTGTAACACATTCGCGATAAAAGGCAGCTCGGCATAGCGTTCCAGCCAACGTTCGGGCCACAGATAGGCGTTCAGATTCTGGAAACGTTCAGGCGTATGCGGGAGCTGCGGAATGATTTGCTGCTGAGCCTGCAAAATAAACTCTGGCAGAGGGATGTCGGGAACCAATTCATCCCAGTGACGTGCCAGAAAATGATCCCACAGAACATCCAGCGTGATTGGCGCAACCCGGCGAAAATCGGGGCTAAAGTAGACTCGCGCCTGCTTAACCTGCGGTAGCGTGTCAGTCATCACATCGACACGGCGATGCATCATGATGCCAGCCACAACCTCTTGGCTATAATCATGCTGTGGGTTGCCGCGAACGAAGTCGGCCATCAGATTGCCCAGTAGCGAGCTGTCGGACAAACTGGCTAAATGAAGGTGAGCTAGAAAATTCATCCGCAGAGTATAATCCAAATAGCAGGTTATCTTGCTTAATTCTTGCAGCCAACCCTTGTCGGCTCTAGACTAGGCCGCTTGTTTTTGTCGTCTAAAGTGGAAAACCATGCGTGTTGCCGATTTTTCTTTTGAGCTACCAGAGTCGCTGATTGCTCATTATCCACAGCCCCAGCGTAGTGGCTGTCGTTTGCTATCGTTGGATGGCCCGAGTGGGGAATTAACCCACGGCATTTTTACCGATTTGCTGGATAAGCTGGAAGCGGGCGACCTGCTGGTTTTCAACAATACCCGCGTGATACCGGCGCGCCTGTTTGGTCGTAAGGCCAGCGGCGGCAAGCTGGAAGTGTTGGTCGAGCGAGTGTTGGACGATCATCGAGTACTGGCGCACGTTAGGGCGTCAAAAGCGCCGAAGCCGGGCGCTGAGTTGCTGCTGGGTGACGATGAAAGTATCCGTGCCACCATGCTGGCGCGCCACGATACGCTGTTCGAGCTGCGTTTTGATGAAGAACAGGACGTTTTCAGCATTTTGAATGCGATTGGCCATATGCCATTGCCTCCTTATATAGATCGCCCTGATGAAGATGCCGATCGCGAATTGTATCAAACCGTATACAGTGAGCGTCCGGGCGCGGTGGCTGCACCGACCGCAGGGCTGCATTTCGACGAGCCTCTGCTGGCTGCGCTGCGAGAAAAAGGCATCGAAATGGCCTTCGTCACTTTGCACGTTGGCGCGGGGACCTTCCAGCCAGTGCGAGTTGAAAGTATCGAAGAACATATAATGCATTCCGAATATGCCGAAGTTCCGCAAGAGGTTGTGGACGCGGTATTGGCATGTAAAGCACGGGGTAAAAGAGTGGTCGCGGTGGGAACGACTTCGGTTCGCTCTCTGGAAAGTGCAGCCAAAGCCTGTGAAAATGGCTTGATTGCACCTTTCTTCGGTGATACTCGCATCTTTATTTATCCGGGATATCAGTATCAGGTTGTGGATGCGTTGGTCACTAACTTCCATTTACCTGAATCCACGCTCATCATGCTGGTTTCTGCATTTGCAGGATATAAAAACACCATGAATGCTTATCGACAGGCCGTGGCAGAGCAATACCGATTCTTTAGTTACGGCGATGCGATGTTTATCAGCCGTAACCCACTGGCACCGCAAGAGACGGTTAACCAGTAATTTACAGGCCACACACCTTGTGTGGTCAGGCAATAGCAACATCAGACTGTTTATCTGATGCTGGAGGTTCTGTGAAGTACGAATTACAAAAAACCGATGGGCGTGCTCGTCGTGGCCGTTTGGTCTTTGAACGCGGCGTAGTGGAAACCCCGGCTTTTATGCCAGTGGGCACCTACGGCACCGTTAAAGGCATGACGCCGGAAGAAGTGAAAGAAACTGGCGCGCAAATCCTGCTGGGCAATACTTTCCACCTGTGGCTTCGTCCTGGGCAGGAAATCATGAAGCTGCACGGCGATTTGCATGATTTTATGCAATGGCACGGGCCGATTTTGACCGACTCTGGCGGTTTCCAGGTGTTCAGCCTGGGTGCAATGCGGAAAATCAAAGAAGAAGGGGTGCATTTCAAAAACCCGATCAACGGCGATTCTGTGTTCCTTAGCCCAGAAAAATCGATGGAAATTCAATACGATTTAGGTTCAGACATCGTCATGATTTTTGACGAATGTACGCCTTATCCAGCCGATTGGGATTATGCCAAGCGTTCAATGGAAATGTCATTGCGCTGGGCAGCCCGTAGTCGTCAACGCTTTGATGAGCTGAATAATAAAAATGCCTTATTTGGTATTATCCAGGGCGGCGTTTACGAAGATTTACGCGATGTATCGGTAAAAGGACTGGTAGATATCGGCTTTGATGGTTACGCTGTGGGCGGCCTGGCGGTAGGTGAGCCAAAAGAAGATATGCACCGGATTCTTGAGCACGTTTGCCCACAGATTCCAGCGGATAAACCACGCTATTTAATGGGCGTCGGCAAGCCGGAAGATTTGGTTGAGGGTGTGCGTCGCGGTATTGATATGTTTGACTGCGTGATGCCAACGCGAAATGCCCGTAACGGACACCTGTTTGTTACCGATGGCGTGGTGAAAATTCGTAACGCCAAGCATAAAGATGATACATCGACGCTGGATGCCGAATGTGATTGCTACACATGTCGCAATTATAGTCGCGCCTACTTGCATCATCTGGATCGTTGCAACGAAATACTGGGTGCCAGACTCAATACCATTCATAATCTGCGTTATTATCAACGCTTGATGGCGGGTTTACGTCAGGCTATTGAAGACGGTAAATTAGAGAGCTTCGTTGAAGATTTCTATGGTCGGATCGGGAAACCTGTTCCACCATTAAACGTTTGATTTAGAAATTATTAACTTGTAATTATAGATTGAACGGTTAGGATTTTGCGGTTACTAATTTTAACACACTGATGTCACACTACTGATATTGATAACAATGAGGGAATTTTAATGAGTCTTTTCATTTCTGATGCTGTCGCATCTGCAGGGGCTCCGGCTCAAGGAAGCCCGTACTCCCTAGTAATTATGCTGGTGGTTTTTGGTCTGATCTTCTACTTCATGATCCTGCGCCCACAGCAAAAACGTTCGAAAGAACATAAAAAACTGATGGACTCTATCGGTAAGGGTGATGAAGTTTTGACCACTGGCGGTTTGATCGGTCGTGTTACTAAAGTTGCGGAAACTGGTTATATCGTTATCGCACTGAATGACACCACTGAAGTAATGATCAAGCGTGACTTCGTGGCTGCCGTTTTGCCGAAAGGTACAATGAAGGCTCTGTAATTTTCGATTTTCCCTAAGGGAACTACCGTGTTGAACCGTTATCCTTTGTGGAAGTATGTCATGCTGATCGTCGTGATTCTCGTCGGTCTACTGTATGCGCTTCCCAACCTTTATGGTGAGGATCCGGCTGTTCAAATCACTGGCGCGCGAGGCATCGCCGCCAGTGAAACAACGCTGGACCAAGTCCGTACTGTCTTGGAAAAAGACAACATAGCGAGCAAGTCTATTGCCCTGGAAAACGGTGCAATTCTGGCTCGCTTTAAAGATCCTGATGTTCAGCTGCGTGCCCGTGAGGCATTAATGACAGCGCTGGGCGACAAATACGTGATTGCGCTGAACTTAGCACCGGCAACACCGAGCTGGCTTGCCAGACTGGGCGCTGAGCCGATGAAGCTGGGCCTTGACCTGCGTGGCGGTGTGCACTTCCTGATGGAAGTGGATATGGACACGGCGTTAGGTAAGCTGCAAGAGCAGACAATGGATACCCTGCGCAGCGATTTGCGTGAAAAAGGTATTCCTTACGCTGCGGTGCGTAAACTCGATAATTACGGCGTTGAAGTACGTTTCCGCGACGACAAAGCCCGCGATGAAGCCATTAACTATCTTTCTTCCCGTCACCGTGATTTAGTCATTAACTCTAACGGCAGCAATACATTAAAAGCCGTGATGAGTGACGACCGCCTGCGCGAAGCTCGGGAATATGCTGTTCAGCAAAACATTACGATTCTGCGTAACCGTGTTAACCAATTAGGTGTAGCTGAGCCATTGGTTCAGCGTCAGGGGGCCGATCGTATTGTGGTTGAATTGCCGGGGATTCAGGATACTGCCCGTGCCAAAGAGATTCTTGGTGCCACGGCAACGCTGGAATTCCGTCTGGTTAATACCAACGTTGATGGTTCTGTTGCCGCCTCTGGCCGTGTGCCGGGTGATTCAGAAGTGAAAAATACCCGTGAAGGACGCCCGGTTGTATTGTACAAACGCGTTATCCTGACCGGCGACCATATCACTGACTCTACTTCCAGTACCGACGAATACAATCAGGCTCAGGTGAATATTTCACTGGATAGCGCTGGTGGTTCTACCATGTCCAATTTCACCAAAGACAACATCGGCAAGCCGATGGCAACTTTGTTTGTGGAATATAAAGACAGCGGTAAGAAAGATGCCAACGGTCGCGCCATTCTGGTTAAACAAGAAGAAGTTATCAACGTCGCGACCATTCAGTCTCGCCTAGGTAACAGCTTCCGTATTACCGGTATTGATAACCCGAACGAAGCGCGCCAACTGTCTCTGTTGCTGCGTGCCGGTGCCTTGATTGCGCCAATCCAGATTGTGGAAGAGCGTACTATCGGCCCAACGTTGGGTTCACAAAACATTGCTCAGGGGCTGGAAGCTTGCCTGTGGGGTCTGGCGGTATCTATCCTGTTCATGGTGGTTTACTACCGTAAATTTGGTGTGATTGCCAGTACTGCGCTGCTAGCCAACCTAGTGTTAATCGTCGGTGTGATGTCTCTGCTACCGGGGGCGACATTAACCATGCCGGGGATTGCCGGGATCGTGTTAACCCTTGCCGTTGCGGTTGATGCTAACGTACTGATTAACGAGCGTATTAAAGAAGAGTTTAAAAACGGGCGGTCGATTCAGCAGGCGATACACGAAGGGTACAAAGGTGCTTTCTCCAGTATCATCGATGCGAACGTCACGACGTTGATTACAGCGATTATTTTGTATGCTGTGGGTACCGGTTCGATTAAAGGCTTTGCTATTACGACAGCAATCGGCGTTATTACGTCAATGTTCACCGCAATAGTGGGTACTCGTGCCATCGTCAACCTGCTTTACGGCGGCAAGCGCGTTAACAAGCTGTCTATTTAAGGAGTACGTTGTGGCACAGGATTATACTGTTGAGCAACTGAACTATGGCCGTAAAGTCTATGACTTTATGCGCTGGGACAACGTGGCCTTTGGCATTTCGTTGTTGCTGTTAGTGGCCTCCATTGCGGTTATTTCTGTTAAGGGGTTTAACTGGGGATTGGATTTCACCGGTGGTACGGTGATTGAAATCAACCTGGAAAAACCAGCAGATCTTGACCAAATGCGTGACACTTTGGAAAAAGCGGGCTTTGAGTCGCCAATTCTGCAGAACTTTGGTAGTACCCGTGATGTGATGGTGCGTATGCCGCCAGCGACTGGTACTGCGGGTCAGGAATTAGGTAATCGTGTTATTTCGGTTATCAATGAATCTGTTGATAAGAATGCAACGGTAAAACGTATCGAATTCGTCGGACCCAGCGTGGGCAGTGATTTAGCTCAGGCTGGTGGGATGGCGCTTCTGGTGGCTTTGCTGTCTATTCTGGTTTACGTCGGCTTCCGTTTTGAATGGCGACTGGCGCTGGGGGCGGTTATCGCTCTGGCTCATGACGTGGTCATCACCATGGGGATTCTGTCGTTGTTCCAGATAGAGATTGATCTGACCATCATCGCTTCATTGATGTCGGTTATTGGTTACTCACTGAATGATAGCATCGTGGTATCGGACCGTATTCGTGAGAACTTCCGTAAGATTCGTCGCGGAACGCCTTACGAAATCATGAACGTGTCCCTGACCCAGACGTTGAGCCGTACCATTATGACCTCGGCAACTACCCTGATGGTGGTATTAATGCTGTTCATCTTCGGTGGTGCGATGCTGCAAGGCTTCTCGCTGACCATGTTGATCGGTGTATCTATCGGTACAGTTTCATCCATTTATGTCGCCTCTGCATTGGCGCTGAAATTAGGTATGAAACGCGAGCATATGCTACAGCAGAAAGTTGAGAAAGAAGGGGCTGACCAGCCTTCTATTCTTCCTTAACCAAGGCGTTAGAGTTAATTTTTGGGTTAACTCAGGCGTAATAAAAAGCCCCGAATTGTGGACGACAGTCCAAAATATCGGGGCTTTTTGCTTTTAAACCGCAGCACAATGCAGCTAGCTAAAGACGGTAGCGCTCATTTCTTGCATCCGGAATTGGTGAGGCTGGCCAGATTGAAGCTGAGTGGGGGTGGGTCTGAGCACTGGCGTTTTAGTAGCTAGAAACATTTATTGGGCAGGAAGTAAAGATTCGCTTACGGCGTCCCTTTCGGCATCAGCGGTGTTAACCACCTGATGAAAACGGATAAACCCCAGCTGTTCCGGTGTGAGACCGCTCAGACGCAACTCAATGGTGTGCTCGGTTTTTGGCAACAGAGAAGCACGAATAGCAACGGGCTGTGACAAAACGTCCGCAGTTAATGGCTGGCCTGTCGTTGGATCCAATTGTCCCCACTCAACGTTGGCACTCATCGCTGGGAGCGGTTTGTCCGTCAGGCTACGGATATGCAGCAATGCCTGAGAGCCATTCGCTTCACTGGAGATATCGGTCAGTGAAACCCCAAGTTTGCCAACGCTGCTGTTCAACACGGCAGGCGTATTGGCGGCAGGCAGTAGGTAAACGCCGTTAAGCGAGCGGCGGTTCAGTGTGTTCTGCTGCTCTGCGGCTAATGCTTGATTGGTCAAGGTTTGCAGTTTTTGGCTTAGCTGGCCAACCTGATTTTTCAGCGCGGGAATCTCTGGATCCTGCGCACAACCGGCCAGCATTATCACCGTGGCCAATAAACAAATTCGAGGATAACTGGTTGTCATCATAATGATTTCCTTTTCAGCATATCTTCCATCTAGCTTAGCCCCGATAAATGGGAAAGTCATTGCTAGGTCGAGCTCTTACACATAATTTCACCAATAACTGAGCAACGCTACGCAACAAATGGGCTTGAGCCTTTGTTGTCGTCGCACTTCGCGGTAAACTGTAGGCAAATTTGGGGACAATTATCAGGAACTGCTATGCATTGCCCATTTTGTGCCGCCGTTGATACCAAAGTGATTGACTCCCGTCTGGTGGGGGATGGCTCACAGGTTCGCCGTCGCCGCCAGTGTCTGGACTGTAATGAGCGCTTTACCACTTTTGAGGTCGCTGAGTTGGTCTTGCCTCGCGTGATCAAAAGTGATGATGTTCGCGAACCTTTCAACGAAGATAAGCTGCGACGCGGGATGCTGAAAGCGTTGGAAAAACGCCCCGTTAGCTCGGATGACGTTGAAATGGCCATTAGCCATATTAAATCCCAGCTGCGCGCCACTGGCGAACGGGAAGTGCCAACCAAAATGGTGGGTAATCTGGTCATGGAAGCGTTGAAAAAACTGGATAAAGTCGCCTATATCCGCTTCGCATCGGTTTATCGTAGCTTTGAAGATATTCGTGAGTTTGGCGAAGAAATTGCCAGATTGCAGGACTGATTCTTTCAGAGTGAGTGTTCTTTCCGTAGAATTTAAGGATTAGCATGCATTCCGACCAGATTTATATGGCCCGAGCTTTTGAACTGGCGCGTTTAGGGCGATTTACGACTTCGCCAAACCCTAACGTTGGCTGTGTGATCGTTCGGGATGGTCAGATCGTCGGAGAAGGCTACCATTTACGTGCCGGTGAGCCTCATGCGGAAGTACATGCGTTACGCATGGCAGGAGACGCAGCTAAAGGGGCTACCGCTTATGTTACGCTAGAACCTTGCAGCCATCACGGGCGCACACCGCCCTGTGCTGATGCGCTAATTGCTGCGGGGATTCGGCGGGTTGTTACCGCGATGCAAGATCCGAATCCTCAGGTCGCAGGGCGCGGACTGTATAGACTCAAGCAGGCTGGTATCGAAGTCGTGGATGGGGTGATGCTGGTCGAAGCCGAGGCGGTTAACCTCGGTTTCCTGAAGCGCATGCGTACCGGACTTCCTTATGTTCAGTTGAAAATGGGCGCATCGCTGGACGGTAAAACCGCTATGGCATCTGGGGAAAGCCAGTGGATTACTTCGCCACAGGCCAGACAAGACGTTCAGCGTTTTCGAGCCCAAAGTTCGGCGATTCTTAGCACCAGCGCTACGGTGCTGGCTGACGATCCTTCATTGACCGTACGTTGGTCAGAGCTGGATACAGAAACCCAACGAGTTTACCCGCAATCGGCGCTACGACAGCCAACTCGTATTATTTTGGATAGCCAGAATCGTGTTGCTCCAACTCATCAGGTAGTGCAGCAGGAGGGCAACTGCTGGCTGGCAAGAGTCAAGGCCGATCAGCAGTCGTGGCCGGATAGCGTCGAACAGGTATTGCTCCCGCGTCACGGTAACGGCATCGACTTGGTCTTGCTGATGATGCAGCTTGGTAAACGCCAAATTAACTCAGTATGGGTGGAAGCCGGGCCACAGCTGGCCGGTGCATTATTGCAGGCTGGCTTGGTCGATGAACTGATCCTCTATGTCGCGCCTAAATTACTCGGTGATAGCGCCCGCGGTTTATGCCATTTACCCGGAATGGAGCGACTTTCCCAAGCCCCCGAATTCAGCTTTAGTGAAGTACGGCAGATAGGCCCTGATTTACGGTTACGCTTAAAACCGAAGTATTAATCCCAATTTATGGCAGGAGATTTCCCTGCCGGTGGCCGTCTTGTCGGGCGTTTTACAAATGCGCAGGCGCAGGCAGCGAAAGAATATGATAGAATCCGCCCCCCTGCGGGGTATGAACCGATATTGAGGAAAGCTATGAACGTTATCGAAGGTGTTGTTGCTACTCCTACTGCCCGCGTGGCGATTGCGATTGCGCGTTTTAACAACTTTATCAATGACAGTCTGCTGGAAGGTGCAATTGATGCCCTGAAGCGCATTGGTCAGGTCTCCGACGACAACATTACCGTTGTTTGGGTACCGGGTGCCTATGAGTTGCCGTTGACTGTTAATGTGTTGGCAAAAACCAATCGTTATGACGCGGTTATCGCTCTGGGTACTGTGATCCGTGGGGGCACTGCGCACTTTGAGTTTGTTGCTGGTGAAGCAAGTTCTGGCTTGGCAAGCGTTGCCATGAACAGCGATATCCCTGTGGCTTTCGGTGTTTTAACCACTGAGAGCATTGAGCAGGCTATTGAGCGCGCTGGTACTAAAGCGGGTAATAAGGGTGCAGAAGCTGCCCTGACCGCACTTGAAATGATTAATGTAATCAAAGCTATTAAAGGCTGAATTTAGTTAAGTTAAGGGGAATTCTGTGAAACCTGCTGCTCGTCGCCGCGCTCGTGAGTGCGCTGTTCAAGCGATCTACTCATGGCAGTTGTCTAAAAACGACATCGCTGATGTTGAATTACAGTTCCTGTCGGAGCAGGATGTCAAAGATGTAGACATCTCCTATTTTCGCGAGTTGCTGTCCGGCGTTGCGGTTAATGTAACTGCGCTGGATGCTGCAATGGCGCCGTATCTGTCACGCCAACTCGAAGAATTAGGTCAGGTTGAAAAAGCGATTCTGCGTCTTGCAATTTTTGAACTGAGCAAACGTGATGATGTCCCTTATAAAGTGGCAATCAATGAAGCGATCGAACTGGCCAAAATTTTCGGCGCTGAAGATAGCCATAAATTCGTTAACGGCGTGCTGGACAAAGTTGCTCCAGTCGTGCGTAAACGAAAGTAATCGCATTACATCAACGATATAAATTAAGGCCGGTTTCCGGCCTTAATTTATATATCGGCTAACCTTTCTGGAATTGTATTATGGCATGTGGCGAATTTGACCTCATTGCTCGCTACTTTGACCGGTTCAGGAGTAACCGCCGGGACGTGGAGTTGGGCATTGGCGATGACTGTGCGCTACTAACAGTAGGTGAACGACAACTGTTAGCGGTTAGCACAGACACCTTAGTGTCAGGCGTCCATTTCTTACCGGATATTGACCCGGCAGACTTGGGCTACAAAGCTTTAGCGGTAAACCTCAGTGATTTGGCCGCGATGGGCGCGGATCCAGCCTGGCTTTCTTTAGCACTTACCCTTCCTGATGTGAACGAATCCTGGCTACAGGCATTCAGTGACAGTCTGTTTGACCAACTCAATTACTATGGCATGCAGCTTATCGGCGGTGATACCACCAGTGGGCCGTTAAGTATGACGCTGACTATACATGGGCTTATTCCTGCGGGTAGGGCATTGACCCGATCCGGAGCCAGAATTGGCGACTGGATTTATGTCAGTGGCACCTTGGGTGATAGCGCGGCTGGCTTAGCCATTCTGCAAAATCAGCTGCGAGTTGAAGATGCGAAAGATCGGGCTGAACTGATCAATCGTCATCTGCGGCCACAGCCACGGGTTTTGCAAGGGCAAGCATTGCGGGATTTGGCTAATTCAGCCATCGATATTTCCGATGGCTTGGTTTCCGATCTACAGCATATTTTGAAAGCCAGCAACTGCGGCGCGCGTATCGAGCTGGACGCCTTACCTTATTCGGATGCGATGAAAAATCAGGTTGATCCTGAGCAAGCGCAGATTTGGGCACTCAGCGGCGGTGAAGATTACGAACTGTGCTTTACCGTCCCTGAAATCAATCGTGGGGCGTTAGATGTGGCGCTCAGCCACGCCGGAGCGGGCTATACTTGTATTGGTCAGATAGCTCCTTTATCCGAAGGAGTGAAGTTCTTTAGCGATGGCAAACCCGTTGATGTCGGTTTGCGCGGTTTCGATCACTTTACCAGCCAAGGCTAACCATGGATGAGGCGAAGAAACGTCTGCGATTAACCAATCCCTGGCATCTGCTGGCGACCGGCTTTGGTAGCGGTTTATCGCCGTGGGCACCGGGCACGGTGGGGTCAATCGCTGCCATTCCATTGTGGTTGCTGTTGATCCAACTGCCTTGGCAGCTTTACTCTCTGGTCGTGATGTTTAGCATTTGCATCGGTGTGTATATTTGTCATCGAGCCGCTAAAGATATGAAAGTTCACGATCACGGCAGTATCGTTTGGGATGAGTTTGTCGGGATGTGGATCACGCTGATGGCATTACCGGTGAATGATTGGCAGTGGGTGCTGGCGGGGTTTGTCGTTTTCCGTATTCTGGATATCTGGAAACCTTGGCCAATCCGTTGGTTTGATCGAAATGTTCATGGTGGTATGGGTATTATGGTCGACGATATCATTGCTGGCGTGGGTGCGGCGGCAGTGATTTATTTTATTGGGCATCAATGGCCTGTGGCGCTGTTCGGCTAATACCAGAGCAATTCGTAGCATGGCAGGCCACTAAAAAGTTTAGCTTTCTTGCCGTGGTTGGGATTAGGTTTATCTGGTGAGAATGCGCTAAATAAAAAAGGGCATAGCTTTTCAGCTGTGCCCTTTTGCGTGATATCAGCCCCCATTATGGGTAATGGCCGATTAAGCTAACCAATCTTCAATTTTCTTCTGAATACCCGCCGCGCTTAAACCAAATTCGGCGCGCATTTCGTCCTGCTCACCTTGCGGAATAAAGCGATCGGGTAAACCGATATTGAGTACTGAAACTTGCTGGCGTTTTGCCATTAACAGCTCGTTAATACCGCTGCCAGCGCCACCCATGATGGCATTCTCTTCCAGCGTAACCAGTAAATCGTGGCGGGCTGCCATGTCTAATACCAGTTCTTCATCTAACGGCTTAATAAAGCGCATATCCACTAATGTAGCATTCAGATTTTCGGCCACCTGCTGTGCTTCAGAAAGTAATGTACCGAAGCTCAGAATGGCTACTTTTCCCCCCTGACGACGCATAATACCTTTGCCGATAGGAAGAGCCTGTAATGGCTCTAACATTGCGCCAGTGCCGTTCCCGCGAGGGTAGCGTACCGCCGCCGGACCGTCGTAGTGGTAGCCGGTAAATAACATCTGGCGGCATTCATTTTCATTGCTTGGCGCCATGATGACCATATTAGGAATGCAGCGCATAAATGATAGATCGAAAGCGCCCTGATGGGTTTGTCCATCAGCGCCGACGATACCGCCGCGATCGATCGCGAATAGTACCGGCAGATTGGGAATAGCCACATCGTGAATCAGCTGATCGTAAGCTCGCTGTAAGAAAGTCGAGTAGATCGCTACAACCGGTTTATAACCACCAATCGCCAGACCGGCAGCGAAAGTCACTGCGTGCTGTTCCGCTATAGCCACATCGAAGTACTGTTGCGGGTATTCACGGGAGAACCGCACCATCCCTGAGCCTTCGCGCATCGCGGGGGTCACGGCCATCAGTTGGCTGTCTTTTTCAGCCGTTTCACACAGCCAATCGCCGAATATTTTCGAATAGGTGGGTAGATCGCTTTTACTTTTTGGCAAAGTACCTAGCGCAGGATCGAACTTAGGTACCGCATGCCAGCCGATGGGATCTTTTTCCGCGGGTGCGTAGCCTTTGCCCTTTTTGGTCATAATATGCAGCAGTTGTGGCCCTTTGAGGCTGCGCATATTTTTCAGCGTTTGAGTTAAAGCTTGTACGTCGTGACCATCAACTGGGCCGATATAATTAAAGCCGAGCTCTTCAAACAGGGTGCCCGGAACCACCATACCTTTCAGGTGTTCTTCAGTACGTTTGAGTAGTTCTTTAATAGGCGGCAGGCCGGAGAAGGCTCTTTTGCCTCCTTCACGCAGCGTGGAATACAGTTTTCCGGATAATAATTGGGCTAAATGATTGTTCAGCGCGCCGACGTTTTCAGAGATCGACATCTCATTGTCGTTGAGCACGACCAGCATATCTGGATTGATATCACCGGCATGGTTCATGGCTTCAAATGCCATACCTGCAGTGATAGCGCCATCACCAATCACACAGACGGTACGCCGGCCTTTGCCCTCACGTTCGGCGGCCACGGCCATACCTAAACCGGCGCTGATCGATGTGGATGAATGCCCGACGGATAACACGTCATATTCGCTTTCATCACGCCAAGGGAAAGGATGTAAACCATCTTTTTGACGAATGGTGGCAATACGATCGCGGCGACCGGTAAGAATTTTATGAGGATACGCCTGATGGCCGACGTCCCACACCAGATGGTCGAACGGCGTGTTATAGACATAGTGCAAGGCCACGGTCAGTTCAACCGTTCCCAACCCTGACGCAAAGTGGCCGCTAGAACGGCTAACAGAGTCGAGTAAATACTGTCGCAGCTCATCGCATAGCTTGGGCAGACTTTCTTTTGGCAGTAAACGCAGTTCCTCGGGGTTCTCCGCAAGTGCCAGTGTCGGGTATTTGGCTATATCAAGACTCATTCGATGCTCATATCAGAGGTGTTTACGTAGGCTGCTGCATTGCCATTCCCGGCTGGGCAGTGCCGGGATCAGAAATCGTCTGAACACCGGTGCGCTGGCGGCAGATTATTATTCTGCACGAGTAACGCCTACTGGATTAATTGTTTCTAATTATCGCGTTCAATTATAAAACTGGCTAGCGCCCGCAGTGATGCGGTGTCATACGACTGTTCAGCCAAAACGTCCAACGCCGCCAGCGCATCGAGATAAAGATCTCTGGCTTTGGTTTGGGCCGCTTCCAACCCCAGCAGAGCCGGATAAGTGCTTTTGCCTAACTGTTGGTCTGAACCCTGGCGTTTGCCTATTGTCGCGGTATCACCGATAACGTCTAAAATATCGTCCTGTACTTGGAAGGCGAGGCCAATGGCATTGGCGTAGCGGTCTAGCTGTTCCAAAGCCTGATGGCCGGGTTTTCCCGCGGCCAATGCGCCCATGCGCACCGCGGTACGGATCAGCGCGCCGGTTTTATGGCGATGAATTTGCTCCAGCTCCGCCAGTGAAATATGGCGTTCTTCCGCTGCCAGATCTAATGCCTGTCCGCCACACATTCCGGCTACGCCGCTGGATTTTGCCAGTTCGGACAGCATGCTGACGCGATCCTGCACGGCGACGTCCGGCATTGACGCATCGGCTAAAATGCTAAACGCCAGTGTTTGCAGGGCATCGCCAGCTAAAATAGCGCTGGCTTCGCCAAATTTGATATGACAAGTCGGCTGACCACGGCGCAGATCGTCATTGTCCATCGCCGGCAAATCGTCGTGTATCAAAGAATAGGCGTGTATACATTCTACTGCTGCCGCTGGCGCATCCAGCGTTGAGAGCGACAAACCGAACATCTGACCGGTGGCGTACACCAGATAAGGGCGCAGTCGTTTACCGCCCAACAACGCGCCGTAACGCATGGCCTGCACTAGTTCGCTGTCGCTAAACGGCAGCGGTGCAATAAAACTCAGTAATGCATCATTGGCTCGTTGTTGATAAAGCGCCAGTTGCTCTGTAAAAACAACGGGTTGGTTCATATCGTTCTGATGGGACATGTTTATTCGGTATCCGGCGTAAAAGGCGTCAGTGGCGCATCGGCGTCATCACTGAGCAAAATCTGAACCCGCTGTTCTGCCTGCAACAGCGTTTGCTGGCCTTGACGAGCCAACTGTATGCCGCGTTCGAATTCGTTAAGCGCATCTTCCAACGGCAATTCACCTGACTCCAGGCGGGTCACAATTTGCTCCAGCTCGCTGAGTGAAGTCTCGAAACTGGCGCTACTCTTTACGGTAGCCTCTGGCTTATCCGTAGCTTCTGGTGATGCGACTTTTCTAGGCATATTTTATTTTCAACGTTAAGTTGGCGTCATGGGGCCGGTGGGCCACTCCCGGTTTTGGGCTATTGTAACGAATTATGCCGAGCAAATCGTGGCGTTTGCTTCGGGTTTTATTAAGCAGAGATCCACTATATGGTGATATACTCCGCCCCTTGAATATTATTGGTAAGGCAAACAGCCCGGAGTTAGCCTTAACGATAACATCGTCCATTTACTCAGTGACTCGCTATTTACCGCTGCGTCGTCCGGTCATTTCGACTCAACAGTATTGTTCATTCGATAGCAACCTAATTCACTCATCATACTAGACAACTAAAGACCGCCATGAAGTTTATCATTAAATTGTTCCCAGAAATCACCATCAAGAGTCAAACTGTGCGTTTGCGCTTCATTAAGATTCTTACTACCAATATTCGCAACGTGTTGAAACACCTTGATGACTCGCTGGCGGTGGTTCGTCACTGGGATCATATTGAAGTGCGTACCAAAGATGAAAATCTTGGTCCCGCGATCTGTGACGCGCTAACCCGAATTCCCGGTATTCACCATATCCTGGAAGTGGAAGACCGTAGTTACACCGATCTGCACGATATTTTCGAGCAAACGCTGGAAGCGTATCGTGACACGCTGGTGGGTAAGACCTTCTGCGTGCGGGTAAAACGTCGTGGTAAGCATGAGTTCAGTTCCGGCGAAGCAGAGCGCTACGTCGGCGGCGGTCTGAACCAGCATATTGAGACGGCGAAAGTGAAACTGACCGCGCCTCAGGTCACGGTCAATCTGGAAATCGACCAAGATAAACTGGTGCTGATCAAAGCTCGTCACGAAGGCTTGGGCGGTTTCCCTATTGGTACGCAAGAAGATGTCTTATCACTGATTTCTGGCGGTTTTGATTCCGGCGTTTCCAGCTATATGTTGATGCGCCGGGGTTGTCGGGTACATTACTGCTTCTTCAATCTTGGCGGTTCAGCTCATGAAATTGGTGTAAAACAGGTGGCTCATTACCTGTGGAACCGCTTCGGTAGCTCTCACAAAGTTCGTTTTGTTGCGATCGATTTTGAACCGGTGGTTGGGGAAATCCTAGAGAAAGTCGAAGACGGTCAGATGGGCGTAGTGCTGAAACGCATGATGGTGCGAGCGGCTTCTCAGGTCGCAGAGCGTTATGGTGTGCAGGCGTTGGTAACCGGTGAAGCGCTAGGGCAGGTTTCCAGCCAGACGTTGACCAACCTGCGGTTGATCGATAACGCATCTGACACGCTGATTCTGCGTCCGCTGATTTCCCATGATAAAGAACATATTATCAATCTGGCACGCGCGATCGGTACCGAAGACTTTGCCAAAACCATGCCGGAATACTGTGGTGTGATTTCTAAAAGCCCAACGGTTAAAGCGGTAAAAGCCAAAATTGAGGAAGAAGAGTCGCACTTTGATTTCTCAATCCTCGATCGCGTAGTGAGCGAAGCGAAAAACGTGGATATCCGCACTATCGCCGAGCAAAGCCGCGAGCAGGTGGCTGAAGTAGAAACCGTAGCTGAACTGGCTGATACCGATGTGGTGCTGGATATTCGCGCTCCGGATGAGCAGGAAGAGAAGCCGTTGGTTCTGGCACCGGTAGAAGTACGTACCTTGCCTTTCTATAAGCTGAGCACTCAGTTTGGCGATCTGGATCAGAGCAAAACCTATTTGCTGTACTGTGAGCGTGGCGTGATGAGCCGTTTGCAGGCGCTGTATCTGCGTGAACAGGGCTACAACAACGTTAAAGTTTATCGTCCATAACCGAGACGTATCTTATTCCGAAAGGGCGCTAATGCGCCCTTTGTCATTTCCGAAAGCTAATAACGATAGTCTTTTTTATCGATGCCGTATTTCTTCATTCGTAGATAGAGTTTTTTGCGCGGTACTTGCAAATACTCCGCTACGTCGTTAATTCTTCCCTGATGGATATTTAGCGCCTCATTAATTATCTTTAGCTCATACTGTTCAATTCGTTCATCCAACGGGCCACAGTCAGTTTCAGTTACCCTTTCCATGCTATTTTCGGTCAATGGCATCACGCCAACGGCAAATAATTCCGCTGCGTTTAATAACTCACGAATATTTCCCGGCCACGGTCGGCGACACAAACTTTTTACGAAAGCCTCACTCAGCAGTGGCTGCTGGCGATTCAGACGTTTACAGGCATTTTCCAGATAATGGCGGAATAATACTTCAATATCGCCAGGGCGCTTTGCCAGCGGTAAACACTCAATATGGCTAAGTGAAAATCGATAGTAGAGTTCGGGAACCAGCAATTGCTGGGCGGCCAACTGCGCGGGTAAGGCGTTGCTCAAAGCAATTAAACGGAAATGACATTCTTCAGGATTTTGCAGTTGCGCCAGAGCGCGCTGTTGCTGGCTGGCGAGTCGCTCAATGTTTTTTACCACCAATGTACCGTTCTGTACCTGATTGATGTAGCTATTGAGGTCGAGATGCTCATCGCTAGTAGGATCGATGATGATCAACGGATGATTGCGGCGTTGGCTCAGTTGATGTAGATAGCGTGCCGCCAGAGAGCGGCCGGTTCCCAGCTCTCCGTAGAAGAATACCGGCACGTCAATATCTGCCAGCATTTGCAGGCGTTCTCTTAGTTGCCGAACCCAACCGCTGTTACCCAGCAGATGTTCACTAAGCTGCTCCCGCTGCCAGTGACGACGAGCAATCAGAGCCTGTCTGTCTGCCAGCGCCTGCTGAACGCATTGCAGCAATTTTTCCGGATTGACTGGTTTTTCCAGAAAGTTATAGGCACCTTTTTTCACCGCCTCCACCGCCATGGGAACATCTCCGTGCCCGGAGATCAGCAATATCGGCAGATGACGATCTTTGGCGAGCAGAATTTCCAGCAGAGCCATGCCGGAAAGGTTTGGCATACAAACATCGCTGATGACCATGCCTTGCCAATCAGTGGTAATTAGTTCCGCTGCTGCTTGGGGTGAGCTGTATGCCGCTACCTGATAACCTTCTTGCGTCAGTATCTGGCAATAAGCATCCAGCACATCAATATCGTCATCAATCAGTAAAATTTGCTGTTCATTAGTTAACATGGCCCAGACTCCTGAATTGCAATATCACCATTCCGTGGTGGTCTAATGTTGACGCCAACCGCAGCTCTCCTCCGCACTGCTCCATAATGGACTGGCTAATCGATAGGCCGATACCCAGCCCCACTTCTTTGCTGGTTGTAAAAGGTTTGAGCAATCGATCCGCCAGTGCTAGCGGCCAGCCCTGACCGTTATCTCGCAGAGTCAGCAATAGATTTTCTGCCTGTTGTTCAAAAGAAACCTCAATGATTGGCGGATGCTGAGCGGTGGCTTCTAGCGCGTTGGTCAATAAGTTGACCAACACTTGCTGAATACGAATATCGTCGCTGTATACTAAAGGGAAACTTTCTGGCTGGATAAGCTGCGCCTTGAGTGGACGATGACGCAAGGACAAAAGATCCCAAGCCGCATCCAGATTGGCTCGTAGATCGATAGGATGTAACTGTTGATGCGCATCACTGCGACGGGAGAATTGTCGTAGCTGCTTAATAATATTCACAATACGCAGAACCAAACCGCGCATTTTGTCCAGATTGGCCTCCAGCATGCCGTTATCGCTGTTTTTAAGCGCTTTTTCACTACTGAATAAATACAGCGACAGGGCATTGAGAGGCTGATTTACCTCGTGAGCAAGGGTCGTCATAGTCTGCCCGACTACCGCCAATTTAGCCGCCTGAATCAGTTCATCTTGCGCAGTACGTAAATCCCTCTCAATGAGCCGTCTTTCATCAATCTCTTGTTTAAGTTGATTTTTTTGCTGATTAATCTGGCCGATGGTGCGGCGTAGTAATCCAGCAATTCGCCCCAGCTCATCCCCCCCGTAGACCGGAATAGTCGTATCCAGTTCGCCGCAGCCTAAACGTGCTACCGATTGATTTAACAGGGTAAAGCGTTTGATCAAGCGTGAGCGAATATAGAAATGATTGAGCGTGAAGGCAAACAGCAGAGCCAGAAGGGTTGCGACAATAATCAGCAGACCGCTGATGCCCATAATATCGCCAAGGCGTTGATTGAAGGTTTGTAACTGCTGGTGGCTGTTGCCCAACTGGTTTTCAATCTGACTGCGAAAGCGAGTGAGGGTTTGCTCTTTCGCATTCACGGTTTCCTCCAGTAATGCCAGCGCCGTTGCCCGTTCTTGCAAAATAGCCGGCATTTTTTGTTCAGCCGTACCTAAATTGAGCAATTCATCGATAGTTTGGCGCAGAGTGATGGTGCTGGGATGCTTTGCCAACGATTGCATGTTGGATTCCGCAGTTTGCTTCAGGTAGCTCAGGTAACGAATGTGATTATTCAGGCTATCAATATTCGGATTGGCCAGTTGTTCGCGAAGATCGTCAACCACCTGAGTTTCAATGTGTGCAAGGGCGTAAACCAGCTGTAATTCATCCTGAACATTGCGCAGCGTACTTTGCAGTTGGTGATTTTTTTCCAGACCGGTTTTCTGCGTTAATTGATCGATGAGCGAGCCTTGTTGCCAGCTGATATCCTGAGACAGTGATGTTAGCTCGGTATTGAAATCATCGTGAAGCCAGTTAATCCGTGCCGCGATCTCGGTGATCTTTTCTCTGGCGAGGAAGTTACTGTATAGCGCACTATCCAATCGAGAAAGCAGTTCACGGCTTCGGGTCAACGTCGTTGCCAACTGGCGCTGATTGTCCGGCGTCAGGCGTCGGCTGGCCATTTCAATGGTATCCAGCCGATGAGCAATCTGATCGCGCATTTGAATACGCGCCGTTGTATTGGGGGCGTGCTGGAATTCATTCAACTCCTGAATGAGCGCATTCAGATTTTCCTCCAACTGAAAGGACGCCTGAATTTTAGGAAAGTAATCATCCAGCGCATAGCGAATCTGGCTGCTTTGGGCGTGCCATGAATACAAACTGACGGCGCTGACAAACAGCGTCAGTATTGCACCAAAGGCAAATGCCCAGCGCAAAATAGAGCTGATAGTGATGCGATAGAAAAGCGGGTTCATTTTAGCGATTCCAACTGTTGGATCGCCAAATGCTGCTGTTTTTGGAAGAACTGTTGCCAAATCATCAGCTCTGACTCCGTTGCGTTATCCGGCCCTTGGTTAAAGCGTTGCAGATAATCCATATCCACCGCCTGTTGCGCGGAGACAGGTACGGCGGTTAGCAATGCCCGAATTTCCGGAAGAGGGCGTTTTAGACGAGCTTCGGCGCTGTGCAAGGCTTTCCACGCATCCTGCAACTGGTGCAAGCGGAAAGTGATTGCGGTATCAAACAATTGCTGCACCAGCTTCTGGCGTTGCAGGATCTGGCGATAATCCAGCGGCGTTTGCTGTAATAAGCGCTGTTGCTGTTTGGCGCGTGGATCGTCAACGGGTAACGGAGATACTGGATACTTGCCGGTATCAGTATCTGATAGTGCTTTTTGCCCGCTGTCACTGAGTAGAAAATTGATGAAACGGGCGGCATCGGTTTGGCGCAAGCTGCCTTTCGTCATGGCGATAAAAGTCGGTGAAGCGCCGCTTTCAGGAAAGTAACTGAAACTTAGCTGTGGGTCTTTTAGCAACAGAGTGGCGTAATTATCGATAATGGGGCCGGCGAGGCCGAGTCCGGTTTTGATTTTATTGGAAACGCCAAAACTGCGGGAAGAAATGGTGGCTAGATTACCGGAAATTTCCAGCAGGGTTTCCCAGCCTTGCTCCCAGCCCCGTTGTTGTAGCAATGTTTCTATCATCAAATGGTTAGTGTCGGAGCGAGAAGGGCTGCTCATTAAAATCATCCCCTGATAACGGGCGTCTTTTAACCCGTCCCAGGTGACCGGCGTGGGTAAATGCTTTTCTTTTAAGCGCGCGCTATTTGCCAGAATGCCATAACCAGAAATAGCCACCGCCGCCGTGGAGTTGCGGATAGATTCTGGAACCCGTTGCTGATTATGTATTGCTAGCGCAGGCAAGGTAGCCAAACGCTGGTGATCCTGCAAATGCTGCATCAACATCGGGGATGAGGTAAGCACTAAATCGATATTTTCCCCCATTGGCGTAGCCAGTAAACGCTCTAGGGAGGAACTGGTGCGATTTAGCGTTCGAATAGAAACTGCCTGCGGTTGTTTATGCCATTGCGCAATGATATGCGCGGTAGCTTCGGGGGAGAACGTGGTGGCTATAACCAATTCATTGGCGTAACTCACGGGAGCTAAACTTAGGGCAATAATTAGGTTCAAGAGAATGTTGCGTAAACTTTGCATCTATTTATTCGCCCCGGTTAATGTGTGATTAATATCAAATAAATAACAAATAAATATATTTATAGCGATGCCCGGATTGTTCCGATTTGTCCCATTTTTGTCTTTTTTATCGCGTAAAAATAAAGACAGGCAAAAATGAGTTAATTTTGACTCATAATTTTGGGGTTGTTGTGTCAATTTTGAAACATATCCCTTTGGTTGCATCAATTTGTTAGCCGCTGCATGCTGACTGCGAAACATAATGACGCAGTGGCGCTGGGCTTATCAACCGCTTTGTGGCATCAGACACTTTATTTTATTCAGACAATGTCTGCGATAACAGATTTATTGGCTTCAACGCCAGGGAAATCCATTTTTCTAAATAACAATTTAATAATAAATTTTTAAGGTGAACTATGCTCTCATTTATGAAACCCAAGATAGCAACCCATAAAGTTCCCGACGATAAAGTAATGGCTACATATAATCGTTATCGGGTTCAGGCGTTGTTCAGTATATTTATTGGTTACCTTTCCTACTATATTGTGCGGAATAACTTCACGCTTTCTACACCTTATTTAAAAGAACAATTGCACTTAAGCGCCACGGAAATTGGCATGTTAAGTAGCTGTATGTTAATTGCCTACGGTATCAGTAAAGGCATCATGAGTAGTCTGGCAGATAAGGCCAATCCCAAAGTCTATATGGCAATGGGTTTGCTACTGTGCGCCTTGGTCAATGTAGGATTGGGATTTAGCGGTGCATTTTGGCTGTTTGCCGTATTAGTCATCTTTAACGGTTTCTTCCAGGGAATGGGCGTAGGGCCTTCCTTTATTACTATCGCCAACTGGTTCCCGCGTCGTGAGCGTGGTCGGGTGGGGGCTATCTGGAATATTTCCCATAACGTAGGCGGCGGGGTGGTCGCACCTATCGTCGGCGGCGCATTCGCAATTTTAGGCAGTGAGCACTGGCAAACCGCTAGCTATATCGTGCCTGCCATTATTGCGGTGATTTTAGGGTCATTGGTATTGCTGTTGGGCAAAGGTTCTCCGGTTAGTGAGGGCTTACCTCCGTTGCAGGAAATTATGCCGGAAGATCTGGTGATTGAGCCAGTTAAAGCTGGGCAGAAAGCACCGGAAAATATGTCCGCATTCCAGATTTTCTGTACTTATGTACTGAAAAATAAACATGCCTGGTACGTGTCTTTTGTCGATGTTTTCGTTTATATGGTGCGTTTCGGTATGATCAGTTGGCTACCGATTTATCTGTTGACTGAAAAACACTTCACCAAGGGCGAAATGAGCGTGGCTTTCCTGTTCTTTGAATGGGCGGCAATCCCTTCTACGTTATTGGCTGGTTGGTTATCGGATAAATTCTTCCGCGGCCGCAGAATGCCGTTGGCGATGATTTGTATGGTGATGATCTTTATCTGCCTGATCGGTTACTGGCAGTGTGATTCGCTACTGATGGTGACTTTCTTTGCGGCTATCGTCGGTTGTCTGATTTATGTACCTCAGTTCCTGGCTTCAGTGCAGACTATGGAAATCGTACCGAGCTTCGCTGTCGGGTCCGCGGTGGGCTTACGCGGCTTTATGAGCTATATCCTTGGTGCAAGTCTGGGTACCAGCCTGTTTGGCGTAATGGTCGATAGAGTGGGTTGGCACGGCGGGTTCTACTTGCTGATGGGGGGGATTATTTGCTGCATTATTTTCTGCTATCTGTCCCATCGCGGCGTGCTGGAATTGGAGCGGGAACGCAAAGAACAGCAGGTACGTTTAGATAAAGAAGCATTAGCTTAATCTTAGGGTTGAAACAGCCGTTCAGAGTCGAACGGCTGCGATATGAATCAGTGACGGTAATTAAAGATGCCCGGCGGCAGAATAAGCTGGCGGGCGACTTCCTCAGCTTTTTCCCTTCCCAATAATAAGAAGATAATTTTTAAAGCAAAGTCGATAGAGGTTGCCGGCCCTTGGCTCGTAACCAGATTGACCCTACTATCGTAGACCACCCGCTGATCCATCCATTTATTCGGTGAGATTTTATCTTTTAGGCCGGGATAACCGGTCATATTCCCGATGGGGAATAGGTTATGGTGTTCTAAAACCAGAGCCGGTGCCGCACAAATGGCCGCGACCAGATGGCCTTCATTATGAGTTTGGCGTACTTTTTCGACCAGCAGCGGACTATCACGGAAACATTCTGCCCCTTTTATTCCGCCGGGTAATACCACTACGTCAAATTGTTGATCAACCACATCGACTAGACGCGCATCTGCCACCAGTTTTACACCGCGAGAGCAAGTAATCACTAACTCTCCGCCACCGGCTACGCTTGCCGTCGTCACTTCAAAGCCGCCGCGTACCAGCACATCAATGGTGGTCACCGCTTCGGTTTCTTCACTCCCAGGTGCTAGGCAAACCAGCGCCGATACGCTCATACACATTTTCCTTTCGTTTAATCGAATCGTACAGGCGTGAATTCTCCGGCAACGTCATGCCGTGATTGCGCGCCCGACGGAGTAAATAGCCGGTGATATAGTCGATCTCAGTATGTCTCTGGGCTCGTAAATCCTGAAGCATGGAAGAGACGTTATCAGCCGTACGTTGAATCACCTCCTGCACATAATAAAGCAGGCTTTCAGTGGAAGTATGAAAACCTTCCATTTCCATCACATCGGCAATTTCTGCGCATAATCGGGTTACCAACTCGGGATAACGCTGTAGGTCACCGTTTCGGCACTCATACAGACCAGTAAGAGGATTGATAACGCAGTTAACCGCCAACTTATGCCAGCAGGCGGATGAAATATCATTGTGCCATGCGACGTCCGGCAGGGCGTGGTGCAGTATATCCGCCAGATAACTGACATCTTTGCTGGGGGTAATCGCAGGGCCAATATGAGTAATGCCGCTGGCAACGTGGATAATAGTGTTGCCATCATGTCGCGCTGCATGAGTTGTTACGCCGTGCAGGAAAGTATTTACCGCGCTCGGTAACTCTTCCTGCGTACCCATTCCGTTATGCAAGAGCAAAACCGTGCAATCTGGATTGAGTTTAGGCAGTAGGGTGCTTACCGCGCTGGAAACTTGCCAGGCTTTCAAACATACCAGCAGTAACTCGCTTTCTGCTAAATGTTGCGGATCGTTGGTTGGCAGATTTTGATTGAATTCGTCACCTTCAAGGCTGATGACATTCACCGAACAATAGGGTTGAGGCACTCGTAGCCAACCCTGAACATCATGGCCTTGTTGATACAGAGCCGATAACCAAAGCTGCCCGAGCGCACCGCAACCAAGAACCGTAATCTTCATAACTCTCTCCCTGGTGTAAACGGAAAACGCGCTAAATATTTATAAGTGTTATGCTTGGATTATAGACTTTTTCTACATTAAACGCTGGGTTAGCTGTGTTCTACGGCGAAAATGCGAACAGCCAGCGGCTTGATTTTGTCTACGACGATAAAGCGGTTATTATGCTTGCCAATCATCTTATAAGGAGGAGGGAATATGCCATCTTTCGACATCGTTTCTGAAATTGATATGCAGGAAGTGCGTAACGCAGTTGAAAACGCCACCCGCGATCTGGCAAACCGTTGGGATTTTCGTAACGTCCCAGCTAGTTTTGAGTTAAATGAAAAAAATGAAAGTATTAAAGTTGCCAGCGAATCTGATTTTCAGGTGGAGCAACTGCTCGATATTTTACGTGCGCAGTTGAGCAAACGTGGCATCGAAGGTGCGGCGCTGGAGATTCCGGAAGAAATGGATCGCAGCGGCAAAACCTATAGTGTGGATGCCAAACTGAAGCAGGGCATTGAAAGTGTGCAGGCCAAGAAGCTGGTTAAGTTGATCAAAGACAGCAAGCTGAAAGTGCAGGCGCAGATTCAGGGTGAACAAGTCCGTGTAACCGGTAAAGCGCGTGACGATCTGCAAAGCGTAATGGCATTGGTTCGTGGTGCAGATTTGGGGCAACCGTTCCAGTTCAATAACTTCCGTGACTAAGCTCAAAGCCTGATAGCGGATAACAGTGATAAAGACCGCTGATAAAGAGGAACAAATGCCCATTTGAGGCTTTGTTCCTCATCCCATCGTTGATGCTTCTTACACAGCGTTAACCAGTTGTTCTAACTGATTTCGATTCGTTTTCTTGGTATCTACTTTCACATAAGCGCTGCGTTCTGCTGCTACGACTATCGCTTCGGTCACGCCCGGCTGCGCTTTAATTTTATGTTCCAACGCCGAATCTTTAGCCGCTAATTCGGACAGCGTGATGCGTAAGCTGCTGACATAAGGCGGTTCCTGCATCGTTGTGCTCACGGCAAACCAGACCAAAGCAATGACTGCACCGGCGATAAATACCATTCCCGCGCCGTCCAGCCCGAATAACCAACCGCCCAAACTGCCGCCGATGGCTACGCCGATAAACTGGCTGGTGGAGTAAATTCCCATCGCCGTACCTTTATAGCCAGCGGGAGACTCTTTGCTAATCAACGAAGGCAAAATTGCCTCCATGACATTGAAGGCAATAAAGAAGAGTTGCACGCCAGCGATAATGCCCCAAAGGTGTTCACCGGATGCCCACATCACTATTTCGGCAATCAGCAACACGGCCACGCAGCCCATAAAGACTTGTTTCATCCGGCGTTTGACTTCGGCGTAAATAATAAATGGTACTACCGCAGCGAAGGAAACCAGCATTGTCACCAGATAAACCTTCCAATGCTGTTCGGGTAGTAAGCCCGCTTTGGCCATGGCCTGAGGCAGGGCGACAAAGCTCGACATCAACAGAATATGCAGGCACATAATGCCGAAATTAAGTTTTAGTAACCGGCTGTTTTTCAATACTTTATTGACGCTGCCTTTTACTATGCTGGATTCGCGATTTAATACATGGGTATCCGCGGAAGGCACGACTGCCAGCGTGATAACGATGCCGAGTAACGCCAGGATCGCTATGCCCCAAAATAGTGCATTCAGGCCATAAGCGTGGGTGACGATTGGGCCAAGGACCATCGCAATAGCGAAAGTAATACCGAAGCTAACGCCAATAAATGCCATGGCTTTAGTTCGATTTTGTTCGCGTGTCAGATCCGAAAGCAATGCCATCACTGCGGCGGCAATAGCACCAGAACCTTGTAATGCCCTGCCGAGGATAATGCCCCAAATAGAATCGCTCATGGCAGCAATCACGCTACCCAGCGCAAAAATCAGTAACCCGCCGATAATCAAAGGCTTACGGCCAATACGGTCGGATATTAATCCGAAAGGAATCTGGAATATTGCCTGAGCCAGACCGTAGATACCGATAGCAATACCGATCAGTGCTTCACTGGCTCCGGCCAAAGCCATGCCATAGGTGGTGATCACCGGCAGCACCATGAACATCCCGAGCATGCGCAGTGAAAAAACCGTTCCCAGCCCCCAGGTTGCCCGGAGCTCTAACGGAGTCATTTTGTTATCGTTCATTACCACCTCAAAAAAACTTATTGCACTATTGTAATGATCTTAATGCCAACCGGTAAATCTATTGATGTTTAGAATATATTACAGCCAGAGTGAGTATCTTCCGGAAAAGTAACGTTTATCAGACGGTTGATAGGTGTATTCAAAACGAGAGGACTATACAGTCTGGCGGCAAAATCAGGTATGGATAAAACAGGATAGGGTAGAAAAGATGAAGCGACCGGCTGGAAACCAGCGAGGCCGCTTCATAGAACTTTCGGTGTGCTTACCCGACGTAAGTCAGTAATGCAGCAGATGATGGAACGTTGAAGTCTACAGACATCATTACGCTCAATGACGTAATCGCAATGATTGAGAATACGAAGAGTTTTCTCGCCCATACGCTATCATTCGTTGCTTTGTAGCCACGTAGAGCCATTCCCAACCACCAGACGCTGACCGCCGCGGCGACCACCAGATATTTATATCCGGCGTAACCGCTGAGAGTCAGCATCAGTGTTGCTACCATAAATGCCAGAATATACAGGGTGATATGGTTTTTGGTGACCGATATCCCTTTTATAACCGGCAATACCGGAATATTTGCCGCTTGGTAATCTTTAAAGCGGAATATGGCGATCGCGTAGGAATGCGGCATCTGCCAGATGCTGAAGATCAACAGCAGGATCAATGCGCCTGTATCAAACTGACCCGTCACCGCACAGTAGCCGATAACTGGCGGAGCGGCACCGGACAAGCTGCCGATCAACGTGCCGTATACCGACTTACGCTTCATGTAGAGGCTATAAACCCCGACATAGATAATGAAACCTATGACGGCCAGTGCCATTGCTAACGCATTGGCCGCCACATAAAGCAACAGCATGCCCGCAATACCCAGTACCGATGCATAAATCAAGGTTATCTTCGGTTCGATAAGGCCTTTTACCAAGGCCCGGTTCTTCGTTCTCTCCATGATGCAGTCGATATCACGGTCGATATAGTTGTTAAATACACACCCGGAGGCAACAACTAACGAAACACCGATCAGCGTGGCGAGAAAAAGGGGGTAATCAATATCGCCTTTAGAGGCGAGGAGGAATCCCCCAACGACAGAAATTAAATTGCCGAAAATAATTCCTGGTTTAGTTACTTGCAGGTATTGCTTAATCATCACATGCAGCTCTTTAGTCAACCATCATATTGATGTTGAGGTTGTACATAATCCACAGCGAGCCCACAACAACGATCGCGATAATCATTACGGTGAACAGGAACGCCACCAAGTTCCAGCGCTCTTCTGACTTACCATTCATATGCAGGAAGTACACCAGGTGTACGATAATCTGCACTACGGCAAGGGTAACAACCGTTGCCAGAATCATGGTATGAGAAGCAGTGCCCTGCATAACCATGACAAATGGGATGACAGTCAGAATGACTGACAGAACGAAGCCGATAATATAGGACTTCAGGCTACCGTGGCTTGCTCCACCGTGACCAGTAGTTGAATGACTCATTTACATGGCTCCTAACAGATAAACAACGGTGAATACGCAGATCCACACCACGTCCAAGAAGTGCCAGAACAGACTCAGACACATCAGGCGCGTTTGGTTGGTAGGGTTCAGGCCGCGTTTCGCTACCTGAATCATCATAATGATGATCCAAACCAAACCAGTTGTTACGTGAATACCGTGAGTGGCAACCAACGCAAAGAAGCTAGACAGGAACGCACTGCGATCCGGGCCGTAGCCTTCAGCGATCAGGTGATGGAATTCATAGATTTCCATCGCCACGAAGCCTAGGCCGAACAGGAAGGTCATACCCAACCAGAGATTAACCTGATTTTTGTTGCCTTTGTTCATACCCAGCATGGCCATGCCATAGGTAATACTACTAAACAGGAGCAGGAAGGTTTCGACCAAAACGAAGTTCAGGTCAAAAATGTCCTTACCTGTAGGACCGCCAGCGGTCCCGTTTACCAACACTGCATAGGTTGCGAACAACGTCGCAAACAGAATACAGTCGCTCATCAGGTAGACCCAGAAGCCAAAGACCTTGGTGGCTCCCGCATCGTGGTGCCCATGCTCTGCATGGGCTACGTTGTGGTTAGTCAGAGTTTCAGTTGACATGATTCACGCCTGCTTTTCTGATTTGTTCATGGTGAAGATTTTCAATGCGCTCAACTTCTTCTGCCGGCACATAGTAATCCACATCTTCGTCGAAGCTTTTCACAATCCAAGTGACGATCATGCCAACGAAGCCAGCGATAGCCATCCACCAGATGTGCCAGACCATGGCGAAGCCAAAGATCAGACTGAAAGCTGCAATGATGACACCCGCGCCGGTATTCTTCGGCATGTGGATCTCTTCATATTTAGCCGGACGCTTGTAAGCTTCGCCTTTCTCTTTCATGTCCCAGAACTCATCGCGGTCAACAACTTCAGGCACTACGGCGAAGTTATAGAACGGAGGTGGGGAAGAGGTAGACCATTCCAGCGTACGGGCATCCCACGGGTCACCGGTCAGATCGCGGTTCTGTTCACGGTCACGCACACTGACGAAGACCTGAATAACCTGACACAGAATACCGCAGGCAATCAGTACCGCACCGCCTGCTGCCACCATCAACATCGGGTGGAATTCAGGGTTAATATCCTGGCTTAAACGACGGGTCATGCCCATAAAGCCCAGAACGTACAGCGGCATAAAGGCTACGAAGAAACCGATAATCCAGAACCAGAACGCACGTTTTCCCCAGGTTTCATTCAGCGTGAAGCCGAAAGATTTCGGGAACCAGTAAGTCAGACCTGCGAAGCAACCAAAGACTACGCCGCCGATGATCACGTTATGGAAGTGAGCAATCAAGAACAGACTGTTATGCAGTACGAAGTTCGCACCCGGTACGGCTAACAGAACGCCGGTCATCCCACCGATGGAGAAGGTGATGATAAAGCCAACGGTCCACAGCATCGCAGAGTTGAACTGGATACGGCCTTGATACATGGTGAACAGCCAGTTGAAGATTTTCACCCCGGTAGGGATGGAGATAATCATGGTAGCAATACCGAAGAAGGCGTTTACGTTGGCACCTGAACCCATGGTAAAGAAGTGGTGCAGCCAAACGATAAACGACAGAACGGTAATGGCAATGGTTGCCCAAACTAATGAGGTATAACCGAACAGACGTTTCTTCGAGAAGGTTGCCGTGACTTCGGAGAACACTCCGAATACCGGCAGAACCAAGATATACACTTCCGGATGGCCCCAGGCCCAAATCAGGTTGATGTACATCATCATGTTGCCGCCCATATCATTGGTAAAGAAATGGGTGCCCATGTAACGATCAAGAGTCAGTAACGCAACGGTTACGGTCAAAATCGGGAAAGAAACGATAATCAAGATGTTGGTACAGAAAGCGGCCCAAGTGAAGACAGGCATCTTCATCATGGACATGCCCGGAGCACGCATCTTAAGAATAGTCGCGAAGAAGTTAACACCGGTCAGCAAGGTACCCAGACCTGAAATCTGTAGACTCCATATCCAGTAATCGACGCCAACGCCCGGATTGTACTCAATGCCTGACAGTGGCGGATACGCCAACCAGCCAGTCTGAGCAAATTCACCGACCCCCAGAGAGATGTTGATCAACACCACCCCGACGACGAAGAACCAGAAGCTCAGTGAGTTCAGGAACGGGAAGGCAACGTCGCGAGCACCAATTTGCAATGGTACGACGATGTTCATCAGACCCACCACGAAAGGCATCGCCATGAAGAAGATCATGATGACACCGTGGGCCGTAAATATCTGGTCATAGTGATGAGGTGGCAGGAATCCTGCCTCGCCAGCCGAAGCAAGCGCTTGCTGGCTACGCATCATGATGGCATCGGCAAAGCCACGCAACAGCATGATCATCGCTACCAGAATATACATGATACCGATTTTCTTATGGTCAACGGAGGTCAACCATTCGCTCCACAACCATTTCCATTTGCCGAAATAAGTCAGGGCGGCAACTAGTGCCAGACCGCCTAGAATAATTGCAGCAACGGTAACCATTATGATTGGTTCGTGTAACGGAACCGCATCAAGTGTTAATTTTCCCAACATCGTTTATTCCTCGGCTCCGGCGTGAGAGTGGTCGCCCATTTCCATGCCTTTGCTCATGTCCATGCCTTTATGCATGTCATCGCTCTTGTGCATGTTCATATCGCCCATAAATTTGCCAATAGTTTCTTTAAACAGCTCCGGCTTAACGCTGGAGAAATACTCAACCGGGTTATTTTCGCTCGGCTCAGCCAATTTATCGAAATCAGCAGTAGTATTCAGGGTGTTTGGCGATTTTTTCACCTGCGCGACCCACTGATCGAAATCACCCTGAGTCGGCGTAGCGATCGCAGTGAATTTCATACCAGAGAAGCCTTTACCGCTGAAGCTACTGGAAATACCGTTGTATTTACCTGCTTCATTGGCAATCAGATGCAGTTTGGTTTGCATCCCTGCCATCGCGTAAATCTGTCCGCCTAACTGAGGAATAAAGAACGAATTCATCACTGAGTTGGATGTGATCTTAAAGTTCACGGGAACATCAGTAGGGAAGGCGATTTCATTGACGGTGGCAATACCTTGTTCTGGATAGATAAACAGCCACTTCCAGTCCAAAGAAACCACTTCAATAGTGATCGGTTCTTTACCTTCAACAACCAAAGGTTTGAACGGATCAAGTTCGTGAGAAGTTTTCCAGGTTATCGTTGCCAGAATAGCAATGATAATGATTGGAACAGCCCATACAACAAGCTCAATTTTGTTGGAGTGGGACCAGTTCGGGGTATAGGTTGCATTTTTGTTGGAAGCACGGAACTTCCACGCAAAGGCAAACGCCATCAAAATAACCGGAACTACTACGATCAACATTAAACCGATAGCGGTGAGTATCAGCGTTTTTTGTTCGAGTCCGATTGCGCCTTTAGGGTTCATCAATACCATATCGCAACCAGCGAGTGTTACCGTGGCTGCAAATAAAGACAACATCCCAATATTTTTAATGTATTTCTTAAGTCTCATCTAACGACCTCAATTACAAAGGGCTCTATTGTCGTTTCATGTGTGCGGGCATTTTACGGGAAGGTTGCAGGACTGTAAACATGCTTAAGATTGTGTCAGCGGCTTGTTGACACTTTATGTTAAGGGGGTCACAGATGTTGCTCTCTTTGACAATTTTCTAATTGCAACAATATGTTGGCGCAAGATTTAATTAACAAGCGTAACTAAAAGCTAACTATATTAAGGAAAAACAATGCCAAGCAGGTTTTTATTGTCGGGAAATACAGATTTGGGAGGGGTTTATTTACGATTTTATGTAAATAATATGTGTATTAAAGGTAAATTAAAATATATTCCGGGGTGACCGAAATGGTTTCCCCGGAATCATTTAGTTAGAAATTATATTTAATTGAGTAAACGATACCGTCTTGTAAAAAATCTTCGCCCAGCTTGTTATAAGCATAACGATACTGAATACCCGTGGTGAATTGTTTAATTGGTGTCCACCACAGAGCAATAGCGCCGTTCACCCCGTTACGACCGCCGTTACCTGCCGCATAGCGTTCTGCACGGTTAAATTCCAGCTCGTTCCAGTTAGTAATGCTGAATTTCTCATCGAAAGCGGTGAAATCGTAGCCAGCAACCCAACCAACAACATAACCGTTATTGCCTGAGTAATAAGTTTGGTCAACGTAGTGCAGCGCAACGAAAGGCTTCATCCATACGCCAGCAATGGTGGTGTTATAGCCGATACCGTATAGGGTATTCACTTCGTGGAAGTTGCTGTAATTATTGCCTTCAGCGGCTGGCAGAGAGTAGGTACCATAAACATGGCCATATAGGTTAAAACCGGTGTCGCCTAAATAGTAGCGGCCAGTAGTTTTAAAGGTGTAACGTTGGTTATCGCCCGGCTGAGCGGTTTTGGAGTTGAACGGGTTTTCTAAATCGAAGAAGCCGTAAACTTCACCCCAGCTAAAGCCTGCGCCGCCCTCTAATTCAATATAGGCAAAGTCATCTTTATGAGATGAACCACCGGATTTATGCGTAGTGCTCTTCGTCCAATCGAGGTAGTTCATGCTGATATTGCCGAAACCCCATTGATATTCAGCTTGCGCAGACGGAGCCAGAGTGATCGCAGTTAGCGCGATAGCGCCAACGAGAATTTTACGCATAAAAGCCTCAATTATTGTTGAAAGGTGTCAGGGGAAACAAAAGGACACATGCCCTTAATAAAAAGTGCGCACATCATAGTCTGACAGCACAAAAGGTTAAAGACCTGAGGGTGATTTGCATCTCATTATTGAGAATAATATTTCTGATTGGTTGCTCAATAATGTGATCGGGATGGTGGTTTTATCGCATGTTTATCCATTTGACTAACTTTTACGTATAAAAAAGCCGGTAATAGAATACCGGCTGCGAGTGAGGAAACGTATCGTCTTAAGTCAAACGAGCGCGACGTAATGCCAGGTAATCCAGCGCGCCACCGAGCATCATCCCAACGATGCTGAGTTGAATCCCTCGTAATAGCAGGACATCGGCCACTTCTGGCGCTGCTGTCCATCCCCAGGCATTGCTGATTAATAACACCAGCCACGCGACCAATAATAAACAACCGATGGTCAAAAAGCGTAAGGCCCAGCGATAGCCGTTTTTAAATTCGGTTCGAGGCATGAATTCATCGGTTTTTTGGGTAAATTCAAGGGTATGACGGCAGATGTAAAGCAATATCAGGCCCGGAACGGCGGCGACAATGGAGAACAGGTAAAATATCGACCAACCGTTAGTTTCTACAAACCAGCCTGCAACCGGGCCGACATAAACGCGACCCACCGCAGACAGTGCGGACAATAAGGCAAACTGAGTGGCGGAAAACGACTTATTGCACAGCGTCATCAAAAGCGCCACAAAGGCTGCGGTACCCATGCCGCCACAGAGGTTCTCCAGAAAAATAGCGCTCCCCATGGTGAAGATATTCTTGTCTGTCACCGACAGAATCCAATAGCCCAGATTGGAAACCGCCTGCAAGATGCCAAAAATCATCAGGGCGCGGAATAAACTGAGGCGTTGCATAAGCAAGCCGCCGTACAAAGCACCGATAATCGTCGCTAACAGGCCCAAGGTCTTGTTGACCAGACCGACGTCACCGGCGTTGAAACCGAGCCCACGAATCAGAAACGGTGTACTCAGGCTAGCGGCGAAAGCATCGCCCATTTTATAAAGCACGATCAGCAGTAAAATCAGCCAAGCGTTATTACGACCAAAGAAATCGCGCAGCGGGGCAACAATTGCCTGTTCCAACGTTTTAGGCGCGGCGGCGGGAGCATCCGGTTCCGGAGCCATCAGAGTAGCAACCACCCCAATCACCATCAAACCAGCCATTAACCAATAAGTTGACTGCCAGCCGAGATAACGGTCAGCAATCCATAGCGCCAAACCGCCGGAAACCAACATGGCCAGCCGATAACCCAAAACCGAAACTGCGGCGCCGGTTCCTCGTTCTTCTGCACTGAGCAAATCGGTCTTATAGGCATCAAACACAATGTCTTGAGACGCCGAGCAAAAGGCGACCAATACCGCAATAGCTGCCAGCCACCATAAATGCTTCGCTGGCTCCATAAAGCCCATTGCGATGATAGCCACTATTAATAATAACTGGCTCACCAGTAACCAACCGCGGCGACGACCAAGGAAAGAGGGGGTGTAGCGGTCCATCAATGGGGACCACAAGAACTTGAAGACGTAAGCCTGACCGACCAGAGAGAAAATACCGATGGTTTTCAGATCAACCTGCTCCACCGTCATCCAAGCTTGTAACGTGCCGGACGTCAGAGCCAAAGGAAGACCGGAGGCAAACCCCAGTAATAAAAGAATGAGCGAATTACGCTGTGTAAACAGGTTTGAATAGCGACTGGACATAAGAAACCTACGTGCTCTGCCCCATTCAGGGCAGAGCTAAGTTAAGCAAACAACAGATTAACGCGCGTTTTGTTTGATAAAGCTATTAACGCTGGTGTCTTGGGCCATATCCGCAATAACGTCACTGAGTACGGTATTCACCGCTTCGGTGATTTTGGCATTGGTTGCGGTAAATGCCCCCTGGACGTTATAGGTAGAACGGTAGTTCTTAACCTGTTTGTTGCCGTTTTGCGCCTGAGCCGTGATGGAGATATCAGCCTTGGTCGTGATGTTGTAGCGCAGATTGCCTTCTTGCACGTTAGCGAACAGTTGGTTAACTACGATTTGCAGATCAACCGGGCCGCCGGTACCAATCATATAGCCACGGGCAGTCATTTGTTTTTCCAGCACTTCCTGTAGCAGGAAACGTAGGTCGCGAGATGGAGTTAATACCACCAATTTGCCATCTCGGTTGACTTTGGCCAGTGCGGAATCCTGACGCTGATCGGCACCGTTGATACTGATGGTAATCCCCATCAAGGTTGGATCTTGCGGCGGCAAGACGATTTTCGGCGTGACTTCAAGCGTATTACTGCTGGTGGCGCAACCCGCCAGCATTAACGCGGCCAGCAGCGGGAAAAGAATTTTCTTTAGCATGTTCACTTTCTCGAGAGTTATGGAATTTTTAATAAACTGAGCGGGATAGCTGCAATATTATTGCGACATCATAGCACTGCCGCAGATAGGGGGAAGATCCCAATGGTGACAAATTCGCCACAAACACGGTTTTTCATGTTGGAACCATACAAATAACCATTTGCCGTGACAATCGGATTATCCTCAACCTCTGGGCGTTTCGTCGGCGTTAGGCGTATTTAACCGAGAATTATTGTCAAAGGAATGTTATAAAACAGCCAAAACCGACTAATATTGCTGTAGAGGGTGTGCAGTTCTCTGCCGGTGCAGTAAGGAGATCTTTATGATTCTGATTCGCGAAAAGATAGAAGAAAAACTCAGGGCGGCATTTGAACCTGTTCACCTGGAAGTGATAAACGAAAGCTACCGGCACAATGTGCCCGCTGGCTCCGAGAGCCACTTTAAAGTTGTGATTGTTAGCGATAAATTTGCCGGTGAACGCTTTTTAAACCGCCATCGTGCCATTTATGGCGTATTGTCCGAAGAATTAGCCGGTGAAGTTCACGCGCTGGCATTACATACCTACACGGTCAAAGAATGGGAGAGTCTGCAAGACACCTTGCCTGACTCTCCATCATGCCGCGGTGCCGGAACCTTGGCATAAATAAGGTATTTCCCTGATTTCAGTGGAACTTTTCTGCTGATTTAGGGTATTAGTAATAGCGAAATCCACAGGCGGCCTTTGGGCCGTTTGTTTTTTAACTGGCGACAACACTATTTTTAGCACAGCGCTGCCAGCGTTTTTGTCGAGGGATCGACGTCCGCGTAAATTTTCGCGCGCTGACATTCACTCGCTTTCCTCGACTCGAAACCTATGCACCGCTATAATGTCGCGTCTTATTTTTCCGGAATGGTTTCGGGACGCTTCTGACATCTGGGATACTCGGTTCTGTAATGCGGCCGTCCCGGTTCTTAGAGGGTGTTTTCAGGGCCAATGTCATTCCCGCAATGGCAAGGTTTTGATAGCGGCTTCTGGAGTTGACCGAGCACTGTGATTTTTTTGAGGTAACAAGATGCAAGTTTCTGTTGAAACCACCCAAGGCCTTGGCCGCCGTGTAACTATCACTGTTGCTGCTGATAGCATTGAGAAAGCAGTAAAAAGCGAGCTGTTGAAAGCTGCTAAAAATGTTCGCATTGACGGTTTCCGTAAAGGCCACGTGCCGATGAACATCGTTGAACAGCGTTACGGCGCGTCCGTTCGTCAGGATGTTCTGGGCGACCTGATGCAACGCAACTTTGTTGACGCGATCATCAAAGAAAAAATCAACCCGGCTGGCGCACCAAGCTACGCACCGGGCGAATACAAAGAAGGCGAAGATTTCACTTTCTCTGTTGAATTCGAAGTTTATCCAGAAGTTGAACTGAAAGATCTGGAAAAAATCGAAGTAGAGAAACCGGTTGTTGAAGTTAATGACGCCGATGTGGATGCAATGCTGGATACCCTGCGTAAGCAACAAGCTACCTGGAAAGACACCGATGGCGCTGCTACAGCAGAAGATCGCGTGACTCTGGACTTCACCGGTTCTATCGACGGTGAAGAGTTTGAAGGTGGCAAAGCAACTGATTTCGTACTGGCTATGGGCCAGAACCGCATGATCCCAGGCTTTGAAGAAGGCGTTGTGGGCCATAAAGCGGGCGAAGAATTCACTATCGACGTAAACTTCCCAGAAGATTACCACGCTGAAAACCTGAAAGGTAAATCAGCCAAGTTCGCTATCGTTCTGAAGAAAGTTGAAGAGCGTGAACTGCCAGAACTGACTGAAGAATTCATCAAACGTTTCGGCGTGGCTGATGGTTCTATCGAAGGTTTGCGCGCTGAAGTACGTAAAAACATGGAACGCGAGCTGAAAGGCGCAGTGCGTAACCGTGTTAAAACTCAGGCAATCGACGGTTTAGTTAGCGCTAACGAAATCGACGTTCCAGTTGCTCTGATCGACAGTGAAATCGACGTTCTGCGTCGCCAAGCTGCACAGCGTTTCGGTGGCAACGAGAAACAAGCTGCTGAACTGCCACGTGAACTGTTCGAAGAACAAGCTAAACGTCGCGTTGTTGTTGGCCTACTGCTGGGCGAAGTGATCAGCCAGCACGAACTGAAAGCTGACGAAGACCGCGTTAAAGCGCTGATCGAAGAAATGGCTTCTGCCTACGAAGATCCGCAAGAAGTTATCGAGTTCTACAGCAAAAACAAAGAGCTGATGAACAACATGCGTAACGTTGCTCTGGAAGAACAAGCGGTAGAAACACTGCTGGCTAAAGCCAAAGTAACTGAAAAACCAACTACCTTCAGCGAGCTGATGAATCAGACCACTGCTGCGTAATGTTTTTTAGCGCATCACGTTAAGTATCTTTGACTTAGCGTTTTGACTTCTCAAGCCCGTCGCCTTTGGCAACGGGCTTTTTTCTTCTTGATTTACACGATAAAAACAACACATTCTCGGCTATGGTTCCCGTCAAACTGGGCTATATTAGAAAAATAAAAGAAAGTGCTGAATTAAATCCGTAGCGAGCGTCTAAAAAACGCGTGAGGTGAGAACGGGGCGTTGAGACAATAAAAGGTATGGGGCTTGAAAAACAGTATCCTTCCCCCAATTACTATTACAGGCTTTATGTTCAATCTTTCCTTGCGTTGGCTGATTATCACCGCTGGATATGTCTGGGACGACCGCTGCTTATCATGGTCATCATTGCTTATCTCAAGTAGAATCGGTTATTAATGGCGCCAAAGTAAATTCTATTAGGAGATGGTAATGTCATACAGTGGCGAACGAGATCAATTTGCACCTAACATGGCTCTGGTGCCGATGGTGATTGAGCAGACTTCACGTGGGGAACGTTCTTACGATATCTTCTCCCGTCTGCTGAAAGAGCGCATTATCTTCCTAACCGGCCAGGTTGAAGATCACATGGCCAACCTGATTACGGCACAAATGCTGTTTTTGGAAGCCGAGAACCCGGAAAAAGATATTTTCCTTTATATTAACTCACCGGGCGGGGTGATCACTGCGGGTATGTCTATCTATGACACCATGCAGTTCATCAAACCTGATGTCAGCACCATTTGTATGGGCCAGGCATGTTCCATGGGCGCATTCTTGCTGACTGCCGGTGCGAAAGGGAAGCGTTTCTGCCTGCCAAACTCGCGGGTGATGATTCACCAGCCGCTGGGCGGATTCCAGGGGCAAGCGACCGACATCGAGATTCATGCGAAAGAAATCCTGAAAGTGAAATCCCGCATGAACGAACTGATGGCGAAACATACGGGCAAACCTCTCGAAGAAATAGAGAGAGACACGGAGCGTGACCGTTTCCTGTCTGCGGCCGAGGCTGTAGAATATGGATTAGTCGATGAGATATTCAACCGCCGTGACTAACAGCGTATTTCTGTGCGCCGATAGACTATAATTGGAAAAGTTTAGTCTTTTAGCACGCTAGGGTGCCGGCAGTCCGTTTGATGAAGACGTGACGTCCAGAAGTAACGAGAATAGTCTCCCTGCCGCCCTGCTGTTAGTGACGGCAGATACTAAAGAAGAGGTTTACTGATGACAGATAAGCGCAAAGACGGTTCAGGAAAGCTGCTGTATTGCTCTTTCTGCGGCAAAAGCCAGCATGAAGTGCGTAAGCTGATTGCCGGGCCGTCAGTGTATATCTGCGATGAATGTGTCGATTTGTGTAACGACATTATTCGCGAAGAGATTAAAGAGGTCGCCCCGCATCGGGAGCGTAGCTTATTGCCAACACCGCATGAAATCCGTCGCCATCTGGATGATTATGTCATCGGGCAGGAACCAGCGAAAAAAGTGTTGGCGGTTGCGGTTTATAACCATTACAAACGTCTGCGTAACGGTGATACCAGCAACGGTATTGAGCTGGGCAAAAGTAATATTTTGCTAATCGGTCCAACGGGTAGCGGTAAAACACTGTTGGCGGAAACGCTGGCTCGTTTCCTGGATGTGCCATTCACTATGGCCGATGCGACGACGCTAACCGAAGCCGGTTACGTGGGTGAAGACGTCGAAAACATTATCCAGAAACTGTTGCAGAAATGCGATTACGATGTGCAGAAAGCGCAGCGCGGCATTGTCTATATCGATGAAATTGATAAAATTTCTCGTAAATCGGACAACCCGTCAATTACCCGTGACGTATCAGGTGAAGGCGTACAGCAAGCCTTGCTGAAACTGATCGAAGGTACTATTGCTGCCGTACCGCCACAGGGTGGACGCAAACATCCGCAGCAGGAGTTCCTGCAGGTTGATACCTCGAAGATTCTGTTTATCTGTGGCGGCGCATTTGCTGGTCTGGATAAAGTTATCGGGCAGCGTCTGAATACCGGTACCGGTATTGGTTTTGGCGCAACGGTAAAAGGAAAATCCGAGAAAGCAACCGAAGGTGAATTGCTAAGACAGGCTGAGCCGGAAGATTTGATCAAGTTCGGGTTAATTCCTGAGTTCATTGGTCGTCTGCCAGTTGTTGCTACCTTGAGTGAATTGAGCGAAGACGCCCTGATTCAGATTCTGAAAGAGCCGAAAAACGCCCTGACCAAGCAATATCAGGCGTTGTTCAATCTGGAAGGCGTTGAGCTGGAATTCCGCGATGAAGCTCTGACGGCGATTGCTAAAAAGGCAATGGCGCGTAAAACCGGTGCTCGTGGCCTGCGTTCTATCGTAGAAGCGGCTTTACTGGACACCATGTACGACCTGCCATCTTTGGAAAGTGTGGATAAAGTGGTTGTTGATGAATCAGTTATCGCCGGTCAATCTGCACCGCTGCTGATTTACGGCCAGCCTGAAGCGCAAGCTTCTGGCGAATAATTAGCCAAATAATCCAGACAGTTAGTAAGATAATGGGGGATTTTATCCCCCATTTCTTTTTCCTCGCATTGTTATCGTTGAATGTAAGACATTCGTCCCCATATACTCAATAACCTATTTAGTGAAACTCGTGACCACCCGTGTTTCACGAGATTTCCTGAAATCTGGCGGAAGCTAAACATAAGAGAGAGCTCTATGAACCCTGAGCGTTCCGAACGCATAGAAATCCCTGTATTGCCTCTGCGCGATGTAGTGGTTTACCCGCATATGGTGATCCCACTGTTTGTTGGCCGGGAGAAGTCGATTCGGTGCCTGGAAGCTGCAATGGAACATGATAAAAAAATCATGTTGGTTGCACAGAAAGAAGCGTCGACGGATGAGCCTGGTATCAACGATCTGTTTTCTGTTGGCACCGTTGCCTCTATTTTGCAAATGCTGAAATTACCTGATGGCACAGTCAAAGTACTGGTCGAAGGGTTACAGCGTGTGCGCATTACTACTCTGTCTGACAGCGGGGAGCATTTCGCTGCCCAGGCCGAATACCTAGAATCACCTGCAATCGATGAGCGTGAGCAGGAAGTGCTGGTGCGCACGGCGATTAATCAGTTTGAAGGCTATATCAAACTGAATAAAAAAATCCCACCCGAAGTCCTGACATCTCTGCATAGCATTGAAGACGCTGCACGTCTGGCGGATACCATTGCTGCGCATATGCCATTGAAATTAAATGATAAACAAGCTGTATTGGAAATGTTCGACATTACCGAGCGTCTTGAATATCTGATGGCAATGATGGAGTCGGAAATCGATCTGTTGCAGGTTGAGAAACGTATCCGTAATCGCGTTAAAAAGCAGATGGAAAAGAGCCAGCGTGAGTACTATCTGAATGAGCAAATGAAAGCCATTCAGAAAGAACTGGGCGAAATGGACGATGCGCCGGATGAACACGAAGCGCTGAAACGCAAAATCGAAGCGGCAAAAATGCCGAAAGACGCGCGTGAAAAAACCGAAGCTGAGCTGCAAAAACTGAAAATGATGTCGCCGATGTCTGCGGAAGCTACCGTAGTGCGCGGTTATATCGATTGGATGTTGCAGGTTCCGTGGAACAGCCGTAGCAAAGTTAAAAAAGATTTGGTCAAGGCGCAGGAAGTGTTGGATACCGACCATTATGGTTTGGAGCGCGTGAAAGACCGCATCCTTGAGTATCTTGCGGTTCAGAGCCGAGTCAGCAAAATCAAAGGTCCAATCCTGTGCTTGGTCGGGCCTCCGGGTGTGGGTAAAACCTCACTGGGGCAATCTATTGCCAAAGCAACCGGACGCCAGTACGTGCGTATGGCGTTGGGCGGCGTGCGTGACGAAGCGGAAATTCGCGGTCACCGTCGTACCTATATCGGTTCTATGCCGGGTAAGTTGATCCAGAAAATGGCGAAGGTTGGTGTGAAAAACCCACTCTTCCTGTTGGATGAAATCGATAAAATGGCGTCCGATATGCGCGGCGATCCGGCGTCAGCCTTGCTGGAGGTGCTGGATCCAGAGCAAAACGTGGCGTTTAACGACCACTATCTGGAAGTAGACTACGATTTGTCCGACGTGATGTTTGTGGCGACCTCTAACTCCATGAATATCCCGGCACCGTTATTGGATCGTATGGAAGTGATTCGTCTGTCAGGTTATACCGAAGATGAAAAACTCAACATTGCTAAACAACACCTGTTACCAAAACAGTTCGAGCGTAATGCCATTAAGAAAGGCGAACTGACTATTGATGACAGCGCGATTATTAGCATTATCCGTTATTACACCCGTGAAGCCGGTGTGCGTAGTCTGGAACGTGAAATCTCCAAACTGTGCCGCAAAGCAGTAAAAAATCTGCTGATGGATAAAACGGTTAAACACATTGAAATCAACGGGGATAACCTGAAAGATTTCTTGGGTGTTCAGAAGGTTGACTATGGTCGTGCCGATACTGAAAACCGCGTTGGCCAGGTAACGGGTCTGGCATGGACCGAAGTTGGTGGCGATCTGCTGACGATTGAAACCGCCTGTGTTCCGGGTAAAGGCAAGTTGACCTACACCGGCTCTCTGGGGGAAGTCATGCAGGAATCCATTCAGGCTGCGTTGACCGTCGTTCGCGCTCGTGCGGATAAATTGGGGATTAACCCTGATTTTTACGAAAAACGTGATATTCACGTTCACGTACCTGAAGGCGCTACGCCGAAAGATGGCCCAAGTGCAGGTATTGCGATGTGTACGGCGTTGGTTTCGTGCCTGACGGGTAACCCGGTGCGCGCCGATGTCGCCATGACCGGTGAAATTACGCTGCGTGGTTTGGTATTGCCGATCGGTGGATTGAAAGAAAAGCTGCTGGCAGCTCATCGTGGTGGTATCAAAGTGGTACTGATCCCAGATGAGAACAAACGTGATTTGGAAGAGATTCCAGACAACGTTATCGCCGATCTGGAGATTCATCCGGTTAAGCGCATTGACGATGTTTTAGCCATTGCGTTGCAAAATCCAGCCTTTGGTGCACAGCCTGTTGCGTCAAAATAGTGACGGATAGCAAGAAGTATTGATAAAACTAATGCTGGTAAGCGAAATCCTACTTGCCAGCTATTTTTTGTGCCGCTAAGTTAGATCGGCTGTCTGACGAAAGCATTCGCCTTTAGGTTGCTTGCCAAGGCTAGACAGGATTGATATAACAGCTGCGCTGTCGTGTTGTCCGTAGGGATTTTCGGCGCGACGATAGAATTCTAAAGGGGATGAAAGAGTGAATAAGTCACAACTGATCGACAAAATTGCCGCAGGTGCTGATATTTCTAAAGCGGCCGCTGGGCGCGCGTTGGATGCAATTATTGCTTCTGTTACTGAATCCTTAAAAGAAGGGGATGATGTAGCTCTGGTTGGTTTCGGTACTTTTGCGGTACGTGAGCGCTCTGCCCGTACTGGCCGTAACCCTCAGACCGGTAAAGAAATCAGTATTCCAGCTGCAAAAGTACCAGGCTTCCGTGCTGGTAAAGGTCTGAAAGACGCAGTTAACTGATAGCTGCCTCAGATCTCTTCGGTGCCAAATATTGTTTGTGATAAACAATAACCTGACGCAGTTGAGTTGGTAAGGTAAGATATAAGGCGCATCGTAACTGGTGCGCTTTTTTTTCGCTTGGCAGTTGAACTGGCGTAAAATGCTGGCTTAGCCGTAAGGCGATGGCGGCGTTAGCCACTGTGAGAAGTTTTATCGCGCAGCAACGATTTTGGGCTGACGCAAGGAACGCTGGGTCTTCATACCTGAGCAAGAGTTTTTATCCACATTACAGCGGAGTATTGTCACATTATGATGGACAATTTACGCGCGGCTGCAAATAACGTCGTGCTCAAAATCATCCTGGCCCTGATTATGTTGTCCTTTATCTTGACCGGCGTGGGCGGCTATCTGATCGGTGGCTCCAACGACTATGCAGCTAAGGTTAATGGCCAAGAGATAAGCCGTGCCCAGCTTGAACGGGTAATGCAAAGTGAACGTAGTCGTTTACAGCAACAGCTAGGTGAGCAGTTCTCCGTGCTGGCTGGTAATGAAGGTTATATGCAGCAGCTGCGTCAGCAGGTGTTGGGGCAATTGATCAACAACATGTTGCTCGACCAATATGCAAAACAACTTGGCCTGACTGCCAGTGACGATCAGGTGAAAGAATTTATTCGCCAGCTCCCTGACTTCCAGACTAACGGTCAATTCGATAACAGCAAATATCTCGAGCTGGTAACCCGTGGGGGCTACAGCCTCGATCAGTTCGCGCAGCTACAACGTCAGCAGCTGATTAATCAGCAATTGCTACAGGCCTTTAACGACAGCAGTTTTGCATTACCGGCAGAAGCTACCGCTATGTCCGAGTTGATTTTGCAACAGCGTGACGTGCGATTGGCAACCTTGGATCTGAAAGCGTTACAGGCTCAGCAGAAAGTCACTGATGAAGAGCTGAAAGCCTATTATGATCAGAACAAAAACAGCTTTATCGCGCCTGAAGAGATGAAAGTGAGTTTCATCGCAATGGATGCGGCAGCGATGCAAGATAAAATCACCGTGACTGAAGAAGATATTGCTGCTTATTACGATCAGCACAAATCCAGCTTTACTCAGCCGGAACGTAGAAACTACAGCGTTATTCAATTTAAAACCGAGGCAGATGCTAAGGCTGTTTTGGATGAGCTGAAAAAAGGTGCTGACTTCGCTACGTTGGCGAAAGAAAAATCCACCGACATTATTTCTCGTAAAAATGGCGGCGAACTGGGTTGGTTAGAGCCTGGGACAACGGTCGATGAGCTAAAAGAAGCGAATTTGACCGAAAAAGGCCAGCTGTCTGGCGTGGTGAAGTCTTCTGTGGGTTATTTGATCGTTCGCTTAAACGACATCAAACCAGAGCAGGTTAAGCCGTTGTCTGAAGTACATGACTCACTGGCATCCAAAGTTAAGCAGGAAAAAGCGGTTGATGCTTACTATGCGTTGCAGCAGAAAGTGAGCGAAGCGGCAACCAGTGATAATGAGTCTCTGGCTTCAGCTGAAGAAGCTGCGGGTGGCAAAGCGAAGCAAACCGGTTGGTTTACTCGTGATTCTATCCCTGCCGAAGTGAATTTCAAACCCGTAGTACAGGCTATCTTTGATGGCGCTTTGGTTGGTGAAAATGGCGCTCCTGGCAGTAACTCTGATGTCATTACCGTTGATGGCGATCGCGCATTCGTGATTCGTATCGATGGTCATAAACCAGAAGGCGTACAGCCGTTTGATCAGGTACGCGATCAGGTTGCTGAACTGGTTAAACGTCAGAAAGCGGAGCAGCAGGCTCGCGTTGACGGTGAAAAAATTCTGACCGCCCTGAAGCAAGGGAAAGGCGAAGAAGCGATGAAAGCCGCTGGCCTGAGCTTTGGCGAGAAGAAGTCTATTGCTCGTGCACCGAATGACGATCAGTTAGTTCAAACCGTATTTGGACTGCCTCATCCGCAGGCGGACAAACCGGTTTACGGTTTATCTCAGGATCGTCAGGACAATGTCGTATTGATCGAATTGCTGTCCGTGACGCCGGGTAAATTACCAGAGGGTGAAATGGCAGGCTTCATTGCTAAAATGGAAGAAGGTATCGGCAGTGTGACTCTGGATGCGCTGATGGCTAACTTGCATAAACAGGCAACGATTAAAATGGGTGCAGCGGAACAACAACAGCCGCAGTAAACATCGCAAACCTCTGCAAACCGATGTAACAACGAAAGGCCGCTTTAGCGGCCTTTCGCATATCTGGAATCCGTGATTTGCCGAAATAAAACGCCTGAGGCAAGGTACAGATGCTGTCAAATACATGGAGGATACAGCATGAAAAATAATGGAAAATCCTTAGCACTGGCATTGCTACTGGCTTGGTTGTCAGCGCCTGTAGCGCTAGCGGCTCCTAATCAAACGAAAGAATCTATGCAAACCAAATCATCAAAAGCATCGGCTCAAACATCAGAGAAGTCGTGGAATAGCTCGAAAGAAATTAACTTGAAAGCTAATGAAGTAAACACGAATAAGCCTTCAGCAGGGATGAATGGAACAGAAGGCGGTCTGATAAACGTTAATAAAGCCACGGCAGAAGAGCTGGCTGCTGCGCTAAGCGGCATTGGTTTGAAAAAAGCCCAGGCCATTGTTCGCTATCGAGAGGAGTTTGGCTTTTTTAGTCAAATAGAGCAGCTGCAAGAGGTTTCAGGGATTGGGCCGATATTTATTGAGCGCAATCGGCAGAAAATAAAAATGTAAGTTGAATGATATTTAATCATTTAGTTAGTTGTTTATAACATTGGCTGCTAATCTTTCATCAGGTCATACCAGTTATGTGGCTTATGTATTTGAAAAATTCATAAATGATGAAAGAGGCGTTGATTAGCATGCATCATGAAGTTTTGGTCAGAAGCTATCATGTTGATGGTTATTTACATGTCAATAACTCACGTTATTTGGAGTTCTTTGAGGAGGGGCGCTGGCGTTGGCTTGATCGAGAGAATCGGCTGGAATGGCTGAAGGAGCGGAATATTGGCTTCTATATGGTAAATATCAATATTAATTATCGTAAAGGGGCCGTTGAGGGAGATCTGCTACGAATTGAGAGTCTGGTATATTCCCTGAAAGGGCGCAGCGGGAAATTCAAGCAGGTTATGAAAAGGTTATCGGACGGCGCGGTTATCGCAGACGCTGATATGACGTTTGTCTGCGTGGATATGGAAGTACAAAAAGCGCTGCCTATGGAAGGGGAGTTGAAAGATAAATTGGAATCATTAGGCAACTAACTTGTTGATGTCGTATTTGCTGTAGCTGAGCTGATGAGTTGCGTTCAGTTCAGCTATTTTATTCTGGAATAGCTGAGTTTGTGCAAGGCTGTTCGCAGAGAGCGAAAATGTAAATAACTGGTTATTTAATTGTGATCTGAATCTAAGTTATATAGTGAGGCTGCTATGTGTTAGGGTGACTCTGCTACTATCGGTGAGGTCATACCAGTTTGCTTTACAGTTCTGGCAGATGCTTACCTGCATTCGATTTTATCCCGTAGCTGAGGTTTTCTATGCGCACCCATATAACAGTTCGTGGTTTTCATATTGACGTTTATCAGCATGTTAATAATGCTCGTTATCTTGAGTTTCTTGAGCAAGCGCGCTGGGAATGGCTGGATGGGGAGGAAGCATTTCAGTGGATGACCCGCAACCATATCGCTTTTATCGTGGTTAATGTCAATATTAGTTACCGTAAACCCGCAGTGTTAGGTGATGTGCTACGCATAGATAGCCATTTGGTAAAACTCAGTGGTAAAAGCGGTGTGCTTAATCAGATTGTGACCTTAGCGTCTGATGGTTCGTTGGTGGCTGATGCGGCACTGACTTTTGTTTGTATCGATCTGAGAACACAAAAATCGCTGCCAATAGACGGCGAGCTACGGGAAAGATTAAGTGCGTTAGAAGAGCCAGCGGAAGGGCAGTCATTGTCTTGATGAGCAGGAGTGCGTTAATCAGCATATTTTGAAAGTAGTTGCGGCTAATTGGGTTTAGCTGGTTCGAATAATATTTTGCGTTGTCATATATTTTACATCGCCATATAGCAAGCAGTCTGTGAAATTGTGCATCACCGACTGCATATGCCTGTTTGGGTTGAGCCGATGAGGGCTGAACCAAACTGAGGAAACTGAAATTAAAGTAGGCCGACTTTCTTTTTAAGGCTGGTTGTGACAGCAGACTTATTAGCTAGGTAATTATTCAGCCCATTAGCTCGTAAGTGGCAGGCTGCACATTCGCCGCAGCCATCGCCTTTAATGCCGTTATAGCAGGTTAGCGTCTGGTGGCGAATCAGATCTAGCTGTTGGTAATAATCGGCTAATGCCCAAGTCTCAGCTTTGTCTAGCCACATCAGCGGAGTGATGAAAGCGATATCCCGCGCGATGCCCAGATTAATGGCATGGTTGAGGGCTTTAACAAATTCATCGCGGCAATCTGGGTAGCCAGAGAAATCCGTTTCACATACACCGGTAATGACCGCTTCTGCCTGTACCTGATAAGCGTAGATTGCCGCCAGAGTTAAAAACAGGATATTGCGGCCGGGAACGAAGGTGCTGGGAATAGCATTTTCGCTGCTTTCTTCATAAGTCGGCACGGGAATACTGTCACGAGTCAGGCTACTGACCGCCAGCTCGTTTAGCATACCGACATCCAGCACTTTGTGCGCTTTGGCGCCTAATTGAATCGCAAGTTCGCGGGCTACGTCGATTTCTTCACGATGGCGTTGACCATAATCAAAGGTCACACAGTGAACTTCATCATATTGCTGCAATGCCTGAATTAGGCAGGTGGTGGAGTCTTGCCCCCCGCTAAATACTACGACTGCGCGTTTCATTAATCGCTCCCTCGTAGGCTCAAGGTTTTTTATGGCAATAACCTTGAGCCGTAAATTAAATACTGTGGCTATGTTAACTCAGTTAGCTGGCTAAAAGGTAATAACAGGTCGAATAGATTCAGTGAAGTTATTGGATAATAACTGTATCTGCAATAAGCGCCATCCAAGGATAGCTCGCTTTAATTCTCCAATATGGCGTTATTCAGAGATGACTCTGGGGTGGGGGGTAACCAGGCCTGACAAAAATCAAACCAACCGTAAGCGGTGAGCGTAACGCCTTTGATTCTCGGTGGCGCACTAACCTGATATTGATAATTTAATAGCGGCAGAACCAGCCCGGTGGACATCAACTGTAGATAGTGTTCCCGCAGTAAGGCATAACGTTCACTTGGTGCTTTAACTTGCTGAATTTGCAGTAATGATTGCTGTTGCCAAAGCAGTAAATCTGCCGGAAGAATACCCTGCCATAAAAAGTCATGGCGTAACCAACTTTCCATAGTGGCTTCGCGGGATTCTCCAACAAGATGGTCTGACATTAATAGATCTGCTTGTTCACATTGGTTAACGCTTTGCCAGTGTTTGTTGGCGCAAAATTGGATTTCAAGTTCGCAGCCATGTTCGGCGAGTAATTTTTTCAACTCGCTGGCAACCATGGTCAACTCTGCTGGCTGCTGATAGAACAAAATTAGCCGTTTAGGCAGCGTGATGCTTTTATCTTCTGGGAACCGAGGGATAGGCCAGCCGGGTAACATTTCTTCGCTGGGAATGATAATTCCCCGTTGAATGGATAAATTTGCCAGAAAACCGGATGCCTGGATCAGCATCATAATTTTTCTGGCTTGCTGAGAATTTAGCTGGCCTCGTTTCAGACTCATGGCTAAATAGCAAAACCCCAGGCTGGTACTGCGCTGAACCGGTTTTGCTAGGGGCATATCTTCACTTTGCCCAATGGTGATGCTGACCGGATGCTGGCTGCTGCCGTTAACCACAACATCTGGAAGCTGTGGCGAGATCCAGTATTCGATACTGTCGAGATAGGGATGCTGCAAATGATAAAACTCATGTTGTTCGAGCCTTATCAAGTGCTTTTCAAAGTCGGCGACTTTAAACGGCCCGGCACCGACCGATGGATATTCGGGGTGGAACAAACGATAAGGTAAATCGGCCATACGGTGAGCCAACCAATAATCGGGATATTCAAGGGTAAACTGGACGCATAACGCATGCGGCAGAGTTATAGATTTAACATTTGCCAGCCCCGGCTGACCGCGAGGATGGTTACGCAGTATATGGAAGGTTTCCAGTAACTGGGCTCCGCTTATCGGATCGCCATTATGCCAGCGAAGCTGGCTGCGTAAGAAAAATTGCCAGGTTAGGCCATCATCACTGATGTGCCAGTGATGGGCCAGATCGGGCTTTGGCAGAGGATCACCGGTCTGAAATCGGGTCAGGCCCGCATGTAGCGTATATATCAAATGCTGCTCCGCGCGCCCGGTGGTTTCTAGCGGAACTAGCGGCTCCAGCTCTCGATAATAAGGAATTCGTAGCACCGGGCTATCCGCTTGCCACTGCCCGCCCATATGTGGGCTAAGTAATGCATGCAGACGCTGGGGTTCCAACTGAGCTAATTGAAAGGCGCCCTGATGATCCCCTTGCTGTAATAATTGGCGTAGATAGGTTGCTCGTAATTCATCCGGTGTTTTCAGGCAGTGAATTTGTGCTCGTTTACCTCTGCCAACTTGTGCGTCCCAACTGAGCCAGCCTTGTTCCTCAAATTTTTGGATAAGGGTTCTGGTATGCCGATCGCTACAAAAGAACAGCCTTGCCAATTCACTCACCGTCGTGTTACCAGCTTGATGGCCAAATTCTTGATATAAACGCTGATATTGAGCCAATCGGTGAAATATGCGCATAGTTAAATCCGGAAGTGTTTGTATTAATTGTTCACTATTAGTTCCCTAAATACTACGCCATACTTTTGTCACTGCCAGCAGGCTCACAATTTTATGAGGTAAATATGTACCGCTTAGCCGCTTTCGATATGGATGGAACCTTATTAATGCGTAACCATCAGATCGGTGAAGCGACTTTAGAAGTGCTACATCAATTACATCAGAGACAGATGGTGGTTACTTTTGCTACCGGACGTCATTACATTGATATGAAAGGTATTTTATCCAATTTAGGCATTAAAGGTTATCTGATTACTGGTAACGGAACTCGTATTCATGATATTGATGGCAAGAAATTGCAGGGTACAGATTTACCCGCGGAATTAGTGCAGTTCGTTCTGGGAACCACCTGGTCTACCAATGCCAGCATGCATATTTTTCGCGATGAAGGCTGGTTTACTAATCGTGACGATCCGTCGCAGTTAGCGGCGCATAAGCTGAGCGGGTTTCAATACCGGCTCACTGAATTTAACCAGCTACCTTTGGCAGGAACACACAAAATTTGTTTCTGCGCGTCTCACGAAGAGCTGTTGCCGTTGAAAGAGAGGCTGGCTGCGCGGATGGGGCAAGAGGTGGATTTGTGTTTTTCTGCTAGGGAGTGCCTGGAAGTTTTACCTCGTAACTGTAATAAAGGCGCTGCACTGGCTTCGTTGACAGAACTATTAGATGTTGAAATGTCAGAATGTATGGCATTTGGCGATGCAATGAATGATAAAGAAATGCTTGAGCAAGTTGGGCGCGGAATGGTCATGGGTAACGCATTGCCTCAACTTAAATCAGCACTTCCACAGCTTCAGGTTATTGGCCATTGTGAACAACAGGCCGTAGCTCACTATTTGCAACATTGGCTAAGTTCACCACACCTCACCTATTCCCCCGAATTCTGAGGTGATTGCTATTAGCCAGCCGGATATTTATCCGGCTTTTTTTGCTTATGATCGGTCAGCTTTAAATAAATTGGCCGATCAGCTGGATGATTACAGGTTTTCCAGTTCTGCCTTAAAACCGGTTAAATCCCCGATGTTGGCGCTCACCCATTCCGGGTTGTAATAAGTATCCAGATAGCGTTCACCGCTGTCGCATAGCAGAGTGACAATAGCTCCGGACTCGCCTTTTTCACGCATTTGTCGGGCTAACTGTAAAGCACCCCATACGTTAGTGCCGGTGGATGCGCCCACTTTGCGACCCAACACACCTTCTAACCAATGTGCCGTTGCAACGCTGGCCGCGTCAGGAACGCGTAGCATGCTATCGATCACTTCAGGAATAAAAGAAGGTTCGGCGCGCGGGCGGCCAATCCCTTCAATGCGGCTGCCGCAGGTGCCAGTTACGCTGCGATCCCGATTGCAGAAGCAATCGTAAAAGACTGAGTTTTCCGGATCGACGACCATCAATTGAGTATTATGCCCCTGATAGCGAATATAACGGCCCAGCGTCGCCGAAGTGCCACCGGTTCCTGCGCTCATCACAATGTAATTGGGAACGGTAAAGGGTTCGCGGGCCATCTGGCGATAGATACTATCGGCAATATTATTATTTCCACGCCAATCGGTAGCTCGCTCAGCGTAGGTGAATTGATCCATATAATGACCGTTTAATTCTTTTGCCAACTGCTCGGACGCGGCATAAATTTGCCCCGCATGATCGACAAAGTGGCAGCGACCACCGTAAAAGGCAATTTGTTCGACTTTTTTGCGAGCGGTGCAGCTCGGCATAACCGCAATAAAAGGCAACCCAATCAGGCGGGCAAAGTAGGCTTCAGAAACCGCAGTGCTGCCAGAAGAGGCCTCAATAATGGTTGTCCCTTCCTTTATCCAGCCGTTACACAGGCCGTAAAGAAATAGAGAGCGTGCCAGCCGGTGTTTCAGACTACCGGTTGGATGGGTGCTTTCGTCTTTCAGATACAAGTAAATGCCAGGAAAATCAGGCAAATTTAAGCGAATTAGGTGCGTATCAGCTGAGCGTTGGAAATCCGCTTCTATTTCACTGATGGCGTTTTTTACCCAAGTATTGGTCATGTAGTGGCCTGCGATGTTGGGGGTATCAAATTATGACTAGGTTAACGGTATTTTGGGAAAAAATTGTTGCCATTTTTACTTCTTTATTTCCTAATGAGAGAAATTTATTCTCTGGAATCGCGATATGTTAGATAAAACAGACCGAAAGCTACTGCGTATGTTGCAGGAGGATTGCACGCTCTCTCTTCAGGTTTTGGCAGAGGCGGTCAATTTGACGTCAACGCCTTGCTGGAAAAGGCTAAAGCGTCTGGAGGATGAAGGTTATATCCGTGGCCGAGTGGCGCTTTTGGATAGCGAAAAACTGGGGCTGGGATTAACGGCTTTCGTACTGATAAAAACCCAACAGCATAATAGCGGCTGGTATCAGGAGTTTGTGCAATTCACTAAGCAGATGCCGGAGGTACTGGCTTTCTACCGTATGGCCGGAGAATATGACTATCTGATGCAGGTCGAAGTTGCGGATATGAAAAGCTACGATAGTTTCTATAAACGTATGGTGAATGGTGTTCCGGGTTTGATAGATGTCACTTCCAGTTTCGCAATGGAGAAAATTAAGTACACAACGGTACTACCGGTTCCTGAGTGAATAATTCACTAAATAACAACTTTATCGATGTTATTCTATGCCACATGAGCCGTGGCGAGAGAGTCTGACATTATTTGATTCGCTTCCATACTATTTCCCTTCATATCATGGAATAAAACTGCGTGAGATTGTTTGCTCAACTAGGCTGGTACTTTCGTCGCGAATGGCGTCGCTATTTGGGTGCGGTAGTACTGCTGATCATTATTGCCATTTTACAGCTGTTACCACCCAAATTGGTTGGGGTTATCGTAGATGGTATGACGGAAAAAACCATGTCTACCAACATGTTGTGGACATGGATTGGCGTAATGGTTGTGACTGCGGTAATAGTGTATCTGCTACGCTACGTCTGGCGCGTATTGCTCTTCGGCGCATCCTATCAATTAGCGGTGGAATTACGCTCTAATTTCTACCGTCAGCTTAGCCGACAGAATCCTGGCTTTTACTTGCGTCACCGCACAGGCGATCTGATGGCTCGCGCTACCAATGATGTCGATCGCGTGGTTTTCGCCGCCGGTGAAGGGGTTTTGACGCTGGTGGACTCATTGGTGATGGGCTGCGCGGTGCTGATTGTGATGAGCACACAAATCAGCTGGCAGCTGACGCTGCTGTCTTTGTTACCAATGCCGATAATGGCGATTGTAATCAAGTATTTTGGTGAATTATTGCACCAACGTTTTAAATCTGCGCAAGGGGCTTTCTCGGCGTTAAATAATCAGGCGCAAGAGAGCCTGACCAGCATTCGTATGATTAAGGCATTTGGCCTTGAGAATCATCAGTCTGAGCAGTTTTCCCGTGTAGCAACTGAGGCCGGTGCGAAAAATATGCACGTAGCCAAGGTTGATGCCTGTTTTGATCCCACGATTTATATCGCCATCGGCGTAGCCAATTTACTGGCCATCGGCGGCGGGAGCTGGATGGTTGTGAATGGCAGCATTACGTTAGGGCAATTAACCAGTTTTATTATGTATTTAGGGCTGATGATTTGGCCAATGCTGGCGCTTGCATGGATGTTTAATATCGTTGAGCGTGGCAGTGCCGCTTACGGTCGTATCCGCAGTTTGTTGGAAGAGGCTCCGGTTGTTGTCGATGGACAAATGCCATTACGGGCGGAACGCAGTACTTTGGCGATTGATATTCGCCGCTTTGATTATCCTGGGAGTGATAAGCCCACTTTACAAGACGTAAAATTGAAGCTGGAACCGGGAGAGATGCTGGGGCTATGTGGCCCAACCGGTTCGGGGAAAAGTACCTTACTGGCCTTGATCCAACGACAGTTTGATATAGACGAAGGCGACATTTGCTATCAGGGGCAACCTCTGACGGCTATTCGTCTGGACGACTGGCGTGGCCGCCTGTCGGTGGTCAGCCAAACGCCATTTTTATTCTCGGATACCGTTGCAGGCAATATTGCATTGGGTAAGCCCGACGCCACGCAGCAGGAAATAGAACAAGCGGCTCGTTTAGCCAGCGTTCACGAAGATATTCTGCGATTACCACAGGGTTACGAAACCGAAGTGGGAGAGCGGGGCGTGATGCTTTCCGGTGGACAAAAGCAGCGAATTTCTATTGCTCGCGCCCTGTTGCTTGATAGCGAAATATTGATTCTGGACGATGCTCTGTCGGCGGTTGATGGGCAGACGGAACATCAGATCTTGAAGAATCTGCGTCAGTGGGGAGCATCTCGCACCGTTATTATTAGCGCTCACCGTCTCTCTGCATTGACTGAGGCAAATGAAATTCTGGTCATGCAACAGGGTAGCGTGGTGCAGCGTGGCGATCATGAGCAGTTACTTAATCAATCGGGATGGTATCGGGAAATGTATCGTTATCAGCAAATTGAAGCAGCTTTAGATAGCGATGAAGGGCTGGAGGCCGAATCCGATGAGTAAAGCTCGACAACTTTGGCCGACGTTAAAACGTCTGCTGGCTTATGGTTCAGCCTACAAAAAACCATTGTCTATCGCGATAGTCATGCTGTGGATTGCGGCGGCGGCAGAAGTGAGTGGCCCACTGCTGATCAGCTATTTCATCGATAATATGGTAGCAAAAGGCAATTTGCCCTTGGCTGTGGTGAGTGGATTGGCGCTCGCCTATTTGCTGCTGCAACTCTTGGCAGCGGCGCTGCATTATTTTCAGGCGATTCTGTTTAACCGAGCTGCCGTGGGTGTGGTGCAACAGTTGCGTATTGAAGTTATGGATGCAGCCCTACGCCAGCCGCTTAGCGCTTTTGATACTCAGCCGGTCGGTCAATTAATTTCTCGCGTCACTAACGATACCGAAGTCATTAAAGATTTATATGTAATGGTGGTTTCTACCGTGCTGAAAAGTGCGGCGTTAATCGGCGCGATGCTGGTGGCAATGTTTAGCCTTGATTGGCGTATGGCGTGGATTGCTATCTGCATTTTCCCCGCAGTTTTGGTGGTCATGGCGCTTTATCAACGCTACAGCACGCCGGTGGTACGGCGAGTACGCGCCTATCTGGCAGACATCAACGATGGTTTTAACGAAGTCATCAACGGCATGGGGGTCATTCAGCAATTTCGCCAGCAGGCTCGTTTTGGCGAACGAATGTCTGCCGTTAATCGGGCGCATTATATGGCGCGAATGCAAACTCTGCGTCTGGAAGGTTTCCTGCTACGGCCATTACTCAGTTTGTTTTCGGCATTGGTGCTTTGCGGGCTGTTGTTACTGTTTGGGTTGAGTCCAGAAGGCTCGGTGGGCGTGGGGGTACTGTACGCGTTTATTAACTACCTTGGCCGTCTGAATGAACCTTTAATCGAGCTAACTTCTCAGCAATCAATCATGCAACAGGCGGTGGTGGCTGGGGAACGTATATTCGAACTGATGGATCGCGCTCAGCAAGGTTACGGTCAGGATAATAATCCACTGACCTGCGGTCATATCAGTGTGCGAGACGTTTCTTTCTCTTATCGTTCGGATAAAACGGTGCTAAACCACATCAATCTGGATGTACCGTCGCGAGGTTTTGTCGCATTGGTCGGGCATACCGGCAGCGGGAAAAGTACGTTAGCCAACTTACTGATGGGTTATTACCCAGTACAGCAGGGTGAAATTCTACTGGATGGGCGCCCGCTTGACACGCTCTCCCATCAGGTGCTGCGACAGGGTGTCTCTATGGTGCAGCAAGATCCGGTGGTGCTGGCTGATTCTTTCTTTGCCAATATTACCCTAGGGCGTGATATCAGTGAGAAACAGGTTTGGCAGGCGCTGGAAACCGTTCAATTGGCATCGTTGGTCCGCGCCTTGCCGGAAGGATTGCACACTCGTTTGGGAGAGCAGGGCAATACGCTGTCGGTTGGGCAAAAACAGTTACTGGCTATGGCTCGTGTATTGGTTCAAGCGCCGCAAATCCTTATTCTGGACGAGGCAACGGCCAATATTGACTCCGGTACGGAACAGGCTATTCAGAAAGCGTTGCACCTCATCCGAAAAAATACCACGCTGGTGGTGATTGCGCATCGTTTGTCGACCATTGTGGATGCCGACAGTATTTTGGTTCTGCATCGTGGACAAGCGGTGGAGCAAGGCAAGCATCAGGAACTGCTTGCGCAGCAGGGCCGCTATTATCAAATGTATCAATTGCAGTTAGTTAGCGAAGAACTGGAGACGGTCGAACCGGAGGAAGCCGCGATTAGCTAGCCCAGATTGTTAGGGGGAGCGTTTCCCCCTGAAATTCAATTCATGCCCAATTATTTTCTTCCCCGCACTAAAATCTGGCGTCTTGCGCCGCCTTTTTCGTGGAAATGCACTTTTGTGACGCGTGTAGCACTATTTTGGTGCGCAAAAAACGTACTGGTCTCCGCTGCGGTGAGATTCACACCTATACTCAAGTCGATAATCCATCCTCAACCCTCTTTTTATCAATAAATTCTTCGCTAGTTTATTTATGGCACATCCTTTGCTTTATCCCTGATGTGGCAGACGGCATTCGGACTTAATTCGAGAAGGGGCAAATATGAAGCTGGTTACCGTGGTAATAAAACCATTCAAACTTGAGGATGTGCGTGAAGCCTTATCCTCCATAGGTATTCAGGGGCTGACCGTAACTGAAGTGAAAGGGTTTGGTCGCCAGAAAGGACATGCTGAACTTTATCGTGGGGCTGAATATAGCGTTAATTTCCTACCGAAAGTCAAAATAGACATTGCTATTGCCGATGATCAATTGGATGAAGTCATTGATGTCATCAGCAAAGCGGCCTACACCGGCAAGATCGGTGATGGCAAAATTTTCGTTGCCGAGTTGCAACGGGTTATTCGCATTCGTACCGGTGAAACAGACGAAGCAGCGCTCTGATTTCAGGCTCAAATTTAGTGATTAGGGATGGGTTGATAATGAAAAAACTTTTATCCGTGTTGGGCCTGAGCGCAGTAGCCATATTGCCTTCAATGGCTATGGCCGCCGCGCCTGCGGTCGCTGATAAAGCCGATAACGCCTTTATGATGATCTGCACCGCGTTGGTGTTGTTCATGACTATCCCCGGCATCGCTTTGTTTTACGGCGGCTTGATTCGTTCAAAAAACGTGCTGTCGCTGATGACGCAGGTGATGGTTACTTTCGCTCTGGTCTGCGTACTGTGGATTATCTACGGTTACAGTCTGGCTTTCGGCTCCGGTAACGCATTCTTCGGTGGTTTCGAAATGGCAATGCTGAAAGGCATTGGCTTGACCAACCTGAGCGGCACTTTCTATCAATTGATTCACGTTGCGTTTCAGGCTTCATTCGCCTGTATTACTGTGGCGTTGATTGTTGGAGCCTTTGCTGAACGTATCCGCTTCTCTGCGGTGCTTATTTTCACTCTGATCTGGCTAACGTTCTCTTATTTACCTATGGCGCATATGGTGTGGGGCGGCGGTTTTTTGGCGCAGGATGGCGCGCTGGACTTTGCCGGTGGCACCGTGGTGCATATTAACGCAGCGGTAGCCGGTTTAGTCGGTGCGTATATGCTGGGCAAACGTGCGGGCTTTGGGAAAGAAGCCTTTAAACCTCACAATTTGCCTATGGTCTTTACCGGTACCGCGATTCTGTATATCGGCTGGTTTGGCTTTAATGCTGGTTCTGCCAGTTCAGCAAATGAAATTGCCGCATTGGCCTTTATTAATACCGTGGTGGCAACAGCTGGCGCTATTTTATCTTGGGTATTTGCTGAGTGGATTTTACGCGGAAAACCATCGTTGCTCGGCGCTTGTTCAGGCTGTATCGCGGGTCTAGTCGCTATCACGCCGGCTGCGGGCACCGTGGGTGTTGGTGGCGCGCTGCTTATTGGTTTAGTCGGTGGCGTTGCTGGGTTGTGGGGCGTGGTATTACTCAAGAAATGGCTACGTGTTGATGATACCTGTGATGTATTTGGCGTACACGGCGTCTGCGGTATCGTAGGTTGTATACTTACCGGCGTGTTTACCGCCTCATCACTGGGAGGTACCGGTTATGCGGCTGGTGTTACCATGGGGCATCAGGTCGGCGTACAGCTCTTCAGTATCGGCGTGTGTATTGTCTGGTCTGGCGTTGTCGCATTTATCGCTTTCAAAATTGCCGATGTTATCGTTGGCTTGAGAGTGCCAGAAGAGCAGGAACGCGAAGGTTTGGACGTTAACAGCCACGGTGAAAATGCTTATAACCAGTAAGAATTTGGGTTCGAGATAAGACATATTTAGCGATGATAGCGAAGGGGCGATATTGATTTCGCCCCTTCGTTGATTAATGAGGTAAGAAAGAAGTAAAACCGAATGAATCAGCGGCAGGAATACCCATCAGCCGCGTAGACGAATAACTCCTTCCTGCACCGTAGAGGCAATGAGTACACCCTGGCGATTGTAAATCTGACCGCGAACAAAGCCGCGAGCGCCGGAAGCTGAAGTGCTTTCTACCGTATACAACAACCATTCGTCCAGGCGGAATGGGCGATGGAACCACATAGAATGGTCGATGGTGGCAATCTGTACTCCTGGCTCGAGGAAACCGATGCCATGAGGCTGAAGCGCCGTCGGCAAGAAGTTAAAATCAGACGCATAGCCCAGCAAATATTGGTGGATATCCAGATCGTCCGGCATCTGACCGTTAGCACGGAACCATACGTGACGCAGTGGTTCTTCTTTGTGGCCTTTCAACGGGTTATGGAATTTAACCGGCCGCATTTCAATCGGCTGGTGCCCAATAAATTTATCCCGCAGCTTTTCTGGAATCAGGTGCGCCAGATTTTTGGCGATTTCCGCTTCCGATATTAAACCTTCCGGCGGTGGCACATCCGGCATCTCATTCTGATGCTCAAATCCCTCTTCAGGCGTTTGGAATGACGCGGTCATAAAGAAGATCGGTTTGCCATTTTGAATAGCGCTGACGCGGCGTGCGCTAAAGCTGGAGCCATCTCGCAGGTTTTCCACATCGTAAACGATAGGTTTGCTGCTGTCGCCGGGGCGAAGAAAATAGCTATGGAAAGAGTGAACGTAGCGATCGGCTGGTGCGGTCTGTTTCGCAGCATAAATTGCTTGGCCGACAACCTGTCCGCCAAATACCTGACGCAGCCCTAAGTCTTCGCTTTGGCCACGATAAAGACCTTCTTCGATCTTTTCCAGATTAATCAAGTTGAGGAGCTTTTGTAGTGCTTGACCCATAGTGTGGCCCTCTGTGTTTTCTTTCAGCATAGTGTGCTGAATTATTAGGTCGCTCGTCAATGTATTGCTATTAATTCACTATATAAACTATTGTTTGTAGAGAAACTAATTGATAACTGAATGATTAGGCTGGATGTCTGAAACGCTAGGTAGCGTTTTATGCTATAATTACCTGTCTAGGTGGTTGAAGCCACTTATTAAGAGCCGGATTTTCGATTAGTCACCGGCATTTGGATAATAAGAAGGAGACGACCCTATGAAACTATGGCAGATAGTTGGCGGCGCAGCATTAACGGTAAGCTTAGCGGGTTGCGCGAATCACGGCGCAGAAATTCCTACCCAGACGGCAGGAAACACTGCAGCGACCCCGGCCGCTATTGCACAGCCATCGGTCAGAGGTACCGTAAATATTCGCGAACGCGTGGCATTGCCACCTGATGCAGTCATTACGGTAACTTTGTCTGATGCTTCTTTGGCCGATGCTCCTTCCAAAGTGATTGCTCAGCGCGCAGTACGAACCGACGGCAAGCAGGCACCTTTTACCTTCGTACTACCGTTTAATCCTGCGGAAATTACGCCTAACGCTCGGATTATCCTTAGTGCGGCGATAACTCAGAATGGCCAGTTATTATTTATCACTGATACCATTCAGGAAGTGATTAACCGTGGTCAGGGGACAAATGCGGATCTGGTATTAGTACCAGTAACCTCCGCACCAATTCAGACTGCACCTTAATCATCCTCTGAGAATGACATAAAAGCAGTATGGAATAGATGCTAAGGTGCATTTTCCCATACTGTTTTTATTTTTCTGCTTTTATTTTCCGCTATTACCAACGCCAGCCAAATCGTTTAAGGTCGATATATCCTCGATCTTCAAAAGTTACACCTTCCGCTAGCAAGGCTTTTTTCTGACGTAAATAATCTTCGCCGGTTAGTGAGATTTCACCGTGGCGATTGATGACGCGATGCCAGGGCAGGCTAGTGCCTTCCGGCAGGCGTTTCAGCACTCCGCCGACCTGTCTGGCCGCCCGTGGCGAGCCGCACAGCCGCGCTATGGCACCATAAGTGGTAACCTGACCAAAAGGAATAGCGGATACCACATGAAATACGCGCTGACGGAAACTATCTTCTTCCTGTTCCATACTTTGCGGATCTCTTTTTCAATGAATGCGAGTGCCGGGAATTATTATCATGCAATATCCTCAGAGCTGCGAGAAACATATGTTCGATGGTCGCTAGCCCTTTATTGGGTAAGAAACCACCAGTTGATGCGGGTTGTCTTGCTATTTAGCGGGGCATGGTCAATAATGCCCACCGCTTCGGAGTATCAGGAGCTGTCAATGGAGGCCCTGTTGGTTCTCCCGCAACACTAACTTGTGAACTCGGTCAGGTCCGGAAGGAAGCAGCCGTAGCAGGCGAGGTGTGTGCCGGGATGTAGCTGGCAGGGTCTCCACCAATTCTGGCTTACCTAAATCTATTCTGCTTCTCATATCGCACCATTTACATCCAACTTCTCGTGCCTAACGACTCCTATCTCACTATTTAGATTACTTAATAGCTTTACGCCGTTGCAGCAATTCACCCGCGTTTGATATCTCTCCCCGCGGCCTGTATCGTTTAACCGAGACAAAGGCCCAATATGCTCAATACATTTTGTATTTAGATATCTCTCTTTGTCACACCCATAGTTTATCAATGACAAGAATGGATGTTTTTATAACACTACGGGGAAAGAACGTTGTGATGTTTCTTATAAGAATTGAATTTTTAGTAATTAACCATAATGCCTAAACCTTGATGTTAACCATTATTGTTTTAGATAAAAGGCTATTTTTAACTGGATTTGACGAAATTAGATATAAAATATTGGCGCAAAGGGGGGCTTGTACCGGGTTATGTAAATAACCGTACAGACAGAAAAGAGTTTTTACATGGTTTATGATAACCGTTAAATCATCACCCCCATTGCAGCCGATAGGGTTATCGGCTCAACGTTGTTCGTCTTAACCAGCGCTAAGCGATTTACTTTACATGCTGCCAAACAGTCGCAGGAATTTTGTCATACAGTTTATTCATGGTTAGCTCGGCCAGGCGGTGATCTGCGGCGGAGTAGAATAATTCCAGTTCGTCATCAGATAGTTCATACTTATTTTTTTCAATAACACGTTCTAAAGTGTCAATTGTTGTGCATTTTCTTAAACGCATCAGATAGTCAGTTTTGGTCATAATGGAAATTCTTCTCAATATATAAATAAAGAAATTATAGGGCAACTATCCCTTAATTTTTCATCAGGGTACAGACGTATTCCCCTGAGAATAGTCTGAATAATCGGTCTTTTGTTTTCTGCCAGCGACGCAATTCCGGGTCATTGATTCCGTAACTACTAAACAGTGTATAAGTATCGTCTAGATATTCCTCCACTAACTCGGATAGGTCGGCTTCATCCGCGTATTTTATTTTAAAACTCATCACAAATGAAGCTATGTGCTCGATAAAATCATTTAACTGTAAATTTATCGCAGAGGTCGGATCGTTAACCCAGCCGTGGTGACTATCGCCTAATGTGGCAATACCTTCATCATACAAATTCTCACATAAGAATTTCAACTGAGCAATATCATGTCGCTTAGGCGAGTACTCATCCATATCATCCCCTCCGTTAACTCTTCATCGGTGCGATAACACATAGTGAGTAGACTGATAATCATTATACGAACAGGTAAACAGCCAGGAAGTAAATAAGTCTGCCGTACAACAAATATAAATCATTTTTTCAGTCACTGCTCTATCTTTATTACTTAATCTTACAATTCATCAGCGGTAGAGGGTTTGTCATAATCTATTATATCAAAGATTATTTTTTCAGGATGTACAATAAATGTTACAGCGTTAGTAATGTAATCTTGAGTGTTGATATCAAGACAGGCGTTAAAAATATACCACTGATAACGGTAAGTCATTGAATAATCGTTAAGCTGAATGCTCTTAATCTCAAGGATTTCTAATGAGCCTGCGACGTAGCGGGCATCTTCGGAATAATACATTAGCCCAGACGTCAGGTTTTCTTCAATCGTGCTGATATTATCTTTTATTATCTGACGCAGTTGTGAAGCAGAGCTATGGCAGCGGGAGAAGTCTCCTCGGATTTCTTTGTTCATTAATTGTTCGCTTATGGGCTAATTAATTTCTTTAATGTATCAAAAGGCAAGGGCAGGGAGTAAACCTCCTGATACAGCCTGTTACCCATATGATTTAAGTGGTTTTTAAATAATTCTAATACGTAATATTATTAGCCAAATAAACAGCTTAGCAATGTAGAGTAATACCTCAAGAGAGACTTAATATTGTTTAATCTTAACGAGTGATAGTCATGATTTCCTAATATTTACCAATTATTTCGCCGTTAGTAGAAGAAAAATTTAAGACTAAATTCATCAGTTGACCGGTTAATGTGATGGGAAGCCCATGATGGGGCGATGCAGGCTTACACATGGATAACTAAAAGTCATGAGATATTGCGATAATTATCCTTTCAGAATACCAAACAGTATAGTCGGCTTACTAGATGTCATTTGGTAAAGATAATTTAATTTACTGTTACGAATTATTTTAAATTAAATTAAATGTCGATTTATAGTTTATACCACAATCTTCTGCCTGCGATAGCCACAGGCTTACCGCTCTGAATTCTTCGCATTAACTGCCCTTTCTCCGCGTTATCTCACTCTTTGTTACCTAAATTACGCATCAACATCATCTTGAGTATTGAATCTTATAATTTAATGTGATGTTATAATATATCAATTTAAGCTCACTGATATTTTCTTAATGTGTAAATCCCATCACTATAAAGCGTCGCTTTCTGTGCCGAATCGAACGCTATTTTCAATTTCATCATGGCTGCGCACGTTTGGCATGATAACCGTGCTGATCTTATTGTGGTCAGCCATTCATTGGGCGAATGCACTGCCATGATAACTTTGCAACAATTACAGGTTGGTTATGGGCTGCAGCCGGTCACGGCTCCTCTTACCGGCTGTTTTGCCCACGGATCGCTCACCGCAGTGATTGGCGCAAATGGCGCAGGCAAATCCACCTTAATTAAGACATTGGCCGGATTACAGCCAGCGTTAAGCGGAAAAATAGTCTTTGGCGACAAGACGATCCCCAGAATGGCTTATTTACCACAGCAAGCCGAATTGGATCGCCAATTCCCTATTATTGTGTTCGATGTCGTCGCGATGGGATGCTGGCCACAAAGTGGGATGTTTGGCGGCCTGAGTCGTCAATCGGTACAACGCATCAAGCAGGCTTTGGACACCGTCGGCATGCTGGATATGGCCAGATGTCCCGTTGGGGAGTTATCGGGCGGGCAGTTGCAGAGGGTGCTTTTCGCCCGGTTATTGGTACAGCAGGCTCCTTTATTACTGCTCGATGAGCCTTTTACCGGGATTGATAATCAGACTCTGTGCTTACTGTTAAACGTTATCCAGCAACTCCATCAGGAAGGGCGAACCATTATTGCCGTTTTGCATGATATGTCGATGGTAGCGCAGCATTTTCCACGAGTATTACAGTTAACCGCTGAATATTGTCGCTGGGATGAATCTAAACGCTTATTTGCCGAGCGCGCTGAAGCTGGCCAAAACCTTTCCAATCAAAATAATCTGTCTGTGGAAGCCCAGCCATGACTTTGTTTCATCTATTAGCCGACCCTTTTGTCGATTTCGGTTTTATGCGGCGAGCGTTGGTTGCTTGTCTGGCTTTGTCTTTAAGCGCCGCGCCGCTTGGTGTTTTTCTACTGCTACGACGAATGAGTCTGGTAGGGGATGCGCTTTCCCACGCGGTATTACCTGGAGCGGCTATTGGCTACCTGATTTCTGGCGTATCGCTGGTTGCGATGGGCATTGGTGGATTTATCGCTGGACTGGCGGTTGCCATGCTATCAGGGCTAGTCAGCCGTAAAACGCCGTTAAAAGAGGACGCCAGTTTCGCCGGTTTTTATTTGGGTTCTCTAGCACTTGGCGTCACTTTGGTTTCATTGCGCGGTTCCAGCATGGATTTATTGCATGTGTTATTCGGTTCTATTCTGGCTATTGATACCGCCGCGATGACCATGGTGGGCATTATCGCGAGCCTTTCGCTGTTAGTGCTGGCGCTGATTTATCGGGCCTTGGTGATCGAATCATTCGATCCGATCTTCCTGCACGTCAGTATGGGGCGTTGGTTGATGGTGGTGCATGGCATTTTTCTTGCTTTGGTCGTGGTCAATCTGGTCGCCGGTTTCCAGATTCTAGGCACCTTGATGTCGGTTGGGTTGATGATGTTACCTGCGGCCAGTGCGCGTTTTTGGGCGAAGGATTTACCTCATACTTTAGCTTTTTCAGTGCTGATCGGCATGATTTCTAGCATTGTAGGCTTGATTTGGTCTTACTACGCTTCACTGCCCGCCGGACCGGCTATTGTGCTTAGTGCCAGCATTATTTTCTTTATTTCGATTTTGTTTGGCTCGCGCGGCGGCATTTGGGCCGTGGCGCGCGATTAGAAGTGTGTGCTTTAAAGGAGAATTAAATGAAGCGTTTACCTATCGCGTTGGCGGTCGCTGCCCTGCTGTCCAGCCCGCTGGCTATGGCTAAAACTATCGAAGCCGTCGCCAGTTTTTCTATTCTAGGAGATATTGTGCAACAAATCGGTGGTGAGCATGTGAACGTCACTACGCTAGTTGGGCCGGACGGCGATCCACACAGTTTTTCCCCCTCGCCAAAAGATAGCAAACAGATTTCTCAGGCTGACGTGGTATTTGTCAGCGGGCTGGGTCTGGAAGGTTGGTTGAATCGTCTTATTGCGGCTTCTGGCTATAAAGGGCCAGTGGTGACACTTTCAGAGGGTATTCATTCACGAAAAATGGAAGAGGAGGGGAAAAAAGTGACCGATCCCCACGCCTGGAACAGTATGCAAAATGGTATTCAATATGCCACGCATGTGATGAATGCTTTGATCGTTGCCGATCCTGATGACGCAGATTATTACCGTAAACATGGTACAGAATATATCCAGAAATTGGAAAAACTGGATGCCTATGCAAAAGCCCAGTTTGCCGGTATTCCCGCTGAAAAACGCAAAGTACTGACCAGCCATGACGCTTTTGGTTATTTTGGACAGGAATACGGCGTCACCTTTTTGGCACCCGTTGGTTTTTCCACCGAAGCCGAGGCCAGCGCCAGCGACGTGGCCAATTTGATTAAGCAAATCAAACAGGAAAAGGTAAAAACCTATTTTATTGAGAATCAAACCGATCCGCGTTTAGTGAAGCAGATAGCCGCAGCCAGCGGGGCTCAGGCTGGAGGTGAGCTGTTTCCTGAAGCGCTATCTCAGAAAACTGGCCCGGCAGCTACCTATGCGGAAGCGTTCAAACATAATGTCGATACTATCGTCGCCAGTATGAAATAACTATTTCCCCCTGTCTGCTAAAGGCAGGGGGACTCCAACACTTCTGAAAGCACCACATAGTGAGTTTTACGGTAAAGAAAAAGCCCCGTTGGGCAGCAACGAGGCTTTTTATCGACAGACAACAACCACAATACAGTTGGTAAATTGAGCTTAACGTTTCTTTTTAGTTCCTCCCTGAACCGCTTTGAAGCGCGGATTGCTTTTACAAATAACAAATACCCGGCCGTGGCGACGGACAATCTTGCAGTCTGGATGACGGTTTTTTGCTGAACGTAATGAACTAAGCACTTGCATGGTGGATTCCCAGATCAGTTATTTTTCTTGAAAAAATTGCTAAAACGCTGCTGGAAGCGCGCGGTGCTGCCTTCTTTGGAGAATTCTTTTTGTTTCCCGGTGTAATAAGGATGGGAAGCGGAAGAAATATCCAAAGTGACGTAAGGGTAGGTCTGGCCTTCGAATGCGATCGTGCGTTCGGTGGCGATGGTCGAACCTACGGTGAAGTAAACGTCGGCGCTGGTGTCGTGAAATACGACGGTGCGATAGGCTGGGTGAATGCCGGCTCTCATAATGACCTCTATGTAATGTTATACTATAACAATAATTATGCGCCGAGAAATAAGCGCTTTCAAGCCAAAAATGCAAACAATGGAAAAATGATGACTGATGAGGCGCATCGTCAGATACGTGCTTGAGAAGGGGGGATTAAAATTTCGTGAAATAGCAGGCAAGAAAAAGGCCGCTGAGCGGCCTTTTACAAAGTGTTATCGCGGGTTAAACATTACTTAACCTGATGGTCAACCGGATGACTATGTTCAATATCTTCATTTTTCTTGCTGAAACGGCGGCGAACCACCACGAAGAACACCGGAACAAAGAAGATCGCCAGTACGGTTGCGGTTACCATCCCGCCCATGACGCCAGTACCTACCGCGTTCTGAGCGCCTGAACCTGCACCACTACTGATAACCAGCGGCATTACCCCGAGGATAAAGGCCAGTGAGGTCATCAAAATCGGACGCAGACGCATACGAACCGCTTCCAGCGTAGACTCGATCAGCCCTTTACCTTCTTTCTCCATTAAGTCCTTGGCGAACTCAACGATCAAGATGGCGTTTTTGGCCGACAAGCCAATGGTTGTCAACAGGCCCACCTGGAAGTAAACGTCGTTGTTCAATCCACGCAGAGAAGCGGCGAGTAACGCACCGACTACACCCAGCGGAACCACCAGCATAACGGAGAACGGAATTGACCAGCTCTCGTATAGCGCGGCTAGACACAGGAATACCACAATCAATGAGATGGCATACAGCGCCGGAGCCTGGTTACCAGACAGACGTTCCTGATAGGACATACCGGTCCAGTCATAACCGATACCACTTGGCAATTTAGACGCCAGTTGTTCCATCAGGTCCATCGCTTCACCGGTACTTTTACCCGGTGCAGCCTGACCCAAAATTTCCATTGATGGCAAACCGTTATAACGTTCCAGACGCGGTGAACCATACTCCCACTTCGCAGTAGAGAAGGTGGCAAACGACACCATTTCACCCACGTTGTTGCGAACATACCACTTATCGATATCGCTCGGTAACATACGGAACGGTGCATCGGCCTGCACGTAAACTTTCTTCACACGACCACGGTCGATAAAGTCGTTCACGTAGCTACCACCCATAGCGGAACCGAGAGTGGTATTGATGTCGGAAATAGCCACGCCGAGGGCCTGGGCTTTTTCTTGATCAACTTCCACTTTGAACTGAGGCGTATCTTCTAAACCATTTGGACGCATGCCTACCAGCATGTCTGAATGCTGAGCCGCCATACCCAAGAGTTGGTTACGTGCCGCAGTCAGTTTTTCATGCCCCAGGTTACCCTGGTCAATCAGTTGGAAGTCAAAGCCGGTCGCAGTACCTAACTCGACAATCGCCGGTAGGTTAAAGGCGAATACCAAACCGTCTTTGATTTGCGAGAAGGCGTGAGATGCGCGGCCAACGATAGCCGGTACCTTATTCTCCTCGCCCTGACGTTCATCCCAGTTTTTCAGGCTGACGAACGCCAAACCGGTATTTTGCCCCTGTCCGCTGAAACCGAAGCCGTTAACGGTAAAGACCGAGTTAACTACGTCTTTTTCTTTGTCCAGATAGTAATCCGTCACGTGGTCTAGCACTTTCTGGGTACGCTCTTGCGTAGCACCAGCCGGTAGCTGAACCATGGTCAGGAATACGCCCTGATCTTCTTCTGGTAGGAATGACGTTGGCAGGCGCAGGAACAACACGCCCATGCCGATAACAATCGCCAGATAGATCACCAGATAACGGCCGGTACTGCGCAGGATGTTAGCTACGCTGTCGGTGTAATGATGGGTGCTCTTTTCGAACATCCGGTTAAACCAACCGAAGAAACCAGTTTTCGGGCCGTGTGAACCTTTAGGAATAGGTTTCAACATAGTGGCGCACAGTGCCGGTGTCAGAATCAACGCCACCAGAACCGACAGCACCATGGCAGAAACGATGGTAATAGAGAACTGACGGTAAATCGCACCGGTAGAACCACCGAAGAAGGCCATTGGGATGAATACCGCAGAAAGCACCATCGCGATCCCCACCAATGCGCCCTGAATCTGCTCCATGGATTTCTTGGTGGCTTCTTTCGGCGGTAGCCCTTCCTCTTGCATCACACGTTCGACGTTCTCTACCACAACGATAGCATCATCCACCAATAGCCCTATCGCCAACACCATCCCGAACATCGTTAGAGTGTTTATCGAATAGCCAAAGGCGGAAAGAATGGCGAACGTCCCCAACAGCACCACAGGTACGGCGATAGTTGGGATCAGGGTAGCCCGGAAGTTCTGTAGGAACAAATACATAACCAGGAATACCAGGATGATCGCTTCGACCAGCGTTTTCACCACTTCGTTGATGGAAATCTTAACGAATGGCGTGGTGTCGTACGGGTAAACTACTTTCAGGCCGGCTGGGAAGAACGGCTGCAGCTTGGCCAGTTCGGCTTTAACTGCCGCCGAAGTGTTCAGGGCGTTAGCCCCGGTAGCCAGTTTGATACCGATACCTGCCGCAGGTTTACCGTTGAAACGAGCGATAACGCTGTAGCTTTCCGCTCCCAATTTGACGATTGCGACGTCTTTCAGGCGTACCTGAGAGCCGTCGGTGTTCACTTTCAGCAAGATCTGGCTGAACTCTTCTGCAGAGGTCAAACGGGTTTGCGCAATAATAGACGAGTTAAGCTGCTGGCCTGGCACTGGCGGTGTACCACCGAGCTGACCTGCTGCCACCTGATTATTCTGCACTTTAATCGCATTGATAACGTCAACCGGCGTCAGCTTGTAGTTGTTCAGCTTGTGCGGGTCCATCCAAATGCGCATCGCATACTGGGAACCGAACAGCTGAACGTCACCCACGCCTGAGGTCCGGCTGATAGGATCTTTAATGTTCGAGCCCACGTAGTCGGCGATATCTTCCTGCTGCATGGTGCCATCTTCGGAAATAAAGCCGGCAACCATTAAGAAGCTGCTGCTGGATTTCTCGACGCTAACGCCTTGCTGTTGTACTTCTTGCGGTAACAGCGGCATGGCCAGTTGCAGTTTGTTCTGCACCTGAACCTGCGCGATATCCGGATTGGTACCCTCGTTAAAGGTCAGAGTGATCTGTACGCTACCGGACGAGTCGCTGCTGGAAGACATATACAGCAAGCCATCGATGCCGTTCATGTTCTGTTCGATAACCTGAGTTACCGTATTCTGAACCGTGGTTGCATCGGCGCCTGGATAGTTGGCAGAGATCGAAATTGCCGGTGGCGCAATGGTCGGATATTGCGCTACGGGCAGTTTCATTATCGCAAGTGCGCCCGCCAACATAATAATAATGGCGATAACCCATGCGAATATGGGGCGATCTATAAAGTACTTAGCCATGAATTACCGGCTCCTTTTAAGACTTCTTCGCTTGTTCAGCCGGTGCTGCTGCCGGTGCGGCGTCAGAGACTTCCTGCGCCTTCACCTGCACGCCCGGTTTGATTTTCTGTAAGCCGGTTACAATCACGCGATCGCCCGGTTTCAAGCCATCGGTAATCAGCCATTTGTCACCGATTGCCTGAGCCGCCGTTACCGTGCGCAGTTCTACTTTGTCACCTTCGCCCACCACCATCGCCGTGGCTTCACCACGCGGGTTACGGGTAATACCCTGCTGAGGAACCAGCAGCGCGTCTTCTCTCACACCTTCATCAAGACGGGCGCGGACAAACATTCCCGGTAACAATGACTCGTTCGGGTTAGGGAAGATGGCACGGATAGTAATGGAACCTGTGGTTTCATCCACGGTTACGCCGGAGAATTCCAGAGTCCCGGTTTCAGAATATTCAGTGCCGTTTTCCAATAACAGGCGTACTTTCGCTTTGCCGTTTTCCTGTTTCATGACGCCACTAGCCAGTTCTTTCTTCAGGCGCAGGAATTCGTCACTGGACTGCGTTACGTCCACATACATTGGGTCGAGCTGCTGAACGGTGGTTAATGCCGTGGCCTGAGCGCTGCTAACCAGAGCACCTTCGGTTACCGAAGATTTACCGGTACGACCGGTAATTGGCGAAGTTACCTTGGTGTAAGCCAGATTGATACGCGCGCTTTCCAGCGCAGCTTTTGCGCTTTGTACTGCCGCATTGGCCTGCATCAGGTTAGAGGTCGCAGTATCGTAATCTTGTTTACTGATGTAGTTGGTGCCTAACAGCGGTTTGTAACGGTTAACGGTCAAACGCGCAATTTCTGCGCTGGCCTGTGCTTTGGCTAAATCGCCCTTGGCGCTGTCATAAGCGGCCTGATAGGACGCCGGGTCAATTTGATATAGCGATGTTCCAGCAGTAACGTCACTGCCTTCAACATAATTACGTTTAAGAATGATGCCACTAACTTGAGGACGAACCTCCGCAACACGGAAAGCAGACGTCCGCCCCGGAAGCTCAGTAGTAATATTGAGAGGTTGAGCTTTCAATGTCACGATACCAACTTCAGGGGCTTGTTGTGCCTGAGCGCCTTGCGCTGCATCTTTATCATTACATCCTATAAGTACTAAGCTGCCTGAAAGTACCAGAATTGCAGCCAGAGGCATTACCCCTCTGTTTTTGCTCATAGATAAACCTCAAGTGTCCGATTTTTAATTAACCAATGGATCACAAGCTCTAAAACCCATTGCTGCGAAAATGATATGTGCGTGCTATGGTACATACATTCGCAAATGTATGTAAATCACAGCCCCCCGAAAAAACAACGCCATGGCACGAAAAACCAAACAGCAGGCCCTTGAGACCCGGCAACACATTCTTGATGCCGCCGTGAGAGAATTTTCTGAACATGGTGTTTCAGGAACCTCACTCGCGGATATTGCTGACGCTGCGGGTGTTACCCGTGGTGCTATTTATTGGCATTTCAAAAACAAGGTCGATCTGTTTAATGAAGTCTGGGCGTTATCGGAATTTAACATCGATGAACTCGAACTAGAGTATCAGGCAAAATATCCCGATAATCCACTGCGTATCCTACGAGAAATCCTGATTTATATTCTGGTCGCCACGAAAGAAGACTGCCGGCGTCGTGCTTTGATGGAAATTGTATTCCACAAATGCGAATTCGTGGGGGAGATGACCTCAGTCCATGACGCAAGAAAAGTCCTCTATCTGGCCAGTTATGAGCGAATTGAAGCCGTTTTGCAAGACTGTATCGCGGCAAAACAGCTCCCCGCCGATTTGAATACACGCCGTGCGGCGATCATTATGCGCGCCTATATTACCGGCCTGATGGAAAATTGGTTATTTACCCCTGAATGTTTTGATATCCAAAAGGATGCAGCGGTATTAATTGATACCTACCTGGAAATGATTTCACGGTGCCAAACCCTGCGAGGGGAAGGTGCTTTAACGAAATAAGATTAACGTGAGGTAAATATGAGTTCTTTGGTCGTTATTGCCAACGGGGCCGCCTATGGTCATGAGTCATTATTTAACGCGCTACGTTTATCCATTGCGCTAAAAGATCAGCAGCCTGACTTAGATCTTCGTTTATTCCTGATGTCTGATGCGGTGACTGCCGGTATTCCCGGACAAAAACCACATGAGGGGTACAACATTCAGCAGATGCTGGAGATTCTCAGCGCCCAGTTGGTTCCTATCAAACTGTGTAAAACCTGTGCCGATGCGCGCGGTATTAGCGCGTTACCGCTTATTGAAGGCCTTGAAATTGGGACTTTGGTCGAACTGGCTCAGTGGACGCTGGCAGCTGAGAAAGTGTTAACCTTTTAATTCTTAGGCCGATAGGGCGGTTTTCAGCCCCGGAGGCCGTTTTTTATGCAATGAATAACTTTTCTTATGATAGGGGCTGGCTGAACGTGGTAGGATTTCTATTATCTCCGCTGATATGAAATTAGATCATGATTCGCTGGTTCAATACCCAATCGTCTCTGCTTTTCAATAATACCGACAGCGCACCCTTTCTTCGTGTCTGGATGCTTTTTAGCCTGCTTATTCTGGCGTTAGTGTGTTTGCCTGCAGCCAACGCGGCGAACTTAAATGGCGATGTACCGAGCCGTAGTGAAGTTCAAAATCAACTCGATGCTCTGGCTAAGCTGAAAACTCCGACGCCAGCCGACAAACTGGCCCAGCAAGATTTGGTGCGAACGCTGGAATACCTCGACGCCATTGAGCGAGTGAAGCAGGAAGCCAACCAGCTTAAGCAGCAGTTGGCTCAGGCACCGGCTAAGCTGCGTCAGGCGACCGATGCGTTGGAAGCGCTGAAAAGCAACTCATCCGATACGCTGACTCGTGAATCGCTAGCGAACTATTCTTTACGTCAATTGGAATCCCGGCTCAATGAAACGCTGGATGACCTACAGGCGGCTCAGGAAGATCTTTCCACTTACAATAGCCAATTGATTTCCCTACAAACTCAACCTGAACGTGTACAAAGCGCCATGTATAGCGCTTCCCAGCGGCTACAACAAATCCGTAATTTGCTCAATGGATTAGCGCCGGGACAGGATGGCCTACGTCCTACGCAACAGCAAATGCTGTTAACCGAACAGGTGTTGTTGAATGCGCAGTTGGACTTACAGCGGAGAAATCTGGAAGCCAACACTACGTTGCAGGATTTACTGCAAAAGCAGCGGGATTATACCAATGCTCATATCAGCCAACTGGAACGTTACATCCAAACGCTTCAGGAAGTTGTCAGCGGTAAGCGGCTGATTCTTTCCGAAAAAACGGCTAAAGAAGCTCAGGTTCCGGATGATTCGACCGACATTCAAAACGATCCGCTGGTCAGCCGCGAACTGGCGATTAACCGCGATTTAAGCCAGCGTTTGATCAATGCCACCAAAGAAGGCAATACGCTGGTTCAGCAGAATATCCGTGTGAAAAACTGGCTGGATCGGGCATTGCAGTCCGAACGCAATTTGAAAGAACAAATTACCGTATTGCGCGGTAGCCTGTTGTTATCCCGTATTTTGTATCAACAACAACTGAACTTACCGACCGACGGCCTGATTAGCGATATGGGAACGCGCATTGCCGACCTGCGTTTGGAGCAGTTTGAAATTAATCAACAGCGTGATCAGCTCTTCCAAGGCGATGATTATATTCAAAAGGTAATGAGCGACAGTAAAGAAAAAGTCAGCGGCGAGGTGGAAGATGCGCTGGGGCAAATTGTCGATATTCGCCGTGAGCTGTTGGATCAATTGAATAAACAGTTGGGTAACCAACTGACATTGGCGATTAACCTGCAAATAAATCAGCAGCAATTACTTAGTGTCAACAGCTCACTGCAACATACTTTAACGCAACAAATCTTTTGGGTGAGTAGCAATAAACCGATGGATTGGTCGTGGTTGAAAAGCTTGCCTGAGGCGATTCACAGTGAGTTGAGTAATCTTCATTTCAAATTTTCCCCTAGCGATATTCTGGCGGGATTACTGAAATCTTTGATTTTTGTGATTCCGGGGGTGCTGCTGGTCGGCGTGATTCGCTGGCGCTATAAAATCATAGATAACCATCTGGATAGTCTGGCGAACGATGTTGGTCAGCTAAAACACGATACGCAGATGCATACGCCGAAAGCGATTTTGCTCACCTTATTAAAGGTATTGCCGGGTGTGGTGCTGATTCTGCTCGTGGGCTATTGGTGCCTGCAATCGGAGATGGCAATTAGTGATTTCCTCTGGAGCTTCTTCCAGCAGTTAGCCTTGTTCTGGCTGATATTCGATTTGACTTACCGCATGTTGTCCCCTGGGGGAATTACCGAACATCACTTCAATATTGCCGCTGAGCGCTGCGCGCATTACCGTCGGCAAATGGTCCGTTTGGGCGTAGCGCTGCTGCCGGTGATTTTCTGGTCGGTATTGGGCGAGAAAAGTCCTCTGCGGCTGGTGGATGACGTTATCGGCCAGGTGGTGGTGGTTATTGCGCTAGCGCTGTTGGCGGTATTTGTTTTCCCATTCTGTCGTGATAGCTGGCGTGAGAAAAACAGCCACGCGGTGCGATTGGTGATAGTAACGGCCATTGCGGTGACGCCGGTGATTCTTATTGGGTTAATGGCCGCAGGGTATTTCTATACCACGCTACGTCTGGCCGGGCGTTGGATTGACAGTATCTATCTATTCTTCCTGTGGAATATCGTTTATCTGACCGCTATTCGTGGCTTAGGCGTCGCCGCCCGCCGTTTGGCTTACCGACGCGCCATTGCTCGTCGCCAGAGTCTGGCGAAAGAAGGGGCGGAAGGGAGTGAGCCGGTAGAAGAGCCGCCGTTGGCATTGGATCAGATTAACCAGCAGTCATTACGTTTGACCACGATGGTTCTGTTCCTGATTTTTGCTACGGCGTTTTACTGGATATGGTCGGATTTAGTCACGGTTATCTCCTATCTAGACAGTATTACCCTGTGGCATTACAACAGCACGGTGGCCGGTGCCAATGTGCAGCAGGCGGTGACGCTGGGTAATATTCTGGTGGGAATTATGGCGCTGGTGGTGGCTTATGTCATGACCCGCAACCTGCCGGGATTGCTGGAAGTGCTGGTGTTATCTCGCTTGCAATTGCGTCAGGGCACGTCCTACGCCATAACGACGATGCTCACTTATTTGATTACCTCTGTCGGGGCCATTACCGCCTTAAGTTCTCTCGGCGTTTCGTGGGATAAGCTGCAGTTTCTGGTTGCGGCGTTAACGGTTGGTCTGGGCTTTGGTTTGCAGGAAATCTTCGCTAACTTTGTGTCCGGTATCATTATCTTGTTCGAACGTCCGGTGCGTATCGGCGATACGGTGACTATCGGTACTTTCTCCGGTACGGTGAGCAAAATTCGTATCCGCGCCACCACCATTACGGATTTTGATCGGAAAGAAGTGATCATCCCAAACAAAGCCTTTGTTACCGAGCGCTTAATCAACTGGTCGCTGTCAGATACTATTACCCGCATTCTGATTAAAGTTGGCGTTGCCTATGGCTCTGATTTAGATAAAGTTAAAGAAGTTCTGCTGAAAGCAGCTCATGATAATCCTAGAGTGATGTCCGATCCGGAACCGCAGGTGTTTTTCCTCAATTTTGGAGCCAGTACGCTCGATCATGAACTGCGGTTATATGTACGTGAACTGCGCGATCGTAGCTACACCGTCGATGAGTTAAACCGAGCAATTGATAAGCTTTGCCGCGAAAACGACATCAATATTGCGTTCAATCAGCTTGAAGTTTATCTGCATAAAGAAGATGGATCGGAAGTGCAGGAAGTCAGCCGTCCTATCAATTTGATGCCGGATAACGGGCGGCAACAACCGCAGTCTTAGTTTGAGAATGTTCGTAGGATCGGAAAATCAGCTGTAAAACCCATAAATACTGAGGGCGAAGCCGGAGAGGTTTCGCCCTTTTTGGGGGCAGCATCGTAAGCCGTAGACAGGCGGAAAATTATTCCTGACGGTGATGGCTCAGCTTTTGCTGATAGTCACGCTTAACAATTTCCAGTGCTGCCAGCGCCGTTTCTGGCGCAATTTCATTGCATTCCAGCAGGTAAATCAAATCTACCGCTAGCTGTAATTCTGGTGGGGCATGTTCAACTGACATATGAACCAACATTAGGGTTTCAGTTTGAGTGAAGAAAAACCAACGTGACACCAAAAACAATCTGGTGCGGTGTATTTCCGTGCCGTCAATGTGAATGTCGGCGGATCTGACAAACCGATAAGCCGTCTTATCCCACATAATCTGGCGGCTGAGCGAGGAAATCGGTCAGCCTCAGAGACGTAAATATATGCGGAATGAATCAACTTAGATTACACACTAGCTAATCCGAATATGATTATAGATAATAAATTTAAACCAAATAATCATCAGTTATGTAAATGTGACCCGCCTTCAAAAACCATTCTCTTTTCGCTCGATACTGCGCTCGATTCGCGATAAAGCCTGACGACAACGCATTAACCGGCCCTCCAGCGCCGCCAGTTCTTTCTGGATTCGCTGCTGATCAACCAGACGGGTTTGTTGTCCCAATTGACTTTCACGATCCTGAATCATGGCGATGATCCGTCGTTCATAATCCTGATGCTCTGCCAGTTTATGGTAAGGATCCTGGCTAACCTGCCGTGGTTTGGGCTGATTTTTACGTAGTGTTTGGGTCGCGAGCTCTCTCTGTAAAGCTGAAATTTGCGCCACCAGCTTCTCTGCCAAAAAAGCCACCTGTTCGGAGCGCTGTTCGGCGACGACTTGTTTCAATTGGGTCAGATTCTTGCGAACCTCCAGCAGATAATCCCGCAAACGCGTGCCGTGGTTACTGAAAAGAAGCTGATCAAAACGAGCCTGAGCTGTAGGCGTGTGCGCCTGTGGGGCGATTTCTGCCGACAGTGCTTCAACCTGACTTTCAAGCACCTGTAACAATTTTTCTGTGCTCATGGAATTTTCTCCTGATAGTCTTGGGGACTAGCTTGCCTTTGAACCCGCAGGGAAACAAGGAATAAGGACTGGTCTGATTAAATTGAATCATTAATCGGCTGGTGGTGAATCGGGTTAATGATAAAGTAATGATTAGTGTCGTTTTCAATGATGGTGAGAATAAATAAAGGGAGCTTATGTCTCGTTGGTTGTTAATCATCCTGGGATGGGCCGCCGTGGTCTTGGCTACCTTAGGCGTGGTATTACCGCTGTTACCTACCACACCATTTTTGCTATTAGCCGCTTGGTGTTTCGCTCGCTCATCGCCGCGCTTCCATCAGTGGCTACTCTATCGTTCATGGTTTGGCAGCTATATTCGTAGCTGGCAGCAACATCGGGCGCTGCCACCGGGTGCCAAGTGGAAAGCGGTACTGATGACCCTCATCACTTTTGCCATATCCCTGTGGCTGGTCAAAATCTGGTGGGTAAGAATGCTATTAGCAATTATGCTTATCGTTTTATTGATTTTCATGTTGCGGATGCCGGTTATTGACCTAACGCAACAAAAAAGGCGCTGATTATCTGGCTCCGGTTGCATTTTTCCGTCAGTTTGAATAGATTTGAGCGTTTTCGTGCGCGGATTGCCCCATAGTCCCTGTTTAGGGCGTTAAAAGGGGTGGATGTATTCTGTCCCGGCGGTGTTTGATCGACATCGGGTGGCCGCGTTTTAGTATGTTCAGCAGTTTTATCAGGCATAAATTATGACCGCTACCGCACCTAATGCAGCACAACAGCTTCAGTATATTAAAGACAGTATTGAAACTATCCCCGACTATCCAAAACCGGGCATACTGTTCCGCGATGTTACCAGCCTGTTGGATAATCCTTTGGCTTACGCTTCCAGTATCGAACTGCTGGTAGAACGTTATCTGGACGCTGGCGTCACCAAAGTTGTAGGTACCGAAGCCCGTGGCTTCCTGTTCGGCGCGCCGGTTGCATTGGCTCTGGGCGTAGGTTTTGTTCCGGTCCGTAAGCCCGGCAAGCTGCCGCGTGAAACCATTAGCGAAACCTATGAACTGGAATACGGCACCGATAAGCTGGAAATTCACACCGATAGCATTAAACCGGGTGATAAAGTTCTGGTTATCGACGATCTGTTAGCGACAGGCGGCACCATTGAGGCGACGGCTAAATTGATTCACCGTCTGAAAGGTGAAGTGGTTGCTGCGGCATTTATTATCAATCTGCCGGAGTTGGGCGGTGAAAAACGCCTGACGGAACAAGGTATTGATTGCTACAGCCTGGTCTCTTTCGACGGCCATTAATTTGGCTATGTTTTTTGGCAATCGGTAAAAAAGGCCTCGTTACTGAAATAGCACGAGGCCCAGTGACTTCTATATTGCTGTCTGATTGATCACTGTCTGACGGCACCTTCAGCTAACCATACTTTCTGTTAGCAATATTCTCAATTAACAATACTCGCGGCGAATAGCACGTCTATCTGATGATTACACATTGGCATTTGCCGGTGATTTTTGTCGACGTTTACGCCAACGCCTTAATATCAAAGGTAATATCAATACTGCCACGGCCAGACCCAATAAGGTTTGGGCGATTGCGCCATGCCATAAGATACTGAAATCTCCGTTACTAATGGAAAGTGCGCGTCGTAAATTCTGCTCAAGCATTTCTCCCAGAACAAAGCCTAAAATCAGCGGTGACATCGGGAAATTCATTTTTCGCAGCAGATAGCCAAAGACGCCCAGTCCAACCATTAAGACCAGATCAAATGTGGTGCTGTGTACCGCATATACCCCGACAGCAGAAACGGCGGCGATCGCCGGCACTAAAAACCATAGGGGAATTGTGAGCATGCGGGTGAAAAAACCGACCAATGGCAGATTCATCAACAGCAACATCACGTTGGCAATCAGTAGCGAAGCAATCAATCCCCAGACGATATCCGGTTGCTCGGTAAACATGGCTGGCCCCGGCGTGATGTTATACAGCGTCAATGCGCCCATCATCACCGCCGTGGTGCCTGAACCGGGCACGCCCAGTGTCAGCATTGGAATAAACGAACCGCAGGCCGAGGCATTGTTGGCCGCTTCCGGTGCTGCTACGCCGCGAATATCTCCTTTGCCGAAGCTTTCGCTATTGCCGCTGATTTTTTTCTCTGTCATGTAGGTCAGCGCGCTGGCAATGGTGGCCCCAGCACCGGGCAGAATACCCACGAAGAAACCAATCACGGAAGAACGCAGTGTTGGCCCCACGCATTCCGCCGCCTCTTTACGGTTAAATAACAGACGGCCAGTTTTTCGCACCAGTTTTTGCCCGGTGCTGGTGCTTTCCAGCATCAGCAAAATTTCGCTGACCGAGAACAGACCAATCACCACCACGATAAACTGAATGCCGTCAGAGAGATGGACGCTGTCAAAGGTGAATCGATATACCCCGGTGTTGGCATCCACGCCCACCGTTGCCAGCCCCAAACCGATTAATGCTGCCAATAGTGATTTAATCGGATTCTGGCTCATCATGCTGCCCAGACAAGCAATGGCGAACACCATCAGTGCAAAATACTCTGCCGGACCGAATGAGAGCGACCATTGTGCCAGCAACGGTGCAAACAGAATAATGCCGCCAATGGCTATGATTGAGCCGACGAAGGAACTTACCGCTGAGATAGACAGTGCAATGCCTGCGCGTCCTTGCTGCGCCATGGGATAGCCGTCGAGCGCGGTCATAATCGCTGCCGCATCGCCGGGGACATTCAGTAATATCGAGGAGATGCGTCCGCCGTATTCACAGCCGATATAAACCGTTGCCAGTAAAATCAGGGCAGATTCTGCTGGCAGCTTTAAGGCAAACGCCAGAGGTAGCAAAATCGCCACGCCATTGATTGGCCCAAGGCCGGGTAGCAGGCCAACGATGGTGCCGATAAAGCAACCAATTAGGGCAATCATCAGGTTTTGTGGCACTAATGCCACTTCAAACCCTTGGGATAAATACATCCAAGTTTCCATTATTGCCTCGTTAGTTCAGCCAAACGCCGAGCGGTAAGGTGACATCCAGTAAGTGGTCAAAGGCATAAAATAAAGCAATACCGATAACGACCGCCGATAGCAGCGCTTGAATCAGACTGGCCTGGAACAACAGCGCTATGCTGAAGGTCAGCAAAGCCGTCGCGAGTGGAAATCCGAGCCATTCGAATCCCCAGCCATACAGCACCAGCGTAATGATCATCACCAGCAGACGCTGTAATACTTTACTGTGCGGCCAGGAAATGGTTTCCGGCTTGCGCAGCAGTAATAGCACTGCACACAGAGTCATTAACGCCAGAATAGCGATAGGAAAAGGCCTTGGCCCCAGCGGTTCATAGCTGTATTCGCTTTGAATTCCCCAGCCGATAAACAAGCCGCTGACGCACAGCAGAATCCAGATACCGGCAAAAATGCGGTCGCTCATTATCTACCTCCGATTACTTAGCTAAACCAAAGGCTTTGGCTTGTTCACGGTATTGTTCAACCTGATTTTTGACGTAAGTATCCAATGCTTTGCCGCTTAGATTGAATTCAAACAGCCCACGCAAATCGCGCTGTTTTTTAAACTCTTCGGTTTGAGTCAATGTGTTAAAGGTGTTAATCCACCATTGGTATTCTTCTTCAGTCACTTTTGGCCCTAAATAGAAACCGCGAATAATTGGCCACACGAGATTGAAGCCTTGCTCTTTGGCCGTAGGAATATCAGCCAGTTGGCCGGGCAGACGCTGTTCGGAATACACCGCCAGCACGCGCAGTTTGTCACCGCTTAAATAAGGCACCATTTCGCTTAAATCACCGGACACTGCCTGAATATGGTTACCCAGCAGCGCCGTTACCGGCTCGCCGCCGCCTTCAAAGGCGACGTAGCGCATTTTGTGAGGATCAACGCCGACTTCGCGCGCCAGCAACGCGGTTTTCATCCAATCCTGACTTCCAATGGATGCTCCGGCGCCAAATACCACGCTGTTTGGATCTTTCTTGAACGCATCCATCAGATCTTTCAGCGTTTTATATGGAGAGTCGCTGCGTACCGCGATCATGCCGTAATCGGTGCCAACCGCAGCCAGCCACTTCACGTCGTTCGCGTTATAACGGCCGAATTTGTTTTGCGACAGGTTAAGCAGCGATCCGCCGGAAAATGCCACGACGGTGCCGAATTCCGCCGGGCGCTGTGCCACTATGGCGTTATAGGCGACGGCACCAACGCCGCCAGGCATGTAGGTGACGCGCATTGGGCGGTCAATGGCTTTGGTTTCCTGTAGGGAAACCTGAATCAATTTGCAGGTTAAATCAAAACCGCCGCCGGGCTTGGCGGGAGCAATACATTCGGTGCGTTTCGGTGGTTCTATCGCCAAAACTTGTTGTGCGGCTAACATCAGGACGGAAGCGGTGAGAGCACGGGTAATGATATTTTTCATAGCGATTCCTAAGTTATTTTCTAACAAACTGTGAGCCTTCCCGCGATTGCGAGGTTGCTGAATTGTTAAAACAATAACCTTTCAGTTACCTTTCAACGGTCAGGAAAAAGTACAGGATGTGATATGCGTCTCTTGTTGGTAGAAGATCATCCCGAATTATCCCATTGGTTACAGAAGGCTTTGACTCACGCGGGTTTTGCCGTGGATATCGCCAATGATGGAATTGAAGCCGAGCATTTGCTGCAAAACGAAAGCTATGCCTTAGTCGTTTTGGACGTTGCCTTGCCGCGATTGAATGGATTGGAGGTATTAGCCCGGCTACGTAAACGCGGACAAACTTTGCCAGTATTATTGCTGACGGCGCGTACAGAGGTAGCAGATCGGGTAAAAGGTCTGAATCTGGGTGCAGATGATTATCTCACCAAGCCTTTTGAACTCGATGAACTGGAGGCGCGCATTCGCGCTTTACTGCGACGCAGTGTGGGCGTTACTCAGCAAGCTCTGCAATTTGGTTCTCTGACTTATCATGATGAGGGATATTTTTTACTGGACGATAAACCCTTGGCGCTGACGCCTCGAGAGCTTGCGGTATTGACCACGCTGATGCATCGTCGCGGGCGGCCGGTGGCAAAACAGCAATTATTTGAGCAGGTTTTCACTCTGTCGGATGAAGCTAACCCGGAAAGTATTGAGCTGTATGTTCATCGGTTGCGTAAAAAATTGCTGGGGAGCGATGTGTCTATCATGACATTGCGCGGATTAGGATACAGTCTGGAAAGCGAACATGGGCAGGGCTAAAGGTGCAGGCCTGACAGCGCCGCGTTCGTTATTCCATCAATTATTGGTTTTTTTCGCTCTACCTTTACTGATTCTCGGCGGCCTTTCGATTTATACCCATTATATCAGCGCGATGAATGCGGCAACGCTGGCTTACGATCGCTCGTTGTTGGCCTCGGCCAGAACCGTGGCGGAACGGCTGGTAGTGAGAAACGGCCGTTTAGAAGTGGATGTGCCTTACATTGTCCTAGATAGTTTCGAACGTAACATGAATGATCAGCTTTATTATCAAGTCATTACACCGGAAGGCAAGAGCATTGCCGGTTACGATGATTTACCGCCGTTGCCGCCCAATACGCCGCGCTCGAATCTTTATCCCGCATTGGTACATTTTTATGATGCTCATTATGATGGAAAGCCGATTCGCGTGGCGGCGCTGTATCAGCCAGTTAACGAAGAGGGCGTAATGGGGATGGTGTTGGTGCTCGTGGCCGAAACGCTGGCATCGCGGCATAATCTGGCGCAACAGATTATGGTCTCTGCGGTGCTCACTCAGGGGGCCTTAGTGTTATTCACGCTGGCTATGGCTTATCTGCTGTTGAAGCGAATTCTTAAGCCGCTACGTAAACTTTCCAGCCTGATGTTACTGCGCGATCCCGGTGAGTTAACGCCACTGCCTAAAATTCTCCCTTGGTCTGAAATGGCACCGTTGCTGCTGGCATTTAACCGCTATATCCAGCGGCTGAGGGAAATGGTTGAGCGTCAGGGGCGATTCAGCGCCGATGCTTCTCACCAGCTGCGTACGCCTCTGGCGGTGCTGAAAACTCAGGCTGCAGTGGCTCTGGCTAGTAACGAACCGGCTCAATGGCGTGAGAGCCTACAGGCGATGAAACATACTCTAGATAACACGGTGGCGCTGACTGACCGTCTGTTACAGCTCTCCCGCGTTAAAGTGGTCGAACGAACTCTGCAACCCGTAAATCTCTCACAATTATTGCGGGACGCTTGTTTTGCCCGTTTGCCGCAGGCGCGTAGCAAGCAGATTGATTTGGGTTATGAGAGTGATGGCGAGTACCAAATTGCAGGGGATGGGCTGCTGCTGACCGAACTGTGCGATAACCTGTTGGATAACGCCTTGAAATACACGCCAGACGGTGGAACGGTCACTGCCCGCTTGCGTCAGGATCGGCATGTCGATCAATGTATTTTGGAAATTGAAGACAGTGGCCCCGGTATTGCCAATAACGAAACGGAACAGGCGCTTATTCCATTTCATCGTTTGGATAACGTTGGCGAACAGTCCGGAGCCGGCCTGGGGCTAGCGTTAGTCAAAGATATTGCTATTTACCATCAAAGCCATCTAGAGCTTTTGAGTGGAGAAAGTCTGGGCGGACTGCTGGTCCGCATCCGTTTTCATTTATTGGCTCAATTTGTTGGTAAGCTTAATGGTTAATAAAATCGCTGTATCAGGCTTTCAATCATTGTGTGCTACGAGCGGAGAAGGGCGCGCAGCTAAATCAGGCTTAATTATGCTGAAATGGGATGTTCAAAGTAATAGGAATGACAATCAACGTACTGGTACAGTATAGTGATAGATGGTATGGGTATAATTTTGACGGTGTCGACAGGTTATACCTTGGTAGTAAAGGTGAATGAAAACAATCCAGTATGAAATATAAGCGGTAACGGTGTTTTTGTTTTTTCTGTATAAATGGTCTTCTCAATCTCAGCGATGAAGTATTAATGAGCTATCAGGTCCTTGCCCGCAAGTGGCGTCCCCAAACTTTTGCTGAAGTTGTTGGTCAGGAACATGTTCTGACAGCGCTGGCTAATGGCCTTTCGTTAGGACGGATTCATCACGCCTATCTTTTCTCCGGTACTCGCGGTGTCGGTAAGACCTCTATTGCTCGTTTATTGGCAAAGGGGCTGAACTGTGAAATCGGTATTACCGCTACGCCATGTGGTCAATGCGCCAACTGCCTGGAAATTGAGCAGGGGCGTTTCGTCGATCTGATTGAGATCGATGCTGCTTCGCGCACCAAAGTGGAAGATACGCGCGAACTGCTGGATAACGTGCAATATGCGCCAGCGCGCGGCCGCTTTAAAGTTTATCTTATCGATGAAGTGCACATGCTTTCCCGCCACAGTTTCAACGCCCTGTTGAAAACGCTGGAAGAGCCGCCTTCACACGTAAAATTCCTGCTGGCGACGACGGATCCGCAGAAATTACCAGTGACGATCCTTTCCCGCTGCCTGCAATTTCATCTGAAAGCGCTGGATGTGGAACAAATCCGAGCTCAGCTTGAAAAAGTGCTTCAGGCTGAGCAAATCGACAGCGATGCTCGCGCGTTACAACTGCTGGCACGCGCGGCCGATGGCAGTATGCGCGATGCTCTGAGCCTGACCGATCAGGCGGTATCTATGGGGCAGGGGCAGGTGACCACTTCGACGGTCAGCCAGATGCTGGGAACCTTGGATGATGAACAGCCGCTGGCGATAATCGAAGCGCTGGTAAGCGCCGATGGTGCGCGGGTGATGGCGCAGATAGAACAGGCGGCGTCACGCGGTGTAGATTGGGAAAACCTGCTGGTTGAAACGCTCAGTCTGTTACATCGCATCGCAATGATTCAATTGCTGCCATCCATGCTGGATAATCATTACGCAGAAATCGAACCGCGTTTACGTGAATTGGCGCGTACTTTGCCGCCAACGGATATTCAGCTGTATTACCAGACATTGCTGGTGGGGCGTAAAGAGCTGGCTTATGCGCCGGATCGCCGTATGGGTGTTGAAATGACGTTGTTACGTGCTCTGGCTTTCCACCCAAAAGCGGTTATCGCCGAGCCGGAAGTTATTTCGCAGATTCCCTCCCCGATCGCTGCGCCAACTCATGCTATACCACAGCGTAACGCCGCGCCGCAGCCGGTAACGTCAACACTAGCTCGGGAAGAACCAACGCCGCCCGCATCGGTGCCAGAATCCACCGCTCAGCTATTGCAGGCGCGAACCCAGCTTTTACGACAGCATGGGACATCCAGCCCAAAAAAGAATGAGCCGGCAGCGCCTGACAAAGCGCGGCCGGCAATCTCGGCTCTGGAGCGATTGGCTTCAGTAACCGAGCGTAGTCAGCAGCGTCAGGCTGCCAAAGTCACTGAGGCGAAACCGAGTAAGAAAGAGGCGTATCGCTGGAAAGCGCAAAATGAACCTGAAGCACCACCGGAGCCGGTTGCTACGCCTAAAGCGTTACGTTCGGCGCTAGAACATGAGAAAACGCCGGAGCTATCGGCAAAATTAGCGGAAGAGGCGATTCTTCGCGACCCTTGGGCGGCGGAGATTAATCAGCTACAGATCCCTAAATTGGTTCAGCAGTTGGCGCTGAATGCATTTAAACAACAGATAGAACCGGGTAATATTTGCCTTCACCTGCGTTCGTCTCAGCGCCATCTGAATTCACCGTCCGCGCAGAAAGTGTTGACGGAAGCGTTAAGCGGGTTGTACGGCAGCCCGGTTGAACTGAGCGTGATTGAAGACGACAATCCAGCGGAATTAACGCCGTTGGAATGGCGACAGGCAATTTATGAAGAGAAGCTGGCGCAGTCGCGTCAGTCGATTCTTACGGATAAGAATATTCAGACTCTGCGTCGATTCTTTGATGCCGAGCTGGATGAAGAAAGTATCCGACCTATTTAATCGCTGCGGTACGTGCATGGTGCACAGACGCGGCCCTTGCTGTGAGAGAAGACTATGTTTGGTAAAGGCGGTATTGGCAATTTAATGAAACAAGCCCAGCAGATGCAGGAAAAAATGCAGCAGATGCAGGAAGAAGTCGCCAAATTGGAAGTTACCGGTGAAGCTGGCGCGGGCTTGGTTAAAGTGACTATCAACGGTGCGCATAACTGCCGCCGCGTTGAAATCGATCCAAGCCTGCTGGTGGAAGATGATAAAGAAATGCTGGAAGATTTGATTGCTGCGGCATTGAATGACGCCGCACGCCGCATTGATGAAACGCAAAAAGAAAAAATGGCTTCCGTATCCAGTGGTATGCAACTGCCACCGGGCTTTAAGATGCCGTTCTGATGCAAACCAGCCCACTCCTTGAAACATTAATGGAGTCGCTGCGCTGTTTACCGGGCGTAGGCCCAAAATCGGCGCAGCGTATGGCTTTCCACCTGCTACAGCGTGATCGTAGCGGTGGAATGCGTCTGGCTCAGGCGCTGACCCGCGCGATGTCGGAAATTGGCCACTGCGTCGATTGCCGTACTTTTACTGAGCAAGAAAGCTGTACCATTTGCGCTAATCCCCGTCGCCAACAAAACGGGCAGATTTGCGTAGTGGAAAGCCCGGCGGATATTCACGCCATTGAACAAACCGGGCAGTTTGGCGGGCGTTATTTTGTCCTGATGGGGCATTTATCGCCGTTGGACGGCATCGGCCCTGCGGATATCGGCCTGGACCTGTTGGAACAGCGGCTCGCCAGCGAAAGTATCAGCGAAGTCATTCTGGCCACTAACCCAACGGTGGAAGGTGACGCAACGGCTAACTATATTGGCCAGATGTGTGGCCAATATGGCGTATTGGCTAGCCGAATAGCGCATGGTGTGCCGGTGGGCGGTGAGTTGGAAATGGTAGATGGCACCACGCTGTCTCACTCTCTGGCTGGGCGACATCCGATCAAATATTGATCACCTTTCAGATCGGGCGACGGTTTATTATTGATTATCATATGAATAATCTCATTTGGGATCATCAGACCGTCGCCCCTGCTTATGCTTTTTTTCTCTCAAACATCACTTTTCAGACTTGAAACACCTCCTTACAACCCCCATCTGATCTCCATCATTCGGCTATATCCGCCTGCACAGTAATTTGCATTGAGGTAACTAATGAGTATGAAAGGTCAAGAAACCCGTGGTTTTCAGTCTGAAGTAAAACAACTGCTTCATTTGATGATTCACTCGCTTTACTCCAATAAAGAAATTTTCCTGCGCGAGCTGATCTCAAACGCTTCGGATGCGGCCGATAAGCTGCGTTTCCGTGCGCTTTCTGCCCCTGAATTATATGAAGGGGACGGTGAACTGCGCGTCCGTTTGTCTTGCGATAAAGAAAAACGCACTCTAACACTGAGCGATAACGGTATCGGTATGAGTCGCGACGAGGTGATTGAAAACCTGGGTACTATCGCTAAGTCCGGCACTAAAGCATTCCTGGAATCTATTGGTTCCGATCAGGCTAAAGATAGCCAATTGATTGGTCAGTTCGGCGTGGGCTTCTATTCTGCTTTTATCGTGGCAGATAAAGTTACCGTTCGTACTCGTGCCGCAGGCGAACCTGCGGATGCCGGTGTGTTTTGGGAATCAAAAGGTGAGGGCGATTACACTATCGCTGACATCACCAAAGAAGATCGCGGTACTGAAATCACCCTGCACCTGCGTGAAGGAGAAGATGAGTATCTGGACGATTGGCGTCTGCGCTCAATTATCAGCAAGTATTCCGATCACATCGCTCTGCCGGTGGAAATCGAAAGTAAAAACGAAGAAGACGGCACCGTTAGCTGGGAAAAAATTAACAAAGCCCAAGCGCTGTGGACGCGCAGTAAAGCCGATATTAGCGATGACGAATATAAAGCCTTCTACAAACATATTGCCCATGATTTTACCGATCCATTAATCTGGAGCCACAACCGCGTAGAAGGTAAGCAGGAATATACCAGTCTGCTATATATCCCAGCACAGGCACCTTGGGATATGTGGAACCGCGATCATAAACACGGCCTGAAACTGTATGTGCAGCGCGTGTTTATCATGGACGACGCCGAACAGTTTATGCCGAACTATTTGCGGTTTGTTCGCGGACTGATAGATTCTAACGATCTGCCGCTGAACGTATCTCGTGAGATTTTGCAGGACAGTCGTATTACCCAGAATTTGCGTAGCGCGCTGAGTAAACGTGTACTGCAAATGCTGGAAAAACTGGCGAAAGACGATGTGGAACAGTATCAGAAGTTCTGGCAACAGTTCGGCATGGTACTGAAAGAAGGCCCAGCAGAAGATGGTAGCAACAGAGAAACCATTGCTAAACTGCTGCGCTTTGCTTCAACCCACACCGACAGCTCGGCGCAAACCGTTTCGCTGGAGGATTATGTTAGCCGTATGGCTGAAGGTCAGGAGAAGATTTACTATATTACTGCCGACAGCTATGCCGCAGCGAAGAACAGCCCGCATCTGGAACTGTTCCGTAAGAAAGGCATCGAGGTTCTGCTGTTATCCGATCGTATTGACGAGTGGATGATGAGCTACCTGACTGAATTCGATGGCAAAGCCTTCCAGTCAGTGAGTAAGGCCGATGAATCCTTGGATAAACTGGTTGATGCAGAAACTCCTGAGCAGCAAGAAGCGGAAAAAGCGCTGGAGCCATTCGTTGAGCGCGTTAAAACGCTGCTGAATGACCGGGTTAAAGATGTACGCTTGACTCATCGTTTGACCGACACGCCGGCCATTGTCACCACCGGTGCCGATGAAATGAGCACGCAAATGGCAAAATTGTTTGCCGCTGCGGGTCAGCAAGCACCTGAAGTGAAATACATCTTCGAGCTGAACCCAGAACACGCGTTGGTAAAACGCGCCGCAGAAGTCAGTGATGAAAGCCTGTTTGCAGAGTGGGTTGAGCTGCTGCTCGATCAGGCTCTGTTGGCAGAGCGCGGGACTTTGGACGATCCAAACCAGTTCATCCGCCGCATGAATCAGTTACTGACAGCCTAATTTGCAATGCGATTGCCCCTGACCAATGGCTCGGTTAGGGGCATTTTAACCGCACAATCACTGCCTTTCCCTGCCAAATCAATTCAGTTAGTCCCATTTACTCAATTACCTCTTCCGGCAAGGTGCCTTGAGCGAACCCCCGTGGAAATGGTATGGTTATGCGTTTTCTGCATTTTCGATTTCATTCTAGTAAAAACACATAGAAAAACTACATAGCAAGGGGATTTACGCAATGCGTATCATTCTGCTGGGCGCTCCGGGCGCTGGTAAAGGAACTCAAGCGCAATTCATCATGGAGAAGTACGGTATTCCGCAAATTTCCACTGGCGATATGTTGCGCGCAGCTGTTAAAGCCGGTTCAGAATTGGGCTTAAAAGCAAAAGAAATTATGGATGCTGGCAAGTTGGTGACCGATGAGCTGGTTATCGCACTGGTAAAAGAGCGTATCACTCAAGACGATTGTCGCGACGGCTTTCTGCTTGATGGTTTCCCTCGTACCATTCCTCAGGCTGATGCCATGAAAGAAGCCGGGATTAAGGTTGACTACGTCCTAGAATTTGATGTGCCAGACGAATTGATCGTTGATCGCATCGTTGGCCGTCGTGTTCATGCTCCATCTGGCCGTGTTTATCATATCAAGTTCAACCCGCCTAAGGTTGAAGATAAAGATGACATTACCGGTGAAGAATTAACCATTCGTAAAGACGATCAGGAAGCAACGGTTCGCAAACGTTTGGTTGAGTACCATCAGCAGACGGCTCCGCTGGTTTCTTACTATCGTAAAGAAGCTGATGCAGGTAACACCCAGTACTTTAAATTAGACGGAACTCGTAAAGTTCCTGAAGTAAGCGCTGAATTAGCTACTATTTTGGGCTAATATGTTTGGGTAGACAAGAAGGCGGCCTTGGGTCGCCTTTTTGATATATTGCTGAGGTGAAGTAGCAGGCAGTTTATATTTATGGTCGCCTCGCTATAATAGCAATAAATAAACATGCTGTGCATCGCGGGTTTAAATACATTGCAGCTTATTAGTAAAGGAAGGGAACAGATTCATGCAAAGCAAACTTGGCGTTCTGATGGTCAATCTGGGAACGCCTGATGCCCCGACTACTCCAGCGATTAAGCGTTACCTGGCTGAGTTTCTCAGCGATCGCCGAGTAGTTGATACTTCCCCTTTGCTTTGGTGGCCTTTATTACACGGCGTCATACTGCCAATCCGTTCTCCGCGAGTGGCTAAACTGTATCAATCAGTTTGGATGGACGAAGGCTCGCCGCTATTGGTTTTTAGTCGTCGGCAGCAGCAAGCGCTAGCGGCCCGAATGCCGGATACACCGGTAGAACTTGGAATGAGCTACGGTTCACCCCATTTATCCGATGCCATAGAAAAACTGTTGGCACAAGGCGTAACTAAATTGGTTGTGTTACCGCTCTATCCTCAATATTCCTGTTCGACCAGCGCTGCCGTCTGGGATAGCGTTGCACGTATACTAAAAAATTATCGTCGTTTACCTTCTATCAGCTTTATTCGTGACTATGCAGAGCATCCTGCTTACATTGCCGCATTAAAACAAAGCGTAGAACGGTCTTTTGAGCAGCATGGTCAACCTGACCGTCTGGTGCTCTCTTTCCACGGAATCCCTAAACGTTACGCACAGCTTGGTGACGACTATCCGCTGCGTTGTGAAGATACAACCCGCGCGCTTACTGCGGCTGTGCCGCTGCCGGCAGAACAGATCATGATGACTTACCAGTCACGATTTGGTCGCGAACCCTGGCTCACTCCTTATACTGATGAAACCTTAAAAAACTTACCTTCGCAAGGTGTTAAGCATATACAGCTGATCTGCCCTGGTTTTTCCGCTGACTGTCTGGAAACGCTAGAGGAAATTAAAGAACAAAATCGTGAGATTTTTCTACATGCAGGCGGCGAGAAATTTGAATATATCCCTGCATTGAATGATGATATTGCGCATATAGACTTGCTTGAATTATTAGTTAAACAGCACATGTAGTGCCTTGCTAAATATAAGTGCTCTATATATAGATCTGCTTATGTTGTGCTGAAAATTTAATTTTTAAATACGCGTAGATATGAAAAAACGAAGTGAATACAGTTGGTTACGATTTATTGTGCAAAAGGCATTCTCCGGATTTTCTCGTATTATCTTAGTCAATTAAAGTGCGGCATAAATCACGTTTTTCTTGTAATGGCGGGGTATTAGTACGAGAATTGGCACAAAATTTTAATGCCTTAATTAAATGGATGTTTAACTTAAAATGTGTCTGCTGTTTAGGAATGCTCTGAGACCGGTTTAAGGCCAAAGCGCGTACCCTCAACACCCCCGGCGGGGCCACAGACCTAAACCTTCGAATCAGTGCATTGGTAGCTGCAAGCCAAGGGCGGTAGCGTGGGACTTTTATTCTATTCATACGACGATGTCTTTCATGGATGAAAAGATCACTACTCTGTGTATTTTGTTAAAAATCATTCGCTAAGATTAATTCTTAAAAAGATAAAAATCACTCATGCGAATTAATTTACCTATTTAAATTTATTTAATTCGGATTTATATATGTCTTTAGAAATTAAATTGCATCCATCCGGTGTTATTTTTACTTCTGATGGTACCGAAACCATTCTGGATGCAGCACTAGAAAATAATATCAACATTGAGTACAGCTGCAAGGACGGAACCTGTGGCGCTTGTAAGGCAGTCGTGCTATCAGGCGAGGTTGAGCAAGGGGAGAATACATTCTTATCCGAAGAGGATATTGCGAATGGTTCTATACTAACTTGTTGTTCAAAAGCAAAGTCTAATGTTGAGTTAGACGTTCATTATTATCCTGAACTTAGTCATATAAAGAAGAAAACCTATCCATGCAAGGTTGACAATATTGAGTATATTGGCGATGACATTGCTATTTTGTCGCTAAGGCTGCCACCTAGTGCCAACATTGAGTATTTGGCTGGACAATATATTGATTTAATACTGAATGGGCAACGCCGTAGTTATTCTATTGCAAACGCGCCCGGTGGGAATGTTGAATTGCATATACGGAAAGTTTCTAATGGGCTTTTCAGTAATATCATTTTTAACGAATTAAAACCACAGCAACTCTTACGTATTGAAGGTCCGCAGGGCACTTTCTTTGTGCGTGAGAATAATGAACCTATTATATTCCTTGCCGGTGGAACTGGTTTCGCTCCCGTTAAGTCTATGGTTGAATCATTGATTTCTAAGAATGATCAACGTGAAATGTATATTTATTGGGGAATGCCAACAGGGAATAGTTTTTATTCAGATATCGCAAGGGAGTGGGCAATTCAGTACCCTAATATTCATTATATTCCTGTAGTCTCAGGTCATGATGAAAGTTGGACTGGTGCAACTGGATTTGTACATCAGTCAGTTCTTAACGATATCGACGATCTCAGTCCATTTAATGTTTATGCCTGCGGTTCCTTAGCTATGATATCTGCTGCGCGAGCTGATTTTATAAAAAATGGATTAAACGAAAATAAATTTTTCTCTGATGCCTTTGTGCCATCAAAATAGCTTTGATTTGTCAAAGTAATACGTAATGGAGATTCTAGTGAAAGCAGTCATTCTTGCCGGTGGTCTTGGGACCCGTCTTAGTGAAGAAACCGTAGTTAAGCCAAAACCAATGGTGGAAATTGGGGGGAAACCGATCCTCTGGCATATTATGAAACTTTATTCATCCTACGGAATAAATGATTTTGTTATTTGCTGTGGTTATAAAGGCTATGTCATTAAAGAGTATTTTGCGAACTACTTTATGCATATGTCCGATATTACATTCTGCATGCGTGATAATGAAATGACGGTACACCAAAAACGCGTCGAGCCTTGGAATGTTACCTTGGTTGATACCGGTGAGAATTCAATGACTGGTGGTCGCTTACGTCGAGTAAAAGATTACGTTAAAGACGATGAAGCCTTTTGCTTCACCTATGGTGATGGTGTCAGCGACGTGAATATCGCGGAATTGATTAAATTCCATAAAAATCACGGTAAGCAAGCAACTTTAACTGCTACTTATCCGCCAGGCCGTTTCGGTGCTTTAGACATCAAAGATAAACAGGTTCGTAGCTTTAAAGAGAAGCCTAAAGGTGATGGCGCTTTAATCAACGGTGGCTACTTTGTCCTGTCTCCTAAAGTTATTGATCTAATTGATGGCGATAACTCAACTTGGGAGCAAGAACCATTAATGACTCTGGCTGAGCAGGGCGAACTGATGGCTTTTGAGCATACAGGTTTCTGGCAGCCAATGGATACACTGCGTGACAAACTCTACCTGCATGAACTGTGGGAAGAAGGACGCGCACCTTGGAAGGTATGGGAATAAAAAATGATTGATGCAAGCTTCTGGCAAGGTAAACGTGTTTTTGTAACAGGTCATACCGGGTTTAAAGGTGGATGGCTGAGTTTGTGGTTGCAGAACATGGGGGCAACGGTTAAAGGTTATTCTCTGGCTGCGCCAACTGAACCTAGCCTATTTGAAACTGCCCGCGTAGCTGACGGGATGGAATCAGAAATCGGCGATATTCGCGATCAACAAAAACTATTAAACTCAATTCGTGAATTTCAGCCAGAAATCGTTTTCCATATGGCGGCTCAACCGCTGGTAAGACTATCCTACTCGGAACCCGTTGACACATATTCAACTAACGTTATGGGCACCGTTTATTTACTGGAAGCAATCCGTCAGGTTGGTGGCATCAAAGCTGTGGTTAATATCACCAGCGATAAATGCTATGACAATAAAGAATGGATATGGGGCTATCGTGAAAATGAAGCGATGGGAGGATATGATCCATATTCCAACAGTAAAGGTTGCGCTGAGTTAGTCACATCTTCTTATCGTAACTCTTTCTTTAATCCAGCCAAGTACGATCAGCATGGTACAGCACTGGCAACTGTCCGCGCCGGAAATGTTATAGGCGGCGGCGATTGGGCTTTGGACCGTATTGTTCCGGACATTTTACGTGCTTTCGAAGAGTCAAAACCTGTTATTATCCGCAATCCTCACGCCATTCGTCCTTGGCAGCATGTGCTTGAACCGTTGTCCGGTTATATTTTACTGGCGCAAAAGTTGTACGACGGTGGCGTAGAATATGCCGAGGGCTGGAACTTTGGTCCGAATGAAGCGGATGCGACCCCGGTTCAAAATATTGTTGAAAAAATGGTCGAATTTTGGGGGGGTGATGCAAGCTGGCAATTGGATGGTAATGAACATCCGCACGAAGCTCATTACTTAAAGTTAGATTGTTCAAAAGCTAAAATGCAACTTGGTTGGCATCCACGTTGGAGCCTTAATACCACGCTGGAATATATTGTGGCTTGGCATAAAGCCTGGCTAGCTGGCGAAGACATGCATGAATATAGTGTTACCGAAATTAATAATTACATGAAAACTAGATGATTTGAGGTCATAGAAAATGAGTCAAGAAGAATTACGTCAACAGATTGCTGGGTTAGTTGCTCAGTACGCTGAAACGGCTATGGCCCCTAAGCCATTTGAAGCAGGTAAAAGTGTCGTTCCACCTTCAGGTAAAGTTATTGGTGCTAAAGAACTTCAGCTGATGGTTGAAGCATCTTTGGATGGGTGGTTAACTACCGGTCGTTTTAATGATGCTTTTGAGAAAAAATTAGGGGAATATCTCGGTGTTCCTCATGTACTGACAACCACTTCAGGTTCTTCGGCTAACCTGCTAGCGCTTACTGCGCTAACCTCGCCAAAACTTGGTGCACGTGCGTTGAAGCCAGGCGATGAAGTGATTACTGTTGCTGCTGGTTTCCCTACTACTGTTAACCCTACCATTCAGAATGGCTTAATTCCTGTCTTCGTTGATGTTGATATTCCAACTTATAATGTGAACGCCAGCCTGATCGAAGCAGCTGTCAGTGATAAAACTAAAGCCATTATGATTGCTCATACGCTGGGTAATTTATTTGATCTGGCTGAAGTTCGCCGTGTAGCGGATAAATATAACCTTTGGCTTATTGAAGATTGCTGTGATGCATTAGGCTCAACCTATGATGGCAAAATGGCGGGTACATTTGGTGATATTGGTACCGTTAGTTTCTACCCTGCTCACCATATTACTATGGGTGAGGGTGGGGCGGTATTTACCAAATCAGCAGAGTTGAAGAGTATTATTGAATCCTTCCGTGACTGGGGCCGTGACTGCTATTGCGCACCAGGCTGTGATAACACCTGTAAAAAACGCTTTGGCCAACAACTAGGTTCTCTACCATTCGGTTATGACCATAAATATACCTATTCTCACTTAGGTTATAACCTTAAAATTACGGATATGCAGGCTGCCTGTGGTTTGGCTCAGCTTGAAAGCGTAGAAGAATTTGTAGAAAAGCGTAAAGCCAATTTTAAATACCTAAAAAGTGCTTTGCAGTCTTGTGAGCAATTCCTCGAACTGCCGGAAGCCACACCAAACTCAGATCCATCTTGGTTCGGTTTCCCAATAACGCTTAAAGAAGACAGCGGTGTAACCCGTATCGATTTGGTTAAATTCTTAGATGAAGCCAAAATTGGTACACGTTTACTGTTCGCTGGAAACTTAACGCGCCAGCCGTATTTCCACGACGTGAAGTATCGCGTTGTCGGTGAGTTGACTAATACAGACCGTATTATGAACCAAACCTTCTGGATCGGTATTTATCCAGGCCTGACACATGATCATCTGGATTACGTGGTCAGTAAGTTTGAAGAATTCTTTGGTTTGAATTTCTAATCGAGGTTGGCCAGTATTGCACTGGCCAAATATTAAATGAAAATAGCGTTGACTGGTGGGACCGGTTATATAGGTGGTTTCTTAATTCCGAAACTTATAGAAAAATATGGGGTTATTTATAATATAGGGAGAGATAAAGTAACATCGATATCAGCCGATGGAGAAATTGAATATGCGAAATTTTCTATAGATTCGCTAACCTTTATTTTAAATGAATTATCCCCTGATCTTATTGTAAATTTAGCCGCGGGTTATTACAAACCCGGAGAAATACCTGATCTTAATGTGATTGATGGTAATCTTAAAATCCCATTTATCTTATTGGAATATTTTAAAAAACGCGGCCATGGTCGATTTGTCAATATTGGTAGCTATTGGGAGTTTAGTAATTCAATCCGAAATGTTGAGGGCGTGAATCCTTATGGAATCATTAAGTCAGCTTTAAGGGATTTGTTAAAGTATTATTCTAGTTACAATGTAAAATATACTAATATTATGTTATATGGAACCTATGGGGAAAATGATAATAGGGGGAAAATACTAGATGCTATTATTAACAGTGCAAAAGCTGAGATAGCTCTTAAATTATCGCCTGGAGAACAAAAACTGAATCTTGTTTATATAGAAGATGTGGTGAATGCAATCATGGATGTTGTCTGTTCTGAGAGTGAAAATTATCAAAACAAGACACTTTCTATCTTTAATCCACATGAGTATACAGTAAAAGATATTGTGGAGTTAGTTAATAAAAATAGTAATAGAAGGGAATTACTTGTTGAGTTCGGTTCTTATGGATATAGAGAAGATGAAGTGCTAAAACCTGAATATAAATTTGAAAACATTGGATTAATAGAGGATAAATTAGAATCTTATATAACTCGGTGTTTAGATGAGTCTTGATTTAATAGTGTGTAAGTTTTTCTATTGATTATATAAATAATTGCGAATTCTTCTGAGTGATACAATTAATAATGGTGGTTCGTGAAATTTTTAATTAAAAAAATACCTAATCATCTATGGATAGCACTATCTTCTTGGATTTCCAGAATTGTTTCTGCAGGAATTCAACTTTTAAGTATTAGATACTTACTAGATTTAATGGGTGAGAATGGCTACGCTGCCTTTACTTTACTTGCTGGCCTTGTTGCTTGGGGAGCATTAGCTGATTTTGGCATCGGATATAGTTTACAAAATTTTATATCAGAGCAAAGAGCAAATAAAAAACAGTATAATGACTATATATTGACTTCTGCGTGTTTAATATCAATTGGGATATTGGTATTAGCGTCAATACTGTGGCCGATAACAAAATTTTTAGCTCCAGTATATCTGCAAGGGTTTGATAATAATACTATTTATGATAAGCATTTATTGCTATACATCACTCTTTGTATTTTTATTTTTACCAGTTTTGGCGGAGTTCTATATAAAATATTGTTCGCTGAACAAAGAGGTTGGATTGCTAATGTGATCACCGCACTTGCTTCTTTACTAGGCCTTATACTAATAGTCATATTCAGTAAATATAGCGCATCTAGTAGCATATATTTAGCTATTATCATGTTTTTTGGTCCAGCAGCATTAATACCTGTCACGATATTTATTTCAAGAATTATAAAAACATTTAGAGCCGAAGCGACTGATGATTTTGATCATGATTTAGTTAAAATAATTTTAAAGAGGTCATCTGGTTTTTTGTTCTTTGCATTTTTAGCCACAATTGTTCTTCAGGCAGATTATATAGTGATGTCTCAGAAATTAGTCGCTAGTGATATCATTGTTTACACTGTATTAATTAAAATATTTGGATTGATCCTTTTTGTTTATTCTGCATTATTACAGGCTCTTTGGCCGGTATGTGCTGAATACAGAGTTCAAAACAAATGGTCGGAATTAAATTTAATAGTAAATAAATATATTATGCTAGGCGCTATTTTTATCGTCATTTGTAGCGTTGGCTTTTATCTATTTAAAACACAAATCATTGGTCTTATCTCTAAAAAAATAAATCCTAATATAGATGTTACCACGATAGCCTTATTTGGTGTGTATTTCCTACTGCGTATTTGGACTGATACATATGCGATGCTCCTACAAAGCATGAATTATTTACGGCCGTTATGGTATTTAGTGCCTGTTCAAGCAATTCTTAGTTTGAGCCTCCAGTGGACTTTAGCATCAGTTTACGGGATGAAAGGTATGTTAACTGGATTGATTTTATCTTTTTTATTTACTGTGGTTATATTTCTTCCTGTTTTCTATAAGAGAAAAATAAAGGAATTACAGTCTGTTTAAAATGTAGAGCTGTCTGTTTTTCACACCATTTTAAAAGTTACTTGTTTTCTCAAAGAGCGTTCAAAGGATTTTAGATGAACCGTATTAAAATTTCATTTTGTATTCCAACATACAATCGTTGTGATTTCTTGTCTGAATTGATTGATAGCATTATTTCTCAAACTAATAATAGAAATGATATAGAAATATGTATATCAGATAATGCTTCGACAGACAATACAAGCGAGATGATAGAAAATTTTAGAAAAAACACCAACACGTCAATTGTATATAAAAGAAATAATAAAAACATTGGTCCGGATAAAAATTATTTGGCCGCTGTTTCTTTAGCATCAGGTGAATATTGCTGGCTTTTTGGTAGTGATGATGTTTTATCCGATGGAGCTCTCGATGAAATAGATAAATATCTAGCGTCAGGATGTGATATTTATCTGTGCGATCGTTATGAGTGTGATCTGTCTATGAACAGAATCTCATACAAACCATGGATGACTACTGGAGATTCTCTCTATTTAACTAATGATAAAGATGAACTAATCAAATATTTTAACAATAGTAATTCTATTGGTGCTACCTTCAGCTTCCTTGGTTCTAATATTGTAAAACGAAGCTCGTGGGAGAATGTATCCTTTGATGAATCATTTATTGGTAGCGCATATAGCCATGTTTTTTATCTATTAGATATCGTGACGCATGGTGCAAAAGTCCAATATATAAATAAACCATTAGTTGATACTCGACTTGGAAATGATTTCTTTGCTAAAGATGGTGTAGTGAAAAGAATAGAAATAGACTTTAATGGGTATATGAAATTCGCTGAAAAATTCTACTCAAACGACCCTGATGTGAAATCTGCTTTTTTAGCCATTTTACTAAGAGAGCATTCAATTTTTCATACTAACATCTTAACTTCGGTGTATGGTGAAAAGGAACAAAGAAATAGAATGAAGCATAATTTTAAGTATTCTGGTGCTAATTCTTTATTAGTTGACTTTGTTTATTTTATTAGGCCTTTATATGTGTTTGCTTCAAAATTAAAGCTTGAATTCATGTATAAAAAAATTCGGCGATTGTTATTTAAGTGATTGTAATTATTAATTAGTTTAGGGTGTGATTTATCTTTTTCTATGGATGCATTAGCAAAAAAATCTAGAGGGCTAGTCACTGTAATTCGTCCATGTTCCAATAGAGTAAGACGAAGTCTATAAATTTCTGCATGAAATGGTAGATTACTCTCGATACAAATATTTGGAATACTCTTTTGAGTATTATATCATTACGTTTTTAGTCTTTATATTCATAAGATTATAGTTAAATATACTGTATGATCATTAATATTGGTGCGCGATGGAATTTTATGAGCTGAGATACCCATTCAATAATATATTTGAATATGTAAGAGATTATGCATTAAATGTTGAGGGGATACATTTAGCTATTGGGTTTTTTATTGTTTTTTATATTATTTATAGTGTGTGCAAATCTAAGCTTCTAGGTGAAGAAAAACTAGGAACCTTGGTTGTATTTTTATGGCCATTTACCAATCCAGCTTATATATATATAATAAGTTTGGCTGAATTTTTCCTGGTTTTAAATGCGCTCTATATCATTATTTTTGGTGCGCGATTTAATAAAAATATAATTTTCACTCAATTCGTTTTATTATGCTTTTCTATTTTACTTCACTTTATTATGGTCAATTTATATCTGTTGTTGTCTACAGGGAAATTTATTATTCTTCAAGGTGACGCCGTCGGTATCAGTTTGGCTGGTGACAACTTCTTTAATAGATTTATTGTTATATTCAAAGTGCTACTTATTCCATTTTTATTTTTATCATTTTCTAAAGTAAAAAGTATAGCAACATTATCAGAAATTAGTCGGATCGGTTCTAAAGTTGCAGCATTAATTTCGGTAGTTTATATTATACAATTTGTTGTTCTTTTATCCGGGCGCGTACCATATGGTACTTTTGATAGTGCAGGTTTTGGCGGCTTTCCCTCTTTTGCTGCAGTATCAGTTGAGCGAGGACACCTTTCAAAATTTATGGCACCATTCCTACCATTTTTATTAATAGATATGTATCTAAATAGGCGCTACATGCCTATAATATTATATACATCAATGATGTTGCTGAACTTCTCTGCGTCAGGATATATTTTTTTTGCATGTGCAATTTTCGCGACAATCTTTTTGTGTCGACGCGTTATTTTCACTCGTGAAAATGCTAAATATACTCTTCCAGCAGTATTTCTTTCTCTGGTTATTACTTCAATATATCTTTGGTTTTTTTCAAGTACATTGAATTATCTTCTAGATAAAGTTTTTGATTTTGTATTCTCAGGAGATGAAACAGGTGGACGGACTATTTCTCTTTTGATGCAGTATCTTGATTTATATCCATACGGTTTTGGGTATGGAGGAAGTACTTTTAGAACGATATATGGACTCCCGGAAATAAACATGGGAATATATTCCATGTTTACTCAGATTGGTATTATTGCATTCTTCTTTTATGTCTATCTGATTGGATGTGCAATAGTTGTTTCAAAACGCTCAAAAACAGTAGTTGAAAAAATATTATGCGGTGGTGTGATACTCATGCCTATCGTATTTTCCGCAGATATACTATGGTTTGTTCCTACATATTGGGCTCCACTGATTTTGATTTCGTGGTTTCAAATTAATAGAGAAAGGTAATCTTAATGGGAATAATTATGGTGTGTTTTTATGAAATTAATTTATGATGGGATTATTAATTCACTGCAAAGTAATGGCGGTATTACTGTTTATTTTAAAGAGATAGTTACTCGCCTGCCTGGTGGGGATTTTGATTGGTATTCTTATGATGATAAAATTGGTGATGTAGGCGTTAAAAGTACGGAGCTTAAAAGCCGTATTTTTGAACGCTATAGAGATTGCTTATTACCAGATATAAATAAAGAGATATCTCCAATATTTCATTCATCCTACTATCGTCTGCCCAAAGAGGATATGCCTGTAGTTACAACGGTTCATGATTTTACATATGAAAAGTTTGTCAGCGGTCCTGCGAAATGGGTACATACATGGCAAAAAAATAGAGCGGTGAAACATAGTGATTTGATCATTTGTGTTTCTGAAAATACTGCGAAAGATTTACAGTATTATTGCTCTGTTCCTAGTGATAAAATTAGAATTATTCACAATGGTGTGTCGGAGAAATATCATCCTTTAGTGCTAACAAAAACTCATACGAATAAAGTTATCTTTGTTGGTGCTCGAGGCGGATATAAAAATTTTGATATTGCCGTAAAAGTTATATCGAGACTCCCTCATCTTGAGTTATCTGTGGTGGGGGGGGGCGAGTTTACTGATAGAGAATTATCGCTATTAAATCAGCATCTACCGCATCGCTATCATTGGTTAGGGCGCTTGAGTGATGAAGCTTTGAATGAGGCTTACAATTCTGCTTATGCATTACTATATCCGTCGAGTTACGAGGGATTCGGTATTCCCATCTTAGAAGCTATGCGTGCCGGATGCCCTGTAGTCGCTGTGGGAGTGTCTTCAATACCAGAGGTTGCTGGAGATGCGGCGATATTAGTGAACCGACCTAGTGTGGATGAATTAGTCGAAGGTTTAGTCGCTATAGATAATGAAAGGTCTAAGCTTATTGAATTTGGCTTTCAGCAAGCAGCCAAATTCTCATGGGATAAGTGTTATCAAGAAACACTCAATGTTTATAAAGAATTGAATAAATAATACGGATTACAATATTATGACTAAAATTGCGCTCATTACAGGTATTACTGGACAAGATGGTTCTTATTTGGCTGAATTTTTGTTAGAGAAAGGTTACGAGGTTCATGGTATTAAACGCCGAGCTTCCTCCTTTAATACCAGCCGTGTTGATCATATTTATCAAGATCGTCATGAAGAAAATCCTCGTTTCTTTTTACATTATGGCGATCTAACTGATACTTCCAATTTGATTCGCTTAGTTCAAGAAATTCAGCCTGATGAAATTTATAACTTAGGTGCACAGTCACATGTAGCTGTTTCATTTGAGTCACCTGAATATACGGCTGATGTTGATGCTATGGGGACGTTGCGTTTATTAGAAGCGATTCGAATTAATGGGTTAGAAAAAAAGACTCGTTTCTATCAAGCGTCGACTTCAGAACTTTATGGATTAGTACAAGAAACCCCTCAGCGCGAAACGACTCCGTTTTATCCGCGTTCTCCTTATGCTGTGGCCAAGATGTATGCTTATTGGATTACGGTTAACTACCGGGAATCTTATGGCATGTATGCGTGTAACGGCATACTGTTTAACCATGAATCTCCACGTCGGGGTGAGACATTTGTTACTCGCAAAATTACTCGTGCTGTAGCAAACATTGCTTTGGGTTTGGAAAATTGTCTCTATTTAGGCAATATGGATTCGTTACGTGACTGGGGGCATGCGAAAGATTATGTTCGTATGCAATGGATGATGCTTCAACAAGAGAAGCCAGAAGATTTTGTTATTGCGACAGGTAAACAGATTACTGTTCGCGAGTTTGTTCGTATGTCGGCAAAAGAAGCTGGAATTGAACTGGAGTTCAGTGGTGAAGGTGTTGATGAAATAGCTACTGTTGTGGCAGTTAGCGGTAATCATGCCTCTGCAGTAAAAGTTGGCGACGTTATTGTTCGTGTTGATCCTCGTTATTTCCGCCCTGCAGAAGTTGAAACACTGCTGGGTGATCCAGCAAAAGCCAAGAAAGTTTTGGGCTGGGTTCCTGAAATTACTGTTGAAGAAATGTGTGCTGAAATGGTTGCAAGCGACTTACAACAAGCTAAACAGCATGCTTTGCTGAAAGCCAACGGTTTTGATGTATCCATTTCGTTGGAGAATTGATGATAATGGATAAGAAACGGGTATTTGTTGCAGGCCATCGCGGCATGGTTGGTTCTGCCATTGTGCGCCAACTTAAGAATCGCAGCGATATTGAATTGGTTCTCAGAACTCGTGATGAACTAGACCTGATATCTCAAGCTGCAGTGCAGGCATTTTTCACTGATGAAAAAATAGATGAAGTCTATTTGGCCGCAGCGAAAGTCGGAGGAATTCAGGCTAATAATAATTATCCGGCAGAGTTCATCTACGAAAACTTAATGATCGAATGCAATATTATTCATGCTGCACACCTAGCCAATGTACAAAAACTGCTATTTTTGGGTTCTTCGTGTATCTATCCTAAACTAGCAGAACAGCCAATGACTGAGGCCGCGCTGTTAACTGGTATTTTGGAGCCAACGAATGAGCCTTATGCTATCGCTAAAATAGCAGGGATAAAGTTGTGCGAATCATATAATCGTCAATATGGTCGTGATTACCGTAGCGTAATGCCAACCAATCTCTATGGTGAAAATGATAATTTCCATCCTGAAAACTCCCATGTAATTCCTGCATTATTACGCCGTTTCCATGAGGCGAAATTACATAATGATGAGGAAATGGTTGTGTGGGGAACAGGGAAACCAATGCGCGAATTTCTACATGTAGATGATATGGCAGCTGCCAGCGTACATGTTATGGAATTATCTAACCAGATATACGCTGCTAATACTCAGCCCATGCTTTCTCATATTAATGTCGGTACAGGTGTAGATTGTACGATAAAAGAATTAGCTGAAACTATGGCAAAAGTGGTGGGATTCACGGGCAAACTAGTCTTTGACGCAACGAAGCCTGATGGAACTCCGCGCAAGTTGATGGATGTTAGTAGGTTAGCCAAATTAGGATGGAGTTATCATATTTCCTTGGAAGAAGGACTCATGATGACTTATCAGTGGTTTTTGGATAACCAGCATAATTTCAGGAAATAATATGGCTCGTCCCTTAGATACATCTTTGTTCAAGACTATTGTGGCTAATACGCCATTGATATCTATCGATCTCGTCGTCCAGGATTCTCAGAATAGAATATTACTTGGTAAACGACTAAATCGCCCGGCAAAGAATTATTGGTTTGTACCGGGGGGACGAGTAAGAAAAGATGAAACTCTTGCTGATGCTTTTACCCGGTTAGCAAAAGAAGAGTTAGGATTCCCTATCTCTATTCAAAATGCGGCCTTTATTGGCACATTTGAACATTTCTATCCGGATAATTTTTCTGAAGAAGACTTTTCAACTCATTATGTAGTGCTTGGCTACAAACTGGTCATTGAGACACCGTTAGTACAATTGCCAAAAGATCAACATTCTCAGTATTGTTGGAGAGCGGTCGATGATTTACTTTCCGCTGACGATGTTCATCTTCATACCAAGCTCTATTTTCAAGACAGGAAGTAATCGCTCATGCTATTACCCGTAATTATGGCAGGCGGCTCTGGGAGTCGCCTGTGGCCGCTATCTCGGACTCATTATCCAAAGCAATTTCTGGCTTTGACTTCAGAACTCACCATGCTACAGGAAACTCTACTTCGATTAGACGAGCTTCCTCATCTAGCTCCGCTTGTGATTTGTAATGAAGATCACCGTTTTATTATTGCTGAACAGCTGCGCCAGAAAAAACTCTCACATAGCGGTATTGTATTGGAACCTGTTGGTCGTAATACAGCCCCGGCAATTGCGTTGGCAGCCTTGCATGCGACTTTAAACGGCAATGATCCGTTATTACTGGTATTAGCGGCTGATCATGTTATTCAGGATAAACCTGCATTTATTCAGGCCGTAAAACGAGCTGAACCTCTTGCTGAAGCTGGTAAGTTGGTCACTTTTGGTATTGTTCCTAATAGTCCAGAGACTGGATATGGCTATATCAGGCAGGGAGCTTTGGTTGAAGATGGTGCTTATGAGGTTGCTGCTTTTGTTGAAAAGCCTGATTTAGCTACCGCGCAAGAATATTTGGTTTCCGGAAATTATTATTGGAATAGCGGTATGTTCGTATTTAAAGCATCACGCTATTTACAAGAGCTTGGGTTACATCGACCTGATATTCTTGAAGCTTGCCAGCGAGCAATCGCCGGTCAGCGTGCTGATCTAGACTTTATTCGTCTGAATGAAGAGGCTTTTTATAACTGTCCGGATGATTCAATTGATTATGCAGTTATGGAAAAAACCAGCGACGCGGTTGTTGTGCCTATGGATGCTCAGTGGAGTGATGTTGGTTGTTGGTCTGCGCTATGGGAAATAAATGATAAAGATAGCCAGGGAAATGTTGTTCGCGGTGATGTATTAATAGAGGATATGCATGATAGTTATGTCTATTCTCAAAATAGGCTCGTTGCGACGGTTGGAGTAAACGATCTTATCATTGTAGAAACCAAAGATGCGGTATTAGTTGCGCATAAAGATAAAGTGCAAGATGTTAAAAGTATCGTTAACAAACTCAAATTAGAGGAGCGGTGCGAATATCTGCAACACCGTGAGGTATATCGCCCTTGGGGTTCCCACGATGCTATTGCAGAAGGTGTTCGCTACCAGGTTCAACATGTGTCAGTTAAACCGGGCCAGCGCATTGCAACTCAGATTCATTACCATAGAGCTGAACATTGGGTCGTTGTTTCGGGCATAGCTAAAGTTCACTATGGTGATAAAACTTATTTAGTGAATGAAAATGAGTCTACCTATATTCCTGTAGGAATTGCACATTCAATAGAAAATCCAGGGAAAATACCGTTAGAAATTATTGAAGTACATACCGGAAACTATCTTTCCGAAAGTGATGTAGAACGTGTAGATAACTTAGGTGTAGGGTATTAATGATGAAAGTAAGTATTATTACTGCTACGTATAATAGTGAAAAAACCATTATAGATACTCTATTGTCGTTAGAGAAACAGACACATTTAGATATTGAGTATATTATTATTGATGGAGCATCAAAAGATAATACACTTAAAGTGATAGATAGAAACTCTACCCGAGTTTCTACAATTATCAGTGAGCCAGATAAAGGTATTTATGATGCGTTAAATAAAGGTATCTTAGCTGCTACTGGGGATATCATTGGTTTCTTACACTCGGATGATTTGTTAGCTGATTCAAATGTTATCGCCGATGTTGTTGCAACGTTTAAAAATAACGGATGTGATGCGGTATATGGTGACTTGCAATATGTAGCAAGGGATAATATTGACCATGTCATTAGATGCTGGAAAAGTGGTGAGTTTCACCCACGGAAAATGCAGTATGGATGGATGCCGCCTCACCCGACATTTTATATGAAACGTGAATTATATGAGCGTTTGGGTAGTTTTGATTTAAGTTTCAAAATATCAGCGGATTATGACTCACTAACTCGCTATATTATATCTCATCAGATTAAGCTAGCGTATTTACCTCGTGTGCTAACCAAAATGAGGGTCGGAGGAATAAGCAACCGTTCAGTTAAAAACATGATACTTAAATCAAAAGAAGATATTAAGATTATGAAGAAGCAAGCTTTATTTTGGCCTGTATCATTAATCTGCAAAAACTTATCTAAAATTCCTCAGTTTATAAAGTGATATATATGTCTAAACTAACTTGTTTCAAAGCTTATGATATCCGTGGTCAGTTAGGCGAAGAGTTGAATGATGAGATAGCATATCGTATTGGTCGAGCCTATGGTGAATTTGCAAAACCTAAAACAGTTGTTGTTGGTGGTGATGTAAGGCTAACAAGTGAGAGCCTTAAACTTGCATTGAGTCGTGGCCTGCAAGATGCAGGTACAGATGTATTGGATATTGGATTATCTGGTACGGAAGAGATATATTTTGCGACCTTCCATCTTGGCGTTGATGGAGGAATAGAAGTTACAGCTAGCCATAATCCTATTAATTATAATGGAATGAAGCTTGTTCGTCAGGGGGCTAGACCTATTAGTGGTGATACTGGTCTACGCGATATACAACGTTTGGCAGAATCAAATGACTTTCCGCCTATTGTTGAGTCTAAGAGAGGGAGTTACAAGAAAATATCAGTTATTGATGCCTATATTGATCATTTAATTGGTTATATAACGCCATCCTTATTTAGGCCCTTGAAATTAGTTATCAATAGTGGGAATGGGGCTGCAGGGCATGTTATTGATGCTTTGGAAAAGCGTTTTGATAAGCTTGGTATGCCTGTAACTCTGATTAAAGTTCATCATTCACCGGATGGTACATTCCCGAATGGAATCCCCAACCCGCTACTGCCAGAATGTAGACAAGATACCACTGATGCTGTATTAGCCCATGGTGCAGATATGGGCATTGCCTTTGATGGCGATTTTGATCGTTGCTTCTTTTTTAATAATAAAGGGGAGTTTATCGAAGGGTATTATATTGTTGGATTGTTAGCTGAAGCATTCCTACAGAAAAAACCGGGTTCAAATATTATTCACGATCCGCGCTTGAGTTGGAATACAATTGATATTGTAACTGCTGCTGGCGGAAAGCCGGTCATGTCAAAAACTGGACACGCTTTCATCAAAGAAAGAATGCGTGAAGAAGATGCCGTTTATGGTGGAGAAATGAGCGCTCATCATTATTTTCGTGATTTCTCTTACTGTGATTCTGGAATGATTCCTTGGTTGTTAATTGCAGAGCTATTGTGCGTTAAAAATAAAAGTTTGGAGCAATTAGTCGAAGAGTGTATGAGTGCTTACCCTGCATCCGGTGAGATAAATTCAATATTGTCTGAGCCTGCCTCAGCAATTGCTAAAGTTCGCGCAACTTATGAAAATGAAGCGCTGGTCGTTGATGAAACCGATGGGATTAGCCTTGAGTTCAAAGATTGGCGTTTTAACTTACGTAGTTCTAATACTGAGCCAGTTGTTAGATTGAATGTAGAATCTCGTGCGAATAAGTCTTTGATGCTGGAAAAAACAGAAGAGATTTTACTATTATTAAGGTCATAGAGATTAAGTATAGTTAAAAATATCAGCTCTCCGTGGGTTTATATATTTGATATAGTTCACGGGGTGCTAAGTTTAGTAATGATTCTCAATTCGGTGACGGTTAATGGCTGATAATTTTAAAGTAAATAATAGTGATTCTAAAATGCCTTCTGATTATGGTTTTCCTAATGTAAACTCCTCGAAAAATGAGATAGATTTATTTGAGTTAATGGCTATTATTTTTAGATCTAAAATAAAAATAATATTCACCACTTTTATTTTTATCATTATTGGTTTGGTTATTACCTTTATTCTCCCTCAACGCTGGACGAGCACAGCAGTTATCGTCTCGCCTGGCGATGAACAAATTCAAGTGTTAGATAAGATAACAACTAATTTATCTGTGCTTGATATTAAGCTTGATATCAATTCAGATTATTTATTGTCTATTTTTAAACAAAACTTTGATTCTCAAGATCTCCGTGAGCAGTATTTAGTGAATACTGAGTATTTTAAGAGATTAATGCGAGATAATCCTGAAGATGGTCTGGAGAAAAGAGCATTAATTGAACGGATAGTGAATGAGAATATCACATCAGTCAGCCCGCAGAGAGATAAAAGCGATAATGATAAGGAATATCGGTACTACAAATTATCATACAGCGCCATGACGGCTACAGATGCGCGTGATTTATTGCAGGGGTATATTAACTACGTTAACAGTATAGTTAATGCTGATGTATCTAGAAAAATACAGCGTGCTGTTGATTTAGCTAAAGGTATTGGTACTGATAAATATACTTTGGACCTATTGCGTGCCAAGAATAGTCAGGAAGTTAAAATTGAACGTTTGAAGTACGCGACTTCAATTGCTGATGCGGCGGGTATTAAAAAACCAGTTTACAGTAGTGGTTCTGCTATTAGTGATGATCCAGATTTCCCTATTACTATGGGTTCTGATGCACTGAATCGCAAATTGGAAATTGAGAAATCGGTGACTGACTTGGCTTCTATCAATGCTGAAATTCTTAACCGTAGACTGTATCTGGATAAGTTAAATGCGTTGGAAATTCCTAAAGTGGAAGTGGTGCCATTTAAATATCTGCAACAGCCAACCGAGCCAACCAAAAGAGATGCGCCTAAACGTGGGCTGATTATGATCCTGTTCGCACTTGCAGGTTTGGTGGGATCTGTCGGCTTTGTGTTAGTTGATCATTTCATGCGTGAACGCGAGCGTGAAGATGAGATGTTAAAGCTGGCGAATACCGATAAAAAATAACGAATCAATAATAATTGATATTTTACATTGCCGGATAAGCGCTGCTTGTCCGGCTTTTTTTTTATAAAAATTCTGAAGTTAGCGTTCATCCTTGTTCTCTGACCGCATTAAATCGACCTCATACCTTTTCCCTAATTATGTTTCCAGCTTGAGCTTATGCTAAAATCCACTTCCTTTTCATCTTCACACTGCCAATCAAAACAATGAAATTTCCTGGTAAACGTAAATCCAAACATTATTTTCCGGTCAATGCCCGCGATCCGTTATTACAACAAACGCAGGTTCAGGCCGAAAATGAGGTCAGCACCTCTTATATCGTCGGTATCGACCAAACCCTAGTCGATATTGAGGCCAAAGTTGATGAAGGATTTATTCAGCGCTACGGTTTGAGCCAGGGACATTCTTTAGTTATTGAAGATGATGTGGCTGAGGCTCTTTATCAGGAGTTAACCAGCAATGGTTTGATTACCCATGAGTTTGCAGGTGGCACCATCGGTAATACATTGCATAATTACTCGGTTCTGGCTGATGACCGCTCTGTTTTACTTGGAACCATGTGCAGCAATATAAAGATTGGCAGCTATGCCTATCGTTATCTGTGTAATACCTCAAGTCGTACTGACTTAAATTATTTGCAGGCCGTGGATGGCGCTATTGGCCGCTGTTTTACCTTGATTACTGAGAACGGAGAGCGGACTTTCGCTATCAGTCCTGGCCAAATGAATCAGCTACGCCCAGGAAGCATTCCTGAAGAAGTGATTGCAGGAGCCTCGGCTTTAGTTCTCACTGCTTATTTAGTTCGTTGTAAACCCGGTGAGCCAATGCCAGATGCCACTATGCAGGCCATCGCATACGCTAAAAAATATCATGTGCCAGTGGTACTGACGTTGGGTACAAAATACGTCATTGCAGATAATCCTCAATGGTGGCGAGATTTCCTTAAAGAAAACGTCTCTATTTTAGCGATGAATGAAGATGAAGCGCTGGAGCTTACGGGGATCAGCGATCCATTGATGGCCGCAGATATGGCGCTGGATTGGGTCGATTTGGTGCTATGTACCGCCGGGCCAAATGGCCTTTATATGGCTGGCTATACGGAAGAAGCTGGCAAACGCCAGACTCAGCATCCTTTACTGCCGGGTACTGTTGCTGAATTCAATATGTACGAATTTAGCCGCGCAATGAGAAAAGAACATTGTGATACGCCATTCAAGATTTACTCACACATCGCTCCTTATATGGGCGGACCTGAGAAGATTATGAATACTAATGGGGCAGGGGATGGGGCATTGTCCGCAGTGTTACATGATATAGCGGCCAACGGTTATCATCGTAATAATGTTCCTAATTCAAGTAAACATGTGCGTAGTTACCTGAGCTATTCGTCTTTGGCGCAGGTTTGTAAATATGCTAATCGAGTGAGCTATCAGGTATTGAATCAGCACTCTCCTCGTCTGACGCGCGGTTTACCTGAGCGAGAGGATAGTCTGGAAGAGTCTTACTGGGAACGTTAATCCAATCGCTAGACAACAAAAGGCCAGCATTGCTGGCCTTTTGTATTTTAATATCGGTCTAGTCAGATCGGGCAAGCTGCGCTTTTGACTTCTTCACTCAACGTATCGATTTTCAGCATATTTAGCATGCTGCCTGCAATCTCGCGTTCACCCATAACGACCTGATCGGCACCGCGGTCGGAAATATAAACCACCTCATCGTCATAATGCGCTCTGGCAATAATCTCAAGGTCTGGGCGTTTGAGACGCGCCGCAGCGACAATTTCACCCGCCTCATAGCCATTTGGAATGGTTAGTAACAGCCAGCGTGCGCAGTCTAGTCGAGCCAATGACATGATTTCTGCATTGGCTGCGTTGCCCAGCACCGCGTTAATTCCTTGCTCACGCAAGGCTTCGACTCGGGTTCGGGAGTTTTCGATGACCACTAATGGAACACCGGCTGCATTGAGTTTTGATCCCAGTAGGCTACCTACGCGGCCATAACCGACTAATAAAGCGTGGTTACACAGATCGACTGGAATTTGTTTTTCTTCTTCTACTGCTTCTTCCAGAATTTGATCTTCCATGGTTTCGGTTTTAATTAGATAGCGATCCAATAGGCTAAATAGCAATGGATTCAGCATGATAGAAAGAATGGCACTGGCTAAAACCAGATTGCGGCCATGCTCCGACATCAAACCAAGAGAGATCCCTAAACCCGCTAAAATAAAGGCGAATTCACCGATCTGCGCCAAACTGACCGAAATAGTCAGTGCAGTGCGTTTAGAGTGGCCAAACATGCGAACTAATAGGAAGGCTGCGGCAGATTTACCGAAGATAATGATAGCCAGTGAGGCGATAACCGCTAAAGGCTCACGAACCAGAATCATCGGGTCGAAAAGCATGCCAACCGAAACAAAAAACAGGACGGCAAAGGCATCACGCAGCGGTAAGGTATCCTGAGCCGCGCGGTGGCTGAGTTCGGACTCGTTTAACACCATACCGGCAAAAAAGGCGCCTAGGGCGAATGAGACGTCAAACAGCCCTACAGCACCGTAAGCGATACCCAGCGCTAAGACCAGCACGGCCAAGGTAAATAGCTCTCTGGAGCCGGTACTGGCGGTTTTTGCCAATATCCATGGGACAAGGCGGCGGCCAACCACTATCATCAAGGTGATGAAGGCGATGACTTTACCAATGGTTATTGCCAATTCGGTGAATAATTGGCTCAAACTGGTATTTTCGCTACCCATAACGCCAGCGAATGCTGGTAATAACACCAATGTTAGTACCATCGCCAGATCTTCAACTATCAACCAGCCAATGGCTATTTGTCCACGTTGGCTGTCGATCAACTGCCGTTCTTCCAGTGCTCGCAGCAATACCACGGTACTGGCGGTAGACAGGCAAAGACCAAACACCAAGCCTGTGACCAGATCCCAACCCAACAGGCTCGAAAGGCCGATACCCAACAATGTGGCAACTGCGATTTGCGCTATGGCACCGGGAATAGCAATGGATTTTACAGCGAGGAGGTCTTTAAGAGAGAAATGCAGCCCAACACCGAACATTAACAGGATAACACCGATTTCAGCCAGTTCTGGCGCTAATGACGTATCGGCGACGAAACCCGGCGTGAATGGCCCGGCTAACACCCCTGCGGCGAGATATCCCACTAATGGAGAGATGCGCAGGCGGTGTGCCAGTGTACCGAGGAGGAAGGCGAGTACGAGGCCTCCTACAATCGTTGTAATCAGGGGTGTTGAGTGGTGCATCCAGACTCCTTCTTGTTATACGGCAGTGTTCATTCACAGCAATAGCACTAGTTTATTGCATTTGAGTGAACTTTGCGCGATAAAAATTCATATTTTGTCAATAAAATTGAAGGTTGGCCTGTAAATTGCCTGAGGTGGTCATTTGTGAGTGATATCTCATTTAGGCCTAATGGATATAAGGGTTTAAGCCAGATAATACTGCTATCTCATCCGGCTTAAGTTAGTAATAATGACTACTTTTCTTCAATATTAGGCAGTAAGGCTGTGAATATCCCAAGGAGTGGCAGGAATGCACAGATTTGGTAAACCAACTCGATACTGGTTAAATCAGCAACATAACCAAGTACAGCCGCACCTAATCCCCCCATACCGAAAGCTAAACCGAAGAATAAGCCGGAAACCATGCCTACCTTTCCGGGGATTAGCTCTTGTGCATAAACCAGAATGGCAGAAAACGCTGATGCCAATATGACACCAATGATCACCGTCAAAATGCCAATCCATTGCAGAGATACGTAGGGTAAAATAAGGGTAAATGGGGCAACACCAAGGATAGAGCCCCAAATAACGTATTTTCTCCCAACTCTGTCCCCCAAAGGCCCGCCAATGATGGTGCCTGCGGCTACGGCAAACAAGAATACAAACAAATGGATTTGGGCGTTTTGTACTGAAACACCAAACTTATGGATTAAATAGAAGGTGTAGTAGCTACTTATGCTGGTTAAGTAGAAATATTTGGAAAATATCAGTACTAACAGAATCGCTAAAGTGGCAATTACGGTCTTTTTAGGCAGCGTGTGTACCGGCGTCGCTATTATCGGCTTACCGGCCACTGCGCGATTTTGCATTTGATACCATTTGCTGACCTGTAATAGCACCACAATGGCCAGTAACGCCGCCAGTGAAAACCAGCCAACATTCCCTTTACCGTAGGGGGCGATAAAGACCGCCGCCAGTAATGGGCCTAACGCGCTACCAAAATTCCCACCAACCTGAAACAGCGATTGCGCTAGCCCGTGACGCCCGCCAGATGCCATGCGTGCCACGCGGGAAGATTCAGGATGAAATACGGAGGAGCCGGTGCCAACTAGCGCCGCTGCCAACAACACCACGGGAAAAGTAGTCGCAGCGGCCAGTAATAAGATGCCCGAAAGCGTGAATCCCATACCAATAGGTAAGGAATAAGGCTGTGGGTGCTTGTCTGTGTAGAGGCCAATCAACGGTTGCAGCATTGATGCAGTCATCTGATAGGTTAATGTAATCAAGCCGATTTGAGTGAAGCTCAGGCTGAACTCTGTCTGTAATAAAGGATAGATAGCTAAAATCAGCGATTGAATCATATCGTTTAGTAAATGAGAGACGCTTATCGCCCCTAATATGGAAAACGATGTTCGCTTTAATACATTTCCCTTAGTTTGGGAAGTTGGGGGGACGATGCGATCGGTCATGATGAGTATCAGCCTAATTTTTTTTATTGTGAAAGATAGCGCGGTAATGGATACATGTTATGCATATCGTATGATTTTTGCTATATCCAGCATTATTTGACAGGTATCGCAAAAATGTGAAATTCAGGTGTATCTAATCGAGTTACAATGCAAACTGCATCGAGGTATCACCTTGATTCTCACAGAAATCCTGAACTATTACGCGATCTGTATTCATCAGACTGACTTTTACTCGACCCGCTTTTGGCGATTACATGGAGATTTGCCATGCGTTTTTCATTCAATACCACAGCATGCGCGTTGGCCGTAACATTGGCCTTTGCCCCCGGATGGGCCAGCGCTTGGGAAAAAGATAAAACTTACGACATTACTGTCCTGCACACTAACGATCATCACGGCCATTTCTGGCAAAACGATCACGGTGAATATGGCCTGGCGGCGCAAAAAACCTTGGTGGATAATATTCGCCAGCAAGTGGCAGCAGAAGGGGGCAGCTTATTGTTGCTTTCCGGCGGAGATATTAATACCGGTGTACCTGAGTCTGATTTACAGGATGCGGAACCCGATTTTCGCGGTATGAATTTAGTGGGATACGATGCGATGGCGATCGGAAACCATGAATTTGATAACCCGCTTAGCGTATTGCGTCAACAAGAAAAATGGGCCACTTTCCCGCTGCTCTCTGCCAATATTTATCAGAAGAGTACCCAGCAGCGCTTATTTAAACCTTATGCCCTATTTGATAAGCAAGGGATTAAAATTGCGGTTATTGGGTTAACCACTGACGATACGGCTAAAATTGGCAATCCTGAGTATTTCACCGATATTGAATTCCGCGTACCGGCGGTGGAAGCCAAAGAGGTCGTCGAAAAACTGCGTCAGGATGAAAAACCGGACATTATTATCGCCGCCACCCATATGGGACATTATGACAACGGCAATCACGGTTCTAATGCGCCAGGTGATGTAGAAATGGCTCGTAGTCTGCCTGCAGGTTATCTGGACATGATTGTGGGTGGGCATTCGCAGGACCCGGTTTGTATGTCCCGCGAGAATCATAAGCAGGTAGATTACGTTCCGGGTACGGCTTGCGCACCCGATCGCCAAAATGGAACCTGGATCGTTCAGGCGCACGAATGGGGTAAATACGTCGGGCGTGCAGATTTTAAATTCCGCAACGGTGAGCTGACGTTGGTTAACTATCAGCTGATTCCGGTTAATCTGAAGAAGAAAGTAGAGAAAGCCGACGGCACCAGTGAGCGCGTTTTCTATACCGAAGAGATCGCTGAAAATCCGGCAATGTTGAAATTACTCACGCCGTTTGAAGATAAAGGCAAAGCGCAGCTGGAAATTAAAGTCGGTAGCGTTAATGGCAAGCTTGAAGGCGATCGTAGCAAAGTTCGCTTCCAGCAAACTAATATGGCGCGGATGCTGTTAGCGGCGCAAATAGAGCGTGCTGGCGCTGATTTTGCAGTGATGAGCGGCGGCGGCGTGCGTGACTCTATCGATGCTGGCGATATCACTTATAAAGATGTGCTGAAAGTGCAGCCATTCGGCAATACGTTGGTTTATGTGGATATGAAGGGCAGTGAAGTTGAGAAGTATTTGGCTGTTGTCGCTAATAAAAAAGTGGATTCAGGTGCCTATGCTCAATTTGCTAACGTCAGCCTGATTGCCGATGGCACTGGCGTTAGTGATGTTAAAATTCAAGGGAAACCGCTAGATGCGAATAAAACCTATCGCATGGCAACGCTGAATTTCAACGCGCTAGGTGGTGATGGTTATCCGAAAGTGGATACTTTGCCAAGCTACGTTAATACCGGCTTCATCGATGCGGAAGTCTTGAAGCAATATATTGAAAAACACTCTCCACTAGACGCTGCGGCCTATGAGCCGAAGGGTGAGATTGTTTATAAGTAGTGAGTTGAGATGAGGTAGAAAATACCTTAGGGACTTTTTATCTTAACGGGGGAGTACGGGTAGCGCTAATGCGTCTATGCGTATTCCCCATTTTTTGCTCAGAGGCATTCCTTGGCAGAGCGAAACGAGGATTAATCCTGTTTGGCTATATCCGCAAAGACCGCGTTGAGCAACCGACCTAAATCTGCTGGAGCTAGCTCGATATCCAGCCCGCGTTTGCCGCCGGAAACAAACATGGTGGCATATTGCTGTGCCTGACTGTCGATGACCGTCGGTAAACGTTTTTTCTGTCCTAACGGGCTAATTCCTCCGACTAAATAACCGGTTACTCGCTGCGCTAGCTGTGGATCGGCCATATCTGCTTTTTTCGCCCCTAAGGCTCGGGCAACTTTTTTTAAATCCAACTGAGTGGCGACCGGAGTGACGGCAACGGCTAAGTTTTTGGTTTCCCCATTCAGGCAAACAAGTAGGGTTTTATAAACTTGCCGGGCATCTAACCCTAATTTTTTGACAGCTTCATCACCAAAATTTGTTTCTGCGCTGTCGTGTTCGTAAGGGTGAAGAGTAAAGGCGATTTTTTGCTTTTCCAGCAGAATGACGGCAGGAGTCATAGTTTTCGTCCAATATAAAAATGAAACCAGTTAATCATAATAGGACTATCGTTGCGGATAATCCTTATCTTTTTAGTATCTTACGCTTAATGCGGCTTAGTAAGAAAAAAATTAACTCAATAGAATCAAAATTATGAAATTGTATCCCTCAATAATAATGAATCCCAGTTGCTTATATTATCCGCAGGTTGCTACCCTGATATAGCAAATTGGTTGACCGTTAGGAAAGCCGGCTTGCTATGTAATAACTAAAACAATGAAAATTCCTCTTTGACTGGCCAATAGTGATATTGGCCATTTTTTTATCCATGAGTTGGCTGCATTAAAGCCGGTAAATTTCCGTCGCCATATAAATGTAAAGCGCCCACCGCAACCAGATAACGCCCCGCCGGTAAGGCGGAAAGTTGTTTTTGCCATTGCTGGTTACGTTGCACCATTAATAGCTCGTATAAATCATCGCTAAAAGTTGTTGTCAGTTTAGCTAGGCTGTCGCAGGGGGGCCGCTCTAACCACCAACTGACCATGGTTTGTAACATGCGGGCGTTGGTGTGCCAGTGGGTCAGAGTATCTTTTAACAACCCCATTCCACTGTCAGGCAGGGTTTCCAGTAGGGAAAGCTGCATTTGCGAACCTTCCAGTTCGATAATATTTTTCCGCTGCGCTTTGGCTGCATTCAATAATTGGTAATCTATACCGTACTCCCCGCGCAGCCCCAAATTCTGCGCCTGACGTGCTTGTAGCATCAGCGCGATTTGCCAGGCCGGGAGGGTGGCCAGAGCCAGCGGGTCAGTTTTTAATTCTTCACAGCGCTGAACAAACTGTTGGTAATCTGTTTCAGCGAGCCGGTCGACCAGCGGTAGTTCATCGGGATAGTGACCGAAAGGAGAGCCACCTTGGGTAATATCGGCCTCGACGATTAATGCATCGGCTTTTATCAGGCGATCCAACAGGATATCCGGTAGCGGGAACATGCCTTCGGTCCCCATATGGATACTCCCTACCAAATGAAAGTGGCGATCGCCAGGCAGTTGCAAATCGATACCCGGATATGGATAACTCGGCGGAGAAAGGATACCAAGAAAGGTGGCTAGCTGACGTAAAAGTTGACCCATAACCGTGTGCGTCCTGATTTAGCATTTCTCCCATGCTAAACGCTAAATGGCGCACAATAAAGGGTTGTGCGCCATTGGGTTAGGACTTCGTTTATTGTTTAGGTTTAAAGCGTAATAAACGGTTGGCATTACTGACGACGGTGATGGAGGACAACGCCATGGCAGCCCCAGCGACCACAGGGCTTAACAACGTTCCAGTGAACGGATACAAAATACCTGCCGCGATTGGAATCCCTAACGCGTTATAGAAAAATGCGCCGAGTAGGTTTTGTTTCATATTGCGTAATGTCGCTTTGGATAGCTCTACGGCATCGGCGACGCCGTGCAGACTATGGCGCATAAGCGTAATTGCCGCAGTTTCTATCGCAATATCGCTACCGCCGCCCATAGCAATACCTACATCGGCCTGAGCCAGCGCGGGCGCATCGTTAATACCATCTCCAACCATCGCGACTTTGTTACCCGCAGCCTGTAACTGCTTAATCGCATCGGCCTTGCCATCGGGTAGCACTCCGGCAATCACCTGATCGATACCGGCCTCTTTGGCAATAGCATTAGCAGTAATCGGGTTATCACCTGTCAGCATCACCAGTTTGTAGCCTTGCTGATGCAGACGTTGTAATGCTGAGACGCTATCACGGCGTAACGGATCGCGGATGGAGAACAGCGCCGCGACTTTCCCATTGGCCGCCAGAATAACCGGCGTGGCGCCCGTTTTCGCCTGTTGCTGCATTAAGTCGCTTAACTCAAGGGTATCAATCCCTTGTTGTTCTAGCAGCGCACTGTTTCCTAATCGCAGCGATGCTCCTTCAACATCACCGCTGACGCCTAAGCCGCGCAGGGTTCGGAACTGGCTGGTGGCAGGCAGCGTCAGGCCTTTGGCACGTTGCAAAATTGCCTGCGCTAACGGATGGTTTGAGCCTGTTTCCAGCGCAGCCGCCCAGCTAAGCGCCTGTTGTTCCGTAACCCCGTTAAAGGTATGGATAGCGACAACCTGCGGACGGCCTTCGGTCAATGTACCGGTTTTATCAAATACCAGTGTATTCAGGCCGCTGGCCTGCTGAAGCGCATCCGCATCTCGCACCAGTACGCCAAACTCAGCGGCACGACCAACGCCAGAAATGATCGACATCGGCGTAGCTAATCCCAGTGCGCAAGGGCACGCGATGATCAGTACCGTGGTGGCAACCACCAGGGTATATACAATTTGGGGCTGCGGGCCAAAGAAGTACCAAATCACACCGGCAATCAAGGCGATAGCCACGACGGTAGGAACAAATACTGCAGAGATTCTATCGGCTAACTGGCCAATTTCCGGCTTACTACTTTGTGCCTGACGTACTAGCTTGATAATCCGTGCCAGCGTAGTCTGGCTACCAATGGCGTTAGCGCGGAACAGAACTGACCCATCCTGTACTGAGGTTCCGGCGTGTACTTTATCCCCAGCGAATTTATGCTGTGGAATCGGTTCACCGGTGAGCATAGCTTCATCCATCCACACTTCACCCTGCACAATTTCGCCGTCAACGGGAACCCTGTCCCCGGTGGTCAAACGGAGGGTCATACCCAGTTGTACGTCGGCCAGCGGGATTTGTTTCTCACCGTCTTCAGTAACAACTCGAGCGGTTGGTGGTGCCAGATCCAGCAAGCGTTCCAACGCATTAGAGGAACGCTGTCTGGCGCGTTGTTCCATCGCATGTCCCAGATTGATTAAACCGATAATCATGGCGCTGGCTTCGTAATAAAGATGTCGGGCTTCCATCGGGAATACATCGGGCCAGATATTGACGGTAATCGAGTAAATCCAGGCGGCACCGGTGCCTAATGCCACCAGCGTATCCATAGTGGCACTGCCGTTTTTCAGGCTGACCCAAGCGTTGCGATAGAAATGTCCGCCGGCAAAGATCATGACCAGCAGCGTCAGTACACCAACCACCAGCCACGGAGTTTGGGTTTCTGGCGTTAGCGTCATACTGCCGCCGAATAAACCCCATGCCATTAATGGAATACCTAATAACAGCCCCAGCGCGGCCTGCCATTGGAAGCGCTTCATATTGGCCTGAGACATTTCCTGCTGGCGCTCCCGCCGTTCAGCTTCGTCTTCGATAATTTCTGCGCCATAGCCCGCTTTTTCTACAGCGGCGATCAGCGCGCTATTATTCGGAGAGCCTGTCACCAGTGCGCTACGTTCAGCCAGATTCACTCGCGCGACCTGTACGCCATCTACGCTTTGCAACGCTTTTTGTACTTTAGAAACGCAGCTGGCGCAGCTCATCCCGGTTAACAATAGCTGCACGCTATCCGGATCGTCGCCGTCCGTTGGAGCGGCTGCGGTGGTATTTTCTGTTGCCGGAAGAGAAGAGGCCGCTGCCAGAGATTCCGGCTCAGGTTGTGTAGCATGTGCCAGCGGCTCAGTTTTTGGGACAGTGTTTTCCTGTGCCAACGTGGCCTGATAACCGGCATTTTCCACGGCGGCAATCAGTGCGTTTGCATCGGCCTGACCGTAAACTTTGGCGTTGGAGGTTGATACATCGGCGGCGATGACTCCTGGGACGGCTTCCAGCGCTTTACGTGTCGTTGCCGCGCAGTGCATGCAGGTTAAGCCGGAAAGTTGTAACTCTACATTCGGTTGCTGTACCGGTTCCGCCTGATAGCCTGCCTGTTTTACCGTTTCGATCAGTGCCTGTACGTCAGCTTCACCGACTACTTTCGCATAGTGAACATTAACCTGAGCCTGTTCGACGTCAGGCCGGCCTTCCAGCGCCTTTTGCACCCGTCCGGCACAGTTCATGCAAGTTAAACCCTGCAAAGCAAGCAGCGTAGTGTGTGACATGATTAACTCCTTAAAGAGTAAGAAACTTATCCTTTTGTCTGCGGGGATAAGTTTAGTCGGTATTAAGCCCTTTACCTTGACGCCAATCTTCTGGCGGGCAATAAGGTGAATTTCTCTTGACCGACATGACTATTTTAACTACTTATGGAGGTTAAACCTTCCAGCAAGGGTAAGGTCAAGGGAGAAATATGAATATCAGCGATGTGGCCAAAAAGACCGGTTTGACCAGCAAAGCGATTCGCTTTTACGAAGAAAAAAAGCTGGTAACGCCGCCTATCCGTACTGATAACGGTTATCGCAGCTATGATGCCCGTCATATTGAAGAATTGACTTTGCTGCGACAGGCGCGCCAGGTGGGATTTACTCTGGATGAATGTCGTGAATTATTGGCGCTGTTCCATAATCCGGATCGCCATAGCGCGGACGTCAAAGCCGCGACGTTACAGAAAGTAGCTGAAATAGAGAAACATATTCAGGATTTGAATCAGATGCGCTTGCGCTTACTGGCGTTAGCGGCTGAATGCCCCGGCGACGAGGGGGCGAATTGTCCGATTATCAATAATCTGGCGGGGTGCTGTCACAGCGAACAGAAAGGATAGAGTTAATAAGCCCACGGTCGTCAACCGAAAGTGGGCTACAAACTAGCGTGTTATTGCACGTACATTCAAAGTGTTACCTTCAATAGAGACCACTTCGACTTCCGTGCCCACGCTTAATTCTTCAGAACTATGGATGCGCCAGCTACTGTCGCCGACTCTCATTCGTCCATAGCCGTCCAGTGTCGGTTCCGTCAGCGTTGCCCGCAGACCAACCATTTGGTGATCCCGCTGGTTAAGCATGGCAGGCTGCGGTTTGACTCGTTTACTCAGCCAATACCACCACAAAATGGCGGCGCTAACGGTGAGAACGGCAAACAGTACACCTTGCCATTCCCAGCTTAACGGCAACATCCAGACCAACAGGCCAACCAGCACAGCGGCAATGCCACTCCATAACAGATAACCGCCGGCACCCAACATTTCTGCGGCTAATAACAATCCGCCGAGTGATAGCCAAAACCAATTTGGGTTTGCTGCAATCTGTTTAAGCATGGTTATTTACCTCGGCTGGTTTTGCTCTCGCCAATCAGTTCAGCGATACCGCCAATCGCGCCCATCAGGCTGCTGGCCTCCAGTGGCATCATCACGACTTTACTGTTATTAGCTGAGCCAATGTGTTGCAGCGCATCGGTGTATTTCTGTGCCACAAAGTAGTTAATCGCCTGAATATCACCGGCGGCGATAGCTTCAGAAACCATTTTAGTTGCCTGAGCTTCGGCTTCTGCGGCACGTTCACGGGCTTCTGCCTGCAGGAAGGCGGATTGACGTTCACCCTCTGCTTTCAGAATTTGAGATTGTTTTTCACCTTCAGCACGTAAAATTGCTGCCTGACGCACGCCTTCGGCTTCCAGAATATCCGCACGTTTGGTTCGTTCGGCTTTCATCTGGGCGTTCATGGCTGAAATCAGTTCGGTCGGTGGGCGTACATCGCGGATTTCAATGCGGGTAATTTTGATGCCCCAAGGGTTGGTGGCTTCATCAACAATATGTAGTAAGCGGCTGTTGATGTTATCGCGCTGGGACAGCATTTCATCCAATTCCATAGAGCCAAGCACGGTACGGAAGTTGGTCATAGTTAGGTTAACAATCGCGAGTTCCAGATTGCTGACTTCATAAGCCGCTTTTACCGGGTCAATAACCTGAATAAAGCAGACGGCATCAATGGCAACGTTGGCGTTATCGCGGGAAATGATTTCCTGTGAAGGAATATCCAGAACTTGTTCCATCATATTGATTTTACGGCCAATACGGTCCATAAACGGGACGACGATGTTCAGGCCCGGCATCAGCGTTTTGGTATAGCGGCCAAAGCGCTCAACTGTCCACTGGAAACCCTGTGGGACAATTTTGATTGCGGAGAACACCACAACCAGCGCAACGACGATAATAATCGGGATAACCGTAAACATAGTTAACTTCCTGTCAGTCAATGAATATTGTTTCATAATATTACGCGACGACAGGCTAAAAGACTAACTAAAGGGAGGTAAATACATGTAAGGAATCATTCTGCTATCGAAAAAGCAGAAAAAAACCTGAAAAGTGAATGAGAAAGAGCGCGAGAAAGATCCCGCGCAGAGAAGCTAAAACGTGCTTAGTCGCTTAGTACAGCAGAGAGTACAACTGGCGACGGTATTTACCGGCCAGAGCATCGCCGGTGCCAAGGGCGGCCAGAATATCCATCAAGGTTTTGCGAGCGTTGCCGTTCGCTGCTGCCAGATCTTTTTTCAGATGGCTCATCAACAGTTCCAGCGCTTCTTCGTTACGGCCAACTTGATGCAGTTGCAGTGCCAGCTGTACCGCCAACTCTGCGTTTTCAGGCTGATCGAGCAGCTGTTGCTGTAATTGCTGAATTTCCGGCGTATCTGCCGCCTGTTTGAGCAATTCTATCTGTGCAATCAGGCCCTGATAGCGAGTGTCCCGATCTTGCAGTGGGATAGTTTCCAATACCGCTTCCGCATCGTCACTACGATTCAGTTGAATCTGAACTTCCGCCAGCTGCAGGCCGATTTCGCTGTTATATTGGCTAAGCTGCCAGGCATCTTTCAGTAACGGAAGGGCTTCTTGTATTTTGCCATCGGCGATAAGCTGCGCCGCTTCTGCTGCTTTTAGTTCTTCTGGCTTAGGTAATACACGCTGTAACAGTTCGCGGATAACCTCTTCCGACTGCGGGCCCTGGAAGCCGTCAACCGGCTGGCCGTCTTTAAACAGATAGACCGCAGGAATAGACCGCAGGCCGAACTGTGAGGCAACCATTTGTTGAGCGTCACAATCTACTTTGGCCAGAATGAACTGACCGGCGTATTCGGCGGCTAATTTGTCTAAAACTGGCGTTAATTGCAGGCAGTGCTGGCTACGTTCCGACCAGAAATAGAACAGAACCGGCTGCGCCATGGACTGTTCCAGGGTTTGATGTAGGTTAGCTTCGGTAATATCGATAACTGTTGGTGCTAGCATGACTTTATTCTCTCATCCGTTTTAGCGATAGATGGGGGCAGAATATCCGGCTTCAACCCTCTATCGCGGTTTATCGGTTATCAGGCATTGCCCCGCAAGACGCGATCCAGCAAGCGGCCCGGTAAAATACGACGCAACACCGTAACGGCGTGTGCCACCAGCGTGACCGGATAGCGCAACTTAGGCCGCGGCGCTTCTAATGCATGACGTAATTTGGGCAAAATCGCTTCAGGCGGCAGGGTGAAGCGTTTGGCAATACCCGGATTATTCACTGGTTTGTCAGCCTGGGTCTGATTAACGTTTTGCGTGAAATGAGTGCTAATCGGACCCGGTTCAATCAAACTGACAAAAATCCCGCTGCCGTTTAGCTCCATCCGTAAGGCATCTGACCAAGCTTCCAGCGCATATTTGCTGGCTGCGTAAGCGCCCCGACCCGGCGTTGAAATCAACCCCATCACCGAACTGGTTTGAATAATTCGGCCTTCTCCGTGGGGCAACATGGCAGGCAACAGTAATTGGGTGAGTTGGTGGGTGCCAAATACATTGGTGGAGAACTGCCGTTCCATTTGTTGGCGCGAAATGGTGTCCAGCGGACCGTATAAGCCATAGCCGCCGTTGTTGAATAAACCGTACAGTCGCCCACCGGTTAGTTCGATAACCTGTGTCGCGGCGCGCTCGACGCTGGCGCTGTCATCCAGATCCAGCTCAATGCCTTCTAGCCCCAATTGGGACATATTTTCTACGTCCTGAGGTTTCCGACAGGCAGCCAAAACCCGATAGCCTCTGTTACGCAGATCCTGCGCCGCTACCAAACCAATTCCGCTCGAGCAACCGGTGATTAAAACCGCTTTTTGCATAACTTTACCTACTGAATGAACCTATTTGCCCAGACTAATGGTTTACTAAGAACTTATATTATCAGATAGCTAATATCTTATATTAATAAGTGCTGCGTTATTCTGACTTACCTTTTTGGATAAAAGGCGTGAGTTGCTTTGACATCCAGTCGGCAATAAACGGCTGCGCCTCGGCGTTAGGATGCAAGCTATCGTCCTGCATCCATTCAGGTTTTATCGCTACTTGCTCCATAAAGAAAGGGAGTAGAGGAATGTCGGCCTGCTGTGCTATTGCCGGATACAGCGCGGCGAATGACTCGGTATAGCGGCGACCATAATTTGGTGGAATGCGGATTTGCATTAACAAGGGTTGAGCATCGGCCTGTTTAACCAGACTGATGATTTGCGCTAAATCCCGTTGAATATCCTGCGGGGGAAATCCGCGTAGCCCGTCATTGGCACCTAATTCAATCAATACCCAGCGGGGCTGATGTTGTGCCAACAGTGCGGGAAGCCGTGCCAGACCTTGCGCGGCTGTGTCGCCACTGATACTGGCGTTGACGACTTTAGGATGAGCTGGCAGCGATTGCCATTGCTTGTCCAGACGGGTAGCCCAGGCTTCGGCAATGGGCAGGCGATAGCCGGCGCTTAAACTGTCGCCCAAAATCAATAATGTATCGTTTGCAGCAGCGCGCAGACTGAATAATCCCAACAGCAGAAGGAAGGGAAGATGCCAGCGGAAAACGTTCTTGAAGTTCATCATCTTAATAAACACGTCGGTCAGGGTGAGCATCAGCTTTCCATCCTTACCGGAGTTGAGCTGGTTGTCAAACCCGCGCAGACAATTGCCCTGATTGGCGAGTCTGGCTCTGGTAAATCGACCCTACTGGGAATTCTGGCAGGTTTGGATGATGGCAGCAGCGGCGAAGTCAGCCTGTTGGGGCAATCTTTGACAGCAATGGATGAGGAAGGACGTGCGCAATTACGGGCGAAAAACGTCGGATTTGTTTTCCAGTCATTTATGCTAGTGCCCACGTTGAACACGCTGGAAAACGTTCAATTACCTGCGTTATTGCGTGGGGATAGCGATCGTCAGAGCAAAGCCCAAGCCACGGAGTTATTGCAGCAATTGGGGCTGGGGGAACGTCTGCACCATCTGCCTGCTCAGCTTTCCGGTGGAGAACAGCAGCGTGTTGCACTGGCTCGGGCATTTAGTGGTCGTCCACGGGTATTGTTTGCCGATGAACCAACGGGAAATTTGGATCGTCAAACTGGCGACCGCATTGCCGATCTGTTGTTTTCTTTGAATCGCGATTACGACACCACCCTGATTTTGGTCACGCATGATGAACAACTGGCGGCGCGCTGCCAGCGGCGTTTGCGCCTGCGGGATGGCAAGCTGTGGGAGGAAGCATGATTTGGCGTTGGTTTTGGCGCGAATGGCGCTCGCCGTCCTTATTAATTGTCTGGTTAGCGTTGACTCTGGCCGTCGCCTGCGTGTTGGCGTTGGGCAGCATCAGCGACCGAATGGAGAAGGGCCTCAGCCAGCAAAGCCGTGATTTTCTGGCGGGAGATCGGGTATTGAGCGCTTCTCGCCCAGTATCGGAGGGGTGGTTGTTAGATGCCGAGCAGCAAGGGCTAACTCTCAGTCGCCAACTGTCGTTTACCACCATGACTTACGCCGGTGATAGACCGCAATTGGCGGATGTGAAGGCTACGGACAGCGCTTATCCGTTATACGGCACGCTGAAAACCCGGCCGGAGAATGCGCGGCTGGAACCGGGCACCGTGTTGGTGGCTCCGCGCCTGCTAACGTTATTGGGCGTTAACGTTGGCGATAGGCTGGAGGTGGGGGATGCGTCGCTGCGTATTGTCGGGGAAGTGCTGGAGGAACCAGACGCCGGATTCAATCCTTTCCAGACCGCGCCGCGCATTTTGATTAATCTGGCTGATGTGGAAAAAACCGGCGCAGTGCAGCCGGGCAGCCGTTTGACCTATCGCTATATGTTTGCGGGCTCGCCGGATAGCATTCAGCGCTTCGGCGATCAGATAAAACCGGAACTGCAGCCGGATCAACGTTGGTACGGTTTACAGGAATCTGGCGGCGCATTGGGGAAATCCTTACAACGCTCGCAGCAATTTTTACTGTTATCGGCGTTGTTGACACTGTTACTTTCCATTGCCGCCGTTGCGGTCGCGATGGGGCATTATTGCCGTAGCCGCTATGATTTGGTGGCGGTACTGAAAACGCTGGGGGCGGGCAAGGCCGCGCTGAGAAAACTGATTGTCGGCCAATGGTTATCGGTACTGATGCTGGCGGCATTGTGCGGTAGCGCGGTGGGGTTGCTATTTGAAAGACTGCTGATTTCCATGTTGGCGCCGGTGCTGCCTGCGGCATTACCCGCAGCCGGGCTCTGGCCGTGGCTGTGGTCGATAGGCTCCCTGATTCTGATTTCCCTGCTGGTGGGGGTGCGCCCCTATCGTCAGTTATTAGCGACTCAGCCGTTACGCGTGTTACGACGAGATGTGGCGGCAAATGTCTGGCCGCTGCGCTATTTCATCCCGTTAATGTTATTAGCGGTGATCGGGGTGCTGGCGCTGTTAATGGGCGGCAATACCTTGCTGTGGGCGATTTTGGGCGGCTTACTGGTGTTGTCACTGTTATTGGGTTGTATCGGTTGGGGCAGCCTATTAATGCTGCGTCGACTAACGGTGACGCGCTTGCCACTGCGTTTGGCGATCAATCGCCTACTGCGTCAGCCTTGGATGACATTGACCCAACTGGCGGCATTTTCGCTATCGTTTATGTTGTTGGCGCTGTTATTGGTACTGCGCGGTGATCTGCTGGATCGCTGGCAGCAGCAATTACCGCCGGACAGCCCCAACTATTTCCTGTTGAATATGACGAAGGAGCAAGTGCCGCAGGTTAGCACTTTTCTTAATCAGCACCAGATTACGCCAACCACGTTCTATCCGATTGTGCGGGTGCGCCTGACGGAAATTAACCAGCAGCAAGCGACCGAACGGGTGCATGAAAACGATCCGGGAGGGGAAGCGGTCAATCGAGAGCTTAATCTGACCTGGTTACAGGATTTACCGTCTCATAATCAGTTAACTGATGGGCAGTGGCCGCCAAAAGCGGATGAAGTGTCGATGGAGCAGGGTGTAGCCGAGCGGCTTGGTATCAATCTGGGTGACACCTTAACCTTCAGCGGTGATACTCAGTCGTTTTCGGCCAAAGTGAGCAGTATTCGCAAAGTCGATTGGGAAAGTTTACGGCCTAATTTCTACTTTATTTTCCCGCCGGGTGCCTTGGATAAACAGCCCCAAACCTGGCTAACCAGCTTCCGTTATAACGGTGACGACCAGTTATTGACTCAATTGAACCGCCAGTTCCCAACGTTAAGCTTGCTGGATATTGGCTCGATGTTGAAACAGGTCGGCCAAGTATTGCAACAGGTGAGTCGAGCGTTGGAAGTCATGGTGGTGCTGGTCATGATTTGTGGCACTTTGCTGCTATTCGCGCAGGTTCAGGTGGGAATGCGCCAGAGGCGCCAGGAACTGGTGGTTTACCGTACTTTAGGCGCGGGTAAGCGCTTGCTACGGGGGACATTATGGTGCGAATTTGCTCTGCTGGGGCTGGTGGCGGGCATCGCTGCCGCTATAGGTGCCGAAGCTTCACTCTGGGCATTGCAACGGTTGGTATTTGATTTCCCGTGGCAGCCTAACTGGATTTTGTGGTGGATGTTGCCGTTGCTTGGCGCATTGTTATTGTCTCTATGCGGCGGCTGGCTGGGCGCTCGTTTGCTACGCGGAAAGGCTTTATTCCGCAGCTACGAGGAAGGCTAAACATCAGTTATAAACACCGGTTAGATGATAAAGAAAAGGGCAGCTATTGGCTGCCCTGATTATAATAACTGACTCTGTGATAAAACCGAGGCGTTTATGGCGTCTCCATTAATGCTTATCCCAGTTTTTTCTGCGCCCAACGCAGGCTGCTTTGATATTCGTCAGGCAGCAAGGGGGACAACGAGTTCAACGTTTCGGCTAATTGTCTTGCCGACGGATCGTTGAGATTCAAATGCCCGACTTTACGCCCATCACGCACTTCTTTTTCGTACCAATGCAGATGAACCAGAGGCTGTGAAAGCCATGCCAAATTAACGGCCGTGCCGATGAGATTCACCATGACTGAAGGGGTGCTAACCACCGGTTTTGGCAGTGGTAAATCCAGAATAGCGCGCAGATGCAATTCAAACTGGCTGATGGATGCACCATTTTGCGTCCAGTGACCGCTGTTGTGTACGCGGGGAGCCAGCTCGTTGATTAGCAGATTATTGCCGACGATAAAGCATTCCATCGCCATCACGCCCACATAATCCAGCTCATTCATAATGGCGGACAACATGCTTTCTGCCTGAGCCTGCAATTTGGCATCTGGTTGCGGTAAAGCTACGCTGATACGCAAAATACCGTCTTCATGCAGATTATGGGTTAGCGGATAAAAAACCGTTTTCCCGTCATGGCTACGTGCGCCAATCAGAGAAACTTCACCCGAAAAATTAATACCTTGCTCGACGATGCACTCACCGTAGGCGTCCGCAGGCAGGCTATCTTGCTCACCGGGACGTAAACGCCACTGCCCGCGTCCGTCATAACCGCCGACGCGACGTTTAACAATGACCAGTTCGCCCAGAGAAGCAAAAACCTGCTGCCACTGTTCGGCATCGGCGAGTAATTGCCAAGGCGCGGTGGCTAAATTCAGGCTATCTAACAGTTTTTTTTGCGTCAGGCGATCGGCCAAACGCGGGAAAATATCGCGGTTAACGAAGGCGTTGTGAGTAGCCAGTTCGCGAGTCAGTGCGGTTTCCGGCCAGCGCTCAATTTCAGCGGTAATCACACTATTCTGATAAGGCACGGCTTCGGGTTCTGCGTCCAATCCTACTGGATAAACTGCGATTCCCAGCGGCTCTCCGGCCTGACGCAGCATGCGCCCCAACTGACCGTTACCTAATACGCAAACTGGCTTCATACACCCTCCCGCGGATCGGGATTATTCAGCACTTCATCAGTTTGGCTTTGACGCCACGCTGCCAGACGCCCAGCGAGAGCTTTATCGTGCAGCGCTAAAATCTGTGCTGCCAGCAGTGCCGCGTTGGCTGCGCCTGCTTTGCCAATCGCCAGAGTCCCCACAGGGATACCGCGCGGCATTTGCACAATCGAGTAAAGGCTGTCTACGCCGCTCAGCGCTGCACTTTGTACCGGCACGCCCAGCACCGGCACCAGCGTTTTTGCCGCCAGCATACCCGGAAGATGGGCTGCCCCGCCGGCACCGGCAATGATCACATCCAGTCCATTAGCGTCTGCCTGTTCGGCAAAACTGAATAATTTATCCGGCGTACGGTGAGCGGAAACCACTTCCACATGGAAAGGGACATCCAATTCGGTGAGCACGTCAGCAGCGAACTGCATGGTGGCCCAGTCACTTTTAGACCCCATAACTATTGCGATTTTAACCCCGGCTGCGATAGCCGAATCGAGGTTGGCTCCCATGGGTGTAAAGCTCCTGTGATTGTGCAAGCGTCGGCCAGAGCGAATTGTGTCTGGCGAAGAGGGCGTAGAGCATACCATGAGCTACAGGCAAGGAAAACGGTTGCGTAGCTGGTTTTTGTACGAAAAAACAGGATTTTTCAGGATTGGGCAGTAAGGGTTAAAATGGGAATTCGATCAGCTCGATGGCTTCAGGGGTGACGCAAATCATCGACCCTTCCACATGCCAGGCACCCAATACGGCGCGATGCACGGTTTTATCTGCCAATTTAAGGGGATGAATTGCTGGACGATGTGTATGACCGTGAATCATCCACTCTACGCCATTGCGTTGGAAAGCCTCAATCACCGCTGCGTTATTCACATCCATGATGGCTTCGGATTTGCCTTTATTATTCTGTTGGCTGCTTTTCCGCATGGACGCGGCAATGCGTAAACGCCAAGAAAGGGGTAAGGACAGGAATAACCATTGGATAATGGGATTGTGAACCCGGCGACGAAAATGCTGATAATCCGCATCGTCTGTGCATAACGTATCGCCATGCAAGATTAAAATCTTGCGGCCATATAGATCGAGAGTTTGTTCTTCTGGTAGCAGTGTCATACCGCTTTCGGCAGCAAAACGTTTTCCAACTAAAAAATCACGGTTACCGTGAATAAAGTAGCAGGGAATTCCCCGATGGTGCAGGTCTTTCAGGGCGCTGGCGACCTGACGATACAGCGGCTGCGGATCGTCATCACCAATCCACGCTTCAAATAGATCGCCGAGGATATATAAAGCGTCGGCGTGAATGGCTTCGCGCTGTAAAAAACGCAGAAAACCGGCAGTAATTGCCGGTTCCTGAACGCTAAGATGCAGATCTGCTATAAAAAGCGTGCGCATTCCGTCGCAATTACTCGCTAACGGTAACGCTTTTGATGATCACATCTTCTTTTGGAACGTCCTGATGCATGCCGCTACGGCCAGTTGCAACGCTTTTGATTTTATCAACAACGTCCATACCTTCGACCACTTCAGCGAATACACAGTAGCCCCAGCCGTCAGCGCGCTCTGAACGGAAGTTCAGGAAGTCGTTGTCAGCTACGTTAATGAAGAACTGAGCGGTAGCAGAGTGCGGATCGTTAGTACGCGCCATTGCCAAAGTACCACGGGTGTTTTTCAGTCCGTTGTTCGCTTCATTCTTAATTTGCGCACCCGTTTCTTTCTGGTTCATGCCTGGCTCAAAACCGCCGCCCTGAATCATGAAACCATCGATAACACGGTGGAAAATAGTGTTGTCGTAGAAACCTTTACGGCAGTAATTCAGGAAGTTTTCAACGGTAGCCGGCGCTTTGTCAGCGAAAGTGTTGATGACGATATCGCCGTGATTAGTATGAAAAGTAACCATAATAATATTCCTGCTAGTGTAATATGTGGAATCACAAAGTGAGTCGCTACTCTTTAGACGGCTCTTATAACACATCTGCCGGATTGAGTCAGTATTCGCGCCTTTCCACCGCGTTCTGGCAAGGAGAGGCGGAAAGCATGAGTGGGGTAATGTGGCTGATTAATAAAGCGCTTTACAACCGAATAAATTCGCCCCTTTCATCCGCGCTTTTTATCATCACCTTTAATCGTAAAACCGCTTAAAATTGCGTTATTCAGTAGGTTTTACCGATGGCTGACCTTGCAATGCAATAAGGATCGCGTTTCAATATATCCTTGGGTTATTTAAGCGCCCATTTTTGGTAATATCCTGTTTATATTCACGCGTACGCGCCTAGCAAAAAACCACGGAATGTCCCGATGCTAAAGATTTTTAATACACTGAGTCGCCAAAAAGAGGAATTCAAGCCTATCCATGCCGGGAAAGTTGGCATGTACGTGTGCGGGATCACCATCTATGACCTGTGTCACATTGGGCATGGTCGTACTTTTGTTGCCTTCGATGTTGTTGCGCGTTATCTGCGTTATTTGGGCTATTCCCTGACTTATGTCCGCAATGTCACCGACGTTGATGACAAAATCATTAAACGCGCGGCAGAAAATAATGAAACCTGCGATCAGCTGACTTCCCGCATGTTAGCTGAAATGCATAAAGATTTTGATGCGCTGAATCTTGAGCGCCCGGATCTGGAGCCGCGTGCCACTCACCATATCACTGAAATCATTGAACTGGCGCAGCGCCTGATCGAGCGCGACCATGCCTACGTCGCGTCAAACGGTGATGTGATGTTCGCGGTAGATAGCGATCCGGATTACGGTTTATTGTCTCGTCAGGATTTGGAACAGCTTCAGGCTGGCGCACGGGTCGAAATTGCCGATGTGAAACGTAATCCAATGGATTTCGTGCTGTGGAAAATGTCCAAGCCGGGTGAACCAAGCTGGGAATCACCTTGGGGGCCGGGGCGTCCGGGCTGGCACATTGAATGTTCCGCGATGAACGGTAAGCAGTTGGGCGCGCATTTTGATATTCACGGCGGCGGTTCTGATTTGATGTTCCCGCACCATGAAAATGAAATTGCTCAGTCCACCTGCGCCCATGATGGCCCTTACGTCAACTACTGGATGCATTCCGGTATGGTGATGATCGACAAAGAAAAAATGTCGAAATCGCTGAACAACTTCTTCACTATTCGCGATGTTTTGGCGTATTACGATGCGGAAACCGTACGCTATTTCCTGATGTCTGGTCACTATCGTAGCCAGTTGAACTACAGCGAAGAGAACCTGAAACAGGCTCGTGCCTCTCTAGAGCGTTTGTACACCGCTCTGCGTGGTACCGATGCTAGCGCCATGCCAGCCGGCGGTTCTGAGTTTGAAACCCGTTTCTGTGAAGCAATGGACGATGATTTCAATACGCCTGAAGCTTATTCCGTTCTGTTTGATATGGCTCGTGAAGTCAATCGTCTGAAAGCGGAGGATATGGCAGCGGCCAACGGTCTGGCGGCAGAACTGCGCAAACTTGCACATGTTCTCGGATTATTGGAGCAAGAACCGGAGCAATTTCTGCAAAGTGGCGCGCAGAGTAATGATGATGAAGTGACCAAAATTGAAGCGCTGATTAAACAGCGGAACGATGCTCGCGCCAGTAAAGACTGGGCAATGGCAGATTCAGCTCGCGATCAGCTCAACGAAATGGGCATCGTGCTGGAAGATGGGCCGCAGGGCACCAGTTGGCGTCGTAAGTAGCAGATAAGTGGTTTTGATTTGATGTAAACGGAGGGTTCCCATCTTTTAAGATGTGGAATCTTGCGGAATAACCTTGAGTCGCGGTAATAAAAATATCAAAGAAAACATTGCGGTGCTGATAGCTATCAGTAACCGCAATGTTCTTTATGAAGCTTAGGCTTTAACCTGTACGGTCATCCCCTGAAACTCCACGATTTGGTCTGCCAGAATTTTGCAGCGCTTACGCGTTTCTACTTTTCCGTCAACTTTGACCAGACCATCGGCAATCACCATTTTTGCTGATGCGCCACTGTCGCTCCACCCTTGAAACTTCAACAGATCGCACAGTTCAACATGAGGGTGATTTTCCAACTGAAAGATTTCCATTACTATCCTTTAAATCAATTTGTGTTGATGTCGTGATATTCCTCGCAGGCTTGCAAGGTATTTTGAATCAGAGTTGCTACGGTCATTGGCCCGACACCGCCGGGAACCGGAGTGATCCAGCCAGCGCGTTCAACGGCAACATCAAACTCTACGTCACCCACTACTTTACCACTTTCCAGACGGTTGATACCGACATCAATGACGATCGCCCCTGGTTTAATCCAGTCACCCGGAATAAAGCCCGGTTTACCGACCGCAACAACCAGCAAATCGGCACGTTCGACGTGTGAGCGCAGATCCTGAGTAAAGCGGTGAGTGACGGTAGTGGTACAGCCGGCCAGCAGTAGCTCAAGGCTCATAGGACGACCGACGATATTGGATGCGCCCACCACAACGGCATTCAGACCGTAAGTGTTGATGCCGCTACGCTCAAGCAGAGTAACGATACCGCGTGGCGTACAAGGGCGCAGTTTTGGCGCACGCTGGCATAGGCGGCCTACGTTATAAGGATGGAATCCATCCACGTCCTTATCAGGATTAATGCGTTCCAGTACTTTTACGTTGTCGATACCGGCAGGTAACGGCAATTGAACCAAAATGCCGTCAATCTTTGGATCTTGGTTCAGCGTATCAATTAAAGCCAGCAGTTCGGCTTCTGAAGTGCTGGCGGGCATATCGTATGAACGAGAAAGGAATCCCACTTCCTCACAGGCTTTGCGCTTACTGCCGACATAAATCTGTGAGGCTGGGTTTTCACCAACCAACACTACCGCAAGGCCGGGGGCGCGTTTACCTGCCGCCAAACGCTGTTGAACCAGTGCAGCAACTTCAGTCCTAACTTGCTGCGCAATCGTTTTACCGTCAATAATTTTTGCTGACATCAGTGGAGGAGTCCATCAATTAAAAAAGCGGGAATTCCTCTATTTTGTCAGAAGCGGGGCGTGCTGTCAGGCGTAGAATAACGAATAAATGTACAGGTGAGTGGTTGTAAGGCGAAAACCCATTGACTCACGGGTGTCTGCCCGTATAATCCAACTCCGCAACTGACCATCCGCAGCAAGTTATTCTGTGGAAAATCAACAATGCGCCCTTAGCTCAGTTGGATAGAGCAACGGCCTTCTAAGCCGTAGGTCACAGGTTCGAGCCCTGTAGGGCGTACCATTTCGAAGTCAACACACCTCTACTGAATTCGCTTTTTATCCTTTATATTCTCTTAAATTACTGAATTTTTCTGTCACGAACTCTACCGAGGTCAACTCAGTTATACCCAAATCAAGTGGTATCTGGGGGCCTTTGCGGGGGCTCATCTCGTTCAATGGAAATTAGGGGCCCCTTCATGCCACTAAATGCACGACAGATTGATACTGCAAAACTCAAAGAAAAAGAATACAAGCTCACCGATGGTGGTGGTCTGTATCTGTTGGTGAAGCCTAATGGGGCGAGATACTGGCGCTTGAAGTATCGTTTTTTTGGGGAAAGAGAAAAAGCTTTCTATCGGTGTTTATCCTGATATTTCTTTGGCTGATGCTCGCTTGAAGCGAGAGGAAGCACGGAAGATCATCGCTTTAGGCGGTGACCCTGGAGAGGAAAAGAAAGCAGAAAAACTGGCTCAAAAGGCCAATGTCGAAGACACCTTCAAGGCTATCGCACTGGAATGGCATGAGTACAAACGGCCTAACTGGTCGAAAGGCTATGCTGAAGTTCTGATGGAAGCATTCGAGAACGATATATTTCCTGATATTGGTAAGCGTCCCATTGCTGAGATCAAACCGCTCGAAGTGCTCAGCTCACTGCGTAAACTCGAAAAGCGGGGTGTGCTCGATAAGCTGCGTAAAATTCGCCAGGCCTGCAATCAGGTATTCCGCTATGCTATCGTCACCGGTCGGGCTGAAACTAACCCTGCCTCAGAGCTGGCAAGTGCGTTAACCCCGCCAAAATCTGTGCACTACCCTCATCTGTTAGCGGATGAACTTCCTGCTTTCTTAGAAGCTCTCGCCGCTTATTCGGGGAACCCAATAACTCGGCTAGCAACAAAGATTCTGATGCTAACAGGCGTTCGTACTATTGAACTCCGCATGGCTGAATGGAAAGAATTTGATTTCGCCAAGCGGGTTTGGGAAGTGCCGGTAGAAAGGATGAAGATGCGCCGCCCTCACCTTGTTCCACTATCTGATCAAGTTGTGGCTGCACTACGAGAGATCCAGGCAATTACGGGCCGTTATAACCTGGTTTTTCCTGGGCGCAACGACATCACCAAACCAATGAGCGAAGCGAGTATCAATCAGGTATTGAAAAGGATTGGGTATCATGGGAAGGCTACAGGACACGGCTTCCGGCACACGATGAGTACCATCCTGCATGAAAAAGGTTATAACACGGCATGGATCGAGCTACAGCTTGCGCATGTGGATAAGAACACTATTCGTGGCACATATAACCATGCGCAGTATCTGGAGCAGCGTAGGGAGATGTTGCAGTGGTATGGGGATTTTATCGATACTATTACCAAACCCAAGCTAAAGGATGTTTCATAGTAGGGTAATGGCACTTAGCCATCTTTATGGCTAAGTGCCATGTAGAAATGATTAACCAGAACGTTAAATACTTTGCATAAAAACCTGCGTCCTAACGAAGCTAATTTTATCGCTATAAGTGGAGATAGAAAGAAATGCGTTATGCCGTAATTAGGCACTCTATCTCCCTTAGACGCTGTCCACATTACGCGGATAGGATCAATTGCGAAGATGATGGAAGCTATTGGTCGAAGCCATCCTTTTCCTAGTGGACAGGTCATAAGGCACTCAAAGTAGGTAAGTATTCAATATGAATTAATCCTAGGAATTCGAGGGTTCCGCATTGGAACTATTTAAAGAGGGCATATTTTACGCTCTGGTGTAGTTGCAGAAGGACGAATATCATGTCCAAAACTTTTGGCGATGCTAATGCGTTTGGATGAGGAGGAAAGAATACCCTCCGGAAGGGAGTTAGTGATGAGTATTGCAGGTATACGCTCCAATCGTGGCGATGGGTATCAGATTCTGGTTGCGTTTGATTGGGCATTGACAGTATTGTCCGAGCAGGACTTTCAATGGATTGAGGTCGACTCAATAAACTACTCCGTTGATGATGTCGTTGTCGGTAAAGTTGACGGAGCTTTGATCGCCTGTCAGTGCAAAAAAATCAAACCGATTTCAAAGCCTGGACGATAGCTGATCTTGGCGATGAGCTGGACAAAGCCTTCCTTCTGCTGGCTAATAATCCGAAAGTTAATGTACGCTTCTATTCGAGAAATAACTTTGGCGACCTTGCAAAACTTAAAGAGCACAGTTCATCTCAACCAGACGAAAGTAGTTACCTACAAAGTTTAGGAAAAGCACAACAGATACTGGATAAAATCCTGTCGATACAATTGGCGAAAACTGCACTTAGTCTTTCAACGTTTGAATTCCTGCATCGAACCAATTTTGTGACCAGCGACGATCTGGATCAGATGGAACAGCAGTTACGGATACGTTTACGACACATGGTAAGCAACCCTGCCGCTGCTTTAATGCACTCTGGGTAAGTCTGGATAAACTTGGTGCGCGTATGGGAGATGGTGGTTTATCTACTGCTGTACAACATCGTTTGACAAAAGAGGACCTTCGAACCATTGTTCAGCAGTCCGGAGCAACTCTTGTTCCGCAAATGGATCTTACAAAGTTGCATCATTCTTTTGCCAGCACCTCTGCTATTGGTAGGTCGTGGCGACGAGATATTGGTGGACTGCGTATAGCCAATCCAGTCTTGGATGAACTACTTGTTGCTATTGATGCGCGAAAAAGCTCTATCCTGCTTACAGGACTCCCGGGCTCAGGAAAAACCTGTGTATTGCTTGAATTGCAGGAGGCTTTAGAAGAACGAGTAAAAAATCATTCGGACATTATCCCTCTCTTTATTCAGTCACGTGAGTTCGCTGACCTAGCTACACTAGAAGATCGTCAGGCTCAGGGTTTGTCACCACAGTGGGTGGAGGAATCTGCAAGACTAGCTGAAAACGCCCATGTGATAATCGTTATTGATTCTTTGGATGTATTGTCCATCGCCCGCGAACACCGTGTACTAAAGTATTTTCTTGCGCAGAACGATCGTGTGTTATTGATCCCTAATATCACTGTTGTTACCGCTTGCCGCGATTTCGATAGACATTACGACAGACAGATTGCTGAACGGCATTGGGATTGTGAATTAAAGTGTCAGTTACTTGACTTGACTGGGACGCTGAGATTGCACCATTACTCTATTCACTGGGAATTGCGACTACTAATATTGATACTGCAACTCGCGAGCTGATACGCAATCCGCGTGAGCTGGCATTATTCGTCGAGCTAGCCCTGCGAGATGGCAGTTTCAATGTGGTGACCAGTCAGGCATTGGCGCAACGCTATCTAAATACTATTGTGCTTGCCGAAAGTGAATTAGGAGATATTGCGATACAAGCAATTGAAACTATTGCTTCTGAAATGTTGAACTCGAGAAGTTTGGTAGTTCCAAATCAGCGCTTTCCTGCGTCTCAGGATATTCAGAGGAAACTATTCAGTTTAAATGTATTGCAGAAGACTCAGGATGGTAAGCTAACATTTGGTCATCAAACTTTGTTGGACGTACTTGTAATAAGCCAAGCCATACGGAATGGTGCTACATTGAGTGAGTTCATAAATGCCTTACCACCCGTTCCGTTTGTACGTCCCAGCATCCGCAGTTTTATCTCTCAATTGGCACAAGGCGAGCGCCGTGAATTCAGAAAACAACTCAGAGCAGTGTTAACTGGTAACTCAGCATTTCACATCAGACGTCTGGTAGCAGAATCATTTGCAGAACAAAATCCGCAGAATGAAGACTGGTTATTAATACGCGATTTGCGCGAAAAAAACCGTGATGTTTTTCAGGTGATTTATACCGCAGGCAGTTCTATTGAATGGCATTATTTCTGGATTAACTTCCTGATTCCTTATTTAAAAATGGTCCAGGATGTAGAAGGCATAGAGATGCATGTTCATCGTATTGTTCAATGGAATAATGTTGATACTGCTGGAGTGGTTTCATTTTGGATTGAAGCACTTGATCTTGATTGGTTTGATGGCAATAAAATTGCAGGTCAATTGGCTATGCACATGTCACAAATTAAGTCAAAAAATGTCAGCATTGCCGCTCTATTACTTGAACGGCTGCTTACTTTACCGCAATCGGAGCACAGTTTTCTTGGTCAGATTATTGCTAACTGTGTGATGGGTGGAGTCATTAATGATACTTTGCTGTGGCGTTATATAACAGATGACGTGAGTGAAGATGATTTACAACAGTACACATTCGCTAACAAGCTGCGGTGTCAAGCCCATGAGTTCGGGAACCGAAATGATAATTTTCTCCAGCAACGTATGCTGCAATCCAGTGTATTACTAGATCATGCTTTAGAATCAATAGAACATTGGAGCCTTGTTCAGGCATCACGTTTTGGAGATGCCCGCAAAGGTTACCGGCATGGCTTTTTGGGCGAAACCTCTTTCGAAGATACACATAGCCATAGGGATATGAAACATGCTGACAGTATGAACATACTACTTGACGCAATAGAGGTTAGCATCCTCCAGCATGCCAAAACAAACTCAGACTGGTGGCAAAAAAACCGTGAACGCATTTGTTTTAGCAATGAAGGCGCATTGTTCTACTTTGGCATAATTGCTTGTACTAAATTTCCTGAAACCAATATCGATGCAGTAGGCTCCATGTTGTGCGACCGAGAAATGCTTGAGTCTGAACTTACTTATGAATTAGGTGGGCTAATTCAATCAGCATTCAACTTGCTCTCTGCCCCTGCACAAGATGCAGTGGCAGCGGCTATTTTGACAGTCCACGATGAATATATTTTTAATGAGCACCCCTTGTGGAGATTAAAGGCGCAAGCAGAATTGATCGTACCAATTCCTAGCAATCTTCGTTTACCCGAACTACAAGTACTAGTAGATGAATATGAAAGAAAAGCTGGGGTATTAATCCGTCAACCTAACATCCACTCACAAGGTGGTACTGTTAGTGCCCCATTCTCATCTGAGGTTTTTCTTAGCATCAGCAATAGCGGAGTATTACAACTATTATCACATTATGATGGCCATACTCAACGGGACTGGGATGACTTTCTTATTGGTGGAGAAAGAGAGGTTGGCTGGCAATTACGCGAAGCTTCCTCCCGTCAATCTGCCCGATTCATAAATTTTTTATCTGATTCTTGGGCAACTATTTCTACAAAATTTCGCGATGATATTATGAATGGAGTCGCTACTTTTATGGCCCATCGTTATGGCAACTTAAATACCAACGCAAAATGGGAACCGCTGGAGGAGCCCAATGCTCCGATCCTTGTAAATCAGATTCTCGATGAACTGGAAAGACATCCGATGCAATGGCGATGCAACTACTCTTCAGCAAAAGCGATTGAAGCCTGCGCCAATGTCATACAGGACCCAAAAGCGGCAGAGCGACTAATATTTTTAGCTATAGGTTTTGCAGGACTTGATAAATTTGATCAAATTGAGGGGGATTCAGTCGATTTGATTTCAAAAGGCATTAATATGGAGAAGGGGAATATTGCTGAAGCCTTGATGATCTTGGCTAGTAATTTCCTTGAGCAAGGACATGAATTCCCTAGATTGCTTACACCTACGTTGCGCCGCTTTGCCAACGACGAACATCCTGCGATTCGAGCCTTGATTCTGCGTCGGTTACCATATTTGCAAAGCAAATCTTTCGATCTAGGTTGGGAGCTGTTCCATTTAGCCATGCATGACACTAATGGGCTTTGGCGAACCGCCGAAAGGTGCCTGTATTACGCTTACCATAGTCATTTTGAAATAGTAAAGCTTTTGCTGACCCGCCTCCACCGTGAGGGTATTGGTAAAGATCTGGAGACTTGGGGACGTATTTCATCTTTGGCTGTTATGACAGTGTAAGTATCCCAGCTTTAGTTCCACACACTTTTTGAGATTTCCGGTTTCTCAGCCATCAGCCGATATTCTTCCGGCGTC
>NZ_CPYD01000008.1 GCF_001112925.1 Yersinia nurmii
CGTAGCGAGCGAAAGCAACTTAAGGGCGGCAAGCGCACAGCTACCGGAATGGACTTTCTATCCATGAGGATAGCGAGCACTGCCCAACCTTAAAGTGCGAACGCGCAGTAGCCGACCACGATTACTCGTCGAGCATGACCACCTTGCCTACATACGGCAAATGACGATAACGCTGTGCATAATCAATACCATAACCGACAACGAACTCGTCTGGAATCTTGAAACCAACCCACTCAACCGGAACTTCAACTTCACGGCGCTCTGGTTTATCCAGCAAGGTGCAGATTGCCAGAGATTTTGGTCCACGCAGCTGCAGAATTTCACGCACTTTACTCAGGGTATTACCGGAATCGATGATGTCTTCGACGATCAGCACGTCTTTACCGCGAATATCTTCATCCAGATCTTTCAGGATTTTTACATCGCGGGTTGAGGTCATACCGCTGCCGTAGCTGGAGGCCGTCATGAAATCGACTTCATGAGAAACATTGATAGTGCGGCACAAATCCGCCATAAACATGAAAGAACCGCGCAGCAAGCCGACCAGAACCATTTCGCTGCCGCTGTCGCGGTAATGCTCGGTGATTTGACTGCCTAACTCGGCGATACGGGCTTTTACTTCCTGCTCGGAAATCATTACTTCTACGGTGTGTTTCATAAGTTTTTAACGTCGGTTGCCTGAAGAAAGCCGCTGAGTTTAGCATAGCGGGAAAGTAGTTGCGACGCGTGCGCAATAAGGGAATGTGAAGGAAATGGCAGATAGCTGATTATGAAGCTAAAGAGCCCCGGACGCGAGTGGTCCGGGGAATCGGGTTAAGCGCTGACGGTAAAGCCCAACATCATCCCGGTATCTTCGTGTTCCAACAGATGGCAGTGGGCCATATAAGGTTGGCTGGCGGTCGCTAAATGGTTAAACCGAACCAAAACTTCGCTACGCGCACCTTCAACCCGAACCGTATCCTTCCAACCGCGACGATGTACCGCCGGTGGCTGACCATTTTCCGTTAAGATACGGAATTGAGTGCCGTGAATATGGAACGGATGCAGCATCATGTCCCCTTCACCTGAGATGGTCCATTTCTCGTATTGCCCCTGTTTGGCATCAAACGCCGCTTCGGTCATGGAAAATGCCTTACCATTGATCATGTTGGCATGGCTGAAATCGAAGCTCTCAGCCTTTTGCGCCCCGTGCCCCATTCCGGCCATGTTGCCATGCCCCATAGCACCGTGATCCATGCCGCCCATTGAGCCACCGCTGTTTTTACCGCTTTCGGCCATCATCGCCATGCCGCCGTGCTGATCCATGCTCATGCCAGCCATTGCCTGATGCCCGTAGCGAGTCATCAATGCCTGCATTCCGAGCATATCGAGCTGAGGATTCATCATCAGCTGTAACCACCGCTCCTTCAACCCATCAAGCGAAGCCAGCGCAGGCAATGCTACCAGTTGATCCGGCAGCACTTTGTTGCTACCGGCGGCCAACGACGGTTGCAAACGTAATACCGGCAGCGGTTGATCAAACGGCGCCAACGTCATACCCATTTGCTTAACCGGCAGAGTAACTAAATCCACACTCTTACCATCGGCGGTATCAACCAGAATTTCGAAGCGTTCTCCCATCAGAATCGGCAGTTCTTTAACCGCCACCGGTTCCGACAAGAAGCCACCGTCGCTGGCAATCACATACATTGGCCGCCCATCGCTCAACGCCAGATTGAGCGATCGCGCGTTACAGCCGTTCAGTACCCTCAAGCGCACCCAACCGCGCTGCGTAATCTGCTGCGGGAAACGTGCGCCGTTAGTCAGCATGTGATCGCCAAACCAGCCTACGGCTGCGGTCATCACGTCTAGCTGGTAATCAATCTGTCCGTCTTTATCCAGCAATTTGTCCTGTAAAATAACCGGAATATCATCGACGCCCCACTGCTTGGGCAAGGATAATTTGCTGCTTTCGTCATCGTCGATCAGTACCAGACCACCCAATCCCATCGCTACCTGATAGCCGGTTTTATTGTGGGTATGCGGATGGAACCAGCAGGTCGCCGCCGGTTGGTCGACGGTAAAGGTCACTTCTCGCGTCGCGCCCGCCTCAATCAATGCCTGCGGCCCGCCGTCTACTTCCCCAGGGATTTCCAATCCGTGCCAGTGTACAGTGGTCGCTTCCGGCAAGGTATTTTTCACACTTACAGTGACAGGTTTACCACGCTGTAAACGAATCGCCGGGCCGAGAAATCCGCCGTTAATTCCCCAGGTTTGAGTCGTTTTACCAGGAACCCAGACCATGCTACCGGTTTGCAGTTGCAATTGGATTTTGCCGCTTGCATCAGGTTGTAGCAACGGAGGAATCGGCAAGCTAGGGCGTTCAGCAGCAAAAGCCGCTCGGCTCCAGAGAGGCAGAGACGTGGCGGCTCCAAGAGCCGCCGTCAATTTGATGAAATCACGGCGCAACATGGTCGTCCCCTCAAAATGATTAATCAGTGCAGAAACTGCAGCAGAGTACATAATTAGTGAAGAGCCTAAACCCTCCCCTTGCGGTAAGGTCAAGAGGCAATTGCTCAGTCTGAGCGTTAACGCCAAGGTTATATAAGAAAATTTAGTGTGGGACTGTCCAAATGTGTTAACGTTTATTGACAATTAAATAAGCAAATTTCCGCCATGAAAAGAACAAAGTTAGTCGTGCTGCTGCTCGCTCTGTGTGGATTTTCATCTGCCAGCCAAGCTTTAACCGAATCCGAAGCAGAAGATCTTGCCGATCTCACTGCGGTTTTCATTTATCTGAAGAATGATTGCGGCTACAACGAACTACCTAATACGGAAATTAAGCGGGCGATTGTATATTTTGCCCAGCAGAATCGTTGGGATTTACGTAACTATAATAGCTTCAATATGAAAGGCCTGGGTGAAGAGAGCTATCGCGATTTGCGCGGCATCGCCATTCCGGCTCCCACCAAATGCAAATTCCTAGCACGCGATTCACTGAGTTTATTGGCCTACGCCAACTAATAACTCGCCTAATAGCCTCTGTCTGAAATTCAACCGTGCAACCTCGGGCAGAGTTGGCTATGATGTTGCGCCCATTTTTCATGGCTGTTACCGCGGAGGAGAGCCCTAACATGTCCCAGAAAGAGCTTTGGTATGAAACGCTCCATGCCAATTTCGGCCAGTATTTCTCTGTAGAGAATATTCTGTACCGCGAGAAAACCGAGCACCAGGATCTGGTGATCTTCGAGAACCCGGTTTTAGGCCGCGTCATGGCGCTGGATGGCGTAGTGCAAACGACTGAGCGTGATGAATTTATCTATCACGAAATGATGACCCACGTTCCGCTGCTGGCTCACGGGCAGGCGAAGAAAGTATTGATCATCGGCGGCGGCGACGGTGCCATGCTGCGTGAAGTCAGCCGCCACAGCACCGTTGAACAAATCACTATGGTGGAAATCGATGCCGGCGTCGTAGAATTCTGCCGCCAGTATCTGCCGAACCACAATGCCGGAGCCTATGACGATCCGCGCTTCAAACTGGTGATCGACGACGGCGTTAACTTCGTTAATCAGACCACCGAAAAGTTTGATGTCATTATCTCTGACTGCACCGACCCAATCGGCCCAGGCGAAAGCCTGTTCACCTCTGCCTTCTACGAAGGTTGCGCCCGTAGTCTGAACGAAGGCGGTATTTTCGTCGCGCAAAACGGCGTGTGTTTCCTCCAGCAGGATGAAGCCGTCGATAGCCATAAAAAACTCAGCAACTATTTCGGCGATGTCAGTTTCTATCAGGCAGCAATTCCGACATATTACGGCGGTATCATGACCTTTGCTTGGGCTACGCAAAACCCGGCGCTGCGTCAGTTAGATCTCGCTACGCTGCAAGCCCGGTTTGAACAAGCAGGCCTGACCTGTCGTTATTATAATCCAGCAATTCACGTCGGTAGCTTTGCCCTGCCACAGTATCTGCTGAATGCACTTTCCACAAAACGTTGAGTATTAATCCGTAAGGGGGTGAACTAAATTGCACAAGCTTAAACTGCACGGCTTCAACAATCTGACCAAGAGCCTGAGTTTTTGTATTTACGATATTTGTTATGCCAAGACCGCAGATGACCGCGATGGCTATATCGCCTACATTGACGAACAATACAATGCCAACCGCTTGACCGAGATCTTGAGCGAAACCTGCTCGATCATCGGCGCGAATATTTTAAATATCGCTCGTCAGGATTACGATCCCCAGGGTGCCAGTGTCACTATCTTAGTCAGCGAAGAGCCAATCGATCCTCGTGATGTCGATACATCAGAACATCCCGGCCCGCTGCCTAACTCCGTGGTTGCTCATTTGGATAAGAGCCACATTTGTGTGCATACCTATCCTGAAAGCCATCCTGAAGGCGGGCTATGTACTTTCCGTGCCGATATCGAAGTTTCTACCTGTGGCGTTATTTCACCGCTGAAAGCGCTGAACTATCTGATCCACCAGCTTGAATCTGATATCGTAACTATGGATTATCGGGTACGCGGCTTTACCCGCGACGTTAAAGGCGTGAAACACTTCATCGATCATGAGATCAATTCGATCCAGAACTTTATGTCAGATGATATGAAGTCGCTGTACCACATGATGGATGTGAACGTTTACCAGGAAAATATGTTCCATACCAAGATGATGCTGAAAGATTTCGATCTGAAGCACTATCTGTTTAACGCCAAACCAGAACAACTGAGCGATGAAGAAAGAGAAACCATCACTCGTTTACTGTACAAAGAAATGCAGGAAATCTACTACGGACGCAACGTTCCGGAAGTATGATCGACGTGCAATGACTCACAGGCAGGTCTTCCTGCCTGTGTGTTTTTATCCTCGCCACGCTTTCTTTCCGATAAAACAACGATAAATCAACCCATCATCCCATTTTTTCCTGCACGAATGTCGTACTCTGGCTGGCTGATATTTCATCGCCGACGTCGAGTCTACCCACATGGAACGTACCGCCACATTATTAGGCATTGTTGCTATTTTACTTTGGAGCATGAGCGTCGCACTCACTCGTGGGTTAGCCGAAACCTTAGGCCCCTTTGGTGCCGGAGCGGCAATCTATAGCGTCAGCGGAATACTGGTCTGGCTGGTGGGCGGTAAGCCGCAGATTCGCGGCCAGCATCCGGCCTACTTATGGGGATGCGGGTTATTATTCGTTATTTATATGGTTGCTTTTGCCATTGCCATCGGAATGGCGAGCGATCGCCAACAGACGCTGGAAATTGGCCTGATCAACTATCTGTGGCCCAGCCTCACGCTGCTTTTCGCCGTCGTACTACTACGGTTACGCACCCGCTGGTGGCTATGGTTAGGGGCTGCAATTGCTTTATTCGGCGTCATTTGGGTTGTCAGCGGTGGAAATGGTCTGGATATCAGTATCTTGGCAGAAAATATCAACCATAACCCGCTAGCTTATAGCTTAGCGCTGCTCGCCGCCTTTGCTTGGGCAATTTATTCCAATCTGGTGCGCATTTATAGCCGTGGCCGCGGTGTACTGCCGCTGTTTCTTCTGGCCTGTGCGCTGTGCCTGTGGCTACTGTTTTTTACCCTGACTCCGGGGCCACTTCATTTTACACCGCAGGCAGTCATGGAGCTGTTGATGATGGGCTGCAGTACTGCGCTGGCCTACCAATGCTGGGATAGCGCCATGAAGAAGGGCAACGCCACGTTGGTCGCAGCCCTTTCATATTTTACGCCTTTGCTGTCAGTACTGATTGCCAGTTTATGGCTCAGTACGCCACCGTCAGCCGCGTTTCTACCGGGCGTCGGAATGGTGATAGCCGGTTCGCTTTTGTGTTGGTCTGCCAGCCGAGCGCCAGCCTCACCAAGAGCGAAATAAAAATCAATATTTCAGAATAAAGGCTCGATAGCCTTTTAACACGGCGAGGAAATCCTCTAATCCGCACATGCAGAGGCTTTCCTCATCGTAATAGTTCATACCTTCTTCAATTTCATCGCCTTCAAAATCAAGTTGGTTAGCCCGAACCATCACCTCTTCACCGTCCAGCCACAAAGTGTATTCATGGCCTACCTGCTGCCATTGGCGTTCACTACCGGCAACCTGAGCCGCCGCGGTTTCGATCTCATCGAGTTTAGTCAAGTCACCTTTAATTTCTTCATTGAGCCAGTGGCCGATCACTTCATGCCCCATGGAGAATCTGACGATTACCTGCCCCGTTAGATCACGCAAAAATTCATAGTCCATAGCACGCCCTCCTGTTGCTCTTACTATCAGTTTAAACATTATTGGCGGGCTAACTAAGTCCAAGCTCGCAAAGTTATGCAACATCTTGCGATGACACCCAATAAAAACGGGAGACCCTTGGCCCCCCGCGTATTAGATGCGAAATATAGCGACTTAAACCGCAGTTTGAAAGGGTTGCATCACACTTAGCTGTATAAGCCGGAGTATTTAGCCGGGGAATGTTGCCATCAAGCCGCCGTCGACCACGATATCACTTCCGTACAAATAACTGGATTCATCAGACGCTAGAAACAGAATAGCCTGAGCAATTTCTATGGCTTCAGCGAAACGTTGCACTGGGAGCAGCGGCGTAAACTGCTCGTGGAATTTATCCCCATCCATGCCCTGTTTATACAAAATTGGCGTATTCACCGGGCCGGGTGAAATCGCGTTAATTCTGATGCCATCGGCGGCTAATTCCGTGGTTAAACCACGCATTACCGCCAGCAGCGCCGCCTTGGAAGCACCGTAAATAGGCGCACCAAGCAAACCACGATGAGCGGCAATAGAAGTGGTTATCACCACCGAGGCTGGGTTGCTCAACAAGGGTCTTAGGGCCTGTAGTAAGAAGAATGGCCCTTTAAAATTCACTGACATCTGCCGATCAAAATCAGCTTCGGTCCAATCTTCCAGTGAATGCCAAATCCCCATTCCCGCATTCAGTACCAAGGCATCTAACTGACCAAAATCCTGTTTAATTTTTTCAGCCAATCTCTTCTGTTCCTGAATACTACCGGATTCACTGGCATAAATTCTGGCAGCAGGTAGAGTTTTACAGGCATTCTCCAGGCTTTCCGGTGTAATCCCCGTAATCGCAACCTGAGCGCCCTGCTGCAACATCAGCTCTGCCGCCGCCAAACCTATACCCGATGTACCACCAGTAATAAGTACACGCTTACCTGCCATCCTATTATGATTTTTTATCGAATATGAATCGGAGGTCTGTGTCGTCATTAGGTTATTTCCGCTGTGAAAAAAAAGGATAAACGCCTGCTTACAGCCGCTGGCTGCTTTGAAAGCGTAGCCTATCGCAGTGGATAATAAAGACAGTCTAATGTTTAGGCAGGGTATTTAACGGGGAGAATGGGTGATAAATAGAGAATCAAACGCCGCTTACCCACTCTGGCAGAAACAAAATCCAGAATGTTCTATCGCGAGTAATACTCAGAAATCACATAGGAAATCGCCCGTAGCACGGAATACAAGGCAATAAAAAGGAGGCCATCGGCCCCCTTCTAATTATTAGTAATAACTCATGGTTAATACAAAAAATATCTTACAGTGCAGTCTGGAAAATGACGCCGTCAGCTTTCTCTGTATATTCATTTAACTTATCGAAATTAAGATAACGATAAGTATCAACCGCGGTCTTATCAACCTGAGCCATATAAGTCTGGTATTCGTCCGGCGTAGGTAGACGGCCTAACAACGCAGCGATAGCCGCCAATTCAGCTGAAGCCAGATACACATCGGCACCGGTACCCAAACGGTTCGGGAAGTTACGGGTCGAGGTAGATACTACCGTTGCCCCGTCGGCCACGCGCGCCTGGTTACCCATACACAGTGAACAGCCCGGAATTTCAACGCGCGCCCCACTCTTACCAAAGATGCTGTAATAGCCTTCTTCCGTTAGCTGAGCGGCATCCATTTTGGTTGGTGGTGCGACCCACAGGCGAGTCGGTAGCTGACCTTTATGTTGATCCAGCAGCTTACCGGCAGCGCGGAAATGCCCGATGTTGGTCATACATGAACCGATAAAGACTTCGTCGATCTTGCTGTTTGCTACGTCAGACAACAGGCGAGCATCGTCCGGATCGTTTGGCGCACACAGAATAGGCTGAGTGATCTCGGCCAAATCAATTTCGATCACTGCAGCATATTCTGCGTCGGCATCCCCTTCTAACAGATTCGGGTTAGCCAGCCAGTTTTCCATGCCAGTAATGCGGCGTTCCAGAGTACGGCGATCGCCATAGCCTTCGGCAATCATCCACTTCAGCAATACCACATTGGATTGCAGATATTCTTCGATCGGCGCTTTATCCAGCTTAATGGTACAACCGGCGGCGGAACGTTCGGCGGAAGCATCAGCCAGTTCAAACGCCTGCTCCACTTTCAGCTCAGGCAAACCTTCGATTTCCAAGATCCGGCCAGAGAAGATATTTTTCTTTCCTTTCTTCTCAACGGTCAGCAAGCCTTCCTGAATGGCATAATAGGGAATGGCATGTACCAAATCACGCAGAGTGATACCCGGCTGCATTTTGCCTTTAAAGCGCACCAGCACCGATTCCGGCATATCCAGCGGCATAACGCCAGTCGCCGCAGCAAACGCCACCAGACCCGAGCCAGCAGGGAAGGAAATCCCGATAGGGAAACGGGTATGGGAGTCACCGCCGGTACCGACGGTATCCGGCAACAGCATACGGTTCAGCCATGAGTGAATGATACCGTCACCGGGACGCAGGGAAACCCCACCGCGGTTCATGATGAAATCAGGCAACGTATGGTGAGTGGTCACGTCAACCGGCTTAGGATAAGCGGCGGTATGACAGAATGACTGCATCACCAAATCAGCGGAGAAACCCAGACACGCCAGATCTTTCAGCTCGTCGCGCGTCATAGGCCCGGTTGTATCCTGAGAGCCCACGGAGGTCATTTTAGGTTCGCAGTATTCGCCCGGGCGCACACCGTCAACGCCACAGGCGCGACCGACCATTTTCTGTGCCAGAGAGAAGCCTTTATTGCTTTTGGCAACCGGCTTGGCCTGACGGAAAATTTCGCTCGGTGGCAACCCCAAGGCTTCCCGTGCCTTAGTGGTCAAACCTCGGCCGACGATCAGAGGAATACGCCCACCGGCGCGAACTTCATCCAGCAAAACATCGGTTTTCAGTTCAAAAGTCGCCAGCACTTCACCGGTATCATGGCGACGCACCTCACCCAAATACGGGAAGATATCAATCACGTCGCCCATATTCAGTTTGGCAACGTCAACTTCGATCGGTAATGCCCCGGCATCTTCCATAGTGTTAAAGAAGATAGGCGCAATTTTGCCACCTAAAACCACACCACCACCGCGCTTATTCGGCACGTAAGGAATGTCGTCACCCATAAACCACAGCACTGAGTTAGTGGCAGATTTACGGGAAGAACCGGTACCCACAACATCACCGACGTAAGCCAGCGGGAAACCTTTCTTATTCAGCTCTTCGATTTGTTTAATCGGGCCAACGCTGCCCGGCTGATCGGGGTAAATGCCTTCGCGAGCATTTTTCAGCATAGCCAGTGCGTGCAATGGAATATCTGGGCGCGACCAAGCATCAGGTGCCGGAGACAAATCATCGGTGTTGGTTTCACCGGTCACTTTAAATACCGTAACGGTGATTTTGTCCGCCAGCGCCGGGCGAGACAGATACCATTCCGCATCGGCCCAAGACTGCATGATTTGTTTGGCATGCGGGTTGCCGGATTTGGCTTTTTCTTCCACGTCATAGAAGTTATCGAACATCAGCAACGTGTGAGATAAGGCTTTAGCTGCGATAGGTGCCAGCTTTTCGTTATCCAGCGCATCAATCAGAGGATGGATGTTATATCCGCCCTGCATAGTACCGAGCAACTCGACGGCTTTTTCAGGAGTAATCAGTGGAGAGGTAGCGTCGCCTTTAGCGATGGCGGCCAAGAAACCGGCCTTTACGTAGGCTGCTTCATCAACGCCAGGTGGAACGCGGTTGATCAGCAGGTCTAACAGGAATTCTTCTTCGCCCGCAGGCGGATTCTTTAATGCTTCAACCAGCGCGGCCATTTGAGATGCATCCAATGGCTTCGGGACGATCCCCTCAGCGGCACGCTCGGCTACGTGCTTACGGTATTCTTCTAGCACGACATTCTCCTCGCTTTCATTATCATTTATTTTGCCTGGCTAACCGTTCTCTCCGGTCACCGAAATCGATGCCTAAAGTTGTAGGGTAAGTGCCCGGTTCTGCGCAGCCAGCATATCAGGATTTGAACTGGTTGTTAATTCGTTCACATAAAAGCAACATTAAATTTTTGCTGAATCGTTGAGCACAGTGTAATCACCTGAAAAATTTGTTTGGGATATCAATTCGTGGCTAACCAAGTGGTTTCGGTGATAAATACTCCGCAACATAATAACCATATTCTTGCAATGGATACTATCTCTCCGTGCGGGTTATGTATTGCGGATCAGGCTGATAGGAGTAAGGGTTTGCGTAGGGAGCAGAAAATAAGGTCAATCCGATAACGGTCAATTTTTATGGTTAAAAAATCAGGTGGCGGGCGTTGGATAGCCCAAACCATTTGCTGTTTCACTCGAGTGGTAGCTTTACTTTGAAGCTGTCACTGGGGGGCAAAAGGTGATTGATTGCACTGATATTTGTTATCAACAACGGCCCGTATCGCTACGGGCTATCGATTTTATTCACTAAACTTAACGATTAGAACTGCGTATTCAGGCTAAGGAAGAAAGTGCGTCCCGGTTCGTTATAAGTTGCGGCTCCGGCGCCTTCAATGCCCGCCACACTCTGCGCGTTACCCGCACGGAACTGGCGTTTATCAAACAGGTTTTCAATCCCAGTAGTGACACTGACATTCTTAGTCAGCGTATAGCTGCCGCTCAAACCAAATACCGCGTAAGGACTGAGTTCTCTGGTCGCTGTACCTGTAACTGGATTTCCCTGATAGTCGAATTTCTTCGGTTTTTGGCGACCGTACCACACCACATGGGTCATCAACGATAAATCATCCGTCGCCTGCCAACTCAGAGAGCTATTCAGCGTGAACTCTGGCGTGATGGAAAGATAATCCCCGGTGGTTTTGTTCTCCGATTTCAGCATGTAGGTCAGGTTACTGCTCCACAGCACATCATCAGTAACCGGAACCGCCAGGCTGCCTTCCAGCCCTTCCACCAAGGCTTTAGGCACGTTTTCCCATTGGAAAATATCTGAATCCACATAGGCACCTGTCCCACCGCTGGCATGACCTATTGATACCAAACCCGGCTCAATCTTATTACGATAATCGTTACGGAAGTAAGTGACACCGGCAATCAGCCCATCCTGATGGAATTCCAGACCGATCTCTTTATTTACGCTGGTTTCCGCCGACAGAGACTCGTTCCCCATCAAATAGCAACTCCCGCCGCCACCGTAACAGCCTTGCCCACGGCTATATAGCAGATAGTCCGGGTTGGTTTGATACAGATTTGGCGCTTTGTAAGCACGGGCAATCCCCATTTTTAGCGTAACATTATCGCCCAGCTCCTGAGAAAGGTTCACACCCGGACTCCAGTTGCTCCCAGCTTTACTGTGATGATCGTAACGCACTGCCGGAGTCAACATTGTCGTTTCCGTCAGCTCGATATTATCTTCCACAAACAGAGAAGCAATTTGCGCCGATGTGCGCGTATTGCGCCCGGAATCATTCAAACCACCTACGCTACCGCCTTCAATCGTGGTTTGAGTATTGGAGGCAGGATCGTGCATTTTCTGATCGTTCCACTCCGCCCCAATGGTCACTATCTGATTTATCCCCCACTCGAAGGGCAAATTAACTTCGCTGTGCGCGACGTAGTTATCCAGTGTGATGGTATTAAAATCGCGGTTTGAGAAAATACCTTCAGTACCGCCAGCCAGACCTTCACCCAGCCGCGAATTTCGGGTTTCTTCATATTGAAGATAGGACGTCGTGCTCATGCCGCTATCCCAGAATCCGCGGTGAGTTGCCGAGAAACTCTCGCGATACATGCGGTTAGTTTCAGCACCATACAAGCTGCGCACAATGGCGTTACTGTTGGTATTTTGCGTATCACCGGCGTAAATATTTCCCTGGCGGCTATAGCCTGCTTGGAATTCCAGAGACTGACCGGGACTGAAATCCCAGCGCAGTAAGCCACTGATATCTTTATTACGTACGCCTTCGCGTCCGGCAGGTAAAGTCCCAACCTGATTGCCCGTACGCAATGATTCATGACCTGCGTTGATATCCCATTCATCGGCATCGGTTTTATTGTATCTGCCGTATAAACGGAAGCTGAGCGTATCACTCAGTGGTCCCATCAGGCTAAAGTCAGTGCGACGGGTCGCCCCTTCCTTACTGTGCTGCGGCACATTCATATAGGCATTCCAGCTACCTTGTCGCTGTTTGTCCGGCTGCTTAGTGATGATATTCACCACGCCCCCAGCGGCACCATTGCCATAGCGAGCTGCCGCAGGGCCACGCAACACTTCGATTTTCTCCACCATATTGGCGGGAACCCAATTGGTATCACCGCGAGTATCACGCTCGCCGCGCCAGCCGTAACGTACCGCATTGCGACTGGAAACGGGAATGCCGTCGATCATAATCAGGGTATTTTCCGGCCCCATACCGCGAATATCGATTTGGCGGTTATTGCCGCGCTGACCGCTAGCGGAATTACCAGAAAGATTCACCCCCGGCATAGTTCGGATGATTTCGGATAAATCATTGGCCGGTGGCCGTTTGCGTATATCTTCCGCCGTGATAACCGAAGCGCCTAGCGCCTGTCGTACCTGCTGCTCTGCCGTTACCACCAAAGTGTCGCCACTGGTTAGCGCATTGGTTTTTTTCGATGTAGATGTGGATTCCGGCTGTTCGGTTGACGCGGTATCCGTACCGGTTTTGATATTATTTTGAGCTTGCACCCACAACGGTGTGGAGAGACACAGGCCGATCATGGTCGTCAGGTAGCGCCGCTGCCATTTGACATTCATCATTATAAATAATTTCCCTAGTGCAGGCGCCCGCAACGCATTGCGACGGAGAGCGTCCCCGTCGACTGATTAACGAGCCAACAAAACAAACAAGATTGATAATTATTTTCATTACCCATTCAGTGCGCTAATTGTTACATTGCGCTACAGGAAAAAGGTTTGTGAAAACGGCAAAGCTCTTTGCCGCAGCGTCAATGTCATCGGGTAAAAGTATGGAGACCATACTCAAGGGGGGTCATCTTGTCGGCGATGAAAAAAAATACTGTGCGCAAGGTTTCGCCTTCTTCTAAACCAATCTATCCAGAGCAAATTGTGCAACAGTCCAATTTGGTCGCCAGCGACTATCGCCTGAGCGGAGGGAAGTCCTCTGCCACCGACCCGGTGCTATTTGGTGATTTTCAGGTGCTGCGCCTCAACCCCCATTTAATTCTGCATACGGCGAATGTCACTAATCTTTACGACATCAAAACGCAGAACTGTCTACCCCCTTCACTCAAACTGGCTATCGTAGTGAGCGGCAGCGCGCATATATCCTTTGGAGGCAAACCATTAGAGCTACATGAGAAAGGACCTTCCTCTCTGATTTCTCTCGTTGAGAACACGTTATTTACCCGGCATGGAAAGAAGAATGGTCATGAACGCACTTTAACGCTGACCTTTGACCGCGAATGGCTATATGGGGATTTGCTACCGCAGGAAGGAGGATGGGAAAAACTGTACGACTTCACTCAGCAACATCTGGCAATTCATTTATGGCAACCATCTGTACAGGCACTTTCAATCGCCCAACAAATAGCCAGTGCGCCCCCCTACGGCACGCCACTGGAGCGGTTACGCTGTGAAAGCCAGTGTATTGGTCTGATTATTGAGGCATTCAGCTCACTGGAACAATCAAGCCAACAGCAAAACAAAATATCTCTGCGCGGCCTGAATCGGATTCAACAGTTACGTGACTGGCTGGAAAGCGGCGAGGCCGACCAACTTTCACTACAGGAACTGGCTCAGTCAATTAATATGAGCCCAAGCACGCTACAACGCCGTTTCCGGGAGAACTATAACGTGACAGTATTTGAATATTTGCGCCATTGCCGATTGAAGCGCGCCATGCTGGCCTTAAAAAAAGAAGGTGTCAGTATCGATCAGGCCGCTGCCATTGCCGGATATACCAGCTCCGCAAACTTTGCGACCGCACTGCGACGCACATTTAATATCACTCCGCGGCAAATTCGTGAAGGTTTCTATCCTTAACTAATTTCCATCCTTAACTAATATAGTATTAAACAGTTAATTAATTGTCATACGTAATACTCATTATATAAAGTCAAATCCACTTACCTCACAAGTTCAAACTTACAATTCAATGCTAATTTTGAAACCGCAAACCTCCAATTTAAAACCACAAGCCGTATTTATAATATTTAATTTTATATTCTGAAGGTATTCTCATTTAAACAAATAAGGAGTGAATATGAGATTAACCATAACATTTTCAACTTTGTTATTCACAACATTATCATTCAATATTTCCCATGGACGAGAAGCTCAACCTAAATGGCAATCGAATAACGAAAGCTGGTCCAGCTTTCAGTCACGCCATTGTAAATGGGAACGCGGAGTTCCTTGTAAAACCGTCCCAAAAGATCAGGGGAAAACACCTCCCAGAACCGGCGCGGAAATCGCGCTTGAAGTCGGTCTTGGCGTATTAAGTATGGGGCCAACCCCGCAGCCCAGAGGATTTAAAGTCAGTCTTGCTGCCAAGCCAGGAGCGACTACGGCAGCAAAGCCCAGAGTGAATATTGCTACCAGGCCAAGCTCGCGCATCGGGGTCAATACAGAGCGAACCCCGCTATTACCCACAACATCGAAACCTAAACCCAAAATATCGAGTCGACTACAGAGGGTAAATGGCAAGGTCGGGTTCCTGTTCGGTGATACCAATCCACCAACTTTAGGTGATGATCCCCCACCTAAAATAGCCAAAATAAAACCATCGGATAGCAGTAGCTCTTCATCAGCCCACCCGGCGTCTTCATCCTCTTACGGCTCTTCTACTTCGACAGATGCCTATTATGATGTTGAAGGTAATATTATGGTGGACAAGAATAGAATTGACCAAATGGCACCGATAACGCCTAATGAAACTCCGACAATAAAAGAAGAGCTTGAAGTGATATATGGAAAAACGAGATTAGATGAATGCGACCTAAATATTGACGATGAAATTCAACGCTATAATTCAATCTCTGCACATAAAAAAATAAGCTTCCGAGAATACTTTGCCATTAGAAACTTTCAAGAAGAAAGATTCGTGACCATAAATAATGCCATGAGAAATGGAACCACTAATAATGAATTAGAAACTGAAATAACAGAAGCCTACACAGCATTAGATAACCACTCTGATATTAATGTCTCATTACGTGAGAACGGCTATATTATTTCCGAAGAAGAGAGCAGCGTTAGCGAAGTTTACCGAGGGGAAGTCAGAGATCGCGCTGACTTCTTATCTAAAGTTATACCTGAAGAAACCATCCAAATAGATACATTCTTGAGCACTACCGCTGATGAGGATCTTATCGACCCATTCACTAGCCAAGAGCTGGAAGAGGGAAAAATCAACGTCAGATACACCATAAGATATTTTCTTGAACGTACCAACAGTACTGATATCAGCGAATTACTCGACGAACCAGGAGAGGAACGTATCTTCTTGCCTAAAAGCCGTTTCCTTGTCACCAGTGTAGAAGAATCGGCAGAAGGCTCAACCTTCAAGGTCGACATGCTGGCCCTTACCGATGAACCATTGCCACCGGTAGCGCAGGTGAACTGATTCAGTTCATTGACACATTTTCCCCTTTGCCCCAATAAAAAACGGCCCCTGAATTAGGAGCCGCTTTAACTAACACATCAGCAATCAGAAATTATTTCTTTTTCGCTTTAGGGTTAGGCAGGTCGGTAATGCTACCTTCGTAAATCTCAGCAGCCAAACCAACAGATTCGTGCAACGTCGGGTGAGCATGGATAGTCAATGCCAGATCTTCTGCATCACAACCCATCTCAATTGCCAGACCGATTTCCCCTAACAGTTCCCCACCGTTAGTACCGACAATAGCGCCACCAATGATACGGTGAGTTTCTTTGTCGAAGATCAGTTTGGTCATACCGTCTGCGCAATCTGAAGCGATAGCACGGCCAGATGCCGCCCACGGGAAGGTGGAGGTTTCGTAGCTGATGCCTTTCTCTTTTGCTTCTTTCTCGGTCAAACCAACCCATGCGACTTCTGGTTCAGTGTACGCAATGGATGGGATCACTTTCGGATCGAAGTAGTGCTTCATACCGGCGATAACTTCAGCAGCAACGTGGCCTTCATGAACACCTTTATGTGCCAGCATTGGCTGACCCACGATGTCACCGATTGCAAAGATGTGCGGTACATTGGTACGTAACTGTTTGTCGACGTTGATGAAACCACGCTCGTCAACTTCTACGCCAGCCTGACCCGCATCCAGCAGTTTACCGTTAGGTACACGGCCAATCGCAACCAGAACGGCATCGTAACGCTGTGGCTCTGCTGGCGCTTTTTTGCCTTCCATCGTTACATAGATGCCGTCTTCTTTGGCTTCTACTGCTGTAACTTTAGTTTCCAGCATCAGGTTGAACTGCTTGCTGATACGCTTAGTGAAGACTTTCACTACGTCTTTATCAGCCGCTGGAATCACCTGATCGAACATTTCTACCACATCAATTTTCGAACCCAGAGCATGGTAAACGGTACCCATTTCCAGACCGATGATACCGCCGCCCATGACCAACAGACGTTCTGGGACAGATTTCAGTGCCAGTGCATCCGTTGAATCCCACACGCGTGGATCTTCATGAGGAATGAAAGGCAGTTGGATCGGACGAGAACCCGCAGCGATAATGGCATTATCAAAGGTGATGGTAGTTGGACCATTTTCGCCTTCAACAACCAGAGTATTCGCGCCGGTAAATTTACCGAAACCGTTAACTACTTTGACTTTACGGCCTTTAGCCATACCAGCCAAACCACCGGTCAACTGAGTGATAACTTTGTCTTTCCAGACACGAACTTTATCAATGTCAGTCTTAGGCTCGCCAAAAACAATGCCGTGCTCAGCCAGCGCCTTGGCTTCTTCGATCACTTTTGCAACATGCAGCAATGCTTTTGATGGGATACAACCCACGTTCAGGCAAACGCCACCCAGAGTGGAGTAACGCTCAACCAGAATGGTTTCCAGACCTAAGTCCGCACAACGAAAAGCAGCAGAATATCCTGCTGGGCCCGCCCCAAGTACCACGACCTGAGTTTTAATTTCAGTACTCATCATGACCTCTTAATTGTTTGTCCGGCGGGTCAGACGTCATTTATTAGGCTAATAAAGTTCATAACGCCCTTCATCCACCGGGACGCTTACACTGCGAGCAGTTTACAGAATTGTTAATAGGCTGAAAAGCCGCATCGCGTGACGAGTGTCTCAACAACCTTGTCTACTAATGTAACGAGCAAAACAAGGTCGGTTCATAACTATCAGTGATATAACCCTAAGCTAAGTAATAATAAGGCCGGCGCTAGGCCGGCCTAAGCTATTACATAACCAGACGGCGAATATCAGCCATAATGGTGGCAATGTAAGCTGCGAAGCGCGCACCTGCCGCCCCATCAATCACGCGGTGATCGAAGGACAGAGACAGAGGCAACATCAGACGCGGAGCGAACTCTTTACCATTCCAAACGGGTTTCATGGATGATTTAGACACACCCAGGATAGCCACTTCTGGTGCGTTGACGATTGGCGTAAACGCCGTTCCGCCGATGCCGCCCAGACTGGAAATGGTGAAACAGCCGCCCTGCATATCGGATGCGGTCAGTTTGCCGTCACGTGCTTTCTTAGAGATAACAGACAGCTCGCGAGACAACTCAACGATGCCCTTCTTGTTAACATCACGGAAGACCGGAACAACCAAACCGTTTGGCGTATCAACAGCCACACCAATGTTGATGTATTTCTTCAGAGTCAGTTTCTGACCGTCTTCAGAAATAGAGCTGTTAAAGCGTGGGAACTCTTCCAATGCTTTAGCAGCGGCCTTCATCAAGAACACCAGCGGGGTGATTTTCAGATCCTGTTTCTTCTTCTCAGCTTCCACGTTTTGTTGCTTACGGAATGCTTCAACGTCAGTGATATCCGCTTCGTCGAATTGAGTAACATGAGGAATCATGACCCAGTTGCGGCTCAGGTTAGCACCAGAGATTTTCTGAATACGACCCAATTCCACTTCTTCGATTTCACCGAACTTGCTGAAGTCAACTTTCGGCCAAGGCAGCATGCCTGGCAGACCGCCGCCAGCCGCGGCTGTCGGAGCAGCTTCAGCACGTTTCACCGCATCTTTCACGTATGCCTGAACGTCTTCGCGCAGGATACGACCTTTACGGCCCGTTCCTTTCACTTTCGCTAGGTTAACGCCGAATTCACGAGCCAAACGACGCACAACCGGAGTGGCGTGTACGTAAGCTGCATTCTCAGCGAATTCGCCTTTGCTTTCCGCTTTAGCTGCTGGCGCTGCCGCTTTGGCCGGAGCCGCTGCCGCAGGTGCCGCTGCTTGTGGAGCCGGAGCTGCCGCAGGCGCTGCGCCTTCAACTTCGAAGACCATGATCAGAGAGCCGGTTTTCACTTTGTCGCCGGTGCTGATTTTAATTTCTTTCACGGTGCCAGCGAATGGAGCAGGAACTTCCATTGAAGCTTTGTCACCTTCAACGGTGATCAGGGATTGTTCAGCGGCAACTTTGTCGCCCACTTTCACCATCACTTCGGTGACTTCAACTTCATCACCGCCGATGTCAGGAACTTCAACGTTTTTAGCCGCGGAAGCCGCTGGCGTAGCCGGAGCACCTGCAGGAGCAGGTGCCGCTGCTGCCGGTGCCGCAGCACCTGCAACTTCGAAGACCATGATCAGAGATCCGGTGCTCACTTTATCGCCGGTGCTAATTTTGATTTCTTTCACGATGCCAGCGAACGGAGCCGGAACTTCCATAGAGGCTTTGTCGCCTTCTACGGTAATCAGAGACTGTTCAGCTTCAACGCTGTCGCCAACCTTAACCATGATCTCGGTGACTTCAACTTCGTCAGAACCGATATCCGGTACCGCAACATCTTTCGCTGCGCTAGCCGCAGGTGCAGCCGCTTTCTCTTCTGCTTTAGCCGGTGCCGGTGAGGCACCTGCCGCTGATTCGAAGACCATGATCAGTTTGCCGGTTTCGACTTTATCGCCAACCGCAACTTTGATTTCTTTCACCACACCCGCTTGAGGTGATGGAACTTCCATAGAGGCTTTATCACCTTCTACAGCGATCAGCGACTGTTCAACTTCAACGGTATCGCCGACTTTCACCATAATTTCGGTGACTTCAACTTCATCTGCACCGATGTCTGGTACATTGATTTCGATAGACATTTGTTCTTTACCTCTTATGCCAGACGCGGGTTAACTTTATCGGCGTCGATACCAAACTTAGTAATTGCTTCTGCAACTACGCTGGTGTCGATGTCACCGCGTTTAGCCAATTCACCCAGTGCTGCAACCACAACATAAGAAGAATCAACTTCGAAGTGGTGACGCAGGTTCTCGCGGCTGTCAGAACGGCCGAAACCATCTGTACCCAGTACGCGGAACTCGCTGGCAGGAATAAAGTTACGAATCTGTTCAGCGAACAGCTTCATGTAGTCAGTAGAAGCAACCGCTGGCGCTTCGTTCATTACCTGAGCTACGTAAGGTACGCGTGGAGTTTCGGTTGGGTGCAGCATGTTCCAACGCTCACAGTCCTGGCCATCACGAGCCAGTTCGGTGAAGGAAGTTACGCTGTACACATCAGAACCAACGCCATACTGTTCAGACAGAATCTGTGCAGCTTCGCGAACGTGACGCAGGATAGAGCCTGAACCCATCAACTGAACCTTGCCTTTCTCACCGGCCAGAGTTTCCAGTTTGTAGATACCTTTACGGATACCTTCTTCTGCGCCCTGTGGCATAGCTGGCATATGGTAGTTTTCGTTCAGCGTAGTCAGGTAGTAGTAAACATTTTCCTGAGCGTCGCCGTACATACGTACCAGACCGTCATGCATGATAACGGCTACTTCATAAGCATAAGCCGGATCGTAAGAAATACAGTTAGGGATAGTCAGTGACTGAATATGGCTGTGACCATCTTCGTGCTGCAAACCTTCACCATTCAGAGTCGTACGACCTGAAGTACCGCCGATCAGGAAGCCACGGGCCTGTTGGTCACCCGCTGCCCAGCACAGATCGCCAATACGTTGGAAACCGAACATGGAGTAGTAGATGTAGAACGGAATCATTGGCAGATCGTTGGTGCTGTAAGAAGTCGCTGCGGCCAACCATGAAGAAGCGGCGCCCAGTTCATTGATACCTTCTTGCAGGATCTGACCTTTCTCGTCTTCTTTGTAGTATGCAACCTGCTCGCGGTCTTGCGGGGTATACTGCTGACCGTTAGGGCTGTAAATACCGATCTGACGGAACAGACCTTCCATACCGAATGTACGTGCTTCATCAGCGATGATTGGAACAATACGATCTTTGATCGATTTGTTCTTCAGCATCACGTTCAAGGCACGAACGAAAGCGATAGTGGTAGAAATTTCTTTGTTCTGCTCTTCCAGCAAGGAGCTGAAATCTTCCAGAGCTGGCATTTCCAGTTTCTGGGTGAAGTTAGGCAAACGGCTTGGCACGTAGCCTTCCAGCGCCTGACGACGTTCATGCAGATACTTGTACTCTTCGGAATCTTTCTCGAAGGTGATGTATGGCAGTTTTTCGATTTCTGAATCAGCAACTGGCACATTGAAACGATCACGGAAGTGACGAACACCGTCCATGTTCATTTTCTTCACCTGGTGAGCGATGTTCTTACCTTCAGCAGTTTCACCCATGCCGTAACCTTTAATGGTATGAGCCAGGATGACAGTTGGTTTGCCTTTGGTATCTTGCGCTTTTTTCAGTGCTGCAAAGACTTTCTTCGGATCGTGACCGCCACGGTTCAGCGCCCAGATCTCGTCGTCGGTCATGTCTTTCACTAATGCAGCTGTTTCTGGGAAACGGCCGAAGAAGTGTTCACGGACATAGGCACCGTCTTTGGATTTGAAAGTCTGGTAGTCACCATCCAGCGTTTCGTTCATCAGCTGAATCAGTTTACCGCTGGTATCTTTACGCAGCAGCTCATCCCAACGACCGCCCCAGATAACTTTCAGTACCTGCCAGCCCGCACCGCTAAAGATGCCTTCCAGTTCGTTGATGATTTTGCCGTTACCAGTAACTGGGCCATCAAGGCGCTGCAAGTTACAGTTGATAACGAAGACTAAGTTGTCCAGCTTCTCACGGGTAGCGATGGTGATCGCACCTTTGGATTCCGGCTCATCCATCTCGCCATCACCCAAGAAGGCGTAAACGGTTTGTGCTGAGGTATCTTTCAAACCACGGTGAGACAGATATTTCAGGAACTTAGCTTGATAAATGGCGCTAATTGGACCCAGACCCATAGAAACGGTCGGGAACTGCCAGAATTCAGGCATCAGTTTAGGATGCGGGTAAGAAGACAGACCTTTGCCGTGAACCTCTTGACGGAAGTTGTCCATCTGTTCTTGGGTCAGTCGACCCTCAAGGAAGGCACGAGCGTAAACGCCTGGGGAGATATGACCCTGGAAGTAAACCAGATCGCCGCCGTCTTTTGGGTTACGCGCACGGAAGAAGTGGTTGAAGCAAACTTCGTAGAAGGTTGCAGAAGACTGGAAGGAAGCCATGTGGCCGCCCAGATCCAGATCTTTTTTAGACGCGCGCAGCACGGTCATCACGGCGTTCCAACGGATTGCAGAGCGAATACGACGCTCCAGATCCAGGTTGCCAGGGTAGGCTGGTTCGTCTTCTACTGCGATGGAGTTAACATAGTTGCGGTTTTCAGAACCCGCAGCCACGCTCACGCCGCCTTTACGGGCTTCGCCCAAAACCTGATCAATCAGATACTGAGCGCGCTCAACACCTTCTTCACGGATAACCGATTCAATCGCCTGTAGCCAGTCACGGGTTTCGATCGGATCCACGTCATTAATTAAACGTTCTGACATGGTGGTATTCCTTATCTGTCTCTAATGGTTTATTTGGAGCCTATCTTCCTGTGTTTTAACCAGAGTGATTAAACCAGGTTAAAACACGCGCCCTGGTGAAAGCACCGGAAGATAGGCTCATCAGTTTAGTTGCCGCTTTTAGTGCTCAAAATAAGCACTTAGAACCCATCCCGACGGGGAGAAGCCCTTAATCCTTGCGTTGCTGGAGGCGTCGGAGCGATCGCTCACGGCGACTGTTCTCACGACTAAGATCCAGCAAAATTTCCTCAATAAACGCCAAGTGGCGGTGTGAGGCTTCGCGCGCTTTTTCCGGCTCGCGGGCCACAATCGCCTCGAATATCCCGGCGCGGTGACTGCTTACCGTTGCCAGCATTTCGCGGCGCGAGTAAAGCAATTCGAAGTTCTGTTTAACATTCTGTTCTAACATCGGCCCCATGCAACGCAGTAAATGTAACAACACCACATTATGAGCCGCTTCTGTAACAGCCACCTGATACTGCATAACTGCATCGGCTTCAGCGTCTAAATCACCGCTGTCTTGCGCCTGTTGAATCGCAGTATGACATTCACGAATACATTGCAGATCTTCATCAGTACCGCGTAAAGCCGCGTAATAGGCGGCAATACCTTCGAGGGCATGACGTGTTTCCAGCAAATCGAATTGTGATTCAGGATGGTCGGCCAGCAATTCTGCCAGCGGGTCACTAAAGCTTTGCCACAGGTTCGTCTGGACGAAAGTACCGCCCCCTTGACGACGCAGCAGAAGGCCTTTGGCCTCGAGTCGCTGAATGGCTTCTCTCAAAGAAGGTCGGGAAACATCAAATTGCTTCGCCAGCTCGCGCTCAGGCGGTAATTTCTCGCCCGGACGTAGTGTCCCTTCCAAGATCAGGTACTCAAGCTGCTGCTCGATAACATCTGATAATTTGGGTTGGCGTATTTTGTTGTAGGCCATAATTTATGTGAGTCGCGCTGTAAGCCGTATTGAGTGAATTCGTCTCTGCGAGTGGCGCTGAGTCAATTGGTAATACCAATTTCAAAAACGTGACGATAAAGTAACAAAGTATTCACTAGCTGTCCATACGGACATTGACCGAAATCATGAAAGCCAGCACATTTTAACAACTTCACTAATGTTATGCCGCAAAGTGGTAACCTATAGGTGGTAATACCATTACTCACCCCCGAATAATTGTAACGATTATGAAAAGGGTAATTAGGCAAGCTGAAGCGTTATAGTTGATGTTTTTATGATTTTTTAATCAAAAAATATGAATTTAAATCCACCAGCAACGATCTTTATTTTATGACCGAGAATATGAGTCACAGAAAACTGGTTTGACCATTTTATAAATCCTCATTTCACCGAAGCATGCCTATAAAACCGTCATTTCCCCCTCGCCATTTCTTAAACTCCCTGAATAGCCACCGGTCTTAGTATTTCTTAAATGCATAAAATACGAACGATCCATTAAAAAAGCAGATGCAATAATTCTCGCCTACCACTATTCTCACGTAATGGGTAGTCATTGGCACCATTATCAAAATGAATACCCGTAAACAAAACAATACAAACAACGGAATTTCAAAATTACACAACATCACAAATAACGATTTGGGCATTAGCCAAAAAGACAGAGGATGCAACGATGAGTGTTCAACAAGAAGGCGCGGAGCTAAAGCGGGGTCTAAAAAACCGCCATATCCAGCTAATCGCCTTGGGCGGCGCAATTGGTACAGGGCTTTTTCTCGGTATTGCACAAACCATAAAAATGGCAGGCCCTTCAGTGCTGCTGGGATACGCCATCGGCGGTTTTATCGCTTTCCTGATCATGCGCCAACTGGGTGAAATGGTCGTTGAAGAACCGGTCGCAGGTTCATTTAGCCACTTTGCCTATAAATATTGGGGCAACTTCGCCGGTTTCGCCTCTGGCTGGAATTATTGGGTACTTTACGTTTTGGTCGCGATGGCCGAACTAACCGCCGTGGGGATTTACGTCCAATACTGGTGGCCGGAAATCCCCACCTGGGTTTCCGCCGCAGTGTTCTTCCTCGCTATCAACGCTATCAATTTGGCTAACGTTAAAGTGTATGGCGAAATGGAATTCTGGTTCGCCATCATTAAAGTGGTCGCGATCATCGGGATGATTGTATTCGGTGGCTATTTGTTGTTGAGCGGACAGGGTGGCCCAGAGGCAACGGTCACCAACCTGTGGGCTCAAGGGGGCTTCTTCCCTAATGGTTTCATCGGGTTAGTGATGGCGATGGCAGTGATAATGTTCTCCTTCGGCGGCCTTGAACTGGTCGGCATCACAGCGGCAGAAGCAGAAGATCCTGCGCGCAGCATCCCGAAAGCAACCAATCAGGTTATCTATCGGATCTTGCTGTTTTATATCGGTTCACTTGCAGTATTGCTCTCACTTTATCCTTGGGGAAAAGTGGTTGAGGGCGGCAGTCCCTTCGTACTAATTTTCCATGCATTAGACAGTAATATTGTCGCTACCGTGCTGAATATCGTGGTGCTTACCGCCGCGTTGTCGGTGTACAACAGCTGCGTTTACTGCAACAGCCGTATGCTGTTCGGTCTAGCCAAGCAAGGGAACGGCCCGAAAGCTTTATTAAAAGTAGATGGTCGTGGCGTACCGGTCATCGCTATTGCCGTTTCAGCCTTTGCGACTGCATTCTGCGTATTGATTAACTATCTGATTCCCGGACGGGCATTTGAGTTACTGATGGCGTTAGTGGTTTCAGCGCTAGTAATCAACTGGGCAATGATTAGCCTTGCTCACTTAAAATTCCGCGCAGCGAAAGACCGGCAGGGAATTGAGCCTAAGTTTAAAGCCTTCTGGTATCCCTTTAGCAACTACCTATGCCTAACCTTCCTGGCGGGCATTCTGGTTATCATGTACCTAACGCCGGGCATTCAGATTTCCGTCTTGCTTATCCCCGTCTGGGTCATCGTGCTAGCGGTTGGTTATATGCTGAAAAATCGAGTTAAGCAGAATAAAGCTTAATCGCTCATCACTGTGCACTATCTAGTTGAAAGCGATAAGCATTAACGTTCAGGCCCGCATTTATACTGTGGGCCTGTTTTTTAATTGCCCATAGAGTAATAAAGCCGCTTGCTGAGCTTCATCGAAAGTCGTTTGATTATTGATTATTGATTATTGATTATTGATTATTGATTATTGATTATTGATTATTGATTGCAGATTGCAGATTGCAGATTGTTTGTACATGAAAAATCACGCCTAATTGTTCTCACAACACCAGAGAAAATCAGTCAGTTACCTCGGAAATGGCTATGTTATCAAGGAGCTTAAACTCGCGCTGCGGTGACATAATTACCCATATCACGACCATGAGTCTCTGATATTACCCAAGCCTAAAGCGAACTAATGTGTAGGGGAAATCAGAAGCAAACAAACTATCAGACTTTGATGCTTCAATCCGATAATTCCCTGCCTGTATTTCGCAACCTTACTCCCTCCCTCCATTAATGACTGAAGCTAGCGCTAACACGCTCTAAAACCTGTAATAAACTCGTTGAATTTTAAGTTTTTCATTGTTTTTGTTACAAAACCGACCAATCAGACATACGCTTATTTTGATGGGCTCTTGCTGCCAATCCGATGCTTACGAAGCTACCTTTCCAGATAGCTGTCGTTTTTATCGATAATGCCTCTAATGCCGCTATACCAGAGCGCCATAGATAGTGAGCAAAGCCACGACAATTATAATCGTCAACGTGACTTTCCTCGCCAAAGATACTGCCGCACGCGGCGTTTGTACTGGGTCGAGATGCGGTTCTCTAGCCAGCGAATACTGAGCTAAGCGGGTGAGCACCTGATACTGCGGCGAATGCCAATCCCCCAAAGAGGCAAACCACGCCGGCAACGCACGTTCGCCGTGACCAAGCAGTGCGTAGGCCACGCCAACCAACCGGACGGGAATCCAGTCAACCCAGTGTAAAATCCGGTCAATGCCTGACTGAGAGCGTTGCAAAGGGCTTTGGTGACGTGCCAGCCAGGTTTGGTATCCGCGCAACATCGCGTAGCCCGTAATAGCTACCGGGCCATAAGAGCCACAAACCACCAACCAGAACAAAGGAGCCAGATAGTAGCGGAAGTTAATCCATAGCAACGCATTCTGTAACTCTTGTAAACGGTCCTTTTCACCACAGTCCACAGGCAATCCATGAATCAATGCCAGCTCTTCCGCCATTTGCAGACTGGCATTGGCCTCCCCTTGTCGGGCGGCTTTCAGGTAAGCACGATAGTGTTTTCTTATACCACCAGCGCCGATGCATAACAGGCAGATAACAATCCACAGTAACAGTTGTGGCAAGCCAAACAAAAAATCCTGAACCAACTGCAACATCAAACCGACAATAGCCATACACAAAATGGCCAGACCGAGCGTTTGCAGCAACGAATATCGATGCAACCGACTAAAAATAGCTTCCAACCGGTGGTCCAGCTGCCAATGTTCGCCTAACTTAAACAAACGTTCCCAGGCCAGTACCAGCAATAGCGTAAAAAGCGTCATTGATTCCCTATCTCCCTCTACATTCCACCTGCCCGAACCTTCAGGCACCATGCCTCCCGGCAGCGGTTATCACAAAAAAGGTAAAAATGACGGAATCCGCGCCTCCGCTATCATGACCTCTATTGCTGCAAAATCACGCCAATAATGGCGTCAAACTTTGTCGATAAAGCGCCCAGTCAAATGCGGGTCCCGGATCGGTTTTGCGGCCGGGAGCTATATCACTATGCCCGGTTATCCGCTCTAGGGTAATGGGATAGTGGGATAGCAACAACACACTGATTTTTTTCAGACTTTGATATTGCTTATCGGTAAACGGTAGCACATCCGTTCCCTCCAACTCGATACCAATGGAAAAATCGTTACACCGCTCACGCCCAGCAAATTGAGATATACCGGCATGCCAAGCTCGCTTATCAAAAGGCACATATTGAATAACTTCGCCATCGCGACGAATCAGGCAATGCGCCGATACTCGCAAGTGAACAATATCAGCAAAATAAGGATGTTCATCCGCATTCAAAGTTCCGGTAAACAAATGGTCGATATAAGGTCCACCAAATTCGCCTGGCGGCAAACTGATATTATGAATGACCAAAAGAGAGGGAGCCTCATCTTCAGGTCTGAGATCAAAATGAGGAGAAACCACCCGCTTAATCCCAACAATCCAGCCATTCTCTAACTGCATTTGTCACCTCAATCTTATTCTAAACCGGCTCTGTAGTAGCACTGACGCCAGCAACAGAGTAGCATGTTTGAACTATTACCTATCCGCCATTTCGGAGTTTTCTATGCCGACACGTAGCTACAGTGCCGACAGTCGTCGCACTGCGTTATTAGAGCGAATTCAAAGCGATATTCCCTTTTCCGTTGCCCAGGCACTGAGTGAAGATCTAGGCGGTGAGGTTAATGCCGATCGCGATCTGACGGCCCAACTGCTCCCCGCAGATAAACAAGCCTCCGCGACTATCATTACTCGCGAAGCCGGCGTTTTCTGCGGGCAACGCTGGCTGAACGAAGTCTTTATCCAGCTCGGAGGAAAAGTTGCGGTCGAGTGGCTGGTGGCAGACGGTGACGCTCTCACCGCTAACCAAACGTTGTGCCACCTTTCCGGCCCCGCTCGCATCTTGCTCACTGGCGAACGTACCGCATTAAATTTTGTTCAGACGCTATCCGGCGTAGCCACCGAAGTCAGCCGCTATGTTGCTTTACTCCAAGGGTTGCATACCCAACTCCTAGATACTCGTAAAACACTGCCTGGCTTACGAACCGCATTAAAATACGCAGTGTTATGCGGCGGTGGCAACAATCATCGTCTTGGGTTGACCGATGCTTTTTTAATTAAAGAAAACCACATTATTGCCGCCGGTTCGATTAAAGAAGCCGTGAGTAAAGCATTCTGGATCCACCCCGATGTCCCAATTGAGGTCGAAGTGGAATCTTTAGATGAATTACAGCAGGCTCTGGATGCCGAAGCCGATATCGTGATGCTTGATAACTTCACCATTCCTATGATGCGTGATGCCGTATCCCTCACCGCAGGCCGCGCTCAGCTGGAAGTCTCAGGTAATGTCACACTCGAGACACTTCGCAGCTATGCCGAGACTGGGATCGATTTTATTTCTGTCGGCGCACTGACTAAACACGTTACCGCCTTAGACCTCTCGATGCGTTTTCAATAACGCTAGCAGATTTGTTTCAACCGGGGAAAGAGCTCAAGTAATAATGAGCTCTTTTTTGCGGCCTCTGCCGAAAAAAAATCTCCGATTACTGCAACACTTAAAAATTCTCACAATACGTTTCGCAGCCCTATTCAAACCCACTTTTCCAGCAATAAAAAAAACCGCACTCTTGCCTCGTCTTTCATCACAAGGAGTGTGAAAATGCATTATTCACAAGGCTTTACCCTCATTGAACTCATGGTTTCCATCGTCATTATTGCCATTCTCGGCGGCATCGGCATTCCTGCTTATCAAGGCTATGTACAGAAAGCCGCCCTAACCGATATGTTGCAAACCAGTGCTCCTTACCGAATGGCCGTAGAGGTTTGCTCGATGGAACATTCAGCATTATTAGGCTGCAATGCCGGTAGTCAGGGGATTCCCTCTGGCCAACCTACTCGTTATGTCAAAGCCATCAACATCGCAAGAGGGGTTATCTCTATGACCGGACAGGAGACTCTGGATGGATTAAGCGTGGTATTAACCCCAACTAAAAGCGCCGCCGGCAACCTGGTTTGGACACGAGCATGTACAGGAAACCATGATGAGCTAAGTAAACTCTGCCAGTCGGTATTTGCTCTGAAAGAGACGTCTAGCGACGATGAATAGCAACCGCTCAATCAATAACAAAGGAGCCGGGGGATGCGTTATCCCGGCTTTGCCAGCAGTATCGAGCGATACCGCTGGAAATCAGCCCAAATACATTAACTCTTGCCATGTTGCAGTACCCAACCAGTGAGGAGATAAATGCATTACGCTTTGCCTGCGGTTTAAATGTGGAAGTGATTCTATGGCCTGCGGCAAAAATTGAGCACCACCTCCATCATTTGAGTCCTGATTTAATCCAGCAGCTAAACGGCGCGATTAGGCCAGATAACGAGATCAAAAAACACGCGGAAGAGGCGGCCATAAAATATGCCCCTAATACGGATAAATCACACATTCAAACCTTTGATAATCAAAAAGTGACTTCACTTAATGATGAAAGTGATGCGCCCATTATCAACATCATTCATCAAACGCTACGCATGGCGATTCAAAAACGTGCGTCTGATGTTCACTTCGAGCCTTATCGCCGCTATTACCGTATTCGGTTACGTATTGATGGCATTTTGCACCAAACGCTATCTCCACCGGCTAATTTGGTTAATCGAATCAATGCCTGTCTCAAAGTAATGGCCAAGCTGAACAGTGCGGAACGGCGATTACCTCAGGATGGACAGTTTAGCATTAGCCTTGATAATCATTATTACTCACTGCGCATAGCCACATTACCAACTCAATACGGTGAAAAAGTGGTACTACGCATTCTGAATACCGATATACCGCAACGATTGGACGAGCTGGAACTTCCCCAAAAAAGTCGGGAATCAATCCTTGAGGCCTTAAGTTTACCGCAAGGATTGATTCTTGTTACCGGGCCAACTGGGAGCGGAAAAACAGTGACCTTGTATAGCTGTCTACAACACCTAAATCAACAGTACCGTAATTTATGCAGCGTCGAAGATCCGATCGAAATTCCCGTTGAAGGCATTAATCAAACTCAGACCAACAGTAAAATAGATTTAGATTTCTCTCAGGCGTTACGTGCATTACTCAGACAGGACCCAGATGTCATTATGATCGGCGAGATCAGAGATAATGAAACTGCAGATATTGCGGTAAGGGCTGCACTAACAGGCCATTTAGTGCTTTCGACCTTGCACACCAATTCAACGCAAGAAACGCTAGCCCGATTGACTCAAATGGGAATCAGTCATTATCTGCTCGCATCTTGCCTAAAACTGGTAGTAGCCCAACGCTTGGTGCGCCGCCTGTGTCAACGTTGTAAACGAGCAGCACCCGAGCCAGTCATTCTCCCCATAGTTTTGTGTCCAAAGCCTTTGCATCACTGGCATGCCACTGGTTGCGAACACTGTAGTAGCGGCTACTATGGCCGAATAGGCGTCTATGATACATGGGCAATGACACCGTCAAATCAGCAGGATTTAATGAATATAGCCCCTCTTCCTAGCCTGAAAAATTCTCAGCCGCCCCCAGGACACCATTCTCTACTCATCGCAGGCTTAGCGCTGGTTCAACAGGGAATAACCAGTATCGCCGAAGTCTCACGAGTTGTCGGAAACCTGACGACATTAAGGGGAATTCAATGACACTTGGTTTATTTATTTGGCAAGGCATAAATAGCGAAGGAAAGATGATCGTCGGCGAGTCTCTAGCCAGCGAAAAATCGGTAATTTACCAAAGAATAATGCAGCAGGGGCTACAGCCCATCCGTATCAGAAGGATAAAACGCCTAAGCTCTCGGCTACATCAAGGGAAGCATCTGCTTCATTTCACACGCCAATTAGCTACGCTTTTGCAAGCGGGACTGCCGTTAATAAATAGTCTGCAATTGTTGGCAGCAGAGGCCGACACGCCAATATGGCGCTGTTTACTAAGAGATGTTAGTGAAAGCCTATCTCAAGGGCAGCCGTTATCTGAGGCAATAAACGCCTATCCATCAGTTTTCCCACCCATATACGCGCAATTAATTGCCATAGGCGAATTAACGGGAGAGATAGATAAATGCTGTCTCCAGCTAGCCGACCAACAGGAAAAACGCCAGTACCTGAAAAAGAAAGTGACTAAGACACTCAGATACCCCGCCTTTGTTTGCCTGGTTGCTTTTGCCGTCAGTGTCCTGATGTTACTTGTTGTTTTACCAGAATTTGGGCGGCTCTATCAGACTTTTGACGCCCCCCTGCCCGCACTGACTCAAGGGCTGCTATCTCTATCAGAAATACTGGGTAATTACGGTATTTACACTACAGTGGCAATCATCGGTATTGTATTAGTTTACCTCTATAAAATAAGGGGAAACACACGATGGAAGCAACGGGAACAATTCTTGTTGTTACGCCTCCCGTTGATAGCGCCACTGGTTCAAGGGTACTGTCTCAGCCAAATTTTCCGTACCTTATCTGTCACACAAAAAGCAGGTTTAACCTTAGCTAATGGGCTGGAAGCAGCCGCTAGATCCATTGATAATCTGCATTACAAATCCATTATCAATCATTTTTATCAGCTAATTAATCAGGGAATACCTCTGAGTGATGCCCTTTCACACCAACCTCTTTTTCCTCCACTTTGCCAACAGTTAGTACGCATTGGGGAAGAATCCGGCTCGCTGGATAGCGTGCTGACAAAGCTTGCTGGTTGGCAACAGCAGCAAACTGAGGAACTGGCTGATAAGTTGACACAAATGCTCGAGCCGATGTTGATGCTGTTCGTCGGCGCAGTGATTGGCACGCTGGTTATTGCTATGTATCTCCCCATTTTTCAACTTGGGGGAATTATTAATTAGCAAAAGTTTTAGGTTTGGCATTTGGCATTTGGCGTTTGGCGTTTGGCGTTTGGCGTTTGGCGTTTGGCGTTTGGCGTTTGGCGTTTGGCGTTTGGCAGAAGATTAAAAAAGGACGCATCATTTTGCGTCCCTTCTTTAATAGTCAATTAATCACAAACTATCAGCGATATAAAACACGCATTCAGCGTAAACCGGCTGAGGTTATTTGGCTCAGTTACTGCCAAATACACGGTTTTCTTGCTCTGCAACGCGGATAAAGGTGGTGCGTTTGGTCAGCTCTTTCAAATGAGAAGCGCCAACATAAGTACAAGCAGATCGCAGCCCACCCATAATGTCGCGAACGGTATTCTCCACTGAACCACGCAATGGCAGTTTCACGGTTTTACCTTCCGCGGCACGATATTCCGCTACGCCGCCAACGTGACGCTTCATCGCTGACTCAGAACTCATACCGTAGAACAGCATAAATTTCTCACCGTTTTCTTCAACAACTTTACCTTCGCATTCGTCGTGACCGGCTAACATCCCGCCCAACATAACAAAGTCTGCACCACCACCGAACGCTTTGGCAACATCACCCGGAACGGAACAACCACCGTCACTCACGATTTGCCCACCTAAACCGTGGGCAGCATCGGCGCATTCGATCACGGCAGAAAGCTGCGGATAACCCACGCCTGTTTTCACTCGGGTGGTACAAACCGAACCTGGGCCTATCCCAACTTTTACAATATCGGCACCAGACAAAATCAATTCTTCAACCATTTCGCCAGTAACTACATTACCAGCGCAAATCACTTTGTCAGGGCAAGCTTCACGAGCCTGTTGCAGGAAAGCAACAAAGTGTTCAGAGTAACCATTGGCTACATCAATACAAATAAATTTCAGTGCAGGGGAAAGCGCCAGAATTTGCTTCATTTTGGCAAAGTCCGCCTGAGATGTACCGGTAGAAACCATGACGTGACGCAGTACCGATTCAGGCACACGGCGAACAAACTCGGCCCATTGTTCAACAGAATAGTGTTTATGTACGGCGGTAAGAACATCAAATGAGGAGAGAACCTCAGCCATGCGGAAGGTGCCGACGGTATCCATATTCGCTGCAATAATGGGTACACCAGCCCAGTTATAACCTGAATGTTTGAAGGTAAACTGACGCTCTAACTCAACTTCAGAGCGACTTTTCAGCGTGGAGCGTTTAGGTCGGATCAAGACATCTTTAAAACCTAATTTCAAACCTTCTTCAATACGCATGGCTTTGGTTTCCTGGTTATTGGCGATGGATCGCATAATGAGATCGGGCGTAATAGACGCCATTTCCAGTGAAGCTATCATACGCAGGAATAATTCTTCGGCAAGACTGCGAATTTACCTTTATTTAGGCTACACTCCCACAAATTACCTAAAAACCACGCATTTTACCTTCCTGACTGGTTCGTCTGGCTACACTATTCCTAGCTGTGTCACTATCGGCAATATTGATTTAAAAAATACGCCCATGGCCAGAGAATAGGCATCAAAGACAGATTGAAAATCCGAATGCATCCGCGCTATGTCTTACACACAGCTTTCAGTTACAATTCGGGTATTCAACAGCAGTATGCAAGGCAATGTAATGACCTATATTGTTGCTCTTACAGGCGGAATTGGTAGTGGGAAAAGTACCGTTGCTAATGCTTTTGCCGATCTCGGCGTACCGCTGGTTGATGCGGATATCATCGCCCGACAGATTGTTGAGCCTGGTATGCCGGCGTTAAATGAGATAAAAGCCCGTTATGGATATACTATCTTGCTGGCAGACGGCAGCCTGAATAGAGCCAAGCTGCGGGAAAAGATTTTTAGCGACCCGATGGAAAAAAACTGGCTAAATGCGCTGTTGCACCCATTGATTCAGCAAGAAACTCAGCGTCAGCTCGCGGCTGCAAAAGCGCCTTATGTACTTTGGGTCGTTCCCTTACTGGTTGAAAATAACCTAAGCCATAGAGCTGACCGAGTATTGGTCGTGGATGTCACCCCTGAGATTCAGCTTAGGCGCACCATGGCAAGAGACGGTATCAGCCGTCAGCAAGCGGAACATATTTTAGCTTCGCAGGCCACACGACAACAGCGTCTGGTCTGTGCAGATGACATTATCGACAATAGCGGCGATCCTTCCACGATCCCGCCGCTCGTTGCCTCGCTCCATCACCGGTATTTAAGGTTGGCGACGGTGACCCAACAGGATTTACACCGATGAGTGATCTCACCTCAACTGTACTTTTTGAACACCCGCTGAATGAAAAAATGCGTACCTGGCTTCGCATTGAGTTTTTGCTGCAACAGTTAGAAAGTCAGCAAAATCTAGATAATATCGCCAGTGCTTTAACGTTTTTTCGCACCGCATCCGACCTAATCGATGTGCTTGAAAGGGGGGAAGTTCGCACTGACTTACTCAAAGAGCTTGAGCGTCAGCAGCAAAAACTTCAGGCCTGGGCTGATGTTCCCGGTGTCGATATGGCGTTGATTGATGAATTACGAGCCCAGTTGAAAAGCCGGGCATCGGTGCTGATGTCCGCACCGCGTATCGGACAGTCGCTGAAAGAAGACCGCATGATTAGTCTGGTTCGCCAACGACTCAGTATTCCGGGCGGTTGTTGTAGTTTCGATCTGCCTACGCTACATATTTGGCTGCACCTGCCGCAGGAACAACGCAATCAACATATCAATGCATTACTTGATACGTTAACCCCTCTGAATCAATCATTAACCATGATTCTGGATTTAATCCGCCAGTCTGGCCCGTTGCGCAACCAAATTAGCCTAAATGGATTCTTCCAGGATAATGCCGAAGGCGCTGATTTATTGCGCCTGCGAATTTCCATGGAGCATCAGCTTTATCCGCAGGTTTCCGGCCACAAAACCCGTTACGCGATACGTTTCCTACCATTGGATAGCGAGAATGGCACTGTACCCGCACGCTTAAGCTTTGAGTTGGCCTGTTGTTAACTCTTGCACTTATTTATGCTTATGGCTGTGTTGTCATGCAGTAAGCAAGTTTTAGGAGAGAATATGGATTCAACTGAAATGCAGGTTAATTGCCCAACCTGTGGGAAAATCGTTATCTGGGGCGAGCAAAGCCCGTATCGTCCTTTTTGCTGCAAACGTTGTCAGTTGATCGACCTTGGCGAATGGGCCGATGAAGAGAAGCGTATTCCAAGTCAGGGAGAACTCTCAGATAGCGATGAATGGAGTGAGGAAGATCCGCGCTAATGCGCTCACAGATTGGAGCCACGCAATGTGTGCTCCAATCTGAGTTTGATTATGCCTGAGAAACCAGTAACTCAACTATGGACAGATTTGCCGTTGGGAATTCCTCAGCCCGTAACTCCTCTTGCTTAATCCAACGCACCGGCTGGCCTTCCCGACCAAAAGGTTCGCCCTGCCAGTGTTCTACCAGATAGAAGCTGAGAGTGACAATTCGGTCAGGAAAACGGTGTTCCAGAGTGGTTATCTGCACGGCATTTTGCGCAACAATGCCAACTTCTTCCAATAGCTCACGATACAACGCCATTTCCGAGGTTTCCCCCTGCTCTATCTTCCCACCGGGAAACTCCCAGAACCCCGCCATATGGGAATCTGCCGCGCGCTGGGTAATAAAAATTTCGCGTTGCGCATTACGGATAATACCCACAGCGATCTGCAAATGTTTCATTCTGATATTCCTCGTTTATCTCGCGTTCACATCCTGATTCCGCGACATTAAGCAAAAAGAAGGGCGGTCTATTTGGCCGCCCTGCTATTTACTGTTTAACTATTGCTGGCTAATCACAGCGTTATTTCTGCAAACGGCCATGACATTGCTTATATTTCTTACCTGAACCACAAGGGCAAGGATCGTTACGGCCCACTTTACGTTCAAGGCTGGCTGCAACTTTCACATCTTCTTCAGACATCAGGGCGCTATTGTCATTTTCATGGCTCAACTGTTGCTGTCTGGCCAAACGCTCAGCTTCTTCACGGCGTTGAACCTCCAGCGCCTCGACCTCTTCCGGCATACGAACCTGAACTTTGCTCAGCACGCTGATCACTTCATATTTCAGAGACTCCAGCATTGCCGCAAACATAGCGAAAGATTCGCGCTTATATTCCTGCTTAGGATCTTTCTGCGCATAGCCACGTAAATGGATGCCCTGACGCAGATAATCCATCGCTGCCAGATGCTCTTTCCACAAGGAATCCAGCGTTTGCAGCATCACGCCTTTCTCAAAATTGCGCATCATTTCGACGCCGACAACTTCTTCTTTGCGTTTGTAGACGTCAATGGCCTGCTGAAGGATTCGCTCACGCAGGGTTTCTTCATGCAGCTGTGGTTCATCTTCCAGCCATTGCGCAATCGGCATATCCAGATCGAAGTCGTTTTTCAGGCGCTGTTCCAGACCTTCAACATCCCACATTTCTTCCAAAGATTGCGGCGGAATGTAGCTATCCAGCGTAACTTTGAACACATCTTCACGAATGCTGTTGATAGTTTCGCTAACGTCAGATACGTCCAGCAACTCGTTACGCTGGCTGTAGATCGCACGGCGCTGATCGTTGGCTACATCATCGTATTCCAGCAGCTGTTTACGAATATCGAAGTTACGGCTTTCTACTTTACGCTGTGCGTTAGCAATCGCTTTGGTTACCCAAGGATGCTCAATGGCTTCTCCCGGCTTCATACCCAGTTTACGCATCATGCCTGACACACGGTCAGAGGCAAAAATACGCATCAATGCATCTTCCATTGACAGGTAGAAGCGCGAGGAACCGGCATCACCCTGACGACCCGCACGACCGCGCAGCTGGTTATCAATACGACGGGATTCGTGGCGTTCAGTACCGATGATGTGTAAACCACCGGATGCCAGAACCGCATCGTGACGAATTTTCCATGCGGCTTTAATTTCGGCAATTTGCTCTTCAGTCGGATTTTCCAACTGTGCGATTTCACTCTGCCAGCTTCCGCCTAACACGATATCGGTACCACGGCCGGCCATGTTAGTCGCGATAGTAACCGCTCCCGGCTGACCCGCCTGAGAAACAATGTCTGCTTCCATGGCGTGGAATTTAGCGTTCAGAACTTTATGTTCGATGCCGGCTTTGGTCAGTTCAGCAGATACCACTTCGGATTTTTCGATGGAAATCGTACCAACCAGCACAGGCTGGCCGTTGGCAGTACGCTCACGGATATCCTCAATGATGGCACCAATCTTTTCCATTTCAGTCATATAGACCAGATCCGGCAGATCTTTACGAATCATTGGACGGTTAGTTGGAACCACAATAGTATCCAGCTTATAGATAGAGCTGAATTCAAAGGCTTCGGTATCCGCAGTACCTGTCATACCAGCCAGTTTTTCGTAGATACGGAAATAGTTCTGGAAAGTAATGGAAGCCAGCGTTTGGTTTTCGTTCTGGATTTCCACCCCTTCTTTGGCTTCAACTGCCTGATGCAAACCGTCAGACCAGCGGCGGCCTTGCATGGTACGACCCGTGTGTTCATCAACGATGATAACTTCGCCATCTTTAACGATGTAGTCAACGTCGCGGGTAAAGAGTACGTGGGCGCGTAGAGCGGCGGTTACGTGGTGCATCAGCATAATATTGGCCGGTGAGTACAGAGATTCGCCTTCCTCCATAATGCCGGCTTCCACTAACATCTGCTCGATCATGATCAAGCCACGCTCAGTTAAATGCACCTGACGGGACTTTTCATCTACCGAGAAATGCCCTTCACCCTGGAAGGTATCGGAATCTTCTTTTTCCTGACGAATCAGTTTAGGAATCAGTTTGTTAACCCGAATATACATTTCGGAACTGTCTTCCGCAGGCCCAGAAATAATCAACGGAGTACGCGCTTCATCGATCAGGATGGAGTCAACCTCATCCACCAACGCATAGTGCAGTTTACGCTGTACGCGCTCTTCCGGGCTGAACGCCATGTTGTCGCGCAGGTAGTCAAAACCGTATTCGTTGTTAGTACCGTAAGTAATATCAGCAGCATAGGCTTCACGCTTCGCCGGAGCTGTCATACCCGGCAGGTTGATACCGATAGTTAGGCCGAGGAATTCAAACAGTGGACGGTTATTCTCTGCATCGCGCTGAGCCAGATAGTCGTTGACAGTAACCACGTGTACGCCGCGACCAGTCAGCGCATTCAGGTAAGCTGGCAGCGTTGCGGTTAAAGTTTTACCTTCACCGGTACGCATTTCTGCAATACAACGCTCGTTCAGAACCATACCGCCCAACAGCTGCACATCGAAGTGGCGCATGCCGAATACGCGTTTACTGGCTTCGCGAACTACAGCAAAAGCTTCTGGAATCAGGTTTTCCAACACTTCGCCTTTCGCCAAACGTGCGCGGAATTCGTCCGTTTTGGCTCTTAATTCTTCATCGGACAGTTTTTCCATGTCCGGTTCCATGCGGTTGATTACATCAACCACTTTACGCATACGGCGCAGGGTCCGATCGTTACGGCTGCCAAAAACTTTAGTGAGTAATTTGATTAGCATAATTCTTTATATCTCTTACAAGACCACCAAACCGGCGGTCAAAGGTTACATTAAGTTAAAAGACTTCAGAGGAATAACTAGCTGTAACGAACCGGTCCGGCACGAATGCCTTGTACCTGGGCAAGCCATAAGCCAGGTTGATGAAGGGATAAAACGGGCTGAGGTACTCGTTTGGTATAGCGAATGATGGTCGGTGGCCGCGACTCGTGAGTCAACAACGCATTGAGCGTATCCAGTAGCGCAAGCTGTTGAATTTGCGTCGGCTCTACCTGTTCTAACGCCTCGACTTCCTGCACGCGGCTATAAGCGGCCTGCGGTGCAAGTGCAAAAGAAAGGTGACGAATGACGGTGCGAAGCGCATGCTGCTGCCAATAGTCTACGCTGAAGGAAGGACGACGGTGCGTCTCTTGCAGCAGAGCAAGACTATTAAAGTTGGTCGTACCGTGATTTTGGCGACTTTGGCTGGAAGATGTACTCGGCAGTGCGGTTTGATCCGGGCCGCCGGACAAGTTTGACGGCACGCCAAGACTCGCCGCGACCATCCCCAAAAGGAGATGCGGCCAGAAATAACGTCTGCCAAATTGTCGCCAACGATTTAGAATACCGATCACAAGTTTAAAATCCGCCGGAGCCCTGTCAATGCGTGAAAGCCGCCCACAATTATTAGATGTTCTGTTCGACGATGCGACCGCAACGGAGAAAGGCCCACTGCACAATGTACAGCAGCGCGCAGTCGCACTGTTAAAGCTCAATCGTGCGGTAAAAGCATTGCTTCCGTCACAGTTGCAGCCTTGGTGCCGTGTGGCCAATTATCGACAGAGTATTTTGGTGCTAGAAACCGCCAACGCCAGTTGGCTAATGCGATTACGTTACGAACAACCTAACCTGCTTTCTGCACTACGAGCGCAAATTCTACCATCATTGTCTTCAATCGACATCAGGATTAATCCTGCGTTAATGGCGAAAGGACAGAACAAGATACAAGAAACCGTTCAGGCTGCGCAAAAAAGCGAAGAGTCAGCGCCATTACGTCACTTGAGTTTGGAAAGTGCAAATGAATTACGAGGATTAGCGAGGCGTAGCCCAGAGAAATTGAGGACTATTTTGGAACGACTGGCTGCGTTGGCCGGAGAGAGTGCCAACGCAACCAAACGTGATAAGTAGCTTTTAGTAAGCCAATACCGTTGACGGAGCTTTGAATGCCAATGGCATTTCGGCTTCGTCTTGGAACGTCACATATTCCCAAGCTTCCTGTTTTGCCAATACGGCTTGCAGTAACTTGTTATTCAGTGCGTGACCAGATTTATACGCGGTGAACGCGCCAATAATATTGTGGCCGCACATGAACAGGTCGCCGATGGCGTCCAGCATTTTGTGACGAACAAACTCATCTTCGAAGCGCAGGCCATCTTCGTTCAGAACGCGGTAATCATCTACCACGATGGCACAATCGAAACTACCGCCCAGGCACAAACCGCGGGACTGCAGATATTCGATATCACGCATAAAGCCAAAAGTACGCGCACGACTGATTTGCTGCACAAATGAATCAGCAGAGAAATCCAGGCGGTAACGCTGCGTACTGGTGTCTATCGCCGGGTGATTGAAATCAATGGTGAAATCTAAACGGAATCCATTGAATGGAGACAGTTCAGCCCATTTATCACCGTCTTCAACCCGAACGGTATCTTTCAGGCGTAGGAATTTCTTCGCTGAATTCAGCTCTTCAATTCCTGCGTCCAGCAGCAGGTACACGAATGGACTGGCACTGCCGTCCATGATCGGCACTTCAGGTGCATTGACTTCTATAATAATGTTATCAATCCCTAAGCCCGCCAAAGCAGCGTTGAGATGTTCAACGGTAGAAATACGCACGTCATGCTCGTTAACCAGACAAGTACAGAGCATGGTATCACGCACGGATTTTGCATCTGCCGGGAAATCAACCGGTGGATTCAAGTCAGTGCGACGATAGATGACCCCGGTATTGGCCGGCGCGGGGCGCATTGTCAACGTGACTTTCTTGCCGGTATGTAAACCAACACCAGTCGCTTGAACAATACGTTTTAATGTCCTTTGTTTGATCATCGTTTTATCTCGCAATGTTATCCATCCTACCGACCTAGCATATAGGAAGATCGGTGGGACAGTTTAGCACAAAGAGCGGAGATACCAAATTTTTGGAAATTAATCAGCTTGCTTGCGCAAGAACGCTGGAATATCCAAATAATCCGGCTCTTTGTTCGTTTGAGCAGTTTGGTCGTTCACCACCTTCGCGGCAGGCTTCACTTCCTGCGGCAACGGTGACATACCGTGCTGCTGATAACGGTGATCCATCACTGGCTGAGTTTGCTTGTTGGTAACCAGCGTGATTTCCGGACGTTTGTCCATGCCGATACCAGTCGCAACCACAGTAACACGCAGCTCGTCGTTCATTTCCGGGTCTAAGGACGTACCGATAACCACGGTAGCATTATCAGACGCGAAGGCACGAATGGTGTTACCTACGGTTTCAAATTCATCCAAACGCAGGTCGAAACCAGCGGTGATGTTGACCAGAACGCCACGGGCACCCGACAGGTCGATATCTTCCAGTAACGGGCTAGAAATCGCCATTTCTGCCGCTTCCTCCGCACGATCTTCGCCACAAGCGACGCCGGAACCCATCATGGCATAACCCATTTCGGACATCACAGTGCGCACGTCAGCAAAGTCGACGTTCATCAGGCCAGGACGGGTGATCAGCTCGGCGATCCCCTGAACGGCACCTTTCAACACGTCGTTAGCTGCGCCGAATGCATCCAGTAAAGAGATGCCACGACCCAACACTTTTAACAACTTGTCGTTCGGAATAGTGATCAATGAATCCACGTGTTTAGACAACTCAGCGATACCCTGCTCAGCGAATGCCATGCGTTTCTTGCCTTCAAAGTTGAAAGGCTTGGTAACCACGGCCACTGTCAGAATACCCAGATCTTTTGCTACTTCCGCAACTACAGGCGCAGCACCAGTACCGGTACCGCCACCCATACCTGCCGCGATGAAGACCATATCCGCGCCATCAAGTGCTGCACGCAGCGCTTCGCGATCTTCTTCCGCAGAATTACGACCCACTTCCGGGTTCGCACCAGCACCCAGACCTTTGGTAATACCGCTACCGATCTGGATAGTCTGGCCAACTGCCGTTTTACGTAGCGCCTGAGCGTCTGTATTAACGGCAAAGAATTCAACACCTTCGATGCGCTCGCGCACCATGTGTTCAACGGCGTTGCCACCGCCACCGCCGACGCCGATGACTTTAATCACCGCGTCATTGGTCAGTTCCATAGGTTCAAACATAGTTTCTCTCCGTTTTGTGCCTGTCGCTTCGAGATCAAAAAATATGTTCAGCATGATCTCTTTGTTGAAACATTAAAACTCTTTTCTCAGCCAGCTATTGATACGTTTGAACCAATTGCCCACCGAGGCACGTTTTTCTACTTCTGACTCACCACTGAGATGAGATTCTTTACCGTAGTGCAATAACCCAACAGCAGTGGAGTAGTAAGGTTCCTGCGCATAGTCCGTCAGCCCGGTAATATTGAGCGGTTGGCCAATACGTACCTGGGCATGAAACACCCGTTGCGCACATGCGGCCAGGCCATCAATTTGTGCCGCACCACCTGTAAGCACAATACCTGCTGCCAAGTGGTGTTTTACGCCTTGCTGACGTAATTGTTCCTGCAACTGCAAAATTTCGTCATTTACCAGGTTCAGCAATTCCGTATAGCGTGGTTCAATGACCTCGGCCAGTGTCTGTCTTTGCAGACTACGGGGAGGACGTCCGCCAACACTTGGCACTTCAACACTTTCGTCCTTGCTGACAATCGACCCGAGCGCACAGCCGTGTCGAACTTTAATCGCTTCCGCATCGGTCGGCGGTGTGCCAAAGGCGTAGGCAATATCGCTAGTGACTACGTTACCAGCATAAGGAATCACCTTGGTGTGACGCAGTGCGCCACCGGTGTACACCGCCATATCCATGGTGCCGCCGCCGATATCCACTACACAAACGCCCAGTTCGCGTTCGTCTTCGGTCAATACCGCATAACTGGCGGCCAGACCGGCAAAAATAAGCTGGTCAACTTTCAGACCACAGCGTTCAACCGCTTTGACAATATTCTTTGCCATATCGTTATGGCAGGTAATCAGGTGTACTTTGGCCTGCATCCGCACGCCGGAAAGGCCGACCGGGTTCTTAATACCTTCCTGATAATCAATGGCATATTCCTGAGGGATAACATGCAGGATTCGATGTTCATCACGCACACGTACCGACTTCGCGGTATGTACTACGTTCTCTACATCTTCCTGAGTTACTTCCTCTTCGGAAATAGGAACCATCCCGATTTCATTCTGACAACTTATATGTTTACCCGATAATGCCAGATAAACGGAGGAAATCTGGCAATCTGCCATTAACTCTGCTTGATCGATCGCACGTTGGACGCATTTCACTACCGATTCAAGATCGTTAACGCCACCCTTATCCATACCACGGGATGGGCAACTGCCAACCCCAATAATGTTGACCATGCCATCGGGCAGAACTTCCCCTACCAATGCGGAGACCTTTGCCGTACCGATCTCGAGACCCACTACCAGTTTTCTGTCCGTCGACTTGATCATTGTTGTTTTGCCTGTGCCTGATTCTGTTGCGGATTACTGTTCTGCTGGCTGCTTGCCTGCTGGTCGATAAATACCGGGGACCAACCCACCGCAGCGCCGGTGTCATAACGCAGGTCGATATAGCTAACCCGTTTATCAGGCTGCTGCTCTAGCATGGGGTACAGTTCCATAAAGCGCTGCAAACGTCCCATGCGGTCATCCCGCCCTAGCTCCAGCCGAACATCGTTATCTAAGGCCAGTTGCCAAGAATGGCGAGCACTCATTGCCGCCATTTTTAGCGTGTATTTATTGGCCGCTAACACCTTACTCATCGCCCGGTAGCCCTCCAGAACATCCTGTTCACTGCCTTCAGGCCCATACAGCAGCGGCAATTTCTGGCCGCCGATGCGTTCCGAAGGCACGCTAAACGACTTACCCGCAGCATCAATCATGTGCAAATCGTTCCAGCGGGCAACCGGCACATATTCTACCAAATGGATTTTCAGCTCATCCGGCCACTGCTTACGCACGCTAGCCTGCTGAATCCAGGGTAACCGTTCAATCTGCTGCTGGATGATGTTGACATCCTGCGTCATAAAGGTTCCCGGTGCGCCCAAAGCCAGAATCGCCTGGCGAATATCGTCATTGGTGGTGTAATGGCGTTCGCCGGTCACCACCAGTTTTGACAGTGGCAAACGGCTGGCATCCTTCATCCAACCTACAACGGCCCAGCCGCTCCACAACACGGTTCCCAGCACCATCAGCAGGAAAACCAACCCCGCTAACTGGCCTCCGTTGCTCCGGCGAGCAGCGCGGGTTTCAGCGGCACGTTCCCGTGCATTCAGAGCAGCTTGCGACATATCAGTCAGCCAGCGCCAGAATGCGCGTCACCAGCTGGGAAAAACTCATCCCGGCATGACGAGCGGCCATCGGTACTAAGCTATGGCTGGTCATACCTGGCGAGGTATTCACCTCTAACAGATAGAATCCGCCATCGCTATCCTGCATAACATCCACCCGCCCCCAGCCGCTGCACCCTAGAGCCTGATAGGCCTGACGTGCCAGTTCGGCCAGCTGTTGTTCTTGCTCCGCGTTTAAACCGCTTGGGCAAAAGTATTCTGTATCATCGGATAAATACTTGGCTTCATAGTCATAAAACACACCGGCTGGCTGGATGCGGATCGAAGGCAACACTTCGTCACCCAACATTGCCACGGTGTATTCCGGGCCACTGAGCCATTTTTCAATCAGTACGTCATTGTCATGACGGAACGCTTCTTCCAATGCTGCCGGCAGATTCTCAATGCGATCCACCTTACTCATGCCAACGCTAGAGCCTTCACGGCTTGGCTTGACGATTAAAGGCAGGCCAAGCTTAGCGATCCGCTCAGCGAAGTCATCAGATGAAAGTGTTTCAAATTGTTGACGAGAGAGCGCCACAAAAGGTGAAACCGGCAAACCCGAAGCCTGCCACACTAATTTGCTGCGTAACTTGTCCATCGTCAGCGCAGAGGCCATGACGCCGCTACCGGTATAAGGCAGTTGCAGAAACTCCAATAACCCTTGCAGCGTACCGTCCTCACCGCCACGACCATGCAGAGCGATAAAGACTTTATCGAAGCCGTGCTCTTTGAGCTGAGTCACAGGAAAATCAAGAGTATCAATGGGATGGGCGTCGATGCCGCCTTCCAGCAGACCGGCTAATACCGCCGCGCCAGACATCAATGACACTTCGCGCTCAGCGGAGGTTCCACCCAGCAGTACGGCGACTTTCTCAACCATGATGTTCCTCCTCTTTCACCTGAGGCTGCAATTTGGTCTCAGCCAGATTGCGCGCGATTTTACCGATATTACCTGCTCCTTGAACCAAGATCAGATCGTTGTCATTCAATACTTTAGCTAATACTGACGGAACTGTGTCGCTATCCGAAACTAAAATTGGGTCCAACTGACCACGATTACGAATGGTGCGGCACAGAGAACGGCTGTCGGCACCGGGAATTGGCGTTTCGCCAGCGGAATACACATCCAGCATCAGCAACACGTCCACACCTTCCAGCACGTTGGCGAAGTCATCGTACAAATCACGAGTACGGGTGTAGCGATGCGGCTGGAAAACCATCACGATACGTTTGTCCGGCCAGCCCGCACGAGCCGCTTTAATAGTGGCATCCACTTCCGTTGGGTGATGACCGTAATCGTCCACCAACATCACGCTACCGCTTTTACCGTTCACATTTTTCAGCGGGAAATTACCGAGGAAATCGAAACGACGCCCGGTCCCCTGGAAACCGCTCAGCGCGCGTAAAATTGCTTCATCGTCAATGCCTTCTTCCGTTGCTACCGCAACCGCGGCGGCGGCGTTCAGCGCGTTGTGACGACCCGGCGCATTCAGGGTCACCGTCAGTAAAGGTTTATCCTGACGACGCAGGGTAAAGTGGCCCTGCGGCCCAATTTGCTGATAGCTGGCAATTTGTACGTCCGCGTCATCGCTGAAACCATAAGTGGTAATGTGACGACCTACGCGCGGCAGCAACTCACGCACCACAGGATCGTCCACACACATCACTGCGCGACCATAGAACGGTAGGTTGTGCAGGAAGTTAATAAATGTCTGTTTTAAATTTTCAAAGTCGCCTTGGTAGGTATCCATATGGTCGGCTTCGATATTGGTCACAATCGCCACCATTGGCTGCAAATGCAGGAAGGAAGCATCGCTTTCATCCGCTTCTGCAATCAGGTAGCGGCTGGAGCCCAAGCGCGCGTGAACGCCCGCCGCTTTCACCAAACCGCCGTTAACGAAGGTTGGATCCAAACCCGCCTCAGCATAAATGCTGGAAACCATCGCCGTCGTGGTGGTTTTACCGTGAGTACCGGCTACCGCAATGCCGTGGCGGTAACGCATCAGTTCCGCCAACATTTCAGCGCGACGAATGACGGGAATACGCGCTTCCCGCGCAGCCACGATTTCCGGGTTATCCGCAGAAATCGCCGTTGAAACCACCACTACGCTCGCATCACGGACATTTTCCGGACGGTGATGGAAATAAATCTGTGCACCCAATGCGCTCAACTGCTGAGTGACCGGGTTTGGCGCCAGGTCAGAACCGCTAATCTGATAGCCTTCGTTTGCCAACACTTCAGCGATACCACCCATGCCAGCACCACCGATGCCGACAAAGTGAATGTGCCGGACGCGTCGCATCTCGGGCACGATAGTACGTAGTTTCGCCAGTTGTTGTGTATTCACGTTTTTCTTCACTATGTAGTTTGTTACATCTCTACAGCCCGCGTTAAACGCAAGCTGTTCATTATTTCTGTCTTGAATCAAGGCTTCGCAGCAGCGATCACTTCTGCGGCCACGCGCTCGGTCGCATCCGGAATGGCAACGGCTCGTGCCTGTTCCGCCATTGCTAACAGCGTCGGTCTATCCCACTGTTGCAACAGGCTGCTCACCGCGGACGCATTAAACTGCGGCTGCTCGATAATTTTTGCGGCACCGGCTTTTTCCAGCGGCAACGCATTCCAGTACTGCTGACGATCTTTATGTTGGAAAGGCACAAAAATCGCGGGTAAACCGGCGGCGGCCACTTCGCTGACCGTCAACGCACCGGAACGACACACCACCACGTCAGCCCAGCGATAAGCCGCAGCCATATCATCGATAAACTCGACAATTTTGTGCTGTGTCTGTCCGGCCTGTTGGTAAGCCTGCTCGACTTCAGCCAACGCACCTTTACCCACCTGATGCCATAAGGTGATTTTATCGCCCAGATCCGCCGCAACTTGCGGCATGGTTTGATTCAGCACGCGTGCGCCCTGACTCCCCCCGATGACTAGCACACGAGTTGCCCCTTCACGACCGGCTAGACGTTCAGCCGGCAGCGGCAGTGCCAGTACGTCGGTACGAACCGGATTGCCAACCACGTCTGCGTGAGGAAATGCGCCAGGGAAAGCCTGCAATACTTTTTTGGCAATACGCGACAGCCAACGGTTGGTTAAACCTGCGATACCATTTTGCTCATGCAAAACGACCGGAACGCCGTTCATCCACGCCGCCAGACCGCCGGGACCAGAAACATAGCCGCCCATTCCCAGCACCACATCTGGCTGGTAATCACGCATGATTTTCCGCGCCTGACGAATGGCACGATAGATGCGCAACGGAGCGGTCAGCTGAGCTTTCAGCCCTTTGCCACGCAAACCGGAAATCTGAATAAAATCGATCTCAATGCCGTGTTTGGGGACCAAATCGGCTTCCATGCGATCGGCGGTGCCTAACCAACGCACCTGCCAGCCCTGCGCCATCAGATGATGCGCAACGGCCAAACCGGGGAACACATGTCCACCGGTTCCGCCAGCCATCACCATTAAACGCTTGGTTTTCCCACTCATCGGGCACTCCTTACAAACGCTTGGGCTTTTGCCAAACGTGTTTCAAAATCAATACGCAGCAGTAAAACTATGGCTGTTGACATAATCAACAGACTGGAACCACCGTAACTTATCAGGGGGAGTGTCAGACCTTTGGTCGGTAACATCCCAGCCGCGGCCCCAACGTTAACCAACGCCTGGAAACTAAACCAAACGCCGATTGAACAAGCCAAAAAGCCGGAAAACCGCTGATTAATCTCTAACGCACGACGCCCAATGGACATCGCGCGAAAAGCGACGAAGAATACCATTAACAGGGCTAAAACCACACCGAAATAGCCGAGTTCTTCCCCTAAAATTGCGAAAATAAAGTCGGTATGAGCTTCCGGCAAATACTCGAGTTTTTGCACCGAATTGCCCAAACCTTGCCCCCAGAATTCCCCGCGACCAAACGCCATCAGAGACTGAGTGAGCTGATAACCGCTGCCAAAAGGATCTTCCCACGGATTCCAAAACGAGGTGACCCGGCGCATACGGTAAGGCTCGGCAATGATTAGCAGACAAACTGCAAAAATCCCGGAGCCGATAATCGCCAGGAACTGCCACATTTTGGCTCCGGCTAAAAACAGCATCGCCAGCGTAGTAATAAACAGCACCACCACGGTCCCCAAATCCGGCTGAGCCAACAGTAGCACTGCCAGTATGACCATCACGCCCATCGGTTTGCAGAAGCCCCAGAAGTTACTGCGTACTTCTTCAACCTTGCGCACCAGATAACTGGCCAGATAACAAAACAGCGAGAGTTTAGATAACTCCGCCGGCTGAATACGCAACGGACCGATGGAAATCCAGCGGGATGCACCGTTAACCGAGCTACCGACTACCAATACAATTAGCAGCATCACGATGGACAGCAGCAGCATAATGTTGCTGTAGCGCTGCCAGATTTCCATCGGAATACGTAGCGTGACCAGCGATAAACCAAAAGCCAAACCGAGGTAAAGCGCGTCACGCTTGGCAAACAGGAAAGGATCGCCCGCCAAACGCTGACCGATAGGCATTGATGCCGAAGTCACCATCACAAAACCGATGATGGCTAAACCAAAGGTCAGCCACAGCAAGGTTCTGTCATAAAGCACCATACTGGTGGCGTCGCTCTCCCGCGATCCCATGACCCAGTGCTTTAACTTATTAAACAGCCCTAGCCCCAGCATTCGCATCAGCCCAGTTCCTCCGCCAGACGGGCAAACTCGGTGCCCCGTTGTTCAAAACTGCGGAACTGATCCAGACTGGCGCAGGCAGGTGATAACAGCACCATATCGCCGCTTTTTAGCGTCGGTGCCAGTAATTTCATTGCCTGTTCCATGGTTTCAGTCAACTGTGAGACTTCAGGTCTCAACTGCGCTAACTGCTCGCCATCACGACCAAAGCAATAGACTCGTACGTTGTCACCCTGTAGAAAACGGCTCAGTCCGGAAAAATCAGCGGATTTGCCGTCGCCACCCAGCAGTAAATGCAGAGTGCCATCGACGTATAACCCGTCCAGTGCCGCTTCAGTGCTGCCAACGTTGGTGGCTTTGGAATCGTTAATCCAACGCACCCCGTTGTTTTCAAACACCAATTGGAAGCGATGTGCCAGCCCTGCGTAGGTGGTCAGTGCTTTTAAGCTGGATGAACGAGGAATTCCCGCCACATCAGCCAAAGCCAGCGCCGCCAACGCATTGGTATAGTTATGTCGACCTGTCAGCTTCATTTCGCGGGTGTTTAGCACTTTCTCGCCGCGAACCCGCAGCCAGACTTCGCCTTGCTGTTTATTTAAATGGTAATCGCCCACATCAACACCAAAGCTAATACAGCGGCTATCGGCCCCGCGCACCGGCATGGTTAGCGCATCATCGGCGTTGACCACACAGGCTTTGGCATTTTCATAAATACGCAGTTTGGCGGCGCGATACTGTTGCAAACCAAACGGATAGCGATCGGTATGGTCTTCCGTCACGTTCAAGACGGTCGCGGCGGTGGCGTGCAGACTTGAGGTGGTTTCCAGTTGGAAACTGGATAATTCCAACACCACCAACTGATTTTCCTGCTTCAGCAAGGTCAGAGCCGGAACGCCGATATTGCCACCCACACCAACCTGCCAGCCTGCGGCTTTCGCCATCTCACCCACCAGCGTAGTGACCGTGCTTTTGCCGTTAGAGCCGGTAATCGCAACGATCGGTGCCTGATTTTCACGGCAAAACAGCTCAATATCACCGACGATTTCAACGCCAGCTTCCGCCGCCTCGCTCAAAGCCGGATTAGTCAGCGCCATTCCTGGGCTGGCAACGATTAAATCGGCGTCTAACAGCCATTGCTGATTCAGATCGCCCAAATGGCGCTCCAAACCGGCAGGAAGTTTATCCAAACCCGGTGGATTGATGCGGGTATCCATAACGCGCGGCGAAACGCCCCGCGCCAGAAAGAAATCAACGCAGGAGAGGCCGGTTAGCCCCAGCCCAATAATGACAACTTTTTTACCCTGATAATCCACCATAATTACCGCACCTTCAGCGTCGCTAGGCCAATCAGGACCAGCATCAGCGAAATAATCCAGAAGCGCACAATCACACGCGGCTCTGGCCACCCCTTCAGCTCATAATGATGATGAATCGGTGCCATACGGAAAATCCGCTGGCCACGAAGCTTAAAGGAGCCAACCTGTAGAATCACTGACAGGGTTTCTACTACGAATACCCCACCCATAATCAGCAATAAGAATTCCTGACGCAGCAATACGGCGATGGTGCCTAACGCGCCGCCCAGCGCCAGTGAGCCGACATCGCCCATAAAGACCTGTGCCGGGTAGGTGTTGAACCACAAAAAACCTAACCCGGCACCGACGATGGCGGTACAGACGATCACCAATTCACCGGAATGACGCAGATAAGGAATGTGCAAATAGTTGGCAAAGTTGACGTTACCCGTCGCCCAAGCCACCAACGCAAAGCCCGCAGCAACAAATACCGTTGGCATAATGGCCAAACCATCCAGACCGTCGGTCAGGTTAACGGCGTTACTGGTGCCGACGATCACGAAGTACGCCAGGAGAACGTACATCAGCCCCAACTGCGGCATCACGTCTTTAAAGAACGGCACCACCAACAGCGTTGCCGGGGTGTCTTTACCTATGGTGTACATAGTAAAGGCGGCGGCCAGCGCGATCACCGACTGCCAGAAGTACTTCCAGCGGGCAATCAGTCCCTTGGTATCCTTGCGGACCACTTTGCGGTAATCATCGACAAAACCGACGATTCCGTAGCCCACCAGAATAAACAGTACGCACCAGACATAAGGGTTAGACGGATAAGCCCACATTAATACCGAAATGGTAATGGAGAACAGAATCATCAGCCCGCCCATAGTTGGCGTGCCGCGTTTGCTGAAATGTGACTCCGGACCGTCGTTACGTACAACCTGACCGATTTGCAGCTTCTGCAAATAAGCAATTAGGCGCGGCCCCATCCACAAGGAGATAAACAGAGCGGTCAACAAACTGACGATGGCGCGAAACGTCAAATAGGAAAAAACGTTAAAACCGGAATAGAATTTGACCAAATATTCAGCCAGCCACACTAACATGATGCTTTCTCCTGTAACGCCTGCACAACACTTTCCATGGCAGCACTACGTGAACCTTTAATTAATACGGTGATAACTTGATGTTCGGACAACAGGGCCGCCAAACGAGCCGTCAACGCGCTCTTATCTTGAAAATGCTCGCCGTTACCGCAGGCGTTACTGATCAGCTGACTTAATTTACCCACGCTCAACACTTTATCCACTCCAGCCAGACGGGCAGCCTCCCCCACCTGACGGTGACAATCCTCTGCGGTTTCACCCAATTCGGCCATATCACCCACCACCATTACGCGGTAGCCGGGCATATCGGCCAGAACCTGCGCCGCGGCGATCATGGAGCCCACGTTGGCGTTATAAGTGTCATCTAGCAGCAGTTTTCCTTCGGCCAGCGAAATCGGGAATAAACGCCCTTTTACCGCTTGCAACTGAGATAACCCCTGACGCACCGCATCTAAATCTGCGCCGACCGACATCGCTAGAGCCGCCGCAGCCAACGCATTGGCGATGTTATGGCGACCCGGTAACGGCAGCGACACTGCTACATTGCCGAAAGGCGAATGCAGAGTGAAATCCATACCTTGCTGATGAATGCGCACATCGCTGGCATAAAAATCGATGTCTTCACCGGCCTGCGGTGAAAAACGCCAAACCTGCTTGTGAGCTAGCGTGGACTGCCAATGCGGCCAGTCATTGCTATCAGCGTTAAGAATGGCAATACCTTTGGCTGGCAAACCGGCAAAAATTTCACCTTTCGCCTGCGCAACACCCGCCAACGAACCAAAGCCTTCCAGATGAGCGGCCGCCAGATTGTTCACCAATGCGGCTTCTGGGCGGCTTAAATCCGTGGTGTAGGCGATTTCGCCAATATGGTTAGCGCCTAACTCAATCACAGCAAAATCATGTTCTGGCGTTAAACGCAGTAAAGTCAGCGGCACACCGATATCGTTGTTAAAGTTACCGGAGGTATACAACACGTTGCCACATTGACGCAGAATCGCTGCGGCCATCTCTTTAACCGAGGTTTTACCGGAAGAACCGGTCAACGCGACGACTCTGGCAGGAACCTGCTGACGAACCCAGGCAGCAAGCTGACCCAGAGCCAGACGGGTGTCTTTCACCACGATCTGCGGAACATCCACCCATAAGCGCTGACTTACCAGCAGCGCCCCAGCACCGGCGGCAACGGCGGCTTCAGCAAAATCATGAGCGTCAAAACGCTCGCCTTTCAGTGCCACAAACAGGCAACCTGCCGTCACCTGACGCGTATCGGTGGTCACTTCGGTAATCATATCGTCGTTACCGAACAGCTCAGCGTTAAGCTGCTCCGCGAGGTGTTGCAGGGAAACGGGAATCATGCGACTACCCCCAGCAAACGGGCAACGGTAACACGATCGGAATAATCCAGCCGACGATTGCCTACCAGTTGGTAATCTTCGTGACCCTTACCGGCCACCAAAACCACATCTTCTTCCTTCGCCTGCATAATCGCGCTGGTTACCGCTTCAGCACGGCCATGAATTGCCAGCGCACGACCCGCATCCATCAAACCGCGAAGAATATCAGCCACGATAGCCTGCGGCTCCTCGCTACGCGGATTATCGTCGGTCACAACGACGCGATCGGCCAGCTGTTCTGCAATGGCTCCCATAAGTGGGCGCTTACCTTTGTCACGATCGCCGCCGCAGCCAAATACGCACCACAGTTGACCTTTGCAATGCAGACGCGCCGCCGCTAGAGCTTTTTCCAACGCATCCGGTGTATGAGCATAATCAACGACTACCGTAGGTTTGCCTGGAGCGTTGAACACTTCCATACGACCGCACACCGGCTGGAGCCTAGGTGCCGCAGTTAACAATTCCGGCAACGGATAGCCCAGCGCTAACAAGGTCGACAACGCCACCAGTAGGTTACTGACGTTGAATGCGCCCATCAGGCGGCTTTCCAGCTGACCTTTACCCCAACGGGAGTCAAAGGAAATCGTAGCGCCGTTATCGTGATAATCCACATGAGTAGCGGACAGCCACGGACCATTCCAGCCCTGCGGCACTTTACCTTCCATAGTGACGGCAACTGCCTGAGGCAACTGGCTCAGCCAGCGTTGCCCGACCTCATCGTCAGCATTGATAATTTTGTGTTCGGCCTGATGAGTGGAGAACAGCAGCCATTTAGCTGCTTCATAGCTCGCCATGTCGCCGTGGTAATCCAGATGATCGCGGCTCAGGTTGGTAAACACGGCAGCGGCAAACGGTAACGCTGCCACGCGGTTCTGCACCAGTCCGTGAGAAGAAACCTCCATCGCAGCGACTTTAGCGCCCTGTTCCACCAGCGAATGCAAAATCTGTTGCACATCAACCGCTGAGCCGGTGGTATTTTCTGCCGGTACAACCTGTCCCAGCAGCCCGTTACCCACGGTACCCATCACTGCACTGGTCTCCCCCAGCGCCTGAGTCCATTGCGCCAACAGCTGCGTAGTGGTGGTTTTGCCATTGGTGCCAGTGACGCCAATTAAGCGCAACGCCGCACCCGGCTGTTGGTAAAACTGGCCTGCCAGCTTGGATAAATGCTGATTCAGATTGCTCAAATAAATCACGGGAACGCCGTGCATTTCTGTGATGCTGGCATCTGGTGCTACGCCTTCGGCTTCAGCAACCACGGCGGCGACGCCCTGAGCAATAGCCTGCGGAATATAGCGCCGCCCGTCCGTTTGGTGGCCGACAACGGCGACAAACAGATCCCCGGCAGCCACCACGCGGCTGTCTAATGTCATTTCCCGTAGCGCACGTCCCGGGACGTCAAGCCCCCAAGGAGCGAGTAAGTCGCGCAAATTACGATCTGCCACCTGAACCCTCTTTTTTATTAATCACTAATTCGCTTTTATCACTGGTCGGTAACGCATCCGGTTCAACGTTCATGGTACGTAAAACACCGCCCATAATTGCGCCAAATACCGGAGCAGAAACCGCACCGCCGTAATATTTCCCGCCCTGTGGGTCATCAATGACCACTACCAGAGCAAATCGAGGGTTGCTTGCCGGCGCTACGCCGGCGGTATACGCAAGATATCGGTTCACGTATTTGCCGTCCGGTCCGACTTTCTTCGCAGTACCGGTTTTAATCGCAATACGATAGCCTTTAATCGCAGCTTTGGTGCCCCCACCGCCCGGTAACGCTACGCTTTCCATCATATGAACCACGGTACGAACAATGGGCTCAGGGAAGACGCGCTCACCGGCAACCGGCGGGTCAACTTTGGTAATCGACAGCGGCCGATAAATGCCCATACTGCCGATCGTCGCATAGACTCGCGCTAACTGTAACGGGGTTACCATTAGCCCGTAGCCGTAAGAGAAGGTGGCCCTCTCTATGTCAGACCACCGTTGTTTTTTAGGATATAAGCCACTGCTTTCTCCGACCAACCCCAAATTGGTCGCTTTCCCAAACCCAAAACGTGAGTAAGTATCTACTAACGCTGAGGATGGCATCGCTAACGCCAGCTTAGAAACACCGACGTTACTCGACTTCTGTAGAATCCCTGTCACCGACAACTCCGCATAACGCGCCACGTCTTTGATCTGATGGCCACTAACAAAGTACGGCAAGGTATTCAATACGCTGTTTTCTTTGATAACACCGTGCTGCAATGCGGTCATCACCACCATCGGCTTAACCGTAGAGCCCGGCTCGAAAATATCGGTAATTGCCCGGTTACGCATGGCTTCTTTCGGCGTACCGGTTAGGTTGTTCGGATTGTAAGAAGGGCTATTGGCCATTGCCAGCACTTCGCCGGTGTTCACATCTACCAACACCGCGGTTCCTGATTCAGCTTTGTTGAACGCCACCGCATTGTTCAATTCGCGATAAACCAGCGCCTGGAGGCGTTCATCGACGCTCAGCGCCAGATTATGTGCCGCTTGGCTATCCACGGAGGAGATATCTTCGATCACCCGACCATAGCGGTCTTTACGCACCGTACGTTCGCCCGGTTGACCGGTTAGCCAGCGATCGAAGCTTTTCTCAACCCCTTCAATTCCCTGACCGTCGATATTGGTCACGCCGATAATATGCGCCATGACCTGGCCCGCAGGGTAATAGCGGCGAGATTCCTGACGCAGATAGATACCCGGCAGTTTCAACTTATGGATATAGTCGCCAATAGCTGGATTGACCTGACGCGCCAGATAAACAAAGCGGCCTTTCGGATTGGCGTTAATACGGGAAGCCAACTGATCGAGAGGAATTTCCAGCGCGTCGGACAGTGCTTTCCAGCGCGTATCCAGCGTGATTCCCCCACGTTCATGCAGTTCTTTCGGATCGGCCCAAATGGCATTCACCGGAACACTCACCGCCAGAGGCCGCCCTGCGCGATCGCTTATCATGCCGCGAGCGGTAGGTACGGATTGAACCCGCAGCGAACGCATATCGCCTTCGCGCACCAATTTGTCTGGATTGATCACTTGCAGGTAGGCAGTGCGTAGCATCAGCCCAACCAAAGCCAGTAAAATACAGCCGCACAGCAATGCAAAACGCCAGCTTATAAAGCTGGCTTGTTCTTCCTGCCGTTTCAACTTACCGGGGCGCGCTGCTTTCATGCGTTACCTTGGCTACTCCGAGTCATGGTGAGTGCAAATTTAATCATTGTTTAACCACAATGTTTTCTTGTGCTGGATCAACGTGCTGCATTTTTAACTTATCAGTCGCGATACTCTCGACCCGGCTGTGATCGCCCAAAGCGTTCTCTTCCAGAATCAGGTTACGCCACTCGATGTCCAGAGCATCACGCTCCAGCACCAGTTGTTCACGTTCGGCGGTCAGCAACCGAGTGCGGTGAGCGGTTGTCACCACTAACACCGCAGAGACCAACACCGCAACCAGCAGAATCAATGGGATCTTGGCATTGCGGAGTAAATCTCCGCCAATGACCCCGACTAAGCCGTGGCGTTCGTTGCCTATCACGCGTTAATCCTCTCAGCGAAACGCAGTACGGAGCTACGCGCCCGAGGGTTTTCCGCAACTTCCGCGTCGGAAGGCATCATTTTCCCTACGGATTTCAAATTACGTCCGCCCAAACTCTGTAACTGCTCTTCCGTTAACGGCAAACCGGCAGGCACTTTCGGCCCACGGCTTTGGTTACGGATAAAGTTTTTAACAATACGATCTTCAAGAGAATGGAAACTGATGACGGAGAGACGACCGCTGGGAGCTAACACTTCCAGCGCGCCTTCCAATGCTCTTTCGATTTCTTCCAGCTCGCTGTTGATATAAATGCGAATCGCCTGGAAACTGCGGGTGGCCGGATGCTTGTGTTTTTCGCGGAATGGGCTGGCGTTAGCGATCAGATTTGCCAGCTCGGTGGTGCGAGTCATCGGCTGGGTCAGGTTACGCTCGACAATAGCGCGAGCCAGACGTTTGGCAAAGCGCTCTTCACCAAAGGTTTTCAATACCCAAGCAATATCGTCGGCGCCAGCTTTCATCAACCACTCGGCGGCAGAAATACCACGCGAAGGATCCATCCGCATATCCAGTGGCCCGTCACGCATAAAGGAAAAGCCGCGTTCTGGATCGTCTAACTGCGGTGAAGAAACGCCCAGATCCAACAGTACGCCATCGATCTTCCCGACTAAGTCCAATTCCCGCACATAATCTGCTAATTCAGAAAATGGACCGTGTACAATTGAGAAACGCGGATCGGTAATGGATTTTGCTGCTTCAATAGCTTGCGGGTCGCGGTCAATTGCAATCAAACGCCCTTCCGGCCCAAGTTGAGACAGAATCAGACGTGAATGACCACCACGGCCAAAAGTTCCGTCGATATAAATGCCGTTACTGCGAATGTTCAGGCCGTTAACTGCCTCATCCAGCAGCACGCTTGTGTGCTTATAGTTATCTACCATGCTTATAGCGATAAGTCCTGTAGCCGCTCAGATAAAGGTTCCTGAGTCGACTGTTGTGCGTCTATGTCATCCTTGACTTGTTGATACCAGGTCTGTTCATCCCACAGTTCAAACTTGTTGAACTGCCCAACCAGCATCACTTCTTTACTCAGCCCGGCGTGTTGACGCAGTGTATTTGCAATCAACAAACGCCCGGAGCCATCCATCTGGCATTCGCTAGCATGCCCCAACAATAAACGCTGAATACGGCGCTCGGCAGGAACCATGCTCGACAGACGAGAAAGCTTTTGTTCAATAATTTCCCATTCGGGCAGCGGATAAAGCAACAGGCATGGTTGGTGAAGGTCGATAGTGCAGACCATCTGTCCTTGCGATTCCTCGTTCAGCAAATCCCGATAACGGGTAGGTACGGCAAGCCGCCCTTTGCTGTCGAGGTTAACCATCGTTGCCCCACGAAACATCGTTGAGTCACCCCTTCATGGCCTTATTTGCCACTTTATCCCACAAATCCCCACATTAAAGAGTTTACGGATGGTATGAAAACCTTGTCAAGCCAGAGCAGAAGCGGTTTGGCAATATTTATGGGTCTATTTTGAGATATATCTTGTAGAAGGGGCGTTTTCAGCAAGTAGCGTGGAAATTAACGTCATGATAAACGGGCTATTTTTCCGCCAGATGATTTTACTGATTAAATAACGATTAATTTAGCAATTAATTGTCACATTAATTCCTTCTGCAAGGGATGTCTCATTTCCAGTATAAAAATTGCACAATGCAAAATATTAGGAATTAGGCCTATCTCCCGCTGTGACTGGCTGCGCTGGGGAATGTTAATGCAGAACATTCCTGCGGATAATCTTCGTGAATAATACCAATTAAAATTATCAGACGTTCGCCGTGGGCGCATTTTACTTCAATTACTCAGAGGAATATGAATCTATTTTGAAATAAATTATTAGCCGCTGATTATCCGCCCCTTTTTAATAAGAGAATGCGTTTTAAGAAAAGTCCCAAATTAGTAACACAGCGCCAATGTATTTTTCCCGCCTTTCAATATGGCTATTAGCCGCTAATCAACTTCCCCTTGACACTTAAAAACGCCAGTAAATTTAATTCATTGTTTTTAAAGCATAAACATACATCCCACCGCGTAATTCACCATAAACAAGCCTTTACAGGCCAGTTGAAAGTATAAAAATCATACAAGTGTTAAAAATAGAAATTTTAAGCTAGTTATATTAAATAAAGTGGTCATGTAAACTACCATGAAAGCAAAACACCAGATGATAAGCCTTAAATTAACAAAAAATCAGAAACATACCACTAACAGAAAGCACACATGATTTGATCTATTAACGGATTTTCCCCCAATATGGGAGGTAATGACGATGTTTTCTACTGATTCTCGCTTACGTAGCGCCGTTGCAGATACCTTTGCTCTGGTGGTGTATTGCTTTATCACCGGTATGGCGATTGAAATACTGATTTCAGGCATGACCTTTGAGCAGTCGCTTTCTTCACGCCTGCTTTCCATACCGATTAACATCCTGATTGCCTGGCCTTACGGCATGTATCGGGACAGTTTTATCCGTCTCGCTCAACGATGCGCGGGACAGCATTTTTGGGCGAAAAATCTGGCCGACTTACTGGCCTACGTCAGCTTTCAGTCTCCGGTTTACGCTATTATTCTGTGGACGGTCGGCGCAGATTCCCAGCAGATCATCACGGCAGTAGCCAGTAATGCGGTCGTTTCTATGGTTATGGGCGTGGCCTACGGCTATTTTCTGGAATATTGCCGCCGCCTGTTCCGCGTGGCTGGGTACGTGTAAGACAAGGATTGAAGTAACCGCGACAGATATGATTCGGGCACCGATTAAGGTGCCCGATAGCATTTTAGCGAAAGTATTCAGCGCGTTATTTGCGGCTTAAACTACCGCGACGGAACAGATTACGACGAATACGCGTCAAGCCCGGTTTCGGTTTATGCGGTTCATCCAGACTCGCTAGCACCAATTCCAATACTCTTTCTGCCACGTCACGGTGACGCTGCGCCACCGCCAACACTGGACATTCCAGGAAATCCAACAGCTCATTATCACCAAAGGTGGCGATAGCCAGATTGGTGGGCAGGCGGCCACTTTGCTGCAAAGTGACATCCAGCACGCCCTGTAGCAATTGGAAGGAAGTGGTGAACAACGCCTGCGGCATTGGGTGAGTTTTCAGCCATTCGGCAAACTTCACTCCGGAAGCTTCCCGCTCATAGCTATTTGCATACAGATAATCCACTTTACGCGGATCGTCCTGCCAAGCCTCACGGAAACCCTGCTCACGCAGGAAGCTCACCGAAAGCTCCGGCAAAGCACCAAGATACAGAATGGATTCCGCCGGGAAAGTGCGTAGCTCTTGCGCCAGCATCAAGGCATCGTCCTGATCGGCACCCACAACGCTGATAAAGTGCTCGCGATCCAACGCTCTATCTAACGCGATGATAGGCAGGGATTTATCTGCCCAGCGTTGATAAAAGGGATGTTCTGGCGGCAGCGCCGTCGAAACGATAATCGCATCGACCTGACGTTGTAACAGATGCTCAATACAACGCATTTCGTTATCAGGTTGATCTTCAGAACAGGCGATCAATAGCTGATAGCCGCGCTGTCGCGCCTGCCGCTCAAGATAATTCGCAATACGTGTATAACTGGTATTTTCAAGATCCGGAATCACCAGACCAATGGATCGGGTTCTGCCCGCGCGCAAACCTGCCGCTACGGCGTTAGGGTGATAATTGTGTTCACGTACCACAGCCATCACTTTTTCTACTGTTTTATCGCTGACCCGGTACTGCTTCGCTTTGCCATTAATGACATAACTGGCCGTAGTGCGCGAAACACCCGCGAGACGCGCGATTTCATCCAGTTTCACGTTAACCCCTTATAAACCCTGTAAAGTTATGAAAAGCAGATCTGTCTGCCGGGTTTTTATATACATAGTTTAACTATGGATATAACCCATGATAGATCTAACCGCAGAACACCCCATTGAGCAACCGCTTTCATCTTAAGATGTCACTATCAGGCTTAAAAATGCAAAAAAAAGCTCTGCTTCAAAGCAGAGCCTCAGATTTATCTAATTTATATGCCCGATTTCTGCTTAACGCATGATTTTCTCACCGCGAGAAACGCCAACAATGCCGGAGCGAGCAACTTCAACAATCTCAGCCACTTCCCGCACCGCATTAAGAAATGCGTCCAGTTTGTCGCTGGTTCCTGCTAATTGAACGGTGTACAACGTCGCGGTAACGTCAACGATCTGGCCGCGGAAGATCTCGGTGCAACGTTTGATTTCTTCACGTCCGTAACCGCTAGCCTGTAGCTTCACCAACATGATTTCGCGCTCAACGTGCGCACCGGGTACCAGTTCGCTGACTCTCAATACGTCCACCAGCTTATGCAACTGTTTCTCAATTTGCTCCAGTACTTTCTCGTCACCCACGGTCTGAATGGTCATACGGGACAGCGTTGGATCATCTGTAGGCGCCACGGTCAGGCTTTCAATGTTATATCCGCGCTGTGAAAACAGGCCGACAACCCGAGACAACGCCCCAGATTCGTTTTCCAATAATACTGATAAAATCCGGCGCATCATTAGGTCCTCTCCGTTTTGCTTAACCACATTTCGTCCATACCGCCACCGCGAATTTGCATCGGGTAAACGTGCTCGGTTTCATCAACGGTGACATCCACAAATACCAGACGATTGGTTTCAGAAAGCTGCGTTAATGCTTCGGCCAGTTTTGCCTCCAGCTCGCCTGGGGTGCGAATGGCGATACCGATATGTCCGTAGGCTTCAGCCAGTTTGACAAAATCAGGCAGAGATTCCATATAGGATTGCGAATGGCGGCCAGAGTAAATCATATCCTGCCATTGTTTCACCATGCCCAGATAACGGTTGTTCAGGTTCAACACCAACACCGGCAGGTTATATTGCAACGCCGTAGATAGCTCCTGAATATTCATTTGGATACTACCGTCACCGGTTACGCAAACCACGGTTTCATCCGGTAACGCCAGCTTGACGCCCAGCGCCGCCGGTAGGCCAAAGCCCATGGTTCCCAAACCGCCGGAGTTGATCCAACGGCGCGGTTTATCAAACGGATAGTACAGTGCAGCAAACATCTGGTGCTGCCCGACGTCAGAAGTCACGTAAGCATCGCCTTTGGTCAAACGATGCAGAGTTTCAATCACCGCCTGAGGCTTAATACTGCCACTTTCTTTGTTGTAACCCAGGCAATCACGAGCGCGCCATTGTTCGATAGACTGCCACCAATCGCGTAACGCATCGAAATCCTGCGTACAGTCGATTTGCGTCGCCAGCTCCAGCATTTGCTTAAGTACCTGTTTGGCGTCGCCAACAATAGGAATATCTGCATTTACCGTTTTTGAAATAGAAGTTGGGTCAATATCAATATGCAGAACAGTGGCATTCGGACAATATTTAGCCAGATTATTCGTGGTACGATCGTCGAAACGTACCCCTACGGCAAAGATCAGATCCGCGTTGTGCATCGCCATATTGGCTTCAAAAGTACCGTGCATTCCTAGCATGCCTACGCTTTGACGATGTGTCCCAGGGAAACCCCCTAATCCCATTAACGACGTCGTCACCGGAAGATTCAGTTTTTCTGCCAGAGTGAGCAATTCTTCGTGGCAGGCGGCGTTTATCGCCCCGCCGCCCACGTACATAATAGGTTTTCTGGCTGCCAGAATGGTTTGCAATGCGCGTTTAATCTGCCCGCGATGGCCTTGTACCGTTGGATTATATGAACGCAGGCTAACCTGCTCTGGATAGGCATAAGGCAGTCTCAGCGCCGGGCTGACAATATCCTTCGGCAAATCAATCACTACTGGGCCAGGCCGTCCACTTGAGGCCAGATAAAAGGCTTTTTTCAGCACTGAAGGAATGTCTTCGGTACGCTTAACCAGAAAACTGTGTTTTACCACTGGCCGGGAAATACCGACCATGTCGCATTCCTGAAAAGCATCATAACCAATGAGCGAGCTAGGCACCTGCCCTGACAACACCACCATTGGAATAGAATCCATATAAGCTGTGGCAATCCCGGTTATGGCATTGGTTGCACCGGGGCCGGAAGTCACCAGCACCACTCCGACTTCGCCAGTGGCACGAGCATAGCCATCGGCCATGTGTACCGCACCTTGTTCATGACGAACCAGAATATGATCGATTCCCCCAACCGTGTGCAGGGCATCGTAGATATCAAGTACGGCCCCGCCGGGATAACCGAATACATGTTTTACGCCCTGATCGATTAACGATCGGACTACCATCTCGGCTCCTGACAACATCTCCATGGGTTTTGCCTCCGGGCTTAGTTTTACTTTTTGGACAACAGAAAAAGATTTCTACGTCGTCCTGTAGGAAAGGCACGAGGCCCAACTCTTGTTATTTTTCGAATATGATTAATTAACATAACGTCAGAATTTCTAGCAGGCAAACGGCAAATCAGGTGCTAGGAGGAGGTTCACTCTGTGACACGCTGCATTCATTAATTTTACAAAAATAAAACACTAGCAAGACCGCACATTTTGTCGGGATTGTGTCGGAGGGGGAATCAATAACAGAACTAAATGAGGTAATGACTTTTGCCGGAATATTGAGCAAAAACCGTTATTCACGGGACAAGAACGATGGGAAGAGCAAGCTGGCATCAAAAAATACCAAGCCCCGCGGGCTACACCTAGTTTCCAGATGCTGCCCGCAGGGCTTGTCGATAACAATCACGAATCTGATTAATGGGTCAGCATATTAATCGCGATACATAGAATCAATTTCGAACTGATAGCGTTGAGAAATAATTTTGCGACGCAGTTTAAGCGTTGGCGTCAACTCGCCAGACTCCATTGAGAAAGCCTTTGGCAGCAGCGTGAAGCGTTTTACCTGCTCAAATTTCGATAGCTCTTTCTGCATATCTTTCAAACGCTGTTCGAACATTTCCACAATGTGACTATGACGCAGCAGTTCTAGACGATCGTGATATTTTAAATTGATCGATTTGGCATATTCTTCCAATGATTCGAAACAAGGCACGATCAATGCAGAAACAAATTTGCGCGTATCGGCGATCACTGCAATTTGCTCGATAAAACGATCCTGACCCAAGGTGCCTTCGATCATCTGCGGAGCAATATATTTGCCCCCCGATGTTTTCATCAAATCTTTCAAGCGTTCGGTGATAAACAGGTTACCAGCGCTATCAATGGCACCTGCGTCGCCGGTTTTTAACCAGCCGTCTTCAGTCAATGTCGCCGCCGTTTCTTCCGGTTTATTCAGGTAGCCACGCATCACTATTGGCCCACGAACCTGAATTTCATTTTCCGCGCCGAGACGCACTTCAATACCCGGTAACGGCTTGCCGATCGAACCAAAGCGGAAATCATTTTCTTCCCAGCAGGAAACCGTCGCGCAGGTTTCCGTCATGCCGTAGCCATATTTAATATTGACGCCAATGGCTTGGAAAAACAGGATGATATTGTCATCAAGGCGCGCACCGGCTGCCGGTAAAAATCGCACGCGACCACCGAGCACATTACGCAATTTTTGCAGCACTAAGCGATCGGCCAAAGCGAACAAACGATCGGAAAGCCATGAGGATTTACGTCCTTCCTGCTGGCGGCGAAATTGTTTCTCACCGCAGCTGACCGCCCAGTGGAACAATACCCGACGATGGGGTTTGGCTTGTGCGACTTTCTCATGAATGGCCGAAAAAACCTTTTCATAGAAACGAGGAACGGCACACATTACTGTTGGGCTAACGGCCTGCATTGCTTGACGAACCCAGTCAGTATTACTGATGTAAACATTTTGCGCGCCGGTATGCATCACATAGAAACTCCACGCGCGCTCAAAAACGTGAGAAAGCGGCAGGAAACTCAGAGAAACATCGTCGGTAGTCAGCGTTAAACGCTCATCATGCAAATACAGCTGCGCCGCCATATTGCGGTAATCCAGCATCACCCCTTTAGGTTCGCCGGTGGTTCCCGAGGTATAAATCAGGGTAAACAGATCGTCTAAATCACAGCTATCGATACGCTTATTCAGCAAAAACAGCAGTGTTTCATCGGGATCGATTTCGAATGAAGCAAGGTGCTGAGCATACTCGCAGCCACGTAAATCAACCGCCGGATCCAGCGCTACGATAGTTTCCAACTGCGGACACAGGCTTTTCAGCGTTATCGCCACGTCATACTGCGACTGCTCACCGACAAACAGAATGCGAATATCGGCATCATTGACCACAAAGGCCGCCTGCGCCGCCGTATTAGTCGCATAAAGTGGAACGCTGATCGCACGAATTTGCAAAATAGCCAAATCAGCTAAAGACCATGCCATGCTGTTATTGGCAAAAATGCCCACTTTGTCCTGCACCGCTACGCCTTTAGACAGCAGCGCAGCAGAAATGCATTGAACCTGATGGCCTACCTGCTGCCAGCTAAGTTGAGTTTCTGCTCCGGGAGACCACTGGCGAAAGGCCGTCTGATCAGCACGATGTTTAATTTGCTGATGCAATCGACGCACCAAGTGGTATTGCTGCAATTTATCTATCATAGAAATGCTGCCCAGGGTTGAAATAAACAAATGTAGTGAATACGTAAAGCATAGGATGAAGCTCCCCTTTGGCCAAAGTTTCGGCTTACAGGTGTTCACTTTTTTCGCGCAGTCTACTCACTCTTAGCCCTATGGCAAACAAATTTCGGCGTAAGAATGTGAGGTGAAACTGATTTCACCGCGGATTTCAGTGAAATTGGTGAGGTCTATCGCAGATGGCGGACCAGCATCTGAGAGAAGTATTGCGGGAATAAACACAGAATAACGGAAAGAAAAAATTTTAATGAGTGCCGCTACGCAACAAAACTACTGAGGTACATCAGTACCCCAGTAGTAACAACGCCAGTAGCCGTTAATAAAGTTTAAATTGAAAGGCTAAATTGGCTTAATAAGGCTTTCATCCACTGATGACCTTTATCGCGATCGGTAGATTCATGCCAGGTTAGATAACAGGCTCGTGTAGTATTTGCCCAAGGTAATTCAATAAGTTTTAGATTAGACTCTTCACTACATATATTAATTAACCAGCGAGGAACAATAGCCACGTAATTTGTTTTAGATACAACGTTAAGAACGCTATTCATATCCGTGCTTTCATAGGAAATAGTATGGGATAAGTCATTAGCCTCATAATAGTTCTTGCTAAATGAACCCACTTTATCCAAAGAATCCACGGCATGTTGTTCTTCAAAAAGTTGCTCTGAAGTAATAGATTCATTTATTCGCGGATGATCTTTTGAAACAGCCAATACCAATTCATCATTAAATAAAAGCGTGCGTTTAAATTCAGGCCGTTCAAATTCGGTATAACCTATCACAAAGTCTGTTTTCTGATAGCGCAACTGATGTTCAATATCATCATTTAAGTATGACTTAATTGATAACTGTACGTGTGGGCCGCACTGCTTGACTCGCCCTACTATTTCGGCGGTCAGGCGAACATCAAGCGGACTACAAATGGAGAGATTAAACAAACGTTCGCTACTTTTTGGCTCAAACCCAACGCCGGGCAATTCATTATGGACCAATTGTAATGCCTGGCGAACCGGCCCAAACAGCTGTTTAGCTCGGACTGTCGGCTGAATACCTCGACCGCTACGGAAAAAGAGTTCGTCATCAAACATCAGCTTTAAACGCGCTACGGCGTTGCTCACCGCCGGTTGTGACATCCCCAAAGATTGCGCCGCGCGGGTCACGTTCTGCTCTTGCATAACGGCATCAAAAACCGTGAGTAAATTAAGATCAACGCTACGCAAATGGACATCAAACGATTCTTTTTGAGTTACTGGATTTGCAGTTACCAAGTTGTGTTCAGACATGCTTAACTCCACTAAGCTTTATGCAGATGGTTCTATTAGGAGTATGACTATCTTTTAATAGCAGCAAATTAATTACTGATATATTAGATGTCTCACAATTAATATAACCAATGATCTCAATTGTTATCGTTAGGAAAGATAACCACTGAGTCTCGTCCTTGTATAAAATGTGAAACCACGTATCACATCTAACGCATCCTATTGTCAGAATATTTTCCATAGATAAATAAAAAGTGGAACGTGGCATGTTATCACTGGAATCACTAATTTCCAGAAATGTGATGATTAACCTCCAAGTGACATACAAACACTCACCTTATAAGATACAATGATTCATAATCATGCCATTATTAAATAATAATTTCATAAATTAAACCTTATTAGTTCTTAAAATAAGCTAACAACAGCCAAATAGTTAAATTTTTTACATTGACATAATAAACATTAAGTGTGAATTAATAAACCAAAGGTTTATAAATATAATCGCTGCGTATGCTAACTCTAATTATATATAAATATATTTATGATAATTAAATAACGCCAATAGTGGACGTCGTAAGATGCCTTATTACATTAATGCTATCTGTCATTTTTATCCACCTTATCAAGTTTGTCAGAGGATAATTTTACTTAAACAAAGGTTAACTATTCACCAAAGAGGCTGGAATCGAACGGAGCATTATAGTTAAGCATAATAACCCGCTTTTAATCACACTTGCGAAACAATCAATAATATCCACAACGGCAAGATGAAACATAATTCTAAAATTAAGCCAGGTAAAGGATTTAATACCAAAAATAAGGTTAACAAAAACCTCAAACCAGTTTAAGTCGCCATTCCAAACAAAAGTTGACACCCCTGTTAAAATAACGTATCAAATTAGGAAGCAAAACAATTAACCGATGAGAAGCTGATAACGATGTTCTACTCCAACCGTCTACTAGGCCTACTACTAAACGCATCTTACTTGCGCGGTATGTTGGTGGACGGAAATCAGAACTGATTCAGCCATCAAGATTCAGAAACCCGCGCAAATGCGCGGGTTTTTTTTTACCCGTCGCGCGCTAAATAAAAAAGTTACTCAGAAAAATAAGGAATTACCCGATGAGCCAACAAGTCATTATCTTCGATACTACCTTGCGTGACGGCGAACAGGCGTTACAGGCTAGCCTGAGCGTGAAAGAGAAATTACAGATTGCGCTGGCGCTGGAAAGGATGGGCGTCGATGTTATGGAAGTTGGCTTTCCCGTTTCTTCCCCTGGCGATTTCGAATCGGTGCGTACCATAGCCCGTGAAATTAAAAACAGCCGAGTCTGCGCCCTGGCGCGCTGCGTCGATAAAGACATTGATGTCGCCGCCGAAGCCTTGCGTATCGCCGAGGCTTTCCGTATTCACGTATTTTTAGCCACATCGACATTACATATTGAATCCAAATTAAAGCGCACGTTTGAAGATGTTATGGCGATGGCCGTTCACTCGGTAAAACGTGCTCGTAATTATACCGATGACGTTGAATTTTCCTGTGAAGATGCAGGCCGCACGCCAATTGATAATTTGTGCCGGATTGTAGAGGCCGCGATTGGCGCTGGGGCGACCACGATCAACATCCCTGACACAGTGGGTTACACCACGCCTTATCAGTTCGGCGGAATAATCAGTAACTTGTATGAGCGTGTTCCAAACATCGATAAAGCCATTATATCCGTTCATTGCCACGACGATTTGGGTATGTCGGTCGCGAACTCCATCACTGCCGTTCAGGCTGGCGCGCGTCAAGTTGAAGGAACAATTAACGGTTTGGGCGAGCGCGCCGGTAACTGTTCATTAGAAGAAGTGATTATGGCGATAAAAGTACGTCACGAAATGCTGGGTGTGCATACCAATATCAATCATCAGGAAATCTACCGCACCAGCCAGTTGGTCAGTAAATTATGCAACATGCCAATTCCTGGCAATAAAGCCATTGTTGGTAGCAATGCTTTCGCTCACTCTTCCGGTATTCATCAGGATGGCGTACTGAAAAATCGTGAAAATTACGAAATCATGACGCCGGAATCCATTGGCTTGAAAGAAGTTCAGTTAAACCTGACCTCCCGCTCTGGTCGCGCCGCAGTAAAACACCGCATGGAAGAAATGGGCTATCAGGATAAAGATTACGATCTGGATTCCTTATATGACGCTTTCCTGAAACTGGCGGACAAAAAAGGCCAAGTATTTGATTACGATTTAGAAGCTCTGGCCTTTATTAATAAACAACAGGAAGAACCGGAGCATTACCGTTTGGACTATTTCAGCGTTCAATCTGGCTCCAGCGTGATGGCCACGGCGTCAGTGAAATTGGTGTGTGGCGAAGAAATAAAATCTGAAGCTGCCACCGGTAACGGCCCGGTAGACGCCGTTTATCAGGCAATTAACCGCATTACCGAATATCCGATTGAATTAGTGAAATATCAATTATCTGCCAAAGGTCAGGGTAAAGATGCGCTGGGTCAGGTGGATATCGTAGTGGAACATCAAGGCCGCCGTTTCCACGGCGTCGGATTGGCCACTGACATTGTTGAATCCTCCGCTAAGGCATTGGTTCACGTATTAAATAACATCTGGCGCGCTCAGCAGGTAGAAATAGAAAAACAGCGCTTGCAACAAAATACTCAGGAAATGGTGTGAACATGACGAAAAATTATCATATTGCCGTTTTACCCGGAGACGGCATTGGCCCAGAAGTGATGGCGCAGGCAAACAAAGTGTTAGACGCCGTACGCCAGCGCTTTAACATGCGAATTTCCACCAGCGTTTATGATGTCGGCGGTGCTGCTATCGATCGCCAAGGCTGCCCTTTGCCTACGACAACCATTAACGGCTGCGAGCAGGCTGACGCGATTTTATTCGGCTCCGTCGGCGGTCCCAAATGGGAACATTTGCCGCCGGACGAACAACCTGAGCGCGGCGCTTTGTTGCCTTTGCGTAAACATTTTAAGTTATTCAGTAACCTGCGCCCTGCTCGTTTGTATCAGGGTCTGGAGGACTTTTGCCCATTGCGCAGCGATATTGCTGCCCGTGGCTTCGATATTCTGTGCGTACGTGAATTAACCGGCGGAATCTATTTCGGCCAGCCGAAAGGTCGCGACGGCCAAGGCATGTATGAGCGCGCCTTTGATACCGAGGTTTATCACCGTTTTGAAATTGAGCGGATCGCCCGTATTGCCTTTGAATCCGCGCGTAAACGTCGTAGTAAAGTCACTTCGATTGATAAAGCCAACGTATTGCAAAGTTCTATTCTGTGGCGCGAAGTGGTGAATGCCATTGCTGCAGATTATCCGGACGTCGCGCTGTCTCATATGTATATCGACAACGCCACCATGCAGTTGATTAAAGATCCATCTCAGTTCGACGTATTGCTGTGTTCCAACCTGTTTGGCGATATTTTATCCGATGAGTGCGCCATGATTACCGGTTCTATGGGCATGTTGCCATCTGCCAGTCTGAACGAGCAGGGCTTTGGCTTGTACGAACCTGCGGGCGGCTCCGCGCCAGATATTGCCGGAAAAAATATCGCTAACCCGATTGCGCAAATTTTATCGGCATCATTGTTATTACGCTTCAGTTTAGGCGAAGACGATGCCGCCGACGCCATTGAACGCGCAGTTAATCTGGCGCTTGAACAAGGCTATCGCACCGCTGATTTGGCGGGTGACGGCAAATCTATTGGCACCAATGAAATGGGCGATGTCATCGCACGCTTTATCGCTGAGGGGATTTAACATGGCCAAGACCTTATACCAAAAATTGTACGATGCACATATCGTCCGTGAAGCCCCGAACGAAACGCCATTGCTGTATATCGACCGGCATTTGGTGCATGAAGTGACCTCACCACAGGCTTTCGACGGCCTACGTGCTATGGGTCGTCCGGTACGTCAGCCGGGTAAGACTTTCGCTACTATGGATCACAACGTTTCTACCCAAACCAAAGACATTAATGCCAGCGGTGAAATGGCGCGAATTCAGATGCAGGAACTGATCAAGAACTGTGCCGAATTTGGCGTTTCTTTATATGACTTGAACCATCCTTACCAAGGTATCGTCCACGTTATCGGCCCGGAACAAGGCATGACATTGCCGGGAATGACCATCGTATGCGGCGATTCCCACACCGCAACTCACGGTGCCTTTGGTTCTTTGGCTTTCGGTATCGGTACTTCGGAAGTTGAGCATGTATTAGCGACTCAAACTCTGAAGCAGGGCCGCGCTAAGACCATGAAAATTGAAGTCAACGGTGAAGTTGGCGCAGGTATTACCGCTAAAGACATCGTATTAGCGATCATCGGTAAAACCGGTAGCGCAGGCGGCACTGGGCACGTAGTGGAATTCTGCGGCAGTGCGATTGAAGCCTTGAGCATGGAAGGTCGAATGACCTTATGCAATATGGCAATAGAAATGGGTGCTAAAGCAGGTTTGGTCGCGCCGGATGATGTCACTTTTGACTACCTGAAAGGCCGCCAGTTTGTGCCAACCGGTGCGAATTGGGAGCAAGCAGTGGCCTACTGGCGCACGCTGAAATCCGATACCGATGCCAAATTTGACACCGTGCTGACATTGAACGCTACGGATATTGCGCCGCAGGTCACATGGGGCACTAACCCTGGTCAGGTCATTGCCGTTAACCAAATTATTCCAGCGCCTGAGTCTTTCAGCGATCCGGTTGAGCGCGCATCGGCGGAAAAAGCCTTGGCTTATATGGATTTGCGTCCGGGCATTAAGTTGACTGACGTGCCTATCGATAAAGTATTTATCGGTTCCTGCACCAATTCACGTATTGAAGATTTACGCGCTGCGGCGGCTATCGCGCAGGGCAGAAAAGTAGCTCAGGGTGTACAAGCTATCGTGGTTCCTGGCTCCGGGCCAGTAAAAGCCCAGGCAGAAGCCGAAGGTTTGGATCAGATCTTTATCAACGCTGGTTTTGAATGGCGCTTGCCGGGCTGTTCCATGTGTTTGGCGATGAATAACGACCGTCTGGAGCCGGGCGAGCGCTGCGCTTCGACCAGTAACCGTAACTTTGAAGGCCGTCAGGGCCGCGGCGGGCGCACCCATTTGGTCAGCCCTGCAATGGCGGCAGCGGCGGCGGTTAGCGGCCATTTTGCAGATGTGCGCGATTTATCCGCGTCCACACATTAATCGGAGACACCATAGTGGCAAAATTGATTCAACACACAGGTTTAGTCGTTCCGTTGGATGCAGCGAATGTCGATACCGACGCCATCATTCCTAAGCAGTTTTTGCAAAAAGTGACGCGCACTGGCTTCGGCCAGCATTTGTTTAACGATTGGCGTTTTCTGGACGATGCAGGTCAGGTGCCTAACCCTGAGTTTGTACTGAACCACCCGCGCTATCAGGGCGCGTCGATTTTACTGGCGCGCGAAAATTTTGGCTGCGGCTCATCTCGCGAACATGCCCCTTGGGCACTGACCGATTATGGTTTTAAGGTGGTTATCGCCCCAAGTTTTGCCGATATCTTTTACGGTAACTCATTCAATAACCAATTATTACCGGTGACGTTAAGCGAAGCGGATATTGATACTTTATTCCAGTTGGTAGAGAGCCAGGAAGGTATCGAGTTCGTCGTGGATTTGGAAAAGCAGACCGTCATCGCCGGAGGCAAAAGTTATGCCTTTGAAATCGATGGTTTCCGCCGTCATTGTATGATGAATGGGCTGGACAGTATCGGTTTGACGTTGCAGCACGAGGCCAATATTTCGGCCTATGAGCAGCAGCAACCCGCATTTTTACGTTAATTTTCAGCAAAATTACGCTCGGTCACTTAGCGCTCAACTAAGTGACCGGGGTGAATGAGTGCAGCCAACGCCGCTGCGGCGTGAAAGATGCAGGGGATTTAGATAGCCCTGACTCTGCTAAATATCCCTAATGACACTGTCGCCAGTAACGCAGCCATCCAATAAACCGCGTAATGCCCCAGATTCTCTGTTAGCACGCCTTGTAAGATCCCAGCTAAAATTACGCCGGTTGATATGCTATTGGTAAACAGCGTCGTTGCGGCACCAGCCCTGCCCGGCATCAACTCCTGAAAATAAAGCATACCTATACCTGCAACAATACCGATGAAAACGGCGTTGAAAATCTGCAATAGCATCAGCGCAGTTTTGAACTTAAACAGGATCAAACCAACATAAAACACGATACCTGCGGCCACTGCAAATAGCATAATTTTACGCATACCAAAGCGTTTAACCGAGTAACCCGCCAGCAGCATAATCGGGATTTCCAGCCCCGCGGCGGTTCCCATCAGTAAACCGGCCAAACGTTCCGGCAAACCGAGATCTGAAGTGATGTATAACGGCATATCGATGATATACATGGTGTTACAGGTCCACATCAGCATCGAGGCAATGAACAGTAACAGCACGTTTTTATCGGCAAAAAGCTTGGCATTAATCACTACCGGCGCGTCTTTCGGCACTTCAGCTTTCGGCACCGATGGCAATAAGAACCCGACCAGAATACCGCTTAATACGAATATTCCGGCGGCAACGCTGAACATCAAAGTGAAGCCATAGTTCAACGCCAGCATAAACGATAGCGGTGGGCCGATAACCCAAGCCAAGGATAATTGCGCTCTCATTATCGAACTAAACATCACTACTTCTTTCGCCGAGCTGTCGGCATATTCCCGCGCTAAAGCAAAAATCTGCGGCATGGCCGTATTGGCCACTGAGGCTAATAGCACGCCAACGGTAATCAGTGTCAGATAATCACGATTAAAGGCAAATAGCAGACAGTTACCCACCGCCATCAGGTAGCACAGCATGATTAACTTGCGGCGATCGCCTCGCAGATCCGAGCGTTTCGCCAGCACAAAGCTCACCGTAATTCCAGCAATAGCGTTAACGGTATAAAAAAGCCCAACCCATAAAGGGCGTACATTGACCTCTGTGGTTAAAAACAAACTGAGGGTTGGAGCCTGCAGTGCACCGGCGATGCCAGAAAGAAAAGCCACCACAAAAAAAGCAATAAAGACGGGATTAATTCGTCGGGAATAAGTCAGAGCAGATTTCATTACAGGCTCCATCGCCAGAAACCACTTTAGATTCATATGCTACAGAAGGCACATTGCGGTGAACAGCAACAATAACTATATAGCTAATAATTACTCGGCAATAAAAAAGCCAGCAGGCTGCCCCACTGGCTGGTGAATTGCACCATTACTCAGAAATTTTTGATGATAGGCAGCGCCCCTGCCGAACAGCGAAAGTTAAATCCAGATTCCATCGGTACTAAATAGGTTCAAACTAAATATGTTTGCGGTATTCTTTTTCCGGCATTTGCTGAATGTCCCATTGGGTGACATCTGCCAACATCCGTAACCGCCATTCCATCGGCACCCAGCTCAACCAATCGGCCTGCTGCTGCCTGATGGCTCTAAAATAGCGCTGGTAAAACTGTCTGGTTAAGCACTTTTTCATCATGCTCCTCCCCTTTCATTACTGATAATTATCTGCGTAATATAGGGAAAGATAAATTGATGCATTTTGCCGTGGAGTTCCTCTTTTATGTCTACTTCTCGCCTGCAACACCAGTTCATCCGTTTGTGGCAACATTACGACGGTAAACCGACGGAAACCACCCTGCAACAATTGGCGGAAGTGCTAAATTGCTCGCGTCGCCACGTTCGTTCGTTACTAGGTAATATGCAGCAGGCGGGTTGGCTAAGCTGGCAGGCAGAAGCTGGACGAGGAAAACGCTCGCAGCTCACCTTTTTGTACACCGGTCTGGCCCTGCAACAACAGCGGGCAGAGGAGTTGTTGGAGCAGGATCATATCGATCAGCTTGTGCAGCTGGTGGGAGATAAACAGGCCGTTCGCCAGATGCTGCTATCACAGCTAGGACGGAGTTTTAGACAGGGTAAACATATACTTAGAGTGCTTTACTACCGTCAACTACAGAACCTGTTGCCCGGTTCCGCACTGCGCCGTTCAGAAACTCATATCGTTCGGCAGATTTTTAACGGCTTAACCCGCATAAATGAGGAAAATGGGGAAGTAGAACCAGATTTATCTCATCACTGGCAAACGCTAACCCCCTTGTATTGGCGCTTTTATTTACGTCCGGCGATTCACTTCCATCACGGCCGTGAATTGGAAATGCAGGATGTGATTACATCATTAAGGCGTTTGACCACACAGCCGCTGTTTTCCCACATCACGGAAATCACCTCACCTACGCCTTATGTCATTGATGTAAAACTTAATACGCCAGACTATTGGCTCCCTTGGCTACTGGGCAGCGTTCACGCCATGATTTTGCCGCAGGAATGGCCTGAACTACCTGATTTTTCGCGTTATCCTATCGGCACTGGCCCTTACTCGGTGATTCGCAACCGGCATAATCAATTTAAAATTCAGGCTTTCGATAACTACTTCGGTTTTCGCGCACTCATTGATGAAGTCAATATTTGGGTATTGCCTGAATTGTCGGAAGATTTAGTCTCTTCTGGCGTTCATTTGCAGGCGGATGATACCAGCCGTAATGAACTGGAAAGTCGGCTGGAAGAAGGCTGCTACTTTCTCCTTTTCGATCAGCGCTCCCCACTTACCAGCCAACCGGACGTTAGACGCTGGCTATGTGAACTGATAACACCGGTAGCATTACTCAGCCATGCCGATGCGTTGTATCAGCGCTACTGGTCGCCAGCCTACGGTATTTTACCGCGCTGGCACCATAACAGGCTGAATCCACCTTCTGCCAAACCCATCGAATTAACCGAGCTAACCGTAACCTGTTTTACCGAGCATCCTGAATTTAACGCCATTAGCCAAACGCTGAGAGACGTACTGGCCACGCAAGGAGTGAAACTGGTGGTACAAGAGCTCGATTACGCCAGTTGGTATCGAGGGGAAGCCAAAAGCGATATCTGGTTAGGGAGCGCCAACTTCTATCTGCCGGTGGAATTTTCCATTTTTGCCACCTTATATGAACTTCCTCTATTGCAACACTGTTTGAGTGAAGAGTTGCATCAAGACGTCGCCCAGTGGCGTAATAACCAGTTGCCCATGGCGGAATGGAGCCAACGATTGGTCAGCGATCATCAATTCCACCCGTTATTCCATCACTGGCTAGAATTGTTTGGACAGCACAGCATGCGTGGCGTGCGGATGAATACCCTTGGCTGGTTTGATTTCAAATCGGCCTGGTTTACGCCACCGGAGGTATAAACAGACTTTCACTAGTCTGGCTATCCCTCTACAATAGCGCCGTCTCAACGGGGTGCGAAAAATTGTTTAGCGGCAAACCGCGGCCAATATTCGCTGAGAGTAAACCCGTCGAACCTGATCCGGTTAATACCGGCGAAGGGATTTGAGAGCGTCATTCAGCAATATGATGAACTTGCAGATATTGACCAAAGCCTCAGATACCTTTGCCACCTTTCTTTTTTGAGGAGTGCAAAGTGTTTAAACGAATTCTTCCCTGCCTGCTGCTGATTTCGGCCGCGACCACCGCGGCTGAGGGCACCAAACCTGTCCTGACGGTTTACACCTACGATTCCTTTGCCGCTGATTGGGGGCCGGGTCCTGCTATTAAAAAATCCTTTGAAGCAGAATGCGACTGCGAGCTGAAATTCGTCGCACTGGAAGATGGCGTTTCTCTGTTAAATCGCCTGCGAATGGAAGGAAAGAAAAGTCCGGCGGACGTGGTATTAGGATTGGATAACAACTTGGTGCAATCCGCAGAGAAAACTGGATTATTTAGGCCAAGTCAAATAGATACCAGCAAACTGGCGCTACCCGAAGCCTGGCATAACAACACGTTTATTCCGTATGACTACGGCTATTTTGCCTTCGTGTATAACAAGGAAAAAATCAAAAGCCCGCCGAAAAGTCTGCATGAGCTGATCGACAGTGACTCACCGTGGAAGGTTATTTATCAAGATCCGCGTACCAGTACACCGGGGCTGGGGTTGCTGCTATGGATGCAGAAAGCCTACGGGGACGAATCACCGCAAGCATGGCAAAAATTGGCGAAAAAAACCGTCACCGTGACCAAAGGCTGGAGTGAAGCCTATGGCCTTTTCCTGAAAGGCGAAGGGGATTTCGTCATGAGCTATACCACTTCTCCGGCTTATCATTTGATTGAAGAAAAGAAAGATCAATACGCTGCTGCTGATTTCAGTGAAGGCCATTATTTGCAAGTGGAGGTCGCCGCGCAGGTCGCCTCGAGCAAACAACCAGAGTTGGCGCAGAAATTTATGCAGTTTATGGTTTCTCCGGCTTTCCAGAACCATATTCCTACCGGAAATTGGATGTATCCGGTGATCAAAATGGATCTTCCGGCCGGATTTGACACGCTGACTGTGCCAAAAAAAGCGTTGGAATTCAGCGCTAAAGAAGTGGCCGATAACCGCAGTCAATGGATTCAGGCATGGCAATCCGCCGTCAGCCGCTAATCCCCGCTTGGCTCTGGCCGGGGCTACTGGCTTCATTCCTGCTGGTTGGCGTGGCGCTGCTGGCATTTAGCGCCATCTGGCGTCATGCTCCAGAAGCCGATTGGCTCGGGGTATGGCAGGACAGCTATTTGTGGCACGTGGTGCGCTTTACCTTCTGGCAAGCGTTTTTATCGGCGCTGTTCTCGGTGGCTCCCGCTATTCTGCTGGCTCGCGCTCTGTATCGCCGCCGCTTTCCCGGCCGTCAACTGTTGCTGCGATTATGTGCCATGACCTTAGTACTGCCGGTATTGGTAGCGTTATTTGGTATTTTAAGCGTCTATGGGCGCCAAGGCTGGCTAGCGCAACTTTTCGGCTGGCTGGGGCTGGATTACCGTTTTTCCCCTTATGGCTTGCAAGGTATTCTGTTAGCTCATATCTTTTTCAATCTACCACTGGCTACCCGCCTGCTACTGCAATCACTGGAAAGCATTGCGGTAGAACAACGCCAATTAGCCGCTCAGTTGGGAATGAACGGCTGGCAACATTTCCGCTGGGTGGAATGGCCTTATTTACGCCGCCAGATTCTGCCTACTGCCGCGCTGATCTTTATGCTGTGCTTCGCCAGTTTTGCTACCGTGCTGTCTCTCGGCGGCGGGCCACAGGCGACAACCATTGAGCTGGCTATTTATCAGGCGCTTAGCTACGACTACGATTTAGGCAGAGCGGCGCTGCTGGCGCTGATTCAGCTCGGTTGCTGTCTGGGATTGGTACTACTAAGTCAGCGGCTAAATAGTGCGCTAGCGGTGGGAAATACTCATGCTCAGCGCTGGCGCAACCCGCAGGACAGTCTGTGGCAACGGGTTAGCGACAGCGTACTCATCATCGGCGCGCTATTATTGCTGTTACCACCTCTGCTGGCCGTGATCATTGACGGTACCAATAGAAGTCTATTCAGCGTATTACAACAACCGGCGTTATGGCAGGCCTTAACGACTTCGCTGACTATCGCCGTATGTGCAGGATTGCTCTGCGTGCTGCTGACCATGATGTTGTTGTGGAGCAGCCGCGAGTTAAAGTTGCGACATAAAATGGTATTCGGCCAAGCAATGGAAATGAGCGGAATGGTGATATTGGCGATGCCGGGCATTGTTTTAGCCACCGGTTTCTTCCTGTTACTCAATGACACCATAGGTTTACCCCAATCCCCCTACGCGCTAGTGATTCTCACCAACGCCCTGATTGCAGTGCCCTATGCGCTGAAAGTGCTGGATAACCCGATGCGCGATTTGGCTGAACGCTACGGTCCGCTATGTCTGTCGCTGGATATTCGTGGCTGGCACCGACTGCGCTGGGTGGAATTCAGCGCCTTAAAACGCCCATTAGCCCAGGCGTTCGCCTTCGCCAGCGTGATATCTATCGGTGATTTTGGCGTCGTCGCCCTATTTGGCAATGAGCATTTCCGCACCCTGCCGTTTTATCTTTATCAGCAGATTGGGGCCTATCGCAGCAACGACGGCGCGGTAACCGCCCTACTGCTACTGTTATTGTGTTTCCTTCTGTTTACCCTAATTGAGAAATTGCCGGGCCGCCATGCTAAAGCTTGAGAAAATCACCTATTTATATGACCACTTGCCTATGCGATTTGATGTGCAAATTCATCCGGGCGAGCGCGTGGCTATTCTTGGCCCCAGCGGAGCAGGTAAAAGCACCTTACTTAGCCTAATCGCCGGGTTCCTTACGCCAGTCAGTGGTCGTATGCTATTGAATAACCAAGAGCACAGCGGTAGTCCTCCAGCTAAGCGCCCAGTTTCTATGCTGTTTCAGGAAAACAATTTATTCTCACATCTGACAGTGGAGCAAAACATCGGGCTGGGACTGAATCCGGGATTAAAACTGAATAGTCAACAACGCGAGTTATTGCAGCAAATTGCTCAACAGGTAGGATTGGAGAACTGCCTGGATCGCTTGCCAGCACAGCTTTCCGGTGGTCAGCGGCAACGAGCGGCGCTGGCGCGGTGTCTGGTTCGCAGCCAGCCGATCCTGTTATTGGATGAGCCGTTTTCTGCCCTCGATCCGGCATTACGCACCGACATGCTGCAACTGCTGGAACAGGTTTGCGACCGTCGCCAGCTGACTTTGCTGATGGTTTCTCATAATTTGGACGATGCCGCGCGGATTGCGAAACGAACGTTATTGGTAGTGGACGGGCGCATCTATTACGATGGCCCGACTCAAGCATTGGTGGAAGGTTCGGTGGCTGAGGCCAGTGTGCTGGGCATTACCTCAACTTTAGCCTGCTAGCACTTTCCACAGCAAATGGCGGTAAATCGGCATAATCGGCTGTACGAGCAGCCAGATAAAGCTGCTGATTGCCGCCAACGTCATCAATATCGTTAACCAGCGTAAACGCGCCAGCGGCAGCCAACGACTCAGACGATCTGGCCCGCGCTTGCCGTATCGAACCCAGCGCCAGCCCAGCCATCCTGCCAGCCAAACGGTTACCGCCACTAAGACTAACAGCCACTTAAACATGTAACTATTGGCGCTGGGCGGAATATCAATCGCCACGCCAGCCAAAATGCCGGGGAAGAAATACACCGCAGGCCAGGTCAGGCAACCAATAATATTTGGCAAAGCGAATTTTAGCGGCGGTAAATCCAGCATACCAGCGACCATCGGCACCAATGGCCGAGTGGGGCCAATATAACGACCGATCAATACCGTCGCCATGCTGTGCTGATGCAGTGCATACTCGGTTTTATCCAGCATAGTTTTATGCTTTTTCAGAAACGACCAACGGTGCAACGGCTGTTTAAACGCCCGCCCGATAAAATAGGAAATCCAATCTCCTAACAGGCAACCGACAATCCCCGCGGCCCACGCCGGATAAAATCCAACCTGACCGCTTCCAATTAACGCCCCCACGCTCGCCATCATCACCGTCCCCGGCAACAACAGGCCAACCAGCGCTAAAGATTCAATAAATGTGACAAACATGACGACAAATAGCGTGAAAGCCAGCGATTGTGTCAAAAGGTGTTCTAAATAGGCTTCCATAAATTTATCCATTGTATAAAGCGCGTGGGATTGTCCAGCTACCTCATAGTCCCGTCAATCAATGATTTTTTCCGGGCTATTTCTGTACTGCTGCTGAAGTGGCTGTGATTCAACTGTTTGAGTGTTTGCTACGAAATCTATTGGAAACATACGGAAGCTGTCTGGCAACCATTCAAATAGACAATGACTGTATAAAAACCCATACTAAAAGACACATCAGTTAACACTCATTCATAGCATCACTAATTAAAGGTAGCATTCATTAAAGGTAATCCGGTGGATCAAGCGCGCCAAGGTTTCCTGCTCACCCGTCATTGGCGAGATACAGCAGCAGGCACTGAAGTTGAATTCTGGTTGGCAACCGATAATGGGCCGCAGTTGGTTCGGCTGCCGCCTCAGCCTTCCGTGGCCTTTATTCCCGCAGAGCAGGCGCCGTTGGCAGAACAAATCCTGCTGGATGAGCGCCGCTATCAGTTACGACCGCTTTCCCTGATGGATTTTCACCGTCGCCCGGTTTTAGGGCTGTATTGTCAACAACATCGTCAGCTGATGCGGCTGGAAAAACTGCTGAAAGAAGGCGGCGTGAATGTCTACGAAGCGGATATTCGCCCACCGGAACGCTACCTGATGGAGCGCTTTATTACCGCACCGGTGTGGTTTAGCGGTCAGCCGGATAAAAACGGCACGTTATTGTCCACCCGAATGAAACCGGCCGAAGCTTATCGCCCACCAATAAAACTACTGTCTCTGGATATAGAAACCAGTGAGCGCGGTGAGCTATACAGTATCGGGCTGGAAGGTTGTGGCCAACGTCAAGTTTATATGCTGGGGCCGCAAAATGGTGATGAGCAACCGCTGGATTTCAATCTGGAATACGTTGCCAGCCGCCCGCAGCTACTGGAAAAACTGAATCAATGGCTGGAACAATACGATCCCGATGCCATTATCGGCTGGAATCTGGTGCAATTTGATCTGCGGATACTGCAAAAACATGCGGATCGTTATCAGATTCCACTACGTTTTGGTCGTGGCGGTAACCCACTGGAATGGCGTGAGCACGGTTTTAAACAGGGGCACTTCTTTGCGTCTGCCGCTGGACGGCTGATTATCGACGGCATTGAAGCGCTTAAATCAGCCACCTGGAATTTTTCCTCTTTCAGTCTGGAATCCGTCGCGCAAACCTTGCTGGGCGAAGGCAAAGATAGCGACTCCCCCTATCAACGAATGGATGAAATCAATCGTCGCTTTGCTGAGGATAAGCCTGCGCTAGCGCGCTATAACTTGAAAGACTGCGAGCTGGTGACGCGGATTTTTGCCAAAACCGAGTTGCTCAGCTTCTTACTGGAAAGAGCCAGCGTAACCGGTCTGGCCGCCGATCGCAGCGGCGGGTCGGTCGCGGCCTTTACTCATTTGTATTTGCCGCGCATGCACCGAACCGGTTATGTCGCGCCAAATTTAGGAGAATTACCGGAAGAACATAGCCCCGGCGGCTTCGTGATGGATTCTCAGCCCGGTTTGTACGACTCGGTGCTGGTGCTGGACTACAAAAGCCTGTACCCGTCGATTATTCGAACTTTCCTGATAGATCCTGTTGGCTTAGTCGAAGGAATGCATCAGCCAACGCTAACGCATTCAGTGCCCGGTTTTCGCAATGCCTGGTTTTCTCGCGAGAAACACTGCCTGCCCGCCATTGTTAAACAAATCTGGCAAGGCCGCGAAGCCGCGAAACAACAGCAAAATAAGCCGTTATCTCAAGCGTTGAAAATCATTATGAATGCGTTTTACGGCGTATTGGGTTCTAGCGGCTGCCGTTTCTTCGATCCTCGGCTGGCCTCTTCGATCACGCTGCGTGGTCACGAGATCATGCGCCAAACTCGTGAATTAATCGAAGATCGCGGTTATCAGGTCATTTACGGCGACACCGACTCCACCTTTGTCTGGCTGAAACACGCCCATAACGATGAACAAGCCAGCCAGATTGGCAAAGCCTTGGTGGAATACGTGAACGCATGGTGGCAGCGACATTTGCAGGAGACGTTCGGCCTGTCCTGCGCATTAGAACTGGAGTTTGAAACTCACTATCGCCGCTTTTTGATGCCCACCATCCGCGGCGCAGAGCAAGGCAGTAAAAAACGTTATGCAGGATTGGTCACCACGCCGGAAGGCGATCGTATGGTGTACAAAGGGTTAGAAACCGTGCGCACCGATTGGACGCCGCTGGCTCAGACATTTCAGCAGGAGCTTTATCAACGCATATTCCAACAGCAACCCTATCAGGACTACATTCGCGATTACGTGGCGAAAACCCTGAACGGCGAGCTGGATCATCTGCTGGTTTATCGGAAACGACTACGAAGAAAGCTGGATGATTATCAGCGCAATGTGCCACCCCATGCCCGTGCAGCTCGTCTGGCCGATGAGTTTAATCGTCAGCAAGGACGCCCTTTGCAATACCAAAACGGCGGCTGGATCAGCTATGTGATGACCACGTCTGGCCCGGAGCCGCTGGAGATTCGTCATTCCCCCATTGATTACGATCATTACCTCACCCGCCAGCTACAACCTGTAGCCGAGGCTATACTACCCTTTCTACAGGATGATTTTACGACATTGATTACTGGTCAGATGGGACTTTTTTAATCACTTTTCCGTGGTTTTACAGGTGACGACGGGCGCGCCTTCCATTACCATAGCGCCCTTGCCAAATCGCGCATCAATCACAATGTCGTTATTTATCCGTGCAAACGGACTCTGCCGCCAGCGTCACACCGGTTGTCACGTTTTTTCAGGCAGATTCTTAGGCCTCCAGCCTGCGCGGACGGTAAACTATTGCCAGTTAGTTGATAAGGGTTGGTGCCATTCGTCGACAATAAAATTAAATTTATAGTGAATAAAACCAACCTTATCAAACGCACAGACTAGTTAAACAAACCACTGCCCAACCAAAAATCGAGCCGATAATTTATGCCTTTTACACTTGGTCAACGCTGGATCAGCGATACAGAAAGCGAACTTGGACTGGGTACTGTCGTAGCCATCGACGTACGCATGGTCACCTTGCTGTTCCCTGCAACCGGTGAAAACCGCCTCTATGCCAGAAATGACTCTCCAATCACCCGCGTGATGTTCAACCCCGGTGATACCATCAGCAGCCACGAAGGCTGGCAAATGAAAGTGGAAGAAGTCACCCACGAAAACGGATTGATTACCTATATCGGCACCCGTTTGGATACCGAGGAAACCGGTGTTGCAATGCGTGAAGTGCTGCTGGATAGCAAGCTCACCTTCAGCAAGCCGCAAGATCGCTTGTTCGCCGGTCAGATCGATCGGATGGATCGTTTTGCCCTGCGTTTCCGCGCTCGTAAATACCAAAGCGAGCAGTTCCGTTTACCGTGGAGCGGTCTGCGCGGCGTTCGCGCCAGCCTGATTCCTCATCAGTTGCATATCGCATACGAAGTCGGCCAGCGTCACGCTCCACGCGTACTCTTGGCCGATGAAGTGGGTTTGGGTAAAACCATTGAAGCCGGGATGATTATCCATCAGCAATTATTGGCTGGTCGCGCTGAGCGCGTGCTGATCGTGGTGCCGGAAAGCCTGCAACACCAATGGCTGGTTGAGATGCTGCGCCGTTTTAACCTACGCTTCTCACTGTTTGACGACAGTCGTTATTCCGAAGCGATGCAAGACAGCAGCAACCCATTTGAAACTGAACAGTTGGTTATCTGCTCATTAGATTTCGTGCGTCGTAACAAGCAGCGCTTAGAGCAACTGGCCGACGCATCCTGGGATTTGTTAGTGGTGGATGAAGCCCACCATCTGGCTTGGAGCGAAGAAGCCCCGAGCCGCGAATATCAGGTTATTGAACAACTGGCGGAAAATATCCCTGGCGTACTGCTGCTAACCGCAACGCCTGAGCAATTGGGCCAACAGAGCCACTTTGCCCGTTTGCGCCTGCTGGATCCGGATCGCTTCCACGATTACGAAGAATTTGTCAGCGAACAACAGCAATATCGTCCTATCGCCGACGCAGTGACGCTACTGCTGGGCGGCGAACGTCTGGCGGACGACAAGCTGAATATGCTGGGTGAAATGATTGCCGAGCAGGATATCGAACCGCTGCTGAAAGCGGCAAACAGCGACGGAGAAGACAGCGAAGCGGCTCGCCGCCAGCTAGTCGACATGCTGATGGATCGCCACGGTACCAGCCGGGTTCTGTTCCGTAACACCCGTAACGGCGTGAAAGGTTTCCCACATCGCGTACTGCACGAAATTAAACTGCCATTGCCAACCCAGTATCAGACAGCGATCAAAGTCTCTGGGATTATGGGTGCGAAAAAATCTCTGGAAGCTCGCGCCAAAGATATGCTTTACCCCGAGCAGATTTATCAGGAATTTGAAGGGGATAATGCCACCTGGTGGAACTTTGACCCTCGCGTTGAATGGTTGCTGAACTACCTGATCGCCAACCGCGATGAAAAAGTGCTGGTTATCTGCGCTCAGGCCGCTACCGCGCTGCAACTGGAGCAGGTCTTACGTGAACGTGAAGCGATTCGCGCCGCCGTGTTCCATGAAGGTTTATCACTGATTGAGCGGGACCGCGCCGCGGCTTATTTTGCCTCAGAAGAAGACGGCGCACAGGTGCTGCTGTGTTCAGAAATCGGCTCCGAAGGGCGCAACTTCCAGTTTGCCTGCCAGCTGGTGATGTTCGATTTACCGTTTAACCCGGATCTGCTGGAACAGCGAATCGGACGTCTGGATCGTATTGGTCAGAACCGTGAAATTCAAATCATGGTGCCTTACCTGGAAAATACTGCACAGGCGATTTTGGTGCGCTGGTATCACGAAGGTCTGGATGCCTTCGAACATACTTGCCCGACAGGCCGAACCATTTATGACAGCGCCTATCAAGAATTGATCGGCTATCTGGCCACGCCAGCCGAACAGGAAGGTTTGGACGAATTTATCCATACCTGCCGTCAGCAACACGACAAACTGAAGCAGCAACTGGAACAGGGTCGTGATCGTCTGCTAGAAATGCATTCCAACGGCGGTGAACACGGTCAGGAACTGGCCGAGGCTATCGCCAATCAGGATAACGACATCAATCTAGTTAGCTTTGCGCTGAACCTGTTTGATATTGTCGGCATCAATCAGGAAGACCGCAGCGATAACCTGATCGTATTAACGCCATCAGACCACATGTTGGTACCGGATTTCCCTGGCCTGCCGCAGGATGGCTGCACCGTGACGTTCGATCGCGATCAGGCATTATCCCGTGAAGACGCACAGTTTGTGTCCTGGGAACACCCGATCATTCGCAACGGCCTGGATTTGATTTTGTCCGGTGACACCGGAAGCTGTGCCGTTTCTCTGTTGAAAAACAAAGCATTACCAGTAGGTACTCTACTGGCAGAGTTGGTTTATGTGGTAGAAGCTCAGGCACCTAAGCATCTGCAACTGACCCGCTTCCTGCCACCGACACCGGTACGTATGCTGATGGATCGCAAAGGCACTAATCTGGCCGCTCAGGTTGAGTTTGAAAGTTTTAACCGCCAGTTGAATGCCGTCAATCGCCACACGTCCAGCAAGCTGGTGAACGCGGTTCAGCAAGAGGTTCACGGCATGCTGCAACAGGCGGAAGCTCTGGTAGAAGAACAGGCGAAAGCGCTGATCGAAACCGCCAAGCAAGAAGCCGATGAAAAGCTGAGTGCAGAACTGGCACGTTTGGAAGCGTTGAAAGCCGTTAACCCGAATATTCGTGATGACGAACTGGAAGCGCTGGAGCATAACCGCAAAATGGTGCTGGAGAACCTGAATCAGGCTGGCTGGCGTCTTGACGCAATCCGTCTGGTTGTGGTCACTCACCAGTAACACTTTTGTGTAAGAAAGAGCCGGGAATCTCCGGCTCTTTTATCCAGACTCATATGCAATATCGAAAACGTCGAATTGCAGCAAGGTGGTAACTGATTGAACATGGAACCCTATAACCCCCCACGCGATCCCTGGCTGCATATTTTGTATCAGGATCAGCATATTATGGTGGTTAACAAACCGAGCGGGTTGCTTTCGGTACCCGGACGGGCACCGGAAAACAAAGATAGCGTAATGACGCGTATTCAGGCTGATTTTCCGACGGCGGAATCCGTTCATCGTCTGGATATGGCGACCAGCGGCGTGATTGTCGTGGCACTCACCAAAATCGCCGAACGCGAACTGAAGCGTCAATTTCGCGAACGTGAGCCGAAAAAATCTTATATTGCACGCGTTTGGGGACATCTGGCACAGGACGAAGGGGTTATTGATTTGCCGCTGATTTGCGACTGGCCTAATCGGCCGAAGCAAAAAGTGTGTTATGAAACCGGTAAATCTGCACAAACCGAGTATCTGGTGCTGTCCCGAGATGCAGACGGCAGTACGCGGGTGAAATTATCGCCCATCACCGGCCGTTCACACCAATTACGAGTACATATGCTGGCGATGGGGCACCCAATCCTCGGCGACGGCTTCTACGCCCATCCAGAGGCCAAGGCGATGGCTCCGCGCTTACAGCTACATGCTCAGGAATTATGTATCACCCATCCAGAATTCAGCACTCCTATGCATTTCCGTAGTGAAGCCGATTTTTAAGTGATAAGCAACGGTAGAGTACAGTGAGTATCCCGTTTGATGAATGATTAAGGAAGGCGTCCTGCCTTCCTTAAAATCGAATGAAATGGCACCAAAGTAGCGACTGCAATTTTTATCGATAAGCATCTCAATAAAAATCTAAACTTATTTAAATCCCTTTTCTCGCTTAATCAAATCATAAGCGGACTGAATTTCCTGCGCTTTCTGCTTAGCCATTTCCATCATTTCCGGCGGAAGGCCCTTAGCGACCAATTTATCCGGATGATGTTCACTCATCAATTTGCGATACGCGCGCTTGATGGCAACGGCATCATCGCTCGGATTAACGCCGAGCACTTTACAAGCATCAGCCAGCGTTGGACCTTGAGGCGCCTGCTGATAGCCCCCTTGAGAGTAACCCCCCTGCCCACCAAACTGACGACCACCTTCTATCATGCGAAGAAACTGATCGAACTGGCTACGGGAAATCCCTAGCTCATCGGCAATCACATACAGTACCTGCCGTTCATTCGGATGGAGCGAACCATCGGCAAAAGCGGCCTGTAACTGAATTTCCAGAAACATCCTAATAAGATCGAAACGACCGAAGCAAACGCTGCGCAATTCACGCAGTTTTTCCCTCAATGGGAAGTCGCTTTGCTTACCTTCACGGAACGCCTGTTGCGCCGCTGTACGGGCATTTCCATGTAATTGCATACGATCCATCAACTGACTGGCAAGCTGAATATCGACTTCAGTTACGCGTCCTTTGGCTTTAGCCAGGTGCCCCATGACCTGAAATGTGGTGCGAAAAAACAGTGATTGTCGCGTTTGCTGATCGACGAAAAAGCCGCGGCGTCGCGCGGTTCGCGCCTTATCTACCATATGGCCGACGATCAACCCCAGTACTACACCCCAGAAACCAATACCGGACATCAATCCCAATATCAGACCGAGCAGTTTTCCCCAATACTGCATATACTCCTCAATTCATCATGCCGTCAGTCAAATTTTGCATTATCATACTCGGCATTTAGCTCTGTGCCTAACGGCGAGACGTGTAAGCGGCCGGATTTAACACTAGCGCAACTCTGATGAGTGAGATAGTCTCAGACCGTTTGCCGGCACGATGCCCCTGATGACGGAACACCAAAAGCGCGTATGAAAAAAAGATTCCCAACACTGCTGGCCACGTTGATATGGACGGCACTCTATAGTCAGCAATCGCTGGCCGACCTCGCTGAACAATGCATGTTCGGCGTTCCTACCTATGACAAACCACTGGTAACGGGTGATACCAACCAGCTTCCGGTGCATATCCAGGCGGATAAGACCGAAGGCAATTATCCCCACAGTGCGATTTTCACTGGTAACGTGAATGTCCAGCAGGGTAACAGCACCCTAACGGCCAATGAGGTTCAGTTACACCAGACGCAGGAACCCGGCCAGCCGATTCCGGTGCGAACGGTGACCGCTATAGGTGATGTCAATTACGACGATCCGCAGATTATTCTGAAAGGGCCAAAAGCCTGGTCAAATCTGAACACCAAAGACACCAATATGGATAAAGGCGACTACCAAATGGTAGGACGTCAGGGTCGCGGTGATGCCGATCTGATGAAATTGCGCGGTCAAAATCGCTATACCATTCTGGAAAACGGTACTTTTACCTCGTGCCTGCCCGGTGATAATAGCTGGAGCGTAGTGGGTAGCGAAGTGATCCATGATCGCGAAGAACAAGTCGCCGAGATCTGGAATGCGCGCTTTAAAATCGGGCCGGTACCGGTTTTCTATAGCCCGTATATGCAATTGCCCGTTGGCGATAAACGCCGCTCCGGTTTCCTGATCCCGAATGCGCGTTACTCGACTAATACTGGCTTCGAATTCATGCTGCCGTATTACTGGAACATCGCACCAAACTTTGATGCCACAATAACTGCGCACTATATGGAAAAACGTGGCACACAGTGGCAAAACGAATTCCGTTATCTGCTCGCCCCCGGCGCTGGCACCATGGCACTCGACTGGCTGCCAAGCGATCGCGAATACGCCAGTTTGAGCGAAGCCAATAAAGATAAAGCTCGTTGGCTTTACTACTGGGGTCACTCCGGCGTAATGGATCAGGTATGGCGCTTTAACATTGACTATACCAAAGTTAGTGACTCCCGCTATTTCTCAGACCTGACGTCACAATATGGTTCCAGTACTGACGGTTATGCCACGCAGATTTTTAGCGTAGGCTATGCGCAGGAAAACTGGAATGCCACTTTGGCTTCCAAGCAATTCCAGGTCTTTACTGATGCCGGTAATGCTAATGCCTACCGTGCCCAACCGCAGTTGGATCTCAATTATTACAAAAACGATATAGGCCCGTTCGATATGCGGGTGTATGGGCAAGCGGTTAAATTTACCAGCGTCAACCCAAATAATCCGAAGGCGGACCGTTACCATATTGAGCCATCTATCAATCTGCCACTGGCGAACGATTGGGCGAGTCTGAATACCGAAGTCAAGCTGATGGCAACCCATTATCAGCAAGATATTCCCACTGGTTTTTTGGCGAATAACGGTGGTGTTGCTCCAGAACTGCAAGATTCAGTCAATCGCGTTCTGCCGCAGTTTAAAGTCGACGGGAAAGTGGTATTTGACCGCCAGATGGATTGGGCCGAAGGCTATACGCAGACTTTAGAGCCACGCGCCCAATATTTATATGTGCCTTATCGTAACCAAGATAACATCTATCTTTACGATACCACTCTGCTGCAAACTGACTATACCGGCCTGTTCCGTGACCGCACTTATGGCGGGTTGGATCGCATCGCATCTGCCAATCAGATCGCTACCGGTTTAACTTCTCGCATTTATGATGATGGGCTGGTTGAACGTTTTAACGTTTCCTTAGGTCAAATCTATTATTTCACCCCTTCCAGAACCGGTGATAATAATAAAAACTCAGCCAATATCGACAACAGCAATGATACCGGTAGCCTAGTATGGGCCGGGGACACCTATTGGAAAATTACCGATAAGTGGGGCTTTAGAGGCGGAGCGCAGTACGATACCCGCTTAGGAAGTCTGACTCAGGGTAATACGGTGATGGAATATCGCCATAATGCTGAAACGGTGCTTCAGTTGAACTACCGCTACGCCAGCCCTGAATATATTCAGGCGGCGGTACCTAATGTGAGAAGCCAGGGCTATCAGGAAGGTATTTCTCAAGTGGGTGCTGTGGCCAGTTTACCATTGGCAGACCGTTGGGCTATCGTCGGGTCATACTATTACGATACCAAAGCTAATCAACCGGCTAGCCAACTGGTTGGGGTACAGTACAATACCTGCTGTTGGGCGATTAATCTGGGCTATGAGCGTAAAATCAACGGCTGGAACACGCTGGACAATACCAGTAAATATGATAACAAAGTCTCGTTTAACATAGAGTTACGTGGTTTAAGCAGCAACCACAGTTTGGGTACCCAACAGATGTTACGCTCTGGTATCCTGCCTTACCAAAGCGCATTCGGATACTGAGTAACACACTGAATTCAGTGAATTTAAACCCGCTACTGCGGATTACATAATGGAAAAGGTATGAAGAACTGGAGAACGCTTATTCTCGGATTGGTGATCGGTGCCAATACCGCGTTCGCAGCACCACAAGAAGTTGATAAAGTGGCCGCCGTGGTTAATAACGGTGTGGTCTTGCAGAGTGACGTCGACGGTTTGTTACAGTCGGTCAAACTCAATGCGCAACAGGCTGGTCAGCAAATTCCTGACGAAGCCACATTGCGCCACCAGATTCTGGAACGCCTGATTATGGATAATATCCAATTGCAGATGGCGCAGAAAATGGGGATTACTGTTTCCGATGAGGCGCTGGATAAAGCCATTGCTGATATTGCAGCGCAAAACCGTATGACAACGGCACAAATGCGCAGCCGTCTGGCCGCTGAAGGGCTAGATTACAACACTTATCGCGCCCAGATTCGCAAAGAAATGCTGACCTCCGAAGTGCGAAATAACGAAGTTCGCCGTCGCGTCACTATTTTACCGCAGGAAGTCGAATCACTGGCTAAACAGATCGCAGCCCAGACCGGCGATGACGCTGAATTAAACCTGAGCCACATTTTAATTCCGCTACCGGAAAATCCATCCCAGCAGCAGGTTGATGCCGCTGAAGACTTGGCAAAAAATCTGGTCGCTGAACTCAAAAATGGCGCAGATTTTGGCAAGTTGGCTATCGCAAACTCTGCCGACTCCCAGGCATTGAAAGGCGGCCAGATGGGTTGGGGCAAGCTACAGGAATTGCCAACGCTATTTGCTGAAAGACTGCAAACGGCCAGCAAAGGTCAGGTCGTTGGTCCGATTCGCTCCGGCGTCGGTTTCCATATTCTGAAAGTGAATGATATTCGCGGCACAAATCAAAGCGTGTCGGTTACAGAAGTGCACGCTCGCCATATTTTGCTTAAACCATCCGTTGTGATGACCGACGATCAGGCGCGTGCAAAATTACAGGCAGCGGCGAATGATATTAAAAGCGGCAAGACAACCTTTGCCGATGAAGCCAAGCGACTTTCTGAAGATCCTGGCTCAGCGGTTCAAGGTGGCGATCTGGGTTGGGCTTCTCCCGATATCTACGATCCAGCCTTCCGTGATGCATTGATGAAACTGAAAAAAGGCGAGATCAGTGCGCCGGTTCATTCATCTTTCGGCTGGCATTTGATTCAGGTAGTTGATACCCGTCAGGTAGACAAAACCGATGCGGCGCAGAAAGATCGTGCCTACCGCATGCTGTTTAACCGTAAATTCTCTGAAGAAGCGCAAACCTGGATGCAGGAGCAACGTGCCGCTTCTTATGTGAAGATTCTTGATGGTAGCGATGCTCAAAAATAACCGCATTGTCATTACCCCCGGCGAACCTGCCGGGGTTGGGCCGGATCTGGTGATCTCTCTGGCTCAGCAGGACTGGCCTGTTGAGTTGGTCGTGTGCGCCGATCCGGCCTTGCTGCTTGAACGGGCAGAGCAATTAGGGCTCCCTCTGCAATTGCAGGAATATCAACCCGATGAAACTGCTCATCCCCAGCGGGCCGGTACGTTAACTGTCCTGCCCGTTGCCGCCGCTCCGGTCACCGCAGGTGTTCCTTCGGTTAGCAACAGCGCCTACGTGGTAGAAACGCTGGCTCAGGCCTGCGATGGGTGCTTGCGGGGTGAATTCGCGGCTCTGGTCACCGGTCCGGTACAAAAAAGCATTATTAATGATGCTGGCGTCCCTTTCACTGGACATACTGAGTTTTTTGCCGAGCGTAGCCAGTGCCAAAAAGTCGTTATGATGCTGGCAACCGAAGAGCTACGCGTCGCTCTGGCTACAACGCATTTACCGTTGTCCGAGGTTTCTCGCGCAATAACTCGTGATAACCTGCACGAAGTTATCACTATTCTCGATCGGGATCTCAAAACCAAATTTGGCATCCTTCAGCCGCATATTTATGTTTGTGGGTTAAATCCACACGCAGGCGAAGGCGGTCATATGGGTCGTGAAGAACTGGATATCATTATTCCCACGCTAGACGAGCTGCGTCAGCAAGGCATGACCTTGATTGGCCCGTTGCCGGCGGATACCCTATTCCAGCCCAAATATTTACAACATGCCGATGCAGTTTTAGCCATGTATCACGATCAGGGGCTACCGGTGTTAAAATACCAGGGCTTTGGACGAGCGGTAAATATTACCCTCGGTCTGCCTTTTATCCGCACATCAGTGGACCACGGAACCGCTTTGGAACTTGCCGCTACCGGCACTGCCGACGTTGGCAGCTTCAAAACGGCATTAAATTTAGCCATTAAAATGATAAATAACAGCAATGAATAATAGAGTCCACCAAGGGCACTTTGCCCGCAAACGCTTTGGACAAAACTTTTTAAACGATCAGTTTGTCATCGATAGTATTGTTTCTGCGATCCACCCTGTTCCAGGGGAAGCGGTAGTTGAAATCGGGCCCGGCTTAGGCGCGTTAACCGAGCCTGTGGCTGCACGAATGGATCACATGACCGTAATCGAGCTGGATCGCGATCTCGCCGCACGTTTAGCCAGCCATCCGCAGCTAAAAGATAAGCTGACGATCCACCAGCAAGATGCCATGAAGATTGATTTTGCCGAGCTGGCAGAACAGGCGGGTCAGCCATTACGCGTGTTTGGTAACCTGCCGTACAACATTTCCACCCCGTTAATGTTCCACCTGTTCAGCTATACTCAGGCTATTCGCGACATGCATTTTATGTTGCAGAAAGAAGTGGTAAACCGCTTGGTTGCTGGCCCAAACAGCAAGGCTTATGGTCGCTTAACAGTCATGGCGCAATATTATTGCAACGTGATACCGGTTCTTGAAGTGCCGCCAACGGCCTTCACCCCAGCACCAAAAGTAGACTCTGCCGTGGTACGTCTGGTTCCTCATGTGAACATGCCTAACCCGGTTGGGGATGTGCGTATGCTGAGCCGCATTACTACGCAAGCCTTTAACCAGCGCAGGAAAACCGTACGTAATAGCTTAGGGGATTTGTTTACGCCTGAGCAATTAACCGAATTAGGTGTCAATCCGACGCTGCGTGCAGAAAACATTTCTGTGGCACAATACTGTAAGCTGGCTAACTGGCTTTCGGCGCAATCGACACCGCAGGAATAACAGGAGTTCGCCATGATTGAACGGCCCCGTGTGTGTGTGCAGGTACAAAGTATCTATGTGGAAACCCAATCGATACCTGATGAAGAACGCTTTGTCTTCGCCTATACCGTCACTATTCGCAATCTGGGACGTTCAACCGTTCAGCTGGTTGGTCGTTACTGGCTGATCACCAATAGCAACGGTCGTCAGACCGAAGTTCAAGGTGAAGGCGTTATCGGTGAGCAACCGCTGATTCTTCCGGGTAATGAATTCCAATATACCAGCGGCGCGGTACTAGAAACGCCGCTGGGTACCATGGAAGGGCACTACGAAATGGTGGATCACCTCGGCCAGGCATTCCGTACAGCAATTCCCGTCTTCCGTTTGGCTATCCCGACGCTGATCCACTAATCCGGCCCCATAAAATATGTCTACCTACCTGATTGGCGATGTTCACGGCTGTATCGATGAACTACGCGCCCTATTGGCGCAAGTTGAGTTTAATCCTCAGCAAGACACACTTTGGTTAACCGGTGATTTGGTCGCCCGTGGCCCCGCATCTTTAGATGTTCTGCGCTATGTTCGCTCACTGGGCCCCGCCGCACGTATGGTGCTAGGCAACCACGACCTGCACTTACTAGCAGTTTATGCTGGCATTAGCCGCAATAAGCCCAAGGATCGCATCACTCCGCTGCTGGAAGCACCAGACGCCGATGAACTGATTAACTGGTTACGCCGCCAGCCGGTGCTTCAGGTCGATGAGGAATTGAAACTGGTGATGGCTCACGCGGGAATCACGCCACAGTGGGATATTGAAACCGCCCAAACCTGCGCCCGCGAAGTCGAAGCGGTGCTGAGTAGCGACAGCTATCCACTATTTCTGGATGCCATGTACGGCGATATGCCAAACAATTGGAGCCAAGAGCTATCTGGTCTGGCTCGTCTGCGTTTTAGCACTAATGCGCTAACCCGCATGCGGTACTGCTTCCCTAATGGTCAGTTGGACATGATCTGCAAAGATACGCCAGAGAATGCTCCATCACCGCTAAAACCTTGGTTTGATTTGCCTCGGTTGGTTGATCCCGATTATTCCATTGCGTTTGGTCACTGGGCATCGCTGGAAGGGAAAGGGGCTCCGGAAGGTATTTACGCGCTGGATACCGGCTGTTGCTGGGGAGGCGTGCTGACTATGCTGCGTTGGGAAGATAAGCGCTATTTCACTCAGCAATCTTTCCGTGAAAAAGGCACTGACATCAGCTTCGCAGCAGCCAACTAACCTCGTTTAATATGATGAAATGGCACAAATAAATTCGTGCCATTTCTCATTCTTCAGAATGACATCGCACACCGAACTACTCTTGCCAAAAATTCCTACCCGTGACCGCACTGCTTTGAAGCATAGTGTCGAAGCTGTCGCTTTCGAATGAGACAGGCCAGATTCCACCACCAAGAATCCCAACTAAACCTATTTTATCAATATTATCTGCACGCAGTTCTCGTCCCACACGATTGGTCAATCGATCTTCATTCAGTTGCATAACTTCATTTACCATAAGTATTTCCCTTATTTTTAATTGATAAAAGCAGATGCATGAAAATAATAAGTCTCACTTATGACAAATAAATGGCACCCGGAGACTCCGAAAAAAGATAGATCAAAACAATAGTGATTAACAGTTAGCTTTTCTTAATATTGATTACATCACTCTAGCTATTATCTTCCGTCTGATACTGACATATTTGGTAATAATCCAACCGGTCAAAAGTACAATATTTTACATCATCAGACTGACAAACGAATTTATCTCCCGTTAACGTCGAGGGTGTCCTCACCCAAGGCTTATGCCCCATCAGAGAAACAAAAAACCCACCGTTTTGCATCGACTCATAATCTTTCATATGCATATCTATAGTCCCAGATTCAAGGGCATAGCTACAGCTGGATAAAATACCTATCGTCTCAGCATTACTATGATAAGGAAAGTAGGTAGCCCCTAAAAAATGAGAAACTTTCCCATGATTCTCAGCACCTTGAGATACTCCAAGCCACTCACTATTTACCGTGGAATATAATCCCAGACCATGAACCCCATCAATTTCATTCGGTTCTGGGCAATGACTGACAGAGGCTGATAAAAGGTGACTGTATAGAATAATAGGTAGAACCGTTGCCAGATTTATTTTTCTCATTTAACACTCCGATTTATATAAAGCCTGAATTAGCATTGAAAAGAAAAATAAATATATCAACCAGATTGAGCGCTGGCGTTTTCTAATTTAATAACGAGGGCCATAATAATAGAGATGCATTTTTTGATAAAAAAAGGAGACCATATAGATCTCCTGTTTAATTAATCCGACTCAGTGAAAATTAGCGACGCTCTAATATCTCAAAGCAATAGCTATGTGAATTAGCTTCATCTGCATCGTGAAACTCGCTGAATGAAGATTCCCATTCATCAGGTTCATAGTCAGGGAAATGTGTATCGCCCCCAACTTCAGCGTCGATGTGTGTCAGGTACAGGCGATGTGCGCGATCGAGGAACTGGCTATATACCCGTCCTCCGCCCATAACCATCACTTCTTCAACGTTACCGGCTAAAGCCAGCGCTTCGTCGATTGAAGTTGCCCAACTCACGCGGCTGTCGGTGCCCGGTTGGCTGCTGATAACAATATTCAGGCGACCAGGAAGTGGACGACCAATAGATTCAAACGTTTTGCGACCCATAATTACCGGTTTGTTCAGCGTGTTACGTTTAAACCACGCCAAATCAGCCGGTAGGTGCCACGGCATGGCATTTTCCATACCAATAACACGATCCGCCGCAAGTGCAGCGATCAGGCTGATAATCATTATTAAACCCTGTAGGCTAAGTAAGCCAGTCCCGAAAAATTGCTCACACTATACGTAAAGCCTTATCAGCCGTCGATAGTCATAATCAGGCTAAAAGCACATATAAGACAGCTCTTAGCGACGGGACTGCTGACCTCGGGAAAAAAGCCTATACACTCGGGCGCTTACGATAAAGCCATAATCCAGGCAAAGATAAACCTATCGATAGTGCGCCAACAATAAATGAAGCTTTTAAGAAATTGGTGACCATTGTTGACATCAACTGCTCGGTGTATCCCAAATGGGATATTTCTACCACCGAGATCATCGCAGTATAGGCCGAAATACCGGGAAACATCGGAATAACCGCAGCGACTGTAAATACCTTCGGGTGCGCGAGTAGCCAGCGCGACCAACTGATACCAATCACGCCGATCAGAATTGAAGCCACCAGCGACGCCAATTCGATATTCATACCAAAATGCATCATCAGCATACGCGAGCCGTGACCGATAGCACCCAACAGTGCGCAATAACGTAATGCCCGAATCGGAACGTTAAACACCATCGCAAAACCCAATGCAGGAATGGCCGCCAGCGCCATATCTTGCAGCAAAGCCCATAATAAAGTCATGCCCATCCCCGCAGCCCCCACAGTGCCATGGCGATCACCACGCCAATACAGGTCGATAACGTCAACAGGCTGGCCATTGCCCAACGAGCCAGTCCGGTATTCACATGGCCTTTAAACATATCCGCGACCGCATTAATCAGCGGAAATCCGGGAACCAACAGTAAAACGCTGGCGGCCATCGCCACGCTGGAAGCCTGTTCAAACTGAGGTAAGCGCATCAGCAAACCTGATGCCGAAGTCGCAACGAATGCCGTAATACAGAAGTTAATCAGAGGATTCATATGACGAGCCGTCAAACTTTGCCGCACAAACATCGCCACGCCGCTGGCGATAAAAGTGATAGAAAATGCATCCCAACCGCCGCCGTTTAGCATACTAAAGCACCCGCAGGACAAAGCGACCATCGCTACCACCAACCAACGTGGATAACGCAGTGGCCGAATATGATCTAAGCGTTTCGCAATATCCTGAGCATCCAGCAGACGATGTTCAGCCAAAATAACAATATGCTGTACTTCGGTCACAACCTGCATGTTAATGCCACGATCGGTATTTTTTCGGGTCGAGGTCAGGCATTTCCCTCGGCTAATAGTCGTTAGTACCACCGCGTTAGCAGAGATCGAGCTTTCAACGCTATCCATTCCCAAAGCAATCCCCAGACGAGCGGAGAGTTGTTCTACCAACATGCTTTCTGCGCCATGCTGTAACAATAACAGGGCACATTGTATACATAGCCGGGTAATTTCCCGCTGCTGCTGATGGGGTATACCCTGACAAATTGCATTCTCCTGGCTCATCATTCTGTATAGATACCTGTCAAAAGAGTGAAACGTTGATTTTAATTTCTTACCCATTAAGGTGATGCCAGGGAACTGGGACAGCGCTATTATTCACCTATTGCCCTGCTACATTGCGGAATTCCCCGATGCTCGAAACTTCATTATTTGTTGCTACTATTGCTACTTTGGGGATGCTTTCTCCCGGCCCTGATTTCTTTCTGATCATAAAAAATGCCGCTCGCTATCGCCGTTCGGCCGCCATGATGACCGCATTTGGCGTTATTTGCGGCGTGGCGACTCACATGTCTTATTGCGTAGCAGGCCTGGCAGTGGTTATTACCACTACCCCGTGGCTATTTAATTTCCTGAAATATGCCGGTGCTGTCTACCTAATTTGGGTAGGAATTCAGGCGCTTCTCTCACGCGGAGAAAGCAAAATGAATATCAGCAATTTGCCACAACTAAATATCAAGATGAAGAATGCCTTTCTGCAGGGTTACCTTTGCAACCTGCTAAATCCCAAAGCGACGCTATTCTTTCTCGCGGTATTCACCCAGATACTTCAGCTTAACTCCGGTATCGGCGAAAAACTGTGGTACGCCTCGATCATATTGGGATTAGCAGTAGTTTGGTGGCCAATACTGGTAATTTTGATCCAAAGCGCTCCGGTTAGGCGCGCTCTGGCAAAAGCACAAAAACTGGTGGATAAAGTTCTCGGTGGTTTACTGATTGGTCTGGGTATTAAAGTCGCCTTGAGTTGATTCACTTTGTTGCAGTCAAAAAAAAGGCGATGTTTCCATCGCCTTTTCAACTTAGCGCTTACCCAGATTAACCTTTCATTTGCTTAATCTTGGCATGCATTTCCTGCACTGAAATCACTTGCTCGGTTGGGTCCGCATTCAGCGCCATTGCCGTCGCGAAACCACCGTTTAACGTGGTGTCATAGTGGACTTTATACTGCAAGGCACTGCGACGAATCAGCTTGGAGTCTTCAATAGCCTGACGTCCCGCAGTGGTATTCACAATGTAGGTATACTCACCATTCTTAATACGATCCTGAATGTGAGGACGGCCTTCATGCACCTTGTTGACCAAGCGTGGATTTATGCCTGCTTCGCCTAACACCACCGCAGTACCGTGGGTTGCATCTAATTCGAAGCCCTGTTTCAGCAACTTGGCGGCCAAATCAACCACGCGAGCTTTATCCCCTTCACGCACTGACAGAAGCGCACGACCACTTTTCTTCATACCGGACTGGCTGCCCAGCATCGCCTTTGAAAAGGCTTCTGCAAAGGTACGACCAACGCCCATAACTTCACCGGTAGAACGCATTTCTGGCCCAAGAATCGGGTCAACACCAGGGAATTTATTAAACGGCAGCACCACTTCTTTGACCGAGTAATATGGCGGGATGATTTCTTCGGTTATCCCTTGCTCTACCAGTGATTTGCCAGCCATAACTCGAGCGGCAATCTTCGCCAGTGGCATACCGGTGGCTTTAGAAACGAAAGGTACGGTACGGGCGGCGCGTGGGTTCACTTCAATCAGGTAAACTTCGTTGTTCTTCACCGCGAACTGGACGTTCATCAAACCGCGAACGCACAGTTCAAACGCCAGTTTCTCAACCTGCTGACGCATAACATCCTGAATCTCTTTGCTCAGCGTGTAGGCTGGCAATGAACAAGCGGAGTCACCGGAGTGAACCCCGGCCTGCTCGATGTGTTCCATAATTCCGCCGATCAGCACACGCTCACCGTCGCAAATCGCATCCACATCCACTTCCACCGCGTCATCGAGGAAGCGGTCCAGCAATACGGGTGCATCGTTTGACACGCTCACCGCGTTCTGGAAGTAACGGCGCAGGTCGGTTTCGTCATAGACGATTTCCATTGCACGACCACCCAGTACATAGGAAGGACGCACCACCAGCGGATAACCTAAGCCGCTAGCCTTATCTACCGCTTGTTCGATAGTGGCAACGGTGGCGTTAGCCGGTTGCTTCAGGCCCAGACGATTCACCGCCTGCTGGAAACGCTCACGGTCTTCTGCGCGGTCAATGGCATCAGGGCTGGTACCGATAACAGGAACACCGGCAGCTTCCAACTCGCGAGCCAGTTTCAGCGGAGTCTGGCCGCCATACTGTACGATAACGCCCTGTGGCTTCTCGATACGCACGATTTCCAGCACGTCTTCCAGCGTCACTGACTCAAAGTACAGTCGGTCAGAAGTATCGTAATCCGTGGAAACCGTTTCAGGGTTACAGTTCACCATGATGGTTTCGTACCCATCTTCACGCAGCGCCAACGAGGCGTGAACGCAGCAATAATCGAACTCAATCCCCTGACCGATACGGTTCGGACCACCACCCAACACCATGATTTTTGGACGATCGCTGGTTGGGTTAGATTCGCACTCTTCCTCATAGGTTGAGTACATGTAGGCTGTGTCAGTAGAGAATTCTGCCGCACAGGTATCCACACGTTTGTAAACCGGATGCAGGTCAAATTTGTAACGTAGTTTACGCACTTCGCTTTCTGCTACGCCAACCAGTTTAGCCAAACGCGCATCAGCAAAACCTTTACGCTTCAACTGGCGCAGGAATTCATAATTCAAGCCGTTGATACCGCATTCAGCGACTTTCTCTTCCAGACGAACCAGTTCTTCAATCTGCACCAGGAACCAGCGGTCAACGTTGGTCAGGTTGAAAACGCCGTCTACGGACATACCGGCGCGGAATGCATCGGCGATGTACCAGATACGCTCTGCGCCAGCGTCTTTCAGCTCGCGGCGAATCTTAGTCAGTGCTTCTGGATCGTCCAGACTGACTTTTGGATCAAAGCCGGTCGCGCCCACTTCAAGGCCACGTAAGGCTTTCTGCAAGGATTCCTGCTGAGTACGGCCAATCGCCATCACTTCGCCGACGGATTTCATTTGGGTCGTCAGGCGGTCGTTGGCACCGGCAAATTTCTCGAAGTTAAACCGAGGGATTTTAGTCACAACGTAATCGATGGACGGCTCAAATGACGCCGGGGTTCGGCCACCGGTGATATCGTTGGTCAGTTCGTCCAGCGTGTAACCTACCGCCAGCTTGGCGGCAATTTTGGCAATCGGGAAGCCGGTTGCTTTAGATGCCAGCGCTGAAGAGCGAGATACGCGCGGGTTCATCTCGATAACAATCAGACGGCCCGTTTTTGGGTTAACCGAGAACTGAACGTTGGAGCCGCCGGTTTCCACGCCGATTTCACGCAGTACCGCCATCGAGGCGTTACGCATGATTTGATATTCTTTATCCGTCAGAGTTTGCGCTGGCGCAACGGTGATGGAGTCACCGGTGTGGATTCCCATCGCGTCAAAGTTTTCGATGGAACAGACGATGATGCAGTTGTCGTTTTTATCACGCACCACTTCCATCTCGTACTCTTTCCAGCCGATCAGGGATTCGTCAATCAACAATTCTTTAGTTGGAGACAAATCCAGACCGCGTTCGCAGATTTCTTCGAACTCTTCGCGGTTGTAAGCAATACCGCCGCCAGTGCCTCCCATGGTGAAGGATGGGCGAATGATGCAAGGGAAACCCACGTCAGCCGCAACGGCCAGCGCTTCTTCCATATTGTGAGCGATGCCGGAGCGCGCCGTATCCAGACCGATTTTCTTCATCGCGATATCAAAACGACGGCGGTCTTCTGCTTTATCAATAGCGTCGGCGGTTGCACCAATCATGGTGACGCCAAACTCGGCCAGTACGCCCTGACGTTCCAGTTCCAACGCACAGTTCAGCGCAGTTTGGCCGCCCATGGTTGGTAATACTGCGTCTGGACGTTCTTTTTCAATGATTTTGCGAACCACTTCCCAGTGAATTGGCTCGATGTAGGTCGCATCGGCCATTTCTGGATCGGTCATGATGGTTGCCGGGTTGGAGTTCACCAAAATAACCCGATAACCTTCTTCACGCAGGGCTTTACAGGCTTGAGCACCTGAGTAATCAAACTCACAGGCCTGTCCGATAACGATCGGGCCAGCGCCGAGAATCAGGATGCTTTTTATATCTGTACGTTTTGGCATGGTCTTCGCTCCTGATTACTTGCTATTAGTGCTTGCTGATGATGCGCGGTAGGCTTCAATCAGTTCGATAAAGTGGTCAAACAGCGGAGCGGCATCATGTGGCCCTGGGCTCGCTTCAGGGTGACCCTGGAAGCTGAACGCTGCTTTATCAGTACGATGGATTCCTTGTAGAGAACCATCGAATAACGACGTGTGGGTGGTACGTAAAGTGGCAGGTAATGAGGTTTCATCCACCGCGAAGCCGTGGTTTTGTGCGGTAATCATCACGCAGTTGCCATCCAAATCTTTCACCGGATGGTTGCCGCCGTGGTGGCCAAACTTCATTTTTACCGTTTTTGCGCCGCTGGCCAGTGCCAGCAGTTGGTGACCTAAGCAGATTCCAAAGACTGGGATATCGGTTTCAAGAAAACGTTTAATCGCCGTAATGGCGTAGTCACAGGGTTCCGGATCGCCCGGGCCGTTGGACAGGAAGATACCGTCTGGATTCAGCTTCAGAACATCTTCCGCCGACGTCTGCGCCGGAACAACCGTCAGGCGGCAGCCACGATCTACCAGCATACGCAGAATATTGCGTTTTACGCCGTAATCGTAAGCCACTACGTGGAAAGGTAATTCCTCAGCTTTTTTCGCCGCCGGCAGCTCGCTTTCCAGCGTCCAGCTCCCCTGCAGCCAGGTGTAAGCTTCTTTGGTCGTGACCTCTTTTGCTAAATCCATCCCTTTCAGACCGGGGAAAGCTTTGGCTTTTTCCAGTGCCACAGCCGCATCCGTCAGGTCCCCAGCGATGATGCAACCGTTCTGAGCACCTTTCTCACGCAGTAAACGAGTCAGCTTACGGGTATCGATATCTGCAATCGCAACGATATTGTGGCGTTTGAGATATTCGAATAAGCCTTCTTCATTACGGTAGTTGCTGGCAATCAGTGGCAGGTCGCGGATAACAAGACCTTGGGCGTGTACTGCGGAGGATTCTTCATCGGCGGCGTTGGTGCCGACATTGCCGATATGGGGATAAGTGAGAGTAACGATCTGGCGGGAATAGGAAGGATCAGTGAGGATTTCTTGATAACCGGTCATCGACGTATTGAAGACCACTTCCCCCACTGCCGAACCTTCTGCCCCGATGGCCCGACCGTGAAATTGGGTTCCGTCTTCGAGAACCAATAGCGCTGACTTAATCAAAACACCCTCCAAGGAATAAACAGTCACATTATCTGCATATTAATTCAGATTTAACGATCTAAATCAATGCAAAATCCGCCCTCAAAGCTAATTTTTGGCAAATTGGGCGCATTTTAATGATGAGCTACGCTCTTGTCTAGCCAAAGTACCATTTTTTCTTTGTTTTTTGCCCATTTCGCCAAAATAGTGGGTTTATGGCGGTAAAAATACAAACTAAGTTAACATAGTAAACGGTTGCGAGGGTGATAGAGTGAATTTTAACGTATTCGGAGAGAGGAAAGGCAAATTGGCAATAACGAGAGTCGTAAAATTTCAATAAAACGCTAAAAAACACGTCAAAAAACACCAAAACAACCGTCTAGCAAACAAATAACACCTTAATAGCTAAAATAACAAGAATAAAAAAGAGCGATAAATATATCGCCCTACTATCAGATAGTTATGATAGAAAAAACCACATCACGCCGGTGCTTTACACATTACAAATCGTTTAAACCCAAGACATCTCGCATATCAAACAACCCTTTATCCTGACTTGATAGCCAAATTGCTGATTTAATTGCTCCATTAGCAAAAGTCATACGACTGGTCGCTTTATGGGTGATCTCAACCCGCTCGCCAATATCTGCAAACATCGCGGTATGCTCACCCACAATATCCCCCGCACGCACGGTAGCAAAACCGATAGTCCCTTCCTGACGCTCGCCGGTATAACCTTCGCGACTATAAACGGCGCAGTCTTTTAAATCGCGCCCTAACGCTTCCGCAATCGCTTCTCCCATCGCCAGCGCAGTGCCCGAAGGCGCATCGACTTTATGGCGGTGATGCGCTTCAATAATTTCGATATCAGCGTAGTCACCCATGACTTTAGCTGCCTTCTCTAACAGCTTGAGAACCAGATTGACGCCCACGCTAAAATTGGCCGCAAAAACAATCGCAATCTCTGTCGCCGCCGCGCTAATCGCAGCTTTGCCAGCGTCATCAAAGCCCGTCGTGCCGATAACCATGGCTTTTCCGTACTGGCGGCATAGAGCCAAATGCGCCAACGAGCCTTCTGGACGAGTAAAATCCACGAGGATATCAAAGCTGTTAATTGCTTCGGCAACATCATCTGTCACCTTGATATTTAGCAACCCAATACCGGCCAGTTCACCGGCATCCGTGCCCACCAGCGACGAACCTTTGCGCTCCAGCGCAGCCCCCAGCGTTACACCAGGAATTTGATGCACGGCCTGAATCAATTGTCGCCCCATACGGCCACCGGCACCGACAATAGCGACACGAATTGCTGAATCAGTCATAAATCCTCTTGTTGTTTTATATCAGCCCTGATCAGGGTTCAGATTAGCGGTCTGCCACTGACTCTGCCAGACTATTTAACCTGTATTAGAAAAAAATGATATCCGCTCATTTTTATCAGTGAAAGCACTTAATTGCTCAGCTATGGGAGGCAAAAAGCTCCGACATATCAGATAATCAGATGGAATTCTCTCAATTTCTGCGTTACAAACCGAAAATGGGCAAATTTCGCGCGCTGCATCTTTACGCATATTCATGCATTTTCAAGGAATAGCCAGCAGAAAGGCATTTAACATTCCCGTATCCAAACCGTTACCTTGAGTTTTCTTTTGCCATAAAAAAAGCAGCCCCAAGGCTGCTTTTTCTCTATTCATTCGGCTAACTTAGTCAACCTGCTTTACGTTAACCCTCAGCTCTTTTGGCACTTCGAAAACAATATTCTCTTCCCTGCCACTCAGCTCAATCGAGTGACCGGCCCCCAGCTCTTGCAAGCGAGCAATGACTTGCCGCACCAAAATATCCGGCGCCGAGGCTCCAGCAGTCACGCCGATGCAGGAAACATTGCTCAGCCAGGTTTCTTGTATATCATCAGCTGAGCCAATGAGATAAGCCGCTTTGCCCATCCGTTGTGCCAATTCGGCTAAACGATTCGAGTTAGACGAGTTTTTCGAACCGACGACCAAAACCACGTCCGCTTCATCCGCCAAATTACGCACCGCTTCCTGTCGGTTAGTGGTGGCGTAGCAAATATCATCTTTACGCGGACCAATAATCTTAGGGAAGCGTTTATGCAGCGCATCTATCACTTCAGACGTATCATCAACCGACAAAGTGGTTTGCGTCATAAAGCACAGATTATCTTCGTTTTTTACTTCCAGCGTCCACACGTCCGCTGGCGATTCAACCAAATACATTCCCCCTTCCGGGTTACTGTATTGCCCCATGGTGCCTTCCACTTCCGGATGACCCGCATGTCCAATCAGAATCGCCTCTTTGCCCTTACGGCTGGCGCGAGCCACTTCCATATGAACTTTGGTCACTAACGGACAGGTCGCATCAAACAGCATCGTCAACTGGCGCGAGCGGGCTTCTGCCCGAACGGCCTGAGAAACGCCGTGGGCAGAAAATATCAGAATAGAGCCATCTGGCACTTCCGATATTTCCTCGATAAAGATGGCTCCGCGCTGGCGCAGGCTATCCACCACGTAGCGATTATGCACCACTTCATGACGAACATAGATCGGCGCGCCGTACATCTCCAACGCGCGTTCTACAATGCTGATAGCTCTATCGACTCCGGCGCAAAAGCCGCGTGGATTAGCCAGCAGTATTTGCATGAGATTCCCCCTGTTGAGGATCAATCTCCAGCACTTCTATATCAAAGCTGATAGATTGACCGGCCAACGGATGATTGAAATCAACGGTGACGGATTCTTCAGCCACTTCACGCACCACGCCCGGCATCTCACTGCCGTCTCGGGTGGTAAAGAGCATAATAGTACCCGCATCCGGCACGCCGGTTTGAGCAAAATCACGTCGGCTAAAGTATTGAATCAGATCCGGGCTTTCCAGACCAAACGCCGCTTCCGGTGGCAAAGTAAAGGCATGCTTGTCGCCAATTTGTAGGCCAAGCAGTTCTTCTTCCAACTGATCGGATAAGCTGCCATCGCCTAAGCGAAATAGCGCAGGCTTACCGTGTGTGCGCGTGGATTCAGCCGTAGAGCCATCTTCCAGTTTCAGCGTGAAATGCACCAAAACGGCACTGTTATCCTGTACCCGGTCTGACATATTACTCACCTTTCTTTGGTGCGGTTTTTTCCGAAGGACTTAAAAACCCTTCAAATACCACTAGCGCTGCACCGATACAAATAGCCGTGTCGGCCAGATTGAAGATCGGAAAATGCCAGTCATTAACGTAGAAATGGATAAAATCGATAACGACGCCATGTACCATGCGATCAAATAAATTGCCTAAGGCACCGCCGATAATCAGCGCATAAGCACAGTTTATCAGGCGTTGTTTGCCGCTGGAGCGGTACATCAGCACCGCCAACGTCACCGAGATACCAACGGCGATCAGCGCAAAGAACCAGCGCTGCCAGCCATCTTTATCCGCCAGGAAGCTAAACGCCGCCCCCGGATTTTGCGCATAGGTCATATTAAAGAAAGGGATCAGAGGGATCGACTCCCCCAAAGCAAGGTGGGTCATAACCCACTGCTTGCTCCCCAAATCCAATGCCACCACCAATACCGCCAGCCACAGCCAGCGCAATCCGGTCGAACAAATCGGCTTACTCATTAGGCAAACTTACGCTCTTCGCCGTCACCGGCCACGTTAGTAACACAGCGACCACATAAATCTGCGTGTTCCGCTACCAGACCGATATCCTGCGTGTAGTGCCAGCAACGCGGGCATTTCTCGCCATCGGCTTTCTTGAAGGTGATTTTCAGGCCGCTGATAAGTTCACTTTGCTGTGCATCATCCCCTGCTGCAGCGTAATCTGCTACGTGAGCACCGGAAGTTAGCAACACAAAACGCAGCTCATCTTGCAAGCTGTTCAGACGCGCCGCCAGTTCAGGCTCGGCAAACAGCGTTACATCCGCTTCAAGAGAACCGCCGATGCGCTTATCGCTACGAGCCTGTTCCAGAACCTTATTCACTTCGCCACGGACTTTCAGCAGTTCGTCCCAGAAGCTGTCGTTCATGCTTTCAGTACCGGTCAGGCCAAACAGCCCCTGATACCATTCTTCAGTGAAGACATACTCTGGGCGCTCGCCCGGCAGTTGGTTCCAGATCTCGTCGGCCGTAAAGGACATGATCGGCGCCATCCAGCGCACCAGCGCTTCAGCGATGTGGAACAACGCGCTTTGGCAGCTACGGCGGGCAACGCTGTCGCCTTTCGCGGTGTACTGACGGTCTTTGATGATATCCAGATAGAAGGAGCCCATTTCGACCGAACAGAACTGCATCAGACGCTGGACAACCAGATGGAAATCATAATTTTCGTAAGCTTCGATGATACCAGCCTGCGCAGCCTGCGCACGACCTACCGCCCAGCGATCCAGTACCACCATATCTTCCGGCTGAACCATGTGCTGAACCGGATCGAAACCGTTCAGGTTAGCCAGCAGGAAGCGCGCGGTGTTACGGATACGACGATAAGAGTCGGCAGAGCGCTTCAGAATTTCATCTGACACAGCGATTTCGCCGGTGTAATCCGTCGAAGCCACCCACAGGCGCAGGATGTCGCCACCCAATTTGTTCATCACATCCTGTGGGCTAACGGTATTACCGATGGATTTGGACATTTTGCGCCCCTGACCATCAACGGTGAAACCGTGGGTCAGCACTTGACGGTAAGGCGCTTTGCCTTTGATTGCCGTTGCAATCATCAGTGACGACATAAACCAGCCGCGATGCTGGTCAGAACCTTCCAGATACATATCCGGGGTATTGCCGTTAAATTCAGGACGAACGTCAACCACTGATGAATGGGTTGAGCCTGAGTCAAACCACACGTCCAACGTATCTGGTACTTTCATGTATTCGTCGGCGTCCGCACCCAGAATTTCCGCTGGGTCCAGATCCCACCACGCCTGAATGCCACCCTGTTCTACACGCTTCGCCACTTCTTCCATCAGCTCAGTGCTGCGCGGATGCAGGGCTTCAGTTTCTTTGTGTACAAACAGAGACATCGGCACGCCCCAAGTACGCTGGCGGGAAATACACCAGTCAGGACGGTTGGCAACCATAGTCTCGATACGCGCCTGACCCCAATCTGGAATCCACTGCACGTCTTTGATTTCTTCCAGCGACTGCTTACGCAGACCTTTCTGATCCATGCTGATGAACCATTGTGGCGTGGCGCGGAAGATAATCGGCGTTTTGTGACGCCAGCAGCACGGGTAGCTGTGAGACATTTTCTCTACGTGCAGCAAAGCGCCTTTCTCACGCAGCAACTCAACGATCATATCGTTAGCTTTGAAGACAAATACGCCGTCCAGCATTGGGTAAGTGCCCGTCAGGTAGCAGCCGTTTGGCCCGACCGGATTCGCCACTTCCAAACCGTATTTTTGACCGATCACAAAGTCGTCCGGGCCGTGGCCAGGAGCAGTATGAACCGCACCAGTACCGGCATCCAGAGTCACGTGGTCGCCCAAAATTGCTGGCACGTCGAAATCCAGGAACGGATGACGGAAACGCAGCAGCTCAAGATCCGCGCCCTGACAGTTGCCCAACACAGTCCACTCGATGATACCGGCGCGTTTCATCACGCTTTCCACCAGATCGGCAGCCAGAATCAAATTCTCGTCGCCTACTTTCACCAGCTGATACACAAATTCTGGATTGAGTGAAATCGCGCGGTTAGCTGGTAGAGTCCACGGCGTGGTTGTCCAGATCACCAGAGAAATCGGGCCGGAAACGCCGGAAACGCCAAATTTCGCAGCAACGGTGGCTGCATCAGCGGCGTTAAAGCGCACGTCGATAGACGGAGAGGTCTTATCGTAATATTCCACTTCCGCTTCGGCCAAAGATGAACCACAGTCGGTACACCAGTGCACCGGCTTAGCACCTTTATGCAGATGGCCGTTATCGATGATTTTACCCAGTGCGCGAATGATGTTGGCTTCAGTTTTGAAGTCCATTGTCAGGTAAGGGTGATCCCAGTCACCCAACACGCCCAAACGGATAAAGTCTTTTTTCTGGCCTTCTACCTGCTCTGCCGCATACTTACGACAGGCCGCACGGAACTCGGACGCGGTGACTTTTTCACCCGGTTTACCAATCAGTTGCTCAACTTTCAATTCGATAGGCAGACCGTGGCAGTCCCAGCCTGGAATATAAGGCGAGTCAAAGCCGGCCATACCTTTCGATTTAATAATAATGTCTTTGAGAATTTTATTAACCGAGTGACCAATATGAATATTGCCGTTCGCGTACGGAGGGCCATCGTGCAAAATAAAGGACTTTTTACCTTTCTTGGCCGCACGAATTTTCCCGTACAAATCCTGCTCATACCAACGTTTCAGCATCTCAGGTTCGCGTTTTGCCAGATCGCCGCGCATCGGGAACCCTGTTTCCGGCAAGTTCAGGGTATTCTTGTAGTCACTCATTAGATTCTCGGTTCCGTTTTCGGCTAGAAATATTAAACCGGTGTCTTTAGCCCGAAGAAATTTCGGGCCGTCACCACATCATTGGCGATTTGCTGCTTCAAAGCATCGAGGGAAGCAAACCGCTGTTCATCGCGCAATTTTGCGCGCAGCACCACATCAATGTGGCGCCCATAAAGATCCATATTTACATCAAGCAGATGAACCTCCAACTGCTGGCGAATGCCAGCAACGGTCGGCCGCGTGCCAATATTGGCAACGCCGGGTAACGGCTCTGGATCCAAGCCATATACTTCAACCGCGTACACTCCTTTGACCGGAGCGACTAAACGTTTTAACGGTAAATTCGCCGTAGGAAAACCAATGGTCCGCCCCAGCTCATCACCATGGACAACCCGTCCAGAAATGCTGTAAGGGTGCCCAAGCAACGTTTCTGCCAGTGACAAATCGTCATCATGCAGCGCTTGGCGAATCGCCGTGCTGCTAATGCGTAAGCCGCCGTCACAGAAACTGTCGGTGCTGATAACGTCGAAACCGTACTCGGCACCAGCCTGCTGCAACAGTTGGAAATCCCCTTGACGCCCAGCGCCAAAGCGAAAATCATCCCCAACCGCCAGAAACTTAACGCCGAGCTTTTCTACCAGTAACTGAGCCACAAAGGTCTGGGCCGTATTGGCAGCAAAACGCGGTTCAAATTTAACGCATAATAAGTAGTCAACGCCGGCCTGTGCCAAATATTTGGCTTTATCACGTAAACGCGTTAACCGGGCCGGTGCTTTTTCCGCTGCGAATAGTTCCAAAGGCTGCGGCTCAAATATCATCACCATTACCGGTAGCCCTAAGCGCTGACCTTCGCGCTTGAGTTGCTCTAGTAATGCCAGATGCCCACGATGGACACCGTCGAAGTTACCGATAGTTAGCACGCAACCATGGTGGCGTGCCCGGATATTATGTATACCGCGAATTAGCTCCATAGCTGGCTCAAAACAGTGGAAATCGCCGGATTATACCTTGTACAGCGGTTAAGGTTAACCCGCGATTGGCACCTTTACTCCAATAGTCATAGCAATTTACCGATAATACGCAGTTAAAACACTTTTACGCCAGTTTATCCTGTAGAATGCGCGAGCAGTTGGATACAGACCCCCCGTTAAGACTTTTGCAAAAACCATCGCCGAAGGCTTAATAGGTGAGGCCGGTGGAATTTTCTTTCGAAAGACTGTATTCCACCGCTCGAAGCTGGTAAAATCCCGCTCCATCACAACGTAGCAAGTGCCGCCCGTACAAACGGCGCTTATTTGCACAAATCCATTGACAAACGAAGGCAAAAAGGGCATATTCCTCGGCCTTTGAATTGTCCTCAATAGAATATATTTGGGAGTTGGACCTTGGCTAATATCAAATCAGCTAAGAAACGCGCCGTACAGTCTGAGAAACGCCGCAAGCATAACGCTAGCCGTCGCTCAATGGTGCGTACCTTCATTAAGAAGGTATATGCGGCAATTGCAGCTGGCGATAAAGACGCGGCGCAAAAAGCATTTAACGAAATGCAACCAATTGTGGATCGTCAGTCCTGTAAAGGTCTGATCCACAAGAACAAAGCAGCGCGTCATAAGTCAAACCTGACAGCGCAAATCAACGCAATGCAGTAATGCATTAAGTTGACTGCTTGTAAAAAGACCGGCCTAGGCCGGTTTTTTTATATCTGCCATTTGGCCACAGATTCAGATCTTAGGTCGCCCTACCAGTTTATCCTACCCGATAATCTGATAGAGCATCCTCTTTGCTAAGTACTTTCTTTCTATCAAACCGACTTTCAGCGATTAAATCATCAACAGTCAAACTTTCGGCTATTTAACGCCCAACGGTTAAATTTTCAACCATTGAGCTTTTAACTGTTAAATAATGACGTGAAATCTTTATTACACACGCGCTGTACCGCCGGATGCTGAATCATTCTTTCTGCAAAGATAACGTAATATTCTTCATGCACATTATCTAAGCGCCCGATTTCTACGACCTGTTCATTTGAAAAAATATCGTCGGCATACATAGATGGTGCGACAAAAATTGCATTGTGATAAACCCCAAACGCCTTCATCAATGCGGCATCATCAAACTCGCCCAGAATCTCAACCTGAATTCCTTTGCTGTTTATCCAGTTCAGTAACTTGCGCCCAAGCATAGAACGGCGGCCTGGAATTAGCAGACGGCGCTCCTGCAAACACGCAGGAAACGGCGCTTCCGGTATTGGCTGACGGCAATAAAAACTCACACTGCACTCGCCCAACTTAACGGAAAACAGCCCTTCTTGTTGGCTGGAATCAACCGGACAATCAGACAAAATCATGTCCAGCTTGTGCTGACTTAACTGCTCTAACAACATTTCGTGGGTAGATTCGAAGCAGCGTAAATGTATCTGCTCGTTATCCACCACGGCGGTTTCTAATACTCGGCTAACCAATCGTTTGGAAAGCGCATCTGCCACGCCGACGTCAAACAGCAGGTTAGATTCTTTACGGTAATTAACGATATCCAGCATTTCATGGCTAAGCATGAACATTTTATCGGCGTAACGAAAAACCAGCTGGCCTAACTCTGAAGGTACCAGCCCGCGCCCTTGGCGTTTAAATAGTTTCCCGCCCAAGCGTTCTTCCAGGGCTTTAATCTGACCAGTAATAGTCTGTGGCGTCAGAAACAATGCTTCCGCCGCTCCAACTACCGAGCCTTCCTTACACACCTGCCAGAAATAGTAGAGGTGGTTAAAATTGATATGTGACATTCGCATGCAGTGATCTCCTTAACGTATCGCCCGATGGGGTGATCAATTTCCCGAGCGATCAACTTCCCTTGTTCTGAGATCAAAACATAATGCGATCTCGGGAACCCATCAAGCAAAACTGCCGACGTTGTAAAGAGCACTACGTCGGCAGTTCGGCCTATTACTTCTAATGATTTACGACAATTATTTTGCGGCAACGGCCGGCGTTTTATTCGGTAAAACCAAACGTAGCAGTGTGTATCCCACTATCGCTGCGGCAGTAGAACCCAGCAATATACCTAAGCGAGAGTAAGTGCTTAAAGCCTCGCTACCACCTTCGAACGCCAGTGAAGCGATGAAGATAGACATAGTAAAACCGATACCGCACAGCACTGATACCGCAAAAATCTGTTTAAAGTTAATGGATTCCGGCAGTTTGGCGATGCCAACCTTCACCGCTACCCAGCTGAAGAGGAAAATCCCCAACGGCTTACCAATAAACAGCCCGCTGGCAATCCCCAAAGGCAGCAACGACGTCAGTCCCGCAAGCGAAACGCCTTCAAGAGATACGCCAGCATTAGCGAAAGCAAACAGCGGTAAAATCAGATAAGCCACCCACGGATGCAGCCCGTGCTCTAAAGACTCAGAAGGTGAACGCTTATCTTTGGTATGCAACGGAATCATAAAGCCGACAATCACACCGGCCAGCGTCGCATGAACTCCGGATTTCAGAATACTGACCCACAGAACTAAGCCGACAAGTAGATAAACTGAGGTTTTCCCGACCCCACGCCAGTTCATATACGCCAAGAGCGCAATCGCCGCGGCTGCCACGCCCAGTGCGGCCAGCGAAACATCCTGAGTATAGAAAAAGGCGATAATAATAATGACACCCAGATCGTCAATAATCGCCAGCGCCAGTAAAAACACCTTCAAACTGGTTGGAACGCGGTTGCCCAATAGCGCCATCACACCGAGCGCAAAGGCGATATCCGTTGCCGCTGGAATAGCCCACCCCTGACGGGTAACTTCATCTGCGCCGTTAAATAACAGGTAAATCAGCGCCGGAGCCAACATCCCACCTAATGCCGCGATAGCGGGAAATACCGCTTTATCACGACCAGCCAAAGAACCTTCCATCAGTTCGCGCTTAACTTCCAGCCCGACGACCAAAAAGAAGATGGCCATCAAACCATCATTAATCCACAGCAGTAACGGTTTACTGATATCCAATGACGCAATTTTTACCGCGACCGGAATGTCTAAAAACGTTTGATAAATACCCTGTAGTGGGCTGTTAGCCATCAGTAAAGCGACCACGGCAGCCACGATCAGAATCATGCCCCCGGCCGCTTCTAATCGTAAGAATTGGCGAATAATATTTGTCACAATGAATACTCCCTACATCGGACAGAGAAACAAACCAAAGCAATTGGCAAATAATTTACAAATTCTAGGCTAATTATTAACTCGAAAATAGTCGTTTTTATTGCACAAACCACTCGGTTAAACCGAATAATTAATGATTAGCATCACGTTGCAGCTGTAAGTATTGGCGAAAAAAATCCCCGGTATATACCAGGGATTTAGTTTCAACTACCTAATCATAGGTTCTATGATTAACGGGTCAAATCATCGAAGAATTTTTTCACACCGTCGAGGAAGCTTTTAGAGCGTGGGCTGTTTTTCTCGCCCGCGGCACCGCCGAAACTTTCTTCCAGTTCACGCAGTAACTGTTTCTGTTTTTCACTCAAACTTACCGGCGTTTCTACGACTACACGGCACAACAAGTCACCCTGGCTGCCCCCGCGTACTGATTTAACGCCTTTGCCGCGCATACGGAATAATTTACCGGTTTGCGTTTCCGCAGGAACTTTCAATTTCACCCGGCCATCGAGCGTCGGAACTTCAATTTCACCGCCCAGCGCTGCCATTGCAAAGTTAATTGGCACTTCGCAATACAGGTTATTGCCTTCACGTTCGAAGATTGGGTGAGCTTTCACCTGAACCTGAACGTACAAATCGCCTGATGGTGCACCGTGTTCGCCAGCTTCACCTTCACCCGCTAAACGGATACGGTCGCCGGTATCCACACCCGCCGGGATCTTAACCGAAAGGGTTTTGGATTTTTCAACGCGGCCATGACCATGACATTTGTTGCACGGATCTTTGATAATCTGGCCCCGCCCGTGGCAATGAGGACACGCCTGTTGCACGGTGAAGAAGCCTTGACGCATCTGTACCTGACCTGCACCGTGGCAAGTCGGACAGGTGATTGGAGAACTGCCTGGTTTTGCTCCGCTGCCGTGGCAAACGTCACACTCGTCCAACGTTGGAATGCGGATTTCTTTGGTTACACCACGAACCGCTTCTTCTAACGTCAAATCCATATTGTAACGCAGATCGGAACCACGACTGGCGCGCTGCTGACGACGTCCGCCGCCAAAAATGTCACCAAATACATCACCAAAGATATCGCTAAAATCAGCGCCACCGCCAAATCCGCCGCCGCCGCCCATACCGCCCTGTTCAAAAGCCGCGTGGCCATATTGATCGTAAGCAGCGCGCTTTTGCGCATCGGTCAGAATTTCGTAGGCTTCTTTAACTTCTTTGAATTTACCTTCGGCGTCCTGTTCCTGATTACGATCCGGATGGAATTTCATCGCCAAGCGCTTATAGGCCTTTTTGATTTCACGCTCATCCGCCGTCTTGGGGACGCCTAAAACCTCGTAATAGTCTCTCTTCGCCATTCTGTTTTTCCTACCCTTAACATGCGTGCACGGGCGTAGAGTTTCCTCGACGCCCGTGCTGGTTTCCAGCAACAGTATCTCTTACCACTGCTGTGCCCGCTTAAGGGCTATTATTTTTTGTCTTTTACTTCTTCGAATTCGGCATCAACAACGTCGTCTTCTTTCTTCGCGCTGGCATCGCCCGCTTCGCCGGCTGCCGCCTGCTGCTGCTGTGCCATTTCCAGCAACTTGCCAGATACCTGGACCAGTGCCTGAGTTTTCGCTTCGATTTCCGCTTTGTCTTCGCCTTTAACCGCTGCTTCCAGCGCTTTCAGTGCATCTTCAATGGCAGTTTTGTCTTCTGCTGGCAGTTTGTCGCCGGCTTCTTCCAACTGTTTACGAGTGCCATGAATCAGGTGGTCAGCTTGGTTACGAGTCTGAACCAGTTCCTCAAACTTACGGTCTGCTTCAGCGTTAGCTTCCGCATCGCGTACCATTTTTTGGATTTCTTCCTCGTTCAGACCTGAAGATGCCTTAATGGTGATCTTCTGCTCGCGACCGGTATTTTTGTCTTTCGCAGACACATGCAAGATACCGTCGGCATCGATATCGAAGGTAACTTCGATTTGTGCCATACCGCGAGGTGCGGCCTGAATACCATCCAGGTTAAACTGACCCAGAGACTTGTTGTCCTGCGCACGTTTACGCTCACCCTGCAGCACATGGATGGTTACCGCAGACTGATTGTCTTCCGCAGTAGAGAACACCTGGCTGTGCTTAGTTGGGATGGTGGTATTTTTAGTGATAAGCGGAGTCATCACACCACCCATTGTTTCGATACCCAGAGACAATGGAGTAACGTCCAACAGCAACACATCTTTTACTTCACCAGACAGAACGCCGCCCTGAACTGCTGCACCGATAGCAACGGCTTCATCTGGGTTCACGTCTTTACGTGGTTCTTTACCGAAGAAATCAGCAACTTTCTTCTGAACCATTGGCATACGAGTCTGACCACCAACCAGGATAACGTCCTGGATGTCAGACACAGACAGACCCGCGTCTTTCAGAGCCACTTTCAGCGGTTCCATAGAACGGTTAACCAGGTCTTCTACCAGTGACTCCAGTTTTGCACGAGTCACTTTGATGTTCATGTGTTTTGGACCACTGCCATCAGCGGTGATGTATGGCAGGTTAACGTCAGTCTGTTGTGCAGAAGACAGTTCAATTTTCGCTTTTTCTGCTGCTTCTTTCAGACGTTGCATCGCCAACGGATCGGTACGCAGATCCATACCTTGGTCTTTCTTGAATTCGTCAACCAGGTAGTTGATCAGGCGGCTATCAAAGTCTTCACCACCCAGGTGGGTATCACCGTTGGTAGCCAGAACTTCAAAGGTTTTTTCGCCGTCAACTTCATCAATTTCGATGATAGAAATATCGAAAGTACCACCACCCAAGTCGTAAACCGCGATAGTACGGTTGCCAACTTCTTTATCCAGACCGTAGGCCAGTGCCGCCGCGGTTGGTTCGTTGATGATACGTTTTACTTCCAGACCCGCGATACGGCCAGCATCTTTAGTCGCCTGACGCTGAGCATCGTTGAAGTATGCAGGTACAGTGATAACCGCTTCAGTTACTGGCTCGCCCAGATAATCTTCAGCCGTTTTCTTCATTTTCTTCAGCACTTCAGCAGAGATCTGCGGTGGTGCAATTTTCTGGCCTTTCACTTCCAGCCATGCATCGCCGTTATCAGCAGCAATGATTTTGTACGGCATGATGTCTTTATCACGCTGCGCTTCTTCGTCTTGGAAACGACGACCGATCAAACGCTTGATTGCAAACAAGGTGTTCTCTGCGTTAGTAACAGCCTGACGTTTAGCTGGTTGACCAACCAGAATCTCACCATCTTGGGTATACGCGATAATAGAAGGCGTTGTACGTTCGCCTTCGGGATTTTCCAGCACGCGTGCTTTTGTACCATCCATAATTGCTACACAAGAGTTGGTAGTACCCAAGTCGATACCAATAATTTTACCCATCTAAAACGCCTCCACGAAAAAAGTCATAATCGGTCAAGTTACTAATCTATATATGGGCGGATTTCTAATTTTCAACTGCCAAATATTTACTGACAACTTTCCGCTAACCACGATTAGTCACTGCGGTTGGGAATAAGATGGGGCCATGAACACCATCATCAAGGGGGGAGATGAAAAAAAATTACTTTTTATCACACTCAAGATCATTGTTTCCGGTCGAACAGATCATTATGATGCCGCGCGCACTGAGGGAATAGACGACTTTTTACTCATTCAGGCGATTTATACTTATTCGGATATTTATCTATTTTTTTAGCAATCTTTTATTGCAGAGGACTTATGAACACCAACAAGTTGGCGAATCCTGGCCCGTTAGGCCTGATGGGCTTCGGGATGACCACCGTCTTGCTTAACCTGCACAACGCGGGTTTCTTCCCCCTGACTTCCGTAATCCTCAGCATGGGGATTTTTTACGGCGGTTTGGCGCAAATTCTGGCTGGTCTGCTGGAATATAAAAAAGGGAATACCTTCGCTGCAACGGCCTTTACCTCATACGGCGCATTCTGGCTGAGCCTGGTTGGCCTGCTGATGCTGCCTAAACTGGGTCTGGCAGAAGCTACTGACGCTCAATTCCTCGGCGTTTATCTGGGCGTATGGGGTATTTTCACCCTGTTTATGTTCTTCGGCACTCTGCCAGCCAACCGTGCATTACAGTTTGTGTTTGCCAGCCTGACGCTGCTGTTTGCCCTACTGGCTATCGGTAACTTCACCGGTAATCACGCGATGCTAGTATTCGCCGGCTTCGAAGGCGTTATCTGTGGTGCCAGCGCCATTTATCTGGCTATGGCTGAAGTACTGAACGAACAGTATGGTCGTACCGTACTGCCAATCGGTGAAGTCAAACGCCCAGTGGCAATCCCAGCGACTGCTTAAATTCCTGACCAACGGTCAGATAAAAGCCCTGCAAATGCAGGGCTTTTTTTATCACTTCACACTGAATAAAACTTAGTTGCCAAGCGGAATACGACGGCCCGCTTCAGACTCGGTTTTACTTTCGCTATTGATATCATTACGCAGATAGATACCCAATAGCAGCCCGACCACACACAGTGTCAGCATGTAGTAAGCCGGAGCCAACGGCGTGATTTTCAGCAATAAAGTCACTAATACCGGCGTCAGTCCACCAAACACCGCGTAAGCCACGTTGTAAGAGAACGAAATGCCGGTAAAGCGAATTTCTGCCGGGAAGGCCCGCACCATCACATAAGGCACAGCACCAACGATACCCACGCTAAAACCGGCGAAAGCGTAATGGCTAAACAGCGTTGTCGCATCGGTGAGATCCGCGCGATAGAAGGTCCAGGTCGCGACAGCCAACAACAGGCTGCCCAGAATAAAGGTTTTACTGGCGCCAAAGCGGTCAATTGCTAATCCAGCCAGTACGCAGCCACATACCAGCGCCACAATTGCCACGCTGTTAGCCTGCATCGCCAGCGCTGACATCACGCCGTACTGTTTTTCCAGATAAGTTGGCGTCAACAGGATGACGACCACGATTCCAGCGGACAGCAACCAAGTCAGCAGCATCGAAACCACGATTTCTTTTTTATGGTTAACCACGACCGATTTCAAGGGCAAGCCCTCTGCCAAGGCTTTCTGCGCCTGCATCTCTTTAAAGATCGGCGTTTCCTGTAACCAGCGGCGAAGATACATAGCGAACAGGCCGAAAATACCGCCGAGGAAGAACGGAATACGCCAGCCACCGTTCATCATTGCCTCGGTGCTAATGGTGGTTTTCATCCCCGTAGCCACCAAAGAACCCAGCAGAATGCCCGCTGTCAGCCCGGCGGTTAAGGTGCCACAGGCAAAACCAACGCGTTTACGTGGCACGTGCTCGGCCACAAATACCCAGGCTCCCGGCACTTCTCCACCGATAGCCGCGCCTTGCAATACGCGCATCAGAAGCAGTAATAAAGGTGCAGCAATACCGATAGAGGCATAAGTTGGTAGCAGACCAATAGCCAGCGTCGGCAAGGCCATTAATAGAATACTCAGGCTAAACATCTTTTTACGGCCAACCAAATCGCCGAAGTGCGCCATGATAATGCCACCCAATGGTCGCGCCAGATAACCGGCGGCGAAAATACCAAAGGTCTGCACCTGACGTAGCCATTCTGGCATATCGGGAGGGAAGAAGAGTTCACCGATAATCGCGGCGAAAAATACGTAGATAATGAAGTCATAAAACTCTAAAGCTCCGCCCAAAGCGGCTAACGTCAGAGTTTTATAATCTTGCCGATTCAATCGGCGATTGTGCTGTTGATCCATAAGACACCGTGATAAACCAGAGTAGTGAGTTAAAAATATTACAACTCTTTGTAAAGTAAAAATTACTATACCGTACAAAAATCCTCACATGCTTAGAATGGTATCTTATGTCAGAAACTATTTGAATTTAGATTTTTGTATCACGCAAGGCACTCTTAGGACGAAATGCTGCTACCACCTGGCTGTTTGTTTCAATGTACGGGCCATCCAACAATTGAATGCAATAAGGGACACTGGCAAAAATCCCATGAACCAACACGTTGCCTTCCGCGTCTTTGACTCCTTCCAGCGTTTCTTTTATCGCCTTAGGCTGGCCGGGCAAATTCAGAATCAGCGCCTGTTTGCGAATGACCCCAACCTGGCGGGATAAAATCGCCGTGGGAACAAAGTGTAGACTGATTTGGCGCATTTGCTCGCCGAAACCGGGCATGTGACGATCGGCGATGGCCAGAGTCGCATCCGGCGTCACATCGCGACGCGCCGGGCCTGTGCCGCCGGTGGTTAACACCAAATGGCAGCCCATTTCATCCACCAGCTCACACAGGGTTTGCTCTATCAGCGTTTGCTCATCGGGGATTAAACGGGTTTCGAGGGTAAATTCACTGGTTAAGGCGCTTTTCAACCAATCTTCCAACGCTGGCAGACCTTTATCCTGATAAATCCCATTGGATGCCCGATCGGAAATGGACACTAAACCTATACGTAATGTATGCATACAACGACCTCGATGGAAAAATCTATCTCTGTGGGCGGGATGATACTACGCGACGCTATTACCTCAACCCTCTCAACTCACAGAATTAAGTATAGTTTTGTTCCGTCACAGAGCAGAAACAGGCGAGCTTCAGACGTAAAAAAGGCGGCTTGCGCCACCTTTTTCATTCAATGTTGCCTGCCGGTATAAAATTACAGCAGATCGGCAATCATCTTCTCAAGTTTGCCCTGATCGACAGCAAACTTGCGGATACCGTCGGTCAGTTTCTCAACTGCCATTGGGTCTTGGTTGTGTTCCCAGTAGAACTCAGCTTCAGTCAACGGCGCTGGCGCAGCGTCAATATTGCCGGTGTAAGACAGTTTACGCTCCAGTGGGCCTTCGCTTTCCGCCAGCTCTTTCAGCAGGGTTGGAGCGATGGTCAAACGGTCACAGCCAGCCAGTTCGATGATTTCACCAATATTACGGAAGCTTGCGCCCATCACCACGGTTTTGTAGCCGTGTTTTTTGTAGTACTGGTAGATTTCTTTAACGGAAATTACGCCCGGATCTTCGTTTGGTGCGAACTCTTTCTTATCGCCGTTCGCTTTGTACCAGTCCAGAATACGGCCAACAAACGGAGAAATCAGGTATACGCCCGCTTCAGCACAAGCACGCGCCTGAGCAAAGGAGAACAGCAGAGTCAGGTTACAGTTGATGCCTTCTTTCTCTAACTGCTCAGCGGCGCGGATACCCTGCCAAGTAGAAGCCAATTTGATCAGGATACGGTCTTTGCTAATACCCGCATCACCGTACATTTTAATCAGACGTTTGGCTTTCGCGACGCTGGCAACGGTGTCGTAAGACAGACGCGCATCAACTTCGGTAGAAATACGGCCTGGGATCAGCTTCAGAATTTCCAGACCGATGTTAACGGCCAGCTTGTCACCCGCATCGATGACTTGCTGCGCTTTATCGCTGCTTTGCTCGCGAGCCCAGGCGATAGCGTCGTCAATCAATTTACGGTATTCAGGAATTTGAGCCGCGTTCAGGATCAGAGAGGGGTTAGTCGTGGCATCTTGCGGCTGATACAGTTTCATCGCCGCAATGTCCCCGGTGTCAGCTACAACGGTAGTCAATTGACGTAGGGAAGTAAGTTTATCGGTCATGTTGTCGTTTCTCATCGTTTGTGCATGAACTTTTGGCATTCTGCAACCCAGCCTTTTCTTGATAATAACACGCAGAAGCCCCGGTGCAAGGCAGTTCAACTGTTTAGAAAAACACCGGTCGCGTCGACTTCTCCGAGCAACCGTTTTCGCCTGCGAAAAGGCGTTGAACCCCGTGGATTAATAACAACTTGGTTCATTATCACGATGCTGAGACGATTTAGCCACGCGATACTTCCTATCCTAGCAATTGACCATTCTTCGTTTGGTTACCGCTCGCTTTTTGCTACAGTGTGCCAATCTGGATAAACAGGATGTCGTCATGCTTATTATTATCTCTCCGGCTAAAACTCTCGATTTTCAAAGCCCCTTGGCTACCAAAACCTACACTCAGCCCGAGTTGTTGGATCAGTCTCAGGCTCTGATTGAGATTTGCCGTGAACTGACTCCGCCCCAGATTGCCAGCCTGATGAAAATCAGCGATAAACTGGCCGGATTAAATGCCGCCCGTTTTAGCGACTGGCAGCCGAAATTCACGCCGGAAAATGCCCGCCAGGCTATTTTGGCGTTTAAAGGTGACGTTTACACCGGTATGCAGGCACAGGATTTCAGCGAGGAAGATTTTGCCTTTGCTCAGAAGCATTTGCGTATGCTTTCTGGTTTATACGGCCTGTTGCGTCCGTTGGATCTTATGCAGCCATACCGTCTGGAAATGGGCACCAAACTGGCTAACCCGCAGGGTAAGGACTTATACGCTTTTTGGGGGGAGACCCTGACCGAAAAACTGAATCAGGCGATGGAACAGCAAGGCGATAACGTGCTGATTAATCTGGCTTCGGATGAATACTTTAAAGCGATAAAGCCGGCTAAACTGAACGGTACGCTGATCAAACCGATATTCCTGGATGAGAAAAACGGTAAATACAAAATTATCAGTTTCTACGCCAAGAAAGCCCGCGGGTTGATGAGCCGCTTTATCATTCAGAACCGCTTGAGTAAAACCGAGCAATTGGTGGATTTCAATCTGGAAGGCTATCAGTTCGATGCGGGACTCTCGGCGAAAAATGAGCTGGTCTTTAAACGGTCCGAACAGCACTAAGCTGATTTATGCATCATTGATTCATGTACCATTCATATAAAAAAGGGCCAATCGGCCCTTTTCTGCTTTAGTGATTTAGTGATTTAGTGATTTAGTGATTTAGTGATTTAGTGATTTAGTGATTTAGTGAGTTCGCTGTATTCTGCAAAAACGCGCTCACTTATTTCGGTAATGCCATCAGGAATGCGCGCAATTTATCGTAATCTGCTGGTAAATCATGAGATAACAATGGCATTGATGCTCTGACAGCCAACTCTTTCGGCAACGGCAGTTCCTGCGCCAGAATCGCTTCTACGTTCTCTTTAAACTTCGCCGGATGCGCTGTCCCCAGAAACAGGCCGAACTCGCCGTCTTGCAGCTGATCGCGTAAAGCGCGGTAAGCAATGGCGGCGTGAGGTTCAGAGATATAGCCGATTTCAGCCAGTTCTCTCATGGTTTCTTTGGTCACTTCATCGCTAACGGCTGCATGACCCAGATCTTTCAACTGCCAAATCTTACGGCGGAACAGTTCTTCTACTCGCGGCCAGTTATTCGGCTGGCTGACGTCCATCGCGTTGGATAACGTTGCTACGGTAGCCTTAGGCTGCCACTGACCGTTAACCAGGAAGCGCGGTACAGTGTCATTAGCGTTAGTCGCGGCGATGAAGCGTTTCACCGGTAGCCCCAGAGACTTCGCCAGCAAACCTGCGGTCAAATCACCGAAGTTACCGCTCGGTACCGAAATCACCAATTGGTTACGTGCTTCCTGCGGCAGCTGCGCCACGGCCTCGAAGTAGTAACAGATTTGAGCCAGCAAACGGCTGATATTAATTGAGTTAGCCGAGTTAAGGTGCAGTTCTTGTTTTAACTCTTCATCATCAAAGGATTGTTTCACCAGCGCCTGACAGGCATCGAAATCGCCGTCGATAGCAACGGTTTGGATGTTGCCACCCAAGGTGCAGAACAGTTTTTCCTGCAACGGGCTGATTTTACCGCGCGGGTACAGAATCACCACTCGCACGTTTTTCAAACCGTAGAAAGCATGAGCTACCGCTGCGCCAGTGTCGCCAGACGTGGCGGTCAGAATGGTGACTGGCTGCTCACCGGCTACTTCTGCCAGCATCTGCGCCATAAAGCGTGCGCCGAAGTCTTTGAATGCCAAAGTTGGACCGTGGAAAAGCTCCAGAATCGAGACATCGTTTTCCACCGGAGCCACCGGTGCCGGGAATTCAAAAGCGGCTTTAACTCGTTTGGTCAGAGTTTCAGGAGCCATTTCGTCACCGATAAAAGCAGATAAAATGCGACTGCTGCGCGTCACAAAATCCTGATCAAGCAAGTTATCAATTTCAGTCAGTTCGAACTCTGGCAATTCCAGCGGGAAAAACAGCCCCTGATTCTTACCCAAGCCTTGCTTGATGGCCTGCGCAAAGCTGACCTGCTCATTATGATCTTTAAGGTTGTAGAGTTTCATGCGTTATCCCAGTAGTCGTGCGCCTGCGGTATCCAGACGGCAAATATGAACAAAACCTTCGTCGTTTTGCAGGTAGTTTTTTTGCAGCCAATCCGCCATGCGTTGCGCGGTAGCGCTTTCGTTGCACACCGCAAACAGGGTTGGGCCAGAGCCGGAAATTCCGCAGGTCAGCGCACCAATATCCTGTGCGGCCTGACGCGCTGCGGCAAAGCCCGGTAGCAGTTGCGTACGATAAGGTTCTGCAATGACATCTTTCATCAGTTTAGCGGCTAACAGAGGCTGCTGCGTGTGGCTGGCGTGGATAAAGCCGGCCAGATTACGCCCGTGGCTAATGCAATCCTGCCGACGATATTGTGCAGGTAAAATCGCCCGCGCTTCGGCAGTAGAGACTTTAATTCCCGGATAAGCCATCACCCACAGCCAATCGTCAAAACCGGGCACTGACTGACTAATGCAATCCGCTTGCTCTAAAATCAGCTGCAGCCCCCCCAGATAGCAAGGCGCTACGTTATCGAAATGCACGCTGCCGGACACCCGCCCTTCCAACTCGCCCATCAGGCCAAGTAGAGTGACCTTATCCAACGGATGGCCGCAAAACTCGTTCATCGCCATCAAACCGGCGACAACCGAACAGGCGCTGGAACCCAAGCCAGAACCTATCGGCATATTTTTTTCCAACCGCATTGCGACCGGAATCTCTTTGCCTATTTCCTGACAAAAACGCTGCCAGCACTGATAAACAATATTCTCTTTTGGATCGACAGGTAGCTTACTGACGAAACGCCCTTCATTCTCCAAACTGAAACTGTCTGCCGCCGTTACGCTAACGCAATCGCCGAGCAAGGTGCCATCCACTGGCGACACTGCCGCACCCAGCACATCAAAACCGACGCTAACATTGCCAATCGATGCCGGAGCATAGACCTTAACCATAATTAAACTCCCAGCTTCCAGGATAATGTGCGTAACAAATCGGCAAATACGCCAGCGGCGGTAACATCGTTACCTGCACCGTAACCACGTAATACTAAAGGAATTGGCTGATAGTAACGTGTGTAGAAGGCCAGCGCATTCTCACCATTTTTGACTTTATACAACGGATCGTTGCCATCCACCGCATCCATACGGACTTGACAGCGACCGTCTTCAATCACGCCGACATAGCGCAGCACTTTGCCCTGCGCGGTTGCATCAGCGACCCGACGAGCGAACTCTGCGTCTAGCGATGGCAGGTGTTTCAGGAAGCTTTCTACATTGCCGCTGGCATCGAAAGATGGCGGCAATACGGATTCAACGTCAATATCAGCCAGTTCTAATTTGTAACCCGCTTCTCGAGCCAAAATCAATAGTTTACGAGCAACATCCATCCCAGAAAGATCATCGCGCGGATCGGGCTCGGTATAACCTAAAGCTTTGGCTTGCAGCGTAGCTTCTGAAAACGACATTCCTTCATCCAGTTTACCGAATATAAAGGAAAGCGAACCGGAAAGGATGCCGGAGAAACGCACCAACTCATCACCGGCGTTCAATAAGTTTTGCAGATTCTCGATAACCGGCAGGCCTGCGCCCACGTTGGTGTCGTACAGGAATTTACGGCTGGATTTAGCCGCTGCAACGCGAAGCTGGCGGTAATAATTCATCGATGAGGTGTTGGCTTTCTTATTCGGCGTCACGATGTGGAAACCATCGGACAAGAAATCGGCATACTGATCGGCCACGGCCTGACTGGAAGTACAGTCCACAATAACCGGATTCAGCAAGTGATATTCCTTAACCAGACGAATTAAACGGCTCAGGTTGAAAGGTTCTTGAGCTGCCGCCAGTTGCTCCTGCCAGTTCGCCAAATCAATGCCGTGGACGTTGGTCAGCAACGCTTTAGAATTGGCAATCCCGCAGACGCGTAAATCAATATGCTTTTGTTTCAGCCAAGGCTGCTGACGGTAGATCTGCTCGATCAACGCGCCGCCGACGCCGCCTGCACCAATCACAAACACCTCAATAACCTGATCGGTATTAAACAGCATTTGGTGGCAAACCCGTACGCCGGTGGTCACAGAATCATTATTCACCACCACGGAAATGGATCGCTCGGAAGAACCCTGTGCAATAGCGATAATATTGATATTGGCTCGCGCTAGCGCGGAGAAGAAGCGTGCGGAAATACCGCGCAAAGTGCGCATACCATCGCCGACAACGGAGATAATCGCCAGCCGCTCCATGACGTCCAGCGGGTCGAGTACACCATCTTTTAATTCGAGGTAAAACTCGTCCTCCAGCGCCCTGCGAGCTCGCGCCAGCTCGCCCTGAGGCACACAGAAACTGATGCTATATTCAGAAGAGGATTGAGTGATTAACACCACGGAGATTCCACTGCGTGACATCACGGCAAAGACCCGTGCGGCCATGCCGACCATGCCTTTCATTCCCGGCCCTGAGACGTTAATCATCGCCATATTATTCAGGTTAGTAATACCTTTCACCGGATAAGCGTCATCGCTGCTATCGCCACCGATTAAGGTGCCGGGAGCTTGCGGGTTAGCGGTATTTTTTATCAGGCAAGGAATCTGGAACTGGGCAATCGGAGCGATGGTGCGGGGGTGGAGAACTTTGGCGCCAAAATAGGACAATTCCATCGCTTCTTGATAAGACATCGACTTGAGCAACCTGGCGTCTGGCACGGTGCGCGGATCGCAAGTGTACACGCCGTCGACGTCAGTCCATATCTCGCAGCAGTCTGCACGTAAACAGGCGGCCAGAACCGCGGCGGAATAATCAGAGCCGTTACGCCCCAAAACCACCAGTTCCCCTTTATCGTTACCGGCGGTGAAGCCAGCCATCAGGATGATATGGTCGTTCGGAATCGCACTGGCGGCAATACGCTGAGTGGATTCGGCAATATCAACGGTAGATTCCAGATAGTGGCCCTGCGCCAACAGTTTCTCAACCGGATTGATTACCGTCACTGGGTAGCCTTTGGCCTGAAATACCGCTTCCATCATCGCGATGGATAGCTTCTCACCACGGCAGATAATCGCCGCATTAATGCTATCCGGGCATTGTCCCAACAGGGAGATTCCGTGCAGCACTTGTTTGAGTTGCGCAAATTCATGGGAAACCAGGGCCTTTAAACGCTCATAGGCAAAACCCGGCTGCGCTTCTGACAGGCCGCGCAACAGATCGGCAAAAATAGCTTCTGCATCGCTCATGGTAGGAGAGATATCCAGCCCCGCCACGGTCTTATCAATCATCGCAACCAAATGGTTGGTGATTTTAGCTGGCGCAGACAGTACGGTCGCGACCTGCCCCTGACGCGCATTGTTTTCGATAATATCGGCAACGCGCAAAAATCTTTCCGCATTTGCAACTGAGGTCCCGCCAAATTTCAGCACTCGCATTTCTGATTCTCTCCTGAATTTATGCCGAAAAAAAAAGCCCGCACTGTTTAGGTGCGGGCTTTTTTCTGTGTTTCCTGTACGCGTCAGCCCGCCCCGTAACCTGTGGTTTCGGTGGTGGTAATAATCGTTGTAGTCAGGCTGATGAATCGCATGTTTTCTGTCTGTCTCATTTAATAATTGAAGCTCTCCCTCTATTGGTTAAAGCAATAGTCGACCCAAGTCAAACTTTTTTGTTAACTGGCTCGCAGAACTAGCCATCAACGCCAAAGAATTTAAATTCTACAAAATAGAAATTAAAAGCAGTAAAGAACGATAAAGGCATAAATTAAGGAATATATAGCTAGGCGAACGAATTTTATCCCTAGTATGTACAGCAGCATTTTTTTCTGTTTTCTACGCGAGCAGACGGTGACATTTCCTCAAATAATGAGAAAGCGTCTTTCGTTCCAATAGAGTCAAAGAGGGAAAAAGCGATGTAATAAGGAAATTTGGCTACGGGTGAATCCCCTGTGGGGAATATGACGTGAATAAGCTGTTTTCCAGCGTAACGCTACGGATGTAAATATAACAGACATTTTGTTTACATTCATATAACATTTACGGTAATTTATCTTATCTATTGAGTGAAAGAGACGCCCAACGTTAAAAATCAGGACTGACGGCTGATACTCAGAATATGTTGATTTTAAACAATAAAAATCAATGCATTACAAATTAAATTATTCATCTAAACATAAACCGATTTTTTTAATATTAAATACACTGAAACGATCAGTTATTTTAACCAACTATCACTTAAGCTGGTATTCTTGTAAGTGTTTTTCACAAAAGTGTTAACGTGCTACAATTGAATTTGATATATGTCAACAAAGCGTAGTTTTGTTGGGTGGTAGATTCGGCTCACACTGTTATGTTGCTGTTAATAGGGTTAGGATATGCGCCGCTTTTGTCACCTTTGGGGCTGTAGGGAGTAACACCCCGACCAAGCTAGCGATGTTGTTGACGTTGATGGAAAGTGCATCAAGAACGCGTTTACGTACTTTAGTCATGTGATAAATAGGATGACGAGTTACAAGTCAATAAAAATTCCTATATAACAAAGACTTCTGTACTTCCTATTTCTATTTTGTTGGCAATTTTAGGTAGCAAACATGCAGACCCCGCACATTCTGATCGTAGAAGACGAGATAGTCACTCGTAACACCCTGAAGAGCATTTTCGAGGCGGAAGGCTACGTAGTTCATGAAGCCAATGATGGCGCTGAAATGCACCACATTCTGTCTGAGAATGATATCAACCTGGTTATCATGGACATCAATCTGCCAGGCAAAAATGGTTTATTGTTGGCTCGGGAGCTTCGTGAACAGGCAAGCGTTGCGCTGATGTTCCTGACTGGCCGCGATAATGAAGTGGATAAGATTCTCGGTCTGGAAATCGGTGCTGATGACTACATCACCAAACCTTTCAATCCGCGCGAATTAACTATTCGTGCACGTAACTTGCTGTCACGTACCATGAACCTGGGTAGCGTGGGAGAAGAACGTCGTCTGGTTGAAAGCTATAAATTTAACGGTTGGGAGCTGGACATCAATAGCCGCTCACTGATCAGCCCTGCTGGCGAACACTATAAACTGCCACGCAGTGAATTCCGCGCCATGTTGCACTTCTGCGAAAACCCAGGGAAGATTCAATCCCGTGGCGAATTGCTGAAAAAAATGACCGGCCGCGAGCTGAAGCCTCATGACCGTACGGTTGACGTGACCATCCGTCGAATTCGTAAACATTTCGAATCCACTCCGGATACGCCAGAAATCATCGCGACTATTCATGGCGAAGGTTATCGTTTCTGTGGCGATCTGGAAGAGTAATCAACCGGTTATAAACTCTATAAGAAAGCCAGCGCTGATGTGCTGGCTTTTTTTTTGCTTAAAATGCTTCGTTATTGGCTGGCGTGCGTCCAGGGAATAATCGGCACGGCACTGATAGCATTCTTCGGTGAACCATCAACGACTTTGTCGGAATAAGTCAGATACACCAGAGCGTTACGGTTTGCATCGTAGAAACGAACGACCTGAAGTTTTTTGAAAATAAGCGAAGTACGTTTCTGGAATACCACCTCTCCTTTAGATTTTCCTTTCTTAATTTTCTCTGATAATTCAATCGGTCCAACCTGCTGGCAGGAGATAGCCGCATCGGCAGTATCTTCAGCCAGCCCTAATCCGCCCTTGATTCCACCAGTTTTTGCTCGACTGATATAACAAGTTACATTTTTAACATCGGGATCATCGAAGGCCTCAATGACGATTTTATGGTCAGGACCAAACAGCTTAAATACCGTATCCACCGAGCCAACCTCTTCCGCCTGCACGCTCATCGCGCCAAAAGAAAGTAGTCCGCAAAGCAATATCCAATTTTTTTTCATACACTTACTCCATTACGCCCGATAGATTATGCAAAGTTAAATTTTTGTACTGATAATAAGATATTTATTGGAAATGAGCATTCGCCAGCTTAACAACATTATTTAGCACAGATGCTAATAAAAATCTTAGGCAGTCTGAGACAGAAAAAATTGCTACTATGCGGCGGAGCTAATTCAGCTCTCAAGCTATTACTTTACTCCAGGCCGCTTTACGAGGAAGATCTATGGATCAAGCCAGTATCATTCGTGATCTGCTTAGCTGGCTAGAAAGTCATTTAGACCAGCCTTTATCACTGGACAATGTCGCCGCAAAAGCAGGCTACTCTAAATGGCATTTGCAACGGATGTTTAAAGACGTCACCGGTAACGCTATTGGTGCCTATATCCGTGCAAGAAGACTATCTAAAGCTGCGGTTGCGCTGCGTCTAACCAGTCGGCCCATTCTGGATATTGCACTGCAATACCGTTTCGACTCCCAGCAAACCTTTACTCGCGCATTCAAAAAACAGTTTGCGCAAACGCCTGCGCTCTATCGTCGAGCGGAAGACTGGCATTCATTAGGCATCTGCCCGCCTATTCGGTTGGGCTCTTATACCCTGCCTCAGGCCGAGTTTATTACCTTGCCAGAACAGCATTTGGTTGGTTTAACTCAAAGCTATTCATGCACGTTGGAACAAATTTCCACGTTCCGAACCGAGTTGCGCTCTCATTTCTGGCATCAATATCTTGGAGGTGCGGATAAGCTGCCGCCGGTACTGTACGGCTTGCATCATTCCCGACCAAATCAGGAAAAAGATGATGAGCAGGAGATATTCTACACTACGGCCATTGAGCCTCAGCATACTCCAGCTAACGTACAGGAAGGCCAGCCGGTTATTTTGCAGGGCGGTGAATACGTTAAGTTTATCTATGAAGGGCCAGCGGAAGGGTTACAGGACTTTATTCTGACGCTGTATGGTACCTGCCTGCCGCTGTCGGAGATGACTCGCCGCAAAGGCTATGATATCGAACGTTTCTTCCCTCAGGGCCGGCCACAAGACCAGCCTCCGAAGGTGTTACGCTGCGAATACCTGATTCCTATCCGACGTTAACGCTGTAATTCGTCCAACGCGGGCATATCCAGATGTGTGATATCGCCCGCGGTCTCAACTATCCAACCTGATGCCAACCACGGACTTTGCTGATAATCCACGCGGGATAGCGAACAGTTGCGCAAACGTAAGCGGCGCTCAGCATGGGGCGGCAGCCCCAAAATAGTGCTGAGCAGGCAACCTAACGCGATACCGTGGCTAACCAACAACGGTTTGCTGCCCGGAGGTAGCTCAAGGCAGCTTTCCAAAGCCCCGCGCATACGGGCCGCCAGTTCAGCCATGGATTCACCTTGAGGAATACGCCCCTCAGGAGTACCATCGACCATCTGCTTGCGCCACCGTTCTTCCTGGGCGTTTAAACCGTCGATGCCACGCTCTTCCAACACGCCCATATTTAATTCTCGCAGGCGCGGTTCAACAATAACGTCACAGCCACAGGCATCGGCAATGATTTCTGCCGTGCGTCGCGTACGTCCCAAATCGCTGGTGATGACGTGGGTGATACCTTCACTGCTCACCCGACGTGCGACCAGACGAGCCTGATGTTCACCGATTGCGGTCAGCGGGCTGTCTGATTGCCCTTGAATACGGCGAGCCGCGTTCCATTCGGTTTCGCCATGACGAACGAGATATACCTGTAACATGTCTGATTTCCGTTATACTGCGTAAAATTAGCTAAAGGATGCTTAAGCTCATTATGTACCATGTTGTTGCCGCAACTACCAACCCTGCAAAGATCAGGGCTATCACTCTCGCCTTCAACGATGTTTTTGGCGCAGACTCCTGCCGTGTCGAGGGTATCAACGTCGATAGCGGCGTATCCCTACAGCCTATTGGCAGTGACGAAACCCGCACCGGAGCACGCCAGCGGGTCACCGCAGCACGTCAGATAAAGCCGGAAGCAGATTTTTGGGTCGGGGTCGAAGCCGGTATCGAAGATAATATGACCTTTGCCTGGATAGTCGTTGAACACTTGCAGCTGCGAGGAGAATCCCGTTCAGCCAGTTTGATGCTACCTCAAATTATATTACAAGGAATTAATCAAGGCCGTGAACTAGGCGACGAAATGGCACTTTTGACAGGTAATACGGAAGTGAAACGTCAGGGCGGTGCGATTGGAGTCTTTACCGATGGTAAACTGTCACGCACCAGCGTTTACCATCAAGCATTAGTACTGGCTTTAGTTCCCTTCCATAACCCGGTCTATCTGCAATAGCGGATTAGGCAATACAGCATCAGGCAAAGGCTGAATCTTTACCTGATTTTTCAGTCATTTCAGGATTGTGACGACGATTCGTTATTGAGTAATTGCGCTTCTAACCAGCTTTTCAACTGCGCTGGTGAGGCTTTCAGGCTATTAGAACCTCGGGTAATGGTAGCAATACCGGCGCCCAGTTGGTTCTTCAGTTCCCGCTGACTCAATTCACCACGCATTAACTCTTGAATAATACGCACGCGCGTCCCCAAAGCCGCACGCTCATCGGGCGTCAGCATCAGTTGCAACAGCGGTTGATGAAGATCTTGCGCTACGGCCTGTTGCAATAGCGCAATAAAGCTTAACCAGTTCTGGTTATCTTCAGCGGAAAGAGCGGGATCGATTACGACATTTTCGGTCATGGTATGCTGCCATACTATTTAACTAGTACAGCAGCATAGCATAAACTAGCAAAAATCAATAACGCCTCTGCCACTCTGCATCACTCAGCACCTTCGCCGGACGGTGCATAAAGTGACGATAGAAAGCATCGTAAGCCAGGACGTTTTTGACATAGCCACGCGTTTCAGAGAAAGGAATACTTTCAATGAAAGCAATAGCATCGACCTGCCCCGCACTATTTCCCAGCCAGGTATTCACTCGTGATGGCCCGGCGTTATACGCCGCGCTGGCGAGAATCCGGTTGCGACCAAACTGCTGATAGACCTCTTCCAGATAGCTGGTGCCAATCTCGATATTTGTGACCGGATCGAGCAATTGGCTGCTGTTCACATAGCCGCTGATATTATTCAGTTTTACCGTATGATCTGCGGTACGTGGCATCACCTGCATTAAACCTGCGGCCCCCACTGGGGATTGCGCTTTCGGGTTCCATGCACTTTCCTGTCGGGCAATCGCCATCGCATAGCTTGGAGTGATGCCTTTGCCTTCCGTTGCCCGACGGAATTCTTGCGGCCATGCCAGTGGGAAGCGCTCTTCCAGGTGATCCCAAAGTTTCGCCACTATCGTCGCCTGTACGCTCAGATCGGCCCACTTTTGGTTAAAGGCATAACGCGCCAGAGCTTCCTGCTGTGGTTTGCTGCGGCTGGCGACCAAATAGCTCCATTCGTTACGTGCCAGATTATCCATATTCCAGTACATCAGCTCGCGAACCCGAGCAATTTCCGGGCTTTCGGCCAATGAGGCATCGGGTTTCGTCGCCACTTCAACCATGATGGGATAAGGTATATTCAGCTTTTGTGCCGCCACCATCGGGTAGAAACCGCGCGCTTTGGTTAACTCACGCAGTATCGCCTCGCCTTCGGTTTTCTTTCCCTGCTCAATTAGCAACGTTGCACGCCAGTAGCGCCATTCGTCTTTATCTTTTGCATCCGCAGGCAAACGCTCCAGCCATGCCTGTAACCCTTTACGGTCTCCGGTGCCTAACGCCATGCGAATACGGCGTTCAAGCAACGGCGTCGCGTGGCTTCGCAACGTGACTTCATCACGCCATTTCGCCTGCTCGTAACTGGCATCATTACCCATCAAACGCCAAGCAACCGCCTCTTCCAGCTCCAGTTTCTCATTCTCGCTCATCTTCTGGAGTCGTGTCAGAGTGGGAATCATGGCGCGAGCGTTTTCCACGTCCTGACGCGCTAAGCGAGTAAAAGCAATAATGGTGGCAGAACGAGTAAAATCTGTCGGCCCTACGGTGCGGGCAAAGCTTTCCACGCTGGCCGGATCGCTCTGCAACTTCGCCAGCGCCGTCCCCATAGTTTGATAATCACTCGGTAATTGTTTTAGCAAGAAATTGACCAGACTGGCATTCCCTTCCTTCAGCGCCAAACGCATCCGCGCCAGCGTTGCCAACGGTGTTTGATGCCCTGCCTGCTGCCAAACCGTAAACAGTTTGTCGCAGCTACCCGGTAAAGACTGACCATTCAACCAGATTTCGCTGGCACCGTCCCAGGCCACCTGCTGCTCGCCGGTCGCCCATTTGGCATAGTAATAATTACAGCGAGCCGCTACCGGCTTCGGCGGCTGTGGGCTAAAGCTCAATAACCCACGCCAATCTTCACGGTTCGCCAGCTCGTTAACAAAACGTGAGGATAGCGAACGCGCCGGCGGCAGCGTCGGATTACGGCTGAGGAAATCACTGATCTGTGCCGCACTGACCTGGCTGAGATCTTGCGTCAACTGACGATATTCCAGATAGGGATACAAAGGATAATCGCGCAGCGTTGGCAACAGCTGCTCCACCGTTGCCATCTGGTTGCTATCCCACGCCTGTTTAACTTGTTGATAGCGCTGCCGTTGGGCATCAAGAGAATCTGCTGACGCCGCGCCTGATGCTGTCACCAGACACACGCCAATCGCCAGGTATCGCCACTTATCCATACTTACTGTTTCCTCACTGGTTGTTGGCTGTACGTCACATTCACCGGATCTTCTGAATAGCTTAGTCATAATGAGTTCAGAGTTTTAAATTCAGGCTGGCTGAGAGTTTCGCTCGATATGCCGCTATGTTCCAGCGTCTTTACCCACTTTTGCAGATATTCCTATAATGGAAAATCCACGTTTTGCTCAATGAAGATAAGCACATAAATTAGGAGTGCGAACGAAATAATAACCTTTATATAATAGTGGTTATCCATATTCATCTTATCCGCTTAATGAAATAAATTCCCCATGACGCTGTGAGATTGGGTTTTAAATTTTTTAGCGATAACGCAAGTAACCACTAGATACATCATTATTAGCATTAGCAAAAATCGCGCCTAAACTCAGGCTTTGACCCTACCGGAATATTCTGTTACTTAATTTTTATTATCTCAGATCAAGGCAGTAAACTGATAATTATCTACTATCCTTCCTCAATATAATCATGCTGTTTCACTGTTTATGTTCAACCCATTAGCATTTAATTTTTAATTAAAAATCAAATAATTAACATAAAGGTGTTCACAACGTAAGGCAAAAGGTATTTTGGCTTGACGCTAAACCGGCATTATTTTCCGGTCAATAAAGGACACAAGGACGGCTAATTTTAGATTTATTAATTCTTTGGAGAAGGTTCCTTCAATGCATAACACACCAAACCAAAAGTCAGCCTCGCCACCCCCATCGGGGAAAACTTGGTATCAGCTCACGATGGATGAGAGCTTAGAGCAGCTCAATACCACTACAGAAGGTCTGAGCCAGCAGGAGGCAGCAGAACGCCTAAAAAAGCACGGGCCTAATGCCTTGCCAGAAAAGAAACGCAAGCATCCCCTCCTCCAATTCCTCGCCCATTTTAATGATGTTCTAATTTATATCCTGCTCGCCGCAGCCTTGGTTAAAGGGCTGATGGGGCATTCCGTCGACACCATAATCATCCTATGCGTCGCGGTCATTAACGCCCTGATCGGTTTTGTACAGGAAAATAAGGCCGAGAAATCCCTGAAAAGTATTCAGAACATGCTGTCCAGTAAAGCCGTCGTTATTCGCGATGGCATTACGCAAACCATTGATGCGAAAGACCTGGTTCCGGGCGATATCGTTACCCTGAAACCCGGTGACAAAATTCCTGCTGACCTGCGTTTGCTGGAAGGCCACAACCTACAGATCGAAGAAGCTATTCTGACTGGCGAATCGACGGTGGTGGAAAAACAAACCGGAGTGATAGAAAGCGAATCCGTTATTGGAGATCGTAAAAACCTGCTGTTCTCTGGTACCACCATTAGTGCCGGTACGGCCAAAGGCGTGGTTATTGCCACCGGCGGCGACACCGAATTGGGTCATATCAACCAGATGATGTCTACCGTTGAATCGACCCGAACTCCGCTACTGCAACAAATGGATCGCCTCGGTAAAGCTATATTCATCCTGATTCTGGTGATGATGGCCGTACTGTTTGTTTTCGCCTTTATCCTACGCGACCTACCGGTTGATGAACTGTTGCTGGCTCTGATCAGTCTGGCCGTGGCCTCGGTTCCAGAAGGGTTACCGGCGATTATCTCAATTATTTTGTCGCTAGGCGTTCAGTCCATGGCGCGTAAAAGGGCGATTATCCGTAAGCTGCCAACGGTAGAAACGTTGGGTGCTATGACGGTGGTATGTTCCGATAAAACCGGCACACTGACAATGAACGAAATGACCGTGAAAGCGGTAATTTTGGCCGACCATTGCTATCGCGTTGAAGGTGAAAGCTACGAGCCCGTTGGCAATATTTATCAGGAAGGCAGCGACCAGCAGGCCGATTTGGCGGCAAACCCAACGCTGAAAACATTCATCACTGCGGTGAATTTATGTAATGACAGCCAGATACAGAAAAACGATCAGGGTCATTGGGTGATTACCGGCGGCCCAACCGAAGGGGCGCTAAAAGTACTGGCGGCGAAATCCGGCATTGAGTTGGGACAGGTTAATCAGCTCGGTAAAATTCCTTTTGATTCCGCTTATAAATATATGGCCACCAGCCATCAGATTCAGTCGGAAAACAGCATCTTCCTGACCGGCGCACCGGACGTACTATTTACCTTCTGTCAGCAGGAACTGACGGCAAACGGCGTCGTTCCGTTCCGCCGCGATTACTGGGAAGCAGAAATGGCTCGCTACGCCAAGCAGGGCTTGCGTATGGTGGCTGCAGCGTTCCGACCTACTGACGAGGGCATTAGCAACCTGGATCATGCCGATATTCAACAGGGTATGGTGTTTGTGGGTATTGCCGGCATGATGGACCCGCCGCGCCCTGAAGCCATTGATGCGATAGCCACCTGCCAACAGGCCGGTATTCGCGTGAAAATGATCACCGGCGACCATCAGGAAACCGCCATGGCGATTGGTGCGATGCTGGGAATAGGCAACGGCACGGATTCCATTACCGGCAGTCAGCTGGAACATATGGACGATGAGGAACTGGCCGAAGCCGCGGTTCGTTACGATATCTTTGCCCGAACCAGCCCGGAACATAAGCTACGTCTGGTGAAAGCGCTGCAAACCAAAGGTGAAATCGTTGGCATGACCGGCGATGGCGTCAACGATGCACCGGCGCTGAAACAGGCGGATGTGGGTATCGCCATGGGGATTAAAGGGACCGAAGTGACGAAAGAAGCTGCCGATATGGTGCTCTCCGATGATAACTTCGCCACCATCGCCAGTGCGGTAGAAGAAGGGCGTCGGGTTTACGATAACCTGAAGAAAACCATTCTGTTTATCCTGCCAACCAACCTAGCGCAAGGACTGCTAATCATCTTTGCCATTCTTGCCGGGGCGGTCATTCCGTTAACGCCGCTGCAAATTCTGTGGATGAATATGGCGACCTCTACCACGCTTTCCTTCGGTCTGGCATTTGAACCGGCAGAAAGAGGCATAATGAACCGCAATCCGCGAGATCCTTCGCGCCATGTGCTGGACGGCCACGCTATTTGGCGTATCGCCTTTGTCGGTACTTTGATTGCTATCAGTGCCTTTATTCTGGAAGCTTATCTGGAGCCTCGGGGCTACAGCACCGAATTTATCCGAACAGTGCTCATGCAAACGCTGGTTACCGCGCAGTGGATTTACATGTTTAACTGTCGCGTAGCGGATCGCTTCCCGCTGAACAAAGAGTTGTTCGTTAACAAAGGCCTGTGGCTGGTTTCCGGCGTATTAATCTTGCTGCAACTGGCGATAATCTATTTGCCGTTTATGAACACGGCCTTTGGGACCGAACCGCTGCCAGCCTATTACTGGGGCCTGACATTACTGGTGGGTATTGCCATCTTCATTATTGTTGAAATAGAGAAATGGGTTATCCAGCGTTTTAAACCTTCCATAAAATCTGTTTGACTATATTCCGCTTTATTTCTCCGCCCGGTGTTAAAACCGGGCGGTGTTCCCTGAAATGAAGATATTTAAGAAAATTCCCTGCCCTGCCGATACCATGACGAGCATTGCAACAATGTGATCTTGTAATACAATCAGAGAGAATAAAAACAGTAAATCTAAGCGCCGATAATAAAATGACTTTTTCTCACTGACTAAGTTGCTTGTTTCTATTTCCGAGGCCGATCCACAGGAAGCGCAAAAATGACTATCTCGACTTGCGCAATCAACGGCGTCAGTAAGAATCCTCAATACGTTATGCCTCCCTGGCATTTTTGGCGTATTTGTCAGTATCTGTTGATTGTATTGACGTTAGTATTTTCTACCGGCGCCGGATCGGCGGAAGAACCTGCGAATGCGAACGTTGTGCAGGCGCGGACAGACGCCGCAACCAAAATGGTTTTGGGGATTATCAGCTATACACGCTGGCCGGTGACTCCGCAGGTTATTAGGTTATGTATTGTCGCCCCGACCAACTATGCAGAAGGCCTGTTTAACCCAGCGTTAATGGCAACGCAACATCCCATTAAAGTCGAGCGATTCCCGTTTGCCAGCCCGGCTATTTCAAGCCAATGCGATGCTATTTATTTGGGAAGTACCACCGAAGAACAGCGGTTGGAGTTAATTAATCGTACTCAAGGTCATCCGATACTGACAATCAGTGAGGATTATTCTGAATGCACCACCGGCAGCGCCTTTTGTCTGTTAGTGGAAGATAACCAGGCATCTTTTAAGGTTAATATGGATGCGTTAGCACGTACAGGAGTTCGTGTTCATCCGAGCGTACTGCAACTCGCCCGTAAGAAGGCTGATGGTTTATGAGACTGATTAAAAGAATAAATAAACGTCGTGCAAAATTACCTAGCTTAGGGAAAATACTTCAACGCATACATTTAACCGTGGCTCTGGTTGCTGTGGGGATGGCCGGTATCTTTATTACCCTGGTTGCTATTTTTTCCTTGCGTGTTTACGCCGATCACAACCTGCATTTGATCGCCCGTTCAATTAGCTATACCACCGAAGCCGCCGTCGTCTTCGGCGATAATATTGCTGCCAGTGAATCGCTGGCGTTGATTGCAGCCAGTGAAGAAGTGGCCGAAGCCAAAATTGTTGATGCCAATGGCAAGCTCATTGCCAGTTGGTCGCTACCAGCCCACGGTCCGTTCCATAAGTTGGAACAAAGCGTTGCCCATTGGGCACTGAGCGGTCCGGTAGAACTACCTATCATGCACAACGGCGAACGCATAGGTACTATTATTATGGTCGGTCACGGCGGCAGCCTGCTCAGTTTCCTGCTGCGCGGAGTGATTGCCATGTTGGCCGGTATCATTGCCAGTACGCTAGTCGCCCTGTTCCTTTCTCGTCGTATGCTCCGCAGAATTGTCGGCTCGCTGAATCGTATAACTGAAGTGGCGCACGATGTGAGTCTGCATCGCAGCTTTGGTCAAAGAGTTCCATCGGTTCACATCAAAGAACTCAATGAGTTAAGTAACGATTTCAATGGATTACTGGAAGAGCTGGAGATCTGGCAGGCGCATTTAACGCAGGAAAATGATTTCCTGACTCATAGGGCGACTCATGACAGCCTGACCGGGCTTGCCAATCGCGCCTTTTTTGAAGTCAGCCTGAACCGTACGCTCAATGAATGCGCGGATAAAGATATGGTGGCATTGATGTTCCTCGATGCCGATAATTTCAAAGAGATTAACGATAATTATGGCCATGCCGCCGGTGACGTCGTACTCATCACCATGGCTGAACGCATCCGTTCGCAATTACGCGAAACTGATTTTGTTGCTCGCCTGGGCGGCGACGAATTTGCCGTACTGTTGACGTCAATCGGCAATAGCTACGATGTATTATCGATCGCGGACAATATCATTCATTGTATGGCTCACCCTATTACACTGCCTGACGGCACGGACATCACAACATCAATCAGTATTGGTATTGCGTTCTATCCGGAACACGCGCAAACGCCAGTAGAGCTGTTACAGCGTGCGGATGAGGCCATGTATTTGGCGAAGAACAATTACCACGGAGGCGGTCGGGTGATTCTGCCCCAAAGCCTGACACATACAGCGTAAAAAGAATAAGGTCATACAATGCAAAAGTTGAGGAGTAGCCTGTGGATTGGCTTGATGGCGTTGGGTTTATTGCTGCTAGCGGGTTGTCAGAATAAACCTCAGGGCCTGACAGCGGAGCAGATAGCCGCTCTACAGGAACAGGGATTCAAACTAACGGACAACGGTTGGGAGTTTGGCCTGTCAGATAAGGTGCTATTCAGCAGCAACGTCGGAAACTTGAATGCGCAAGGAGAGCAAACCGTAGAGAAAATCGGTCACGCCTTGATGGACGTTGGTATCAACCATATTCGCCTGGATGGACACACCGATTCTATGGGTGAAGAGAGTTACAATAACCAACTGTCTTATGGCCGCGCCAGCGCCGTCGCCGATACCCTATCTTCCGTCGGTATGCCGAAAGCCAATATCGAAGTTCGCGGGCTCGGTAAGCTAAATCCAGTTGCCGATAACCGCACGGCCAAAGGCCGGGCTGAAAACCGTCGAGTGGCAATGATCGTCACCGCGCCCTGACACCAGAATAAGCCCATTCTGTGGGGGCGGTCAGCCCGCCGTTCCTGCAAAAAGGTTATACTCCGTTATCTTCAAGGATGTATGGGATCCGTTATCGAAACGGGCTACACTCCGCACCAGACATCCTAATAAAAACTGATATAGAGAGGCTAGAGCAACGTGGCTCAATACGTCTATACCATGCATCGCGTCGGCAAAGTGGTTCCGCCGAAGCGTCATATTTTGAAAAACATCTCCCTGAGCTTCTTCCCCGGCGCCAAAATCGGCGTATTGGGTCTGAACGGCTCCGGTAAATCTACCCTGCTGCGCATTATGGCCGGTGTAGATACCGATATCGAAGGCGAAGCGCGCGCCCAACCAGGTCTGAAAATCGGTTACCTGCCGCAGGAACCTCAGCTGAATTTGGAGCAAACGGTACGCGAAGCGGTAGAAGAATCCGTTAGCGAAGTTAAACGCGCGCTGACCCGTTTAGACGAAGTCTACGCGCTGTATGCCGATCCGGATGCCGACTTCGATAAGCTGGCAAAAGAGCAAGGCGAGCTGGAAGCGATTATCCAGTCTCACGATGGCCATAATCTGGATAACCAGCTGGAACGTGCTGCCGATGCGCTGCGTCTGCCGCCTTGGGATGCCAAAATTGCCAATCTGTCCGGTGGTGAGCGTCGTCGCGTAGCGATCTGCCGCCTGCTGCTGGAAAAACCAGACATGCTGCTGCTGGACGAACCAACCAACCACCTGGATGCCGAATCCGTGGCTTGGCTGGAGCGCTTCCTGCACGACTATGAAGGCACCGTTGTGGCGATTACCCATGACCGTTACTTCCTGGATAACGTGGCTGGCTGGATTCTCGAACTTGACCGTGGCGAAGGTATTCCGTGGGAAGGCAACTATTCCTCTTGGCTGGAGCAGAAAGACGCTCGTCTGGCGCAGGAAGCCTCTTCCGAAGCCGCTCGTCGTAAATCTATCGAGAAAGAGCTGGAATGGGTTCGTCAGAATCCGAAAGGCCGTCAGGCTAAAGGCAAAGCACGTTTGGCTCGCTTTGAAGAACTTAACAGCGTTGAATACCAAAAACGTAACGAAACCAGTGAGTTGTTCATTCCACCTGGTCCACGCTTAGGCGACAAAGTGCTGGAAGTTCAGAACCTGAGCAAATCCTACGGCGATCGCCTGCTGATTGACGATCTGACCTTTGCACTGCCGAAAGGCGCCATCGTCGGTATTATTGGGCCAAACGGCGCGGGTAAATCTACTCTGTTCCGTATGTTGTCCGGTCAGGAACAGCCTGATTCCGGCACCATAACCTTGGGTGAAACCGTGCAGTTAGCCTCTGTCGACCAGTTCCGCGACAGCATGGATAACAGCAAAACCGTGTGGGAAGAAGTTTCCGGCGGTCAGGACATCATGAAGATCGGTAACTTTGAATTGCCAAGCCGTGCCTACGTTGGCCGCTTCAACTTTAAAGGCGTCGATCAGGGTAAACGCATCGGCGAACTATCCGGCGGTGAGCGTGGTCGTATCCATCTGGCAAAACTGTTGCAGGTTGGCGGCAATATGTTGCTGCTCGATGAACCAACCAACGACTTGGATATTGAAACCCTGCGCGCACTGGAAAACGCCTTACTGGAATTCCCAGGCTGTGCGATGGTTATTTCCCATGACCGTTGGTTCCTCGACCGTATTGCTACCCATATCATCGATTATCAGGATGAAGGGAAAGTCGAATTCTTCGAAGGTAACTTTACTGAATATGAAGAGTGGAAAAAGCGGACGCTGGGCGCTGATGCCTTAGAACCGCACCGTATTAAGTACAAGAAAATGACCAAGTAATTCGTCATTCACTGCTAAATACTGCTCACCTTGGTGGGCAGTATTTTTTTAGCCTGACGCATGGATAGCAAATGAAATTACGTTCAATCTCTGAAGCACTGAAAAAATTAATAAGAATCCGCAAAATCCGATGGACGCTATTTTTATTTATTCTGGGTGGAGCAGTCTATTTTTGGTGGCAGCAAGGCACTCTGGTTAGGGAAGAATGGAGCCCCAATCATCAATACGTTATGCGATTTTATAAGATTACCCAGTTGATTCCCTCTATGGGTTCCCCCGGCGACGGCTCTCATTACAGCGGCTACATTAAAATTGAAAATCAGGCCGGTCAGGTTTTTCACACTGAACAGGTTTCGCTAATGGATTTTATTGAAGGCCCGCACTGGAGCGATTATGGCGTTTATTGGTTTGGGACCGATTTTAACGATATTGTTCCGCTCCCTACTTCTGCCGAAAAGTAATTCTCTCACTTAGCCAAAGCACTACAAATCATTAGGTTAACCCTTGGGCATAATGGGTAAATACCGGATGCCCCATAACCACATCAATAAAACAGCTCAATGCTGGTGAATTTAATTTCCGGCTGGGATAAACCAAATACAGTTCATTACCTTCGACCAGCCACTCTGGCAACACTTCCACTAATTTCCCCTGCGCAACCTTTTCGCGGCTGAGAAAAGCGGGCAGCAAGGTAATTCCCCCCGCCGACAGCGCGCACTCAATGGCGTAGAGCAAATTATCGGTGACGTGGAGCTTAGGTAACTGCCAACGGAAATATTCATCCTGATAATTTAATACCAGTTCTGTCCAGGCGCGGTGGGTAATCCAACGATGTTCCTCCAACTGACGTGGATGTAAAATTGGCGGAAACTGAGTCAGATAATCAGGGGAAGCCAGTAAATTGCGTGGCGCATAGCCCAAGCGGCGCCCAATCAATGATGAATCCTGAGGTTTTCCGGTGCGCAACGCTACATCGAAGCCTTCTTCCACCAAATCCACTTTAACGTCGGAGACCAATACCTCGAGAGAAACATCGGGATATTGTCGTTGAAAATCAGTGGCAATCTGTGCCAGCAAAGTGGCGGCCAGCCCTGCCGGACTGGAAACTCGCAGTCGGCCGCTGGGATTATCCAGCAAGCGCTGTAGGGTTAAATCGGCCCGCTCCGCCGCCAGTAGCATTTCCTGGCAGTGCACCAAATAACGTTCACCGGCGAACGTTAGGCTGATCTGACGCGTGGTTCGATTCAGCAGCCGGATACCCAACCGGTGTTCCAACAGGCTAATACGCTGACTGACGCTGGATTTAGGTAAACCGGCGATGGCCGCCGCTTTGGTGAAACTGCCGCATTCGGCCACTCGCGCAAACAGCGCCATATCCTGTAGCTGCTTAAACATAATTGTTCACCATAGACGAACGCTTCGTTATTGATTGTCCATCTTATCACTCTAGTTAATCGGGTCTAGACTCAAGGTCTACCTAAAAAGGAGCTAGACTATGTCTCATTACGCTATTGCGGTTAATCCGCAGCACCCCGCCGATTTTATTCAGATCCCGTGGGATCAGCCAACGCCCAATGCTTTCGATCTCTTGGTGGAAGTAAAAGCCGCATCGGTTAATCCGGTCGATACCAAAGTCCACGCCGGTCTACAGAAAAATGGCTTACAACAGCCGCGAGTACTCGGCTGGGATGCCAGCGGCGTAGTCATTGCCGTAGGTAGCTCGACACAGGGTTTTAGCGTTGGAGATGAAGTCTGGTATGCCGGTGATCTGACACGTCCTGGCAGCAACGCCACGCATCAGTTGGTCGATGCCCGCATCGTGGCGCATAAACCGAGTCGCCTGAACTGGGCAGAAGCCGCCGCCATGCCGTTGACCGCATTGACCGCCTGGGAAGGGCTATTTGAGCACCTAAAAATTCAGGAAGCGCCAGCGGGGAAAACCCTGTTGATCATTGGTGGTGCCGGTGGCGTGGGATCAATGGCGATCTCACTGGCAGCGCTGCGCAGTCAGGTTAAAGTGATCGCCACAGCCTCTAATCCAACCTCCGCACGCTGGTGTCTGGATCGCGGCGCGGATCTCACCGTCGATTATCGCGATCTAAAAGGAGAACTGGCCAGTAATGGAATCGAACAGGTGGATTATATTTTCTGTCTGAATGACACCGACGGTCACTGGGCGGCGATCGGTGATCTCATCGCACCGATGGGCCACATTTGCACCATCGTGGAAAATACACAGCCCCTCGATCAAAGCGCGTTGAAACTGAAAAGTGCCGCTCTCCACTGGGAACTGATGTTTACCCGCAGCATGTTCAACACGCCGGATATGGCGCAACAGGGAGAAATATTGAAACAGGTCGCTCAATATGTCGACGCAGGAGAACTGCGCGGCACGCTGAGTGAGACTTTACACGGCCTAACGACTGAAAACCTGCACGCGGCGCACCAAAAAGTACTGACCGGACGCATGCAGGGCAAGCTGGTTATCGCTTATTAATTATCATTCTGCACACTGTCCCGCTCGCTGATCGGTGAGCGGGATAATCGCAGCGGATCGGCGGCCAGCAATTGCTGAACCAATTCAACGCAGCGCAGGAAGCGCTCGTCATAGTCTGCCGATTCCACGTGAACATACTCAACGTTATTGGCCCTCAACATGTCTTGCAGCAGGCTTTGGAAGGATTTCCGATCGGAAGTACTTCCCAGGCTACGTAAACCGTCAGCCACCCACGGAGTATTATTCTCCAACAGAATCACCAGATCGAAGCGATACTCATCGATCAATGCCTGCACGAAAGGATGCTCCCGCCCTTCGTATTTCTTACAAAATGCCTGAGTCGTGACGAAGTCTGTATCGATAAAAGCGACCTTATTGGCGTATTTCACCGCGAAATCCACGTACTGCGCCTGCCCCAAGGCTATTTTGTCGTAATCCGAGTATTGCAACGCCATCTCATCGCCACCCAAATGGGAAAATACGTAATCCCGCCCGTATTCCCAGGCGCTGGTGGTATTGAATATATTGGCTAATTTATTCACCAGCGTCGATTTTCCGCTGGATTCGCCGCCGAGGATAGCCACCGTTCGGACAAAGAAGGGTTTGACTTCGGTAGGAATATAATCCCAGTAACGGAAAGGATCACGGCGAATCTGACGGCCGCTGATCTTCATAAATGAACGCTGCGGATCGATCAGGATGGTTTCGATACCAAATTGTTCGCGATAGCGCGGCGCATCCTGACTTTCGCTGGAATAGATAAAACTCGGCACTATACCTTTATCTGCCATAAAGGCTTTTACGCCGCGGCTCCAGACATCCCAACCGTGCGGATAGGGTTCGATGCCGTGCTCGTCAAATGAGTGAATGCGAATGTTTTTTTGATATTTGAACGTTTGCAGCAGCCAGCGCAAACGGTCACTAACCGTTGGCTGTTGTGACATGGAGCTGTTCTCGAACAGTTCCCGATCCCGAGGTTCGTCGTGGCACAGAATGATATGCAATTCATCTACTTGGCTACAGGCTCGTTGGATCAAATAGATGTGACCGGTATGCAGCGGGTAAAATTTACCAAACACTACGCCCACCTTTTTCTCGCGGCGGGGGAACTCCAATTCAAGAAAACGATGCAGAGCTTCAAGCTTTTGCGCACTGGGGCTTTTAATTTTATCGTTAAGTAGCTGGCTTAAATATCCTTTGGTCATCCCGCTGGCTTCGGCCACTTGCTGTAACGTGCAGCCTTTCTGTTTGATTGCCGTTTTTAAATAATCGAACTGCAGCATACTGCCTCCTGTTTAGCACGCTAAACAAAAATAACACAGTATGCTGCTCAAACAACACGACTAAATGCAGCTTAGAGATCCTCTAAAACCGCCAGCGCGTCGGCCAGTTTTTTCACACCAAATACCTGCATATTCGGCAGAGGCTTCTTCGGCATGTTGGCGTGCGGCACGATGGCTCGTTTAAAACCGTGCTTCGCCGCTTCGGAAATTCGCTCCTGACCACTGGGCACCGGGCGAATCTCACCGGCCAATCCGACTTCACCAAATACCACTAAATCCTGTGGTAAAGGCCGATCCCGCAAGCTGGATACCAATGACATTAATAACGCCAAATCGGCGCTGGTTTCCGTCACTTTTACCCCACCTACCACGTTAACGAAAACATCCTGATCCGACATTTGAAGGCCGCCGTGACGGTGTAAAACCGCCAGCAAGATAGCCAGTCGATTCTGTTCCAATCCTACCGCTACTCGCCGCGGATTCGACATCATCGAATGATCCACCAGCGCTTGAATCTCAACCAATAGCGGGCGTGTCCCTTCCCACACCACCATCACCGAACTACCCGCAGTGACTTCATCACCCCGGCTGAGGAAAATAGCCGATGGATTACTGACTTCACGTAGCCCTTGTTCCGTCATAGCAAAAACGCCCAACTCATTCACCGCGCCAAAGCGGTTTTTGTGGCTGCGAAGAGTACGGAAGCGGGAATCGCCGTCGCCATCCAACATCACCGAACAGTCGATACAGTGTTCCAACACTTTCGGGCCGGCCAGCGAGCCGTCTTTAGTCACATGACCGACCATCACTATCGCCACGCCGCGTGTTTTTGCAAAGCGAGTGAGATAAGCGGCAGTTTCGCGCACCTGCGCCACGCTACCGGGAGAGGACTGAATATCGGCCATATGCATCACCTGAATGGAATCAATCACCATCAGCTTAGGCTGTTCTTGCTCGGCAATCAGGCAAATCTGCTCAATGCTAGTTTCTGATAGCATATTCAGATTACCGGTGGGCAAACCAAGTCGATGCGCTCGCATCGCCACCTGCTGTAGCGATTCCTCACCGGTGACATACAGGGTTTTCATGCCTTCAGATAGCTTGCACAATACTTGCAACAGCAGGGTACTTTTCCCCGCGCCGGGGTTACCACCAATCAGAATGGCACTACCGGGTACCACACCACCGCCCAACACCCGATCAAACTCTAGGAAGCCGGTGGTGAAACGCGGCAGCGCCTCCAGACTGATATCTGACAGCTTTTGTACCCGACTGATACCCGCCTCGCCCGCGTAGCCACCGAGGCGATCGTTACGCGAAGAAGGCGTTGCCGCAGCCAGACGCACTTCGGTAATGGTATTCCAGGCGTTACAGGCACTGCACTGCCCCTGCCAGCGCGGATAATCTGCGCCGCACTCATTACAAACAAATGCGCGTTTTGGTGCTTTAGCCACGTCTTTTCCTCTGTCTTACGATCTCACAATAAATTGAAAGTTTAATAGGCTTGAGCGTTGTAACCGCCTATTTTTCTACGGTTTACTGGCGTGATGGCAAACTGCGCGATCACGCCAGAAACGTAGGGAATTAGCGTTCTTCGTGCTTCAGACTGCCGCTTAGAATACACAGCACGCTCATCAAATCACCGTGCCGAATCGCCACTTTCGCTTTAGCATAAACCTTAGGCTTAGCATGGAACGCCAGACCTAAACCGGCAGCCTGCATCATTTTCAGATCGTTGGCACCGTCGCCGATGGCAATGGTTTGCTGAATCGGAATAGACAGTTTTTCCGCCAGTTTAATCAGTGTGTCGGCTTTGTATTGCGCATCGACAATCGGGCCAAGCACCTGACCGGTTAGTTTGCCGTCACGGATTTCCAGCTCATTGGCAGCTACCGCGTCCAGATGCAGCTTATCCCGCAGATATTCCGCATAATAAGTGAATCCACCAGAAGCGATAGCCACATGCCAATTCAGCGCCTGCAATTTCTTCACGAGCGTGACCAAACCCGGCATCAGCGGCAAAGTATCTCGTACCTGTTTCAGAATATTGGCATCAGCGCCTTTCAGCGTACCTACCCGCTGACGCAGGCTGGCAGAGAAATCCAGTTCCCCTTGCATTGCTCGCTCGGTTACAGCCGCCACTTCGTCGCCTACGCCGGCTAACTTGGCTATTTCATCAATACATTCGATTTGAATAGCCGTGGAATCCATATCCATAACCAATAAACCCGGCGTACGCAAATGAGGAATTGCGCCTAGCGGAGCCACATCGAGTCCGCTTTCGTCCGCCAGCGTTTTAATCCGCGGTGTCAGGCTACCAGCCAGACGAATCACCTGATAGTCATCGACGCACCAAGCGGAGACAATCACCATCGCCGCGCCCAAACGGCGTTGAAAATCGGTAATACGTTGCTTATCCAGCTTTCTGCCGTACAACAGCCAACCCGTATGGCCCGCACGATAATCCAGCGGCATGACCTCATCACCACTCAAAGAAAGCGGCAAACCGGGCCACTGATAAATCTCCGCGGGGAGATCGCAATAGGTCAGACTATTTGACATGAAAAGCTCCTGTAGAAACCCAGAATCGGCAATATATACCCAATAGCTTCACATCACAGCAAAGCTGCAATATAAGCCCAATAATTTCTCGTTGCGGCTAGGCGGCAACTGAGCGAATACCCAGGAGCTTAGTCCACTAAGTGACTGGGGTGAGCAAAAGCAGCCAATACCGCAGCAGCGAGAAAGATGAAGGGTAAAAACGATGCATCAAGCTATCCTATCGCCCTTGCTTCTGGCAACATAAAGTCATCAAAACGCGTAAGGAACCTGCATGGCCCGGGCTAAATTAAAATTTCGACTGCATCGCACTGCTATCGTACTGATTTGTCTAGCTTTGCTTGTACTGCTTATGCAAGGCGCATCTTATTTCAGCCTCAGCCACCAATTGGCACGCTCCGAACAGGTGGAAGAGCTGGCGAAAACGCTGGCGAAACAGGTGGCTTTTAGCCTGTCACCGATTATGGATAGCAACAATGACGACGTGGATAGCCAGAAGGTCGATGAAGTCCTGAAACAGTTGACGCAGGCTAGCCGCATACTGGATGCCAGTGTGTACTTGATTGACGGCACTTTGGTCGCGGATTCTGGAGAAAAAGTCAAAGTGCGTGATCGGTTAGCGCTGGACGGCAAGCGCCCCGGCAGTTATTTCAATCATCAGATTGTGGAGATGATTCCCGGCAAGAACGGGCCTAGCGGCTTTTTGCGCATGACTTTGGATACCCACGTACTGGCAACCGAATCCAAGCAGGTGGATAACACCACCAACTTACTGCGTTTAATGATTTTGGTCGCGCTGGCGGTCGGTATTATTCTGGCCAGAACCTTATTACAACATCGCCGTAGCCGCTGGCAACAATCCCCTTATCTGCTCACGGCCAATACGCCAGTAGAAGAAGACAGCGAATCAGGGGAATCATCCGATGCGGATTCAACTGCCAGCAAATCTACGGAAAGAACCGAGGGATCGCAGGACAAAAAGTAGGTTCAGGCCATGCGTTTGATACGTGGCGTTTGTGAAGCAAATTTTTCCTGTACTTAGCAAGCTATCGCTTTGAATTCCGAGTTGATATCAATAGATAGGGTAATATCTGGAACCTGTTGCCGCATATTACCGGTGCTCGCCGGAGCAAATGCCAGAGGCAACATATCGTAGATAGGCACCAAAGATAACGGCCAATTCCTAGAATGCTAGAAAGATAGATTCCCTTGATGCGCATCGGTATTTGCTATTAAGACGCCAAATGCGCACGCTATGCAAAACCGAACTAAGGTTTCGGCACTAATCAACCCTTTCTCCGCTAGCTCTTTGCATACTTTTGAGCAACTGGACGTTGGCATACCGATAAATCCCGCGTTTACCACCGCCAGCGATACCATGCCCATACGCCCGCGTTGACCGTTCCACGTCTAAAAAGGTCTGTTTGCCCTGATTACGAAAAACGCGGCTGACCACCGCCGAATATCCGGCACAGCAGGTAAACTTGGGCTGCTCCCCTCTTGCCGATGATCCGACTATTTCACCCGCCAATGCCATTTAGGGCAGCTTAGTATAGCGCTGAGGCTTATCCATTGGTTGAATAGGTGCTACATCCGATTTGTCTAACCAACGCTGATAGCTTTCCTACCCGAGAAGAATATTGCTATACATATCATCTGCCATACGAGAGAGAGCAATAAGAATGATGAATAAATTTATAGCTCTAATAATATGATATATAAAGAAATGAGAATAAAACGGTGCAGAATAGTGAATAGAAAGAAAAAGAGAAACAGAGAGTTTGGATAAAAAAAGAGCCGCAGCGGAGTGTGCGGCTCAGAAAAAATAATAGCCTAGGCTATTACTCTTTATCGCCCAGCAGAACAGATTCCAACGCAATTTCGATCATGTCGTTGAAGGTCGTTTGACGTTCTTCTGCGGTGGTTTGCTCACCGGTACGGATATGGTCAGAAACGGTACAGATAGTCAGCGCTTTTGCACCGAACTCTGCCGCTACGCCGTAGATACCGGCAGCTTCCATTTCCACGCCCAAAATGCCATATTTTTCCATTACATCAAACATTTGTGGGTCTGGTGTATAGAATAAATCAGCGGAGAAAATGTTACCGACGCGTGCTGGAACACCTTTGGCTTTCGCTGCGTCAACAGCGTTACGCACCATATCGAAATCAGCGATAGCCGCGTAATCGTGATCTTTAAAACGCAGACGGTTAACTTTTGAATCGGTGCAGGCACCCATACCAATCACAACGTCACGCAATTTTACATCGTTACGCACTGCGCCACATGACCCCACGCGAATGATTTTTTTCACGCCGAAATCGGTGATCAGTTCTTTTGCGTAGATTGAGCAGGATGGAATACCCATACCGTGACCCATTACCGAGATCTTGCGGCCTTTATAAGTACCGGTGAACCCCAGCATGCCACGCACATTGTTAACCTGACGCACGTCTTGCAGGAAGGTTTCTGCGATAAATTTTGCACGCAGCGGGTCCCCTGGCATCAGGACAACGTCAGCAAAATCACCCATTTCAGCATTGATATGTGGCGTAGCCATAATTATTTTCCTTATAAATCAAAATATTAAATAAAATTACCGGTCGGGCCGCCATGAACGGTCTGACGCAGATAATCAAAACATGGGTTTGCCGTAATCCATCGGTGACAAATCAAAATATTTCGCGACAGTCTGGCCGATGTCGGCGAAAGTATCGCGATGACCGAGAGAACCCGGTTTCACTTTTGGACCGTAAACCAGCACTGGAATGTGCTCACGGGTGTGATCGGTACCCGGCCAGGTTGGATCGCAACCGTGGTCCGCGGTGAAGATGATAATGTCGTCATCTTTCACCAGTTCTAGCAATTCTGGCAAGCGGCGATCGAACAGTTCCAGCGCCGCGGCATAACCTGCCACATCGCGGCGGTGACCGTAAGATGAGTCGAAATCTACGAAGTTGGTAAAGACGATGGTGTTATCGCCCGCTTTCTTCACTTCTTCCAAAGTAGCGTCGAATAAAGCATCAATACCGGTAGCTTTGACTTTGTGAGTAATCCCCACGTGTGCGTAAATATCGGCGATTTTGCCGATCGAAACCACTTCACCTTGCTTCTCATCAACCAGCTTTTTCAAAATGGTTGGCGCTGGCGGCTCAACGGCCAGATCGTGGCGGTTACCAGTACGCTGGAAGTTACCCGGTTTATCGCCGATAAACGGGCGAGCGATAACGCGGCCAATGTTGTAGCCGCCTTCGGTTAACTCTTCACGAGCGATTTCACACAGCTCATACAGACGATCTAAACCGAAAGTTTCTTCGTGGCAAGCAATCTGGAAAACCGAGTCAGCGGAGGTATAGAAAATCGGCTTGCCGGTTTTCATATGTTCTTCGCCCAACTGATCCAGAATTACAGTACCGGATGAATGGCAGTTTCCTAGGTAGCCTGGCAGGTTGGCACGCTTAACCAATTTATCCAGCAATTCCTGCGGGAAACTGTTCTCAACGTCGCTGAAATAGCCCCAATCAAACAGAACGGGCACACCTGCAATTTCCCAGTGGCCTGACGGAGTGTCTTTACCGGAAGATAATTCGCTGGCGTAAGCATAGGCGCCAATGATGTCAGCATCTTTATCCAGGCCCACAGGGAAAGTACCGCAGGATTCCTCAGCGGCTTTACCTAGACCCAAACGGCTCAGGTTCGGCAACGTCAGCGGGCCTTTGCGCCCAATATCAGCTTCACCACGGGCACAGGCTTCAGCGATGTGGCCGAGGGTGTTGGCACCTTCATCGTTAAACTTGCCAGCATCAGCGCTAGCACCGATACCAAATGAGTCTAATACCATAATAAATGTACGTTTCATCATTTTCTCCTGCGTGAACTCACGCTGTGGGAGCAGCACGGCCAACAGGCCTTACTGCGCCAAATTCGTAGTGAATAAATCAAGCTTATTCGGTAATCCGACGATAAACCACCGGCGTTTGTTCTGGCGCTTTGTCACCCAGCGTCATTGCCGCGCGTACTGCATCAGCCGCCTGCTGCCAGTCACTTTCATTGTTAGCATGAATCACTGCCAACGGACGTTCACTATCCATTTTATCGCCCAGACGCGCCATATCGGTCAGGCCTACGCTGTAGTCGATTGCATCGGTCGCGCGGCGACGACCACCACCCAGCGCTACCACAGACATCCCCAGCGCGCGGGTATCCATCGCAGTGATAATACCCGGTTTTTCTGCAAAGACCGGTTTGCTTAGCATCGCCACCGGCAGATAGCTGTCATAACGTTCAACGAAATCAGTTGGGCCTTTCTGAGCCGCAATCATACGACCAAAAACTTCGGCCGCTTTACCGTTATCCAATACCGCCTGTAGCTTGGCGCGCGCATCGGTTTCAGAGTTCGCCAGCCCGCCGGAAAGCAACATTTCAACGCACAGCGCCATCGTCACTTCCAGCAAGCGTGGATTACGGTATTCACCGGTCAGGAAGCGCACGGCTTCACGAACTTCCACACCGTTCCCGGCGCTGGATGCCAGCACCTGATTCATATCAGTCAGCAGAGCCGTTGTTTTACAACCCGCGCCGTTGGCCACGCCGACAATCGCCTGTGCCAAATCTGCGGACAGTTGATAGGTTGGCATAAAGGCACCGGAACCGACTTTAACGTCCATCACGAGCGCATCCAGTCCTTCCGCCAGTTTCTTCGCCAAAATAGAAGCGGTAATCAGCGGAATGGAATCCACGGTCGCCGTAATATCGCGAGTGGCGTAAAAACGTTTATCCGCCGGAGCCAATGAACTGGTCTGGCCGATGATTGCGACGCCAACATCCTGAATAATCTTCCGGAAGGCATTATCATCTGGGAAAATATCAAATCCAGGAATGGCCTCCAGCTTATCGAGTGTACCGCCGGTATGGCCCAAGCCACGGCCTGAAATCATAGGCACATAACCACCGCAAGCCGCTACCATTGGGCCGAGCATTAACGAAGTTACATCGCCAACGCCACCGGTAGAATGCTTATCTACGATAGGGCCGTTCAGCTTGAGACTTTTCCAGTCCAGCACGGTACCGGAATCGCGCATCGCCATAGTCAGCGCCACGCGCTCAGGCATGCTCATATCATGAAAATAAATGGTCATTGCCAAAGCGGCGATCTGCCCTTCGGAAACAACATTGTCGCGAATACCATTGATAAAGAAACGTATTTCTTCTTCGCTCAGCGGCTGGCCGTCGCGTTTTTTACGAATAATTTCTTGTGCCAGAAACAAGGCATCCCCCTGCTTGACCTGAATGGGAAATCGAAAAGCACATTGTGTCTTTTCAGCAATAGCAACACGGCGGGCGGATTGCCCGTCGTGCATCTGCAATAATTAATAACCGCCGGTTTTGGCTGTGCTGTGATGACCTAAAGTGGTCAGCAAGCTGGCTAACAGGCTGGATGCACCGAAGCGGAAGTGGCGCGCATCCGCCCAATCTTCACCCATGATATCGTCAGCCAGTTTCAGGAATGCAGCCGCGTCTTCTGCAGTACGCACGCCGCCAGCAGGCTTGAAGCCGACGTCTTTGCCTACGCCCAAATCGTGAATGGTGCGAATCATGATTTCCGCACTTTCCAGCGTCGCGTTCACCGGTACTTTCCCGGTTGAGGTTTTAATGAAATCAGCGCCCGCTTTAATCGCAATTTCAGAAGCCTGACGGATCAAATGCTGCTGTTTCAATTCGCCGGTTTCGATAATGACTTTCAGCAATACGTTGGCGGCGGCACAGGCCTCTTTGCACACTTTCACCAGCTCGAAGCCCACTTTATCGTTACCAGCCATCAGCGCACGGTACGGGAATACCACATCGACTTCATCAGCGCCGTAGGCAATTGCCGCACGGGTCTCGGCCAAAGCAATGTCGATATCGTCATTGCCATGCGGGAAATTGGTCACGGTGGCAATGCGGATTTCAGGGGTGCCCTGTTCACGTAGCGTTTTACGAGCAATCGGAATAAAACGAGGATAAATGCAGACAGCCGCGGTGTTACCCGCAGGGCTTTTCGCCTGATGACAAAGATCGATAACCTTTTGATCGGTATCGTCGTCGTTCAGGGTGGTCAAATCCATCAAACTGAGCGCACGTTTCGCGCTGGCGGTTAAATCGGTCATAAAACTCTCCAACTCTATTTCAGCTTCGGCACCGCGCCAAAGCCGAGCATTCATTTATGAACTGACGGCAATTTCCTATGGAAATTCCAGGCCATGCAGCTCAACACGTTGGCGAGCGGACTTGGTTCCTTGAAGATAGCGCCCTTGGGATTTTTCTCCCGCAGCGGCAACTGAGATCCATCTCACCGCACTTAGCTTTTCCACAAGAAAAGCCAGCTGTCTCTATTTGAACATGAAGCGCTCAAATGAGATGTGTTAATGCTCACATTAATTAATAGTGATTTGTAACAGGCCTGAATTATATGTGAATTGAATCACAAAATAACCTGATTTATCGATAAGTGAGGACTCTCTTTCGCTCTCGCATCAAGAATAGCCTATTCATCGAATTCCGCGCGACGACGGTGATGGCAATACGCACAAACGGACTGAGCAACCGGAAGGGTGAAACAGGCTGGCGGGGGATAACCTTCCCCCGCCAGCACGCTATTCTACAAACAATCGACCTTTGCAGAATATTATATTTTACAAATCGATATGAATTACAGGGCCAGGAAGAAACCGGCGATGGTGGCGCTCATCAGATTAGATAAAGTCCCCGCGGCCACCGCTTTCAAACCGAAACGAGCAATGTCATGACGGCGATTCGGCGCCATGCTGCCCAGGCCGCCCAACAGAATTGCCACGGATGAAAGGTTGGCGAAACCGCACAGAGCAAAGGAAATGATGGCTTTGGTATGATCGGAAAGCACTGGCAAACCAGCGGCAATAACCAACTCATCGGCTTTCAAATACTGACCGAAGTTCATAAAGGCCACAAATTCGTTGACGATAATTTTCTGACCGATAAAGGAACCGGCAACCATCGCTTCGCTCCACGGCACGCCAATCAGGAAAGCAATTGGTGAGAATACCCAACCTAGAATCAGTTCCAGCGAGAGCTGTGGATAATCAAACCAGCCGCCAATACCCCCCAAAATGCCGTTTAACAAAGCAATTAACGCGATGAATGCCAACAGCATTGCACCGACGTTTAACGCCAATTGCATACCGGAGGCCGCACCGCTCGCCGCTGCATCGATAACGTTCGCTGGGCGATCGGCTTCAGGAATCAGCTTGGTTGCATCTTCGTGATCGTGAGTTTTTTCGGTTTCCGGCACCATCAGTTTGGCAAATAGCAACCCACCCGGCGCAGCCATAAAGGACGCGGCAATCAGGTATTCCAACGGCACGCCCATTTGCGCATAACCCGCCAATACTGAACCCGCAACCGACGCTAGGCCACCGCACATCACGGCAAACAGCTCGGACTGAGTCATAGTAGAGATGTACGGACGCACCACCAGCGGCGCTTCTGTCTGACCAACGAAGATATTCGCGGTAGCCGATAGGGATTCAGTGCGGGAAGTCCCCAGCAGTTTTTGCAGGCCGCCACCCAGTACGCGAATCACCAGTTGCATGATACCGAGGTAATAAAGTACCGCGATCAGAGAGGAGAAAAAGACGATAACCGGCAGAACGCGCAGGGCGAAAACAAAGCCGCCGCCACCGAAAACTTCAAACATTTTGTCGGAGACCAGTCCGCCGAAAATAAATGAAATTCCTTCGTTACCATAGGCGATAACATTCGCTACGCCTTCAGACATTCCGCCCAAAATACGGCGACCGATCGGCACATACAAAACCAATGCTCCGACGCCAATCTGGATAAGAAAAGCGCCTACGACGGTGCGGATATTAATTGCTCTAAAGTTACTCGAGAGTAATACGGCAATTAATATCAGTACCGCCATCCCGACCAAACTCATGATGGGTTGCATCTGATGTTCCCTGTGTGTGTATTAAATGGAGAGTGACACGATTTAATATGCGTTCAGGCCGCATATTTCTGTTTTAGATTCGGGGGGGATTATAGCGTTATGGTTCAAATCGCAAACAATCCCTGTCACAAATAAACACACAAAGAAGCAACTAAATGGCTGGAAGTGTGATCCAATTCACACAATTATAACTATTATGAGTAGTCGAGATGTTACCACGCTAAGTAACACATTCAGCTGCTTCAATGGCGTTCAGCACGTTGTTAGCCATCCATTCATACTCAATAGATTTTTCATTGCAGCAATGCGGCAGCTGAGCGAGTGGCTGGGAACTTAGCCGACTCCGTCACTGGGATAAATGAAGATAGTCAACACAACTGTGCTGTGACAAATGAAAGCGATTACGCCGGAGGAAGATTAAACAAACGCACACTGTTGGCATAAAGCTGCTGCGCAATCACATCCGCGGGTTCGGAGCGTAATGCACACAGCACAGTGAACACGTCCGCCGCGCGTTCAGGCCGATTCGGTTGTCCCTGAAAACCGGCCAGCGGCATATCCGGCGCATCGGTTTCCAGCAACAGCGCTTCCAGCGGTAGCTCGGTCATCACTTTTCTGGTTTTCTGCGCTCGCTCATAGCTAATAGTGCCACCCACGCCGATGTAATAGCCTAATTTAATAAACGCTTGCGCTTGTACCAGACTACCGGCAAAACCATGTACGACACCGGTGCGCGGCAGATCGGCTTTACGCAGCGCACCGGCCAGCTGATCGTGAGTGCGGCGAGAATGCAAAATCACCGGTAAATCATACTGCCTAGCTAATTTAAGCTGCGCTTGTAATAACGCCAATTGGCGAGAGAACTGTGGATTTTCCATATACAAATCCAGCCCAATCTCGCCCACTGCAACCACTTTTGGCGATCTCTTCGCCAGCCGTTGCTCCAGTAAAGTCAGATGCGGCGCCTGATGCCTATCAATATACAGCGGATGCATTCCCAGAGCGGCAAACAGCGCCGGATAATCATGAGCCAAAGCCTGTATGCGATCGAAATATTCGGCTTCTACGGCGGGTACAATGATTTGCCTAACATTCGCCTGCGCAGCCAATGTCAGACTAGCCACTTCCGCTCCGCTAAACGGCGGAAAATCGAAATGGCAGTGAGTATCAATAAAATAAGCTGCGCTGCTGCTAGAACCTGACATTACGCCTGATCACCTTTGGATTTTTTTGCCTTAGCCGGCGGAGTGAAATCGGAAATCACCTGCGCCACTTTATTCCTAAGCTTAGCCGGTAAAATGAGTCCTTTTGCTAATGGCATATTCTCAGCGGGTAAGATTTTCCCCGTTTCAGCAAATTGACCCGAGTCACTCAGCAATGACGAGGCTACAATTTCAGACTGAATGTCTTGGCGTGGTTTAATTAAACGACGAGAGAAAACCACCTTACTCTTATCATCCGATCTGTTATCCCGAGGCAATAACCAGTGGCCCACGGTTGCCAAAAAATAACGGCCACAGCGGCGTCCTAAATGATAATCCCGATTTAGCGACGCTATCTTACTGCCCAAAGCGTTACTGGCTAGCGGCTTAGGTGGAAAAATTTCAAATACGCGTAATTTCCCCGGTGGTTTTTCAATAAACTTTTGAATGCGATGATAGCTATGCTCGTGCTGCTGCATAATTCGCACCAGTTGTTGTAGGCTGCTTTCGCTTAACCAATGCTCCATACGCTTCATCCACTGTGGCGTGTAATACATTTGCGAAGGCACAGTGCGAATCACGACAATGGTATCTGCTCCGCGTCGGTGAGCTTCCTCCACCGGAATGGCATCGCTGATACCGCCGTCCAGATAACTGATTCCATCCATTTCTACCCCTGAACGATAAAACCCAGGAATGGCGCTGGAGGCTTTAATCGCTGGCAGCCAGTTTTCTCTATTGGGCGCGATATAAGTCGGCGTGAAATCATCGCTGCGACAGGCGCACATCAAGAATTCACGTCCATTGGACAAATGCTTTTCCGCACGATCAATAGCTAGCGGCAGTTGCTCAGAAGTGATATTGACCAGCCAATCAAGATCGATTAGATGGCCGCCACGTACAAAGCGCAGAGGATTAAAGAAATCCGCACTGGTGGTATAACGCGTGATAACCCGACGAGCATAGCCCGGCTGGTCACAGATAAAGGCGGATAGATTCTGCGCACCGGCGGAAGTACCTATCATTAAATCGAATGGATTAAAGCGGGCTCGCTGAAATTCATCCAGCACTCCGGCGGTAAAAATCCCCCGCTGTCCGCCCCCTTCGCATACCAGCGCCATTTTCCCAGGCTGATAGGGTTTGTACGCTAATGGCTCAATATTGCCGAGCGTAATAGGTATTCTGTGTCCCACCATCCATCCTCAGTGAGTAGCAATAGACCCCGAGGATAGCTTGTCTTACACGCTTTGGTTAATCTTCTTGTAAATAATCATTGCTAATAAGCCGCTTTACGCCCGGTTACTCACTGATTAACATCGGAAAATAGGCTCTTATTGCTAATGATGCCTTCTTAATTTGCTATTGATAGTTTCTTAAATCGCTTCATTCGGCCAATGAAAAAGCCGCTGTTAATGACAGCGGCTTTTTAGCATAAAAAACAAGAATGTAATATCTTCCTACGCTAGCTAAAGACGTTTACGTCCGGTAAACAAACTGATCAAGAAGAGTATGATACCGACGACAAAGACCACTTTGGCCGCCCAGGCCGCCGTACCGGCTAACCCACCGAAACCAAGCGCCGCAGCAATCAACGCTATTACCAGAAAAATAATGCCCCAACGAAACATAAGCCTCTCCTTCCATCCGTATCTCAATAAAATTGACCCGCTGTAGTGCTGAACAACGCGCTTACTTCGGTATGGCTAGCTTGAAAAAGCCCCATCCATAGAGCACTTCAGCAATAACTAACGGGTCAACTCTCGGTTTTAAGTTCTTCAGAACGGCCTGTTACTCCACAGACCTTCTGTGGAAGTATTAAGGCTTAATGTTCAGATCGTTTTTTACACTTTTCACACCGTCGATGGCTTTCGCGATGCTTTCAGCGCGCTCAGCTTGTGCTTTATTTTCTACATCGCCCGTCAATAGGACGACACCAGCGGTGGTTTCTACGGTAATTTTGCGCGATGGAACGATATCATCGGCCAACAGTTTGGCTTTTACTTTGCTGGTCGTGGTTGCGTCACCGGCATATTCACCAACTGATTGTGTTTTCTGATCTTTTACATGCAGCTTATCACTGACAGATTTCACGCCTTCTACCTTGCCTGCGACAGCAACCGCACGCTCGGCTTCAGCCTGGCTGGATACAAAACCACTCAGAACAACAACGCCATTTTCAGTTTTCACCGAAATATCGCCGCTCTTAATAGTTTTATCCTCAACTAATGCACTTTTAACTTTAGCCGTAGTTGCGCTCTCATCCATGTAATTATCAACTTTTTTCATGGAGCTATCGATTTTCGCACCGGTGCTGTCTATCGTGCTGGATGCTTTATTGAGTAAAGTGTCTTCAGCCATTACGCTTCCGCTAACCAACGCAGAACCTAAAACAACAGCCATCACTGAACGTGCAAATGTAGTGTTTTTCATCGATTTTTCCTTTTTGGTGTGAAGCCAGTCAGTGTCAGTTGTTTCGCCACCGCTTTCGTGGCTCACTTAATGGATACTTCACAATTACTGTAGCTTCAATATTTCCAAGCTGGCAAAAATTGAGCTTGTTCAGTCAGACATACTGCAATTGCAATCTACAATTACGATGCCGACCTAAAACACCATTAAATTCAGCCATAAACAAAGTCTGGATTAACAAACTGAAGCAAAACCGCCTGCGACAACAGACAATAACGCTTAATCCAGAGCCATTTTTCGCTTACTGACTGATTTAACAGAATTAAACCTGTTTCTTTTGGCAATGAACAAACAAAAACATAACTGATTGATTCAAAATACTGTTTTTATCTGAACAATTGCCTAACACGCTTATAAATATAGACCACAGATAAAAAAAGACAGTAGGAATCCGCCTAAAGAGGCAGTATCGAAAGATTAGTAGGATGAATCCTAGAGGTGTAAATGATGAGGGAAACTAAAGATTCGGGGCAATGGATGCCCCGAATAATAAGGGATACAGCGGAGATTAATGCTCGCGAGTTTTACGGAAAATAACTTCCGGATAACGCTCTTGAGTAATATTCAGGTTAACCATGGTTGGAGCGATATAGCTTAGATTATCGCCACCATCCAGCGCTAGGTTCAGCTCATTCTTACGTTTGAACTCTTCAAATTTCTTCACGTCACTGCACTCAACCCAACGTGCGGTGGAAACGTTAACCGACTCGTATACCGCTTCAACGTTGTATTCACTTTTCAGTCTGGAAGATACCACCTCAAACTGTAGCACCCCTACCGCGCCCACGATCAGATCGTTGTTGGAGATTGGGCGGAATACCTGTACCGCACCTTCTTCCGACAGCTGAACCAGACCTTTCAGCAATTGCTTCTGTTTCAGCGGATCGCGCAGACGAATACGACGGAATAGCTCTGGCGCAAAGTTCGGGATACCGGTGAATTTCATATCTTCACCTTGAGTGAAGGTATCACCAATCTGAATGGTTCCGTGGTTGTGTAAGCCGATGATATCACCAGCAAAAGCTTCTTCCACATGGGAGCGGTCGCCGGCCATAAAGGTCAACGCATCGGAAATCACAACGTCTTTCTTGGTACGAACCTGACGCAGTTTCATGCCTTTTTCGTATCGGCCGGAAACTACGCGCATAAAGGCCACGCGGTCACGGTGTTTCGGGTCCATGTTAGCCTGAATTTTAAACACGAAACCGGTGAATTTCTCTTCTGACGCTACCACTTCACGCACATCGGTTTTACGTGGCATCGGTGCCGGAGCCCAGGAAACGAGGCCGTCCAACATGTGATCCACGCCAAAGTTACCCAATGCGGTACCGAAGAAGACCGGCGTTAAATCACCGGTCAGGAAAGCCTCATGATCGAACTCATGGGAGGCGCCCTGCACCAGTTCCAGCTCTTGACGGAATTGTTTGGCCAGATCTTCACCGACAGCAACGTCCAGCTCTGGGTTATTCAGGCCTTTAACAATGCGAACTTCCTGAATAGTGTGGCCTTTACCCGTCTGGTACAGGTAAGTTTCATCTTTATAGAGGTGGTAAACCCCTTTAAACAACTTACCGCAGCCGATTGGCCAAGTGATTGGAGAACAGGCAATTTTCAGCTCACGCTCCACTTCATCCAGCACTTCCATCGGATCGCGAATATCACGGTCCAGTTTGTTCATAAAAGTCAGAATCGGCGTATCGCGCAGGCGGGTCACTTCCATCAGCTTACGGGTACGATCTTCTACCCCTTTTGCCGCATCAATAACCATCAAACAGCAGTCAACAGCGGTTAGAGTACGGTAAGTATCTTCGGAGAAGTCTTCATGCCCCGGGGTGTCCAGCAGGTTTACCAGACATTCCTTATACGGGAACTGCATCACCGAGGTGGTGATGGAGATACCGCGCTGTTTCTCCATTTCCATCCAGTCGGATTTGGCGTGGTTATTGGAGCCACGGCCCTTTACCGTACCGGCAGTCTGGATAGCCTGTCCGAACAGCAACACTTTTTCAGTGATGGTGGTTTTACCGGCATCAGGGTGGGAAATAATGGCGAAAGTACGTCTTTTCGCCACTTCTTGTGCGTATTCACTTGGAGACATAGTTAGATATTTCTACTTTGGGCCGCCCTGCTCTGGCATCACTTCGAGTCATGCATGATTCAGGAAAGCGAGAATCAGTGTTATAGCGCGATATTTTCCCTGATTTAACCGGGATAGACAATCGATGAAAATACCTGCGACAGCGAAACCGGCTTTAAGCCAAAGGTAACGCCATCATGATGGCATCTTCGCGCCCATTCGCGCTGGGATAGTAGTTACGCCGCACCGATACTTCATTAAAGCCAAGGCTGTCATACAGCGCGATGGCGCGGGCGTTTGAGGCTCTTACCTCCAGCCAAAGTGTGACTACATCACGCGTCTCCAACTGTTCAATCAAATGTTCAAGCAGTAAGCGGCCACAGCCTTGGCGCTGATACTGCGGATCAATGGCGATATTAAACAGCGTGGCTTCGTCCAATACAATTTGTGTAATCGCGAAACCGGCCATTTGCTGATCGACCGTCAGCTTATAGTTGAGGTAACGTTCGCCCTGATTACTGGCTAGGGTCTTTTCCGTCCACGGAAATTCGTGGCTGGCTTGCTCAATCTGATACGCGGTGACCAGATCGGCTGGCGTCAGGATAGAAATCTGCTTCATGGTGACAAATCTGCTGCCAAAGTGCGCGCTTCGCGCCCGCATCTTGATAAAGCTCGGTCAACGCCGGGCTGTGTAATTGTGCACCGGCCAGCGCAAGCGGCTCGCTGATACCCAATCGCCAACTATTACACTGCGTATCTTCCGGCAGCATCGCCACCTGATCCGGCGTCAGGCTATATACCTGAGCGGCGCTCAGGCCAAGGCTGCGCACGATATCACACAGCAATGGATCGTCCTGACCGGGGAGCGTTTCCGCCACAATAAGCAGGCGAATATCCTCGGGTAAACTTACTGCAATTTCGCCTTGCAACACGGCGGGACGGCGTAGTGTCCACTGTGTAATGCCAAGCTGTTGCAATAGCCAGTCTCGTCTTGATGCCATGCTATTTCCTGTCAAGATACCCGTGTTTCGGCGCTATGCTAGCAAACACATCGAATATGCGCCAACAAACCTCTATAATCCCCGATCATATTATTAAGGAGCCAACGACTGATGTCCGCATTAACCCCAGCCAGTGAAGTGATGCTGCGCCATAGTGATGAGTTTATTCAACGCCGCGTGATTTTTGCCGGCGACCTACAGGACGCGTTACCGGCGCAGTTCGAAGCAGCCGAGGTGCGTGTTCACACTAACCAATATCACCACTGGCAATTACTGAGCAATACGCTGGAAGACAATGTTCAATTCGGTCTGCTGGCTGACGCCGATTTTCTGGCGCAAAGTGATACGCTGATTTACTACTGGCCAAAAAGCAAACAAGAAGCTCAGTTCCAACTGGCTAACCTGCTGTCTATGCTGCCAATCGGCACCGATATTTTCATCGTCGGTGAAAACCGCTGTGGCGTACGCAGCGCAGAAGAAATGCTGACTGATTTTGCCACGTTGACCAAAATCGACAGCGCGCGCCGCTGCGGTTTGTACCATGCTCGTTTGGATAAACAGCCTGAATTTAATCCAGAAGGCTGGTGGCATAGCTATCAGGTTGATGATGTCACCATCAAAACTCTGCCAGGCGTGTTCAGCAAAGACGCACTGGATTCCGGCAGCTACCTGCTGCTCTCCACCTTCAACGAACCTTTTAAAGGTCGCGTGCTGGACGTCGGCTGCGGTGCAGGCGTATTGGCTTCGGTATTATCTAAACAGTCACCGAAGATTAAATGGACTCTGAGCGACGTAAGCGCTCCCGCCATCGAAGCCAGCCGAGCGACCTTAGCTGCCAACGGAATCGAAGCAGAAGTGATCGCGAGTAACGTTTACTCTGACATTCAGGGACGTTTCGATATGATTATTTCCAACCCACCGTTCCATGATGGATTACAAACCAGTTTACACGCGGCAGAAATGCTCATTCGTGGTGCAACCGGCCATTTGCACGTTGGTGGTAAGCTGCGCATCGTGGCCAACTCCTTCCTGCCTTATCCGGCGCTGTTAGATGCCGCGTTTGGCAGCCATGAAGTACTGGCACAAAACGGACGTTTCAAGGTTTATCAGGCGACCGTTGGCCGCGCTCCCCGCGCAAAAGCCAAACGTTAATAATCTGAGACTGAAATAATTTGGCGTTTAAATACTCAAACGTTAAGATTTTTAAGATCAGCACGTCATGTTGCAGCGCATAGCCGCTGCCGCATGGCGTAAACACCGTCTACTCACTTATTCCGTACTTTGCCCGCCTTTCACCCCAAAATTTCCCGCTTATTTCAGGCTTCTTATTGACGAGGTCACCTTTAATTTCCGATGACCTCATCAGTCATGCTGACAAAAAAACGCTAAAAAGCCCGATATCTCGATGAATCAGCCGAATAACTGCGGATATGCTGTTTTTTACAGCAACTGCCCCGATAAAGGGAAATAAGTATTGACCTGCACAGGAAAATCTCTAGAATTCGCCCCCGTGGTTGCATCACAAAAGTGATGAACAAGGTACGCGATGGTGGCGGAATTGGTAGACGCGCTAGCTTCAGGTGTTAGTGTTCTTACGGACGTGAGGGTTCAAGTCCCTCCCTTCGCACCACACTGATTGAATTCCTCGGTTTTATCCCTTCTTGTTATGTGCAAGCGATATAGCATTTGGCTATAGATCACTTAGCGGTATTCGTTCCAAAGCACTTAGTTATCTTCCCAAAAAAACTTCCCTATTTTGCTCTAAATACGGCGTAATTCAGCCCGCATTCATACATGAGTCAAAACTGCAAGCAGACCGCCAGTCATTGCCAGACAGGAAGGAATCAACAGAAAATGGCGCAGCCGCGGGTGGTACAGCATACTCAACGTTGCCAACATCGCGGCGACAATAATGCCACGCAGCTCGGCCACGCTAAATTCTCCCCAGCCCAGCAAAGGTAAAAGCGCGCAAGGCAGTAAAACACCCCATCCGCTGGCCATTCGACTCAGTAAGAAATCGTTTAGCCTCCACGACCGGCAGGCTGCTATTGTCGCTCCAATCATGATAATACCCCACACCAAGTGATAATGATAACCAATATCATATAACACTCTGTAGTTAAGTGCATCATTTTGCGTAGCAGCTCGACATCATGATGACATGCCGATCCAAAGATGGTAATTTTGTATTAAGAAAAATCTTAAAAAGATTTAAATAAGAATAATTTCAAAGAAAAACTATTTATCGTGCCCCTTAAATCAGGCGGCATGAGGATATTGTTTATTTGTCTGCGGACAGCATTACATACACAGAGTGAATTTAATATGAACGGCCATTCCTACGATCAGCTATTGAAAAGTAAGCATCGGCTTTCTTTACTGCTCTTTTTATTTTTAAATGCGTCTTCATCTATTTTTAATATGTTATTACCGGCTCACCACACTCCAGCATTTACTTTGCCGGTGGTATTGATTGCTATTCTCAGCATTAGTGCATTGTTATTCATCATATTTTTTTCGAAGGATTATGCGAATAAACTGAATATATTCGCATTTGTTCTCGGTATTCTGTGGACATGGCAAATCATTCTTAAATATGAATATTTGGGACGAGACGAAAATAACTTCTTATTGATCAGCCTGTTTACTATCTTCTTTATCAGCACTATCGCGCTTTCCGATAATTTTATCGCCTTTTGTTTACATTCAGCGCCAGCGGCGATTGCCGTGATTTTACTGGACGATTTCCAGAATATCTTCCGCATTATATTCACGGTTATGCTGCCACTCATTGGTTTTTGCTTACATCATCTGATGCTGCGCCGCAGCGATGAATTCACCCGAAAATTGGTCGCCCATTTATACAATGAACGAGAAAAATTCAGTGATTTAAGCATGATAGATCCATTAACTAATCTGTATAACCGACGCGGCCTAGAAAGTAAGCTGGAAAGCCTGCTAACGCAGTCGCCGGGGAATCATTATGTTTTGTTGTTGGATATTGACCATTTCAAGGCCTATAACGACAATTACGGCCATACTATGGGCGATCAGGCTTTAGTGCGGGTTGCTGCAGCCATTCGCGATGCCGTGCGTTCGCGAGATATCGTGGTGCGCTACGGTGGAGAAGAGTTTCTGGTATTGCTGACCCACGTTAGCGAAGAATACGCCTCACAGCTGGCCGAACGCGTTCGCCAGCGCGTGCTAGGACTGGATATTCCCCACGTTTTCAATCACAAAGTTTCTACTACGGTCACGCTCAGCGCGGGTATTTCACCACTGCAACCCTTGGATTTGCCAGCTTCGCTAAAAGCCGCGGATGAAGCACTGTATCAAGCCAAGAAAGACGGTCGCAATAAAGTCGCTTTTGCCAGCGATACGCTCACTAACGTGGAATCCGTCCACTAAATCTCCGCGGTTAGCCAGACAATCTCTTCTCTGTGGGGCGATGTATTTGCCCTGCCAATAAAATACCAGATCGCTCCTCTCCGGCATTAGATTTCACCACGCCAGACGGGAAGATCTATTTACTAATATGAATGATTAAATAAATGCATTAAAAATCTGTTGAGTTTATTCGAATGAATCAGTCGGTTTATTGTGAAAATGATTCACGTAAGTTATCCCGTCCCTATGTATATTTCTAATATCTGAATTTAGCTAATTTCGTTTAGTAACTATTTTTATAGAATGTTATTTCTGCGGTTACAGGCATAATTTTTTTGAAGGCTGGTGACACGAAATAACAAAAGGAAATGGCGGCGCAGGGAACAATTGGTCGAACACTATCAGAAACCCGGCCAGTACTTGGCCGGGTGAACGGCTTTAGAATGATACAGAACCTTGCACAAAGAAGGTGCGCGGCTCACCGACATATTTGCCGGAATTGTTATCATTTGAACGAGTGAAATAACGCTGGTCAAATAGGTTTTTCACCCCAGCGCCTAACGTCAGATTTGACCACTGTGGTCCGAAATTATATTCCGCTCGAGTATTCCACACCATATAACCCGGAATATTACCAAACTGGCCGTCGGCGCTTTCTTCGGTAAGATAAATCGGACCGCTACCCGGTGAACGCTGCTTAGATTGCGCATAACTATCCAGATTCCAGGTCCAGTTTCCGGTCTGATAACGGGTTCCAAGGGTGTATACCTGGCGGGAATAGAACGGCAGATCCTTACCCGCAAACGCGCCGCCTTCGGTCGTCGCTTTGGTGTAGGTATAGCTGGTATAAACGCTCATACCCTCCAGTGTCGGGTTCAATTCACTCAAATCGTAACTGAACGCCATTTCAATCCCTTGATGCTTGGTCGCGCCCAGATTGGTCCAGCCGATATCATTGCTGATGTATTGCAGTTGGTTATCGAAATCAATGTAGAACAGCGTCACTTCACCGGTGATTAGCGTGTCATCGAAGCGAGTACCCATTTCGTAGGTATGCGCTTTCTCTGCGGTCAGACCCGGCGCGGGTGCGTTACCGTTGCCACCTTTGCTCAATTGGAAGTACTGCATACTGCCAAAAGAGGTATTAGCATTAGCAAACAGCTTCCATTCATCAGACAGATGATACATCAGGTTCAGGGATGGCAGCGGCTCACTGTAATGCTTCTCACGAGCGGTTTGTGAGAAAGAATCATCAACGTTGGTGCTGATTTTTTCATAACGCAGACCCGGTGTGATCGTCCAGTTGCCAACGTTTATCGCATCATCGATATACACCGCGTGGGCTTCTGTGCCGCCAGAGGTATGCTGGTAGTAATCAGGCGTCGCCGGTGTAGAAGACTCAGAACCCGGAGCATACCAGACAGAACGATAGGCTTTCTCGTCCATGGTTTCATTCAGATAACGATAGCCTACCGTCACCTCATGGGAACTGCTGCCCAAACGGAACAATTGGGAATAACTCGGCTCAATAGCCCAGGTGGTGTAATTACGCGGATAAGCAACCATCCGTTTTTTACCCACATTTGCGCCAGTGCCTTCAGATTCAATATTGCTACCGCGGAAGCTTTTGGTGAAATAAGTCAGTAATTCAAACTGCTTATCTTCTTCCTGATGTTTATATTTGAAAGACATGTCGCGGCGGCGGCCATCGAACTGGTCGAATGGCCGAGTGGACTGGAATGGGTTTTGTGCATATTGCGCACGGGTCAGGCCGCCTGGCATACCGGCGTGGGCTTCGTAATAATGGAAGTTGGCCAATAGCTCATCATTCGGCGTGATTTCATAACGCGTTTTCAGCAGAAAATCGTCGATATCGGTATTGTCGTTACTATCGCGATACCCCTGGCCATGTAAACCAGAGTACATCAACGCCGCGCCGAAGCCGTTATCCGCCGTACCGCCCAAAGAAGCGCTGGATAGCGTTTTCAGGCCGCCGTGGCTAGCGCCTTGAGTCTGCGCACTCACCGCGCCGCTAAACTCTTTAGGAATCGCTTTGGTATTAAAGTTAATAATGCCCCCCACGTTCTGCGGCCCATAACGCACCGCTCCGCCGCCGCGAATCACGTCGATAGACTGTAGATTTCCGATGGATAACGGCGCCATAGATAACTGTGGCTGTCCGTAAGGAGCCACCGCCAGCGGAATGCCATCCTGCAAAATGGTGGAACGCGGTGACAGACGTGAAGTTAAACCACGAACACCAACGTTAAGGGAAATATCGCTACCGCCAGTGCCGTTGCTTTCGCGCACCTGAACGCCGGGAATACCGCGCAATGAATCACCAATAGTCTGCGCACCTTTTTCCTGCAAACGCTGCTGGGTGACGATGGTTCGCGCCCCCGGATGATTCAGCACAACCGTGCTGTTGTCGGTGTTATCCAACCAGTTACCCACTACCGAAAGCGTGTCGCTTTTACCGCTGGCAGGTGCATCCTGAGTGGTCGTTGGCTGGCTATCATCAACCTGAGTTTTTTTATCCGCGGCATAGGTAGGCAATGCCAGCGCAATAGATGCGGCTAGCAAGGAAAGACGAGTAAAAGTAAACATATGAGGTTTATTCCGAAAGGAAATGTATATGAATGTATTTTTTAGAAACGCTAATCTTAATGATTCTGCTTACCAAGTAAATCGATATTGGCAATAAATCGAATCAGAGTTTATTTCAGTCGAAGTCGTGATTGGCCACGGTTTACGTAGAAAACCGCAAACGAGCATGAAGCACACAAGCCCGTTGAGCAGAGCAGTTATTCAAAATGGCCAATAAAATCGCCTCAATAGAACAGGCTCAGAAATATCCTCCCGTAAAGGGAGGATTAGCAGGAGAAATGAGCGTGGCGGGAATTATTTAGCCTCAACCCAAAACACGCCGCTGTAATCCAGCGCGGTGTATTTTTGATGCAACATCTTGATATCTGCCAGAGGGTCAAGATCGCTAAATAGCGCCGGATGCAGGAATTTAGCAATGGCTTCAACGGCAATCACGTTGAACGGCGTATCGTAAAACTGATGATAAATCGCCATAACCTTCTTATCTTTGACCGATTGCAGCACGCTGATGCCGGTGCGATTCATCAGGTGTTTCAGACGCGCCTGCGTGGTAGCTTCATCGGTGCTATAACCGAGCGGAACCGCTAAAGTACCTCGATGCCCGCGACTCCAGTCAGCGCCGGTCATCAGATAAAAATCGGGGTTACTGGCAATCAGTTGCTCAACATTCACGTCCCCGCCCATTGCCGGAAATAGCTTGCTTCCAACGTTATTACCGCCTGCAACATCGATAAATTGTCCGAAACTGCCTTTCCCAAAAGTGCTGCAACAATCATCGCCTTTCATTCCGGCGCTACGCTCGATAAACACACTGGGGCGCTGCTCTGGTTTTAAGGTCGCAACCCGCTCACGAACCAAATCCAAACGTTGCTGATAGAACTGAATAAAGGATTCAGCGTTCGCCTCCTCACCAAAGACTTTGCCGAGTAATCTCATACTTGGCACCGTATTGGTGAGCGGCTGCTGACGGAAATCGATGATTAAGACCGGCAGCCCGGCTTTTTCTAGCTGCCGTAACACGCCGCTGCTTTTCAGTTTTTCCAGCAAACCAACATCAAAAATTATCAGATCTGGCCTAAAGACTACCGCTTGTTCCACGCTAAAATCAGAAACGTATGGGTTTTCAAAAATAGGAATCTTATTGATTTCAGGGAATTTCTTCGCGTAAGCCTCTACCAGATCTGGCGCTTTGACTTTTAGCGAATTATCCCAGGCAATAATATTTTTTAGCGGCGTATTCGGATGCAAAATATTCAGCGCTAGCAAGGCTCTGGCGTCAGCCAAAATGACTCTGGAAGCGGGCTGAGGCAATGTTACTTCACGCCCCGCTACATCGGTAACCACAATAGGTGCAGCCAACGCAGACCAGGACATAAGGATCGCCAGCGAAGCCAATAGCCAGCGGGCTGCGCGGAGAAGACTAACGGGCATGATATATCCTTGATAAATGCATAATAAGATTCGAACGCTAATGATAATCCATATCTTTTGTTTTTAAACTACCCAATATTTCTCACTGCAATAAAATCGATGAGATCACGTTATTACTCACTTTTTCAGATTACTTCAGGAATTTTGTTGCTTTGCTAAACCGATTCTTCTAATTTTAGCCACCAATAGGATTGGATAAAATTGAGGATCATCATGAAGAATTCAGTGTGGGTTTTAGGCGATGCTGTGGTTGATCTTGTGCCTGAAAATTCAAACAGTTACCTTAAATGTCCCGGCGGAGCACCGGCAAACGTCGCCGTGGGAATTGCGCGCTTAGGGGGAAAAAGCGCCTTTATTGGCCGGGTTGGCGACGATAGCTTTGGCCGTTTTTTGCAGCAGATATTGCAGCAGGAAAATGTCGATACCCGCTACATGACGCAAGATCCTCAATATCACACCTCAACCGTGGTGGTAGATTTAGATCAAAACGGCGAACGCTCCTTTACTTTTATGGTTAATCCAAGCGCCGATTTATTCCTGCAACCTGATGATTTACCGGAATTTGAAGCCAATCAGTGGCTTCACGTTTGCTCCATTGCGCTCAGCCGTGAACCCAGCCGTAGCACCGCATTTGAAGCGATGAAGCGCCTCAAAGCCGCCGGTGGTTGGGTCAGCTTCGATCCTAATATTCGGGAAGATATCTGGCAAAATCCGGAGGAATTACTGCCGTGCCTGCATCAGGCACTGCAATTGGCGGACGTGGTAAAACTGTCGCTGGAAGAACTGGCATTTATCAGCGGTACCAATGAAACCACCCTAGCGATAGAGCAGATAATGGCACAATTCCCGTGCAAATTGCTGCTGGTCACGCTGGGGGCTGATGGCGTATGGCTGCATAATCGCGCCGATTTGCAGCAATATCCAAGCCGCAAAGTCACTCCGGTAGATACTACTGGCGCGGGTGATGCCTTCGTCGCCGGGCTGCTGGCCGCCTTGGCGTGCCAGCCAGACTGGGTTAAAGGTACAAATCTTACCGCGGCTATCGCTCAGGCTCAGGCCTGCGGCGCACTCGCGACCACGGCCAAAGGCGCGATGACCGCATTGCCGAGCTCCAACCAACTGGCCCATTTTTTGGAAACCACGATTTAACCCGCTGATACCTGCCGGATCTCTCTGTTTTATCGAAGTTATCCGGCAATAACTACTTATTTGCCTTTCCTCCAACCCCGCTATATATTTTCTGCCTATACCTACCTGCCCGCTATTTTCTCTTCTGAAAGGAACTCAACGTGAAATCTTTGTCTGCGGCCTTGCTGCTCAGCATCTTACCCGTGGCAGCATTTGCTACACCAATGCCTTTTGTTATTGATAAAGACCATAAAGGGCAATTAACTATTGAGCAGTTTGAAGGATCAAATAGCGACGGCGGGCGTTTCGAGGTGCTGTTACCCTCCGGAAAAACGCAGGAACTGGGCGGTTTTGAATTTATTGATGATGGTAAAAATCCGGGGGCCAGTTTCACTGATTTCAACTTCGATGGTTATAACGATATCGCCATCGATGTGCCGGTCGGCATGGTGAACTTTGAGACTTTCATCTACCTTTGGCAGCCTGAAACAGGCCAATTTAAAGCACTAAAACCGAATAATCCTGGCGCCTGCGGCCAGTTTTCCGATGTGACGCTGGATGAGAAAAACAAAACCATCATTTCATCCTGCCGTGGTGGCCCAGTCTGGTATAGCGACAAATTTAAATACGATGATCAAGGGAAGCTCTATCTGGCCTCGGATATGGAATTAAACATGGGCGTAGCTCCCGATCACGACATTTCAACCTTCGCCTTTTTCGAACGCTACTACGATCCTCAAGGTAAGAAAATCAGTCAACAGGCGATTGGGATTGAAGGTGAACCTTATGTTTATACAGTAAAAAATGAAAAATTACGTCTGTATAACGCACCGAACAAAGATCAGAAATCAGCGATGTATCTGGTGAAAGGCGATCAAGTCGCGATCGTGGATTTAACCGTTCTGGAGAACACTAATAGTACTTGGGTAAAAATCAAATATGCCAACAAAAAGCGCGGTGATATTTATAAATGGGTCGCCGCCGATGAAACCGAACGTTCAGTACCGCAGGAGTAATTCCTGCAACATTCAGGTAATGACCCCGCTTTAACCGCCTCTAATGTAGTGAACTTCTCCAGCGTGCCGATTCCGGCGCGCTTTTTTATGGCTAAAACCCAGCCAACTCTGTTTAAAACGATCGATTTGTAAGCTGGATCACAATGGCTGAAACGGGTTAGCAAAATGTTTTGCTAACTCAGGGTTAACTCCATTATGTTAACCCTGAAAAACCGGTTTAGCTGTTTAGCAAATAACAACGAATCACATATCGAGTGATATAAAAATGATGATAAAACCTAGCTATCTCGCTGTAACTATTGGACTTATTCTCTCATGTTCGGCCACCAGCGTTACGGCAGCTTCCACCAGTGACATTGAAGTGCGCTTAAATGCGTTGGAACAACGCTTACAGCAGGCGGAGCGACGGGCGCAACAGGCTGAAGCACGGGCAGAAATTGCAGAAAAACAGGCGAAACGATTAGAAGCACGCACCGCACAGGCAGAGGAAAAAACCGTAGAAGTGGCCAAACGCACTGAGAAGCTAGAAAGCAAAACTCCGGCAGACAGTGGCTTTGAGTTCCACGGCTACGCCCGTTCCGGGCTGCTGATGAATAGTAACGGAGCCAGCACCCAAGGCGGCCCAGATGTTACGCCGGCAGGCAGTACCGGCGGTAATATTGGGCGTCTGGGCAACGAACCCGATACTTACGTTGAGCTGAGTCTGGAGAAAAAACAGACGCTGTCAAACGGCGCAACTACTCGCTTTAAAGCGATGCTGGCAGACGGTCAGCGCGACTATAACGATTGGACCGGCAATAATAGCAAACTCAATGTGCGTCAGGCTTTCGTGGAATTAGGCTCTCTGCCCACTTTCACAGGCGCATTCAAGGACAGTACGCTGTGGGCCGGTAAACGTTTCGATCGGGATAACTTTGATATTCACTGGCTGGATAGCGATGTGGTATTCCTCGGCGGCACCGGCGGCGGTATTTACGATGTGAAATGGAATGAAAATCTGAAAAGTAACTTTTCACTTTACGGTCGTCATTTCGGTGCCATTGAAGGCATTGATGATGAAATCCAGAACTACATTTTCACTGCCAATAACTTCGCTGGCCCGTTCCAATTCATGCTAAGTGGCCTACGTGCCAAAGATAACGATCAGCGGAAAATCAACGGCGTTGTCGCCAGCGATAACGCGGCGGAGAAAGGCTTCCACGCTATGCTAGCCTACCACGGTGACAGCTTCTACGGCCTGCGCGACGGAACATCTAAAATCGCGGTGCTCTACGGCCACGGCTTAGGTGCCGAAGTAAAAGGCCTTGGTTCCGACGGCAATCTGAACGAAAGCGCCAATACCTGGCGTATCGCCACCTACGGCACCACGCCGCTCAGCAAGAACTGGAGTTTGGCACCGGCGATTATGGCTCAGCAGAGCGAAGATCGTTATGTTCAAGGTGACAGCTATAAATGGGTGACATTCAACACCCGCTTTATTCAGGAGATAACCGAAAACTTCGCGCTGGCCTACGAAGGCACCTATCAATATATGAATTTAGACCCACGGGGCTATAACAACTATAAAGATGTCAGCGGCGGTTTCTATAAATTGACCTTCGCACCAACCTTTAAAGCCGGTGATATTGGGAATTTCTTTAGTCGTCCGGAACTGCGCGTTTTCGCTACCTATATGGACTGGAGTAAAGATCTGGATAGCTACTCTCAGCAGGATGCTTTCGGTAAAAATGATTTTACCGCCGGTGGTCAATGGAACTTTGGTGTGCAAATGGAAACTTGGTTCTGATGATAACTGACCGTCGAACCGCAACGACGACGGCCATAAGTCACTCTGTATATAAATAACAATGTACCGCGGCGAGAAAGACCGCAATGCGGTTCTGATCGCGGCTTTGCTGGATAGAATGAGGGAAAAAATGAACATTACTGAGACCGTTTCGGCTCTGCTCCCGCTGCTGGGGGGCAAGGAAAATATCGTCAGTGCCGCCCACTGTGCCACCCGCCTGCGGCTGGTATTGGCCGATGATGATCGGGTTCAAAAGTCCGCCATCGAAAAACTGGACGGCGTAAAAGGTTGCTTCAGTAACGCCGGTCAAATTCAGGTTATTTTCGGCACCGGTTTGGTCAATAAGGTTCACGCGGAATTTATCCGACAAACCGGCGTAAACGAATCCAGTAAATCCGAAGCAGCCGATCTGGCAGCCAAAAAACTCAATCCATTCCAACGGGTTGCTCGTTTACTGTCAAATATCTTTGTGCCAATTATTCCGGCTATCGTCGCCTCTGGCCTACTAATGGGCCTGCTGGGGATGGTGAAAACCTATGGCTGGGCCGACGCCGACAGCGCCATCTTTATCATGCTGGATATGTTCAGCTCCGCCGCCTTTATCATTTTGCCGATTCTGATTGGCTTTACCGCCGCGAAAGAGTTCGGCGGAAACCCTTATTTGGGGGCCACGTTGGGCGGGATTCTCACTCATCCGGCACTGACCAACGCTTGGGGTGTGGCGGGCGGCTTCCACACCATGAATTTCTTCGGATTAGACATCGCCATGATCGGCTATCAAGGCACCGTGTTTCCGGTGTTATTGGCGGTTTGGTTTATGAGCATGGTGGAAAAACGGCTGCGTAAAGTGGTGCCTAACGCGCTGGATCTGATCCTGACGCCATTCCTCACCGTAGTGATTTCCGGTTTTATCGCACTGCTGTTCATCGGCCCGGCAGGTCGGGTACTCGGCGACGGTATTTCAATGATCCTCAGCACGTTGATCACCCACGCAGGCTGGTTTGCCGGATTGCTGTTCGGCGGCCTGTATTCGGTGATAGTGATTACCGGTATCCACCATAGTTTCCACGCGATTGAAGCTGGATTACTGGGTAACCCAAACATTGGTGTTAACTTTCTGCTGCCGATTTGGTCGATGGCCAACGTTGCTCAGGGCGGGGCCTGTCTGGCGGTGTACTTCAAAACTAAGGATGTCAAAATCAAGGCTATCGCAGTGCCGTCGGCCTTCTCTGCCATGCTAGGTATTACCGAGGCGGCAATCTTTGGTATTAACCTGCGCTTTGTGAAGCCGTTTCTGGCTGCACTAGCCGGCGGCGCACTGGGCGGTGCCTGGGTGGTTGCCAATCACGTCGGTATGACCGCCGTAGGTTTAACCGGCATCCCCGGTTTGGCTATCGTTCAAAGCAGCGCCATTGTCAGCTATCTGATTGGTTTGGTTATCGCTTTCGGCTCGGCCTTTATCCTCTCGCTGCTGCTGAAATACAAAACGGACAGTGAATAATGCAAGAAGCCAGTTTACTCAAACAACTCACGTTGGCAGTAATGTCCGGTCAGGTTCGGGCAGCGCAGGACCCGCATCGGCCCGGCTGGCATTTGGCTCCGTGCGTCGGGCTACTTAACGATCCTAACGGTTTTATCTATCACGCTGGCTACTACCATTTATTTTATCAATGGAATCCGCTGGCCTGCGCCCACGGCAGTAAATATTGGGGACACTGGCGCAGTGCGGATTTGATTCACTGGGAGCATCAGCCTCTGGCGCTGGCACCAAGCGAAGAATATGAAAGCCATGGCTGTTACTCTGGCTCTGCGGTGATCCACGACGAACGCATTCACCTGATGTATACCGGAAATGTGAAATATCCTGATGGTAGCCGCACCGCATTTCAATGTTTGGCGCGCGAGAATGCACGTGGAGAATTCGATAAGCTGGGGCCGGTACTGAGCCTGCCTGTCGGCTATACCGGCCATGTGCGCGATCCGAAAGTCTGGCAGCACGACGGTCGGTGGTACATGGTTTTGGGCGCGCAGGATCTTGAGCTGAAAGGCAAAGTGTTGCTGTTCCGTTCGCCGGATCTGCATCAATGGCAAAGTCTGGGCGAAATTGCTGGCTCTGGCATCAGCGGTTTGAATGATTTCGGTTATATGTGGGAATGTCCGGACCTGTTTGCACTTGGCGACGAAGATGTGCTGATCTTCTGTCCGCAAGGGCTGGCAGCGGAGGCCGAACGTTATCGCAATACTTACCAGGCCGGTTATGTCTGCGGAAAACTCGATTATCAGCAAGGTCAGTTTAACCACGGTGCTTTCCACGAGCTGGACGCTGGGTTTGAATTCTACGCCCCACAAACCACACTGGCCGCAGATGGTCGCCGTTTACTGTTTGGCTGGATGGGCATTCCGGATCAGGATGAGTTATATCAGCCAACGGTCAATTACGGCTGGATTCACACAATGAGCTGTCCGCGCGAGCTGTCGCTGCGTAATGGCAAAGTTATTCAGCGACCAGCTCGTGAATTAACCGCATTGCGCACCGTTCTCTTCCAGTGGAAAGGAAGCGCCGATGCCGCGCCGCCGTTACGCATTGACAGTGCGGAAATCCAGCTGGAAATCAGCGGCGAGTTCACCCTACAACTGGCCGATGCCATGACGCTGGAATGGGACGGCGAGCGCCTGACCCTCAGCCGCAAAAATCTGCGTACCGGCGAGCGAGAATTCCGCTACTGGCGCGGTTCTGTGCAGCAGTTGCAGCTGCTTTTCGACCGCTGTAGCGTGGAAATATTTATCAACAATGGTGAAGGCGTGATGACTTCCAGCTATTTCCCTCAGCCTGAACCACTAGCAATATTCAGCGGCAATGGTGAACTGCGCCTGCGGCACTGGTTGTTACTGTCACCCATGTTAGAATAAGGACATCTTTCCCGGTGGCAGATGCAGTCAGTGAAAAACAGTAAACGTATTACTATTAACGATATAGCTAAACTGGCTGGTGTGTCTAAATCGACCACCAGTCTGGTTCTGAATGGCCGCAGTAAGGAATATCGTGTTTCTGACGAAACCCGGGATCGCATTATCGCCCTGGCCAACGAACACAATTACCAGCCCAGTTTCCACGCGCGTTCTTTGCGATCGACCCGCAGCCATACGCTGGGTCTGGTGGTGCCTGAAATGACCAATCACGGTTTTGCCCTGATTTCCCGCGAGCTGGAAATGCTGTGTCGCGAAGCCGGATTGCAACTGCTTATCGCCTGCACCGATGAAAATCCCAGCCAAGAAATGATGGCGGTGAACAGTCTGGTGCAGCGTCAAGTTGACGGTTTGATCGTCGCTTCCAGCCAACTGAACGATAGCGAATACCAAAAGATAAACGCTCGGCTGCCAGTGGTACAAATGGATCGGCTGATCGGCGAATCGACTCTTCCACTGGTCATCACCGATTCCATTACCTCCACCGCCACGTTGGTAGAAAAAGTGGCGCAGCAGCATCAGGATGAGTTTTATTTCCTCGGCGGCCAGCCGCGCATTTCACCGACGCGCGACCGCCTGAGCGGATTTCAACAGGGTTTACAGCGCGCGGGCGTAGAATGTCGCCCGGAATGGATACTCAACGGCAATTATCTGCCTAGCTCCGGCTATGAAATGATCGCTCAACTTTGCGCTCAATTGGGTCGGCCACCGAAAGCGGTATTTACCGCCGCCTGTGGCCTACTGGAAGGGGTGCTGCGTTACCTGAACCAATATCAATTGATGGATAGCGATATTCACCTATGCAGCTTTGACGATCATTACCTGTTTGACTGCCTGCCGCTAAAAATCGATACCATCGCTCAGGACTGCCAAGGGCTAGCGCGTCATAGCTTCGAGATGGTTACCGCGCTGATCGCCGAGCAACCGTTAGAACAGCAGCGGCTGATTCTGCCGGGGCAAATTCACTGGCGTCATCCAGACTCTAAAGCCAGGTAGGTTGAAAGCTCAGTATTCCCTCAGTCAATTTGCTTCGAATAAAGTGACGGCCGCATTTGCCTGCGGCTTCACAGCAATTCAGACAATAATTAGAGTTAATAGTGATTCTCGTTTTTTGGAGATCACTGTCTGGTTGAGGTAAATCTATTTTGGCCCCAAAGTCTGCCCCACATTGTGCTGAATCACCTTACCGCCCTCAGGCAACGGTGGTTACGCCCGCACTGAATGATTCCTGGCAACGCTGTCATAAACTGATGCAGCCCGCCACTTGGCGAATTCCACATCGGGCGGCTGGCGCGACATTCAGCTCGATATGCCAGCGTAAAAACGATCTGTTGGTACTGGGGCAAGCGGCGCTGGAAGATGCGTATGAATATATGGAATCCCGCGAGTGTAGCCTGCTTATTCTGGATGAAAGCGGCTGTACCCTGTGGCAATGCGGTCATCCGAAAACACTGCGCCAGCTCAGTGAATTAGGTTTTACCGCCGGCAGCTACTGGGCCGAAGGTTTGATCGGTACCAACGCGCCGGCACTAGCGATGGCCGAAGGTAACCCAATGCAGGTCAGCGGCAGTCAACACTTTAAGCTGGCGCTGCATCCATGGCATTTCTGTGCAACGCCGGTATACGACAACAGCGGGCGACAGCGAGCAGTGATCGTGTTGGGCTGTTTGCTGACGGAAAAAGCCGCCAGTGATTTACCGCTGACGTTGGCTATTGCGCGGGAAATCGGTAATTCCCTGCATGCGGATAGCTTGCTGGCAGAAACCAATCGCCATTTGAATGAGTTAAACGCCCTGCTCGACGGCGTGGAAGACGGCGTGATGGCTTGGGATCAGCGTGGCTGCCTGCTGTATCTCAATCGGCGCGCCGCCGCCATTTTGCGGCTGGATGAAACCAATAGTCTGGGGAAACCGGTCAGCCAGTTACTGACGCTTCCTGCCCTGCTGACCCACGCAATTCAGCAACGCAGTCCTCTCAGCCACGTAGAGGTGACGTTTGAGAACCAACAGCAGTTTATTCCGGCGTTACTCACGCTAAAACCGATACCCGACGGCGATCGCTGCGGCTTTATCGCATTGTTGCATCCGCAGGAACTGCTGCGCCAAATGGTACACAACCAATTGGGTCGCGCCAGCCATACCTTCGATGAGATGCCGGTTAGCTCTCTGGAAATGCGCCGTTTGGTTCGTTACGGCAAACAGGCAGCTAAAGGCCAGCATCCTATCTTGCTACACGGCGAAGAAGGCGTGGGAAAACAGCGACTAGGCCAGGCAATTCATAACGCCAGCGAACGAGCCAATGGCCCTTATATCGCTTTGAACTGTCAGGCTTTGCCGCAAAGCTTAATGGCACGAGAATTCCTCGGCAGTGATGCCAGTGAAGGCGAGGCTGGGCAACCGAGTAAATTCGAGTTAGCCAACGGTGGCACATTATATTTGGAGCAGGTGGAATACCTGTCGCCGGAAATGCAGTCCGCACTGCTGCAGATCGTTAAAACCGGCATTCTGATGCGCGTCAATTCCAATCGGGTGATTCCGGTGGATGTGCGGATTATTGCCGCCACCGGCGCGGATTTACCGCTGCTGGTCAAACAAGGGCGTTTTCGCCGCCAGTTGTTCTATACACTTCAGTCTTTCGAATTACATATCCCGCCGTTACGCCAGCGCCAACAGGATATTCAACTACTGGTACAACATACCTTGCGGGATTTAGGGCAGCATTTTCACTGCCAGTATCAGACCGATGAAGATGTTAATCGGCAGCTCAATCAGTATCCGTGGCCGGGCAACGATCAGGAGTTGAAAAGCGTTGTCGAACGTGCTGCGATGTCCTGTCGCAATAACCGAATCCGTCTCAATGACTTACCTGAGCATTTGCTGGGTGAAAAATTGCTTCTTGAACCGGACGCTCCGCAGCCGCAGCCGGTACTATCACTGCAAGAGCTTGAGCGACAGGCGATAATTCGCGCCGCGCTGGTGTGTCAGGGTCAGCTTAATGAAATGGCAACCTTGCTGGGCATTGGCCGCACCACACTGTGGCGTAAAGTGAAGCTGCACCGGCTGGATATCGGACAGTTTAAAGGCGGAGAAGCGGTTTAATACCTTGGTAGTTAACCAAAGAAAAGGAGCCAATTCTGGCTCCTTTTCTTATATCGCTGGGAACATATTATTTTGCTGAGATATATCGCGAGTCTCTCTCGCGCCGGTAACTTACCCTTTAATTTTCAACACGCCACTGGCTGTATCCAGTTCAGCCATCATTCCTGTATGAGTGGCATCCAGACAGCCACTCATTCCCACCGCCATGGGAATACCCAAGGCGCGGGATAGAATCGCGCTGTGTGACACCGTGCTCCCCAGGCTCAGGCAAATACCTTTTACTTGCTGTCGCCGCAGCCCGACCAACGCCGATGGCATTAGCTCATCCGCCACCAATAACGCGCTACCGCCAATGTGCAACGAAGCCAGCGGCAAACCGGTCAGATGTCCCAGCGCCCGATTAAGAATATCGCGAATATCCAGCTCGCGAACCCGCAGGTATTCATCATCCAGCGCCTGATAATCCGCGGCCATTGCCATCAACTCACCGCGCAGGGCGGACTCGGCGCAAACACGTTCCTGAGCAATCCGCTGATTCACCGCCTGCTGCAGATCTTCATCGCTGACTAATAGCTGATGAGCGCTGAATATCGCCCCGAATTCTTCACCAAGAGTTTCTCCCACCTGTGTAGCCAGAGATTCCAAATCTGTCGCAGTTTGGATCAGCGCCTGCTGTAGACGCTGCTGCTCACCAGCCACTTGTTCGGCACTGATAGTGCGGGGAATAAACGCCGTCATCGCAGGAGGAAGTTGGAGAATTGGCCCACGAACGACCCCGTTTGGCACCATCGTTCCCGCAAGTTCCGCGTTATCACTGTCCGCGACTGATTCGCCAAAATGCCGCTGAGCTAACTGTTCAAACGCAGCCAACGCCAGTTCGGCCTGAGCTCCGCGGGCTAGCAGGCGAATGGTATCCCCTTTGCGTACTTGCAAGATCGCCAGCTGATTCAGACTACGCGGGTTCACGCATTTACCGCCCTTTTCCAGCAGTAGCTCGGCGTCAAAAGGTGCAAGAGCCTCCACCAGCTTTGCCGCAGGGCGAACGTGTAAACCGTTGGGATTCTGTACTCGCCAACTCACGCTTTGCGCATCTTCGCCGAATCCCGTCACAGAAGCAGATTCTTCCGACTGGTTTTCTTCGCCCAATTGGCTACTTTTCGCCGCCAGCGCGCCCATAGCTTCAGCACGAACCTGTTGTAACGATGAGCCTGCCGATGCCGCGACTACCGCCGCCAGCGTGCCTTCTACCAAAGGAGCCGCACACAGCAGCACATTGGCTGCCATCGCCGGGTCGAGCAGATCCAAGGCGGTTTCCGCGCTTAGCACGGCGCTACCAAGATCCATCAACACCAATACCCCGGCGGGATCGTAAACTGACTCAATGGCTTCCATCACTTTAATGGCGTCAGTGCCGATGGGATGATCCACGTCGTCCACCCCTGCGGCCAGCGCCAACCGACATCCGCCCTGCGCCATTTGTTGCGCCAGCTCGGCAACGCCCTGAGCCAACAACGCACTGTGGGAAACTACAACGATATTGACCATCTTTCCTCCTGGAATCTGATACTGCTCTGCGGTTATCGCACCGGCCTGACGGACACGCTTTTAATGCGTTATGGCAAATGGTTCATGTAAAATTCATCGCTAACGGCAAGCTACCTGCAATAACGCCTGCATCATTAGCATGGCCGAAGTCGCGCCGGGGTCCTGATGGCCAATACTGCGTTCACCGAGATAACTGGCACGGCCTTTACGCGCCTGCATGGTAATGGTGCTAGCCAGCGCCTGCTGCGAGCGTTCCACCGTTTGTTGCAATGCGTCCACCATCGATAAACCTTGCTGATTGGCCTTTTCCAACTGATCCACGACAGCCCACCAGACATCGCACATGGTTTTATCACCGGGTTCTGCCTTACCGCGCATCACCACACCTTCAACGCCGTCCTTAAACATTTGGCACAGAGCGGGAAGATCGAGGCTTTGTTTAGCATTAGTACTCTGCGCCGCTCGGATAAAGAACGTGCCAAACAGCGGGCCACTGGCCCCACCTACGCTGGATAACAACGTCATACCGGTGTTCTTCAGGATGAACCCAATGTCTTTGTCTGCCACCGAAGGGAGCTTTTCGACCACTTTGTTAAAACCGCGATTCATGTTCAGGCCATGATCGCCATCGCCAATTTCAGTGTCTAGCTGAGTGAGGAAATCCCGTTGTTGAGTAAAAACCTCGGCGCAAAGTTGCAGCCAATTGACGATATCTTGTTTGGTTAATGCCATTTTTTCCTCCGACATTTAACACCCCCAACGCAGCGCAGGAGTATTGACCGGTGCGTCCCAAAGCGTGAGTAATTCATCATCCACTTTCAGCAACGTCATCGACATGCCCTGCATATCCAGCGAAGTACAGTAAGAGCCAATCAGTTTACGTTCGACTTTCAGACCAAACTCGGCGCAGCGCGCGGCTAACCGATGCCAAACGCCATACAGCTCAGACAGCGGCGTAGCACCCAGACTATTCACTAGGACTACGACTCTATCGCCCGCAGCCAATGGCTGTTTGCTCTGACGAGTTTCCTGCCAATCTCCCAGTTGGCGATCCCAGTGGCGCAACGTGCGTTGATACTGACCGTGTTCAATCAACGTCTGGAACATTGCGTCAACGGTGCTATCCAACGAGGTAAAGGGACGGCGCTCGATGCCCGGTTCGCCGTGGATACCCACGCCAAACTCCATTTCATTTTCTGCCAGAATAAAGGACGGTTTACCCGCCGCAGGCACCGTACAGGCCCCCAAAGCAATCCCGATGGAATGTCCCTGATTATTGATTTTTTGTCCCAACGCCACGCATTCATCCAGTGAATCACCGCGTTCGGCGGCAGCACCTAATAATTTTTCGATCAACACCGTATTAGCGACGCCACGGCGTCCGGCAGTGTATAGGCTGTCTTTTACCGCTACATCGTCATCAATCACTAGCGTTGCGACGGCGGTGCCTTCGCTGTGCAGCAGTTCGGCTGCGGTTTCAAAATTAAGAATGTCGCCGGTGTAGTTCTTTATCAGCATCAACACGCCTTTCCCGCCGTCGATAGCCTGACCGCACTCGAACATTTGATCCGGCGTAGGTGAAGTAAAAATCTCACCGGGACAGGCACCGTCCAGCATTCCTGCACCAATAAAGCCGCAGTGCATCGGTTCATGACCGCTACCGCCGCCGGACATCAGCGCCACTTTGCCTTGTACTGGCGCATCCCGGCGGGTAATAAACAGCGGCTCCTGATGCAAAGTCAGTTCCGGATGCGCTTCCACTAAACCTTGAATTTGTTCCTGTAAAACGCTTTCAACGCTATTAATCAGTTTTTTCATGCTGGTACTCCATCCATAAGAGGCTCGGTTACCCGTGTGGGGCAGAACCGAGCGGCCCGCAGGCGACCCGGTTTGTTATCACAATGAATTCAACTTAGTTGAGGAAAGCGCGCCCCAGTCTATCGGCAACCAAAATTGCCGCGTAAACACTGTCCGGCGTAACGGCAAACGGCATATTGTGGATGGTTTCACCTTCGGCACAACTGGCTTCGGCCACTGCGCGAATTTTCTTCTCGATATCCTGATGAACGCCCATTTCGCCCAGCGTGATTGGGAGCCCCAATTGCTGACAAAAATCGAGTACGGTTTCAATTTGCTCCATGCTGCTGTTTTGCAACACCAACTGTGTCAGCGTTCCGAAAGCCACCTTCTCACCGTGATACAGGTGATGGCATTCTTCCAGTACGGTAAAACCGTTATGAATGGCATGCGCCGCCGCCAGGCCGCTGCTTTCAAAACCAATGCCGCTCAGGTAAGTGTTGGCTTCAATAATGCGTTCTACCGCTTCGGTAACCACACCGGCTTCTACGGCCAGTTTAGCTTTGTAACCTTCTGACAGCAGCGTGTCGTAGCACAAACGCGCCAGCGTCACGGCGGCTAGCGTTGAGGCTCCGCCCGCCATACTGATCGCTTTGGCATCAAAACAGGCTTGTGCTTCAAAATAGGTAGAAAGCGCATCACCCATACCGGCGACTAATAAACGCACCGGTGCTTTGGCGATAATCGCGCTGTCCATCAGTACAATATCCGGATTTTTTGGATAAATGAGATATTCAGCAAACTCTCCTTCTTCGGTATAAATCACCGACAGGGCGCTGGTTGGCGCATCGGTTGAGGCAATCGTTGGTACTACGACCACCGGAATATGTTGATAATGGGCGATGGCTTTTGCCGTATCCAGGGTTTTACCACCACCGATACCGATCACTCCGTTACAACCGTGTTTTTTCAGCTCGACGGTCAGGCGTTCAATTTCCTTACGAGAGCATTCGCCGTGGAACTGGCTGAAGTGATGTTTAACATCGCTGCCCTGTAAGCTGCTGCCAACAGTATCCGATGTGAGTTTCATGACGAAGTCATCGGCGATGACAAAATAATTATTTGCCAATAGTTTAGCGAACTCACCAATAGACTGAAGCGCGTTAGCGCCCTGTATATATTTAGACGGAGATTGAATGACTTTAAGCATATCTGGCTCCTGAAGCGTAAATGTATTTTAAAAGGTGGTGTCTCGGGTCAGCATCGGTCTTTGGCGAGAGACGGTTTTACTTTGGCTAAAACCACTATAGAGCGAGAAAAACCGTTGAGTATCCGGTAGAGAAAACGTTCCATTATGAAACGACTAACGGAAATCAGAGTTTCACTATGAAACAAAGAGGGTTGTTAATTCAGGTAATAAGAGAGCTGGCGCACAGGCGGAAAAATCGAGGAACGATAAAAAAGCGTTTTTAAAAACAAGGTTCTGACCACAGCCGAAAAAAAACCGTCCATCGGACGGTTTTTTAGCTGAAAAAAATACATTACTCGGTAGTCGGCTGCGGTTTTGGCTCCGGATTCATACAGCTGTAAATCACCGGCAATACCAATAAGGTCAGTACTGTCGCAAAGCCCAGACCGAACATAATCACCACCGCCATACTTTGGAAGAACGCATCGCTCAGCAGCGGTGCCAGCCCCAGAACCGTGGTAAAGGCCGTGAGCGTAATTGGGCGCAAACGGGCGGTAGAGGCATCAATAATGGCCTCCCGCAGCGGTTTTTCCTGTCGCTGTAAGCTAATTTCTTCTACCAATACGATCCCGTTACGGATCAACATACCGCTCAGACTTAACAGGCCGAGTAACGCCATAAAACCAAAAGGAATGCCGGTTAACAGGAAACCAACGGTCACGCCAATCAAAGCTAAAGGCACCGTTAGCCAGATAGCCACAGCGTTACGTACCGAGCTAAACATCAGCACTGTAACGACAAACATGATAATGAATGCGATCGGCAAGCTGGTGAAGATCCCCTGCTGCGCCTCTTTAGTACTTTCGTAATCGCCTCCCCACTCCAGTTCATAGCCCGGCGGCAGTTTGATCGCTTCGATATTCGGCCTGATCCGCTGCAACAGTTCGGCGGAAGTTTCGCCGCCTTCCGATGTTGGATCGGTTTGCACCGTTAATGTGCGTTTACGATCCAAACGCATAATGAGTGGATCTTCCCATTCGGTTTCAAAACTGGTGACAACGTTATCGATAGGAATAAACGCCTGACGCGCCTGGCTCCATACCATGACATCGTTGAGCCTTTCTGCGTTCAGCCGCTCAGCGTCCGGTGTCCTAAGGACAATCGGCATCAACCGCGTACCGTCCCGATACAACCCGACCGGCAAGCCACCAAAGCTCATCCGCAGGGTGCCATCCACTTCTCGCTTATCTACGCCCAGTTCGCGCCCCAGATAGTCTGAGAATTGCGGACGGATCATTTTGCTGCGATCCTGCCAATCATGACGCGCGCCATCGGCCAGAGGATCGGCCACAATCACTTTTTCCGCCTGCGTAGCCAGAGAGCGCAATACGTCCGGATCTGGCCCGTTAAATCGCGCTTCGATTGCGCTGTTATTGGATGGCCCGAACATGATGCGTTTCACCCGTGCATTTACCTGCGGATATTCATCCTGCATAAATTGCTCGGTTTCTTCGATCAATCCTGGAATGCGATCCAGCCGATCGGTACGCACCATAATTTGCGCATAGTTAGCATATTGCCGCTCGCCGTTATAGGTCAGCATAAAGCGCATTGCGCCCTGACCAATAGTGCCAACGGTATCGGTAACGCCCTCTTGCTCCTTGATATGTTTTTCTACTTCCGCCGCGATGTTTTCGGTATAGCTAATATCCGTGCCATACGGTAGCCATAAGTCGACAAAGAAGATCGGCGTATTCGAAGCCGGGAAGAAACTCTGCCGCACACTGCCAAAGCCGTAAATAGACGCCACCAGCATCGCAGTCAGTACCACTAGCGTGATGCTGCGATGCTGCAATAGCTTATTCAACACCGCCCGATAGTTACGGAATAACCAGCCGTCATAAGGCTGCTTAACTGGCTTATCTTCATCAACCGGAGCCGATTTTTGGTTCTGGAAGGCCCATTTGGCGAATACCGGAGTTAAGGTCAGCGCGGTGAACCAACTCAGCATTAACGAAATCAGCAATACTTCAAACAGCGAGCGGCAATATTCGCCGGTGGAATCATTTGATAAACCAATAGGCGCAAAGGCCAAAATCGCGATGATAGTGGCACCCAGCAACGGGAGCATCGAGCGCTTCACCACTTTACTGATCGCGGTGAAAATATTATCTCCCCGCTGGCGCCCAACCAGCACCCCCTCTACCACCACGATGGCATTATCCACCAACATGCTAAGGGCGATAATTAATGCACCAAGGGAGATACGCTGCAATTCAATATTAAACAACCACATAATCAATAATGTCCCCAGCACATTCAGTGCCAGAGAGAGTGCGATAACAATACCGCTGCGCGCGCCCATAAAGATGAATAAAGTGACTACAACGATCAGTAACGCCAGCAGGAAGTTAAGGATAAAGCCGTTTACCGCGCCTTCCACTTCATGAGACTGATCGTAAAAAATACTGATGTGCATGCCGGACGGCCGTTCAGACTCTAGCTGCGCTAACCGCACTTTGACGGCATTACCCACCGTTACGACGTTGACGTTCGGCGCAAAAGAAATCCCCATCCCCAATGCTGGCTGACCATTCGCACGATAAATATTGGTAGGCGAGTGAGTCACTCCCTGAGTCACGGTGGCAATATCACGCAAATAGACGCTTTTTGGGCTGCCCGGCTGGCTGACCAATAAGTTTCCCAATTCCTGCACGCTATTGAATTCACCGGTTGGATGCAGCCGGATCGACTCACTGCCAACCAACAGTTGCCCGGAGTTGGAAACCACGTTCTGGCGACTCAGTAAATCCGATAAATGCTGCGGAGTAATACCGGCAGCGGTCATCTGCGCCCGCGAAATATCAATCTGAATCTCTTCCGGTAAAATGCCGGCAATAGCGACTTTCCCGACGCCGTTAACCAGCACCAACTCACGGCGTAATTGCTCGCCAAAATTCCGTAAATCCTGATTGGTGTAGCCCTCTCCCGACAGCGAGAAGAAGAAACCATACACGTCACCAAAATCGTCATTGACCAGTGGCGTACCGGCTCCCGGAGGCAGACGGGCGCTGTTATCACTGATTTTTCGGCGTAACTCATCCCAGATTTGCGGCAGTTCGTTCGGCCCGTATTGGGAACCTACGTTGATGGTTATTTGCGATAAACCGGCGCTGGAGATTGACCTTACGTTATCGACGTAAGACAGCTCCTGAATGGCATTCTCCAGCGGCAGCGTCACCTCCTCTTCCACCTGCTGCGCCGAGGCACCTTCGTAGCGAGTGACTACCACCGCAGTTTTAATGGTAAAAGCCGGATCTTCCAAACGACCGATATTCAGATAAGCAATCAGCCCGCCAATTCCTAGCAACAGAATCGTTAGCCAGATTCGCGTGTTATTGTTGATGAAATTGTCCGTTAGCTTCATTACAGACCCCGCTCACGGACCCACGCCCGCACCAACTGCTGTGGACGAAGCTCGCTAGTACCAGCGGCAACAATCTGCTCACCGTCGCTCAAACCCGAAGTAATCTGGATACCGTTGGCCGTTAGCTGCCCGACCTGCACTTCCCGTTCTTCAACGTGGAGCTGACCTTTATCCTCTTTAACGACCCAAACTCGTGCATCATTAAGCTGGGCGCTATCGGGATTAAATACGGCTTCCACCGGCACAATAATCGATGCGTTCGTCGAACCAGTTAGTTTATGCGTATTGATACGAACGCTACCGCTGATGCCAGACAGCAGCGGTAAATCCGGCGGACGTTTCATGGTCAGCGTCACCTGGAAAGTCATAGAGCCAGCGCTGGTGGAGGTAGTGTGCTCTTTATATTCAGCCAAGAATTCACGATCCGGTAAATGGTTTAAACGCACCGTTGGGTGATAATCCTTATTGCCAATATCCAATGCGGTGAATAAACGTTCCGGCACGCTAAATACCACGTCCAGCGAATCCAGCGCGCTCAAGGTCGCAACCACTTGCCCTGGGGCCATTACCTGATGATTACGTGCACTAACATTAGCAATCACGCCGTCAAAAGGCGCACTAATGGTGGCATCACTCAGCTCTTTACGTGCGATATCCAGCGCCGCCTGAGCGGATTCCAGCTCGGCTCGGCGAATATCCAGCTCAGCACGAGAAATGGCATTGCGCCCTTGCAAGGTATTAAAACGATTGAACTGATCGCGAGCCAGATTAAACGCCGATTGCCTATCCCGTACTCTCAAGGTCAGATCGGTGTTATTCAACATCGCAATGTTCTGCCCTTTTTTAACCTGCTCACCTTCCCGCACCAGCAATTGCTGAAGCTGTCCCGCACGTTTAAATGACAGTTGAGTTTCATCCCCAGCCTGCAATCGCGCCGGGAAATAACGCACTCCGTTTTGGCCGCTGTCTTCAACCGTAAATATTTTTACTGGGCGCACGCTTTCCATTACTTCAGGCACTGGTTTATCACAGCCAGCCAATAAAAGCGTTGCCAACAGAGTCACTACAATTTTTGTCTTCACTATAAAGATCTCGTTCAATCAAATATTGGGGTTGCGATTGCGCAACAGCGGTTGAAACGCACCAGCAAGAATCGGGTTAAAAAGTGAAAATATGATGACATTGTGGTTAGGATTAGCCGCAGATAGCTCCGCAACGACAGAAACAAACGGCCTAACACCATCAGATTTACATTCTGTTCATCCCTTATCTCAGCGCCCATTAGCTGCGTTTTTGCTATCAGTTTTGTTATCGGTTTTTGTTATTACTTTGCGAATCAGTTTATTCATCAGCGTGAGTAGAATTCCGCCAGTCAGCATGCCTAAAAAGTAAATCAGGACGATCAACACGGACATGGGCAAGATTATCTGATTAAAGAGTAGCGATACCTGAACGGCGCCGCTGTTCTGAAAGACAAAAAGAGTGGTTAATGTGACAATTAACAGAAAAAGTACCGTATAAACGTATTTCACAGCGCCGTCCTTTTCTAAAAATTTATTACGTCGCCCAAAACACTCGGCGGTTTTAAATACAGATAGCCGACAGCAAACCAGCGTGATAACGCTGTCCACTCTCGACTATTTTTTTAAGAGCACTGTCGCCAGCTGACGAGAACCGTTCCCCCAGCTGGCGGTTATCAGCAATTAAAAATCAACGGCATCGCGGATAAGCGGGCAAGTCATACAGTGACCGCCCCCGCGACCTCGGCCTAATTCACTGCCGACAATCTCAATCACTTCCACCCCTTCTTTACGCAGTTGAGTGTTGGTTTTGGTATTGCGATCATACGCCATTACCACGCCCGGAGAGATGGCGACCATATTATTGCCGCTGTCCCACTGCTGGCGCTCAGTGTCGTAATCATTGCCCTCAGTTTCTACCACTCGTAGTTTTTTCAGATTAAGCGCACCGGCGACCGCGTCAACAAAGGTGCCTTTGTCACGGCTCAGCTTCATCCCAGTCGGGCCATCGTCCGGACGCAGTGAGAAAGTCTGGATCTGATTAACAATCGCCGGGTAAAGCGTCACCACATCGCGATCGCAGAAGGTGAAAACCGTATCCAGATGCATGGCGGCGCGCAGCTTCGGCATCGCCGCAATCATCACGCGTTCAACGCCAGATTTCTTATTGGAAAACAGTGAAGCCGCCAGTTGCGTAATCGCCTGATGGGAAGTTCGCTCGCTCATACCAATCAGGACGGTTTTATTCCCAATCGGCATCACATCGCCGCCTTCCAGCGTGGCTGAACCATGGTGCTGAGTCGGGTCCCCCCACCACACATTGATATCAGCATTTGCGAAATCAGGATGGAACTTATAAATCGCCGTAGTCAGGATGGTTTCTTCATGGCGAGCAGGCCAGTACAGCGGATTTAACGTCACGCCGCCGTATATCCAGCAGGTGGTATCGCGGGTGTATAAAGTGTTTGGCAACGGCGGCAGTAAATACTCCGTAATACCGACGGCTTCACGAATCAACTTCAATTCTTCTTTGTCGCACTTACCCACTTCGTGTAATTCACGTGTAGATAAACCGCCAATCAGAAACTCAGCCAGCGTTCGCGGCTCCAACCCTTCGAGAAAACTGCGGGTTTCATGCAAAATGCCTAATGAAACTTCATTAGGCACAATTTGCTGATCCAAAATCCATTTTTTTGCCACCGGATTATGTAGGGTCTCAGTCAGCAGATTATGCATTTCTACTACGTCCACGCCTCTTTCACGCATTTTGGTCATGAAATCGAAATGGTCGCGTTTGGCTCTTTCTACCCACAAAACATCATCAAATAATAACTCGTCACAGTTGCTTGGCGTTAGACGGTTATGGGCTTTACCCGGCGCGCACACCAGAACTTTGCGTAAAGTACCAACCTCTGAATGTACGCCGTAAGCGCCTGACTTCTTGGTTTTCTTATCCGACATAATAGCTCCAGTAAATTATATGGTGATGATTCCGGTGAAAATGCTGTACAGCGCGACCGCCGCTGCGGCAATCACAATGGCAAACAAGATTTTTTCAGCGGTATTAAAGACTTTCTGATGTTGCTCGCGTTTCGCCATAATGAACAGGATGGTACCTGGCCCGTAAATAATGGCGGACAACAGCAGATATTTCATGCCACCGGCGTATAACATCAGCGCCGCGTAGAAAGTGGCGATCAATGCAAAAATCAGATCTTTTCGATGGCCTTTAGCATTGGTTTCGTAGGTTTCGCCGGTCCAGGCTAATTTCAGGCCGTAGGCGCCCACTAGCAGATAAGGAATCAACGTTAGAGAACTGGTTAATTCCAATGCCAGTTGGAAGGCATAATCAGTAAATAGTGTCAGGATTAAGAATATCTGCACAAAAATATTGGTCAGCCACACCGCAGCGGAAGGTACTGCATTACTATTTTCCGTCGCGAATATTCTTGGCATACTGTTACTTTTGGCCGCAGAAAAAAGCACTTCGGCCGCCAGCAATGACCAGGATAAATAAGCACCCAGCACGGAAATAATCAGGCCTATGCTGATAAATATTGCTCCCCAGCGTCCCACTATGGCTTCTAATACACCGGCCATGGAAGGTTGACGCAGAGCGGCTAAATCAGGTCGCAGCATCACGCCGTAAGACAGCATGGTGATCAATACCAGCAGACACAGCACGCCAATAAAGCCTAATACCGTCGCAATACCAACGTGGCTACGTTCTTTAGCGTAACGTGAATAAACGCTGGCCCCCTCAATTCCTAGGAATACAAATACCGTGACCAGCATGGTACTGCGCACCTGCGAGAAGAGAGATTCAGGCTCGGCTACCGCGGTGCTAATTGTCGCAGCCGCGTGGCCGACGTAGCCATAATCATTAAGATGAGATAAATCAGCCCCTTTAACGACATCCGGCGTTCCCCAAAAGTTCAGCGCAAAGACATCGCCTTTAAAGGCAAAAATAAGAACGATAACAAAGATAAAGATTGGGATAATTTTCGCGAAGGTGGCAATGGTATTTATCGCTGCGGCTTCTTTAACTCCGCGTAATACCAGAATATGGAAGCCCCACAAGATCACCGAGGCGACTAATACCGCAGGAATAGTATTACCGTCACCGAATATCGGGAAAAACGCACCTAGGGTAGATTTGATCAACACAAAATAAGAGACATTACCAATACAGGTACCGGCCCAAAAACCTAGGGCTGAGGCGAATCCTAGATAATCTCCAAAACCTTCTTTAGCATAAATGAATACGCCGGAATCCAGATTAGGTTTGCGCTGCGCTAACGTTTGAAAAACGAAAGCCAGCATTAACATACCGCCACCGGCGATACACCAAGCAATAATGGCGCCAAATCCACCCGTTGCTCGTCCGAATGTCGCAGGCAGGGAGAAAATACCCGCGCCAATCATCGAACCAACTACAAGAGAAGTCAGTGCGGGTAACGATAGTTTATTCGCTGATGAGTTTGCCATGATTCTCTCAATGACGTTGGATAGGTTAATAAATGTAGATTCTGTTTAGGCGATCAGCAGAATCAACCTGAACCAGTTCAGGAATAGAAATACATCTTTATCATAGTCAGATTTAAAACTATTGCGTAATACCCCGAAAGTAGACGGAATTTTTCAAAATGTAAATCATTGAAAAAATTATCACACATATTACAAATACCCAAAAGTGATCCACATCATCATTTGGGATTATTATCAATCGACGAATGACGTATCACATTAAATTTATTAGCCAATTTCACCACAGTGATCTGCTTTTCTTATAATCACCGCACATTAAATTTTAATGACAAAAAACCAGATAACTCTGCCCACTAAAAACAAATAAACCTCGCCTTGATATTAGGTATTACACCACCTAAGATTAATAGTTACACTGGTAAAACAAAATAATAAAAAACCAATAAAAACAAAAGATTAATCAAAAAACCATGGGTGATAAATTTTTGTAATCCCTCGCTTACCCCTGAGGTTTTAACGCTAAAAATGAAGTGATAACCAAACGACACTCTCAATCTTGTTATGAGTGTTTAAAAATAAAAATATCCGCCTTAAAAAACCAATATTCATAGATCTTCGATTACCAATAGGAAATGAATATAGCCAGTCAAGAATAGGATTATTCCTATAATAAATAGGGCTTTTAATTCGGAAAAAACCATACGTCAATAACACATGTTATTATCATGTTAAGTTTTATTAGTTACATTTACCCACTTATAAATAATAAATACTCATTTTCTATTCATTCCATTATCACGACATTAGCGTCGGTCAAAAGCAAATCAAATAGCATAAAACTCCGACGTAAGCGTCTAATTAAAATATATAAACTAAATAATGAAGATTTATTTTCCATAAATTCATTTTAGCCAATCTGTACAAAAAACAAACTAATTTTTAGTTATCAAGATTTACATCACCAATATTTAGTCATGAGTTATTCATTTAAACATCACTTATTTGATGGTAAAAAGTAAATTAAATTATTTTCCACCTATTTTTTATTTACAAAAAAGAAAATAAAAAACCGATAACACAGATATCGTGATGGCTTGTTAATTTTTTTACTTTTTATTTTGTATAGATTATTAGCATTTTTTAATGAATTATCTATCTTTTCACAAAGCCACCCAATCACTACACTTTTAGCCGGTCAAACCTCTATTTTTCTCTGAACTAATAACCGATATAAAGATAGCAGAGACAGAATATAATGTTATTCCGCTAGCTTCTGATATGTCATCAGTCAGTCTTATTTACAGTACGAACTTCATACTGCCAAGTTATTGTCCTACCCACAAAAAGACAGCATTAAAAATGCAAACCTGCATCGACAATGCTCGCCACATCAACCCTCACAGATCCAGCTACAGCGCCACTTCTGCACTCGTTCTAGTATGTCATTTCTGATCGTACCAACACATGAATTAAGCATGTGTGGTATGACTGCTAAGAGTCGCCTTATTAACAGAGCAGTAGATCCGATGCTGTCCCCATGTCGGTGATTATTTAACCAACAAGGAAAACAACACAGTTTCGGATTATTTAACGTGGCTGGGTTGAATGATAATAATAATGGTTTCTACATTCTGAGATTTATGATTTGAATGAGGAATATATAATTGTGTTTATCACGGCTATAAACGGGTGCTCAGTTACTCCTAGCTTGCCGTTACGAGATAAGTAGATAAAGTGCATGTTGGGCTATTGTGACCGTCAGAATCCACTACAAGGCAGATTGAGTCCTCTCAAACAAGTTTGTCAGGTTGCCAGAAGCCAGCCATAGGTTAGGAAAGCGACAAAGCAAAACGGCTCCAATAAGGAGCCGTTTTATCATCGGTCAGCCAAGGTTAACCTATAGCGTCTGAGGCATATTCTGCTTCGCGGATACCGAATATCCCGCCAGTATCGCAGCCAGTATCATAAACAGATGGCCTTCTGAATAATCTAGCAGGAATGAGTTAAAGAAATTACAGGCCATATAGCTACAGAGTAATGCCAGCAGCAAATTGCGTAACTTCGGATCCTGCTGCCAGGCCGCACGGAAACAGCACACTATCCAGGCCAGAAATATCACCAGTCCCAAAATACCTGACTGAATAGTTTCCAGCAGATATTGGTTATGCGGGTTATTGATCTTATAGCCAGTTTCCGGGTTGGAATAGAAGAAACCGCCCGCACCGTTGCCCATAATAGGCGCCTGCTTAATCAGTCGTGCAGCTTCCATAGCAAAAGCGGAACGCTGCCCCATAGAAGAGTTACAAGCCTGATATTCATCGCCGGAAGTTGATGCCATGCACGCTTTAATTTCATTAACGCCCAGCATAATACGGTCAGTTGCTCGGTTAGGAACCAGCGCGATAATAGCAAATGCGATAATACCTAAAGCCACCAGACCAAGACGTTGACGGTTTCCTAATGAGAAAAATAGCCAAGATCCTAACCCTACCACCAGCGCCACATAACCGGTACGACCCAGCACTAAAAACAGCACGCTATAGCAAGCACCGGCAACCAGAACGCCATATCCCAAACGCTTCCAACCGCTGCTTTTAAACGCCAGCATCAGCCACAATACCGCCGCTAATGCCATAAAAAAGTTTTGGGTAATTTGAAGTTTAAAAATCGTCGGATTCGCCGGATCAATAGCGCCTAACGGTACGTGCAATACGCCAACCAATAGTGACCCTGCCAGTATAACCGCGTTTGCCAACAGGAAACCGGCGCCAAATAGCTTAATCAGACGATTCTGATGCAGGAAAAATAAAGCCAGCGGTAGAACATACAGCAGCTTCTTCATTTTACCCACCATCTCAGAACCGTAATCGTTATGATGGAACAATAACGATGCCGCCAGCAGCAAGAACATCACCGCTGGTAAATAAACAATTGGGTTGGTTGCCAGCGCTTTGAATTGCAGCCTGTCGCGCTGAATAATCAAACAAATAATAATTAGAACCAACGCAATATTCACGAAAGAGGTGGCAGTTGGCAGAGCTACACCTAGCAGAAAAGCAGCAAAACCGGCCAGTAAACCGCTTAAGCGATTGGCCAAAGATATTTCCGGGGAGCGAACCTCCGGAGAATTTGATGTTGTCGTCATGGTACTCTCAATTCAGACTGGTTAAGGGGAGAATGAATGACCAATGAATTAATGATCTGAGCCGTTAAGCCAGGCATCAACCGCAATTTTCACTTCATTCACCGGAATAGCGTCCAGATAACGCTCGGTTGTCTCTGTATCAATTTCATTTGGCTGAGGAAGCGTCCGATAGTTCCCTGCCCATATCAATGTATGTGGTGCCTGCCAAGGATACCACTGTTGCAGATTACTTGGGCCAAACAGCACCACGGCTGGCGTTTGCAGAGCTGCAGCCATATGCATCGCTACCGAATCTACCCCAATAAATAGTTTTGCCTGATCAATAAATACTGCTAATTCAGGTAAATCCAACGTCCCCGCCAGATTGATAATCTTCTCAGGCTGCGCGCAGCCGCCAATAATTTCGGCAATATAATCCAACTCGGCGGAGTCTCGTCCCCCCGTCAGTAAGATCTTATGACCTTGCTGAGTCAGTGAATCGATCAATTGGCTGAAATTACTGGCAGACCATGTTTTGAATCGCCAACGGGCAGAAGGTTGAATCAGCACATAGCTATCAAGTTCATTCTGCTGGCGGATCGCAATGACGCGATCGATATTAGCCTGACTGAATGCCATCGTGACTTGAGTACTGATATTCTCAATCCCAAGTGGCTCAAGAATAGCCAGATTATTTAATACCGTATGCTGTTCTTCTGCCTGCGGAATATCCACCAATTGGGAATGACAGTAGCGCCACAGCCCATTATCCCGTTTAGGAAAACGAATACCGATACTGAATTTAGGCTGTAATAAACGACAATAAACACCGGCGCGCCATTGATCGGATAAATTGAGGATCAGATCATATCGCTGTTTTTTCAGATCGCTAAACAGCGCTTTTTCGCCACAAATTTGTGCCTTGAGGCCAGCGTGTTTTAAATTTCGATCGACGATATAAGCATGATTAACTGTGCTATTTGCCGCCAGCATCGCTTCCGTTCCGCCATAAAGCAGTACATCTATCAACGCATTCGGATAGTTTTCTCGCAGCGTATTTAACAAAGGAGTGATTAAAAGAACATCACCAAAATGCCGCAGCTTGATAACTAGGATACGTTGAACACTTTCTTTATTCCGGACAACACCGGGAAGTGTTGACGAAGATAATGAGGTTGAACGTTGCCCATCGAGGGATTGTGTCTTATTTGACGTATTCATCATGGGATGCGCCATTCTAGGCAACAAAAGATAAGGGCAATTATGCTATATCAGCCATTTACCCTATGGCAATCGTTTTTGCATATCAATATGTTAACAATCATAGTCAAAACAAATCAATATCCCCTTTTCCTGTATTCCACGGCTTTCTTTTCCACCAATATATTTATGGAATCTAGCTCACAACTCAGCAATGTTAACGTTAACATATGTGATTAACATCGCAAATGAAGAAGACGCTAGCTTCTCATGATAAAAAGTTAACGTTAACAATAGTGCCATACAAAGCCATCAGGGTACCGCTATGAAAGGCAACATACGTAACCAATATCTGATTTTGAGTGGACTGCTGTTTACCTTTTTCTTCACTTGGTCTTCAGCATTCTCTCTATTTTCCATATGGTTAAATCAAAGCGTCGGTTTAAAAGGCGCAGAAACGGGCACTACATTTTCAGCCATAGCGCTCACTGCGTTATGCGCCCAACCGCTATACGGCTTTATTCAGGACAAATTAGGGCTACGAAAAAATCTACTGTGGGCAATTGGCGGCTTATTACTTCTCAGCGGCCCCTTCTTCATCTTTCTCTATGCTCCGCTATTGCGACTCAACATGCTGGCTGGCGCAATTGTGGGTGGATTATATGTAGGAGCCACTTTCTTCGCGGGCATCGGTGCTCTGGAATCCTATACCGAACGCGTTAGCCGTATTGTTGGCTTTGAATTTGGCAAAGCACGCATGTGGGGATCTTTAGGCTGGGCCTGCGCCACTTTCTTCGCCGGAATGTTGTTTAACATTAATCCTAATATCAATTTTTGGATGGCATCCTCATCGGCGGTGGTATTTCTGCTGCTATTGCTCTGCCTGCGGGAAGTTAAAACCGATGCCCTCAATCAGTTGGAATATGGCAAATCTAGCGCATTAACCCTATCAGATGCTTTGGGGCTGCTTAGCACGCAACGTTTTTGGGCTTTGGTTGTATTTGTGATGGGCGTCAGTATTTATAACGTTTATGACCAACAATTCCCGGTCTATTTCTCTTCTCTATTTTCAGATCCGCGCCGCGGCAATGAAATGTACGGTTTTCTAAATTCACTACAGGTATTCCTGGAAGCGGGCGGCATGTTTTTAGCTCCCTTCTTGGTTAATCGCATTGGTGCCAAACAAGGTCTGCTACTAAGCGGTATGATCATGTCTCTGCGAATTATCGGTTCAGGGTTAGCTGATGACGCCGTCACCATTTCCCTGATGAAACTGCTACACGCCGTTGAACTGCCGATCCTATTGATCGCCATGTTCAAATACATCACCAGCCAGTTCGATCCACGCCTATCCGCCACTTTGTATCTGGTGGGTTTCCAATTTGTCACTCAGGTTTGCGCCAGCGTGTTGTCGCCATTGGCCGGACACAGTTATGACCTACGCGGCTTCGCTGCTACTTACATGATCATGGGCGGCATGGTGTTGGGCCTCACTCTGCTTTCCTGCTTTCTGTTACGTGCTACTCCCCGAAGCCAGCACTTACCTCTTAACTTAACAATCAAGTGAATGATTATGACAACGCAACTGGATCGCGCTAACCATGCGCTGCAACAATTAATTCCTCAGGTCGGGGACGCTTTCTACCCCAATTATCATCTGGCTCCTCCCGCAGGTTGGATGAATGATCCCAACGGACTGATTTACCACAACGGCCTTTATCACGCCTTCTACCAGCATCATCCCTATGACGAAAACTGGGGGCCCATGCACTGGGGACACGCCACCAGTACCGATATGGTGAATTGGCAACACCAGCCGATCGCTTTGACACCGGCCGATGAGTGGGATAAAGACGGCTGTTTCAGCGGCTGCGCGGTAGATGATAATGGCACGCTGACCCTAATTTATACCGGTCACGTTTGGCTCAATCAGCCGGGAGATGATGGTGCTATTCGCGAAGTACAATGTCTGGCAACCAGTCAGGATGGAATCAATTTTGAAAAACAAGGCGTTATCCTGACTCCGCCGAACGGCATCATGCATTTTCGCGATCCTAAGGTATGGAAACAAGACGGCGTTTGGTGGATGGTGATTGGTGCGCGAGATCATGTCGATTGCGGACAAGTGCTGCTATACCGCGGCGAAACGCTGCACCAATGGATTTTCCAGCAGGTTCTAGCCAAAGCGGGGACCGGCGAGGGCTACATGTGGGAATGCCCAGACTTCTTCACGCTGGGAGAAGAACAGATTTTGATGTTTTCCCCGCAAGGCATAAAAGCCGAAGGCTACCGTTTTCGTAATCTGTTCCAAAGCGGTTATTTACGCGGTTCTTGGCAGCCCGGCACGGCCTTTAAACGTGCCCAACCTTTTGTCGAGCTGGACCAAGGACACGATTTTTATGCACCGCAATCATTCACAGCCAAAGATGGTCGTCGAATTGTTATTGGATGGATGGATATGTGGGAATCCAATATGCCTTCTAAAGCGGAATATTGGGCCGGTTGCCTGACTTTACCGCGAGAATTAAGTATTAAAGATAACGGGCAGTTATGGATGCAGCCCATATTTGAGCTGGAAACGCTGCGTCGCCAGCACGTAGAGTTAGAAAGGTTGCCATTAGAAAACATCACCCGACAAATTGTCGACGAGGCCAGCGCACTGGAAATACAGTTGCGATGGAATCTCAACGATAGCAACGCCGAACGCTTCGGCCTACGTTTGGGGGGAGTTGAGGCCGCAGATGAAGGCGTATCCGTCTTTATCGACAGTCAGGCTCAACGGTTGATCCTCAATCGCCATTATCCGCAGCACCGTCTTTCCGGCTATCGCAGCGTCAAAATCCCCGCTGACAACACCTTATCATTGAGAATATTTATCGATAAATCATCAATAGAGGTGTTTGTAAATGATGGTGAAGCGAGCCTGACCAGTCGCATTTATCCAAGTAAAGGCCTACGCCAGCTTTCACTTTTTGCAGATAATGGTCAGGCCATGCTTGAGAGTGGGCAATACTGGACGCTAAAAGCAGGCTGAAAAATTTAGGATTAAACGGCTGCGGATGAATACCGCAGTCGGTTTAATTGGAAAATCAGAGAGAAGATCTTTCTAGCAGAGGACACGGAATTTTATGAATTTCGCTATCTGTTCTGCCTTGGATTAAATGCAAAGCTGCGGCACGGCCGATTTCATCATGCGGCAATTGCACTGTAGTCAGTGGAGGTAAAAATAGCCCACCGATACCGACCATGTTGTCATAACCTAGTACCCCAACTTGCTGTGGGATTTTAATGCCTTTAGCTAATAACACCTGATAAGCGAGAAAAGCGATACGATCATTGCCGCAAACCAGAATATCAAAATCTAGTTTGTCATTAGGACAGTGTGCATTTAGCAGTGTAACGACATCCGGGTAATGCTCATCCCCCCAAATCATGTGTTCCTGACGTAAATCACTTAAAGGCAGACCGGCATCCTGCCACGCTTTTTCAGCACCGGCACGACGTGCCTGAGCGGCGAGCGTATTCTCAGGCAGATAAAAACACAGGGGGCGGCGATACCCACATTCAATCAGTCGTTTTATTGCCTGATATTGACCCAAAAAATCGTCAGGAATATAGCTGGCCACATCCGAATTGTCGCTCACACAGTTAGCAAGCACTAACTTCTTATCCATTAATCGCGCTGGGATCTGGATGCTGCGTAACCCCATAGTAGTAAAAATAATACCATCTGGACGCTGGGAAAGCAGTTGATTAACGGCACGTTCACTGTCTTCCGCCGAAGTCTGGTTCACCAGAAAACTATTCCAGCCGCATTCCCGCGCCGTCAGCTCAATCGAAAGCAGCATTTCAACGGAAAATGGCGTCGTGGCCGTATCGAAAGCCAAAACTCCTAACGTCGAGGTTTTCGTAGTGTTACCTCGCATTTTCCGTGCAGAAAAATCAGGCACATAATTAAGAGCGTCGATGGCCTGCATCACTCGCTGATAGGTTTCAGGCCGCAATTGCTCCGGGTTATTAATCGCCCGAGAAACAGTCATTAATGATACCGAAGCCAATTTAGCCACATCTTTCAGCGAAGCCATAACGTCACCTAAATTATGTTGTTGTCATGATCATCCCATAATGTGCCACTCAGGGGTAGATTTCCGATGATTCTCAGTGTGTTTCTATTTTCCAACCCGATAAGTTATCAGCTTTCGGACAACCTGATATGCGAATTCTAAATCCGTCAATATGCAGTAGAGCCAAAATCAGACGCTCTCCTAAGTTAAATTTTTGCGTTATGCTGCCCGTGAAGTTAACGACTAACGGTCTAACTAACTGCTTCAGTGCTTCAGTGCTTCAGTGCTTCAGTGCTTCAGTGCTTCAGTGCTTCAGTGCTTCAGGATCTTGGCTATAGCCCACAATGTGAAATAGGAGTTTCTATGAATAACACTCATCGTCTATTACTGGCTTTGGCCTTTTCCAGCACTCTGGTAACCGCGAGTGCTCAAGCCAACAGTTTATTCGACTCGGTAAAAAATGCAGCGGACGAATACAGTAAATCGGGGGATAGCTCTTCATCATTATCTTCGCTTACTGGGCTGCTTAACGGCGGCGATAAGGCACTCAGCGCGAGTACCATGACGAATGCCGCAGGTATTTTGCAATACTGCGTTCAAAATAACGTTTTATCGGCCAATGGCACTACGGCAATTAAAGATCAGCTGATGAGTAAATTAGGCATTACCAGTACGGAAAATGCCAAAAGTCAGGACTATCAGGAAGGTCTGGGGGGATTACTGAAAACCGGCGAAGGTAAAAGTCTGGATCTCAATAATCTGGGCACTGCTCAAATCACTGAAAAAATTAAAACTAAAGCCTGTGATTTAGTACTCCAGCAAGGTAAATCATTTCTGATAAATTAATCTGGATAAATTATGAATGCAGCCTCTTCTGGCTGCATCTTTTCAGTTTTCACTTGCCTGCCCTAACCTAGTAATAGTTAATCTTAATTATTGCCGTAGCGTCAAACTGACCCAATTTTATGGCTTGCCCCGGAATGGCATTCAGGCTGGCGGTATAATTTTTAGTGACCTGATTCACATCATTCATCACGGCAAAATCAGCATAACGGTTAAATACTACCGCTTGATCAGCATCATCATAGATGGTCAATTTAGAACCATTTTGCAGATCGATGGCATTATCACCAATTAACGGATTGGTGGTTGAAAACTGAGCCTGAATAGAAAAGTTGGACAAACAGCCTTGCTTCACTGAAGTAATTGCAAAAGGCGCGCTAATCCCATTTCCCGTCGTTGATAACAGCGATTTATTAAACGAACCAAAACTAACGACCTGTGATTCCGGATATACCACTAAATCCGCACCGCAGGCAATAAAGCGCGTTGAACTTAATCCAGATAGAGAATATCTTAGATTCTTTGCTCTTGGGGTAAGGTTAAGCCCATTGGAACCATCCAACTGGAAAACCGTAAAAGTATTGGCTCCGGGATAAGTGCCGCTGGAAGGCGGATTTCCTGTCACTTTAATATATAGTCGGAAAGTCACGGTCACGGTTACGTTCTGCCCTTTAACGATAGGTGCCGTATTGGTATTTATTCCCTTACCGTTAGTTTCTAGCTCCTGACCTAAATAACTCACGCCTAACTGCAAGCCCTGACCTAATGTGTGATTCAGCGGGTTAAAATAAAACCACACTTGATCCCGGAGACTTCCCAGCACATTGTCGCAGTAAGCCGTCACCGTAATATCATTAGATTCCCAGACCTTAGTTCCAGCAGCGACATTGGATGGAATTGCCAATGCGCCAATCGGAATTGCAGGTTTAATAACCACGCCAGTACCCGCTTCTACACAATCCAGCGCATATGCCGTTGGAGCCAGTAATAAGGTAGCACTCAAAAGAACCAGCGAGCCATAGAAGCGGCGCAATTTTGCTAGAAATAAAAGGACCATTATTTATCCTCGACCATTAACGAAATGGCAATAAACATTATTTATTCTTTTCCGCAGGCTGGATCTGGCACTCAACCGATGAACAATTAAATATGCGCAACACCAAGCCGCCAAAATCATCCATATATCCCAAGCTATAATGATCTCCGCTATAGCCCGGAGTCTTCACGATTTCAGTACCGAAAGGCGCAATCATCACACTGTCAAAACCGGGAAAATTACCCCGATTATCCTGACTCAAATATCCCAGAGTGACATAATAAGGCGTCGGATTATAAATTTTCAGACTCTCACGTTGTTTAGTAAGCTGAAGTTTATCCTGCCAGGCCTCTTTATAATCAGCTTTAATCGCCGTTGGCCTATAAAAGAGTTTTACCCGGTTCTGAATAGCAATCTGGACCACATTAGCCATTTCACTTTTTGGCGGAACTTCACGCACGTTAAAATAGAATAACGTTTCACGATCCGTAGCAAGCGTGCTGGCATCAGGCAATTTCATAATACGAGCCTGACTTTTTTGCCCTGCATCAATACGTTGCATCGGCGGTAAAGCGACGAGAGGACTATCAATCTTTTTCCCTTCAGCATCTTCCAGCCAGGACTGAGCCAGATAAGGGGAGGTTTTACTCTTATTCTCAAGAATAATACTGGCCGACTTATCGCTACTATCGAAAATAATCCGTGTCCGGTCCAAATTTATTGCCGCCTGACTATTCACCGTGCCAAGCAGCATTAACGCCAGCATCACCAACATATTTTTAGGCTGAATAGCGGTCGTGCATCTCATTTTGTTTTCCAAAATCATCATCATTACTCACTTTAAATTTTGTCAGTTCTGTACTCTCTATCGCCCAATTGCCTGAGCCATTCAGGCCAATACTGACGATTAATTAATCATTGGGTTACTGGCAAGGCAGTAAAATTTTTCCGGAGTTGATACCTTTATTCTCTGGCAATGTCAGACGACACTGATTTTTCCCCCATTGCACGGTTAACTGTGCCGCATCTTCCAATCCGGCCAGATAAGCCAACCCGCTATCTCCAACTATTCCGACTTCAGCGCCGGTTTTATCTGCCACTACCGAAGAACCCAATGGCGGATAACTACCGTCGGATAAACGAATGACTGCCATCATTTGCTGACCTCTCACCACCCGAATTTTTCGGTAGCCAATTGCACCTTCGGTCAGGGTTTTCTGAATCACTGTGTTATACACCTCGATATCATCAGGCAAATTTTGCATATCAACTCGAACATCCGATTGCTGGTAACTTGTCACGCCATTGGCAACGGCCAAACCCAAACCGTTAGTTACGGTGGAATGATTATTTAGAGACACTCCAGAAATATTACCGGTATCAATCATCAGTCTGGGTTCGTTACCCGATGGATTCTGATGCGCGGCTAAGCCTTGCGCAGTCGCCGTTAATGAGCCATACCAATTGGTATTCACCGAGTTGTATTGGCTATTTTTATGGCTACCATCAATACCAAACTCACCATAGGGCGAACGGTGCTGATAACCGCCGCGAAATACGCCATCCCCCTTCTGCAATTCAGGATTTCCACCGCCAGCACTGACACGCCAGATATTTTTGGCATCCTGGCTATTAAAGTAAGAAATATTTTGGGTATAGCCGTTCGTTTTATCTCGCTGCGCGTCATAGCTAATTTGCTGTCCTGTGCCAATTGGCAAACTAAAAGAGAAGAAAATTTGGTTTTCATTTTCGTTCTTGTATTTCACTCTATTGGCAGAAACAGCCGCAGAAACACCCTGAAACGGACCAATATCCAAGAGCTTGCTGAGCGAAATTCCATAGTTATTACTGGAAACATCATTCCAATAGGTTTTATGCGTCGCGGATAAATACATTGTCACATCCGGCCATGCCAGATATTGGTTGGCCGTCAGGGTATAAGTCTGTTTGTCATTTTGTAGATAGTTATTGCCACTCAGCCGATCCAAGTACTGATTCATACTCATAAAGTTTTTTTCGGAGAAACGGTATCCAGCAAAGGTGATTTGGCTATTAGTCTGGTCAAAACGTTTGGAATAGTTGATCCGATAGCTTTCCCCACTCAGTTTTTCCTGCTCAGGTAATTGAGTGCGTGAGTGAGTCACATCAACGGATAAAGCACCAAACTCACGTAAATTCTGCCCCATTCCCACCGCAACCGCGGTGTAATCCTGTGACGTAGCAATCAGGCCACCATATAGTGATATATCGTCGAAGGCTCCCCAAGAAAATTCCCCGTTAAAGAAAATCGGATCGCTCACCGCATTATTATTGCCATACATTGGCCGCCCCAAAGCGGTCTTATAACGCACTGAACCCTTACGAGTTAAAAATGGCACGCTGGCAGCGCTGACCTGAAAAGAAGTGTTATGCCCATCCTCTTCTTCTACCCTCACATCAATATTTCCTTGCACCGTTTCACTGATGTCTTGAATAACAAACGGGCCGGGAGCAACGTTAGTCTGATACAGGGTTCTGCCATTTTGGCTCAAAATGACACGCGCATTGGTACGAGCAATTCCCATAACTTGCGGCGCATAGCCACGCAGCGTAGGCGGCAACATCCGCTCATCAGTAGCGAGGGAAGCCCCCAAAAAACGAAAAGAATCAAAAATACTGGAACTCAGGTAAGTCTGCCCACCGACAAATTTGGCACCTATCGAGGAAATAGCACGAAAAGCATAAACCTGAGACCAGTCAAAATTACTGTAATGCGTACCTTCATTGTCACTATTAATATATTGATAGTCGGCCCTAATACGCCACGGTCCCATATTGGCCCCTGCGGTGCCGTAGCTGCTGATGTTTGTCGTACTCTTCCCTGAATTAGGCGCGTAATAGTTCCCAAACAGGTTGTAATCCAACAAAGCGCCAGGTACGCCATCATCCCATTGAGATGGCGGAACCCAGTTCGGATCGCTGTAAGCTAGCCAGGCTTGCGGAATAGAAATAATCAAATGCTGCTTTTCTTTATCGTAACTTTCCGTTATTTCTTGCTTATCATCGATAGAAACGCATCGACCGTTATCCCATAACCCCATTGAATTACGCACTGCTGGAGCAAGACCGAAAGAATTGACCAATTCAGGCGTTAAACAAACCTTACTTGACTTCCCTTCATCCATAGGCAAATAGGTAATAAGAGATGAATCAGGTAATAACCTGCCATTGACCAGAATATCCAGAAGATAATCCCCTGGTGGCGTATAGTCATTAACTTCAAAGCGGGAAAGATCAATATTATTACGGTCTTGAGCGTCAATAATATTGGTATTAAATTCTACCGCCATAGTATGTTCAGGCAGGAATAAACCTATGCCTGCCAACGATAATATTGGCATCATTCGAAAGATCATTGCTTTTCTTTTAGAATCACTTTGCATAAATAAATCACTGTCTTATGGCGTATAAATAATTATTTATATCGATTGAGAGCGTTTCTTTTTTGGCACAAATGAGCAAAGGGGAGTTTCCTCCCCTTAAATCGACGCGATAAAAAGGGAGATTATTTATAGTTCAGTGCGTAGGTAGCCTGAGAAACAATAGTACCGGCTTTCACCGCAGTACCAGTCGCTTCAACGCGAGCTGCAAAAGCAATTTGGTTAATACCGGAGATCAGATTGATATCAGCGCTGGTATCGCCAACTTTTAGCAATGCACCATTCGCATCGATCAGGCGGATACCCGCGCCAGTCGCGCTACCGGTGTTAGCCAGCAAAGCTGCAGCAGAGGCATCAGAAACCCCACCGAAGGTCACGCTAACTTTAGACATTGCCGGATAAGTTACTGAACCAGCCGTTTGCTCACTTAGATCGCAATCTTGCAAATCGATGTTATAGCTAACGTTCTCGGAATGTTTATTGCCGGTTTCCAGCACCTTATTTGATACCTGTCCCAGATCGACATTAATATCGGTAGAGTTTGGCGCAATCGAACAAGGAGCATTAATTACTGTACCAGTAAAATGGATACGTCCATTACCTTCATCAGCAGCAAATACCTGTGAAATAAACGCAGAAGAAATTAACGCTGTAGCCAATACACTTTTCTTGAAGTTAGACATAATAAAGACCTTTAATTAGACAATATTTTTATACAGATACGATGGCACGATGAATTCAAACTCTTATCTGAAAACACCATGATTGAATACCCATTAATAATTAAAAAAGAAAACAAAATAATTATTAAAAGGCACAAAATTCCTGAAAAGACAGAATAGCAAAAACGATAATATTATTTATAGGTAGATAAAAAGATGAGAATTAGGACGATATCCCTCTCATGACTTTGTTTATGTCTACACTATATTTCATAATTTACAGATTTTACTAAATACGCTGAATTATCAGTTTTCCTTAAATTTCACCCCGAACAACAAGAATGAACTATACGCGATCTTTTTATCTAGTAAATGGTGATTTTACCGATTAAAAGATCGTTTTAATTAAATTAATTGGGCATTTATCCTGCCATATACGGATAAAGGCAGTGCTTCGTATCCATAAAGCAAAGATTGTCATACTTAAGTGCTAAATGTTTTTAATTTAATAGCGATATATCTTATTTGACCAAAAACAATAAAAAGGAAATAACGGATGATAATAAATGAAACATCCTACATCTGCTATATGAATTTTCTCATCACGCTGTAGGAAAATTCATTTTCGGGAAAAAATCAATCCAATAGCTATTATTCTAAGTTCAAAAAATAGCAAAATAGTAAAGAAGGAAATTAAAATTCTTCGTGAGCCATCTTTCTCACCTCTACCAATATGGAGTATCAACCATGCACACAAAAAATAAATCCGACTTAAGGTAAATTTAAATTATTTTGCTCTTTTAATTGGCTCAAAATCAGCTAAAAACATGACAATAACAAAGAAGCAGCCTTAGAAACCACCATACCTCTCTACTACTATTTTTTGAGCTATTTATCCGGGCTTCATCACGCCGTGCCCGGGCATCAGCCAATGACACTTCAGGGTATTTCCCCAGCGCCAGCATCTTCTCTTTGCCACCGAAACGATAACGCAGCCGCCAGTATTTAGAACCGTTAGGGTGAACCAGCAATACCATTCTTTCGCCATCTGTAAGCTTATAAGCTTTTGCTTCAGGCTTGGCTGCACGAACCCTTCACCTCACTCAGAGCCATATTGAGTATCCTTTCAAGGGTTCTGCGTGGGGATAAACATTATCGAACCGGGATATACCCGCAGATGTACCTGTAAGTATCCCAGCTTTAGTTCCACACACTTTTTGAGATTTCCGGTTTCTCAGCCATCAGCCGATATTCTTCCGGCGTC